>NZ_JAFFIX010000021.1 GCF_016916835.1 Actinacidiphila bryophytorum | reverse complement strand
ATATGTTTTCGGTACGGCGGCTGCCGCTGCCTCGGCCAGCCCGTTGTCACGGCCCTCGTCGGCCGCACGCGCCGCGATCCGCGGGAAGTTGTCCCGCACCATGGCCGCGCAGGAGCCCGACGGGGTGACGACGTGGTCGTAGCCGTCGAAGACCGCCGCATAGCGGCGCACGAGCGGCTCGGCCTGGCGCCGGTAGCCGGTGTTGTAGTGGGCCTGCCCGCAGCACGTCTGCCCCGTCGGGAAGTCCACCTCCACACCGAGCCGTTCGAGCAGCGCCACCACCGCCCGCCCGGTGTCCGGATAGAGCATGTCGTTCACACAGGTCACGAAAAGCGCTACGCGCATGGGTCCTCCGCGCCGCGCCGGTGCAGGCCGGGCTGATCTCGATCACGCATGCGCTCATACTGCCGCAAGCTCCTTCCTGAGGGAAGGAGACATCCGATGTTTATTGGGCCGGCGCGATACAGGCCGCGTGGCTCAGCGCACGGCCTGGAGGCGGTGCTCGTCCAGCAGCGCCCTGACCTCGCGCACGGCCGTGCGGCCCGCGCGGTTGGCGCCGATGGTGCTCGCCGACGGCCCGTAGCCGACCAGGTGGACACGCGGGTCCTTGAGCACCCGGGTGCCCTCCACCGCGATCCCGCCGCCGGGTTCGCGCAGCCGCAGCGGTGCCAGGTGGTCCAGGGCGGCGCGGAATCCGGTCGCCCACAAGATGACGTCGGTCTCCAGGGTGCGGCCGTCGGCCCAGGCGACGCCGTGCGGCGTGATCCGGTCGAACATCTCCTCGCGTCGCAATATGCCGCGCTCCTCGGCCTGCCGCACCGCCTCTGTCGCGGCCAGCCCGGTCACGCTCACCACACTCTGCGGCGGGAGCCCCTGCCGCACCCGCCGCTCGACCGACGCGACCGCCTCGCGCCCCCACTCCTCGTCGAAGGGCCCGCTGCGGAAGACCGGGGGCCGCCGGGTCACCCAGGTGGTCCTGGCCACGTCGGCCAGCTCCATCAGCAACTGCACCGCCGAGGTGCCGCCGCCGACCACGACCACGTGCCGGCCGGCGAACTCCGCGGCGCCCCTGTAGCCCGCGGTGTGCAGCTGGCGCCCCAGGAAGGTTTCCTGGCCCGGGTAGTAGGGCAGAAAGGGCCGGTCCCAGGTGCCGGTCGCATTGATCAGCGCGCGCGCCGACCACACGCCGGCGTCGGTCTCGACCCGCAGCCGCCCGCCGTCGCCCTCGCGTACCGCCGCCACGTCGACCGGACGGCGCACCCGCAGGTCGAACTCCCGCTCATAGCGGGCGAAGTAGTCGCCCACCACCTCGGCCGACGGCCGGTCCGGGTCCGCGTAGCCCAGCGGCATGCCGGGCAGCTCGTGCACCCGGTGCGCCTTGCCGTACGTCAGCGACGGCCAGCGGTACTGCCAGGCGCCGCCCGGGCCGGGGGAGTGGTCGAGCACCACGAAGCCTGCACCGGGAGCCAGGCCCGAGCGGCGCAGGAAATACCCGGCGGACAGGCCGGCCTGCCCAGCGCCGACGACGGCCACCTCGACCTCACGCACCGCAACGTCCATGCCAGTCCCAACCGCGGAGCAGGGGCAATGCTTCCCCGCCCGGCGGTCAGCCCGCGCCGGCCGCCGGGGCCGGCTCCTGGGCCGGCATCCGCGGCTCCGACGCCCAGCGGCGCAGCCTCGCGACGCGCTCCGCGGCCTCCTCCAGGCGCCGCTGCGGCAGGTCGCCGTCGGCCACGGCCCGCGCCGCCGCGGCGTGGATCGCGTCCCGCACGCCCGCGCCGCTCGACGGGCCGAGCCGTACGAGGTCCACGCCGGCGATCCACGCCAGCACCGCGGCGCCCGGCACACCCCAGCCGTCGACGATCGACGGCGCGTCCAGCGTGTCACTCAGCACCACGCCGCCGTAGCCCAGCTCGCCGCGCAGTACTCCGGTCACCGCGCGGGCGCTGAGCATCGCGGGCAGATCCTCGTCGCCGGGCACCGGGGTGTGGCCCGCGGTGATACCCCGCACCCCCGCGGCGGCGCCCTCCGCGAAGGGCCGCAGGCTGCCGCCCGCGGTGAAGGGGCCGAGTGCGGCGGCCACGCCGTGCATCTGGAGATCGGTGACGAAGACGCGGGTCTGGTCGGCGCGGCGTCCTGGGCGGACGGCCAGATGGAGGTTCGCGCCCGCCGCGACGAGGTCGGCCGCGGCGGCGTTCCCGCCGCCCTCCGCCTCGTGCCGCGCCGGGTCGCCCGGGTGCCCCGTCAGCGCGTCCGGCAGCGCCGCGCGCAGCGCGTCGGCCGTCTCCCGCGTGTCCACGGCTGCGCCGGGCGTTCCGTTCTCCAGGCTGCGCATCACCCACTCGGGGAGCCGTTCGTGGCGCCCGCGTACCGTGGGCAGCAGGCAGGAGTCGACCAGTGCGGTGAGCCGGCGCAACACCTTCACCCCCTCCGGGCTGCGGCAAGGACGGTACGGTGTCCAGGCCCGCTGAATGGTACAGACCAATCGCCGCCCCCGGCAATCACCCCCTCCCGGGGGGCCGTCAGGTCCTGCCCCTTGCGGTGGGCGGTCGCCTCTCGCTCGGTGGGGGCTGGTTTCGCAGTTCCCCGAGCCCCTGGGCGGGTGCCACTTGCTGTGGCGTTGCTTCTTTCCCGCTCCTCGGGCTGGGCGCGCAGTTCCCCGCGCCCCTGAAACGCTCGCCCTCCTCCGAAGGGGCAACCATCAGGGGCGCGGGGAACGGCGCGGGTCCAGACGGGTGGGGGGACAATGGGGGGATGGCTGATCGCTATCGTTCGCGGCTCATCGACGTCTCCACCGGCTGGGTGGAATCCGTGTACGACCTCACGGCGAAGTGCACCGCCTTCCTGCACGAGGAGGCCGGCAAAGCCGACGGCCTCCTCAACGTGTTCGTGCCCCACGCCACCGCAGGCGTCGCCGTGATCGAGACCGGCGCGGGCAGCGACGACGATCTGCTGGCCGCCTTGCAGGACCTGCTGCCCGCGGACGACCGGTGGCGGCACCGGCACGGCAGCCCGGGGCACGGCCGCGACCATGTGCTGCCGGCGCTCGTGCCGCCGCACGCCACCTTGCCGGTGGTCCGGGGCCGGCTGGAGCTGGGCACCTGGCAGTCCGTGGTCCTGGTGGACACCAACCGCGACAACCCCCGCCGCAAGGTGCGGCTCACCTTCCTCGGCTGACCGGTCCCCGGCTGACCGGACGCCGCGTCAGTCCTGCCCGGCCGACAGGAAGTCGGCCAGGTCGTACCCGACCGGCTCCTCCAGCTGCGCGTAAGTGCACTGCTCGGGTTCGCGGTCCGGCCGCCACCTGCGGAACTGCGCGGTGTGGCGGAAGCGGTCGCCCTGCATGTGGTCGTAGGCGACCTCCAGGACCCGTTCGGGGCGCAGTGGCAGCCAGGACAGGTCCTTCTTGCCGGTCCACCTGCTGGGTCCGCCGGGCAGCCGGTCGGCGGCCTGGGCCTCCTCGCTGGCCCATTCCTGCCAGGGGTGTCCCGCCACCGAGTCCATCCGCAGCGGGGCCAGTTCCTCCATGAGTTCGGCGCGGCGGCGCATCGGGAAGGAGGCGCAGACGCCGACGTGCTGGAGGCGGCCTTCGCCGTCGTAGAGGCCGAGCAGCAGGGAGCCGACCACCGGGCCGCTCTTGTGCCGGCGCAGGCCCGCCACGACGCAGTCGGCGGTGCGCTCGTGCTTGACCTTCACCAGGACGCGTTCGCCGGGCCGGTAGCCGAGGTCCGGGGGTTTGGCGACGACGCCGTCGAGGCCGGCGCCCTCGAAGCGGTTGAACCAGTCCGCGGCGAGTGCCACGTCGTCCGTGGCGGGGGCGATGTGGACGGGAGCTGTCGCCTCGCGCAGCGCGGCGGTCAGTGCCGACCTGCGGTCGCGCTGCGGCTCCGCCATGAGCGACCGGTCGCCGAGCGCGAGCAGGTCGAAGGCGACGAAGCTCGCGGGTGTGACCTCCGCCAGGTGGCGTACCCGGGAGTCGGCGGGGTGGATGCGCTCCAGCAGCGCATCGAAGTCCAGCCGCCCGTCGCGTGCGATGACGATCTCGCCGTCGAGTACGCAGCGCGGCGGGATGCGGGTCCGCAGCGCCTCGACCACCTCAGGGAAGTAGCGGGTGAGCGGCTTGGTGGAGCGGCTGCCCAGCTCGATCTCGTCGCCGTCGCGGAAGACGATCGCGCGGAAGCCGTCCCACTTGGCCTCGTACTGCATGCCGGCCGGGATGGCCTTCGCGGCCTTGGCGAGCATCGGCTGCACTGGGGGCATCACCGGCAGGTCCATGCTCCGATTGTGCGCGCCCGCGCCGCACAGGGCGCGGCGGCGGCGTGCCCGCCCTAGCGTGGGGGCATGGCAGAGACGCTGGAGCTGACCGTCGGCGAACGCACCGTGCGGGTGTCGCACCCGGACAAGGTCTACTTCCCGCAGCGCGGCCTGACCAAGGCCGACCTGGTGCGCTACTACCTGAGCGTGGGCGACGGCGTCCTGCGGGCGCTCAGGGACCGGCCGACCACGCTGGAGCGCTACATCAGCGGCGTGGAGGGCGAGTCCTTCTTCCAGAAGCGGGCGCCGAAGAACCTGCCCGGCTGGATCCCGACCGGCCGCATCTCCTTTCCCAGCGGGCGCTACGCCGACGAGATCTGCCCGACCGAGGTGGCGGCCGTGCTGTGGGCGGCGAACCTGGGCACCTTCACCTTCCATCCCTGGCCGGTCCGCCGCGGCGACACCGAGCACCCCGACGAGCTGCGGATCGACCTGGACCCGCAGCCGGGCACCGACTTCTCCGACGCGGTGCGGGCGGCGCAGGAGCTGCGGGACGTGCTCGACGGGCTCGGCCTGACCGGCTGGCCGAAGACCTCGGGCGGCCGCGGTCTGCACGTCTTCGTGCCGATCGCGCCCGAGTGGACCTTCACGCAGGTGCGTCGCTCGGCCATCGCGGTGGCGCGCGAGCTGGAGCGGCGCGCGCCGGAGCGGATCACCACTGCCTGGTGGAAGGAGGAGCGCGGCGAGAAGATCTTCGTGGACTACAACCAGACCGCGCGCGACCGCACCATCGCCAGCGCCTACTCGGTGCGGCCCTTCCCGCACGCGCCGGTCTCGGCCCCGCTGCGCTGGGAGGAGCTGACCGAGGTGGCGCCGGCGGACTTCGACCTGGTCACCATGCCCGTCAGGTACGCGGAAGTCGGCGACCTGCACGCGGACATGGACGAGCACGCCTTCCGGCTGGACGCGGCCCTGGACCTGGCCGACCGCGACGAGCGCGAGCACGGCCTCGGGGACCTGCCCTACCCGCCCGAGCACCCGAAGGTGAAGGGCGAGCCGAAGCGGGTCCAGCCCAGCCGGGCGAAGAAGGACGCGCAGGACTGAGCCGAAGCGGCTCAGTCGAAGGTCTCGACGTACTCCTGCGGCGGCCCCAGCTCCGCGCGGTCGCGCAGTTCGATGCGGTCGCCGAAGCGTTCGAGCTCCAGCACGGTCACCGTGTTGCGGCCCGCGGACAGCAGCGGCGCGGGCACGTACAGCGTGGTCTGCGGGCCGATCTCCCGGTGGCGGCCGAGCAGTGTGCCGTTGACCCAGACGAGGCCCCTGGAGAAGCCGGGCAGTGCCAGGAAGGTGTCGGCCGGGGTGTCGACGTCGAGCCGGGCGGTCGCGAAGCCGCAGCCGCCGGCCGGCGCTGCGGCGGCCGGGGCGTGCTCCACCAGCTCCGGAGTCCACTCGTCGAGCGGCAGCCCGTGCACGGTCCAGGTGTGCACCAGGCGCGGCCCGATCCGCACCCCGCCCAGGATGCCCTTGCCCTGGCCGAGCAGCGGGCCGTAGTTGATCCGGCCCTGGTTCTCCACCAGCAGGTCCAGTGCGATCCGCCGCCCGGTGCCGGTCAGCGGCAGGGTGCCGGTCTCCCCGTCGAGCACGCCGACCGGCACACCGTCGGCGAAGACCTGGGCGCGGTCGTGCAGCCCGTGCACCGTCAGGTCGTGGGTGCCCGCGGGCACCAGGGGGCGTGCGCGGTAGAGCAGCAGACCCGACGGCTGGCCCAGCTCCTCGAAGCTCGGCGGATGCGGCCAGGCGGTGGCCGGTGCCAGTGCGGCGAGCCCTTCGAGCAGGCCAGCCCCCGGCACGGGCAGCAGCGTGCGGGGCGCCAGCAGCGGCGGGTCCGCGGGCAGAGGTCGGGGCTCGGCGCCGGTCGCGGCGAGCAGCAGTTCGCGGAAGCGGTGGAATTTCGGGCGCAGGGCGCCGTTCTCGGCGATCGGCGCGTCCGAGTCGTAGCTGGTCACGGTCGGCTGCAGCCGGACCCCGTCGTGGTTGGCGCCGGAGCCGAGACCGGTGTTGGTGCCGCCGTGGGCCATGTAGATGCTCACCGAGCCGCCGGCGTCCAGGATGCCGGCGAGGGTACCTGCCGCGCTGTCCACCGAGCGCATGTGGTGCCGCTCGCCCCAGTGGTCGAACCAGCCGTTCCAGAACTCCGCGCACACGAAGGGCTCCCCGGCCCGCCGCGCCCGCAGCAGTGCGGCGGCTGCCGCCGGATCGGAGCCGAAGGTCGCCGTGGCAAGGGTTCCGGGAAGGCTGCCCCCGTCCTGCATGAGGGCGGTCGGCCCGTCGGCGGTGTAGAGCAGTTCGCCGACGCCCCGGCCCGTCAGCGCGTCCCGCAGCCACTCCAGGTAGCCGCGGTCGTCGCCGTAGCTGCCGTACTCGTTCTCCACCTGCACCGCGACCACGGGGCCGCCGTACGCCGCCTGCGCCGCGGTGATCTGCGGCAGCAGGGTGTCGAACCAGCGCTCCACCTCGTCCAGGTAGGGGCGGTACGACGAGCGGGGCCGCATGCCGGGCATCCCGGTCAGCCAGGCGGGCAGCCCGCCGTTGTCCCACTCGGCGCAGATGTACGGGCCCGGCCTGACGATCACGTCCAGGCCCGCGTCCTGGGCGAGGCCGAAGTAGCGCCCGAGGTCGCGGCCGCCGTCGAAGCGGACCTGCCCGCGGTGCGGCTCGTGGACATTCCACGCGACATAGGTGTCCACGGTGTTGAGGCCCATGGCCGCCAGGCGCCCGAGGCGGTCGGCCCACTGTGCCGGATGGACCCGGAAGTAGTGCATCGACCCGGCCAGGACGCGGTGCGGTCGGCCGCCGCGCAGCAGTTCGCCCTGCGGGTACGTCAGCAGCGCCGGCGCGGAAGGCTGCACCATGTGCCCGGCAGCCCTGCCACGCACCGGCGCGGCCACGCCCGTGGCCACCCCGCGGAAGGACACCACGACCTGCTCGTGCGTTGACGGCTCCACTCCCACGACCTTTCGGTTCGCCCATGCCGGCTCTGCCCGCTCTGCATGGCCCCCGGGGAACTCTGGCACATCGATGTTATCGATGCCAAGAGCATGTGGTGTGCATATCACCTGGTGGTGAGCATGTGTCAGTCCGAAGCGTGGGATCGCTCTCACGGTGCCATGCGCCGACCGTGCCACGCCGGTCATGCCGCGTCGGGATGGCGGGAATCGTCATAAGGCTGTCCTTGCCGCCATCGCGGCGCGCACCCACGATGGAGCCATGACCAGCCGCCGCATCGTCTTCGCCGTTTTCCCCGGCTTCCAGCTGCTCGACCTCGCAGGCCCGAACGAGGTCTTCGTCCAGGCCGGGCGGCTGGCGGCCGGGGCAGCCGGGGCGGCGGGCCAGGGGGTCGCCGTGGACACCGTGGCGGCGGCGCCCGGCCCCGTCGCCAGCAGCGGCGGCATCACGGTGACCCCGACCCTGACCGCGGGCGAGGTCACGGGGCCGGTCGACACCCTCGTCGCGGTCGGCGGCCGGGGCGTCCACCAGGCGTGCCAGGACGCCGAGTTCGTGGACTGGTTCGCCCGCACATCACGGCGGGCCCGCCGCACCGCCTCGGTGTGCAGCGGCGCCTTCCTGCTCGGGGCCGCCGGGCTGCTCGAGGGGCGGCGGGTCGTCACGCACTGGTCGGCGTGCGATCTGCTCGCGCAGCGCCATCCCGCTGCCGCCGTCGACCCCGACCCGATCTTCGTCCGCGACGGCGACCTGTGGACGTCGGCGGGCGTCACCGCCGGTATCGACCTCGCCCTGGCCATGGTCGAGGCGGACGACGGCCCCGAGGTGGCCAGGGCGGTGGCCAGGCAGCTGGTGATGTTCGTGCAGCGCCCCGGCGGCCAGGCGCAGTTCAGCGCGCAGCTGGCCGCCCGGCGGCCAGAGCGGCAGCCGCTGCGCGACGTACTCGACTGGGTCGCCGACCACCTGGCCGACGACCTCGGTGTCCCGGCGCTCGCGGCCAGGGCCGGGATGAGCGAGCGCCACTTCACCCGGGTCTTCCGCGCCGAGACCGGCCGCACACCGGCTGCATTTGTCGAGAGCGCGCGGGTGGAGGCCGCCCGCCGCCTGCTGGAGTCCACCGGCACCACCGTCGAGGCGGTGGCACGCGCCTGTGGCTACGGCACCCGCGAGACCCTCCAGCGCAGCTTCAAGCGCGCCGTCCAGGTCACGCCGGGCGAATACCGCAGGCGTTTCGCCCCGCACTCCGCCGCCGGCTGAGCCCCGGCCCCGAGCACGCGGGCCTGCGGCACCGCACAGCCGGCCGTACCCCGTACCCCGTACCCGTACCCGCACCCGTATCCCGTATCCCGTCGTATCCATCACCCGGCCGGTGTCCCCGGCCAGAAGGGCCACCGCCATGCGCATCGTCTTCCCGGTCTTCGACGGCCTCACCGCACTCGACGCCGTCGGCCCCTACGAGGTCCTGCGGATGCTGCCGGACGCCGACGTGGTCTTCGCCGCCGCCGAGGCCGGACCGGTCACCGACGGGGCCGGGATGCTCACGCTCACCGCCACCGCGGCCTTCGCCGACGTCACCGCCGCCGACGTCCTGGTCGTGCCCGGCGGCCCCGGCGCCCGTGCGAACCTCGGCAACGAGGCGCTGCTGGACTGGATCAGGCGGATCGACGCCACCGCGGGCTGGACCACGTCGGTGTGCACCGGCTCGCTGCTGCTCGGCGCGGCAGGGCTGCTCAAGGACCTCCATGCGACCACCCACTGGAGCGCCACCGACCTGCTGGAGGCGTACGGCGCCAGGTACACCGAGCAGCGGGTCGTCGAGCAGGGCCGGATCGTCACCGCCGCCGGTGTGTCGTCCGGCATCGACATGGCGCTGCGGCTGGCCGAGCTGATCGCGGGACCCGTCGCGGCCCAGGCCTTCCAGTTGGCCATCGAGTACGACCCGCAGCCGCCCTTCGACGCCGGGTCGTACACCAAGGCCCCGCAGGCCGCGAAGGACTACCTGGCCTCGCGCTGAGCGCCGCCGCTCCCGTCCTCGCCCCCGCTCTCCGCGCCGCGGGTGCCGCCGTCGCTGCCTTCGGCCGGGCTCAGCGACTCGACCAGCGGCAGGACCCGGTGCGCCACGCGCTCGCTCAGCGCTATCTCGGTACGGATCCGCACCACCCCGGGCAGCCGCCCGAGCCGCTGGATGACGCCCTCCAGATGCGCGTTGTCGCGCGCGACGACCCGGGTGAGCAGGTCGCCGCCGCTGCCGGTGATGGAGAAGGCCTCGACGATCTCCGGCACCGAGGCGAGCGCGTCGCCCACGTCGTCCAGGTGGCCCCTGGCGACCTCGATCCGTACGAACGCCAGCACCGGGTGCCCCAGCGCGGCAGGGGAGACCCGGGGACCCGCCATGACGATGACCCCGTCGCGTTCCAGCCGCTCCAGCCGGGCCTGCAGGGTCCCGCGGGCGACGCCCAGGATGCGGGCGTACTCGCGGACGCTGGTGCGCGGCCGGTCGAGCAGCAGCCGCAGTATGCGGGCGTCCAGGGCGTCCAGCGGCATGGGACCGCGGCCTCCTCGCCGTCGTCGGGATGTTCAAGATCACCGTACTGATGGCCCGGGCCTGACCGACCACTTTGAGCCATCACCGCAGCAAGCGCCCGCCCGCCGCACCCAACGGCCCCGGCCGCAAGGCGCATCGGCGGGCCAGTGGCGGCCCCGGGGGCGACGGGCCGGACGTCAGGTACTACTCTCAGCCGCCGTACAGACATCAGGCGGAAGAGGTACGGCAGTGGCCGGGCACGTTTACATCGGGTCGTTCACTTCGGCGGGTGGGCGCGGTCTCACCACGGCCACCGTCGACCCGGACACGGGAGCGCTGGTGGCGCTCGGGGACACCGCCGACGTGCCCAACCCGTCCTACCTCACCGCGTCCCCCGACGGCAGGACGCTCTACGCGGTCAGCGAGACGGAACCCGAGGGCGCGGCCGCCGCCTTCTCGCTCGCCGACCCCGGCGCCCCCAAGCTGCTCGGCAAGCCGGTCTCGGTGCGCGGCGGCGCCCCCACCCACCTCGCCGTCCACCGCGGCCACCTGCTGACCGCCAACTACGCGGAACCGGGCAGCGTCAGCGTGCTGGGCATCGAGGCGGACGGCAGCATCGGCGCGATGCGCTCGCTGCTGGAGCACGAGGGCGACGGACCGAACCAGCAGCGCCAGCAGGGGCCGCACGCGCACGCGGTGCTCACCGACCCCAGCGGCCGCTGGGCGGTCAGCGTGGACCTGGGCACCGACTCGGTCCGGGTCTGCGAACTCGACCCCGCCACCGGCGAGCTGGAGATCGAGCGGGAGCTCGGCCTGCGCTCCGGCATCGGCCCGCGCCACCTGGTCTTCCACCCGGCGGGGCGCCACGCCTACGTGATGAACGAACTGGACTCGGTGGTCACCGTCTGCACCTGGGACCCCGAGCGCGGCAGCCTGCGACCGGTGTCCGAGACCCGGGTGCTGCCCGAGGGCGTGGAAGGCGAGAACTACCCCTCGGAGCTGGTGGTCTCGCACGACGGCCGGTTCGCGTGGGCGGCCAACCGCGGCCACAACAGCATCGCGGTGCTCGGCCTGGACGAGAGCGGCGAGAACCTGGAGCTGCTCACGACCGTGAGCTGCGGCGGCGACTGGCCGCGCGACCTGGTCCTCGACCCGTCTGGCAGCCGGCTCTACGCGGCCAACGAGCGCTCGGGCGACGTCACCTGGTTCGACATCGACCCGGCCACCGGCATCCCCGAGCAGGCCGGCTCCCTGCCCGTACCCGCCGTGTCCTGTGTGCGCTTCGTCTGACCGCACGGACCGCACCGACCGCGCGGCACCGACCGCACGGCCACCCGTACCGAACCGTGGCGGTGTCCCCGCCCGGGTGGCACGGCGGCGGGCGGCCCCTCCAGGAGGGACCGCCCGCCGCCGTGCCGTGCTTCCGCCGCCAGGGGACGGCGTCAGTGCGTGGGCGCCCCCTGCGGCTGCTGCATCGAAAGGCCCAGCGCGGCCGCGTACTGCGTGACCACCAGCTTGCCGACCGCCGGGTAGGGGCCGAGCGCGTCGGCGCCGGAGCAGCCCGCCTCGGCCGCCGCGGTGTGCAGCAGCTGCGGGGCGATCTCCGGGCCGATCAGGCAGGGCGCGAGCGCCAGGGTCGCAGAACCCGAGGCCCGCAGCTGCTCCGCCGCCTGCGCGATGGCGCCGTCCTCGTCGAGCGCCGCGGCCAGCACCGGCACCGCGAGCCGTGCGGCCAGCAGCAGCCCGGTCACGCCCGCGGCCTGTGCCGCCTCCTCGCCGCCGACCGTGGCGAGGATGATGCCGTCGGCCGCCGTGGCCACCGTGAACAGCCGCGCCCGGTCCGCGCGGGCCAGGCCCGCCTCGGACAGCCTCACGTGCAGCGCCTCGGCCAGCAGCGGGTGCGGGCCGAGCACCTCGGTCAGCTCGACCTGCGCCTTGCTGTCGGCGACGGCCTGCCGCACCCGGCGCAGCACAGACGCCTCGGGGCCGGCCAGCAGCGGCACCACGACCGCCGCGGTGTCCTCGCCCGCCCGCTCGCCCGCGACCTGGTCCAGCACGCTGCGCAGGGAGGGGAATTCGCTGTCCTGGTCGCCTTCGCCGTCCACGAAGCCGATCCGCGGGTCGAGCCCCGACAGCTCGGAGCGGGCGATGCTCACGACCTCCTCGGCCAGGCTCAGCGCCGCTTTCGAGGGGGTACCGGGGACGGCGAGGACCAGCACCGGAGCGCCCTCGGGGGCGGCCAGCGCCTCCGGTCGGCGGTGGCGTCCGGTCTGGCGCGGGCGCGGCATGCGAACGGGAAGGCCGGAGGCGGGACCGCCTGTGGTAGTGCTCATGGCGACGCATGCTAACGCCTTGCGGCGCGGTCCTGCTCGGCCGGGTACGAGACAGGTCAGACCTGTCCAGAACTGTCCGTTTCCCCGGTGACGTTCGGTCACCCGGCCATTATCGTACGCGTCTGAGCAGCGGCTATCGCCGAACGGCGTGCAGCAGCACACCGTCGACCGGCAGCGTCAGACGGTCCTCGTGCAGCGCCCGGGCGATCAGCAGTGCGCCGTCCAGCGGGTCGCCCGCGGCGGGCACCAGGACCGCGTCGGGCAGCAGCCACTCCGCCTGGTCGCGCAGCGGCCCGAGCAGCGGCTCGCCCATCTTGAACAGCCCGCCGGCCAGGCCCACGCGGGTCTCGCCCGGCAGCTGCGGGCGGGCGGCCGCGGCCGACTCCAGGATGTGCTGGGCGGCCTGCCGCAGGATCTCCGAGGCCACCGGGTCCTGTGCGGCGCACTGCGCCACGTCGGGCGCGAAGGACGCGAGCACGGCCGGCCGGTCGGTGCGCGGGTAGACCACAGAGGGCATCGCGCCCGCAGGCCCGAACCGCTGCTGCGCGCGGGCCAGCAGCGCGGCCGACCCGCCGGCCCTGCCGTCGTGGGCGCGCATGGCCGCCTCCAGGCCGGCCCGGCCGATCCAGGCGCCGCCGCCCGCGTCGCCCAGCAGATGGCCCCAGCCGTCGGCACGCCGCCAGCTCTCACCCGAGGTGCCCAGCGCGATCAGGCCGGTGCCCGCCGCGACCACTACACCCGGGGACAGCCCCAGCGCGCCCGCGTAGGCGGTGACGGCGTCGCCGGCCAGGGCGAGCGCCCGTACCCCGAAAGCGTCCTCCAGGGCGGCAGGCAGCGCCGCGCGCAGGTCGTCGCCGAGCGAGGCCATGCCGGCCGCGCCGACGCATGCCGCGGCCAGCGAGTCGGCCGCCACCTCGCGCAGCAACCCGGCGACCCGCGGCAGCACCCGGTCCAGCAGGGCGGCCGCGTCGATGCCGCGCTCACCCGTGGGCACCGGCCGGTCGTCGGCGACCGCGCCGGGACCCCCGGAGCCGTCGGCGCGGGTGATCGCCACCCGCACCCCCGAGCCGCCGGAGTCGACGCCGAGCACCCAGTGCGTTGTGCCGGGCACTGGCTCAGCCGAGCCCGCGGGAGTCCTGCTTGAGGGCGGTGTCCACGGTCAGGGCGGAGGCGACGACCATGCTCAGCAGCGGATCGGCGAGCTGCCGGTGGATCTGCAGCACGTAGTTGTCCGCCGTGGTGAACATCGTCTTGGCCAGGCCCTCCCAGGTCTTGGTGATCCGGGCGATCTCCGTGTCGGTGTGGTCGACGATGGCGAAGTTCCAGGCCCGCCAGTTCTCCGCCTTGATCGCACCGATCTGCTGGCCGTTGTACATGAAGCCGAACTTGATCTTGCCGAAGGCGTTCTGCTGGACGATCTCGCCGAGCGGCTCACCGTTGGCCCGGTGCACCAGCACCTTGGACTTGATGAACTTCGCCGGCCGGGTCAGCACCAGGTGCGGCTGCCCCTGCGCGTCCCTGACCTCCAGCTTGTGGGTCAGGAACTGGTCGACGCTGGAGACGAAGCGCAGCACCTTCTTCGCGGTGCTCTGCCCCACCTCGACGACCGAGCCCAGCGTGCGGCCGTTCTGGTCGAAGACGCTGTACTCGTTGACCAGCTCGATCAGCTTGGCCTTCTGGTTGACCACCAGGACCGGCTCGGTGAACAGCGTGCCGCCGCCGTACGCCGTCGGCGAGACACCCGCCTGCTGCTGCACCTGGTGCTGCACCTTCGACGGGTCCGGGGTGCGGCTGACGTTCAGCTCCCACGCGCTGCCCCCGCTCTGCTGCTGCTGCGGCACCTGGCCCGGGTTGGTGTGCTCGGTCCACTGGGTGCCGTCCCAGTACCGGAGCAGGTTCGGAGTGCCTTGCGGGTCCGCGTACCAGCCCGCCGGGGTATTCGAATGCGTTGTCACCCGGGCAGAGTACCGTCAAGCGCCGGTCAGGGGAGGTCAGGTTTCCACCCGCTGTCGGCGTGCCTGCGGGCGGGGCCGCGGCCCCTGCCGCGCGGTCATGGGGCGCCGCGCGGGGCCGGTAGGGTGATCGGCCGTGGCAGCAAGAGAGTTGAGCGAACTTGTCGAGCCGGGATGGGCCGAGGCGCTGCGCCCGGTGGCCGGGCGGATCGCGGCGATGGGGGACTTCCTGCGCGCGGAGATCGCGGCGGGCCGCACCTATCTGCCGGCCGGGTCGAACGTGCTGCGCGCCTTCCAGCAGCCTTTCGACGACGTGCGGGTGCTGATCGTCGGCCAGGACCCGTACCCCACCCCCGGCATGGCGGTCGGGCTCAGCTTCTCCGTGGCGCCCGAGGTGCGCCAGCTGCCGGGCAGCCTGGAGAACATCTTCCGTGAGCTGAACACCGACCTGGGCCTGCCGCGGCCCTCCAACGGCGACCTGACCCCGTGGACCCGGCAGGGCGTGCTGCTGCTGAACAGGGCGCTGACCACCGCCCCGCGCAAGCCCGCCGCGCACCGCGGCAAGGGCTGGGAAGAGGTCACCGAGCAGGCGATCCGCGCGCTGGCCGCCCGCGGCAAGCCGCTGGTGTCGGTGCTGTGGGGGCGCGACGCCCGTAATCTGCGGCCCTTCCTCGACGGCTTCCCCGCGATCGAGTCGGCGCACCCCTCCCCGATGTCCGCCGACCGCGGCTTCTTCGGCTCGCGCCCCTTCAGCCGGACCAACGACCTGCTGATCCGCCAGGGCGCCCAGCCGGTGGACTGGCGCCTTCCCTAGCGCCTCCGGGATTCAGGCGCCGAGTTTGCGCACCGCGACGCCGTAGAGGCGGTCGGCGGCGACGTAGCCGGTGCGGCGGGAGTCGTGCGAGCGAGCCGGGTTGTCGCCCAGCACCACCAGCCGCCCGGCCGGCACGTGCGTACCCGGTTCTGAACGCAGCGCGGGCACGGTGTCGCGGGGGATCGGGTCGCCGGGCACGGCGGTGACGCGCTTGATGATCCAGGGGGCGGGCGCCGTCCTGTCCATTCCGGGCGGAAAAGCCTCAGGCGGCGGTGCGTGGTGCCCGCTGAGCACGACCACCTGTCCCGCGTGCAGCGCGCCGGCCGGCGTCCGGCGCACCAGCACCCGCTCGCCGGGCCGGTACGTCGGCAGCATGCTCTCGCCGTGCACGGTCACCACCAGGTAGCGCCCGCGCAGCCACAGGGCCGCAAGGGCAGCGGCGACGACGAGAGCGGCGAGCACCGCCAGGGCGCCGGTCACTGCAGGGCTCCCGTCGGCTCCATGTCGTCGTCGCGGTAGCCGGCCGCCTGGCGGCTGAACAGCCGGGCGTACACACCGCCGTCGGCCAGCAGCGCGGTGTGGCCGCCCTCCTCCGCGACGACACCGTCGGCCAGCACCACGATCCGGTCGACGTCGCGGATCGCGCCGAGCCGGTGCGAGATCATCACGCTGGTACGCCCCGACCGCAGCTTCCTCAACTGGCGGTGCACCTCGTACTCGGCCTCCGGGTCCAGGCCGGAGCTGGGTTCGTCGAGGATCATCAGGTCGCGGTCGCGGCGCAGGAAGCCGCGGGCCAGCGCGAGCCGCTGCCACTGCCCGCCGGACAGCAGCACCCCGTCCGCCTCCTCGTCCTGCTCGGAGGCGAACCCGCGGCTCAGCAGAGTGCGGTAGCCGTGCGGCAGGGCCGTGACGGTGTCGTGGACGTCGGCCTCCCGCGCCGCCCGCGCGATGCGCTCCTCGTCCCCGGCGAGCGCGAGGTCGCCCACCGCGATGTTCTCCGCCGCGGTCAGCTCGTAGGACACGAAGTCCTGGAAGACCGCGCTGATACGGTCGCGCAGCGCCTGCGGCGGTACGTCGCGGATGTCCACGCCGTCCCACAGGATCGCCCCGCGGGTCGGGTCGTAGAAGCGGCACAGCAGCTTCGCCAGGGTGCTCTTGCCCGCCCCGTTGCGCCCCACCAGGGCGACGGTCTGGCCGTGCGGGACGAACAGGTCGACGCCGCGCAGGATCCACGGGTGGTCGTCGCTGTAGCGGAACCAGACGTCGCGCAGCTCGATGCCACGGCGCAGCGGCGGCAGGTCCCGGCCGGCCGCGGGCAGCGGAAGGTCGGGGCCTGCGGTCACGATCGAGACCTCGTGCTGGAAGTTCAGCAGGTGCTCGTAGGCCATCACGCCGGCCGCCACCATGACGTTCAGCGCCCCCTGCACCCCGGCGATCGCTGCCACGAACATCGACACGTCGCCGATGCCGAGCCGTCCGTCGCCTGCCGCGAGGATCGCCCAGACGAGTCCGGCCCCTGCGACACCGGCGGAGGCGGCCGCCAGGCCCGACTGGATGAGCAGCTCCTGCCGGTCGACCCGGCGGCGGGCCGCGTTGGCGGTGCGCAGTTCGGCGAGCATCCGCAGGCGCAGGAAGTCGCCGAGCGCGAACAGCCGGATCTCCTTCGCGGCGCTCGCGGTCGACATCAGCTGCGCGTAGAAGGCCTCGCGGCGCTCGGCAGGGCCGATCCGCCAGAGCATCGCGGTACGCCGCCGCGACAGCCGCATCTCGATGAGCAGCGCCGGCACTGCCGCCAGCAGGACCAGGACGGTGAAGGCGGGACTGATCAGCGCGAGCGAGCCGACGAAGCCGACGACGGTCACCAGGCCGCTCGCCGCCGACACCGTGGTGTCCACCAGCCGGCCGGGGTGGCTCGCGCTCTGCTGGGCCAGCCGCAGCCGGTCGAGGAAGGCCGGGTTCTCGAAGCCGGCGAGCCCCGTGGAGCGGGAGACCGCCGCAAACAGCTCGTCCTTCGCGGATGCCGCCGTCCGCCGGTCCACCTCGGCCCGCAGGTACTGTGCTGCGTGCGAGGCCACCGCGACGGCCGTGGTGACCGCGGTGATCGCCAGCGCCAGGCCGAGCAGCGAGCCCGTCCTGTGCTGGGCGACATGGTCGAGCACGGCCCTGGTCAGCCACGCCACCATGACCGGCGCCGCGGAACCCACCAGCGCCACTGCCAGATAAGCCAGAAGTTGTGCAGGCGCCGACCGCCATACCCGCGACAAGGTGCGTACCGCGCTGCGCAGCAGTTCCCGCCGCGTCGGCGTGATACGCAGCCCGTCGTCGGTCACGCCGGCGACCCCACGGGCAGCCGGGAGACCTTGCCCTCGACCGCGAGCAGCCGGCCTTCCCCTGAGACCTGGTAGAAGGTCGGGAACACCTTGAGGCCGAAGGCATTGCCCATGGCGAGGTCGTCCTCCACGACCACCTGCGCGACCGGCGACAGCGCCGTGACCAGCTCCTCGGGGTCGCCGGCACTGGAGTCGAGCACCGCCACGACCTGGCGCCGGTCCTGGCCCGCGGCCCAGGAGGCGATCTCGGGGAGCTGCGCGCGGCACCCTGCGCAGTTGGCGGACAGGAACGCCACCACCGCGCCCTCGGGAAGCAGCTCGCGCGTCACCTGGTCCCCGTCCAGCGTCGTGGCGGCGAAGTCACCGACCAGCTCGCCCTTGTCCAGCTTTGCGAGGCTCGTGGCAGGTCCGGCGCCCAACAGGTCGACGGCCTCGTACAGCGCGTCCATCAGCTTCGTGTGTTCCCGGAGCCGGCGGATCACCCCGAGGGTCAGCACCAAGGTCAGCAGGCAGAGGACACCGAGGAGGGACACGACAGCAATCAAGAAGGGCATGGAGTACTCCGTGTGAAAGGGAAGGATCAGCCGTGCCCGGCGGTCGGGGGGCCGCCGGGCACCTGTCACCGAGGGGACCGGGCGTGGCTGCCGTACCAGCCCTCGCCGGCGAGCGCGGTGACCTAGCTGCAGGCGATCTGGTTCGAGCAACCACCGCAGCTGGTGTGGCCGTTCGGGTAGTAGCAGCAGATTGCACCTGCGGGCCTCGGGCCGCAGCCGGCAGCGGCTCCGCACGTGATGTCGCAGTCGGCGGCCCGTGCCACGGTGTGCGGCGCGACCGCCTCGAGCAGCCGGTCGGCGAGCTTGTTCATGAGGCGCATGGAATCTTCCCTTCGGTCACGGGGGCCGGACGCGTTCCCGCCCCGTCGCGGCGGTACGACGGATCACGCCGTATCGCGCCGCTCCGGGCAGCCTGTGCCAGGGCTGTGAGCGGTTTCTCAACGACTTCTCAACGGCCCGTCACCAGTGCCCTTGCCCGCTCCCGTACGGCCTCGGCCTGCGCGTTTCCCAGGGCGCCGTAGAAGTCGGCCGCCCGCTGCCAGGCGTCGGCCGCGGCGGCCGGGTCGCCGGCCCGCACATGGGTCTCGCCCAGCCGCACCAGGGTCTCGGCCGCCGGGTGCAGGTCGTCGCAGCCGTGGAAGAGCTCCGCCGCCCGCTCGAATCCGGCCACCGCACCCGCGGTGTCGCCCTGGACGTCGAGGATGTACGCGATGCTGTCCCACGCGTGCCCCTCGCCGTCCGGGCACTTGAGGTCGGCCAGGATGCGCTGCGCCCTGCGGCACTCCTCCAGCGCCGCCTCGTGCTCGCCCTCGTGGGCGCGCAGCCACCCGGCGTTGTTGAGGGCGCGCGCCGCCGCGACCCGGTCGCCCGCCTGCAGGAACAGCTCGCGCGCCCGCAGCGTCGGCCCCAGCGCCCGGCTCGGCCGCTCCCTGCTCAGCGGCCCTGCCAGCCCCAGCAGGACGTACGCCTGCAGCGCCGGCTCCCCGAGGTCCTTGTACAGCTCGATCGCCCGCTCGAACTGCTCGACCGCCTCGCCGTCGCGGCCCAGTCTGACCAGGGCGCGCGCGGTGTTGTTGCGGCAGTGCGCCTCGCCCAGCCGGTCGCCGAGCCGCCGCGTGGCGGGCAGCGCCACCGCGTGCACCCGGAGTGTCTCCTCCCACAGCCCGCGGCGCTGCATGAACTCCGCGAAGGAGCACGCCAGCTGCCAGGCGTGCCGGTCGAGTCCCGCCTCGGTCGCCATGGCGAGCAGGGCGGGCAGCGCCACCGACTCGTCGGCGTACCACCGCAGCGCCTCGGTGTGGTCGGCGAACCGCTCCACCACCGCGCCGGGCTCCGGGGCTTCCAGCGGCAGGCGGTCGCGGTGCGGATAGCACAGGGCGCCCGCCGCGGCGGCCGAGTGCAGGCAGTGGTCGAGCAGCCGCCTGGTGGCCGCCTGGCGCACCGCCGTACTGTCGGCGTTCACGCCCTTCTCGACCGCGTACACCCGCAGCAGGGCGTGCAGGTAGAGCCGGCCCGGCGGGCGCAGCTCGACCAGGTTGGCGCCGCTGAGGTGCGCGGTCAGTTCCCGGGTGTGCTCCACCGGCAGACCTGCCAGGCTGGCCGCCGCCGACAGCGACAGGTGCGGCCCCGGGTGCTGCCCGAGCCGGCGGAAGAGCCGGGCGCCGGCGGCTGACAGCTCACGGTAGGAGCGCCAGAAGACCCGGCGCAGGTCGATCGCCGGGTCGCTGTGCGCGAAGGGCTCCAGGTCGGAGTCGGTGTGCTCCAGATCGGCCGCGACCTCGGCCAGCGGCAGGTCGGTGCGCCGGGACAGCTGGGCCGCGACGATGGCCAGCGCCAGCGGGAGCCGCCCGCAGCGCCGGATGATCAGCTCGGCGGCAGCGGGCTCCGCCGCCAGCCGCGCCTCGCCCAGCCAGGCGGCCAGCAGGCGGTAGGCGTCCTCGCTCGGCATGACGTCCAGGTGCAGCAGGTAGGCGCCCGCGGTGACCGCGAGGCCCGACAGCTCGGACCTGCTGGTGACCAGGGTCAGGCAGCCGGGACCCGTGGCGACCAGCGGCCGCACCTGGGCGGCGCCGTGCGCGTTGTCCAGCACCACCAGCACCCGGCGGCCGGCCAGCAGGCTGCGGTAGAGGCCGACCTGCGCCTCGTGGCCGGAGGGCACCTGCGCCTCGGGGACGCCGAGTGCGGCCAGGAAGCGCGGCAGCACCACGGCCGCGTCGCCCGGGTCGACGGTGCTCAGGTCGGCGTAGAGCTGCCCGCCGGGGAAGCGGTCGCGCTGCAGGTGCGCCCAGCGCAGCGCCACCGACGACTTGCCCACGCCCGGCGGCCCGGATATGGCGCAGACCGCGGCCCCGGCCGGCTGGTCGTCGGCCCCGATCGCGGCCAGTTGCGCCAGTTCTGCGCTCCGCCCGACGAAGTGCCGCAGGCCGACCGGCAGTTGCAGCGGTACCGGGTGCGCCGGCTCGGGCGGTGCGTCGGACTGCAGCAGCATCCGGTGGACCTGCTGCAGCGAGGTGCCGGGCTCCACGCCGAGTTCGCCGGCCAGCGTGCGGCGGACCCGGGCGAAGTGCGCCAGCGCCTCGGCGGTGCGCCCGCAGGCGTGCAGCGCCTCGATCAGCGCCGCGGCCAGCAGTTCGTCCAGCGGGTACTCCTCGGCCAGCGGGGACAGGGCGGTCGTGGCCGCGGCGGGGTCGCTGCCGGTCACCGTCCGGGCCCAGCGCAGCTGCGTCTCCTTGCGCTCGTCGCGCATCCGGTGCCGGGCGCGCTCGGCCCACTCCCCGGGCAGCCCGGTCAGCGGGTCGCCCCGCCACAGTGCCAGCGCCTCGCCGAGCGGCGGAGCCGGATCGTGCGCGGCCGTCGCCTCCTTGACCAGGCCGCGGAAGCGCAGCACGTCGACCGCGGACTCCTTCACGTCGAGCAGGTAGCCGCCGACCCTGCGCACGACGGCGCCGTCGTCTGCCAGCACGTCGTGCCGGATGCGGGTGATGACGGTGTGCAGCGTGCGCCGGGCGCCGGACGGGACGGCGTCGCCCCATACCCGGGCGAGCAGCGACTCGACCGGCACCACCCGGCCGGCCTCCCATGCCAGCGCGGCGAGCGCGAGCGCGACCTGCGGCGGCCGCACGGGTCTCGACTGGCCGGAGCGCTCCACTTCTACCGGCCCGAGCAACCGAATCAGCACGACGGCCCACCCCCTTGCCTGTGGATCATCGAGAGTAACCCAAGTGATACGGGGGTCGTAATTTCATGGTTTGAACCCTGTGGGGTCCCATATTCGGTCACAACGACGCGACCAGCGGAGATCGCCTTGCGTCGAGCCATTGTCAGATCCGTCCGACGGTGGCTAAGTTCGGTCCGTGCAGTACGTTGACATTGCCAGCAGGCTGCTGCTGCTCACGGTCTTCCTCCTCGCTCTGGCCGGCAAGATATCCAGCCGGAGCGCCTGGCAGGAGTTCGTCGAATCGATCAATGCGATGGCGGTGATCGACCGCGCGAAAGCGCCCGCTGCTGCGGTGGCCACGGCGGTGGCCGAGGCGGCCGTCGTGGTGCTCGCCGCCGTCCCCGTACGCCTCGCCGGGTCCGCCGCCTTCCTCATCGCGGCCGGACTGCTCGGCTGCCTCACCGTCGCCGTCACCGCCGTGGTCCGCAGAGGTGCCGCCGTGCCCTGCCGCTGCTTCGGCGCGTCGGAGACCCCGCTGGGGGTGCCGCACGTGGTGCGCAACCTCATCCTCGTGGCGACGGCGCTGCTGGGACTTGCCGCCTCCCTGGTGCAGGGGCACTTCAACGTCGGTATGTGCGCGGTCGTCGCGGTCTTCGGCGCGGGGCTGGGGCTGCTGATGGCCCGCTGGGACGACCTGGTCTCACTTCTGCGGGTCTGACACCGCCCCTGCGGGCGCCCGGTCGGCCACCGTCCGCGGCGGGAAGCCGACCGACGGGTCGTGGCTGTCGGACCCGGGCGGCGGCGCCCCCGCGTCCCAGTCCAGTCCGTAGCGGTGGAAGAGCTCCGCGCGCAGCCGGTGGATCGGCATCGGCGCGCCCGGCAGCAGCATGGCCACCGACGCACCCATCAGCAGTGCCCGCAGCAGCCGGTACTCCTCCTCGGGGTCGGCCGCGCCCCAGCAGACCATCGTCTCCCGCAGCAGTTGCGCGAGCCGCTGCTGCTCAGGGCACTGGATGAAGCCCTCCTCCTGCAGGATCGACGCCATGTGCGTGCGCATCAGCGTGGTGTGACCGGTGCTCACCCCGAGCATCGCGTCGATGGCCCTGGCCAGCAGCTCCCGCCCGTCCTCGGTGCGCGGCTCGCGCTCCAGCGCGGCGGCCAGCTCACCGGCCATCAGCCGGTGCACCGCCGACTGCAGCAGCGCGCGCTTCCCGGAGAAGTAGTACGACACCAGGCCCCGGGCGGAACCGGCTCGCTGCGTGATGTCGGCCAGCGTGGTGGCCTCGTAACCGCGCTCCTCGACGAGCTCGACGGTGGCTTGCAGCAGCCGTTCCCGGGAACGCCTGCGCATCGCTTCATTGACCGAAGCGCTCCGAGGGGACATGCTTTACTCCTGCGTTGACTGGCTGCGAGCCAATATACTCAGCGCATCCCGTGGGGCCAGCGCCCGCACGGGTTACGGGGACGGGCGCCGGCCCCGGCGACGCGGGGGATCGCCGGGGCCGGCGCCCGCCGTGTCCGCACGTGCGGCACCGGCCCGGCAGGTCGAGCGTATCGGTCGGCCGGGTCAGCCCAGCAGGTCGAGTACCCCGCGCAGCCCGTCGGGCCTGCTGTCGGCCGGCAGGTGCTCCACGAGGTGGACCGCGCAGCCGACCGCGGCGGCGCCCCCGTCGGCCCTGCGGTCGTCACCCACCATCAGGGTCTCCCGCGGCGGTACCCCCAACTCCGCGCAGGCCGCGAGGAAGATGGCCGGGTCGGGCTTCTGGCTGCCGACCTCGAAGCTCAGCACGAAGGCGTCGACCAGGTCGGCCAGGCCGTGCTCGGCGAAGACCGGCCGCAGGTCCCAGCCGATGTTGCTGACCACCGCCACCGCGACGCCCCGTGCGCGCAGCGCCTTGAGCACCTCGGCGGCGTCCGGGTACGGGCGCCAGGCCGCGGGCGCCATGTGCCGGTCGTAGAGCACGTCGTGGATGTCCCAGGGCAGCCCGCTGGTCATGGACTGCGCCGTGTACGCCCGCCGGTGCAGCTCCGCCGACAGGTCCCGGCGCTCCCAGTCCGCCGCCGGATCGGGCATCCAGCCGGCCGGCGTCGCACCGCCGGGCTGGGCGCCGGACTGCTCCAACCGCCCCGCCCAGTACGCGATCTCGTCCTCCGACGCCTCGACGCCCACCGCGTCGAGCGCCCCGCGCAGCCAGTCGGCGCACGGCTCGATACGGAAGACCGTGCCGGAGAAGTCGAACATGCAGCCCCTGGGCCTCATCGCCTCGCCACTTCCTGTCGTCGCCTTGCGCGGACCGGCGTGCGGCGCACCGGCCGTACGCCGGATGGTGCGGCCTGCACCGCCGGTACTGCGAGGTGTGGCCGCCGGGAGAGAGCCGGTCCCGTCACCAGGTCAGTGCGCCGAGGCCGGGGCCGAAGGCGATCAGCAGCGGCACCGCGGGCACCAGCAGAGCGCAGGCGCTCATCCGCACCCGGCGGGCCAGCGGCAGCCGCGGCGCCGGGTCGAGCAGCCGGTGCACCCGGCCGGGGAGCGCGGCCAGCGGTGCGGGAGCAGGGCCGAACACACCGCGCTCCTCGTTCAGTTCCACCAGGGCCAGGGCGGTGGTGAGCCGGCCGAAGCGGCGCGAGGCGGTGTCGTCGGCGGCCAGCTCGACCAGGTGGTGCACCTGGTCGCGGAACGCGGCGAAGACCGGCACCTGCGGGAATCCGCCCGCCAGCGCCCCCGCGCAGTGCAGCAGCACATCGTGCCTGGCCCGCATGTGCCCCTGCTCGTGCGCGAGCACCGCGTCGAGCTGGCGGCCCTTGAGGCGGTCGAGTGCCGCGGTGGTGATCACCAGCTGCGGCTCCGCGCCTGACAGCCACCAGGCGTCGGACCGCGGGTCCTCCAGCACCACCAGGCGCTCGCCCGCCGGCACCTCCTCGCCCGGCAGCCGCGGTGAGCGGCGCCGCAGCTCGGCCCTGCGCTGCCGGCGCCTGCCGCGTGCGGCCCTGACCTCGCGGGTGAGCATCGCCACCGTCCACAGCCCGCCCAGTGCGAGCATCACGGCGAGCGCGCCGGCGCCGCGGCCGTACTCGGACAGGCCGTATGCGTCGACCACGCCGTGCGGTGCGAAGGCGAACACATGCCCGCGCACGGCCGCCCAGGCCGCCGACGCGGTGAGCGCCAGCGCGGAAAGGCAGCACAGCAGCACCGCGGCGACGACGCACTGCCACACCCACAGGGCGAGCACGGGTTCGCGATCCGGCCACTGGGCACGGGAGAGCAGTCGCGGCGCCATTGCCGCCGTCAGTGCGCCCAGGACCAGCAGCACGAACGGGACCGTCATGACGATCACCCTAGGAGCGGGCGGTCGGCGGCGGGGCCGCCCGGCACCCGATGTGACGCATCCCTCACAGTGCCGTGCGGACGTGCCCCACGGGGCACGTCAGGCCGCGGCAGGCCCGGGTGCCGGGGGAGTGGCATACCGGAGGCGGGGGCAGGCCCGGGGCGCCGCGGGCACAGGGTCAGGACAAGTCCTTCGCGGCACCCCGCCCACCCGCGCTCTCCGGCGCGGCACCGCGTTCACAGGGTCAGCAGCATCGCGAACATCGCCAGTGCCATCGCCACCCGGCACGCCGCCGCCACCTCGGGGGCGTGCCGCAGGGGTATCGCCCCGCCGGCCGGCGCGGCCGGGTGCGGGCCGCCCGGCATCGCCAGCCGGCTGCCCGCGCGCAGCACATAGCCGGCGAAGTAGACCAGCAGCAGCCCGGTCAGCAGCGGGGCGCCGGCGGAGGTGTGGGCGGCATGGCCGGAGTGCGCGGAACCCGCTGCCGCCATCGCCGCCGACATGTAGACCATCGCCCCCGCGCACACCGAGTGGTGCACCCGGTGGGAGGTCCGGCGCGGGGACGGGCGCAGCGCGTGCAGGGCGACGGCGGCGAAGACGACGGCGAGCAGCGCCGTACTCCAGCGCGGCGGGTCGAAGACCGACAGCGGCACGGCCATCACCGCCATGCCCACGCCGAGCAGCGCCTCGCCGCGCGGCTCCTTGCGCAGCACGCACGAGACCGCCGCGGCGGCGCTGAGCGCCACGAGCAGCCAGGCCACCAGCGGCGGTCCGTGCATCGCCCCTCCCCCCTCGGACTCGAACGACCGCCCGGTGCGAAGGCGGCCCCAGGACAACCTGCCCGGTCGCGGCGGCGCACACGCGAGCGCACTGAGGTGGACGGGGGGAGTGCGCTCCCGCCGCGCGCGCCTGCCCGCGCAGGTGACCGCCGCCTGCCCGGATCCGCCGCCGTACGGTGCCGCGACACCGGTCCCCGCCGCACCGTACGGCGGCGGAAAGCCCTCGGCTAGCCTGTCGGCCATGGACACCGCCGCCGGCCCCGGATTCCGCCCCGCCACCGCAGAAGACGTCCCCGCGCTCGTCGCGCTCATCGAGTCCGCCTACCGCGGCGACGCGAGCCGCGCGGGGTGGACGACCGAGGCGGACATCCTCCAGGGGCAGCGCACCGACCCCGAGGGGGTGCTCGCGGTCATAGAGAAGGCCGACAGCCGGCTGGTCGCGGTCGAGGCCGACGGCGAGCTGGTGGCCTGCTGCCAGCTGGAGCACCGCGGCGACCACGCGTACTTCGGGATGTTCGCGGTGCGCCCCACGCTGCAGGGTGCAGGGCTGGGCAAGCTCATCATCGCGGAGGCGGAGCGTTTCGCCCGCGACGAGTGGGGCGCCGCCGAGATGCACATGACGGTGATCTCGGTCCGCGAGGACCTGATCGCCTGGTACGAACGGCGCGGCTACACCAGGACCGGGCAGACCAGCGCCTTCCCTTACGGTGACGAGCGCTTCGGACTGCCGACCAGGGACGATCTGGAGTTCGAGCTGCTGACGAAGAAGCTCGGCTGACGCCAGGTCCCCTTCCCCACCTTCCCCCCTTCCCCGGCCGCCCGCCCGGCCCGCCTGTTCAGGCCGCGGGCTCGGCCGGCAGGTCGGTCGCCGCGCCGTCCAGCCGCAGCGCCCTGGCCAGCGCCCAGTCCTGAGCGGTGTTCACGGTCCAGGCCATCACGGCGATGCCTGCGGCCTGGCAGCGGCGTACGACGTCCAGGTTGAGCTGGGTCAGGTCGAGGCTGACCAGCCGGGCGCCGACGGCTTGTGCACGGGGCACGATGTCGGGGCCGAGGACGCTGGCCACCAGCACGGTCGGGATGTCCGGCAGCAGCGAGTGGATCTCGGCGAGCGCCTCGTCGTGGAAGGACAGCACGCTGACCCGCCCGGTCGCGCCGCGCTCGCGCAGGGTGTCGGCGAGCGCGCGGGCCGCGGCGGTGTCCTTGATCTCCGCCTGGATCGGCCGGTCCACCGCGTCGAGCACCTCCTCGAAGACCGGCACCCGCTCGCCGAGGCCCGCGTCCAGCGTGCGGATCTCGGCCAGCGTGAGGTCGCGGATCAGCCCGCTGCCGTCGGTGGTCCTGTCCACCTCCGCGTCGTGCATCACCACCAGCGCGCCGTCCTTGCTCAGGTGCAGGTCCAGCTCGACCTGGTCCAGGCCTGCCTGCTCGGCGCGGCGGAAGGACCGCAGGGTGTTCTCCGGCTCGACGCCCATGACGCCGCGGTGACCGACGGTGAGGAAGCTCATACCGGCACCCTAAGCGGCCCGGGCGACGCGGGGCCGAACACTCCGTGACGAGTCGGCACACCGGGGCGGGCCACTGAAGTGCACGTCGCATACCCGGACAACGGCCGCAAGAACAGCCGCAGAAGGGGGACGGGGCGGGATGATCCGCTTCGGGTGCCCTTGAAGCGGGAACAATCTCATGGATACGGTGTGGCTACGGCAAATTTTTCTGTAGAGGAGCGGTCATGGGTGAAGTTCTTTCGTCGGCGACGGCTCGTACCGGCCGGATATCCAGCGATGACGTGGTCGGTCACCCCGCGTGGGCGGCGCTGAAACAGGCGGTCGAGGCCGTCAGGCCCTGGCAGCTCAAGGACGGTTCGATCGACTTCGACGCCGAGGGCGCGCCCTCCCGGGCGGACGCCGAGCAGGCGGTGGCCCAGGTGGTGGACGCCGTCGGCCGGCTCACCGACCTGCTGCCGCACGACGCCGACTACCACCGCGCCCTGGCCGCCGACCTGCGCCGCTGGGCCGACGAGGGATTCGGCGTCCCGGACTTCCTCGACTCGCTGCTGGCCTTCCAGCCGTCCGCGGACCGCCGCGACGGCCGCCGCCATGTGGTCGTCTTCCCGATGTACACCCAGAACGGCAACCCGGACCGCAACCTGGAGGCCGTCGCCCTGCGGGTGACCTGGCCCGACTGGCTCGCCGAACTCGAGCGCACCCGCTACGACAACCCGCAGTTCGTCCCGATCACCTTCGAGGACTTCACCCCGGGCTACGACACCAACTCCGCGGTGCTCTTCCCGGAGACCGTCGCCGTGCGCAAGCCGCCGGAGCGCTGGAGCTGGGGCGCGATCTTCTGCGACCGCGAGGCCGCCCGCTTCCGCGCGGTGACCGCAGCCGCCGTGGACACCCTCGGCCTGGAGCTGCCGCCGGAGGCCGCGCGCCTGGTCGAGGACCAGGAGCTGGCACAGCAGACGTACGTGCTCTGGGACATGATCCACGACCGCACCCACAGCCACGGCGACCTGCCGTTCGACCCGTTCATGATCAAGCAGCGGGCGCCGTTCTGGATGTACGGGCTGGAGGAGCTGCGCTGCGACCTGACCACCTTCCGCGAGGCGGTCAAGCTGCAGGCCGAGGGCCACCCCATGGGCCTGGGCGTGCAGTACGCGATCCTCTTCGACCGGCTCTTCCGCTTCCCGGTCACCGGCGAGCGGGTCCGCAACTACGACGGACTCGGTGGTCAGCTGCTTTTCGCCTACCTGCACAAGCACGACGCCGTACGCTGGACGGACAACACCCTGCACATCGACTGGGAACGCGCACCGCAGGTCACCAACCAGCTCTGTGCCGACATCGAGACCCTCTACCGGGACGGGATCGACCGCCCCAAGCTTGTGCACTGGTTCGCCGCCTACGACCTGGTCGCAAGCTATCTCTCGCCGCATCCCGGCTCGGTCTGGGCCAAGGGGCCGGACGCCCTGGACCTGACGCTGCCCCCGCGCAAACTCGTGGACGACGTGCTGCCGGACGAGTTTCCGCTCAGCATGTTCTACGAGGCCCTTGCCAAGAAGCTCCGCGAGGTGATCGCCTCCACCAAGGGGATCACGGGCCAGAGCCCGGTAGGGAGCGCCGCGTGACCGGTGCGGCCGAGGAGGCGGAGATGACGACCGACACGTATTCGGGCGGTCTTGACGGAGCGGTGATCGCGGTGGCGGGCGCCGGCGGACCGGCCGGCCGGGCGGTGCTGCAGCGGCTGGCCCGCGAGGGCGGCCATGTGATCGCCGCGGACGCCGACCCCGAGCGCCTGGCGGAGGCCGTCGACGCGGCGCGATACGACGCGGGCGGCGCCGACATCACCGGCGAGATCGTCGACCTCCTCGACCTGGAGGCCAGCCAGGACTGGGCCGGCCGGATCGAGAAGGACCACGGCCGGGTCGACGGCCTGGTCCACCTGGTCGGCGGCTGGCGCGGCTCAGCGTCCTTCCCCGAGACCGAACTCGCCGACTGGGACGTCCTGCACAGGCTGCTGATCCAGACCGTCCAGCACACCTCGCTCGCTTTCCACGACGGCCTGATGCGCAGCCCCGGCGGCCGCTACGTGCTGATCAGCGCGGCCGGTGCCAGCCGGCCCACCGCGGGGAACGCGGCATATGCCGCGGCGAAGGCCGCCGCCGAGGCCTGGACGCTCGCGCTCGGCGACTCCTTCCGCAAGCTCAGCGGCGCCGAGGGACCCACTGCGGCGGCCACCGTGCTGGTCATCAAGGCCCTGGTGCACGATGGGCTGCGGGCCGAGCGCCCGCAGTCGAAATTCGCCGGTTTCACCGATGTGCGCGATCTCGCCGACGCGATCGCGGGCCAGTGGAACCGCAACGCCCACGATGTGAACGGGACCCGCCAGTGGCTGACGCCCCAACCGTGACCGACCCGACCCGCAGCACCACCCCCGCACCTCCCGCCGGCGCACGGACCGACGCCGTACGCCGGCACGACCCGGCCGCGCGGGGCTTCGCCAGCGACAACTACGCCGGGGTGCACCCAGAGGTGCTGGCCGCCCTCGCCCTCGCCAACGGCGGCCACCAGGTCGCCTACGGCGGCGACGACTACACCGCGCACCTCCAGGAGGTCTTCCGGCGGCACTTCGGCCCCACCGCCGAGGTCTTCCCGGTCTTCAACGGCACCGGCGCCAACGTGACGGCGCTGCAGGCGGTGACCGAGCGCTGGGGTGCGGTGATCTGCGCCGAGTCCGCGCACATCAACGTGGACGAGTGCGGGGCGCCCGAGCGGGTCGGCGGGCTGAAACTGCTCACGGTGCCGACCGCCGACGGCAAGCTCACCCCCGAGCTGATCGACCGGCAGGCGTACGGCTTCGACGACGAGCACAGGGCGCAGCCGCAGGTCGTGTCGATCACCCAGACCACCGAACTGGGCACCTGCTACACGCCCGAGGAGATCAAGGCGGTCTGCGACCACGCCCACCAGCTCGGCATGGCCGTGCACCTCGACGGCGCCCGGCTGTCCAACGCCGCCGCGAGCCTGGGGGTGCCGCTCGCCCGCTTCACCACCGAGGCCGGCGTCGACATCCTGTCCTTCGGCGGCACCAAGAACGGCCTGCTGCTCGGCGAGTGCGTGGTCGTCCTCAGCCCCGAGCGGGTGCGCGCGCTGCCGCACCTGCGCAAGCTGTCGATGCAGCTGGCGTCGAAGATGCGCTTCGTGTCGGTGCAGTTCGAGGCGCTGCTGGCCGGCGACCTGTGGCTGCGCAGCGCCGAGCACGCCAACGCGATGGCCCGCAGGCTGGACGCCGCGGTGCGCGGCATCGACGGGGTGCGCGTGATGCGTCCCGTGCAGTCCAACGCGGTCTTCGCGATGCTGCCGCGCCACGTCAGCGAGCGGCTGCAGAAGCGCTACCGCTTCTACTTCTGGGACGAGTCGACCGGCGAGGTCCGCTGGATGTGCGCCTTCGACACGACGGAGGACGACGTGGACGGCTTCGCCGCGGCAGTTGCCGAGGAGATGGCCGCCGGCGCCTGATCCACGGCCGCAGTAGGCTCTGAATATATATACGTGGACCCGTAAATCGATTGATCGGAGGGTCGGTGGCTCTCTAGGGTCGGAGCATGGAACCGATCCCGGAGACGCCCGACCTCTCCGCATATCTCGCCGCCGACGACGTCATCGACCACCACGACCCGGTGGTCAAGGAGACCGCGGCCCTGCTGGCCGAAGGCACCCACAATGCGCATGAGTATGCGGAGGCCGCCTTCGAATACGTCCGCGACGCGATCCCGCACTCCTACGACTCGGGAGACCAGCGGGTCAGCTGGCGGGCCTCCGACGTGCTGGAGCAGCGCAACGGCATCTGCTATGCCAAGTCGCACGCCCTGACCGCGCTGCTGCGCTCGCGCGGCATACCCGCGGGGCTCTGCTACCAGCGGCTGACAGAGGACGACGGATCGGGCCCCGCACTGCACGGCCTGATCGCCCTGCGGCTGCCCGGCGCCGGCCGGTGGAGCCGGCTGGACGCCCGCGGCAACAAGCCCGGCGTGGACGCCCGCTTCAGCCTGGACGTCGAACGGCTGGCCTTCCCGGTGCGCCCGGAGCTGGGGGAGCGCGACTACCCGCTGGTCTACGCGGCCCCCCTGCCGGCCGTGGTGGCCTGTCTGCGGGCCGCGCCCAGTAGCTCCGGGATCCTGCTGCCCACCGCCCTGCCCGAGGCGTCCTAGCGGGCCGCCTGCCGCTCGCGGTCCCGCTCCGCAGCCGCCTCCGGCGTCGGGGCGGTGCCGCCCAGGTGCGAGGGCAGCCACCACCGGTCGTCGGGACCGGCCGGCCGGCCCGGATACGAACGCTGCGCGTCCTCCAGCAGCTCCTGCACCCGCAGCCGCAGCCGCCGGGTCAGCGCGCCGGCCTTCTCGTCGGTGTGCGGCCGCATCTGCTCGCCGATCCGCAGCGAGATCGGGAACCTGGTCCTGCCGAGGCTGCGCGGGCGCCCTTTGGTCCACAGCCGCTGGCTGCCCCACAGCGCCATCGGCAGCAGCGGGACGCCGGCCTCCATGGCAAGCCGCGCCGCACCGGACTTGAAGGACTTCAGCGTGAAGGACTCCGAGATCGTCGCCTCGGGGAAGACCCCGATGATCTCGCCCCTGCGCAGCGCCTCCAGCGCGTGCGCATAGGCGTGCATGCCGTCGGAGCGGTCCACCGGGATGTGCTTCATCGCCCGCATCAGCGGACCCGACACCTTGTGGCGGAAGACCGACTCCTTGGCCATGAAGCGCACCAGCCGCTTGGCGGGCAGCGTCGTCAGGCCGCAGAAGACGAAGTCCAGGTAGCCGACGTGGTTGCTGACCAGCAGGGCGCCGCCCTCGCGCGGCACGTTCTCGGTGCCCCGGATGTCGAACCGCAGGCCCTGCACCTTGAACATCGTGCGGGCGAAGCCGATCACCGGGGGGTAGACGAGTTCGGCCATGTCCGGGCACCTGCTCTCTCCGGGGCGGCGCGCCCGGCGGAAGTTACGCGCCCGTAGGTTCTCCGGCCGCTGAGCGATGGTGCCCCGGCGGCGGGGCCGCTGTCACCCCGGGCGACCTCCCCGCGGCGAGATTCTTCTCACGTCATCGCGATGTCACCCCCGCGCCACTGCCGCGTCGCGGTAGGGCCCGGTCAGCCCACCGTGCGCCGCAGTGCCAGGTACATCTCGCAGCCGAGGCAGTAGGCGAAGGCCGCGTTGAGGAAGGCGGCGGCAAGTGCGCAGCCGGTCGCGGCCATGCCGAGCCACTGCGGCCCCGCCAGATAGCCGGCCACCCCGACGGCGGCGAAGGCCAGCCCCACGGCCTGGGCGAAGCGCGGCGGCGCCGATTCCTCGGTGGCGGGCGGCGGGCCGACCCTGGGGCGTATCAGGGTGCGGAAGAGCCAGCCGTACGGCGAGCGCTGCACGCCCGCGACGGCTCCCACGGCGAACAGGGCGGCCTGCACCGCGAGCAGCGCGCCGCTGCCGGTGATCAGGACCACCGCGAGCACAGCGGTGGTGAGGGCCGCGCCGAACCGGGGGCCGCGTACGTCGATGTCCATGAGGGGAATGATGACCCGGCGGCGGCCGGTTGCGGCCGCGGGAATCATTGCGGTCGTGTGAACGCTGACGTGCGGGAATACGATGCGGTTCGCCTGCAGGTGACAATGCGGCGCAGTGGCTCGCGGCGGAGGAGGACGGCGATGACGGGTCTGGTGGTCTGCCTGGCCGTGCTCGCGGCGGCCAGCGCCTTCGGCGTACTGCACCGGCGACGGGACGGGAGGGTCCGGGTGGGTGGCAGGGACAGCGGCGAGCGGCTGACGTCGGACGACCTCGGCGGGCCGCTGGGGGAGCGCGCCACGCTTGTGCAGTTCTCCAGCGCCTTCTGCGCGCCCTGCCGGGCGACCAGGCGGGTGCTGTCCGAGGTCACCGGGATGGTCGAGGGGGTGCGCCATGTGGAGATCGACGCCGAGGCGCAGCTCGACCTCGTGCGGCGGCTGCACATCCTCAGGACACCGACCGTCCTGGTCCTCGACGCGGACGGCTCCGTGGTGCGCCGGGCGTCGGGCCAGCCCCGGCGTGCCGACGTGATCGCCGCACTTGGTGCCGCGGTCTGACGGCCTCCCCTCGGGCGCGGCCTTGCCGAGGGCGCGGCACGTCGCGGGCGTAGGAGACGTCACAGTGGGGGAACCTTGCCAAGCGGCGGCACTCTCTGTGTACTGACGAGTAATATATCTGCCGGGTACTCACCGCGACGCGTGCTGCGTCCCGGCGGGGAGCCGCAGCCGCAGGCGCCTATGCTGCCAATCCGGGGCACTGGCAGGGTGCTGCCGGGGCAGTTGACGAAGACGTGCAGGACGATGCAGTAGGAGAGCAGGCGTGAGCTTGAGGATCGTAGTCGCTGTGAAGTACGTGCCCGATGCCACCGGCGACCGCCACTTCGCCGATGACCTGACCACTGACCGCGATGCGGTGGACGGCCTGCTGTCGGAGCTGGACGAGTACGCGGTCGAGCAGGCGTTGCAGATCGCGGAGGCCGCGGACGACGCGGAGATCACCGTCCTGACCGTCGGCCCCGCGGACGCCAAGGACGCGCTGCGCAAGGCGCTGTCGATGGGCGCGGACAAGGCCGTGCACGTCGAGGACGACGCGCTGCACGGTACCGATGTGATGGGGACGTCGCTGGTGCTGGCCAAGGCGATCGAGCACGCCGGCTTCGACCTGGTCGTCACCGGCATGGCCTCCACCGACGGCACGGCGGGTGTGGTTCCCGCGCTGCTTGCAGAGCGGCTGGGCATTCCGCAGGTGACCCTGCTGTCCGAGGTCGCGGTCTCGGGCGGGAAGGTGACCGGCCGGCGCGACGGCGACGCGGCGAGCGAGCAGGTGGAGGCGTCGCTGCCGGCGCTGGTGTCGGTGACCGACCAGTCCGGTGAGGCGCGCTACCCGTCCTTCAAGGGCATCATGGCGGCCAAGAAGAAGCCGGTGGAGGCGCTGGACCTCTCCGACCTGGGCATCGACGCCGCCGACGTGGGCCTCGCCGGTGCGTGGACGGCGGTGCAGGAGGCTGCCGCCCGTCCGGCGCGCAGCGCGGGCACGATCGTCAAGGACGAGGGCGAGGGCGGCAAGCAGCTCGCGGCCTTCCTCGCGGAGCACAAGTTCATCTGACGAACCCCCGCCCCGCCGCCCCCCCGTCACCCTCTTCTTTGTGCAGGAGAACGATTCGCATGGCTGAAGTCCTCGTCCTGGTCGACCACGTGGACGGTGCCGTCCGCAAGCCGACCCTCGAACTGCTCACCCTGGCCCGCCGGATCGGCGACCCGGTCGCCGTCCACCTCGGCCCCGGCGCCGACACCGCGGCCCCGGTGCTGGCCGAGCACGGCGCGACCCGGGTGCTGACCGCCGACGCCCCGGAGTTCACCGACTACCTGGTCGTCCCCAAGGTCGACGCCCTCCAGGCCGCGGCCGCGGCCGTCTCACCGGTCGCGGTCCTGGTGCCGTCCTCGGGCGAGGGCAAGGAGATCGCCGCCCGCCTGGCGCTGCGCCTGGGCTCGGGCATCATCACCGACGCCACCGACGTGGCCGCGGGCGCCGAAGGGCCGGTCGCCACCCAGTCCGTCTTCGCCGCCGCCTTCACCACCCGCTCGACCATCACCCGCGGCACCCCGGTCATCACCGTCAAGCCGAACTCCGCCCCCGTCGAGCCGGCTCCGGCGGCCGGCACGGTCGAGCCGCTGGCGGTCACCTTCGGCGAGCTGGCCACGGGCACGAAGGTCGTGGCCCGCACGCCCCGGCAGTCCACCGGGCGGCCGGAGCTGACCGAGGCCGCGATCGTGGTCTCCGGCGGGCGCGGCGTCAACGGCGCCGAGAACTTCTCCGTCATCGAGGCCCTCGCCGACTCCCTCGGCGCGGCCGTGGGCGCCTCGCGGGCCGCGGTCGACGCCGGCTGGTACCCGCACACCAACCAGGTCGGCCAGACCGGCAAGTCCGTCTCCCCCCAGCTCTACATCGCCAACGGCATCTCGGGCGCGATCCAGCACCGGGCGGGCATGCAGACCTCGAAGACCATCGTGGCGGTCAACAAGGACGCGGAAGCCCCGATCTTCGACCTCGTCGACTACGGCGTCGTCGGCGACCTCTTCCAGGTCGTCCCGCAGCTCACCGAGGAGATCAAGGCCCGCAAGGGCTGACGCTCCCGCGGTGCCGCCGCCCGGCCCCCGTGCGCGACCGCGTGCGGGGGCCGCGGCATGTCCTGGCGGGTGTTGACCGGGTGGAAGGCCGCGGGCTAGCTTCGCTTCAACGATTTGTTGAAATCTGGGAGGGTGGCCCATGCCGCAGCCGGCCGGTACGACACTGACCGACGCCCACGTCGCCGGAATCGGGGCCGCACTGGCCGCGACGGACGCGGAACTCGCCCGCCGCTACCCCGGTGACCCCGGCACCCGGCAGCCCGTGCACACCGTCTACGTACCGGCGGACGCCTTCACCGCGGCGACCGTGCGGGAGTGGGGCGCCCGCGCACTGTCGGCGCTGGACGAGCACGCGCCGGACGCCGGCGCGCTCGGCGCCGTGCTCGGCCTGACCGGCGGCCTGGCCGCGGAGGTCCACGACCGGGTGCGCGACAAGCTCCGCCGCGAACCGGTCGAGGACCTGCGGATCGACTTCGAGGACGGCTACGGCGCCAGGCCCGACGCGGAGGAGGACGCCGCGGCGCTGGCCGCCGCCCGCACCGTCACCGCGATGACCGCGGACGGCACCGCACCGCCCTGGATCGGCATCCGCATGAAGTGCATGGAGGCCGCCGTCCGCGACCGCGGCATCCGCACCCTCGACCTGTTCCTGACCGCGCTGCTCGACGGCGGCGGCCTGCCGGAAGGCCTCGCCCTCACCCTGCCGAAGGTGACCTTCCCCGCACAGGCCGCCGCCATGGCCGCGCTGTGCGGGCAGTTCGAGCAGGCCGCGGGACTGCCCGAGGGCAGGATCCGCTTCGAGATCCAGATCGAGACCACCCAGTCCATCCTCGGCCCCGACGGCACCGCCACCGTGCCCCGGCTCATCGACGCGGCCGCGGGCCGCGCCAGTGCGCTGCACTACGGCACCTTCGACTACAGCGCCGCCTGCGGGATCAGCGCCGCACACCAGGCCCCCGACCACCCGGCCGCCGACCACGCCAAGGCCGTGATGCAGGTCGCCGCGGCAGGCACCGGGGTACGGTTGTCCGACGGCTCCACGAACGTGCTGCCGGTCGGCCCGGCGCAGGCCGTGCACGACGCCTGGCGGCTGCACTACGGCCTCGTACGGCGCTCCCTGGCCCGCGGCTACTACCAGGGCTGGGACATGCACCCGGCGCAGCTCCCGACGCGTTACGCCGCCGTCTACGCCTTCTGCCGGGAAGGCCTGGACGCGGCGGCCGGCCGGCTCGCCGCCTACGTGGCCAAAACCGCGGGCGCGGTGCTCGACGAACCGGCGACGGCACGCGCGCTCAGCGGCTACCTGCTCCGGGGCCTGGACTGCGGCGCCCTGGACCAGGCGGAGGTGGCGGGCCGCACCGGCCTGGCCCGCCCGGACCTGGACGCCCTGGCCGGGCGCTGAGTCGGTACGGGGACCTGGCGCACCGGCCGGGCGCCGCGTCAGTACGCGGGCGGGATCTCGCCCGAGCCGCGGGCGATCAGCCGGGCCGGCAGCTCCACCCGGCTGGGCTCCTCCGAGGTGGCGCCGTCCAGGCGGCGGAAGAGCAGCTGGGCCGCGTTGCGGCCCAGGCCCGCGGGATCCTGGGCGACGACGGTGACCGGCGGGTCGAGCAGGTCGGCCAGCTCGAAGTCGTCGAAGCCGACCAGGGCGACCGGCTGCGGGCGGCCGGACAGGACGCGTACCGCGGTGACGGTGACGCGGTTGTTGCCCGCGAAGAGCGCGGTGACCGGCTCGGGCCCGGAGAGCATGGTGGCCAGCGCCGCCCTGACCCGCTCGGGCGTCGTGGGACCCATCGCGTACCAGTCGGGGCGCACCGGCAGCCCCGCGTCGGCCATCGCCTCGCGGTAGCCGCGCAGCCGCTCGCCCGCGGTGTGGATGCCCGGCTGGTCGCCGATGAAGCCGATCCTGCGGTGGCCGTGCGCGATCAGGTGGGCCACACCTGTGCGGGTGCCGCCCGCGTTGTCGGTGAGCACGACGTCGGCGTCGATGCGGCCGGCCGGGCGGTCCACGAACACCGTGGCGACGCCCGCGTCGATCTCCGGGGTGAGGTAGCGGTGGTCGTCGCCCGCGGGAACCACGACCAGGCCGTCCACCCTGCGGGCGCAGAAGGCCAGCACCAGTTCCTGCTCGCGGCGCGGGTTCTCCGCGCTCGAACCGGTGAAGAGCAGCGCGCCGTGCGCGCGGGCGACGTCCTCGACGGCGCGGCTGAGCGCACCGTAGAAGGGGTCGGCGAGGTCTTCGAGCACCAGGCCGACGCTGGCGGTCCGCCGGGTGCGCAGCAGGCGGGCGCTGTCATTGCGCCGGAATCCGAGGGCGTCGATGGCGGACTGCACACGCGCCACCGTGTCGGGCGTCACGCCCGGTTCCTCGTTCACCACCCGGGAGACCGTCTTGAGTCCGACGCCCGCCCGGGCGGCGACATCCTTCATGGTGGGCCGGGGGACACGTCCAGGAGTATGGGTCACGGTCGTAGTATTCCCTGCGGCAAGAGATGGACAACGTTGTCACGATCAGGCGAGACTACCCCTGGGGCCGCCGTCGCGGAACCCGGGCGACACAACGATGAAGGAGACCCCCGAACGATGCACCCCCACGGCGCGACCGGTCCACTCGTGGCCGCACTGGACATCGGCGGAACGAAGATCGCCGGGGCGCTCATCGACACGGAGGGCCGCCCGGTGGCGCGCTCCCTGCGGCCGACGCCCGCAGGCCGCGACGGCGAGACGGTGATGCGGGCCGTCGCCGAGGTCGTCGCGGAGCTGCGCACCGCACCGCAGTGGCCGGCCGCGGTCGCCGTGGGCATCGGCAGCGCGGGTCCCGTCGACGCCCTGCACGGCACCGTCAGCCCGGTCAACGTGCCGGGCTGGCGCGACTTCCCGCTGGCCCCGCGGGTCGGCGAGGCCGCGGGCGGGCTGCCCGTCGTGCTGACCGGCGACGGTGTCGCCATGACCGCGGCCGAGCACTGGCAGGGTGCCGCACGCGGCTACGACAACGCGCTGTGCATGGTGGTGTCCACCGGGGTCGGCGGCGGTCTCGTGCTCGGCGGCGCGCTGCTTCCCGGGCCGACCGGGAACGCCGGCCACATCGGGCACATCAGCGTCGACCTCGACGGCGACCTGTGCCCGTGCGGGTCGCGCGGCTGCGTCGAGCGCATCGCCAGCGGTCCCAACATCGCGCGCCGCGCGCTGGAGTCCGGCTGGCTCCCGTCGGCCGGCGCCGAGCCGACGGCTGCCGCCGTCGCCGAGTCCGCCAGGGCCGGCGACCCGCTCGCGATCGCCTCCTTCGACCGTGCCGCCCAGGCACTTGCGGCGGGGATCGCGGCGACGGCGACGCTGGTCGAGATCAACGTCGCCGTTGTCGGCGGGGGTGTGGCCGGGGCCGGCCCCGTCCTCTTCGACCCCCTCCGCGACCACCTCAGCCGTTACGCGACGCTGTCCTTCGCGGCGGGGGTCGACGTGGTCCCGGCCAAGCTCGGTACTGACGCCGGGCTTGTCGGGGCCGCGGCTGCCGCCGCGCAAGTTCTCGGCCTGGCCGGTTTCGTCGCGGGCTGACCCGACCCGGCCCCGCGGCCCTGGTGGTGCCACTTGCTGTGGCGTTGCTTCTTTCCCGCTCCTCCGGCTGGTCGCGCACTTCCCCGCGCCCCTGGTGGCGACCCTCTCTCGCGGAGTCGGCGCTTTCAGGCGGCGCCCTCTGCACAGGAGGGCGACCGTCTTTCAGGGCGCGGGGGCCTAGGCCGTGTTTTGGAAGTAGCGCCGTCCGCCCCCACAGGGCGGGCCGCGCGGCGTCTGGTGCGTGCGATCGCAAGGCGGAGGGTCGTCCTCGTAGTGGGCCTACTCGGACGACTCCGACGACGCAGCGAGCGTGCGTGCCAGGCGTCGCGGGGCAGGCGGGACTTCCAAAACACGGCCTAGCGGCGTGGAGTCAGGCGGGGGAGGAGGAGGATGGCGGTGGTGCCGGCGAGGCAGGTGGCGGCGCTGAGGAGGAAGGCGTGGTTGGCGCCCGCGGCGAGGGCGGTCGCGGGGGAGGGGCCGTGGGCGGCGGTCACGACGGAGACGGTCAGGGCGACGCCGAGCGCCGAACCGACGTAGCGGGCGGTGTTGTTGGCCCCCGAACCCATGGCGCTGCGTTCGGTGGGGACGCCGGCGACGGCCAGCCGGGCCAGCGCCGCGTTCAGGATGCCACTACCGACGCCGGCGACGGCAAGGCCCGGGAAGAGCCGCCCGTAGGAGCCGCCGACGTGCATGCCGTACATCGCTGCCTGCCCGACGGCTGATATGCCCAGGCCGAGGGCGGCCTGGGTGTCGGCGCCCATGTGCGGGGCCAGCCGGCGGGAGAGCAGCGCGAAGACCGCGGAGACGCCCGACCAGACCACGAAGAGCAGGCTGGTGGCAATGGCGCCGGTGCCGAGCACGCCCTGCACCATGGTCGGCAGGTAGCTGAAGAGGCCGACCACGGCCAGGCCCGTGGTCAGGGCGCCGACGCCGCCGGCGAGGAAGGTCGGGTTGCGCCACAGGGCCGGGTCGAGCATGGGTTCCGCCACCCGCCGCTCCACCGCGGCGAAGAGGGCGAGCACCAGGGCGGCCGCGGCCAGCGGGACCAGCACGGCGGGGCGCAGCCAGCCGCTGCGGCTCTCGCCGAATCCGGCGACCAGGGCCGCCGTGCCCGCGCCGAGGGTGAGCGCTCCTGCGAGGTCGAGCCGGCGCGGGTGGGCGGCGCGCGACTCGGGGACGGCGGCGCTGAGCGCGGCGACCGGCACGGCGAGCAGCGCCAGGCCCCAGTACAGCGAACGCCAGCCCCACAGCTGGGCCATGACGGCCGCGTAGACCGGTCCGACGGCGATGCCGCCGCCGACGGTCGCGCCCCAGACGCCGAGGGCGCGCACCCGGTGGCGGCCGGCCGGGTGGGTGTCCGCGATGAGCCCGAGGCCGGCCGCGAGCACGGCGGCGCTCGCCACACCCTGCGCGATACGTCCCGCGAGGAAGAGCGCGGTGCCGGGGGCGGCGGCCGACAGCGCGGTCGCGAACAGCAGCAGGACGGCGCCCGCGGCGAAGGTGCGGCGCCGCCCGCGCGCGTCGGCGACGCTGCCCATGGTCAGCAGCAGCGCGGCGAGGCCGACCGGTGTGCCGGTCAGCATCCAGGTCTGGGCGACGGCGCCCGAGTGCAGCCCGTGCGCGGTGGCGGCGAGCGTGGTGGCGGGCGCGGTGAAGGCCATCAGGGTCAGCAGGGTGCCGAGTCCGACGGCCAGCAGGGCGGCCCCGGCCCCCGCGCTGCGGTCTCCCGGGTGGTCGGGTACGGCAGTGTCGGGTGCCGCGGTGCTCGGTATGGCCTGGGCGTCCATCAGGTTCCTCCGCGAGGCGGTCGGGCCGGGAAGCAAAGTGAGTCTGGTCAACGAACTCAGTGGAGGGCCGAGCCTAGCATGTCAGTCTGTTCACCGAACCCGGCGGTAGGGTGGGTGCCATGGCACTCGGCACGGACTACGCCCAGCAGGACTGCACCCTCGCCCGCGCCCTGGAGGTGGTCGGCGAGCGCTGGAGCCTGCTGATCGTGCGGGACGCCTTCTACGGCGTGCGCAGGTTCAATGACTTCCTGGTCCACCTGGACATCCCGCGGGCCGTGCTCACCGCCCGGCTGGCCGCGCTCACCGAGGCCGGGGTGCTGCGCAAGGAGGCCTACCAGCAGTCGCCGCCGCGCTACGACTACGTCCTCACCGACGCGGGCCTGGCCCTGTGGCCGCCGCTGCACGCCCTGATGCGATGGGGCGGCAGGTACGCCTCGCAGGACGAGCCGACCAGGACCTTCCACCACACCGACTGCGGCGCGCGGCTGGACATGACCGGCGGCTGCCCGGCCTGCGGGATCGCACAGGTGGCGCCTGCCGACGTCGAGATGCGCTGGCTGCCCGACGCCGACCGGCCCGGCCGCGCGGACCAGGTGGCCGCCGCGCTGGCGACCACCTCCCCGCTGCTGCGGCCGGTGCGCGCCGCTGCCGGGTCCGGTGCGTTTGCCGGGGGCGATGATCCGGGCAATTCGTAGGGGTCTACGGAGAAGGGGGCACCGTGATCATCTGGGTGAACGGGGCGTTCGGTGCGGGCAAGACCAGCGCCGCACGGGAGATGCTCGACCTCGTACCGGAGAGCACCCTGTACGACCCCGACGTGCTCGGGAGCTGTGTGCGGCAACTGCTGCCGGAAAAGCGGCTCCAGGAGGTCACCGACTACCAGGAACTCCCCATCTGGCGGCGGCTGGTGATCGAGACCGCCGCCGCGCTGCTGGCCGAGGTCGGAGGGGTCCTCGTGGTCCCGATGACGCTGCTGCGGCAGGAGCACCGCGACGAGATCTTCGGCGGGCTGGCCTCCCGCGGGATCGAGGTCCGGCATCTGCTGCTCGACCCGGGAGAAACGATCCTGCGCAGCCGTATCGCCGCAACGACACACCACCCTGACCACACCCCGGTGGGCGACGCCGCCCGCCGCTGGGCACTGGACCGCATCCCCGACTACCTCGACGCGCTGCCCTGGCTGGCGCTCGACGCCCATGTCCTGCACACCGCGGGACTCACTCCGCGGGAGACGGCGCTGCGGCTCACTGAGGCCGTCGGCCGGGGAGCCGGGGCCTGCGGCATCGTGCAGACCCCCGAGCCGCGGGCCGAGACGGTGGCCGCCGGAGTGCTGCTCTTCGACGACGCCGACCGGGTGCTGCTCGTCGACCCCACCTACAAGCCCGGCTGGGAATTCCCCGGCGGCGTCGTCGAGCGCGGCGAGTCGCCGGCACGCGCCGGCCGCCGTGAAGTCGCCGAGGAACTGGGCCTCGAACTGACCCGCGGGCTCGAACTGCTCGTGGTCGACTGGGAACCCCCGCAGCCGCCGGCCCACGGCGGACTGCGGCTGCTCTTCGACGGCGGGCGGGTGCCGACCGCCGACATCGGCCGGCTGCTGCTGCCGCCCGCGGAACTGCGCGGCTGGCGCTTCGTCACCGAGGACGAGGCCGCCGACCTGCTGCCGCCGGTCCGGCTCGACCGGCTGCGCTGGGCGCTGCGCGCCCGTGAGCAGGGCCGCCCGCTCAACCTCGAAGCAGGCCACCCCGCCGAGTGACCCGCAGGCCGGTCCCGCCCCGCCCCGAGCGCGGGGCGGGACCCGCCGACTTCGCCGCCTGCCTGGTCAGCCGGCCGCGGGCGCCTTCGACGCGGCATAGCGCTGCAGGAAGACCGCCTCCGCCAGCGCCAGCCGCTCCAACTCCTGCGGCGACACGCTCTCGTTGACCGCGTGGATCTGCGCCTCCGGCTCGCTCAGCCCGATCAGCAGGATCTCCGCCTGCGGATACAGCGTGCCCAGCGTGTTGCACAGCGGGATGGAACCGCCCTGCCCGGCGATCGCCAGGTCCTGCCCGTATGCCTCACGCATCGCGTCGGCCATCGCGGAGTAGGCGGGACTTGTGGTGTCGGCCTGGAAGGGCTGGCCGATGCCGGACTGGGTCACCTCGACCCGGGCGCCCCAGGGCGCCGCCTTGAGCAGGTGCGCGGTCAGCGCCTGCGCCGCGTGATCCGCCGTCATACCGGGCGGCACCCGCACGCTCACCTGCGCGCCCGCCGCGGCCTGCACCGACGGTGTGGCGCCGACGACCGGCGGGGCGTCGATGCCCAGCACCGTCACCGACGGACGCGCCCAGATGCGGTCCGCGACACTGCCGGTGCCGACCAGCTCCACCCCGTCGAGCACCTTCGCATCCCGGCGGAAGTCCTCCTCGGGATACGTCAGTCCGGTCCAGCTGCCGGAGCCGTCGAGGCCGTCGATGGTGGTCGCCCCCGAGGCGTCCCGCAGCGAGTCGAGCATCCTGATCAGCGCCGCCAGCGCGTCGGGCGCCGCGCCGCCGAACTGCCCGGAGTGCAGATTGCCCTCAAGGGTGGCGACCCGCACGTCCAGCTTCACCATGCCGCGCAGCGACGACGTCACCGTCGGCAGCCCCACCCGGAAGTTGCCCGCGTCACCGATCACGATCGCGTCGGCGGTGAGCAGGTCGGGGTGCTCCTCCGCGTACCTTTCCAGCCCGCCGGTGCCCTGCTCCTCCGAGCCCTCCACGACCACCTTGACCGTCACCGGGACACCGCCCTGCTCCCGCAGCGCCCGCAGCGCCGTCAGGTGCATCAGCACCCCGCCCTTGCAGTCCGCGGCACCCCGGCCGTACCACCGGCCGTCACGTTCCGTCAGTTCGAAGGGCGGGGACAGCCATGCCGACTCGTCCAGCGGCGGCTGCACGTCGTAGTGCGCGTACAGCAGCACCGTCGGCGCACCCGCGGGTCCTGGCAGCACGCCGTAGACCGACTGGGTGCCGTCCGGCGTGTCGAGCAGGGCCACCTCCTGGAAGCCCTCGGCCCGCAGCGCGTCCGCCACCCAGCCCGCGGCCTTCTCGCTCTCGCTGCGCGGGAACTGCCGCCAGTCGGCCACCGACGCGTACGACACCAGCTCTGCCAGCTCGGTGCGTGCACGTGGCATCAGTGCGGCCACGGTCTCGGACAGCGGAACGGACGGCATGGGCTGCTCCTTGCAGGAATCGGGGGACTTCTGTGGTCGTTGGTGCACTCGATGGGTCGCTGCCGATGGTGCCACAGCGAGCCGACCCCGACGGGCGCAATAGGATGCCCTGAGCAGGGGCGACGACAGCCGTACGGGCGAGCGGGAGCGGAATCAGACGTGAGCGGTGAGCAGGCGGCGCAGGACAGTGGTGCGGGGGACGGCGGGACGCCGACGGTCTGGGACGTCGTCGTGATCGGCGCAGGCCCCGCGGGAGCGTCGGCAGCCCATGCGGCAGCTGTCACCGGCCGCCGGGTCCTGCTGCTGGAGAAGGCGGAACTCCCCAGGTACAAGACCTGCGGCGGCGGCATCATCGGCCCCTCGCGGGACGCGCTGCCGCCCGGTTTCGAACTGCCGCTGCGCGAGCGGGTGCACGCCGTCACCTTCAGCCTCAACGGGCGGCTGTCCAGGACCAAGCGCTCCCGGCAGATGCTCTTCGGGCTGATCAACCGCCCCGAATTCGACGCAGCTCTGGTCGACGCGGCCCGCGAGGCCGGCGCCGAGGTGCGCACCGGTGTGACCGTCTCCCGGGTGGAGCAGCACGGTCCAGGAGTCCCCGACCGGCGCACGGTTGCGGTGATAGTGAACGGCAGCGGGGGAGCGGCGGGCAAGCGCGACGAGGAGATCGTCTACGCCCGCTCCGTGGTCGGCGCCGACGGAAGCGCCAGCCGGATAGGAGCCCACGTCGGGGTCAAGCTCGACCAGGTCGACCTCGGCCTCGAAGCGGAGATCCCCGTCCCGGCCTCCGTGGCGGAGGACTGGAGCGGCCGGGTCCTCATCGACTGGGGTCCGCTGCCCGGCAGTTACGGCTGGGTCTTCCCCAAGGGCGACTCCCTCACCGTCGGCGTCATCTCGGCCCGCGGCGACGGCGGCGCCACCAAGCGCTACCTGGACGACTTCATCGCCCGCCTCGGCCTGGCCGGCTTCGAGCCCAGCGTCTCCAGCGGGCACCTGACCCGCTGCCGCGCCGACGACTCGCCGCTGTCCCGCGGCCGGGTGCTGGTCTGCGGCGACGCGGCCGGCCTGCTGGAGCCCTGGACCCGCGAGGGCATCTCCTACGCGCTGCGCTCGGGCCGGCTCGCGGGCGAGTGGGCCGTGCGCATCGCCGAGTCGCACGACGCGGTGGACGCCCGCCGCCAGGCGCTCAACTACGCCTTCGCCGTCAAAGCCGGCCTCGGCGTCGAGATGGGCGTCGGCCGCCGGATGCTCACCCTCTTCGAACGCCGCCCGGGACTGCTGCACGCGGCCCTCACCACCTTCCCGCCGGCTTGGCGCGCCTTCGCCGGCATCACCCGCGGCAAGCGGTCGCTGGCCGAACTCGTCCGCACCCACCCGATGGCCCGCCGGGCACTGGACAGTGTGAACCGGGCCTGACGGCCTGCGCCCGGCGGCGGCCGGGGCGGCGGGCACGGGTCCGCGCTCCCCGGCGCCGTCACCGGCCCGCGCTCCGGCTCCCCTCCGCGCTGCCGACCTCGGCCTCGCCTGCCTGCCGTATCCGGAAGACCGGGTGCCGGGGCGCTATGGCCCGCAGCTCCTCGTCGGTCGAATCCGCGCCGACACCGCCGAAGAAGACGCCCACCTCCGCCTTCCAGCGCTTGAGGTATCCGCGCAGGACCGGCGTCTTGTCGTCGTCGGTGACCTCCACCGCGGTGAACTCCTCGGTCTTCTTCCCCAGATACAGCCGCCCGCCGCCGGCCGCCCGCATGTTGTGCGTCCACTGGACGTGGCCGCGCGGGGCGACCAGGTAGCGCTCGCCGTCCAGGGTGAGCACGTTGACCGGGGTCGTCCGCCACTCCCCGCTCTTGCGGCCGCGGACCGCCAGCACCCGCGAACCCCAGACGCTGAAACCGCGGCGGGTGAGGAAGGCGACGGCGCGGTTGAAGACGTTGACGGTGAACCAGCCGGGCTTCTGAACGTGCTGGACCTGCTCGGACATGATGGACTCTCCCGATTCTGTGAGCGGTGCTCTCGCTTGAGAACAGTGTGCCCGGATCACCCGGCCAAAAGCAAGAGCACCGCTCTCCAATTTTTTCAGGGATCTCGTTCTTGGTCATCGCTCTCTGAGATGGCACACTGGCTCCATGAGTGCGATCAGAGGAGCCAGGGAGCGGGCGCGGGTGGAGATCACCGCGGCCATCAAGGAAGAGGCCTCGCGGCAGCTGGGCGCGCACGGCCCCGCGGGGCTGTCGCTGCGTGCGGTCGCCCGCGAGCTGGGCATGGCGTCCTCCGCCCTCTACCGCTACTTCCCCAGCCGCGACGACCTGCTCACCGCGCTGATCATCGACGCCTACGACGCGGTCGGCGCGGCGGCCGAGGAGGCGCTGGCCGCGGTCGACCGCAGGCAGCCCGCCGCCGAACCCGTCGACCGCTGGGTCGCCGTCTGCCGGGCCGCCCGCGACTGGGCGGTCGGCCACCCCCATGAGTACGCCCTGATCTACGGCTCGCCGGTGCCCGGCTACTCCGCGCCCCAGGACACCGTGGCACCCGCCTCCCGGGTCGGCCTCGCGCTGGTGTCGGTCGCCCGCGACGCCCACACCGCGGGCGTGCTCGGCGAGCCGACCGGCCGGCCGCTCGCAGGGCCGGTACGCGCCGACGCGGGACGGCTCGCCGCCGAGCTGGCCCCCGAGCTGCCGATACGGGTGATCGCCGCACTCGTCGCCGCCTGGGCGCAGGTCTTCGGCATCGTCAGCTTCGAGGTCTTCGGGCAGTTCAACCGGGTTGTGGAGGCGCGCGGCGAGTTCTTCGACCAGGCCGCGGTCGCGCTCGCCGCACAGGTGGGGCTGCCGACCGGCGGCGAGGACTCCCGGGGTACCCCCATACCCGAAGGCGCCGCGGCGGAGGAGGCGGCCGGACCGGTCGTCGCGGGCGGTGTACTCCCGGCGAAGTAGCCGCAGTGCCCCCGCGCAGCGGACGCCGGTCCCGCGGGCCGCGGTCTAGCGTGGACGCATGACGTACGAGGTGCAGCCGGGGCCGCCGCAGCGCGGGCGCTTCCCCGCGGGCCGGGGCCGCCGGGGCCTGCCCTCGCTCTGGGTGCCCGCGCTGGCGCTGGCCTTCGTCCAGGTCGCCGGCTCCGGCGTGGCCGGGCGGCACCAGACGCTGCGCGTCGACCTCGACTGGCTCGGCTACCTGCTGCTGCTCGCCGGCCCCGCACTTCTGCTGCTCCGCCGCCGCAAACCGGTCGAGGTGGCCGCGGCCGTCGCCGTGGTGACCCTCCTCTACACCGTCCTCGGCTACCCCTACGGACCGGTCTTCGCCAGCCTGGTCGTGTCCTTCTTCAGCGCGGTGGCCGCCGGGCACCGCAGAGCCGTACTGGTCATCGCCGGCAGCGCCTTCGCCGCCCACACCCTGGTCGGCGAGTGGCTCTACCGCTGGCTGCCGCCGTCCGGCGACAGCCGCACGTCCTGGCAGGAGCTGTCGGGCGCGGCAGCCTGGCTGCTCGCCGTGCTCGCGGGGGCCGAGCTCTTCCGGGTGCGGCGCGAGCGCATCGCCAGGGAGCGGCGGGAGCGGGCCGAGGCCGAGCGGCGCCAGGTGGACGAGGAGCGGATGCGGATCGCCCGGGAACTGCACGACGTCCTGGCGCACAGCATCTCGCTGATCAACGTGCAGGCCGGGGTGGCCCTGGCGTTGATGGACGAGCGGCCGGAACAGGCCCGCACCGCCCTGACCACCATCAAGGCGGCCAGCAAGGAAGCGCTGGGAGAGGTGCGGCAGGTGCTCAGCACGCTGCGCGCACCCGGCGAGGCACCGCGGGCGCCGGCCCCCGGGCTCGACCGGCTGCCCGAACTGCTGGAGCAGGCGGCGTCGGCCGGGCTGCGCACCGAGGTGAGCGTCGAGGGCGAGCCGGTGCCGCTGCCCCCCGGCGCCGACCTGGCCGCCTTCCGTATCGTCCAGGAGGCGCTGACCAACGTCGTGCGGCACTCCGGATCGCGCATCGCCCGCATCGCCCTGGGCTACCTGCCGGGCTGTGTGCAGGTACAGGTGGACGACGAGGGGCCGGCGGTGGCCGGCGGCGAGAGCGGCGGCGGCAACGGCCTGGTCGGCATGCGCGAGCGTGCGGCCGCGCTGGGCGGCACCGTCGAGACCGGGCTGCGCCCGGACGGCGGCTTCCGCGTCCTGGCCCGCCTCCCCCTCGGCGCCCCCGAGCCCCCCGCAGAACCGGCGCCCGCCGACCCGGCCCGCGTCCGGGCCGCCCCCGCGCGGACCGCACCGGCCGAGCCGCAGCAAGGCAGCTCCCGGTCAGGGCAGAGCCGGGAGCGGGAGCAAAAGCAGCAACAGCAACAGCAACAGCAGCAAGGACAACAGCAGCAGGGAGCCGTCGGCGGTGCAGGCACGGACGGCGCAGCCGGGATGAGAGCGGGGGACGAGCGTCCATGATCCGAGTGGTGCTGGCCGACGACCAGGTGCTGGTGCGGGCCGGCTTCCGGGCGCTGCTGGACGCGCAGAGCGACATCGAGGTCGTCGGGGAGGCGGCCGACGGGCAGGAGGCGCTGCGCACAGTACGCGAGGCGCGCCCGGACGCGGTGCTGATGGACATCCGCATGCCGGTGATGGACGGTCTGGCCGCGACGCGCCACATCACCGGGGACGCCGCCCTGGCGGAGGTGAAGGTGGTCGTGCTGACCACCTTCGAGCTGGACGAGTACGTCTTCGAGGCCATCCGCGCCGGGGCCTCGGGATTCCTGGTCAAGGACACCGAGCCGGCCGAGCTGCTGCGGGCGGTCCGTGCCGTGGTGGACGGCGACGCGCTGCTCTCGCCCGGCGTCACGCGGCGGCTCATTGCCGAATTCGCCGCCCGCTCCAAGGAGCCGGCGGCGGCCGGCGCCCTCGACCAGCTCACCGAGCGGGAACGCGAGGTGATGGCCCTGGCCGGCATCGGCCTGTCCAACGAGGAGATCGCCCGCCGCCTGGTGGTCAGCCCGCTCACCGCGAAGACCCATGTGAGCCGGGCCATGGTCAAACTGGGAGCCCGGGACCGCGCCCAACTGGTCGTCCTGGCCTACGAGTCCGGTCTCGTACGCCCGGGCTGGCTCGGCTGACGCCGGACGGAGCCCGCCCCGTACCACCGCCGCGCCCTCGTACCATCGGCGCGGCCCCGTACCGCCGACCCCCTCACCCCACGTCCGCGGTCACGCGTCCGCACCGCCGCCGCCGGCCCGGCCCCGCACAGAGCGTGCGGGACCGGGCCGGCGGCGGAAGGCGTACCCAGCGAGTACCCATTGCGTGCCCGCCGCGTGTCCGCGGACACGCCCCGGGTCAGTCGCGCCCCGCCCTCCCCGAGCCGGAAGCGGAGCCAGGGGCGGCCGACGCCGAGGTGGAAGACGCAACCTCCACGGAGCCGGAGCCGGACCCGGAGTCAGACACCGAGCCCTCACCGCGCGCGGCCCGCCGCGCCTCGTCCTCGGCCGAGGACGCGACGAGGATGCCGTACGACGGCCGCCGCCTGCGCAGGCCGGTGAGGGTGAGCAGCAGGCCGGCCACGCCGATCCCGGCGACCACCCACAGGGCGGGCCGGTAGCTGTCCAGGATGGCCTGCTTGCCGCCCGCAGGTCCGCCGGCGTGGGCGGTGACCACCGCCGTGACGACGGCCAGGAAGATCGCCCCGCCGACCTGGAAGGAGGTGTTGAGCAGGCCGGAGACCATGCCCTGCTCCTCGTTCTTGACCCCGTTGGTGGCCTGGATGTTGAGCGAGGGGAAGGCCAGTGCGAAGGCGGCACCCAGCAGCAGCATCGACGGCAGGATCACCGCCGCGTAGTTCGGGTGCAGGTCGATCCGCAGGAAGAGCGCGTATCCGGTGACGAGCGCGACGAAGCCGGCGGCGATCACCCTCGGGGTGCCGAACCGGTCGACGATCGGACCCATCCGGGTGGACAGGATCGCGACCAGCGAGCCGGCGGGCAGGAAGGCGAGCGCGGTCTGCATGGCGCTGTAGCCGAGCACGTTCTGCAGGTACTGCGTGACCAGGAACTGGAAGGCGACGTAGGAGCCGAAGAAGGTCGCGGCTCCGAGGTTGGCCCGGACCTGGTTGGACGAGCGGAGCACGCCGAGCCTGATCAGCGGGTGCGCGGACCGCTGCTCGGTGACGACGAACGCGGCGAGCAGCGCCGCGACCCCGGCGAAGGAGCCGAGCGTGCGGGCCGAGGCCCACCCGGCGCTCTGCGCGGAGACCACGGTGAAGACCAGCAGCAGCATCGACGCGGTGCCGGTGACGGCGCCGGGAAGGTCGTAGCCTCTGCCCTTCGTGCTCTCCCGAGGGGACTTCGGGATGAGCTTCAGGCCGGCGATCAGGGCGATCAGCGCGACCGGCGCGGGCAGCAGCATGGTCCAGCGCCAGCCCGCCTCGGTCAGGAAGCCGGAGAGCACCAGGCCCATGGAGAAGCCGGTGGCGCCGCAGCTGGAGTAGATGGTCAGGGCGCGGTTGCGCACCGGACCCTCGGCGAAGGTGGTGGTGATGATGGACAGGCCCGCGGGCGCGGTGAAGGCCGCGCTCAGGCCCTTGACGAAGCGGGTGGCGATCAGCAGCGAGCCCGAGTCGACGAGACCGCCGAGCAGCGAGGCCACGGCGAAGACGCCGAGCGCGACGAGGAAGACGCGCCGCCTGCCGAGCAGGTCGGCCGCCCGGCCGCCGAGGAGCAGGAGCCCGCCGTAACCGAGGATGTAGCCGCTGACGACCCACTGCAGGGAGTTGGTGGACAGGTTGAGGTCGTCGCCGATCGAGGGGAGCGCCACGCCGACCATCGAGACGTCGAGTGCGTCGAGGAACAGCGCGCCGCAGAGCACGAAGAGTGTGCCCCACTGCAGGGCGCTCCATCGCTCTTCGGTCCGGGGGACGGTAGTGGACGGAGTAGACGGAGAGGTCATGGGGCGTACATTACATGCATACGCATCAGATGCAAGTGCACTTAATGTTCGTGCATCGGGGTCCGTTTTCTGCTACCCTGCGGGCATGACCATGGACAAGGGTGAGCGGGCGCTGGAGCGCGAGTGGCGGGAGATCCTCGCCATCCACGCGCGCACCGCGTGCGAACTCGACCGTGAGCTGCATCAGTACGGGCTCTGCGCGAGTGACTTCGAGGTGCTCGACGTCCTCGCCGGCGACCCTGCCGACGGCGGCTGCACCTTCCGTGTGCAGGAGCTGGCCGACCGGGTGCATCTGAGCCAGAGCGCGCTGTCGCGGCTGGTCGCCAGGCTGGAGAAGGAGGGCCTCGTCGACCGCGGCATCTGCAGCGAGGACCGGCGCGGCGTCTCCGTGGGCATCACCGACAGCGGCCGGCGCCGCTACGAGCAGGCCAAGCCGGGCCACCGCGCCGTGCTGGAGCGGATGCTGGTCAAGCCCGCCCAGGTGTGACCTTCCGGCGGCGGGCGATCCGGGCCGCGTAGCCGAGCAGCAGGGCGTTGACGACGGCCGAGACCAGGGCGGAGGCCACCGCGAGGGTCCAGCCCGTCCAGCCGAAGGCCGTCGTCTGGACGTCCAGCCCGCCCACCGAGGCGGCGAGCGACCACAGCAGCGGCGTCCACGGCAGGGTCACCACCAGCAGCAGGAAGGCCACCGGCGAAGCGTGCCGGTGCGAGACCAGTGCCGTGTCCAGAAGCAGCAGCGCCGTCGCGACGCCGACCATCAGCAGGTAGATCCGGGACACCCGCTCCCGGTGCACCGGGCGGGTGGCGTCGGTCAGCCAGGTCGGTATGCGCATCGCTCCTCCTCCTCCTCGGGCCTGCCGCGGGCGGCGGTCTCCCGCGGCAGGCCCCCAGCATGCACCCTTACGCCGGGCGCCCGCTGTTGCGTACCGCATACGCGATCCCCGCCGCGACCGCGGCGAGCGCCGCCACCGTGGTCAGCGCGATCGGCAGCCCGGCGGCGTCGGTGAGGAAGCCGATCGAGGGCGGGCCGAGCAGCATGCCCCCGTAGCCGAAGGTGGACGCGGCGGCCACACCGCTGGGTCCGGTCAGCGCGCCTGCCCTGGCCATGGCGGTCGGGAAGCTGTTGGCCAGGCCGATGCCCGTGAGCGCGAAGCCCAGGATCACCAGCGGGATCACCGGCGCCAGCGCGCCGAGCAGCATGCCGCCGGCCGCCGTGAGCCCGCCGAGGACCAGGACCCGGGTCTGGCCGAGGCGTTCCAGCAGCGCGGTGCCGGACAGCCGGCCCAGCGTCATGGCCGCCGCGACCGCCGCGTATCCGGCCGCCGCGATGCCCGGGCCGCCGTGCAGGTCCTGCTGGATGTGCAGCGGCCCCCACTCGGCAAGTGCGCCCTCCCCGTAGGACGAGCAGGTCGCGATCAGGCCGAAGACGACGACCAGCAGGGTGGCGCTGCGGGTGCCGCGCGGTCCGGCGCCTGGCGCCGCGGCCACGGTGTCGACGCCTTCGGGCTGTCCCCCGATCGGGTGGGCCAGCAGGACGCGCCCGGCGAAGCCGACGGTGAGCAGCCCGAGGGCGGTGAGCAGCAGCAGGTGGTCGGCGGGCGACAGGTGCGGCGCCAGAAGTCCGCCCAGACCTGCGCCGACGAGGCTGCCGCAGCTGTAGGCGGCGTGGAAGCTGGACATCACCGGGCGGCGCAGTGCCGCGACGAGTTCGACGGCGGCGCTGTTCATGGCGACGTTGAGACCGCCGTACGATACGCCGAACACCAGCAGGACCAGGCCGAGTGCGAGTGCCGAGTGCGTTCGGGGCGGCAGGGCGATGCTCAGCGACATCACGATGCCGGTGGCCACGGTGACCCGGTCGCTGCCGAACCGGCGGCAGAGCCGCCCGGTGAGCACCATCGTGGCGACCGCGCCCGCGGACACGCCGAGCAGCGCCAGGCCCAGCTGGCCGGCGGAGGCGCCGACCTGGGCCTTGATGGCCGGGATGCGCACCACCCAGCCGGCGAAGAGGAAGCCGTCGACGGCGAAGAAGACGGTCAGGGCGATGCGCAGGCGGCGCAGGACAGGGTCGGTTGCGGGAGTTCGGCGGGATCGGCCCCGGGTCGTCCCTATTTTGTTTACCGTCGGCACAAAGTCAGAATAGGGGGGTGACACAGATTCGGACAAGGCTTGAGCGGGGCCGCGGTGCACTCGGTCCCGCGCTCTCCCTCGTGCACACCGGCCGCGCGGCGACCCGCGCACTGCTCACCGCGGAACTCGGAGTGACCCGCGCCACCGCGGGCGCGGTCGCCGCCGAGCTGGAGGCACTGGGGCTCATCCGGGTGGACACCCGGCCCAGCGGCCCCTCCGGCGCGCAGGGCCGCCCCTCGCACCGGCTCGACGTGGCACCGCAGGGGCCGGTCGTGCTGGCCGCGCAGGTCCACGCGGACGGCTTCAGGGCCGCGCTGGTGAGCCTCGGCGGGGAGATCGTGGCCACCGCACCCGGCTCCATGACCGTGCCGGCCGACCCGGCGCACGTGCTGGGCGCGGTCGTCGAGGCGGGCGCGGGGCTGCTCCACGGGTCGGGGCGGGTCTGCGTCGGCGCGGGCCTCGCGGTGCCGTCCGCGGTCGCCGAGCCCGAGGGCACCGCGCTCAACCCGCTGCACCTGGCCTGGCCCGCGGGCGCCCCGGTGCGCGAGGTCTTCGCCGGCCAGATCGCCCGGGTGGGCATCCTCGGCCCCGGCGGCGAACCGGTCGCCTCCTTCGTCGGCAACGACGTCAACGTGGCCGCGCTCGCCGAACACCGGCACGGCGCGGGGCGCGGCGCCCAGCACCTGCTGGTCGTCGCCTCGGGGCACCGCGGCGTCGGCGGCGCCCTGGTCCTCGACGGCCGCCTGCACACCGGCAGTTCCGGCCTGGCGCTGGAGGTCGGCCACCTCACCGTGCAGCCCGACGGGCGCCCCTGCCACTGCGGCAGCCGCGGCTGCCTGGACGTCGAGGCGGACCCGCTGGCCTTCCTCGAAGCGGCAGGCCGCGACCCGGGCCCCGAGGTGTCGCTGCTCGAACAGTGCCGCGACCTGCTCCGCACGGAGTACGCCGACCCGGCCGTCAAGTCTGCGGCGCACGTCCTGATCGACCGGCTGGGCCGCGGCCTCGCGGGCATGGTCAACGTCCTCAACCCCGACCGCATCCTGCTCGGCGGCCTGCACCGCCACCTGCTCGACGCCGACCCCGAGGCGCTGCGCGCGGTGGTGGCCGACCACAGCCTGTGGGGCCGCAGCGGCGGCGTACCGGTGCTGGCCTGCGCACTCGATCACAACAGCCTGGTCGGTGCGGCAGAACTGGCCTGGCAGCCGGTGCTCGACGACCCGCTCGCGGCCCTCGGCGGCTGAGCCCGCGGGAAGCGGCGGTTGAGCCCGCGGGAAGCGGCGGCTGCTCCGCGGTCCTGCGGGCAGCGGGGGAGCGCCGCGCACTTGCGGGCGGCCCGTGCGTACTCCGCCGGGAGCAGCCGCGGTGCCGCTGGCCGTACGACGATTTCAGCGGCGGGAAAAGCCAGGCTCGGTGGTGTCGGGAGAAGCCGGCACGACCGAGGAGATGACGACCATGAACACCCTGGCCTGGCACGACGGGGGCGGCCCCGGCCCGTGGATCCTGCTCTTCCCGCTGATCTGGGTGTTCGCGGTGGCCGCCGTGATCACCGTGCTGCGCCGCACGGTGTGGCGCGGGCGCGGCGCACCGTGGCAGCAGTCCAGGCCGGCGGCGACCGCCGAGCACAGCCCGATGGCGGTGCTCGGACGGCGGTTCGCCTCCGGCGAGATCGACGAGGAGGAGTACTGGCGGCGGATGTCGGTGCTCGAAGAGCACTTCGCGCGTGACCCGCGCGGCTCCCGCGGCCCCAAGGGCGGTGCGCAGTGAGCGGGCTGACGGCACGCCACACCGGTCCCGGCCCGGCCGCGGGCGCCGAGGACGGCACCGCGGCCCGGGTCGTGGACGCGGCCAAGGTCTACGGCACGGGCGACGCTGCCGTACGGGCGCTGGACGGGGTGACCGTCGGCTTCCCCGCCGGGCGCTTCACCGCGATCATGGGCCCGTCCGGGTCCGGCAAGTCCACGCTGATGCACTGCGCCGCGGGACTGGACTCGCTCAGTTCGGGGTCGGCCTGGATCGGCGGCACCGAGCTGGGCACGCTGGGCGACCGGCAGCTGACCTTGCTGCGCAGGGAGCGGATCGGCTTCGTCTTCCAGGCCTTCAACCTGGTCCCGACGCTGACCGTCGCGGAGAACGTCACGCTGCCGCTGGACCTCGCGGGGCGGCGCCCGGACGCCGAGTGGATCGACGCGCTGATCGACGTCGTCGGGCTGCGCGACCGGCTGCGGCACCGCCCGAGCGAGCTGTCCGGCGGCCAGCAGCAGCGGGTCGCGGTGGCCAGGGCGCTGGCCGGCCGCCCCGAGGTGGTCTTCGCCGACGAGCCGACCGGCAACCTCGACTCGCGCTCGGGCGGCGAGGTCCTCGCCCTGCTCGGCCGGGCGGTGCACGACATGGGCCGCACCGTCGTCATGGTCACCCACGACCCGGTCGCGGCCGCCCACGCCGACGAGGTGGTCTTCCTCGCAGACGGGCGACTTGTCGACATGATGACCGCGCCCACCGCGGGCCGCGTCCTCGACCGGATGAAGGCCTTCGACACGAAGGCCTTCGACGGCCGCCCGGCCGGCGGGGGAGGCACGTCCTCATGAACAGCCCCACGCGCGCAGGCGGCACCCCCGCGGGTTCGCGCAGCGCGTCCACCGGCGCCGGCCGGGCCTCGCTGCGTATCGGCCTGGCAGGACTGCGCGCCCACAAGCGGCGCTTCGCCGGCACCTTCGTCGCCGTCTTCCTCGGTGTCGCCTTCCTGGCGGGCACCATGGTGATGGGCGACACGCTGCGGGCCAGCTTCGGCAAGCTCTTCGCCGACGCCAACAGCGGTACGGACACCGTCGTGCGCGGTGCCGACGAGGTCACGGCATCCGGCCCGGGACCCGGCCCCGGCCAGGGGACCCGCGAACCTGTGCCGACCGGCCTGGTCGACGCGATCCGCAAGGTGCCGGGCGTCGCCGCGGTCGCCCCCGTCATCGAGGGCGCGGGCGAACTGGTCAAGGCGGACGGCAAGTCCCTGGACACCAGGGGTCCCACGGTCGCGGGCAACTGGATCGACGAGCCGGGCCTGAACCCGTACAAGCTCGTCGAGGGCCACGCGCCGAAGGCCCCGGGGGAGATCGTGGTCAACCGGGACGCGGCCAGGCGCGGCGGCCTGGAGATCGGCGACCGCACCCTGCTGCGCACCCCCGACCCGGTGCACGTCACCGTCGTCGGCGTGGCCACCTTCGGCAACGAGGACGGCGAGGGCCAGACCACCTACGCGGGCATGACCAGGGCGGACGCCGAGCGCTACCTGATGCCCAAGCCGGGCGAGGCCACCACCATCAAGGTCAGGGCGGGTCCCGGGATCAGCCAGCAGCAGCTCACCGAGCGGGTCGCCAAGGTGCTGCCCGCGCACTACGAGGCCATCACCGGAACCCAGGCGAGCGACGAGACGCAGGAGAGCACCTCCGGCGCCTTCCTCGACATCTTCACCACCCTGCTGACCGTCTTCGCGGGCATCGCCCTGCTGGTGGCCACCTTCAGCATCCACAACACCTTCGCGATCGTCGTGGCCCAGCGCACCAGGGAGAACGCCCTGCTGCGGGCTCTCGGCGCGACCCGCCGCCAGGTGCTCGGCTCGACCATGGCCGAGGCCGCCGCGGTCGCGGTGCTCGCCACCGCCGCAGGGCTGCTCGGCGGCATCGGCATCGCGGCAGGCCTGCAGGCGCTCTTCCCCGCGGTCGGCTTCCCCTTCCCCAAGGGCGCGCTGCAGATCCACGTCCTGGCCCTGGCGGTTCCGCTGGCCGTGGGCCTGCTGGTCTGCCTCGGGTCCGCGGCCTCGCCGGCCGTGCGCGCCGGGCGGACCGCGCCGGTCGCCGCGCTGCGGGAGAGCGCCACCGACACCTCGGGCGGCTCCCGGCGCCGCGCCGCCATCGGCCTGTGCACCGCCGTCGCGGGCGTCGCCATGACCGTCGGCGGGGCCGCGGCAGGCCCCAACCTGCCGCTCACCGCGCTCGGCGCAGTCCTGACGCTGGCCGCCTTCGTGGTGCTCGGCCCGGTCGCGTCGTCGGTGGCGGTACGGGTGCTGGGCGCGCCGGTCGGCCGGCTGCGCGGGGTGACCGGGTCGCTGGCCCGCCGTAACGCGCTGCGCAGCCCCAAGCGGACCGCGGCCACCGCGACCGCGCTGATGATCGGCGTGGCCGTCGTGTCGGTCTTCACCGTACTCGGCGCGTCGATGAAGGCGACGCTGAACCAGACGGTGGACCGCTCCTTCGCCGGCGACGTCGCCATCAGCGCCCAGGTCTACGGGGCGGGCGGCGCGGGCCTGAGCCCGCAGCTGGCCACCACGGTGGCCGAGCTGCCCGAGGTCCAGGACTCGGTCGGCCTCGGTGTCGGCGTCGCCGAGGTGGACGGGGCGGGCCGCAGGCTCACGGTGACCGACCCGGCGGCGCTGTCCAGGCTGCTGGACCTGGGCAAGGTGCAGGGCTCGCTCGCGCACCTGGGCACCACGCAGATCGCGGTGGCCAAGGACGAGGCCGACAAGCGCGGCCTGGCCGCGGGCAGCAGGGTCCCGCTGACCTTCGCCGACGGCACGCGCGTCGATTTCACCGTCGGCGCGGTCTACGACCAGGCGGGCCTTGCCGGCAACTACCTGATCAGCCGCGCGGCATGGGAGCCGCACCGGGTCCAGGACAAGGACACGCTCGTCGCCATCGACTTCCGCGACGGGGTCTCCACGGCACAGGGCAAGGCGGCGGTCACCGAGGCGGTCACCGCCTTCGGGTCGCCGGACGTGCAGACCAAGAGCGAGTACGCCACGTCGTCCGCCGCGGGCATCGACACCTTCCTGACCCTGATCTACGCGCTGCTGGCGCTCGCCGTGCTGATCGCCTTGCTGGGCATCGCCAACACCCTCACCCTCGCGGTGCACGAACGCACCCGGGAGCTGGGCCTGTTGCGCGCGGTCGGGCAGACCCGCGGCCAGCTGCGGGCGATGGTGCGCTGGGAGTCGGTCGTGGTGGCCGCCTTCGGCACCGCGGGCGGGCTGGGCCTGGGCACCTTCCTGGGCTGGGCGCTGGTCAAGGCCACCGACGGGTCGGGCACCGGCGCCTTCGCGGTCCCGCCGCTGCCGCTGGCCGTGGTGCTGCTGGTGGGTGTGGCCGCCGGGATGCTCGCGGGCTGGCGCCCGGCCCGGCGGGCGGCGCGGCTGGACATCCTGCGGGCCATCGCCACCGAGTGACGTGCCGCCGCACACGTGGGCCGGGCGCCGCCTCCTGGTGGGGAGGCGGCGCCCGGCCGGCAGGGTGCCTGCGGATGCGTCGGCGCGTTCACCGGGTGCACCGGGCGCCGGCGGTCAGGCCGCGGCGGCGACGGCGACCGCCTCGGGCAGCGGCTCGGGCTCTGGCAGTGCGCGCTCGAACGGCACGGAGGTCTTCAGCGGCACCAGGGTCGGCACGGCGAGCGGGGTGCGCAGGACGAACCACACGACCTTGCCCGCGTCCTCGGGGAGCAGGTCCGTGCCCCAGCTGTCGCTCATCGCCTCGACCATCGTCAGGCCGCGTCCTGTGGTGGCCATCGGCTCGACCGGCCGCAGCTGCGGCAGCCGCGGGTCGTGGTCGGAGACGGCCACGGTGAGGCGGTCGTCGGCGAGGGTCAGCCGTACACCGCACTTCTTGTCGGGCTTGGCGTGCCGGTGCACGTTCGCCAGCAGTTCGCTGGTGGCACTCGACGCGGGCTCGATCAGCGGATCGAGCCGCCAGTAGCGCAGCTGCGCGGACACGATGCGGCGGATCTGCTGGATCCGGTACGGGTGCGCCTCCAGTTCCAGGGTGCACTCGCGTTCGGTTCGGTGGGTCGGGTCGGTCCTGTCGGTCTGGTCGGCTTGCATGATCACGGCTGCGACTCCCTCCGCGGCTGGGCCGTGCTCCGCTTCGCGGGGTCCGGTCTTTCGCCGCTCCGATGGGAACACCTGAGCGAAACTGCGTAGAGTGACTGCTACAGCACTCCGTGATGCGATATCAGCGTCACCCGATGTGGGGAATCCCGCAACTCGTCGCGACAGGTGGCTTTGACCAGCGCTTTCCGCTCAGCTCCTGGCCGATCCGGAATCCGGCGGGCGGCCGGCCGCACCGCCGACCGGCGGGATCCTTACTCCGGCGCGACATCGTCGGGGCCGGTCCGCGCCAGGTCCGCCAGCGTCGTCAGCGCCCGGCGCAGCACCTCCGGCGGGGGAGAGGCGAGCCCCAGCCGCACCGCCGCCGGCGTGCGGTGCGGCCCCACGACGAAGGACGCCGCCGGGGTGACCGCGATGCCGTGCCGGGCCGCCGCGGCGACGAAGGTGTCGGCGCGCCACGGGGCCGGCAGCTCCCACCAGCAGAAGTACGAACCAGGTCCGGACCCCGTCGCAAGGCCCGCCAGGGCGTCCGCCGCGATCTGCTGCCTGTGGCGCGCGTCGGACCGCCGGGCGGCGGCGATCGTCGTCGCGGACCCGTCGGACAGCCAGCCGGTCACCGCGGCGAGGGCGTAACCGGCCGCGGCCCAGCCGCCCGAGCGCAGCGCCGCGCTCACCGGGGCGCGCAGCCCTGGCGGGGCGACGGCGAAGCCCACCGTCAGACCGGGCGCGAGCCGCTTGGAGGTGCTGTCCGCCAGGACCACCCGCTCCGGTGCGTAGGCCGCGAGCGGCGGCGGCGCGTCCTCGCGCAGGAAGGACCAGACCGCGTCCTCGACGGCGGTCAGCCGCGTCTCCCGCAATGCCGCGGCCAGTTCGGCCCTGCGCCGGTCCTGCATCGTGGTGCCCAGCGGGTTGTGCAGCGTCGGCTGGACGTAGACCGCGCCCAGCGGCGAGGCCCGGTGGGCCGCGGCCAGCGCGCCGGGCAGCAGGCCCTCACCGTCGCACTCCAGCGGCACCAGCGTGATGCCGAGCCGTGCCGCGACCGCCTTCACCACCGGATAGGTCAGCGCCTCCACACCGACCCGGCCGCCGGGCCTGACCAGCGCGGCCAGCGCGGCGGCGATGGCCTGCCTGCCGTTCCCCGCGAAAAGCACCGCGTCGGGGTCGGGCGACCAGCCCGGCCGTGCCAGCAGCCCGGCGACCGCAGCACGCGCGGCAGGTGTGCCCGCGGCGCCCGACGGACGCAGGGCGGCGGCCAGCACGTCGGGCCGCGCCAGCCGGGCCAGTCCCGCCGCCAGCAGCTCCGACTGGCCCGCGGAGACGGGGTAGTTCAGCTCCAGGTCCACCCGGGCCGCCGCGGGTTCCGCCAGTGCGGGGTCCGCGGCCGGCCCCGCCGCGCGTACGAACGTGCCGCGGCCCACCTCGCCGGTGACCAGGCCGCGGCGGGCGAGTTCGGCGTAGACCCGGCTCGCCGTCGACTCGGCGATGCCGTGCCGCCGTGCGAACGCCCGCTGCGTCGGCAGCCGGTCGCCCGGCCGCAGCCGTCCCGCGGCGATCTGCGCCGCCACCGCGTCCGCCGCCCGACGGAAGTCCCGCACCATGCCCGCACCCCCGCTCCGAGGCCCATGTCAGACCCGTCCCGCGCCACCGTATTACACCGAGATCAAATCAGATCATTGCCCTCGCAAATACCCCGTGCCTAGCATCGAACCATCGGCCCGGAGAGGGGAAAAACCCAGGTGAGCAGCGCATTCATCAACGGCATCAGCATGGCCTACGACGACACGGGGAGCGGCGGCACCGCCCTGCTGCTGGTCCACGGCCACCCCTTCGACCGCACCATGTGGCGCCCCCAGCAGGACGCGGCACCCGGCCACCGGGTCGTCACCCCCGACCTGCGCGGCTACGGCGGCACCCAGGTCGTCCCCGGCGTGACACCGCTGAGCACCTTCGCCGAGGACCTCGCGGGGCTGCTCGACCACCTCGGCGAGCGGCGGGCCGTGCTGTGCGGGCTGTCGATGGGCGGTCAGATCGTGCTGGAATTCCACCGGCTCTTCCCCGAGCGGGTCGCAGGCCTCGTCCTTGCCGACACCTTCGCGCAGGGCGAGACCGAGCACGGCAAAAAGGAACGCAACGAGCGGGCCGACCAGTTGCTGCGCGACGGCATGTCCGACTACGCCCACGAGGTGCTGGACTCGATGGTGTCGCCCGCGACGGTCGCGGACCTGCCCGACGTGGCAGCGCACGTGCTCGGCATGATGCTGGCCGCCTCGCCCGAGGGCGCCGCAGCCGCGCTGCGCGGCCGGGCGGAGCGCCCCGACTACACCCCGACGCTGCCGGGCATCGCCGTCCCCACCCTGGTCGTCGTCGGCAGCGACGACGTCTTCACGCCCGTCGCCGACGCCGAGTACCTGCACCGGCGCATCCCCGGCGCGCGGCTCGCCGTCATCGACGGCGCGGGGCACCTGCCCAACCTGGAGCGCCCCGCCGCCTTCGGCGAGGCCCTGGCGGGACTGCTCGCCGCCGTGGAAGAGGCCCGCGCGGACACCGCGGATGTGACGGAATTCTGACGCCGCGGAAGCAGCCCTGGCCAGACGGCGCCTCGCGTGCTCGAATCGAGGCATGGACGACCGCACGCCGCCGGTGAGGGCACCGGAAGAACCGCCCGCAGCACAGCAGAAGCCCTCGGAAGAGGGCCGCGGCACCCCCGTGGGGCGGCGCGTCGTCCTGGGCATGCTCGGGCTCGGCGCGGTCGGCGTGGGCGTCGGCGGCACCGTCCAGGACAAGTTGGACAGCGTCCTCGCCTCGGTCAGCGCGAAGGACCCCACCGGGGTCACCGGACTGCTGCCGGGCGGCGGCGGATTCCGCTTCTACTCCGTGTCCAACTCCATCCCGCACCGCGGCGAGAGCGACTACAAGCTGACCGTCGGCGGCCTGGTCGACAGGCCCGCCGGCTACCGGCTCGCCGACCTGCGCGCCCTGCCGCAGACCCGACTGGTGCGCGACGTCCAGTGCGTCACCGGCTGGCGGGTGCCGAAGACCGCCTTCTCCGGGGTGCGGCTGTCCACGCTGCTGGACGCCGCGGGGGTGCGCTCGGGCGGCACCGCCGTCCACTTCACCTGCTTCGACGGCGTCTACACCGAGAGCCTGACCCTCGACCAGGCCCGCCGCGCCGACATCCTCGTCGCGCTCACCATGAACGACAAGCCGGTCACCGCCGCCCACGGCGGCCCCGTCCGGCTCTACGCGGCGCCCATGTACTTCTACAAGTCCGCGAAATGGCTGTCCGGCATCACCGTCACCAAGGACGTCGAGACCGGCTACTGGGAGCGCTACGGCTACGACGTGGACGCCTGGGTCGGCAAGTCGAACGGTCGCGGTGATGACCCCACCTCGTGACACCCTGACCACCAGGCTGCGCCGCTTCACCCCCGCCGAGAAGTGGGTGCACCGCTCGGTGAGCTGGCTGCTCGGCGTGTGCGTGCTGACCGGCGCCTGCCTGTACTTCCCGCCGCTCGCCGAGATCGTCGGCCGCCGCAGGACCCTGGTCACCCTGCATGAGTACTCCGGGATCGCGGTGCCCGCGCCGGTGTTGCTCGGCCTGCTCTCCCGGGCCTTCCGCAGCGACCTGGGCCGCCTCGGCCGCTTCTTCCCGCACGACTGGCGCTGGCTGGGCACCGCCCTGCGCCGCCGGCGCCGGGAGCCCAGCCTTGCGGGCAAGTTCAACGCAGGCCAGAAGCTCTATGCCGCCTTCGCCACCGGCGCGCTGCTGATCATGGCGGGCACCGGGGTGCTCATGTGGTTCCCCCGGCTGTCCCCGCTGGTGTGGCGCACCGGCTCGACCTTCGTGCACGACTGGCTCGCGCTGGCCTTCGCCGCGGGCATCACCGGGCACGTGTGGTTCGCCGGCATCGACCCGGAGGCGCGGCGCGGACTGCGCACCGGCTACGTGCCGCGCTGGTGGGCACGCGAGGAGCACCCGCTGTGGCGTGCGGAGGCGCCGCAGGACCCGCCCGCGGAAGGCCCCTGACACCGCGTCGGCCCGCGCCCGGCACGGGCGGCGGTCCCCACGGCTTCGCTGCGGTTCTGTTACGGCCAGGACACCCGGCGGTCGCCCCGGGGACACCGGGCTTTCGCGGCCCGCGCCTAGCTTCGCGGTATGACGACGTCTCAGACGGCAACGGCAACGGCGCCGGCGGAGGCCACGGCCCCGGCGGCCACCGCCACCGCCCCCGCTCCCGCGGTCAGGCCGGAGTCGTACCGGCCGCGCCGGCGGCTGCGGCTGCTGGGCGCCGGCCCGCGCCGGCTCGGCGTCCGCACCGTCGCGTCCCTGGCCGTGCTCGGCGCGCTGTGCACGGTCGCCGTGGTCGGCGCGGCCGGCGTGCGGCACGACACCGCCCGGCTGCGCACCACCGTCACGGAACGGGCCGCGGTCGCCGTCCAGCTGCGCTTCGCGCTCGCCGACCTCGACGCGCAGCGCGCCGACACCCTCGCACCCGGCCACTCCGCGAACGACCCTGACGTCATCGTCGGCAACCAGCTCAACGCCCTGATCACCGCACAGCAGCGCCGCGGCCAGGTCAGCGACCTGCTGCGGCAGCTCGGCGCCGACCGCGACCAGGGGCAGGCGGTCGCCGACCTGCTCAACGGCCTCGGCCGCTACGACGACCTCAGCGGCCGGGCCGCCTACGTCGCCGAGCAGGACCCCGACCCGGTCGCGGGCCACCCGCCGCGCTTCGCCGTCGCCATGAACGTTCAGGCGGGCAACGTCATGCACGACCAGCTGCTGCCCGCCGCCGACGCGCTGTCCGCGGCCTACCAGCGGCAGGCCGACGACCAGCGCGCCGCGGCCCACGACGCCGCCGCCCGCTGGACCCTGGTCGTCTGGGGAGTGGGCCTGGCCGCGATCGCGGTGCTGCTGTGGTGGCAGTGGGACATGGCGCGCGAATACCGCAGGCGCTTCAACCCGGCGCTGCTGGCCGCGACCGCCGCGGCGGTCGCCGTGACCCTCGCCGGCGGTCTCGCGCTGTCCGCCACCGCCGACGCGGTGAACGCCGCCGACGGGCAGGGGCTGCGGCCCTGGACCCGGCTGGCCGAGGCCCGCGCGGTCGCCGCGCAGGCGGCGGCGTCCGAGAGCCGCTGGTTCGTCCACGACACGGCCTTCGGCGCCGCCGACCAGAAGCAGTTCGACGGCCTCGTCAAACGCCTCGACACCCTGCTCGCACCGGCCGGCTACGCCACCGGGGCCGAGCGCCCCGCCTACCAGGACGTGCTGGCCCGCTACGGCCACTTCCGGGCGGACGACACCAGGCTGCGCGCCCTGAAGCGGTCCGGCGACACCGAGCAGGCCGCGGCGGTCCTCACCGAGGTCGGCCGCGGAGACGTGGCCTTCGACTTCTGGGACTTCGCGACCACCCTCGACAAGCTCGCGGCCCGGCAGCTGGACGACTTCTCCGCCCACGCCGGCGACGCCCGCAGCTCGCTGGACGGCTGGCCGGTGGTGCCCGCGGGAGGGCTCGGCCTGGCCGCGGCCCTCGTGCTCGTCGGCGTACGGCCGCGGCTCGCCGAATACCGCTGAGGCCGCTGCCCGCGGGGGCGGCCGGGACCGTACTTGTCACTTCCGGTGCCGGGCGGGTAGAAGTGACAGGAAGTATCGATTCGCCGGTTGGGGGACCGCGTGCAGCTCGCCCGCCCCGGCCATGCCTGGACGAGACGAGAGCACAGAGTGACCACCGAACCATCACCCGCGGCCGAGGAGCCGTCGCTGCCCGACGACGTATGGGAGCAGTTCGCCAACGACTCGGAGCGTGCGATACGGGCCAGCGCGCCCAAGGAGCCGTCGGCCAGGGCCAGGATCGTCGCCCGCCGGCTGCGCGAGGAGGACGAGCGCGCCGCCGAGGCCGAACCGCGCCGCTGGGTGCGCCGCCGCCCGCAGCCGCCGCACACCCCCTCCCAGGCCGCCGCTGCCTGGCGGCCCGACAACCGCCCGCCCAAGCCGCCGATGACCGACTCCACCCGCAGGCTGCGCGCGCTGGCCGGCATCGTCCTGGTCGTCGCGGTCGTCCTGGTCCTGCTGGCCCCCGGCCGCGCCTGGTCCTGGATCACCGGCTGAGCCCTGCGGCCGGCACGAGGGGCGTGGCGCCTGCGCCACGCCCCCTTCTCTTGCGCCGTCCCTAGCTCTCTGTCGGCTCGCCCGCCACGATCAGGTCCGCCAGATGCTCCGAGATCTCCGCCCGCAGCACCTCGGGGATGCCCGCGTCCGTCACCAGGGTGTCCACGTCCTCCAGTGCGGCGAAGGAACTCAGGCCCACCGTGCCCCACTTGGTGTGGTCCGCGATCACCACGACCCGGCGCGCCGAGCGCACGAAGTGGCGGTTCGTCTCGGCCTCCGCCAGGTTCGGCGTGGACAGGCCCGCCTCCACCGAGATGCCGTGCACGCCCAGGAAGAGCAGGTCGAAGTGCAGTGCCTGGATGGCACGGTCGGCCACCGGGCCGACCAGCGTCTCGGACGGGGTGCGCACCCCGCCGGTGATCACCACGGTGGCCGTGGCCTCCGCGTGGTTCGCACCGGGCCGCCGCTGGCCGGACTGGAAGACGTCCGCCACCCGCACCGAGTTGGTCACCACGGTCAGGTCCGGCACGTCCAGCAGGTGGTGCGCCAGCGCGTAGGCGGTCGTACCGCCCGCCAGGGCGATCGCGCTGCCCGGCGGAACCAGTGCCGCCGCGGCCGTCGCGATGGCCTCCTTCGCACCCAGCTCCAGGCCCGACTTCGCCTCGAAGCCCGGCTCGTGGCTGCTCGCCTCGACCACCGGCACCGCGCCGCCGTGGACCTTCTCCACGACGCCCTGCCGTGCCAGTGCGTCCAGGTCGCGGCGCACCGTCATGTCCGACACGTTGAGCCTGCGGGTCAGTTCGTTGACGCGCACTCCGCCGCGTCGGCGTACCTCGTCCAGGATCAGTGCCCGGCGCTGCTCCGCAAGGAGGTTCTGGTTGTCGCTCACCCGTGACCTCGTATCGTCCGTCTCGTTGTGTGCGATGCCGTCTACCGGCGCGCTGCGGTCATCCTTCCACGCACCGCGCCCCGCGGTGTATGCCGGGCCACGGGTCGGAAGTCCTTTGCCGCCCCTGAGCATGCCCGCGGAACCCGCCGCGCATCACGATTGCGGCACGTACGGCGCCGCCGAGGGCTGACCCGCGGCCGGTACGGGCAGTGACCCGGGGAGGACGGGACGCGGGAGGCACACGTGACGGTCGGGACGGACGCAGAAGCGGCCCCGCGGCCGCCACTGGCCCTGGAACTCCTGGTGCACGGCGTCGGCGGCACCACGCCTGAACGCATGCTCGACGACCCGCGCACTGTGTGCCTGGCCGGCGACGACACGGCAGGCGTCCACCGCCGCGCCTGCGACGCCGACGCCGAGGAGCACCCCGAGCAGCACCGCGAAGCCCCCGTGCCCGAGGCCTACTGCTGGTCCAACCTCACCTCGGGCAACGGCAGCAGGGCGCTGTGGCTGCTGCTGCTCCCCTTCATGGTCGCCAACCTCGCGCACTGGATGCGGCCGCCCTCGCACCGGCGCACCCTCTCCCGCGGCTATGGGGCCGCCGTGCGGCTGCTCGCCCTCACCCTGACGGTGCTGCTGGTCGCCGCCGCCTGCGAGGTGGCGCTCGACCTCGTCGGCTGGCAGTGCGCGGGCAGCCCCCGGTGCGTACGCGGCAGCTCCTGGCTCGGCTTCGCGGCGGCCGGGAGCGGCGGCTGGTGGAGCGAACCGGGCCGCAGGCTCGCACTGGCCGCGCTGGTGCCCGCCGCGCTGACCGCGCTGCTGTGGTGGCTCTCGCACCGGACCTGGTCCGCGTACGAGTCCCAGCGCCCCGCACCCGGGGCCGCCGCCGGCCCCGGCACACCGTCGCTGGCCCTGCCGGGCTTCTGGTACGGCCGCCGCTCCGTCGCCCGGCTGCGCGCCGCCCACACCGCGGCGGGCCTCCTGACCGTGGCCGCCGCGGTCACCGTGCCCGCGCTTCGCCACGACCACGGCGGCGCCTCCGTACCGCTGCGTGCCCTCGGCTGGGCACTGGCGGGGCTGATCTGCTGCCTCGCCCTCGCCGCGGTCGCCGTCACCTGCCGCGCCGCACGCAGCGAGGCGGGCCTGGACGACGCCACCGACCACCGCTCCAGCCGCGCCCTGCTCGCCGCGTCCGCCGCGGCGCTGGCCGCCGCTGCCTGCTACGCGGCCTGGCACCGCCCCGCCTGGACCGCGACGGGCCGCCTCCCCACCGCCCAGGCCTTCATCGTCCTGACGGTCCTCCAGGGCGCCCTGATCGCGGCCCTGGCCCTGCTGGCCGCCCTCCTGTACCGCTCACCCCCACCGGAGTCCGTACCGGCGCAGGCGGACACGGACACCGGAGCCGGGCAAGGGGACCCGGGGGAGCCGCCGCGTCCCGTGGCGCTGAGCGGGCTCGCGGGGCCGGCCGTCGGCCTGCTCGCGTGCGGGCTGGGCGGGGTGCTCACCGGCGGGGGGGCGCAGCGCGCCGCGGACTGGCTGGACCGGGGGCGCACCCCGGGGGAGGCGGGCAGTCCGCTGGCCGGGCCGCCCGCCGTACTCACGTGGGAGGCCTCGGTGATCCCGCTGGTGCTCGCGCTGCTCGCGGTGGCCGGCGCCGCCGTGGCCTGGCGGCTGCACGGGCGGGAGCGTGCGCTGTGCGGGGAGGTCGAAGCGGCCTATCCCGATGAGCAGCACCGCCCCGCCCGCACCCGGCAGATCGCCGCGGCCGTGGCGCGTGCCCGGCTGACCGACAGCGCACCGCTGCTCGTCGCCGTGGTGTGCGCGGCGGCCTTCGTGCTCGGGGCGGCCGCGGTCACCGGCGCCCTGACCGGCGGCGGCACGCCGGGGGACCGGGCGGCCGACGCGCCAGCCGCGGTGTCGGCGGCGGCCAGGGCCGCGCAGGCGCTGGGCTCGTGGCTGGTCGGCGCGGGCGTCGTCGCGCTGGTGGCGCTCGGCCGCCGCGCCTACCGCGACCCGGCGGCCCGGCGCACGGTCGGCATCCTGTGGGACGTCGGCACGTTCTGGCCGCGCGCGGCCCACCCCTTCGCGCCGCCCTGCTATGCCGAGCGCGCGGTGCCCGACCTCAGCTGGCGGATGGAGTCGTGGACCGCGCGGACCGGCGGGCGGATCATCCTGTCCGGCCACTCGCAGGGCAGTGTGCTGTCCGCCGCCGCGGTCTGGCAGCTCGACCCCGCCACCCGCGGCCGGGTCGCCCTGCTCACCTACGGCTGCCCGCTGACCCGGCTGTACGGCCGCTGGTTCCCCGCCTACTTCGGGCAGCAGCCGCTGGACGGCCTGCACCACGACATGCACGCCTGGCGCAACCTGTGGCGGCGCACCGATCCGATCGGCGGCCCGGTCGGCATCCGCGGCACCGCAGGCGAGGGCGGCGTGGACCGCGGCCCGCTGCTCGACCCCGCGGCCTACGGCCGCAGCGTGAGCCACCCGCTGCCCGAGCCCGTACGCGGCCACTCCGACTTCCAGGCCGACCCGGCCTTCGCCCGTGAGCGGGCCGCGCTGCTGGCCAGGCTGCTGCCCGCGGGCGGCAAGGCGCTGCCCGCTCAGGGGATCTCCGGCAGGTCCTCCGGGTAGAGCAGCTGCAGTTCGTCGTGCGTCGGCTCGGCCACGTGCGCGATCCGCATGGCGTGCCGCTCCACCATCGCCTCGAAGGTCTGCCGCGCGGCCCTGCCGTTGCCGAAGGCGGGACCCTTGGGCAGCGCGGCGAAGTACTTCAGCAGCGCCTCGCCCGCGTCGTCGCCGAGCCGGTACTCGTGCTCCGCGGCCTGCGACTCCACGATGCTCAGCAGCTCCTGCGAGGTGTAGTCGCCGAAGGTGATGGTCCGTGAGAAACGGGACGCCACACCGGGGTTGGAGGCCAGGAAGCGCTCCATCTCCGCTGTGTACCCGGCCACGATCACCACCACCGCGTCCCGGTGGTCCTCCATCAGCTTCACCAGGGTGTCGATGGCCTCCCGGCCGAAGTCCCGTCCGGCGTCCTCCGGCGCGAGCGCGTAGGCCTCGTCGATGAAGAGCACCCCGCCGCGCGCCCGCTCGAAGGCCTCCTGGGTGCGGATCGCCGTCGAGCCGATGTGCTCGCCGACCAGGTCGACCCTGGCCACCTCGATCAGGTGGCCGCGCTCCAGCACGTCCAGCGACGCCAGGATCTCGCCGTAGAGCCGCGCCACGGTCGTCTTGCCGGTGCCGGGGGAGCCGGTGAAGACCAGGTGGCGGCGCGGCGAGGGCGCCTTGAGCCCGGCCTCCTGGCGGCGGCGCCCCACGGCGATCATGTCGATCAGGGTGCGCACCTCGCGCTTGACGCTGTCCAGGCCGACCAGCGCGTCCAGTTCGCCCAGCACCTCGGTGCTCTCCCGCGCCGCAGGCACCGCCGGTGCGCTCTGTGCGGGGCGCTGCTGCGGCACCCCGCCGAGCAGGCCGTACGACTGGGCCGCCGGCTGCCGGTCGACCGCCGCGGCCACCGGGACCGGGTCCGGCTCGGGGGCGGCGGCGCGGTCGCTGGTGCAGTCCTCGGTGATCGGACCCGGCTCGGCGAACTCGTAGCCGCCGCGTGCGCAGCGCTCGGTGCGGCAGCGGGTCAGCGTGGACCGGCAGCCGTCGATGATGTGGAAGCCGTAGCCCTTGCTGCCGGTGACCCGGCAGCCGGTGAAGGTGCCGCGGCCCTCGGCCGAGACGTACACGCCCGACTCGGTGGCGTTGGTGACCGTGCAGCGGTCGAGGGTCGGGTCGGCGCCCTTGGTGACGATCACACCGGTCGCGGTGTCGTCGACGGTGACCTGCGCGAGGGTGCCGCCGCTGCCGTGGTCGCGGAACCAGGCGCCGGTGGCGGCCTCCCTGATCCGGCAGTCGTCCAGCTGGACGTTGGCCCCGTCGCTCACCGACACCGCGGTGTTGCGGATCTGCGAGAAGTCGCTGTCCACGACGTCGGCGCGCGAGCCGCGGTCCAGCACGAACAGCGCGTCCGGCACGTCGTGCACCCGGCAGGCGTCCAGTATGGCGACGGCGCCGTCGCTGACCCACACGGCCGGGTAGTCGCCCGTGCTGTCGTGGACCTCGCACTGGTTGGCGTCCGCCCGGGTCCCCGGGTCCCACACCGACAGGCCGTTGCGGCCGAAGCGGCGCACCGTGCTGCGGGTCAGCGTCAGCACCGAGCGGGCGCGCAGGTCGACGGCGTTCTCGGGGATGTCGTGGATGTCGCAGTCGGACATCGCCAGCACCGCGTCGGAGTCCAGCGAGACGCCGTCCCCCGTGGTCCTGTGCAGCCGGCAGTCGGTCAGGTGCCCGGACGCCCGCTGCGACAGGTGCAGCCCCGTGCCGTGGATCTCGTAGATCTCGCAGCCCAGCGCCTCGACGGAGCTGTGCTCACCGGTCACGGACACACCGGAGCCCGACGCGTGGTGGATACGGCAGCGCTCCAGCCGGGGGCTGCCGCCGCCGCGTACCGCGACCCCGCTCTGCCCTGCCGAGACGACCTCGCAGTCCTCGAACAGGCCGCCGGCCGCGTCCAGCACGCTGATGCCGATCCCGGCGGGGTTGTCGACCGTGCAGCGCCGCACCGTGGGGCGGGCGCCGTCGCGCACTTCGAGGCCGACCGCCGAACGGGTGCTGATCCGCAGCCCGGTCAGCTCGGGGGCGCAGTCCTCCACCAGCAGGGCCGCCGCCGTGCTGTCCTGGCCCTCGACCAGCACGTCGTGCACACCGGCCGCCGCCCGTACCGTCAGCGCCACCCCGGACTGCGGGGCGATGCGGACCGTGCCGGCGCCGTCCGCGCAGCGCAGGGTGACCGCGTGGTCGATCACCAGGTTCTCCCGGTAGGTGCCGGGGGACACCGTCAGCACGTCGCCGTCGCCGGCCGCATCGAGGGCGGCCGCGAGCGTGTCGTACTCACCTGTGCGGCGGCGCCACCGCGAACTGCTCGGGTTCGTGACCTGCACCACGCCATGTGCCATCGGGCTGCTCTTCCCCACCTTGCGTCGGCCGACCGGGGGGTCAACCGTAGCGCGAGCGGCGGCCCGTCGTTGACGACAACCCGTCAGGCGGACACCGCCGGCGGCCCCGCAGGGCCGTGCCGGGTCTCAGCCCCCCGCGCCGGCCCGCCCCCAGTCCTGCCCGACCCTGGCCCACTCGCGCTCCCAGGAGTCCATTCTGCGCCGCATCAGCCGCCACACCAGCAACTGCCGGGACATCAGCACCACTCCGGCCGCCGCGGAACCGGTGGCCACACCGGCCAGCACCGCATGAGTCGACGCCGTCGCCCGGTCCAGCGGCGGCGGTACGAGCACGCCGCTCTTGTCGGTCCACAGCAGCAACTGGTCGCCGTGCCAGACCTCAAGGCCCATCGGCACCTTCGCGGTGTGCGCCGAGCGGTCCGGTGCGATCCAGTGCAGCGTGTCGCTGCGCCGCGGGTCCGCGTCGGTGCCCGCAGCCGCCAGGGCCGCCGCCGCCTTCGACGCACCCGGCGCCTCGGCGGCGCCGGCGGACGCGGGGGACTCCACGACGGTCGCCGGCACCAGGGTCCGCTCGGTGCGCTGCGTACGCGCCACCCTCTGCAGGGCGCGGTCCACCGACTGGCCCGCCCACAAGCCGATCAGCGGGACGGTGCAGAGCACGAGCGCGGTCACCACGCCGAGCCACGCCTCGACGATGTCGGACCGGCGCCGCAGCGGATTGCGCCGCCACCGCCACCCGCGCTTGGTGAGCCTCTTGGGACGAGCCATGGCCGACCACCCCCTTCACCCGTTCAACTACCGCAAACGGCGCGACTCATGCGTGTGGTCTCGCATCCCGCTGGGGCCGCGGGCATGACGCATCGACGCGTTACTCCAGTGTGGTCAACGGATCGCCGACCCGCAGGGTTCCGGGATGCTCGGGTATCAGATTCTGGCCGAAGAGCAACCCGGAACCGACCCTGCGGTGCCGCCCCAGGGTGCGCAGCGGCTCCTTGCCGCGGGCGCCGGTGTCCTGGTCGGTGGTGGTGACCACGCACCGCGCGCAGGGCTTGGGCACCCGGAAGGCGACTTGGCCGATTCGCACCCGCCGCCAGCCGTCCTCCGCCCAGGGGGCGGTGCCGTCGATCACCGCGTTCGGCCGGAAGCGGTCCATCGGCAGCGGCCCCTCCCCGGCCCGGTCGCCCGCCGCGATCAGCTCGTTGAGCGCTTCGAGCGAGCCGGTCGTGGTGACCAGCAGCGGGAAGCCGTCGGCGAGGCTCACCGTCTCGCCCGGCAGCGCGTAGTCCGGGTCGATCGGCCGCCGTACCGCCGGGTCGTCCAGGTGCACCAGCCGCACCGGCACGCCCAGGAAGGCCGAGAACCAGGCGTCCGCCTCGGCCCCGGCCGGCAGCACGTCGAGGGTGCGGGAGAAGAGCCGCACCGTACGCAGCGGCCCCGCGGCGGGCGGCACGACGGTCAGCGGCGGCTGCCCGGGCGCGGTCAGCCGCAGGCCGCCACCCCCCACGGGCAGTGCGGCGAGCAGCGTCAGACGCGGGTGTTCCCGCTGTGTCAGCGCGGTGTCGGTGCCGGCCCCGACCAGCATCCAGCGGCGGTCCCCCGCGAGCCCCCACGGCTCCACGACCGCCTCCTGCATGCGGACAGCACGCAGCGACTTGACCGGGTAGATGTGCAGCGCGCTGAGGCGTGGTGTGGTCACCCCACCATCCTGCCAGCCCGCCGTGACGGATCAGCCCTGGTAGTAGCCCCCGCCGCCCTGGCCGAGGTTGCGCCTCGGGTACTGCTCCTCGGGGTGCCCGCCGGGCGCCTGGCGCGGCGGAACCGGCCGCGGCGGCACCGGCCGGGCGGCCTCGTAACCGCTCGGCGAGGGCTGCTGCGGCATCCCCTGGTAGCCGTTCATGCCGGGGTTCGGGTAGCCGTTGCCCGCATAGCCGCGCGGCGGCGCCTGCTGCGGGATGTACGGCGCGGGCGGCTGCTGGTAGCCGCCGCCCGGGTAGCCGCCGGGAGCAGCGGGCTGCGGCTGCTGGTACGACGGCGAGGACGGGCCGGACGGCAGCGCGGGAAGGGCCGGCAGCGCGGGCAGGTTGCTCCCGCCGCCGTAGCCGTTGGCCAGTCCCGTGTCATAGCCGGAGTACGGCGACGGTACGCGGATCGGGGCGATCTGCGGTGTGCCGCGCTCGGCCACGAGGCTGTCGTAGATCGGGGTGTCCGGGAAGGACGAGGACGTGGGGTGGTAGCTGCTGTAGCCGCCACCGTACGAACCGCGGGGGGTGGTCATGAGCCATAAGTTAAGCCCACGATGTGGTCGTTGGGGAGACCGATTAGAGGGTTGTTTGACGGGCGGGGAGTGGCGCCAAGTCCCCAATATGAGCGAATCCCCGGAAACCGGTCAGCACGTCATGGTGTGATCAGGTAAAAGGCGTGCGTCCTGGGGGTTACCGGGGATCAGGAACGCACCGGCGGAGGGGGTGTCATGCTGCTGCGCAGAGGGGAGAGTGTCCGGTTGCCGACCGCCGAAGTCCGGTTGGAGTTCGGGCGGGGCACCGGTCCCGGCATACCCAGGGCCGACATGTGCGCACTGCTGCTCGCAGGCGGTGCGCCCCGCGGCGCAGGCGACCTCGTCGACGCGGACGTGCCGGAACACGCGTCCGGCGCCGTCACCCACGCGCGCAGCACCGCGGAGGACGGCACGGTCGTCGACACCCTCGTCATCGGCCTCGCGTCACTCGAAAGAGCGATCACCACGGTGCTCGTGGTCATACGCGCCGAGGGCGGGCCGCTCGGCCGCATCCCCGGACTGCGGCTGCACGCGCTGCCCGCGGGGGCGCACCAGGAAGCCGTACGCCTGGACTGCGGCGGAGTCACCGGCGGGCGGATGCTCGTCGTCGGCGAGTGCTACCGCGACGCCGCGGGCGAGAGGTGGCGGCTGCGGGCCGTCGCCCTCGCCGCGCCCCTCCTGCCCGCCAAGCCGCGCCACGCGCCGCCGCCCCCGCGGGTGGTGCTGCCGGCCGCCGGCACCTGTGCCGGGCCCGGCCTGCTGCGGATCGCCTTCGAAGCCGCCGAGGACCACGGCGGCACCGGCGTCGACCTGTGCGCGCTCTTCGAACTCGCCGACGGCCGCACCGGGGTCGTGCAGCCGCTCGGCGGCGCCGCCGGTGCGCTGCGGCTGCCGCCGTACGTCCGGCTCGACGGCGACCGGCTCGCCGTCAACCTCGACCACGCCGAACGCTTCCGGCGCATCCTCGTCTTCCTCGCCCTGCGCGGCCCGGGCCGCACCTTCGCGGACGTCCGCGGCACCGTCACCGTGCGGCCCGAGCACGGGCACGCACAGGACTTCGGGCTCGAACCGCCCGACGGTTGCGACTCCACCGCCTGCGCCCTGCTTCTGCTCACCCGGGAAGGGGACGACGCACTGCGCGTGCGGCGCGAGGCCAGGTACCTCGCGGTGCGGGAGGGGGTCAGTCCGCAGCGCACCGTCGACTACGCGTACGGCTGGGGTCTGGCCTGGACCCCAGCCACGTCCTGACCCTCAGGGGTCCGCGCTCCTCCACCCCCGCGGGGCGGGGTGCCTGCCCCTTGCGGTGGTCGGTCGCCTTCCCCCGGGCGGGGGTGCGCAGGTGATTGCCCCTTGCGGTGCGTTGCTTCCTTCCGCCCGTTCGGGCTGGGCGCGCAGTTCCCCGCGCCCCTGGGTGGGTGCCACGTGCAGTGGGCTCGCAGCCTCCGGCGCGTCGTGGCTTGTCGCGCAGTTCCCCGCGCCCCTGAAAACGCTCACCCTGCGGGGAGAGGGCGCCCTCAGGGCGCGGGGGACTGCGCGACAAGCTCACCGCAAGGGGGGTTAGGGAGTTGGGTTGGGGCGGGAGTAGGTGCGGCCCTTCCAGGCGGCGCCGCGGCCGCGGTAGTGCTGGACGGCGGAGTCGAGGGTCATGAGGAGGTACAGCGCGGCGGTGTACGGGAGCGTGGGGGCGAGCCACCGCCGTTGGCCGTAGTAGCGCAGCATGGGGAGATACGTGGCGGTCATGACCGCCCACGCGGCCGCCCCCAGGGCGCACAGGGGCCACGCCCCGGCAATGGCGCCGCCGACCGCCGCGACCGGCGGGACGAGGTAGATCAGCGCGAGGCCGAGGACCGTGCCGGCCAGCAGGGCCGGGTTGTGCCGGAGCTGGGCGTAGGCGCTGCGGGAGACCATCCGCCAGAGCTCGCCGAGGTTCGGGTAGGGGCGGACGCTGTCGACCCGGTCGGCGAGGCCGAGCCAGATCCGGCCGCCGGAACGTCGTACCGCCCCCGCGAGGGCCACGTCGTCGATGACCGACTGCCTGATGCTGTCGGGAACCCCCGCCGCGTCCACGGCGCTCGCGCGGATCAGGACGCAGCCGCCGGCCGCCGCCGCGGTCCGCGGTCGCGGGCGGTTGATCCAGCGGAAGGGGTAGAGCTGCGCGAAGAAGTACACGAACGCCGGGACGATCAGCCGCTCCCAGCCGGTCTCGACCCGCAGCCTGGCCATCTGCGACACCATGTCGAGGTCCGCGCCCTCCGCCGCGGTGACCAGCGCGCGCAGGCTGTCCGGACGGTGCGCGATGTCCGCGTCGGTCAGCAGCAGGTACTGCGCCCCGGTGCGCTCGCGCGCCAGCGCGACCCCGTGGCGTACGGCCCACAGCTTGCCGGTCCACCCCGGCGGCGGCTCGCCGGGCGAGGAGACGGTCAGCGGCAGCCCGCCGTGCTCCGCGGCCAGGGCGCGGGCGGTGTCCCCGGTGCCGTCGGTGCTGCCGTCGTCGACCAGGAAGACCTCTGCCCGGCCGGGATAGTGCTGCGCCAGCAGCGAGGGCAGGCTCAGCCCGAGCACCTCGGCCTCGTCGCGCGCGGGCACCACGACGGCGACCGCGGGCCACACGGACGGCTCGGCGGTGTGCCGCGGCAGCCGTACGTCCGTGCGCCAGAAGAAGCCCTGCCCCAGCAGCAGCCACACCCACACCAGCAGGGACAGCCCTGCGATCACTGTCATCACCGTCACCCGCGGCAGTCTGCCGCACTCCGGGTGCCGCGCGGCGGCGCGGTCGCCGCGCCGCATAGGGTGAGGGCGTGAAGATCGCACTCGTGGACTCCGGTATCGGGCTGCTGGCCGCCGCCGCGGCCGTACGGCGGATGCGGCCGGACGCCGACCTCGTGCTCTCCTGCGACCCCGCGGGCATGCCCTGGGGTCCCAGAACCGCGCAGGACGTCAGCGACCGCGCCCTGCAGTGCGCACTGGCGGCGGCCGAACGCCGCCCCGACGCGCTGATCGTCGCCTGCAACACCGCATCCGTGCACGCCCTGGCGGCGGTACGCGCCACGCTCGAGCCAGCGCTGCCGGTCATCGGCACCGTCCCCGCCATCAAGCCCGCAGCGGCAGGCGGCGGCGCGGTCGCCATCTGGGCGACGCCCGCCACCACGGGCAGCGCCTACCAGCGCGGGCTGATCGCCGAGTTCGGCAACGGTGCGGAGGTCACCGAGGTGCCGTGCCCCGGGCTCGCCGACGCGGTCCAGGCGGGCGACGGCGCCGCGGTGGCCGCCGCGATCGCTGCCGCTGCGGCACTGACCCCGGCGGGGGTGCGCGCGGTCGTGCTCGGCTGCACGCACTACGAGCTGGTCACCGACCGCATCGCGGCGGCCGTGCCCGGAGCGCGCATGTACGGCTCCGCCGACGCCGTGGCCGTGCAGGCGCTGCGCAGGATCGGTCAGGTGGCCGAACCGGCCGCCGCGATCGGTGACGCCGCCGCCGGCGGTCTCGAAGTGCTGCTCAACGGCCGCAGCGCCGGGCTGCCGGCCGTCGCCACCGCCTACCCCGAGGGCGCGGCGCTCGCCGTGACACCCGCCACGGCCTGACGCCGCAGGGCTGCCCGATGCGCGGGGTGTGAGTACGCTTCGGAGCATGACGCACGCTCCCCGACCGGAGCCCGTCGCGCCCCAGGTGTGGACGGGCCGCGCCAGCAACCGCATGCAGTGGGTCCTCGCCTCTGCGGGTGCGGCCTGCCTCGCGCTGGGCATCGAGCTCGCCGTCGACCAGCCCGCCGCCGCCGACATCGCACCGTTGGTGATGTCGGTCGTCGGGTGCCTCGCGGTCGGGCTGCTGATCATCTTCGGCACGCTCGCCTTCACGCACGTCAAGGTCCAGGTCGACCGGGAGTGCGTCGAGGTGCGCTGCGGGCACATCGGGCTTCCGCGGCGGCGCATTCCGCTCGCCGACGTCAGCGGTGCCAGGCTGGCGCCGCTCATCAGCCCGCGCAGCTGGGGCGGCTGGGGGTACCGCTGGCGGCCCGAGAAGGGCACGGGGGTCATCGTGCGGCGCGGGCCAGGCATCGTCATCGACCTCGGGGCCGGGCATCGGTTCACAGTGACGGTGGATGATCCCGAGGGGGCGGTCGTCGCCATTCGGGAATGGCTCCGTCTCCGAGCCCGCACCCTGGCCGGCTCCTAGCCACCCCCTCCCGGGGGTGCGCGCCGAGGCCCTGCCCCTTGCGGCGGGCGGTCGCCTTTCCCTGGGCGGTGGGTTGCGTGCGCAGTTCCCCGCGCCCCTGGGTGATTGCCACTTGCTGTGGCGTTGCCTTCTTTCGGCCCGTGGGTGGGTGGGGGCGCTCCGTTCTCCCCCAGAGGGGGTACCCCCACGCGCCCCTGAACAACTGCCCCTTGCGGTGCGTTGCTTGCCTGCGGCTGCGTCGTGGCTAGTCGCGCAGTTCCCCGCGCCCCTGGTTGTTGCCCTCTGTGCGCAGGGCTGGCGCCGGCAGGCGGCGCCTCTGCCTGCGAGGGGGAGCGTTTTTAGGGGCGCGGGGAACTGCGCGCCCAATCACCCACGCACCGGAAGGTGCGGGCTCACCGCAGGTGGCAATCACCTGGGGGCGCGGGGAACTGCGCGCGCAACCACATGGCACCGAATGGTGCGAGCCCGCCGCATGGGGCGAGCAGCGGGCGCACGCCGGGTGCGGGGGGGTGAGAAGGCGCTACCCCGGAGGGGGTGGGCCGCTCGGGGGGCGGGTCACGGCAGCGGGCGGGACGTGGAGCTGCCCGCCAGAAAACCGGCACCGGCGGTCACGACGGCATAGCTCAGGACGTGGTCGACGGTGGCGAGCATGGCCAGGCCCGTGAGCGTGGCGGCGGCGGTGAGGACGACGGGGGTGGGGCGGGGGGAGCGCCACAGGGCGGTGAGGAGCCAGGCGAAGGCGGCGGCCAGCAGGGCGACCCCGGGGATGCCCTGCTCGGCGGCGAGCTGGAGCGGCGCGGACTGCGGGGACGACGCGCTGGGCGCGAGGTCGGGGCCGCCGCCGCCCGGCGCGGCCTCGTCGGCGAAGCGCTCGGGGCCGACGCCCCGCAGCGGGTGCTGCTCGGCGAGGTCGACCGCCTGGTGCCACAGCTCGACCCTGGGCTGGGTGAGCTGGCCGGTGAGGGATTCGGACAGGCCGGACGGCAGTGCGTCCACGGCGACGGCGCAGCTTCCGCCGACGGCGAGCGCTGCGGCCAGCGCGAAGGCGCTGAGGCCCAGGAGGCGCCGCCGCACGCGTGCGGCGGTCAGTGAGCACAGGACGATCGCGACGCCCGCGGCGAATCCGGCGGCGGAGCCGAGGGCGAGCGCGGCCACGGCGGCGCCCGCGCCGACGCAGCGCAGTGCGGCCCGTCTGGCTCTGCCCTTGGCGGACCAGGCGGCGCAGCAGGCGGCGCCGACGGCGAGGACGAGCAGGGCGGCGTCGGCGTTGGGGTAGCCGAGCGGTGGGGCGTCGGGGTGGGCGGACAGCCGGGTGGGCGGGATGAGGACGAGGGCCAGGACGGCGGCTGCGGCTGCTGCCGGTGCGAGCACCGGCAGGAGGGCGCCGAGGATGCGGCCGAGCGCGTATCCGGCGGTGACGGCGAGCAGGGCGAGCAGTGTGCCCTCGGGACGGGCGGGGCGCCCGGCGGCGGCGACCAGTGCCCAGACGGCGCAGCAGACCAGCACCACGACGCCGACCGCGTCGACGGTGCCGCCGCTGTCCCGCCGTGCGGCGGGAGGGTCGTGCGGCGGGCCGTCGCTGCGGCCCGCCTGTGTGGCGCCCGGCGTGCCGCCGGCCGTCGTGTCCATGCCCCCGTTACCCCCTGACGCCACCCGGCAGCGGCGGGGTTCCGCCGCACCCGCGTTCCCCGCGTGGGCGCTGTCTGTCGGGCCACCGTAACCGCTGATCGGGCCGCTGTGGACACTTGTGCGGCACTTGTGCGGCAACGATGTCGCCCTTGGGAAACCTGGTGCAGATGTGGCGTTCACCCGGCATCTCGTAGGCTCTGGGCATGGCGACTCCGCAATTCATCCTGGACATCCGCGCCAAGGCGGGCGACACGCTGCTGTTCATGCCGGGCGTGGTGATGGTGGTGTTCGACGACCGCGGCCGGGTGCTGCTCAACCGCCGGGCGGACACCGGCAGGTGGGCGCTGATCGCCGGCATCCCCGACCCCGGGGAGCAGCCCGCGGAGGCGGCGGTGCGGGAGATCGAGGAGGAGACCGGCGTCGCGGCGGTCGTGGAACGGGTGCTGAGCGTCTTCACCAACGAGCCCGTGGTCTACGGCAACGGCGACAAGGCGCAGTACATCGACATCGTGCTGCGCTGCCGCGCGGTCGGCGGCCACGCGCGGGTCAACGACGACGAGTCGCTTGAGGTCGGCTGGTTCGCACTCGACGAACTGCCGCCGCTCGGCCCGATCGCGCGCGGCCGTATCGAGCTGGCGCTGCGCGACGACCCGACCTGGTTCGCCCCCGCCCCGGCCCCCGGACTCACCGACCGCGGCTACCGGGCGCCCTGACCGCGCGCGAGGCCCCGGGAAGGGACCGGGAAAGACCCAGGGAAGTACTCGTACACGTATTCGGCAAGTGCCGTCTGGCCAGCGGACTTTGTCAGTGCCCGGCGGTAAAATGGACAGTGTTCGTCAGGGTCGGACGACGCCTCAGGAGGATGCCGATGGCCGTTGCCGTACTGTCCGCGCCGAAGTCCCCACTCCCCAGGAAGCCACTGCCCGCCGGCCGTCCGCGCGCCTGGTATGTCGCGCACAACCGGCGGCTGAAGACCATGCGCCTGGTCATAGCCCTGCTCGACGCCGGCGTGTACGAGCCGGCGCAGGCCGGCAACCGGCGGATCCGCGACACGGCGGAGCGGATCGGCGTCCACGAGCCGTCCGACACCACCTGCCGCATGGTGCGCACCCTGCTGGTCTACGGGCGCTGAGCGGCCGTGCCCGCAGGTCCCCTCCCCGGCGAGGGGAGGGGACCTGCGGGTCAGGCCTTGCGGTAGGTGTACGCGTCCGCCGCCGCGGCGGCCACCGCGTCCAGGTCCGCGCCGGTCGAGGCGGTGACCACCGCGGCGACGGCACCCTCCAGGAAGGGCGCGTCCACCAGCTTCGCCCCTGAGGGCAGTTCGTCGTCGGCGAGCAGCGCCTTGACGGTGAGCACCGCGCTGCCCAGGTCCGCCAGCACCGCCACCCCCGCTCCGCGGTCCACCGACCGGGCCGCCGCCGCGATCAGGTCGGAGCTGGTGCCGAGTCCGCCGTCCGGGCCGCCGCCCGCCGGGGCGACCGGCACGTCCCCGCCGCCCCCGGTCAGCCCGGCCGCGAGGTCGGCGACCGCGCGGGCCACCTCGGCGCTGTGCGAGACCAGCACCACACCGACCAGCGGGGCGCTCATCCGTCCCCCCTGGCGGTGTCGGCCAGTGCGGTGACCAGCAGCGCGGACGAGGTCGCTCCGGGGTCCTGGTGGCCGATGCTGCGCTCACCCAGATAGCTCGCGCGGCCCTTGCGCGCCCGCATCGGGACGGTCGCCGCCGCACCCTCGTCGGCCGCCGCGGCCGCCGCGGCAAGGGCGTCCGCCGCCCCGCCTCCCGCGTCCAGCGCGCCGGTCAGCGCGTCCACGGCGGGCAGCAGCGCGTCCAGCATGGTCTTGTCGCCGGGCACGGCGCCGCCCAGCGTGGCCACGCCGTCGACCCCGGCGCGCAGCGCGTCGCGCAGCCGGGCCGCGGACACCGCCTGCTCCTCGCCGAGTTCCTTGCCCGCGCGCCGCAGCAGCGTGCCGTACAGCGGCCCCGAGGCGCCGCCCACCGTGCTGATCAGGGTGCGGCCGATGAGCACCAGCACACCGCCGGGGGTCGGCGGCGGCTCCTGCTCGACGGCGGTGCGCGCGGCGAGGAAGCCGCGCCGCATGTTCGTACCGTGGTCGGCGTCGCCGATGGGGGAGTCCAGCTCGGTGAGCCGGGGCGCCTCGCGCTCCACCGCGGCGGTGGCGCTCTCCAGCCAGCGGCGCAGGAAGGCCGCGTCGACCGGCGCCTCGGGGTCGGGGGTTGCGTTCATCGCGGTTCGTGTGGTCCTTTCGCCGGTGGTACGCATAGGGTTCCGGTGCGCCGCAGGCCCGCTGGGCGGCCGGCGGCGGATTTCAGCAGCCCCAGCGCAGGCCGGGGGTCGAGACCGGTGCGTCGTACAGCCGCAGCAGCTCCTCGTCGGCCTGGCAGATCGTCACCGAGGCGCCCGCCATGTCCAGCGACGTCACGTAGTTGCCGACCAGGGTGCGGGCGACCGGGATGCGCCGCTCGGCGAGCGCCCGCTGCACCTCGGCGTTGAATCCGTACAGTTCGAGCAGCGGGGTCGCGCCCATGCCGTTGACCAGGACCAGCACCGGGCCGTCCGGGTTGAGGTCGGAGACCACCGCCTCGACGGTGACGTCGGCGATCTCGCCCGAGGTCATCATGGCCCGCCGCTCCCTGCCGGGCTCGCCGTGGATGCCGACGCCCAGCTCCAGTTCGCCGTCGGGCAGGTCGAAGGTGGGGCCGCCCTTGGCGGGGGTGCTGCACGCGCTGAGCGCCACCCCGAAGGTGCGGGAGGCGGAGTTGACCTGCCGGGCCAGCGCCGCGACCTTGTCCAGCGGCGCGCCCTCCTCCGCGGCGGCGCCGGCGATCTTCTCCACGAAGAGCGTCGCGCCGGTGCCGCGCCGTCCCGCGGTGTAGAGGCTGTCGGTCACGGCGACGTCGTCGTCCACCAGGACGCTGACGACCTGCACGCCCTCGTCCTCGGCCAGTTCCGCGGCCATCTGGAAGTTCAGCACGTCACCGGTGTAGTTCTTCACGATGAAGAGCACCCCGGCGCCGCTGTCGACCGCGGCGGCGGCCCGTACCATCTGGTCGGGCACCGGCGAGGTGAAGACCTCGCCGGGGCAGGCCGCGTCGAGCATGCCCTTGCCGACGAATCCGCCGTGCAGCGGCTCGTGCCCCGAGCCGCCGCCGGAGACGAGTCCGACCTTGCCCTCGTAGGGGGCGCCGCGGCGCACGATCACCCGGCGCTCGACATCGACGGTCAGCTCGGGATGGGCGGCGGCGAATCCGCGCAGCGCATCGGCGACCACGTTCTCGGCGACGTTGATCAGCATCTTCATCAGCTACTCCGTCCGCACGACCCTTGGAGATCTCCAGCCTACGTTTCCGGCGCCCGGCGGGCACCACGTGGCGCCGGAAACGCCCGGTCCCGAGCGCCGCCCCGCGCACTGTTCCGCTCGCCGTACCGCGGCCGCTCCCGCGCCGTTACCGTGGGCCGACGAAGGAGGCCGCGATGGGCGACGCCGACCCCGGACTGTTCGGACCCGACTCGGTGACCTGGCAGCTGCACGCCGACCCGGTGATGTGGGTGGCCGGCATCAGGGCGCTGTACCTGCAGGCCCTGCACCCGCGGGCGGTGCGCGGCGTCGTGCAGAACTCCGACTTCCGGCGGGACGCCTGGGGGCGGCTGCTGCGGACCGCGTCCTTCGTCGGCGCGACCACCTACGGCACCACGGCGGCGGCCGAGAAGGCCGGCGCCAGGATCCGCGGCATCCACCGCAGGCTCGGCGCGACCGACCCCGGCACCGGGCGGCGCTACGGCGTCGACGACCCCGACCTGCTGCTGTGGGTGCACTGCGCGGAGATCGACTCGTACCTGCAGGTCGCCCGCAGGTCCGGCTACCCGCTGACCGACGCGCAGGCCGACGCCTACGTGGACGAACAGCGGCGGGCGGCCCGGCTGGTCGGGCTCGACCCGGCGGACGTCCCCGCCGGCAGGGAGCAGCTGGTCCGCTACTTCGAGGCCGTACGGCCCGAGCTGGCGGCGACCCCCGAGTCCGCCGAGGTCACCGACTTCCTGAAGGCGCCGCCGGTGCCCTGGCCGCTGCTGCCGGTCCGCCTCGCGGTGTGGTCCGCGGTCGCGGGCACCGCCAGGGCCGCGCTGCCGACGTGGGCGCACGAGCTGTACGGATGGCCCGCGCCCGCACGGTCCCGCGCCGACCGGCGGCTGCTGGCGGCGGGCCGGCTGCTGCGCGCCGTACCCGACCGGCTGCGCTGGCAGCTGCCGCCCGGGCACATCCTGGGCGCCGTCGCCCGGCTCGGCCCGGAGAGCCGCCCTTCCGTACGCCGGCTGCCGCATCCGCAGGCGCACAGCAGCGGAGGCGTTATGCCCTGATGCGAGGTGCCGTGCGCCGCCCGGCGCGGCCATACTGGGGGCGGGGAAGCACCGATGACCACGGGGGCGGCACGCGATGGCGGCGGGACATCACGGGGAAGGGCACGGACCGGGCGGCGCGGAAGCGGAGGAGCACAGCACCCTCATCCAGGGGCGCTACCGGCTGCACGAGCTGATCGGGCGCGGGGGGATGGGCGAGGTCTGGCGCGCCCTGGACGAGTCGCTGGGCCGCAAGGTCGCCGTGAAGTGTCTCAAGCCCGCAGGGCAGGCCAGGGACGCCGGATTCACCCGCATCCTGCAGGAACGCTTCCGCCGCGAGGCCCGGGTCGCGGCCGCGCTCCAGCACCGCGGCATCACCGTCGTCCACGACTTCGGCGAGCACGACGGGGTGCTCTACCTGGTCATGGAGCTGCTCGACGGCCGCAACCTGCTCCAGGTGCTGGACGACGCCCGCCGGCACCCGCTGCCGGTGCCCGACATCCTCGACATCGCCGAGCAGGTCGCCGCCGCCCTCGCGTACACCCACGCCCAGGGCATCGTCCACCGTGACCTGAAACCGGCCAACATCATCAGGCTCAGCGACGGCGCCGTGAAGATCTGCGACTTCGGCATCGCCCGGCTGGGCCACGACATCGGCTTCACCTCCCGGCTGACCGGCACCGGGGTGGCGATGGGCACCCCGCACTACATGTCGCCCGAGCAGATCGGCGCGTCCGGCGAGGTCGACCACCGCAGCGACCTGTACTCGCTGGGCTGCGTGCTCTACGAACTCGCCACCGGGGCACCGCCGTTCGACCTCGGAGACACCTGGGCGATCCTGGTCGGCCACCGCGACAACGTGCCGGAGCCGCCGCGTGCGACCCGCCCCGAGCTGCCCGAGGACCTGGAGCGGCTCATCCTCGACCTGCTGGCCAAGGCCCCGGACGACCGCCCGCAGAACGCCGCGGACGTCGGCGGCCGGCTCAAGGCGATGCTCGCCGGCGCGGCGAGCGCGCACCCCGGCGCAGGCGGCAAGGGAGCGGCCACCGGGGAACTGCCCGGCTGGGCGCGGCAGCTGAGCACCGGCACCCCCGCGGCCTCCACCCGCCCCCGGCACACCGCGAACGCCCCGCGCCACGAGTTGACCGGCGCCTGGTCCACCCGCACCCTGCAGGCGCAGCCGCGCCCCGGGGTGCTCACGGAGCTGGCCGACCGGCACGCGGAAGGCATCGACCTGGCCCGCGTCGGCAACTGGCGTCAGGCCTACGACCTGCACACCGCGGTCGCCGCGGCCCGCGACCAGGCGCAGGGCACCGAGCACCCCGACACCCTGGCCAGCCGCTACGAGGCCGCCTACTGCCTGACCGGGCTGGGCCGCACCGAGGAGGCGCTGCGGCTGTACTCCTACGTCGGCGAGACCCGCGCCCGGGTGCTCGGCCCCGACCACCCCGACACGCTGGCCGCCCGCCACGAGGCCGCCTATGCGCTGGGCCTGCTCGGCCGGCACCTGGAGGCGCACCAGGAGTACGCCGAGGTGCTCGCCGCCCGGCTGCGGGCCGCGGGCCCCGACGACCCGGACACCCTCCAGTCCAAGCACAACCTGGCCTTCAATCTGGGCCGGCTGGGCCGCGTCCCGCAGGCGCACACCATGGCCGTGGAGGTCGCGGAGGCCCGCACCCGGGTGCTCGGCGCGGACCACCCGCAGACCCTGGTCACCCGCTTCGAGGTCGGCCACCTTCTCGGCACCGCCCGCCGCTGGGCGGAGGCGCTGGAGGTCTACCGCGAGGTGGCCGCGGCCAGGACGCGCATCCTCGGCCCCGACCACCCCGACACGCTCGCGGTGGACTACGAGATCGGCATCTGCCTGGGGCGACTGGGCCGCAGCGCCGAGGCCCTGACCCTCTACGAGGTCCTGGTCGAGGCGCGGACCAGGACCGCGGGCTCCACCGACGCCGAGACGCTGCGCGCCCGGCACGCCCTGGGCGTCAACCTCGGGCGGCTCGGCCACTGGGAGCGCGCACTGGCCGAGGCCCGCGACGTGGCCGCGGTGCGCGAGCGGGTCCTCGGCCCCGTGCACCCCGACACGCTGGTCAGCAAGCGGGAGATCGCCGTCGGCCTCGGCTGGCTGGGCCGCTGGTCGGGTGCCCTGACCGTCTACCACGAGGTGGCCGACGCGCGCGAACAGGTCCTCGGACCCTCCCATCCCGACACCCTCACCAGCCGCAACGACGAGGCCCAGTGCCTGGAGCAGCTCGGCCGCGGCGCCGAGGCGCAGATCCTCTACGACCGGGTCGCCGCCCAGCAGCAGAACGGCCCGCAGCGGCTGTGACACCGCCCGGTTCTGCCGAGCGCTACAACCGCGCCCGCGCAGCCGGGCCCGCACTAGTGTCGCCGTCATGAACGACGTGGGCGAACACCAGGTCAACGGGGTGCGGCTGGTCTACGGGACGGCGGGTCCCGCCGACGGCCCGCCGCTGCTGCTCCTGCACGCGCTCGGCGAGGACCGCAGCTCGTGGTCGCAGGTCGCCGCGGCGCTCGCCGCGGACGGCCGTCGCACGATCGCGCCCGACCTGCGCGGCCACGGCGGCAGCGACCGCCCGGGCGACTACGCCTTCGAGGCGATGCGGGACGACGTCCTCGGCCTGCTGGACGCCCTGGACATCCGGCGGGTCACGGTGGTCGCGCACTCGCTGGGCACGGTCGTGGCGTCACTGGTCGCGATGGACCGCCCGGCCCTGGTGGACCGGCTGGTGCTGGAGGAGGGTCCGCTGCCCTTCCCCGCGGACCCGCCCCGCCCGGTCCCGGCGGGGCCGGGACCCGAGCCCGTCGGCTACGACTGGCGGGTCGTCGCCGCGGTGGCCAGGCAGCGCAACGCCCCGGCCGCCCGGCACTGGGAGGGCCTCGCGGAGATCACCGCGCCGACCCTGGTCATCGCGGGCGGACCGGAGAGCCACCTCCGCCAGGACCAGCTGGCGCAGGTGGCGGCGCGTATCCCGGACGCGCGCCTCACCACGATCGCAGCGGGCCACATGGTCCACGACACGCGCCTGCCGGAGTACCTGGCCGTGGTGCGCGCCTTCCTCGGCGCCCCCTAGGCCGTGGTTTGGAAGTAGCGCCGTCCGCCCACAGGGCGGGTCCCGCGGCGTCCGGTGCGTGCGATCGCAAGGCGGAGGGTCGTCCTCGTAGTGGGCCTACTCGGACGACTCCGACAACGCAGCGAGCGTGCGTGCCAGGCGTCGCGGGGCAGGCGGGACTTCCACAACACGGCCTAGCCGCGCCACCGCCTCACCGCGGTGGGGCGATCGAGCCCGGGCCCGTACCGAAGAACTCCTGGTCGAGGTGTGCCACCGCGCGGCCCACCGCGCCCAGCGCCACGCACTCCTCGCCGAGGGCGGAGCCGCGCAGTTCCGGCATCCGCAGGCAGACCTCCTCCAGCCGGGTGCGCAGCAGCGGCAGCAGGACGTCGGCGGCGCGGGAGAAGCCGCCGCCGAGGACGACCAGCTCGGGGTCGAGGGTCATCACCATCGCCGAGGTGCCCAGCGCCAGGTCGTCGGCGTAGCGCTCGACGGCGGCGACCGCGACCGGGTGGCCCTCCCTGGCCGCGTCGAAGGTGTGCCGGGCCGCGTCGCCCTTGGGGACGTCGGCCGGCACCACGGGGCAGTCGTGCAGGTAGTCGGCGGCGGTCGCCCAGTGGGTGACCGGCAGCAGCCCGACCTCGCCCGCGGCGCCGCCGAAACCGCGGTGGACGGCGCCGCCGATGATCAGCGCGGCGCCGGTGCGGCGGCCCGCGTGCAGGAAGACCGCGTCGTTGACGCCCTGCGCGGCGCCGCGCTCCCGTTCGGCGAGCGCGGCCAGCCGGGCGTCGTTCTCCACGTGGACGGTGCAGGAGAACAGCTCCCCGAGCCGGGCGGTGAGATCGACGCCCGCCCAGTCCCTGATCCCCGCGGAGATCTGCACCCGGCCCTCCCGGTCGACCACCCCCGTGGTGCCGGCCGACACGCTCCACAGGTCGTCCTGGCCGAGCCCGGCCGCGGCCAGGCAGCCGGCGACGGCACGGAAGGTGGCGGCCAGCCGGTCGTCGACCGGGGTGTCGCGGGAGACGGTCTGGCGGGTCTCGGCCAGGACGTTGCCGTCGAGGTCGGCGACGGCCGCCCGGACGGTGTGCACCCCGATGTCGACCCCGGCGACGTGCCCGCCGTCCGCACGGAAGCGGTAGCGGCGCGCGGGCCGGCCGAGGCCGCCCGCCGACGGCGGCACCTCCACCACCCAGCCGAGCGCCACCAGCTGGTCCACGACGTCCTTCGTGGAGGGCCTGGACAGCCCGGTCTGTTCGGCGACCGCGGTCAGTGTCAGCGGCTCAGCGCCGCGCAACGCCCTGATCACCGCGAGGGAGTTGAGGTGGCGCAACCGGGACAGGTCGCCGCCGAGCGAGGCGAGTGTCGACATCTTTACAGAGGGCTCCTTCGTAAAATCCTGCAGGTTTCATTGCCAGGTGCGCCAGCTTGGGGCTACTAATAGTCCACTCATTCATAAGTAGCGTCCAGTGCGGCGGCAAAGGGGAGGCGTCCATGCGGTTCGACGAGGTGGGTGAGATCAGCTGCGACCCGCGGCATGCCCGGGTCTTCGAGCAGGGCTGGCAGTCCTGGACGCCGACCGGTACCTACCGGGTCGGCGCCCCCGCGCCGCGGCCGGCCACCGCGCTGAACCGGATCCTGTGCTACCGGCCCGACACCCCCGTGCCCGAGGGGACCTACCAGGGCGAGGGCATGCTGGCCGTCGACCCCGGCGACGGCGGCCCCGTCCAGCTGTGGTCCGGCACCGGCCCCGGCGGTACACCCTCGGTGCGGGTCAGGGCCGAGGGCCGCCGGCTGGTGGTCACGGCCAACGGCCCGGTGACCGCGGCGACCTGCGAGGGCGGCATCCCGGCAGCCGTCACCGGCTGGGCGGACGCGGTCGCCGCCGAGCGGGCACCCCGGCCGATACGGGCGGCGCCCCCGCTGTGGTGCAGCTGGTACGGCTACTGGGACAAGGTCACCGAGGCCGACATCGCCCGCGAGATCGGCCTGATCGAGCGGTACGCGCTCGACGTCGGCACGATCCTGCTGGACGACGGCTACGAGGCCGGCATCGGCGACTGGCTGGCGGACCGGCCCGGCTACGGCTCGACCGCCGCCACCGCCGACCGGATCACCGCAGCGGGCAAGCGGGCCGGCATATGGGTCGCACCCTTCCTGGTCGGCACCGCGAGCACACTGCACCGCGAGCACCCCGACTGGCTGGTCGGCGGCGCCGACGCGGGCCGGATGTGGAATCAGGACCTGCGGGTGCTGGATGTCACCCACCCGGCCGCCGCCGAGCATCTGGCGCACGTCTTCCGCGAGTTGCGCCGGCAGGGCTTCACGCACTTCAAGCTGGACTACAGCTACGCGGGCGCGCTGGCCGGCCGCAGGCACGCCGACATCCACCCCGAGGACGCCTACCGGCTGGGCCTGCGGATCATCCGGGAGGCGGTGGGGGAGGACGCCGTACTGCACGGCTGCGGTGCGCCGCTGATCCCGAGCATCGGCCATGTGGACATCATGCGAGTCGGCCCCGACGTCGCGCCCTACGTACAGCCGAAGTCGGGCGACATCAGCCAGCCGGGTCAGCTCAGCGCCCGACTGGCCAGCCAGGTACGGGAGTTCCTGCACGCGCGCTGGTGGGTCAACGACCCGGACTGCATCATCGTGCGGCCCGGGGTCGAGGAGCGCGAGCACTGGGCAGCGTTCGTGGCGACCACCGGCGGCCTGCGCGGCGCGAGCGACCCGCTGGACAGCCTCGACGACTGGGGCATGGCCGCCACCAGGGAACTGCTGCAGCCGGCCGGCACCGTACCCGCGGAGCCGGTCCGGTGAAGAGCAGGCGCGGCCTGACCGCGTACGCCTTCCTGCTGCCCAGCCTCCTCGGCGTCTTCGCCTTCCTGCTGCTGCCGGTCGCCATCGTGGCGGGCGTCAGCCTCTTCCACTGGGAGCTGCTGGACTCCCCGCACTTCACCGGACTCGCCAACTACCGCCGCCTGGTCCACGACGGCGACGTACGGCACTCGCTGTGGGTGACCGTGCTGTACGTGCTGCTGACCATCCCGGTGCAGACCGTGCTCGCCGTGGTCCTGGCGCTGCTGCTCAACCAGCGGATGCGCGGGGTGAAGTTCTTCCGGGCGCTGTACGTGGTGCCGTGGATGGCCACCCCGATCGCCATGGGCCTGGTGTGGAGCTGGATCTTCGACCCCGCCAACGGCGCACTGAACCGCTTCCTCGCGGTCTTCGGCGTCGACGGGCCGGCCTGGCTCAACGACACCTCCTTCGCGCTGCCCGCCGTCGCAGCGGTGCAGATATGGCAGTACACCGGCTACAACATGCTCTTCTTCCTGGCCGGACTGCAGGGCATCCCCGCTGAGCTGTACGACGCGGCGGCCACCGACGGAGCCTCGCCGCTGCGGCAGTTCGTGCACATCACGCTGCCGCTGCTCAACCCCACGATGTTCTTCGTGCTGGTGACCAACGTCATCGGCTCCTTCCAGGTCTTCGACACGCTCTACGTCATGACCGGCGGCGGCCCCGCGGGCAGCACCGAGGTGCTGAACTTCCGGATCTTCCAGACCGCCTTCCAGCAGTTCGACTTCGGCTACGCCTCCGCGATGGCGATGCTGCTGTTCGCGCTGATCCTCCTCATCACGCTGCTCCAGGTCCGCTACTTCAACCGCCGCACCACCTACGACATCAGCTGAGGAGGCTCGATGAAGAAGCCCGTGATCTACGCGGCGCTGACGGTCGGCGCCTTTCTCACCCTCTTCCCCTACCTGCTGGTGGTGCTCACCTCCTTCAAGGACCGGGGCGAGCTGTTCTCCACCAGGCCGTGGCTGCCTGCCGTGCCGCCCTCGACGGACAGCTTCCACCGGCTGGCCGACTCGGGGTTCCTCACCTACGTCGGCCACACCGCCCTGATGACCGCGGTGCTCACGGTGGGGCAGCTGGTCTTCACCACCTTCGCCGCCTACGCCTTCGCCCGGATGGAGTTCCGCGGGCGCGACCTGCTCTTCTGGTGCTACCTGGCGACGATGATGGTGCCCAACGTCGTCACCATGATCCCGCTGTTCCTGATCATGCGTCAGCTGCACATGGTCAACACCTGGTTCGGGCTGCTGGCCCCGTACATCCTCGGCACGCCGTACGGGATCTTCCTGATGCGGCAGTTCTTCCGCACCATCCCCACCGACCTGGAGGACGCGGCGCGCATCGACGGCGCGGGTCCGCTGACGATCCTGTGGCGGGTGCTGCTGCCGCTGTCCCGGCCGGCGCTGGGCACCCTGGCGATCATCACCACGGTGCAGAGCTGGAACAACTTCCTGTGGCCGCTGATCATCTCCAGCAGCGACGACAACAAGGTGGCCACCGTCGCCATCGCCACGCTCCGGCAGAGCATCGGCGGCGACTACAACCTCATGATGGCCGGCAGCCTCGTGACGCTGCTCCCCATGGTCGTCATCTTCCTCTCCTTCCAGAGATTCATCGTCCGTTCCGTGGTGCTCACGGGGCTCAAGTGAGGTGTCTCATGCGCGATTCCGTCAGAAGAAGAGCCGGCCGCAAGCTGCTGGCCGCCGCTGCCACCGCCACCCTGCTGGCGGCCGCCACCGCCTGCGGCGGCGGCTCGTCCGGCGCCGGCGGCAGGACCCACCTGGTCTACCGGACCTGGGACGAGCAGCAGAAGGTCGGCCTGGAGAAGGTCATGAAGGCCTTCGAGGCGGCGAACCCCACCATCGACGTCTCCGTCGAGCTGCTCCCCTACGACCAGTACTGGACCAAGCTCACCGCCGACGTCGTCGCCGGCACCGCCCCCGACGTGTTCTGGATGCAGACCACCGAATTCCCCGACTACGTCACCAAGGGCGTCCTCGCCGACCTCACCGGCGACATCAAGGACACCTCGGTCTACAACAAGACCGTCGTGGACGCCTACACCTACCAGGGCAAGCTGTACGGGGTGCCCAAGGACATGGGAGACGTGGCGCTGCTCTACAACAAGGACCTGCTCGCCAAGGCCGGGGTCACCATGCCCGACCAGCTGACCTGGGCGCCGGACGGCTCCGGCACCTTCCTGCCGCTGCTGCGGAAACTGACCGTCGACGACCGCGGACGCCACCCCGACGACCCGGGCTTCGACGCCAAGAAGGTCAAGACCTGGGGCTTCGCCTCCTGGAACCACTACCAGACCCAGTGGATGAACTGGATGGTCTCCAACGGCGGGCAGCTCATCGACAAGCCCTTCGGCAAGTTCGCCTTCAACAGCCCGCAGGACGTGGCGGCCCTGCAGTGGGGCGTGGACCTGTCGCGGAAGTACCACGTCTCACCGCCCGCCACCGAGACCAACCCGCCCACCGGCCAGGCGACCGAGATGTTCGAACGCGGCCAGGTCGCGATCTTCCCGGCCAACAACGCGCTGCTGCCGTACGTCAAACCCGCCGTCAAGTTCCCGATCGGCGTCGCCCCGATGCCGGCGGGACCGGCAGGGCGCGCGGTCAACGTCAACGGCCTGTCCGAACAGGTCTACGCCAAGTCCCGGCACCTGGCGCAGGCCAAGACGCTGGCCCGCTACCTGGCGAGCCCCGCGGCCCAGAAGATCATGGGCGACGCCGGCTACGTCTTCCCGGCGATCGACAGCCTCAGCCAGGGCTACGTCGACTACTGGAAGGCCCAGGGCATCGACGTCGCGCCCTACGTCGAGGAACGCAAGGGCAAGACCTTCAACCTGCCCATCGTGCCCGGCTTCTCCAGCGCCGAGACCGACCTGAACCAGACCCTCAACCAGGTCTACCTCGGCGCGCTCAGCCCGCAGAAGGGCGCCGACCAGGCCGTCAAGGACGCCAACGCCAAGCAGAAGTGAGGCCCCGTGCAGTTCATCCCGGTCATCCCGGAACCCGCCCGCAGCACCCCGCGGCCCGGCACGTACGTCCTCACCCGGGACACCCCGCTCACCGCGGACCCCGGCCTCGCCGCCGTCGCCGCCGTCCTGCGCGAGCAACTGGCCCCGCCGACCGGCTGCGCCTTCCCCGAAGGGCCGGGCGGCATCGCCCTCGGCCTGGACGGGGCGCTGGCAGCGGAGGAGTACCGGCTGTCCGTGACCCCCGGCGGGGTGCGGATCACGGCAGGGGACGCGGCGGGCGCCTTCTACGGGGTGCAGACCCTGCGCCAGCTGCTGCCGCCGTCCGTCTTCCGGCGGGCGGCGGTGCACCGGCAGCCCGGCTGGGAGATCCCCTGCGCCGAGATCGAGGACCGCCCGCGGTTCGGCTGGCGCGGCTGCCTGCTGGACGTGGCACGGCATTTCGTGCCCAAGGCCGACGTGCTGCGGCTCATCGACCTGCTGGCGCTGCACAAACTCAACGTGCTGCACCTGCACCTGACCGACGACCAGGGCTGGCGGCTGCAGATACGCCGCTACCCGCGGCTGACCGAGGTGGGCGCCTGGCGCCGGGAGAGCACACCCGGCTGGAACCCGCAGGGCGACGGGCGCCCGCACGGCGGCTACTACACCCAGGACGACATCCGCGAGATCGTCGCCTTCGCCGCCGCCCGGCACGTCACCGTCGTCCCCGAGGTCGACATCCCCGGGCACACCCGGGCCGCCATCGCCGCCTACCCCGAACTCGGCCACGGCGGCGACCCGCTGGAGGTCGGCACCCGCTGGGGCGTCGGCACCGACATCCTCAACGTCGAGGAGGCGACGCTGGAGTTCTTCCACCACGTCTTCGACGAGGTGATGGACCTCTTCCCCGGCCCGTACGTCAGTGTCGGCGGCGACGAGTGCCCCAAGCAGCAGTGGCGGGAAAGCCCCGTCGCCCAGGCGCGCATCGCCGCGTCGGGCCTCGGCGACGAGGACGGCCTGCAGAGCTGGTTCGTCGGGCGGTTCTCCGCGCAGATCACCGCCCGCGGGCGGCGGCTGCTCGGCTGGGACGAGATCCTGGAGGGCGGGCTGCCGCCCGGGGCGACCGTGGTGTCCTGGCGCGACCACCACGGGGCGGTCAAGGCGGCCGGCGCGGGACACGACGTCGTGACCAGCCCGGCGCGCTCGGTCTACCTCGACTACCGGCAGTCGGACGACCCGCGCGAACCCGTCCCGGTGGGCACCGTGCTTCCGCTGTCCGAGGTGCACGCCTTCGAACCGGTGCCCGAGGAGCTGGCCGGGACCCCCGCACAGGACCGGGTGATCGGTGCGCAGTGCGCCCTGTGGACCGAGGCGATGGACTCCGCGCGGGTCATCGACTACCAGGCCTTCCCCCGGCTCAGCGCCTTCGCCGAGACGGTCTGGTGCACCGGGCCGCGCGACTTCGCCGCCTTCACCGCCCGTCTGCCCGCCCACCTGGCCAGGCTCGACGCGATCGGCGTGGAGTACCGCCCGGCCGCGGGCCCGCACCCCTGGCAGACCCGCCCGGGCGTCAAGGGCCGCCCGGTCACCCTCCCCGCCTACCTCGCGGGGGTGGCCGCCCACACCCGCAACATCCGCTAGGCCGGGCGCTCGGGCCAGGGCGCGGCCAGCGCCCTGGCCGGGTTGGTACGGAAGACGGCGTCGGCCGCCTCCTGCCCGAGCTCGCGTTCCAGCCGGGGGCGCAGGGTGCGCAGCAGGTAGGCGGCGCCGGGACCCGCGCCGGGCGAGGTGGTGTCCGCGCCGAGCAGCAACTGGTCGGTGTGGCCCGCCGCCGCGAGGGCGACGAGGCTGTCGACCAGCCACGCGTCCGTGGCGTGGTGCGCCCGGCTCGGGCCGTCGAAGCCGAGGTAGGCGCCGGTGGCGGCCAGCTCCCGGTGCAACCCCGCGTCGGGGAAGCGGTTGAGGTGGCCCAGCAGCACACTGCGGGCCGGCACCCCCAACTCGCCGTGCAGCAGCCCGATGACGTCGGCCGCGGCCGTACCCATCTCGTGGTGGACGCCGATCGGCGCCCCGGTGGCGTGGTGCGCCCCAGCCGCGGCCGCCATGACCCGGCGGGCGTGGCCGTCCAGGCCGTGGAAGAGGCCCGCGACCTTGACCATCCCCGCCACGGCGGTGCTCCGCGCCCCGCCGGGGTCGTCGCCCGCGACCATGCCCTCGGTCAGCTCTGCGGTGAAGAAGGCGGCCAGAGCGTCGGTGCCGCCGAGCCGCCGTAGGACCTCGGGGTCGTAGTGCACGGCCTGGTGGAGGCCGGTTGCGGCGATCACGTGCACCCCCGTGGCACGTGAGACCGCGACGGCCTCCTGCGGCCTGCGCCCCATCCCGAACGGCGTCCACTGCGCCACCGCCCCGCCGCCGAGCGCCCGGAAGGCCGCGATGCGGTCGGTGGCCTCCGCCGGGTCGTCGAGCTGCGGCCCGGGCAGCGCCGGGCTGGTCAGGAAGAGGTGGTCGTGGGCGTCGCACACCCCGAGCGCGGACGGCTCGACGTCGCCGAGCACCGTACGCACGGACCGCACTGCCGCGCGCGTCACCAGTGCCGTCCCGTCCTGATGTCGCCGAGCCCCGGCTCCGACAGGTGCAGCACCTCGAAGCGCTCCTCGCCCGCCGCCTCGGGCGCCGCGTCCTGCCACAGCGTGAAGCGCAGCAGCTCCCAGTGCCGCGGGTCGACCAGCAGCGCGGCGCTGTGCAGGCCGGGGCGGCCCGCGCCGTCCGCGAGGTCGCCCAGCGCGCGGGAGATCACCACGGCCGGGTCCTCGCCCGGCGCGACCGGCTCGGAGCGGCGGGCGGCGGCCCGCGGGGCGGCGCCGAAGGACGGGCCGCGGAAGAAGCCGAGACCCGTCCAGTGCTGCACGGCGGGGCGCCCGAAGTCGGCCACGAGGCCGCGGAATCCGGGTCCCCACAGGAAGCTGTTCATGCCCGCGGCGGAATTCCACAGGTAGAAGGGCGCGTACTCGTTGACGGGCGAGCCGTCCACGCCCCGCTCCCGGGTCAGGTACGCCTTCAGGCCGAGGCCGGGGAAGTCGTCCAGCAGATGGCCCTTGGCGGCCACCCGGCGGCGGATGATCTCCATGTCGTAGTCGGCGGGCAGGGTGATCCGGTAGTTCATCGCGTGCACGGGTGCGTGCTCCCCACGGGAAGGTGACGGGTGTACGGCCTGGGCTGCGGGACGGGACTCACCGCCCGGGTGCGGCCTGCGCGGCGAGCAGCGCCACCGCGCCGCGCACCGCCCGGTCGAAGGGCTCCTGCGACCCGGCGGCGCGGGCCAGCACGTAACCGCCCTGGACGACGGCGACGATCGCGGCTGCGGTGTCGTCCGGGTCGAGGCCCTCGCGCAGCTCGCCGGACGCGACGCCCTCGGCGACGATCGCCGCGAGCCGGCCGGTCAGCCAGTCGAAGGTCTCCCGCACCGGCGCCCGCAACTGCTCGCTGGCGATGACGTCGGGGTCCATCGCCATCCGCCCGACCCGGCAGCCGCGCAGCGCGTCACGCTCCCGCAGCAGGTAGGCGGCGGCCTTCTCCTGCGCGGTCCGCCCGGTGGCCAGCTGCGCCTCCGCCTGGGCGCGCAACTGCTCGGCGCTGCGCCGCATCGCAGCCTCCGCGAGGTCGGACTTGCCGCGGAAGTGGTGGTACATGCTGCCCTGCCCGGCGCCCGCGCGCTCCTGGATGGCCCGGGGGCTGGTGCCCACGTAGCCGCGCTCCCAGAGCAGTTCCGCTGCGCTGTCGATGAGGCGTTCCGACGTCTCCACGGCAGCAGTGTACATACTGGTAGGTACAGAAACCACCGGGTGGAGCGGCCCGCTCCCCGTGCCGTGCACCAGCGGGCCGCTCCTCGGGGTCGTTCCAGGTCAGCCGAGCACGGCCGAGGTGGACGGCGCGCCCGACGTGGTCAGGCCCGCCTCGCCGGCCGCCCCGCCGGGGGCGCCCTTGGAGACGGTGCCGCCCTCACCGCGCTGGACGATCACGACGCCCGTGCCGTGCTTGCCGCCCTTGCCGCCCTTGGGGGGCAGCGGAGGCAGCGGGCAGTCCTTGCCCGTGCCGACGCTGCCCTTGGGCGCGGGCTTGCCGTTGATGTAGACCTTGCCGTTCACGACCTTCACGGTGGTGATCTTGCCCGCCCTGCCCTTGCCGGGCTGACCGGCCTTGCCCGGCTTCCCGTTCAGCGGCGGCAGCGGCGGCAGTTCGACCGGGCCGCCGCCCTTGCCGCCGGGGCCGCCGATCCGGATCACGCACACGAACTCCGGCCCACCGCCATTGTGCCCGGGCGCCGCCTTCGCGGGCTTGGCATGGGCCGCGCCGGCGGACGCCGACTGCGGGGTCGCCGCCCCGCTGACCGGCGCGGTCGCCACACCGGTCAGGCCGAGCCCGGCCGTGAGTGCGATCCCCGCGAGGATCCTCTTCTTCTCCATGGTCTGGTCACTCCTGAGGGAGATTCGCCGGGATCGGTCGATCCCCGGCACCGAGCAGACTCGCCGCGGGCGGCTGAAGCGGACCTGAGGACCCGGCAGATGATCTTCATGTTCGCCTTAGGTGCGGCCCTGCACGCTGACCGGGTGCGGATACTCGTGGTGGAAGACGAACGCCGGCTGGCCGAACTGCTCAGCGACGGCCTGACCAGGGAGGGCTTCGCGGTCGACCTCGCCCACGACGGGCGCGAGGGGCTGTGGATGGCCACCGAGCAGCCCTACGACGTGGTCGTCCTCGACGTGATGCTGCCCGAGCTGAACGGCTACGAGGTCTGCGCCCGGCTGCGGGAGGCCGGCGTGTGGACGCCGATCCTGATGCTCACCGCGATGGACGGCGAGTACGACGAGGCCGAGGCCCTGGACACCGGCGCCGACGACTACCTGACCAAGCCCTTCTCCTACGTCGTGCTCCTGGCCCGGCTGCGGGCGCTGGTCAGGCGCGGGCTGCGGGAGCGGCCCACGGTGCTGACGGTGGGCGACCTGCGGGTGGACCCCGCGGGCCTGCGGTGCAGCAGGGGCGACGTGCTGATCGCGCTCACCCCCAAGGAGTTCGCGATCCTGCACTGCCTGGCCCGGCGCGCCGGCGAGGTGGTGCCCAAGTCGGAACTGCTCGCCAGGGCCTGGGACTTCGCCTACGACGGCGACTCCAACGTGGTCGAGGTCTACATCAGCGCCCTGCGCCGCAAGATCGACAAGCCCTTCGGCCGTACGACGCTGAGCACGGTGCGCGGCGCCGGATACCGGCTGGAGGCCTGAGATGGGGGTACGCCTGCGGACCACACTGGCCGCGACCGCCGTCGTGGCCGCCGCCCTGGCACTGGCGGCGGTCGCGCTCTTCAGCGCGCTGCACGCCAGCCTGACCGACTCGGCCAACGCCCTGGCCGCACAGGACGCCGACCGCAAGGCGGCCGTCGTCCAGATGGAGCAGCAGGGACCCGGCGAGAGGGGCACGGTCAGCGGACTCCCGGCATCCCCGGGGGCGCCGCAGGACGCCGCGGGGGGTTTGCCGGTGCCGCCGCCGGGCGGTCCGGCGGAAGGCGGCGCTCTGGTGGTCATCAGCCGCCAGGTCACCACCGGCTCCGGCACCGTCACCGTCAAGGGCACCGCCTCGCTCGCCCCGGCCCGGGCCGCGATGCGCACCCTGACCGCCGTGCTGGTGCCCGGCATCCCCGCGCTGCTCGCCCTGGTCGCCGCGCTGACCTGGCTGGCCGTCGGCCGGGCGCTGCGGCCGGTGTCCGCGATCCGGGCGAAGGTCGCCGACATCACCGCCCGCGACCTGCACGAAAGGGTGCCGGAACCGGCCTCGCGGGACGAGATCGGTGCCCTGGCGCGTACCGTCAACGCCACCCTGGACCGGCTGCAGACCGCCGTCGGCGCGCACCGGCAGTTCGTCGCGGACGCCGCGCACGAGCTGCGCAGCCCCATGGCGGTGCTGCGGACCCGCCTGGAACTCGCCCGCCCCGCGGAGCGGCGGCTCGCGGCTGACGCGCTCGACGACGTACAGCGCCTGCAGAGCCTCACCGCCGACCTGCTGCTGCTCGCCAGGCTCGACGCGCGCGAGCCGATCCGCACCCGGGAGACGGACCTGGCGCAGATCGTCGCGGAGGAGGCGGCCCGCGCCCGCCCGCGCACCGACGTCCAGGTGGCCCTGCGGCTCACCCCCGACCTGCTGGTCGACGGCTCGCCCGACCACCTGCGGCGCCTGGTGGCCAACCTGGTCGACAACGCGGTGCGGCACGCGGCGGGCTCGGTGACCGTCGCGCTCACCGAGGAGGCCGGCTCAGGGCAGGCCCGCCTGGACGTCGCCGACGACGGGCCCGGCATACCGCCCGAGCACCAGGCCACCGTCTTCGACCGCTTCACCCGGCTCGACCACGCCAGGACCCGCGACACCGGCGGCTCGGGCCTGGGCCTCTCCATCGCCCGCGACATCGCGCTCGCCCACCACGCCACCCTCCGGGTCGTGCCGGGCGCCGGCCCCGGTGCCAGGCTGCGCGCGGTCTTCCCGCTGCGCGCACCGGCCCGCTGCTGACCGTGCGGTGTGCGGCGCCCCCGTGGCCGCGGCCCGCCCGCACACCGCGCAGGCGTCACCCCGAGGCGAACTCCACCTCGGCGGCCGTCACCACGGTCCCGAACCGCGGGAAGTCGAGGGAGACCGCGGCCCGGTGCTCGGCGGCCGTCAGACCGGACATGGCGTCCTCGGCGAAGACCAGCCGGTAGCCGAGGTCGGCGGCGGCCCGGGCGGTGGACTCCACGCCCAGGTTGGTGGCGACACCGGCCATCACCAGGGTGTCGACGCCCAGTTCCCGCAGCCGCTCGTGCAGGCCGGTGTCCTGGAAGGCGCCGACCGTGTGCTTGACGACCACGAGGTCGCCGTCCTGGACGACGCCCTCGGCCAGGTCGCTGCCGGCGGGCTGCTCGGCCGCCCCCGGGCGCTGTGCGCGCACGGCCACCACCGGGGCGCCCGCCTTGCGGAAGACGGCCGCCAGGTCCAGTGCGGCGGCGAGCACCGCGGGGCCTGGCAGCGGTGCGAGCGGTAAGGCGAGTATCCGGTCCATGAGGTCGATCGTGACCAGTGCGGTGCGCGCCGGGTCGAGGCCGGGGAGAAGCGGGGACTCGCGGGCGGCTCTGCCGTCCGCCGCGGGGCGCGGACCGGCGACAGGCCCGGCCCCCTGTTCGTGATCATGTGCGGTCATGAGCGGACCCTACCCGCAGCATCCGGCCGCCCGCCGGGTGTTCACAAGGGTGCAGGCCCGCTCGCGGACCGCCGCGGACCCGGCCGCCTGCCGGTCGCGTAAGGTCGCGCGGCGGGCGGCTTCCGTCATCTTGTGTCGGCGTGCGCCACGGCCGATAGGCTGGACGGGAAGGACGATGCGGGAGGAGAGCGGACGTGGCGGAAAGCACCACAGGACAGCCGTTGGCCAACGGGAAGAAGCCGCAACTCGATCTGACGGATGCGGAGTGGCTGTCCAGCAGCCAGGGCAGCGGCGACGTGCAGATCGCCTTCGTCGAGGGCTACATCGCGATGCGGGACGGTCGGCACCCCGACGGCCCTTCGCTGATCTTCACCCCCGCCGAGTGGCGTGCGTTCGTTCTCGGCGCGCGCGACGGTGAGTTCGACCTCACCTGACGGTACGTCAGCCGGGCGTACGGCAGTCCCGCACGCCCGGCAGCCGCACGGCAGATCACGGCCAACTGCCCAGCTCCGGCAGCGGATCGCCGGTCAGCGGCTGCTGCGGCGACCGCCCCGCCAGCCATGCCGCCAGGTCGGTGAGCCGCCCGCCGACCGCGACCGGCTCGCCGCGGCCCAGCGTCCAGGACCGGTCCGCGTCCACCGCCGTCAGCCGCAACTCGGTCCCGTGCGGCACCCGCACCGTGAGGAAGTCGACCAGGTGGACGCACAGTTGCGGCGGCCAGCGGTCGGGCCCGCTGCCGAGCAGGGCGTCCGCGGTGTGGATCTCCAGCTCCCGCCACCAGGCCAGCCCCGCGGTGAGCACCGTGCCGTCGCGGTAGGACACCGGCCGCTGCCAGTCGCCGGCGCCGACCGCGCCCCACGACGCCTCCGCCTCGTCCAGTGCGTCCCCGACCGCCGCGGCCAACTCGGCCGCGCCGCGCCCGTGTCCGGCCTCGATCGCCGCGTCACGGGCGGGCCGGCCGCCGTCGTAGACCTCGACGGTCCTGCCGCGCAGCGCGTACCGCGCCTGCCGGGCGAGTGCCTGCGCGACGCCCTCGACATGGCTCAGCACATGCCCGCGGGTCCAGCCCGGCAGGGCGCTCGGCGCGCGGGCCGCGTCGTCGGTGAGCCCGTCGAGCAGCCCGCGCAGCCGGAGCGCACCTGCGCCCAGCGCGGCCTGCAGGCCGGGTCCTGCAACCTCGCCCGGCTCCTGGGAAGACGCCTTGTCCGTCACGGCCACAGCAGTCCCCGCTTCCATCCGTCGTCGGTGCGTGTGTAGTCGAGCCTGGTGTGCCGGCGGTCGCGGTCGCCCTGCCAGAACTCCACGCTGTCGGGACGCAGGGTGTACAGGGTCCAGCCGGGGGCGACCAGCCCCGGCTCGCCCTCGATGCGTGCGGCGGAATCCCGTACGGCCGCATCCCTTGCGGCGAGGTCCGCGAGCGGTGTGCTCTGCCGGCCGAGCAGCGCCTCGGCGCGGGCGGCGGGGGAGCGGGCCAGGAAGTCCGCCGCGCTCGCCTCGGCGCCGCCCGCGGTGACCCGGCCGCGGATCCGGACCTGCCGGGCCAGTGGCGACCAGTAGAAGGTGAGCGCGGCGGCCGGGCGCCCGGCCAGCTCCCGCCCCTTGCGGCTGCCGGCGTCGGCGGCGAAGTGCCAGCCGTCGGGCGAGAGGTCCTTGAGGATCAGCACCCGGGCCGACGGGTCGCCGTCGGTTCCCGTGGTGGACAGCGTCATCGCGTGCGGTTCGCGCACCCCGGCGCGTACGGCGTCGAGCAGCCAGTCGGTGAACAGCTCGCGCGGGTCGGCCGGTGCCGCGCCGGTGTCGAAGTCCGGCAGTTCGCCGGAGAACACATCGAGGCCGCGCAGCAGTTCGCGGATGTCGGACACACTGCCCCCTCCCATGTAATGGTTGCTGGCGATGTTAGCATTAGCCCATGCCTGCTGATCATCTCGCGCTGGATCTCGCCGTCACGATCCGGCACGACGGCCACGGCGGAGTCGCCGACGACCTCGCGGAGCCCGCAGGGCTGACCCGCTGGGTCCGCGCGCACGCCGCGGAGCTGCAGGCCGACCTCGCGGCCGGGCCGCACACCGCCGCCGGCTTCACCGCGGACGCCGCCGCGCTCACCGCGGCCGTCGAGGTGCGCACCGCGGTCCGCGCGCTCTTCGCCCGTGCCGTGCTGCCCGGGCCGCCCAGCTCCGCCGACGCGGGCCGGCTGCCGTCCGCCGCGCAGGCCCTGGACCGGCTCAACGCCGCGGCCGCCCTGGTCCCGGTCACCCCGCAGCTCGACTGGCCGCAGGACGGGTTCCCCGCCGAGCGCCGCACCGTCGCGGGCGCACCCGCGGCCGCCGACCTGCTGGCCGCCGCACTCGCCCGGCACGCCATCGGCTTCCTCGCAGGCCCAGAACGGGAGTTGCTGCGCGCCTGCCCGGCACCGCGCTGCGTGCGCTACTTCGTCAAGGAGCACGCCCGCCAGGAGTGGTGCAAGCCCTCCTGCGGCAACCGCGCCCGGGTGGCCCGGCATCACGCCAAGCACCGCGCCGCCGCGGGCGGCGACCCGCGCTGACGCCTGGGCGGCGCCCGGGATACCGCGCCCACCGGCCCGGTGGCGGCCCGCCCGCCGCGGTACGGGCGATACGCGCGGTAACGGGGGCGCATCCGGGGCGCACGGGGGAACAGGCATGGCGCGTGACCCACGGGCGCTGGCCGGTCGGCGACCGCCGTGGCAGGCTCCCCACAGGCCGGCCGTGCAGATGCCTCCCGCAGGCCGCCGCCCCAGCGCCGTGCCGGCCGAGTCCCCTGCCAGTGGCCGACCGGCACGGCCGTTCATGCTTACACACCGCAGCGGACGGCGTACGCTGTGAGGCCATCGGACGGATGTCCGTACGGAACGGCGTGCGCCGGGCGTGCGCCGTCCGGCCGCCAGGGGGTGCACCATGCCGCAGCGCCAGACGCGCAACCGGCGCGCGCTGCTCGAACGCGAGGCCGAACTGCTCGCCGTCGACGACGCGCTGGGCGACGTCAGCGGCCGGCTCCCCGACGGCACCGGCATCCCGGGCGCCCGCCGCCGCGGCGGCCTGCTCGCCTTCGCCGGCTCCGCGGGGCTCGGCAAGACCACGCTGCTCGCCGAGGTGCGCAGGCGCGCCGCCGACCACGGCTGCACCGTGCTGTCGGCACGCGGCGGCGACCAGGAGCAGCAGGTCGCCTTCCACGTGGCACGCCAGCTGCTGCAGCCCCAGCTGGCCGGCGCGGCCGAGGCGGAGATCCGGGCCACACTGGGCAGTTGGTACGGCATCGTCGGCCCCGCGCTCGGCCTGTGCGCCGCCGAGGGCACCGCCCCCGACCCGCAGGGCATCCGCGACGGCCTCGACTGGGTGCTCACCCACCTCGCGGTGCAGCGCGCACCCGCCGTCCTGGTCCTGGACGACGCCCACTGGGCCGACCCGCAGTCCCTCAACTGGCTGGCCGCCTTCGCGCCGCGGGCCGACGACCTCGCCCTGCTCATCGTCGTCGCCTACCGGCCCGACGAACTCCCCGCGGGCGCCGAGGCCTTCCGCGGCCTGCCCGGCAGGGCGGGACACCGCCCGCTGGGCCTGGAACCGCTCACCGCGGACGCCGTCGGGCGCCTGGTGCGCGACGAGGTCGGCGAACACGCGGACGACGCCTTCTGCCGCGAGTGCTGGGCGGTCACCGCGGGAAACCCCTTCGAGGCCGTCGAACTGACCGCCAAGCTCCGCGACCGCGGCGTCACCCCCGACGGGTCGAGCACCCACCTGCTGCGCGACCTGGCCGCCGCCACCAAGGGCCGCGGCCTGGTCAGCCGGCTCGAACGGCTCGGCCCTTCCACCGTCAGGCTCGCCTGGTCCGCCGCGGTGCTGGGCACCCAGGTGCCGCCCGACCTGGCCGCCGATGTCGCCGGGCTCGGCAGGGAGGAGGCCGCCGACTGCGCCGAACGCCTGCGCCAGGCCCGCATCCTCACCAGCAGCCGCACCCTGGAGTTCGCCCACCCGCTGATAGCCACCGCCGTCTACCACGCCATACCCGACGCCATGCGGGTCGCCCTGCACGGCCAGGCCGCCCAGTCCGTCGTGGACGCCGGCCTCGGCGCGTCCGCCGCCGCACGCCACCTGCTGGAGACCCACCCCGAGGGCGACCCCTGGGTGGTCGGCCGGCTGCGCGCCGCCGCCCGGGAGACGCTGCGGGCCGGCGCCCCCGAGACCGCCCGCAGCTACCTCGGCCGCGCCCTGCGCGAACCCCCGCAGGACGAGGACCGCGCCGCGGTGCTCTACGAACTCGGCTGCGCCTCCCAGCTGCTGGAGCCGTCGGTCACCGTCAACCACCTGCGGGCCGCGCTGGAGGAGCCGATCAGCGACCCCGCGCTGCGCGACGGCATCGTCTTCAAGCTGTCGCAGTCACTGGCCCACAGCGACCGGCTCAGCGAGGCAGCCGAGGTCGTCGCACAGGCCGCCCGCACCGCCACCAGCGCCAGGACCCGGCTGCGCATGCAGTCCGAGCAGTTCATGTGGGACGCCTTCCGCGCCGACGAGGCCGACTCACCGGGCCGCTCCCGGCGGCTGACCCGGCTCGCCGACCGGCTCACCGGGCGCGACCTCACCGAGCGGTACATCATCGGGCTGCGCGCCTGGGACGCCACCCTGCGCGGTGAGCACACCTCGACCGTGCTGCGGCACGCCGGCCGCGCCCTGGAGGGCGGGCTGCCGTGGGCCGACGAGGACCGCGGCTTCGAGGTGCCGGTGCTCGTCGCGATGACCTACGCGTACGCCGACCGGCCCGAGCGCGCCGAGGAGCTGTTCGCCGCAGGGATCGCCGACTTCGAACGCCACGGCTGGCGCGGCGCCCACCTGTCCTTCGGGCTGCTGCTGCTCGGCTACGTCCGCTACCGGCAGGGCCGGCTCGCCGACGCCGAGGACCTGGCACGCGACGGGCTGCGGCTGGCCGAGCGGGTCGGCCGTGGCACCCCCGTGCAGTGGTACGCCGTGGCCGTACTGACCGACGTCCTGCTGGCCCGCGGCCGCGTCGCCGAGGCGACCGCACTGGCAGCCGAGTACGCCTTCCGCGAGCCCTTCCCCGCCGCCGTGACCTTCCCCGACGCCCAGGCAGTTCACGGCGAACTGCTGCTGGCCCGCGGCCTGCACCAGCAGGCAGCCGACGAGCTGGCCGCGGTCGGCCGCCGGCTCGACGCCCGCGGCATGCGCAACCCCGCCTGGTGCCCCTGGCAGCTGCACCTCGCGCTCGCCGAGTCCCGCGACGCACCCCGGCAGGCCAGGGACACCGTGCTCGACGCGGTCGCCAGGGCGCGGCAGTACGGCGCCAGGTCCGCGATCGGGCACGCCCTGCTGGTCGCCGCCGAGGTCTGCGGCGGCCCCGAAAGGCTGACGCTGCTCACCGAGGCCGTCGACCTGCTGGCGGCCTCGCCCGCAGAGCACCTGCTGGCGCAGGCGCTGGTCGCCCGCGGCGCCGCCCTGCGCGAGGACGGCCGCATCGAGCAGGCCGCGGAGCTTCTCGACCGGGGCCTGGAGACCGCCCTGCGGTGCGCCGCCGACGGCACCGCGGCGCAGGCCCGTACGGAGATCGCCCGGTGCGGGGTCCGGCCCGCGGCCCCCGGCGCCGCCGCCACCTGACGGCTCCCGCGGCCTTCCTGCGGCTTTCCCGCGACGTTTCCGCGGCCGACCACCTGGTGGTCGGCGGGTCCCCGCCGCGCAGACCAGCCTTTACCATGGCCGCATGTCCTTCCTCCGCCGCCGCAGCGCAGCCACGCCCACCGGGCCGGACTTCGACGTACTCGCGATGGACCCGGGGGACTGGCCGGGCGACCTCGGAGCCGGGCTGCTGCCGGGTCCCGACGGGCGGTGCGAGGGGATCTACCTGCGCTACGACCTCTTCGGCGGCCGCGGTCCCGCGATGCTCATCGGCAACCTGCCGGAGGGCTCGCCCGCCCGCGAGCTGAGCGAGGGGCAGGTGCCCTTCGAGGTCGCGCAGCTGCTGGCCGCGCTCGGCAACGACGAGCCCGCCGAGGTCACCGAGGTCGAGGACACCCCGGTGTGGCAGGGCGACGGCCTGCTGATCGTGCGGCGGATCAAGATCTCCGAGTCGCGGGTCGCCTGCGCGCAGTTCGACCGCAGCGACGGTGTGCAGGTGACCATCGCCACCTGGGACCGGCCGATCACCGACGACCTCTACCAGCTGCTCAAGCCGCTGCCCGCGGCCATGTTCCAGGCCGGCTGACGCCGGCGGCACGGAGGGCGCACCGCATCGCACTGCGGCGCCGGGTCCCGGCCGGCTGAGCCCCCGCACTCAGCCCGCCGCCGCTCAGCGGGTGCCCACCGCGGCGCGCACCGCCCTGCGGGCCAGCCCGCAGTCGTCGTGCAGCCTGCGCAGCAGCAGCCGCTGCTCCTCGCCGGTCTCCGCGGCGCCCGGTGCCGCAGGCGCGGTCGACCGCATGGTGCGCTGGACGGCCGTCTCATAGGTCCGGATCTCCCGGGTCAGCACCAGCATCAGGTTGACCAGGAAGGCGTCCCGTGCGGCGGGCCCCGGGGCCTGGGCCTGCTGGCTGATCTGCCGGCGGGCCGCCTCGTCGTCGCCGAGCACCGACCACAGCACCGCCATGTCGTAGCCCGGCAGATACCAGCCCGCGTGCTCCCAGTCGACCAGCGAGGGGCCGGCGGGCGAGAGCAGCACATTGGACAGTAGGGCGTCGCCGTGGCAGAACTGGCCCTGCGCATGCGCCAGTCCGTGCAGCAGCTTCTGCAGGTCGCCCATGTCGCGGTCGGTGAGCAGGCCCAGCTCGTGGTAGCGGCTGATCCTGGCCGGGTAGTCGATCGGCGCGTCGAAGGAGCCCGGCGGCGGGCGCCACATGTTGATCCGCGCAAAGGCCGACAGGGCGGCCCGCACGTCGCCCCGCGTCGGCGGGTGCGAGGGGTGCCGCTGCGGCGAGACGACCCGTCCGGGCATCCGCTCCATCACCAGCACGCAGCTCTCCGGGTCGGCGGCGATCAGCCGCGGCACCCGCACCGGCGGACGGTGCCGGACGAAGGTCCGGTAGGCCGCTATCTCGTGGCGGAAACGATCCGCCCACGCGGGCGAGTGGTCCAGCAGGCACTTCGCGACGGCCGGCGAACGCCCCGAGGTGCCGATAAGCAGCGCCGTCCTGCCGCCGCGGCGCAGCAGCTGCACGGGGGTGAACTCGGGACAGATCCGCTGCACCGCCGCGACCGCGGTGCGAAGCTGGGTCCCCTGCGGGCCGGTCAAGTCGAGTCTCCCGCTGAGCGGATGGGCGCCGCCGAGCGTCCCGCGCCGCAGGCCTGCTGCCGGGCGGGGTCTGACGGGGGGCTCCGCGACTGCGGGGTACGCGGGGCGGGGCGGGGCGGACACGGAGGACGATGCCGAATACATGGGGAAAGCAGATCCCTTCGTGTGCCTGCGGGTCAGGGGCGCCGGCCCCGCCCCGGCGTCGCACCCTGGGGAATGCGGCGCCGGGGCGGGGTGGCGCGTTCCTACCTGACACCCGGCAGGCCCTGGCAGACCATCTGGCGGACCCTGGCGAACCCTGGCGAATAGTCGCGGGGCGATTGTCGGGGGGAATAGTGTCAACAGCGCCGAGGAACCTGGGGGCTTGACGTGGGCAATGAGGCCAACACCCGACTCGCGGACCTGTTCGGTCTCACCGGATGGTCCAAGGGCGAACTCGCGCGGCTGGTCAACCGGCAGGCGGCGGCCATGGGCCACCCCCAGCTGGCGACCGACACGTCGCGGGTGCGCCGCTGGATCGACACCGGTGAGTCGCCGCGCGAACCCGTGCCGAAGGTGCTGGCAGCGCTGTTCACCGAGCGTCTCGGCCGTGTCGTGACCATCGAGGATCTCGGGTTCGACCGGCGCCGGCAGACGGGGAACAGACAGACCGGAGACGGCCTCCCGTGGCCGCCGGAAAGAACAGCCGCGGTCCTCACCGAATTCACGGGAATGGACCTCATGCTCAACCGACGCGGTCTGGTGGGCGCGGGCGCCGCGCTCGCCTCCGGCACCGTAATCAGCAGCGCCATGCACGACTGGCTGCACACCGACCCGGCCCTCGCGGCCGACGCACCGAGACTGGCCGACCCGCTGCACGCGGACCAGGCCGACTACGACCGCTACGAGGCGGTCCCGGTCGGCTCCCAGGAGATCGAGTCGCTGGAGCGCTCGGTCGAGGTCTTCCGCGCCTGGGACGCCGCCCGCGGCGGCGGCCTGCAGCGCAAGGCGGTCGTCGGCCAGCTCAACGAGGTGGGCGGCATGCTCTCCTACCGGCACCCGGCGCATCTGCAGCGCCGGCTGTGGGGGGTGGCGGCCAACCTCGCGGTCCTGGCGGGCTGGATGTCGCACGACATCGGGCTCGAACCCACCGCGCAGAAGTACTTCCTGATCGCCGCGCACGCGGCCCGCGAGGGCGGCGACCGCCCGCGCGCCGGGGAGGCGCTGTCCCGGGCCGCCCGGCAGATGGTCCACCTGGGCAAGCCGGAACAGGCCCTGGACCTGATGCAGCTGGCCACGTCCGGCTCGGGGGAGGACACGCTGCCCCGCACCCGGGCGATGCTGCACACCATCGAGGCGTGGGCGCAGGCGTCCATGGGGCGCGGGCAGGCCATGCGGCGCACCCTCGGCGAGGCGGAGGAGCTGTTCGTCTCCGACAGCGGGGACGTGCCGCCGCCGAGCTGGATGCAGAACTTCGACGAGGCGGACCTGCACGGCATGCAGGCGCTGGCCTACCGCACGCTGGCCGAGCACGAACCGTCGGCCGCCGCGCAGGCGCAGCTGCACGCCAAGCAGGCGATCACGCTGCGAACCTCGGGCCACGAGCGGTCGATGATCTTCGACTACCTGTCGCTGGCGTCGGCGTGCTTCATCGCCGACGACCCCGAGCAGGCCGACCGCTACGCCAGGATGGCGCTGCTGACCATCGGCCAGACCTCCTCGCACCGCACCTGGGACCGGCTGCGCGAGATGTACCGCCTCACCGGGCGCTACTGCGACTACAGCCGCATCCAGGACCTGCGCACGGAGATCGAGTCGACCATGCCGTCCCGTACGAAGAGCGGAGGCTCCCGCTACCGAGAGGTCTGACCCCGCGGGCCGCCGGGAGTACGCCGTGCCGCCGTCCCGCCGCCGAACGGGCCGGACACAGCACAGGTGTGCGCAGCGCCGCGGTCAGGCAAGCCGAGGGCTCAGAGGATCCTGGCGATCAGCACGCACGCGTCGTCCTCGCGGTCGGGCGTGCCGAACTCCTCCGCCACCAGCCGCACGCAGTCCTGTGCGGTGCCGGCGGCGGCGAAGAGCGGGGCCATCGCCAGCAGGCGGTGCCCTCCCCCCTCGGTGTCCGGCATGTCCACGACCGAGCGGCGCGGCGCCAGCCCGTCGGTGTGCAGCACCAGCAGGTCGCCGGGCACCAGCTGCTCGCGTGCCTGGGCGTACTGCGCGCCCGAGGTTGCGCCGAGCAGGACGCCGTCCGGCGGATCCAGGGACCGCCCCGTCCCGTTGCGGAAGAGCAGCGGGGCGGGGTGGCCCGCCTGCGACCAGTGCAGCTCGCGGGTGGCCGGGTCGTAGCGGCAGCACAGGGCGCTGCCCAGGGCGGGCTGCGGGGAGGTGTCGAGCAGTTCGTTGAGGCAGCCCATCAGCGGCCCCGGCTGCAGGCCCGCGACGGCCATGCCGCGCAGGGCGCCCAGCAGCATCGCCATGCCCGAGGTGGCGGTCACCCCGTGGCCGGTGAGGTCGCCGACGGTGAGTAAGGAGGCGCCGTCCGGCAGCTGCATGGCGTCGTACCAGTCGCCGCCGATCAGGGCGCTGGTCGCGGACGGCAGATAATGTGCCGCCAGGTCCATCGTGGTCGGCCCCCCGTCCAGCGGGAAGCGCTGCGCGCCACGCCAGGGCGGCAGTACGGCCTCCTGCAGCTCCACCGCCATACGCCGCTCGGTCTGCGCGATCTGCCGCTGCCGCTGCAGCGACTCCCTGGTCTCCCGCAGCGTCCGCTGGCTGCGCCGCAGGTCGCTCACGTCCCGCAGCACCGCCCACATCGACTCGGTGCCGCCGTCGGCGCCCAGCACCGGCTCGCCGACCATGTGCACGGTCCGCACCGAGCCGTCGGCCCGCACGATGCGGAACTCGCCGTCGATCGGCCGCCCGTCCACGAGGCAGCCGGTCACCATCTCGGTGAGCACCGCCTGGTCCTCGGCGAACAGCCACGACGGCAGCTCGTCCAGCGTCAGCGGGCCGTCCGCGGGGGAGCGGCCGAAGATCCGGTACAGCTCGTCCGACCACTGCGCTCCGTCGGTGAGCAGGTCCCACTGGGCGCTGCCGGCCCGGCCGAGCGCGCCGACCGCGGCCGCGTCGGGCCCGGTAGGCTGCAGCGGCACGTCGAGCAGCAGCAGGCTGTCCGGCGGCAGGTCCGCGGGGTCCAGGCCGTCCCTGAGCTGCCCGAGGTGGGTGCCCAGGTCGTCCAGCTGGTGCACGGCCAGGTCGCACAGCGCGCGCTGCCACCGCAGTTGCGGGTCGCCGGCTGTGTCACCGTCCCGCAGCACGGCGTCGACCCGGGTCCTGAGCTGGCGCGCCTGGGAGATCAGCGCGTCCACCGCACCGATGTCCGGCGGTTGCGCGGCGGTGTGATCCGCATGCGTTGGGGACGGCATGACGCACTCCGAACGTGTCTGCTGGCAGGCTCTCTACGGCCATGGCGGACGGAAGGGGCCGGTAACGACTGTTGCACAGGGAGCGATGGGTCGTAAGGGTTTCAGCGATACCCGATCCGGTGGTGCTTCTGGCATATGTCATGCGCCCAGCGGGAGTTGGGCCGCCGAGCCGCCGCGGAACCGCCTTCCGCAGGTCGCCCGCAGGACACCGGGGAGCCACCCTGCCCCCGGCGGCGGGCACCGCGGAAGCGACATCGCGCCCCCGAGTCGGTAGGCTGCCGCCGCCCGTCCCCACGGGGTCCGCCCCGGCCGCCAGGTGTGAAACGCCCGGTGGCCGGTAAGGATGCCGGGCATCAGCAGCGGAAATCCCGTTGCCATGGAACCCCCCGCACCGGATGCTGACCTCATGTTCGACCCAGACATAGCGCCCAGCGGCACCCTTCTCGGCCTCCTCCAGCGGGGGCGCGGAGACGGCCCCCTGCACGCCCTCGCGGCGCCGCGGACCGAGGCACTCGCCGCCCTGGAGCACTGCGTGCTGCGCGACCCCCGGCTGGACTGGCGGGTCGAGTCGCGCTCCCTGTATTACGCGCGGCTCTACTCCGACCTGGAAGGCCCGCTCGACGGGATCGAACAGCACCTCTTCCACCCCGACGACCTCGTCGCCCCCGACGAGCACCGCTGCGGGCTGGCCCTCTCCGTCCTCGGCCACCTGGCCGGCTACGGCCGGCGGGACGCCCTGCGGCTGCTGCGCCGCTACGCCGCCACCGGCGGCTGCTGGGAATGGGCACTGGACGAGCTGGCGGTACGCGACGGGGAAGCCGGACTGCGCTCCCTCGGCCCCGCCGTCGTCGCCCGCTTCCCGCGCACCCCGGAAGGCGACGCCGCCCTCGCCACCGCCGTCCGCGAGGCCTACGAACCCCGCCCCTGGCAGCTGTGGGCCGAGGACACCGTGCACCCCGACACCGCGGAGCGCGTCAGGCAGGCCACGGAACAGGTCAGCTTCGACCGCTGGCAGCGCCAGATGCGCTCGGCGGGACCCACCCCCGGCTGGAGCGTCGCCGCCGTCCTGGAATGGGCGCAGGCCGGCCTCGACGCCCACCCCGCCGTCGAGCGGGACCAGCCCGCCGCCCGCTGCCTGGCCGCGGTCGCGAGTCCCGAGGACCGCACCGCCCTGCTCGACGCCGCCCTGCGCGGCCCCTCCGCCGCCCGCGCCGCGGCCCTGCGCCATCTCGGCGACCGCCGCGACCCGCAGTGCCTGGACCTGATCGAGACCGCGGCGGAAGCCGTCGACGAGCGGGTCGTACGCGCCGCCGTCGAGTCCTTCGAGCGCATGCGCGACGACGACGCCATGGCCCGCGCACGCGGCTGGGCCGCACGGACCGGGCCGCTCGGCGCCGCCGCCGCCCGGATGCTCGCCCGGCACGGCGGCCCCGCGGACGCCGACCTCGTCCTCGCCGCCCTGCGCCGCACCGTCCAGTCCGGCGGCGCCGACGCCGAGGGCATCGACGCACTCGTCGAAGGCGCAGGCAGGCTCGCCGCCTGCCGGGCCGCACCCCTGCTGCGGCACCTCTACCGCGAGACGTCCTCCTCCCAGCTGCGGGGCACCGCGGCCCGCGCCTTGGCCGTCGCCGACCCCGGCTTCGCGGCCGGCTTCGCCGTCGAGTGCCTGTGGGACTGCGAGGAGGCCACCAGGGAACTGGCCGCGCACCGCGCCGCCTCCGGCGACGTCCGCGTGCTGACCCAGTTGCGCCGGCTGGCCGCCGACCCCGCGGAGGAGGCCGAGGTCCAGACGGCCGTACGCGGCCGCCTCAGTTCCGGCGGCACCGCCCGCTGAACCCGGCGTAAAACGGCCCCCGCCGGGTCATGCGGCCCGGCGGGGCGGAAGAGGGCGTTCCGTCGTGGATGTCCAGGCCGCGGGGCACGTCCGCAGGCCAACGCTCACGGGGCGTTCCCCTTCGGGAAAGATCCTCGTGGCCCTGACAACGTCCGACGCGGCGACAACGTCGGTATGAGAGTCGCCATCGTCACCGAGTCCTTCCCACCCGACGTCAACGGAGTGGCCCACTGCGCGCTGCGCACGGCCGAACACCTTGCACGGCGCGGCCACGAGCCGATGGTCGTCGCCCCCGCGGGGCCGCACGACCAGGAGGCCGACGATCCCTGCCCCGTCGTCCGCGTCCCCTCGCTCCCGCTGCCCGGCTACCCCCAGGTGCGCGTCGCCATCCCCGGCCGCCGCACCGCCGCCGCCATCGCCGCGCACCGCGCCGACATCGTCCACCTCGCCAGCCCCTTCGTCCTCGGGGTACGCGGCCTGGCCGCCGCCACCCGGCTGCGGATACCGGCGGTCGCCGTCTACCAGACCGACCTGGCCGGCTACGCCAAGACCTATCTGAACGCCGGCGAGGCCGCCGCCTGGCGCCGCATCCGCGCCGTGCACAGCGCCGCCGCCCGCACCCTCGCGCCCTCCACCGCGTCGGCCGCCGCCCTCGAAGGCCAGGGAGTCCCGCGGGTCCACCTGTGGCCGCGCGGCGTCGACTCGGTCCGCTTCCACCCCGCCCGCCGCGACGAGGCACTGCGCCGCGAACTCGCCCCGCGCGGCGAGCTGATCGTCGGCTACGTCGGCCGGCTCGCCGCGGAGAAGCAGGTGGAGCTGCTGGCCGGCACCTGCGAACTGCCCGGCGTGCGGGTCGTCGTGGTCGGCGACGGCCCCAGCATGCCCGCGCTGCGCCAGGCGCTGCCGCGCGCGGTCTTCCTCGGCCGCAGAACCGGGGGCGACCTCGCCCGCATCTACGCCTCGCTCGACGTCTTCTGCCACACCGGCCCCTTCGAGACCTTCTGCCAGACCGTCCAGGAGGCCATGGCCAGCGGCATCCCGGTCGTCGCTCCCGCCGCCGGCGGCCCGCTCGACCTGGTCGACCACGGCAGGACCGGCCTGCTCGTACCGCCCGGCGACGACCTCGCGGTGAAGACCGCGGTACGCATGCTGCACGCCGACCCGCGGCTGCGGGTCCGCTTCGGCTCCGCCGCCCGCGCCGCCGTCGCGGAACGCAGCTGGGAAGCCGTCGGCGACCAGCTGCTCGGCCACTACGCCCAGGTGCTCGGCGAGCGAGCGGTGGCCGCCGCATGACCGCCGCCGGCCTGCGCATCGTCCGGGTGGCGAACTTCGTCACGCCCGTCTCCGGCGGCCTGCGCACCGCGCTGCGCCACCTCGGCGAGGGGTACGCGGCCGCAGGCCACGAACCCGTCCTGGTCATCCCGGGACCCGAGGCGGCCGACGAGCACACCGCACAAGGCCGGGTCATCACCCTCCCGGGACCCGAGATCCCCGGCACCGGCGGCTACCGCGTCCTCGCCCGCCGCACCCCGGTCGCCGAACTCCTCGAAAAGCTCGCGCCCGACCGCCTGGAGGTCTCCGACCGCACGACACTGCGCTGGACCGGCGAATGGGCCAGGCGCCACCGGGTGCCCGCGGTCATGGTCTCCCACGAGAGTGCCGACGGCGTCCTCGGCACGTGGGGCCTCCCGGCGGGAGCCGCCCGCCGCGCCGCCGACGCCCTCAACCGGCGCACCGCGCACGCCTACACCCGGGTGGTGTGCACGACCGCCTGGGCGGCGGCCGAGTTCGAACGCATCGGGGCGCGCAACGTCGTCCGCGCCCCGCTCGGCGTCGACCTCGCCGGGCTGCACCCCGGCCACCACGACGCCGCCCTGCGCGAACGGTACGCCCACGGCGCCGCGGTCATGCTCGTCCTCTGCTCCCGGCTGAGCCCCGAGAAGCGCCCGGACGACGCACTCGAAGCACTGGCCAGACTGCGGGCCGCCGGCGTCGACGCCGCCCTGGTCGTCGCGGGCGACGGCCCCCTGCGCACCCGGCTCACCACCCACGCCAGGACCCACCGCCTGCCGGTGACCTTCCTCGGCCACGTCGCCCGCCGCGACGACCTCGCGGCACTGCTCGCCACCGCGGACGTGGCGCTCGCCCCCGGCCCCGTCGAGACCTTCGGCCTCGCCGCCCTGGAGGCCCTCGCCTGCGGCACCCCGGTGGTGGCCAGCACCCGCTCGGCCCTCCCCGACCTCATCGGCCCGGCCGGCGCCTCGGCCACCACCCCCGCCGAGTACGCCGCCGCGGTCCGCCGCCTCCTCACGGTGCCCCCCCAGGAACGCCGCACCCGCGCCCGCACCCGCGCCGAGCTCTACACCTGGCCGGCCGCAGTGACCGCCTTCCTGACAGCCCACAAGGCCCCCACCCCCACCCCGGCCGGAGCCCCCCAATGACCCCCGCCCACCCCGAGCCCCCCCAGCCCGGCCGCCGGGAAACAGCCACCCCAACAGCAAGCGACACCCCCCAGGGGCGCGGGGAACTGCGCGCTCAGCCCCCACGGTGCGAAACCGGCCCCGTCACAGCAAGCGGCACTCTCCAGGGGCGCGGGGAACTGCGCGCTCAGCCCCGACGTCGGGAGAGGGCCGAGCTGGCAGCAAGTGGCACTCTCCAGGGGCGCGGGGAACTGCGCGCCCAGCCCCGACGCCGGGACGTGGCTGACGCCACAGCAAGTGGCACCCCGCGCGCCCGGTTCGCGGTACTCGGCGACTCGCTGAGCGAGGGCGTCGGCGACCCCACGCCGGGAGGCGAGTGGCGCGGATGGGCCGCCCTCCTGGCAGAGGGCTTGCAGCCCGGCGCCGACATCCTCAACCTCGCCCGCAGCGGCGCCCGCACGGGCGACGTGGCCGGGCGCCAGCTCAGCGCAGCCCTGAGCTGGCGCCCGACCATCGCCTCCGTGCTGGTCGGCGGCAACGACACCTTGCGCGGCGGATTCGACATCCCCACCGTGGCAACGGAGTTGCACACCGCGCTGGGCGCCCTGCGCGCGACCGGCGCGACCGTGCTCACCGCCTGCCTGCCCGACCCCGGCACCGTCCTCGGCCTGCCCTGGCCGCTGGCCCGGCCGCTGGGCCGCCGGATGACCGCGCTGAACGACACCGTTCACGCGTTGTCCGCGCACCACGGCGCACTGCACCTGCATGCGGCCGAGCGCCCCTGGGCGACGAGCCCGGGGGCGCTGAGCGCGGACCGGCTGCACCCGAGCGAGGCGGGACACCGCATGCTGGCCGCGGATTTCCACGCGCTGCTGGCCGGCTCGGGCATGCCGGTCGGTGCGCCGCCGCGGCTGGAGCCGGACGGCCCGCCGCCGGGGCGTGCCGCGTCGGTGTGCTGGATGGCGACGCGCGGCACGAAGTGGATCGCGGACCGGTGCACCGATCTGCTGCCCGACCTGCTGCGGCTGGCGGCCGAGGAGTACCGGCACACCGCCCGCGGCACCGCACCGCTGCTGGACCACGCGGCCCGGGAGGCGACGGCGGCGGCCCTGGAGTCACTGGGCCTGAGCGCCGCAAGGGCGCACGTACCGCCGACCGTACCGGCGCCGCTTCACAGCGCGGGCCGCCCGGAGCGCAGCGCCACGAAGCGGATCCTGGTGCCGGGCGCGGACTGGGCGGCAGCGGCCAGCGACTCCTCCGGTACGACGCCGATCACCGGGTAGCCGCCGGTGGTCGGGTGGTCGGCGAGGAAGACGACGGGGAGGCCGTCGGGCGGGACCTGGACGGCGCCGGGCACCATGCCCTCGCTGGGCAGTTCGCCCTCCCGCCCCCCGGCTCTGCGCAGCGCCGGGCCGAGGACGCGCAGGCCGATCCGGTTGGAGGCGGGGGAGACGGTGTAATGCCCGGTGACCAGGGTCCGCAGCGAGCCGGGTGCGAACCAGTCGTCGCGCGGCCCCGGCAGGAACGGCAGCACCAGTTCCGCGCCGACGCAGCCGTACGGCAGGACGTCCGCGGCGGCGCCGCGGCCCCGCTGTGTCCCGACAGGCAGCCGGTCCCCGTCGGTGAGCGGCGCAGGGCCGAGCCCGGACAGCAGGTCGGTGGCCCGGCTGCCCAGCACCGCGTCGACGGCGAGCCCGCCCCCCACCGCGACGTAAGAACGCAGCCCGACCGTCGCCTGCCCGACGTCGAGCAGGGAGCCGCCGGGCACCACGAACGGTGCGCCCCAGGCGGCGGGGCGCCCGTCGACACGCACCGGGCAGCCGGCCCCGGTGACGGCGACGACCACGGCGTGCGAGGGCCGCAGCGCGCAGCCGGAGACCGTGGTCTCAAGACCGGCGGCCTCCTCGGGGTTGCCCACCAGCCGGTTGGCCAGCCGGTGCGCGGGCAGGTCCAGCGCGCCGGACCGCGGCACCCCCAGATGCGCGAACCCGGTCCGCCCCGCGTCCTGCACGGTCGTCAGCGCCCCGGCTCGCACCACGTGCAGCACGGCCCCGCTCACCCGGGCACCTCCGTGAAGCGGACCTCGGTGCCGGGGGAGAGCAGCGCCGCCGCGTCCCGGGCCGGGTCCCACAGCGGCGCCCGCGTCGTACCGACGAGCTGCCAGCCGCCGGGCGACGAGCGCGGGTACAGGCCCGCGTAGGGGCCGGCCAGGCCCAGGGAGCCCGCGGCGACCGCGGTGCGCGGGGTCGGGCGGCGCGGGACGTGCAGGCCGGGCGGCAGGCCCGTCAGGTAGGCGAAGCCCGGGGCGAAACCGCAGAAGGCGACGCGGAAGGGCGTCGCCGTGACGATGCGTATCAACTCCTCGCGGGTCACCGTCCACAGCGCGGCGACCTCGGCGACGTCCGGGCCGTCGAAGCGCACCGGCACCTCCCGCAGGCCACCGCCGCCGGCCGCGACCGGGGGCACGTCCCAGCGGGCCACGGCAGCGGCGAAGGCGCGCGGGTCGGTGAGGCCGCCGACCAGGACGGTCCGCGCGGCCGGCACGATCTCCCGCACCTCGGGGAATTCGCCTGACGCGCGCCGCCGCAGCAGTTCCGCGTGCAGCGCCTGCGCCTGCTCGCCGTCCTCCGTCTCGACGAGCACGGCCGCGCGGCCCATCGCCAGCACCCTGCACTTCACGGCCCGTCACCCCGCCCTCATGCGAAGGCCGCCACGCGCAGCCCCGCGGCCGCCAGCGCCTGCCGTACCCGGACGGCGAGTTGTGCGGCGCCCGGGGTGTCGCCGTGCACGCACAGCGAGCGCGCCGCGACCGGCACCTGCGTGCCGTCCGCCGAGGTCACCCCGCCGCCCGAGGCGATGCCCACCGCTCTTCTGACGACCTCGTCGGGTTCGCCGACGACCGCACCCGGCTCGCGGCGCGGCACCAGCGTGCCCTGCGAGGTGTACGCGCGGTCGGCGAAGGCCTCGGCCACCGCGTCGAGCCCCGCGCCGGTGGCGGCGGCCAGCAACTGCGAGCCGGGCAGGCCCAGTACGGGCAGCCGGCCGGCGAGCAGGACGCCCTCCACGACGGCGGCGGCCTGCTCGGCGTCGTGCACCGCCCGGTTGTACAGCGCGCCGTGCGGCTTGACGTACGCCACCGCCGTGCCTGCCGCGCGCGCGAAGACGTCGAGCGCGCCGATCTGGTAGGCGACCTCCGCAGCCAACTCCGCGGGCGGCACGTCCATCGCGCGGCGCCCGAAGCCCGCCAGGTCGCGGTAAGAGACCTGCGCCCCGATGCGCACCCCTCGGGCTGCGGCCTGATCGCACACCCGCCGCATCGTCGCGGGGTCGCCCGCGTGGAAGCCGCAGGCGACGTTGGCGCTGGTGACCACCGACAGCAGTGCGTCGTCGTCGGTCAGCTGCCAGCGCCCGAAGCCCTCGCCGAGATCGGCGTTGAGGTCCACGGTCCGGCCGCCGCCGGTGCCGCCGCCCCCGGCGCCGTCCGCACGGATCTGCGCGCCGATGCCCGCGCCAACGCCCGGGCGTATGCCCGCGCCTATGTCCGTGTCCGCCATCGTGGTCCGCCCGTCGTGTCCCGCCGCCGTAAGATGCCCGGGTCCGATCATGGCATCCGTGCCGGCAACAGGTGCCCGCCCCGTGGCGATCCGTGCCGTTTGGGCTGATGTCGGTGCCACCGCCTAATGTGTGGGGCGTGACCACCACAGTCCCGTACCCCCTGCCGGGCGCCGCCCGGCCGGCCCCGGGCCCCGCCGCGGACGAGGGCCTGGCCCGCCGGCTCAAGGCGCTCGCCTGCACCGCGCCGCTGCACGACCTCGACGCCCGCAAGGCCAACCTGGCCGGTGAGTACTCGGTGTACGCGATGGCGGAGGTCGCGCTCGCCGCGATCGACCTGGTCACGCTGAACATGGACTTCGACACCGGTGCCGACCACGACCAGATAGTGACCAGACTGCTGCCCCGGGTCGCCGCCCAGGCCCCGGCGCGCAGCCATGCCGAGCACGAGCGGGTCGCCCGCTGGGTGCTGGAGAACCTGATCAACGTCGGCAGCGCCGACCGCGGATTCCGCGCCGTCTACGGCACGTTCGGCGCGGACGGCGCCTATGTGCGGCGCGACTACGACTTCAAGCTGATCGAGGAGGTGCCGGGGCCGGGCGGCAGCGTCTACCTGCGCACCACGGACGAGGCGGTCAACGTCCTGGTGGGCGCCCTCGACACCGACGTCACCAGCGCCCAGATCGCCGCCGAGGTCAAGCTCGAGGTGCTGATCAGCCGCGGCAGGCTCGCCGACGCCCAACTCGCCGCCGAGCAGGCCCGCTACCGCACCGTGCAGTATGCGGAGACGCTGCGCCGCACCCTGGAGGCGACCCGGCGCAACGTCCGGGCCGTCGACTGGCTGCGCCAGGTCCCCGACATGATCGCCGAGGCCCTCGACCACGTCGCCGACCGCTACCGGCACGAGAACGCGATCCTCACCAACATCCGCAAGGCGCGCGACGAGGCCGAGGACTCCGAGCACAAGCGGCGGGCCGCCGAACTGGTCGACATCGTCAAGGACTGCATCAGGCGGCACACCCAGCTGCAGTCCCGGCTGCTGGAGGCCGGGCCGCTCTTCCGCGCCGAGCAGGACCGGCAGGCCTTCGCCACGCCGCCCGCCCGCGCGGGACTCGACCTGTACGGGCAGCTGGTCGCCCCGCTGCTGCCGCTCCCGGTCGAGCAGGCCTCGCGGGTGACCGACGCCTTCTTCGCCCGCGGCGCCGGGCTGCGCACCCCCGCCGCGGTCCGTGTCACCGACCTGGTCGACCTGCTGCTGACCCCGCCGGTCGAACGCGACCACCTGGGCGCCGAGATGCCCGAGCCCGACCTGGTGGCCACCCCCGACGACAGCCGCTTCTCCGACGAGCAGCTGGAGTCCGCCCTGGACCTGCTCGACCTGCCGCACGACGCGCCTCGCCGGTTGTCCGGGCTGCTCGCCGAGGCCCGCCGCCGTGATCCCGACCTGCCCTACCTGGTCGCCCTGCTGGCGCTGCACGCGGCCTCGCCGCCGGTCGGCACCGCGGTGCGCCAGGGCGAGCCGCAGGTGCTCTTCGCGGTGGACGACGGCACCGAACTGGACGACCCCGACTTCGGCGGCGCCGACCTGGTGCTGGGCACCGCCCGCCTCACCGCCCGGCCCGCGGACCGGAAAGACCCGGAAGACCCGAAGGAGAGGACGCCGTGAGCGACCACCGCGACGACGACGCGGAAGCCCGGGAGGGTGCCCGCGACACCCATGGGCCGGCCGCCGCCCTGACCCCCGGCGACGTCGCGGACGCCGCGCGGCTCGTCGGCTTCGGCCTGCAGCCCAAGCTGCTGCCCGCGCGGGACGCGGAGTATGCCGAGCTGGTCAGGCGGCACCGCGAGGACCCGGGCTTCGCCAGGATCGCCGACGCGGTCGCCGCAGGGCTCGGCCTGGTCGTCCTGGAGGTGTCCCCGCGGGCGGGCATGGCCGTCGCGGCCGGCGAGGACTCGGTCTTCGCCGTCCGCATGGGCGACTACGCCCGCAGGGCCGCCTCCGACGCCGGCGACCGCTTCCTGCACGGCCTGGCACACCTGGCCGCCGCCGCACTGGCCTTCCCGCGCCCCGAGGACCTCGCCGACGACGGCTACATCGGCCGGATCACCGTCAACGGGGTGGACGCCTTCGTCCGCCAGGCCTGCCGCCGGCTGGAGGAGCGCGCCGACGAGACCGGCGAGAACACCGACCCCGCAAGCGAGGCGCCAGGACTCGAAGCGGCCTGGCGGGTCTACGCCCGGCGCACCGCCACCGGCGCGACCAAGGACGCCAGGCGGCTGGCCGGCTCCACCACCGGCATCATCGGCAAGGCCGTCGCCTTCCTGGTCGACTCCGGCTTCCTGCAGCGCACCGGCGACGAGTCGGGCGGCACATACCGCACCACCGCCCGCTACCAGCTCCAGGTGCGCGACATGGCAGGAAGCGCGGCGATGGCCGAACTGCTCGACCTTGGCATAGTGCCCGTCACCGACGGCAGCGCCAGCCTGCTGCCCGCAGCCGCCGACGACGGCAGCGACCTGGTCGCAGACGCGGGCCTGCCCTTCCACACCTCCGCGGCCCCCGCCTGACCGCCCGCCGCCGCCCCAGCCCGCCCGCCACCTGCCCCAGCCACGAGAGTCCGCCGCATGTACGAGCTTTCCCGACTCCGCCTCTACTCCATCGGGCCCGCCGGTGCGCGCTACGCCGACACCGTGCTCGACCTGCGCGGCGTCGGCGAGCCCGTGCCGCAGCCCGCACCGGCGCAGGGCGACTTCTTCGCGGACGAGCCGGCCGGGCCGCCGCGCCGCCCGGCACCCGCGGGAGTGCTCTTCCTGGAGAACGGCGGCGGGAAGTCCGTCCTGCTCAAGCTGATCTTCTCGGTGATGCTGCCGGGCCACCGCAACACCCTCGGCGGCGCCAGCTCCGGTGTGCTGCGCAAGTTCCTGCTCGCCGAGGACTGCGGGCACGTGGCGCTGGAGTGGCAGCACACGGTGACCGGCGAGCTGGTCGTGGTCGGCAAGGTCAGCGAGTGGCGCGGCCGCCAGGTGTCCGCGGACCCGCGCAAGTTCGCCGAGGCCTGGTACTCCTTCCGGCCGGGACCCGGCATGAACCTGGACTCGCTGCCGGTCGCCGAGTCCACGGCGGTGCGCCCCCTGGCCGAGGGCGCCTCGGGGGCACGCGGCAGGCGCCGCACCATGAAGGGGTTCAGGGACGCGCTCACCGAGGCGGGCAAGGCCTACCCGAACCTCGACGTGGTGTGGGAGGAGATCCACGACCGGTGGAACGAACACCTCGGCGACCTCGGCCTGGACCCCGAACTCTTCCGCTACCAGCGGGAGATGAATGCCGACGAGGGCGAGGCGGCGGGCCTCTTCGCGGTCAAGAAGGACTCCGACTTCACCGACCTGCTGCTGCGCGCGGTCACCGACACCCGTGACACCGACGGCCTGGCCGACCTCGTCCACGGGTTCGCAGGAAAGCTCGGCCGCCGCGCCGAACTGACCGCAGAGCGCGACTTCACCGCCGGTTCGCTCGACCTGCTGGAGCGCATCGCCGAGGGCGCCGAGGCCCGCGACCGGGCCAGGGCCGTCCACGCCCAGTCCGAGCGCCGCACCCGGGCGCTGGCCCGGCGGCTGTCGGCCCGCGCCCAGCAGGAGCGGGCCAGGACCGGCGAGATCGCCCAGGACATGGCGCAGGCCGCGCACGCGGTCACCGACGCCGAGCAGGCCCGCGCCGGCAGCGCCCTCACCGCCGCGGAGATCGCCTACCGGCACGCGTCGCTCGCGCTGGCCGCGGCCGACAAGGGTGCGGCGGCCCTGCGCCGCGAACTGGGCGACGCCCGCACCCTGCACGCCGCCTGGCAGGCGGCCGAGACCGTCCTGCGCCACCGGGCTGCGGGGGACAGGCTGCAGCGGGTCAGCGCCGCGATCCGCGAGGCCGAGCGGGACGCCGCCCCCGCCCTGGCCGCCCGCACCTCGGCGGCCGCCGCACTGGTACGCGCCCTGCACGGCGCTGCCGCCCGGGCGGAAGAGCAGGCCGACGAGGAGGAGGAGCGCTCGGCGGAACTCCAGGCCAGGTCGGAGACCGCGCACCGCGACGCGACCGCAGCCGCCACCGAGGCGCAGCGCGCCCGCAGCGAGACCGGGCACCTCGCCCAGCGCCTGGCCGAGGTCGAGCAGGAGACGGCAGAGGCCGTACGGTCCGGCTGGCTCGACGACTCCGCGCCGAACTCGGACCCCGCACGGGCGGCGCTCGCCGCCGCCGACGCGGAGGAGTCCGCCGCCGCGCTGTCCCGCGCCGCCGCGGAGACCGCCCGCACCGAGAGCGCCCGCGCGCGGGACGCCGCCGCGGCCGAATCCCGCGCGGAACTGGCCGCGGCCCGCGCCGCCGACGCCCTGTCCACGGCCGAGTCCGCCCTGTCCGCGGCCACGCTGGCGGCCGCCTCCCTGACCACCGACGCCCGCCTGACCGCCCTCCTCAGCCTCCCCGCCCCCCGCACCTCGGCGGGCGCCGGGCCGGCCCAGGACGGCCCCGCCGCAGCCCTGGGCACCCGCGGCGCGCATCCCGCGGGCGCCGCCGCCGACGCCCCTGACCCGGCCGCCCGACCCGCCGACGGTGCCGCTGCCGACGGCCAGGAGTCGGCTGTCCGCGGGTCGAGTTCGGGGCTGTCGGGTTCGCGCGGTGCCGGTGTGCGGGCCGCGGGTGGTGGCGTTGCCGAGGGGCAGGAGTCGGCTGTCCGCGGGTCGAGTTCGGGGCTGTCGGGTTCGCGAGCCGTCGGGGGTGCTGCTGCCGACGGCCGGGACAGCGCCGTCGGCGACGGGCTCACCCCCGCCATGCTCGACGAATTCGCCGAGCCGCTGCGGGAGTTGCTGGACGGCGCGGTGAGCGCCGCCGAGCGGCAGATGTTCGAGCTGCGGACCGCCGCAGCGGACGACGCGCGGATCCTCGGGGCGCTCGGCGACGGGGGGCTGCTGCCGCCGGGACCCGATGTGCTGGCCACGGTCGAGTATCTGGGCGAGCACGGCATTCCCGCGCTGCCCGGGTGGCGCTACCTCGCCCAGGCCGTGGACCCGGCCGACCACGCCGTGGTGCTCGCGGCCCGCCCCGAGCTGGTCGACGGCGTCGTCGTCACCGACCCTGGCACCTACCAGCGGGCCAGGGAGGTGCTGGCGCAGGCGGCCCTGCTGCCGCGCTCCACCGTGGCCGTCGGCACCGCCGCCGCGCTGCTGGCCCCGCCGCCGGCGTCCGGCACCGAGCCGGACGTCTTCCTCGTACCGCCGAACCCGGCGATGCACGACGAGTTCGCCGCCGACGGCGAGCGCCGGTCGCTGCGGGCCAGGGCGACCGCCCGCGAGGAGGAGATCAGGGCGCTGGCCGCCCGCCTCGCGCACGACCGCAACCTCGCGGCACGGCTCGCCTCCTGGCGTGCCGCGTGCCCGCAGGGGCGGCTCGCGGAGCTGGCCGCCGAGACCGCCGCCGCCCGCGACACCGTCGAGCGCACCCGGGCCGAACTGGCCGCCGCGCGCGCGGCCCGCAGCGAGGCTGACACCGTCGCCGCAGAGGCCGCGCAGGACAGCGACACCCGCAGGGCCGCCGCCGAGCAGGCCCGGCGCAGCGCCGACGCCCTGGCGGGACTCGCCCACCGGCTGCGGGAGCGGGCCAACTGGCAGCGCCGGGCACGGGAGTTGACCGCCGACGCGGCGGAGGCCGAGGCCCGCGCCGAGGCCTGCCTGGCGCTGGCCCGCGCCGCCGACGAGGACCGCAGGGCGGCCCAGCGCGCCTCGGACGACGCCCGCCGCACCGCCCGCGTCCTGCGCGCCGAGCGGGCCGAGATCGCCGGCGCCCCCGACGACGGCACGGCGGAGCCCGCGGAGTCCGGCACCGCCACGAACCTGCCCGCGCTGCGCGAGGCCTACCGTGCGGCCTCCGAGGTCTACGAGAAGGTGGGCGTCGGGGCAGACCTGCGCGCCGAGCAGGCCCGCGCGGAGAGCACGGAGAATGCCGCGCTGGTCGAACTGGACCGGCTCACCAACAAGGTCCGCAGCCGCGCGGCCGGGCTGCTGGAAGGCCCCGACGGCTCCGACGGCCCCTCGCGGCAGGCAGCGGCGGGCCGCGCGGAAGCGCTCGTCCAGACCCTGGAGTCCCGCGCGTCGGCGGCGAGCGAGCAGCTGGGACGGCTCCGCGGCGAGGCCGAGCGCCTCGCGCCGCCCGGCGGCGCCCCGCACCACACCGAGCTGCCCGAGGCACTCCAGCCGCGCGACGCCGAGCACGCGCAGGAGCTGCTGCGGGTTGCCACCACGGAGGTCGCCGCCCGCACCGAGGCGCTGGAGCAGGCCAACGCGGCCCACGCCGGCCTGGTCGCCGCGCACCGGGCCGCGGAGGACGCGGCAGGCGGCTTCGACGAGACCGCCGCGCTGCTGCGCGACCTGCTGCGGGACGGCGGGCCGCAGCCGCAGGACGAGGAGGAGCCGCAGCCGTACGCGGGCAGCCAGGAGGCGGCCCGGCAGGCCGCGGCGGAGGCCCGGCGCAGCCTGCGCGGCTGCGCCGCCGACCTGTCGGCCGCCGAGACCCAGCTGCGCGAATCCGCGGACGTCCTGGTCCGGCATGCCAACGCGGTCCGCTTCGAGCAGGTCAGGACACCGGCCAGGCAGCAGATCAGGGAGCTGCCCGCGGTCGCGCTGCCCGAGCACGCAGCGGCCTGGGCGGCGGCCTTCGCTCCGCGGCTGCGGGTGCTGACCGACGAGCTGGACCAGTTGGAGCGCAACCGCGACATCATCGTGGACCGGCTGCGCGGCCTGGCGGAGTCCGCGCTCGCCACCCTGCGCTCGGCCCAGCGGCTGTCCCGGCTGCCGGAGGGCCTCGGCGAGTGGTCGGGGCAGGAGTTCCTCCGCATCCGCTTCGAGGACCCCGACCAGGCGGTGCTGACCGAACGCCTGGGCGAGGTCATCGACGAGGCCACGAGGTCGGCGGTGCGCAAGAACTCCGACCTGCGGCGCGACGGCATGTCGCTGCTGCTGCGCGGGGTCGGCGCGGCGCTGCAGCCGCGCGGCATCGCCGTGGAGATCCTCAAGCCGGATGCGGTGCTGCGGGCGGAAAGGGTGCCCGTCGGCCAGATGGGCGACGTCTTCTCCGGCGGGCAGCTCCTGACCGCCGCCATTGCGCTGTACTGCACGATGGCCGCATTGCGCAGCAACGACCGCGGCCGGGACCGCCAGCGGCACGCGGGAACGCTCTTCCTCGACAATCCGATCGGGCGTGCGAATGCGACCTATCTGCTGGAGCTGCAGCGGGCCGTCGCCGACGCCCTCGGGGTGCAGCTCATCTACACCACCGGCCTATTCGACACGACCGCGCTGGCCGAATTCCCGCTCGTGGTCAGGCTGCGCAATGACGCGGATCTGCGGGCCGGCCTGAAATACATCAGCGTCGAGGAACACCTGCGGCCCGGGCTGCCGGTGCAGGACCCGCAGGGCGAGCAGGTGCACGGCGAGATCACCGCCACCAGGATGTTCCGCCGCCCGCCCGAAGAGCCCGACCAGCCGGAGATGACCGACCGGACCGAGGAGCCCGACCAGGCCGCCGACCCGGCGCGGGAGACCGCGGAGGCCGGGCCGGCAGCCGTACCGTCGCAAGCGTCCGGTCCCGCGGCCCGCTGACCCTCAGACCCCCAGGTGCCGTGGCTCGTGCCGCCGTCTGGGGGCGGCTGTCCGCGGCCCGGCCCTGCGGGCCGCCCGCCGCGCCCTGCGCCGCTCCCGGCGCAGGGTCCTGGCGGCGCTGCTCGGGCTGGACACGACGCCGTTGCGCTGGTTCCACACCTGCCGGGTCACCCACACGTCGAGCACCGCCCAGGTGGCGATGACCGACGTCAGCACCGTGGTCAGCAGCAGCGGCGCGGACAGCCAGGAGTGCCCCATCGCGAGCACCGCGTCGGTTACAGCCTGTACCAGGGCGACGGCCGTTATCAGCACCGCACGCACCGCCGCGGCGCGCACCGGATCGGCCATCCGCGGTCTGCCGACGCTCTCTTCCACCCACACGGTCCGCCGTTGGAACTCCATGAAGAGTGGCTGCCCCGAATCCGTCAGGTGCATTCCGGGGTACGTTTCGTCGCAGACCTGCCCAACCCACAGACATACTTTCGAGTTACCGCTGAGGCGGTAGTAGGCTCACGCCGTTTAAACGAGACAGACGCCCCCTTCGCGGGGGAGACGTTGGGGAGGCCATGAGCTTTCGCGGTACGACGATCCGCCGGAAGATCGTGGCGCTGCTGCTGATCCCTCTGGTGTCACTGACGGTCATCTGGGCCTTCGCCGCCATGGTGACCGGTCGCGCGCTGCTGGACCGGCCGGATGTCCAGCGGGTCGTGGACAACGTCGGCTATCCCGGCCAGGACGCCGTACAGAGCCTCCAGCAGGAGCGCAGGGCAGCCATGATCTACGTGGCCAACACGCGGGACTCGCAGGCCAGGATCGGCTACAACAAGCAGCAGCAGGTCACCGACGCGTCGATCGCCAAGATGCGGACCAGGATCGCCGCGTCGGGTGTGCGCGGCTCGATCGGCAGCACCGCCCGCACCCGGCTCGACACGTTCCTCAGCACGGTCGAGGGCCTCACCTCGCTGCGCAAGCGCGCCGACGACGGCCGGATCAGCCGCAACGACGTCTTCCAGGCGTACAACGCGATGACCGAGCCGGCCTTCCAGCTCTTCGACGCCCTCAACCCGCACAACGACGTGAAGCTGGACGACGAGCACCGCTCGGTCGTCCAACTCGGCCGCGCCCGCGACGAGGTGAGCCGCGAGGACGCCCTGATGGCGGCCGCCATCAGCACCGGGCACATGAGCCAGGCGGAACTGCGCTCCTTCACCTTCGCCGTGGCCGAGCAGCGCAACTACTACGACAGCAGCCTGTGGCAGCTGACCGACGAGGAGCGCGCGCCCTACGACGCGTACTGGAAGGACAGCAACGGCAAGGCGCTGCGCGCCGCCGAGGACGCGGTGATCGCCGGCGGTGTCGACGACGCCCCGATCGTCGCCGCGCACCTGTCCTGGCCCGGCCTCGCCTCGACCACCCTGGACGACCTCGGCCGGCTCGGCGCCGCGTCCGACAGCCAGGTCACCGACCGCAACCAGCCGATCGCGACGACCGCGATCGTGGAGGCGGCCTTCGTCGGCGGCGTCGGCCTGATCGCGGTGGTCGCCTCGCTGTTCGTCTCGGTGCGCATCGGCCGCGGCCTGATCAGGGACCTGACCGGACTGCGCCGCGAGGCGCAGGAGGTCTCCGGCACCCGGCTGCCGCGCGTCATGCGGCGGCTGGCGGCCGGCGAGCAGATCGACGTCGGGACCGAGGTGCCGCGCCTGGAGTACGCCGACGACGAGATCGGCCACGTCGGCAAGGCGCTCAACACCCTCCAGCGGGCCGTGGTCGAGGCCACCGTCCGGCAGAACGACCTGCGCAAGGGCGTCTCCGAGGTCTTCGTCAACCTGGCCCGCCGCAGCCAGGTGCTGCTGCACCGCCAGCTGACCCTGCTGGACGCGATGGAGCGCCGCGCCGAGGACAGCGAGGAGCTGGCCGACCTCTTCCGGCTCGACCACATGACGACCCGTATGCGGCGGCACGCGGAAGGCCTGGTCATCCTCTCCGGCGCGGCCCCCTCCCGGCAGTGGCGCAAGCCCGTGCAGCTGATGGACGTGGTCCGCGCCGCCATCGCCGAGGTCGAGGACTACGAGCGGATCGAGGTACGCCGGCTGCCGCGTCTTGCCGTCGCCGGCGCCGCGGTCGCCGACCTCACCCACCTGCTCGCCGAACTCATCGAGAACGCGGCGGTGTTCTCGCCGCCGCACACCACGGTGAAGCTGCACGGCGAGCCGGTGGCCAACGGCTTCGTCCTGGAGATCGACGACCGCGGTCTCGGGCTGACCCCCGACGCGCTGCTGGAGGCGAACCTGCGGCTGGCGGAGACGCCCGAGTTCGAGCTGTCCGACACCGACAGGCTCGGCCTGTTCGTGGTCAGCCGGCTCGCCCGGCGGCAGAACGTGCGGGTCTCGCTGCGGCAGTCGCCCTACGGCGGCACCACTGCGGTCGTGATGATCCCCGAGTCGCTGCTGAACGACAGCGGCGAGGACACCGGCGGCACGCAACTGCCCGGTGCCGCGCGGCCGCTGGGCCTGGACGCGTCCGGGGAGACCGAGCACACGTTCCGGCAGTGGGGTCTCGAAGGCGTGGACGACATCGGCGGCGAGCGGCACAAGGAGCACGCCCCGCACCAGGAGGAGCCGCTGACCGCGGCCTTCAGCCGGGGGCTCGACGCGCTGGACGACGACCCGGAGCAGACCGCGGGCGGCGGCGAGCCGGGGCCCGCGGCCCCTGTGCCGCTGCCCCGCCGCAGGCCGCGTGCGGCGGCCCAGCAGGTTCCGCGGGCGGTGGCGGCCGTACCGTCGCTGCCGCGCCCGCGGCAGGAGGCGGCGCCTGCGGCGCCCGCGGCGGCGGCAGCGGAGCCGGCCGAGGGCGGCGGCATCGTACTGCCCAAGCGGGTCAGGCAGGCCAGTCTGGCACCGCAGTTGCGGGCCGACGCGGCACGGGCCGCCTCCGCGGAAGCAGAGCACGACGGCGGCCGGGAGCGGTCGGCCGACGAGGTACGCGACCGGATGTCCGCGATCCAGGCCGGCTGGCAGCGCGGCCGCAGGGCAGCGGAGGCCGAGCCGGACGGCGCGACAGCGGCCGGCGAGGACGCATCGACGACAGCACCGAGAACGACACCTGAGGGGAACGGTCGATGACTGCAGCATCGAGCCCGACACGTGAGCTGAGCTGGCTCCTGGACGACCTGGTCACGCGGGTCGCCAGCATCCGCAAGGCCTTGGTGCTCTCCGGGGACGGCCTGGCCACCGGCGCATCCGACGGACTGACGCGAGAGGACTCGGAGCATCTGGCGGCGGTCGCCTCCGGATTCCACAGCCTCGCCAAGGGCGTCGGCCGGCACTTCGACGCCGGCCGGGTCCGGCAGACCATCGTGGAGCTGGACGACGCGTTCCTGTTCGTCACCGCCGCCGGCGACGGCAGCTGCCTGGCGGTGCTGGCCGACGCGGACTCCGACGTCGGCCAGGTGGCGTACGAGATGGCGCTGCTGGTCAAGCGGGTCGGCGTCCACCTGGGCGCCGAGCCGCGGCACGGCGGCGGTACGGCGCTCAGCGGCTGACCGCCGGGGCGGACTTGGGATGACGGGGTGACGGGGCGACATGACGTCTGAATCGGACCGCTGGTACGACGACGCGGCAGGGCCGGTGGTGCGGCCTTACGCGATGACCCGCGGGCGGACCAGCCATGCGGCCGAGGCGAAGCTCGACCTGATCGCCCTGGTGATGGCGCAGCGCGAGGACGAGGACGCGGGCGTCGACGAGGACAGCACCCTGTCGCCCGAGCATCTCGACATCGTGGAGCACTGCCGGCTGCAGTCGGTGTCGGTGGCGGAACTCGCCGCCGACCTCGACCTCCCGGTCGGCGTGGTCCGGGTGCTCATCGGCGACCTGCTGGAAGCCGGGCACGTCATGATCCACCAGCCGGTGCCGCCGGCCGAACTGCCCGACGAGAGCATCCTGCGCGAGGTCATCAACGGCCTGCGCGCGCTGTAGTGCCCGCTAGGCTGCCCGTAACCGCCGCGCCATCCCCAAGTCCGCATCAGAGCAGGGAAGTAGAAGACACCATGGCCATCGCCCACGCCGACCGCCGCCGTCAGCCGTCCGCCGCGGAGCCGGTCGCGCTCAAGCTGCTGGTCGCCGGCGGCTTCGGGGTCGGCAAGACGACCCTGGTCGGCACGGTCAGCGAGATCAGGCCGCTGCGGACCGAGGAGGCGCTGAGCGAGGTGGGCCGCCCGGTCGACGACCTCGCGGGCGTCGAGGGCAAGCGCACCACCACCGTGGCGATGGACTTCGGCCGGATCACGCTGCGCGAGGACCTGGTGCTGTACCTCTTCGGCACCCCGGGCCAGGACCGCTTCTGGTTCCTGTGGGACGAGCTGGCGCAGGGCGCGCTGGGCGCCGTGGTGCTGGCCGACACCCGGCGGCTGCAGGACTGCTTCGCCGCGGTCGACTACTTCGAGCGGCGCGGCATCCCCTTCACCGTCGCGGTCAACTGCTTCGACGGTGTGCAGCTGCACGCCCCCGAGATGGTCACCGAGGCGCTGGACCTCGACCCGGGGGTGCCGGTGGTGCTGTGCGACGCACGCGAGCGCGAGTCGGCCAAGCAGGTGCTGATCACCGTGGTCGAGCACGCGGCCGCGATGGCGGCGGGCCGCAGGGCGCCCGCGGCGACCTGAGCCCTGCGGCACCGCCGCACGCGTCACCTGCTCCGGCCCGCGGGCACCGGGGACTCCTCGTCCAGCCAGCCGAGGCTGCGCTGCACCGCCTTCTTCCAGCGCCGGTATTCGACGCCGCGCACCTCATCGGCCATCGCCGGCTTCCACCGGGTGTCCTCGCGCCACTGCGCCCTGAGCGCGTCGGGTCCGTCCCACACGCCGGTGGCCAGCCCCGCCGCGTAGGCGGCGCCCAGGCTGGTGGTCTCGGCGACCACGGGCCGGATCACCGGGACGCCCAGCACGTCCGCCTGGTGCTGCATCAGCAGCCCGTTGACGGTCATGCCGCCGTCCACCCGCAGCGCGCCGATCCGCACCCCGGAGTCCTGCTGCATCGCGTCCACGACCTCGCGGGTCTGCCAGCTGGTCGCCTCCAGGACGGCCCTGGCCAGGTGCGCCCTGGTGACGTACGCGGTCAGGCCGGTGACCACGCCCCGCGCGTCGGACCGCCAGTAGGGCGCGAAGAGGCCGGAGAAGGCGGGGACGACGTACGCGCCGCCGTTGTCGGGGACGCTGGCCGCCAGCGGTTCGATCTCCTCGACGGTGCGGATCACCCCGAGCCGGTCGCGCAGCCACTCCACCAGCGCCCCGGTGATCGCGATGGAGCCCTCGAGGCAGTACACCGGCCGCTCGCCGCCCAGCTGGTGGGCGACCGTGGTGAGCAGGCCGCTCTTCGAGGGGACCGGCCGCCCGCCGGTGTTGAGCAGCAGGAAGCTCCCGGGCCCGTAGGTGTTCTTGGCCTCGCCGAGGTCGAAGCAGGTCTGCCCGAAGAGCGCGGCCTGCTGGTCGCCGAGCGCGGCGGCGACGGGGACGCCGGCGAGCCGGCCGGTGGCCAGGCCGTAGACCTCGGCCGAGGGGCGGATGCTCGGCAGCACCGCCTCGGGGATGTCCATCGCAGCCAGGATCGCCGGATCCCAGTCCAGGGTGTGCAGGTCCATCAGCAGCGTGCGTGAGGCATTGCTGACGTCGGTGACGTGGACGCCGCCCGCGGTGCCGCCGGTGAGGTTCCAGATCAGCCAGGAGTCGACGGTGCCGAAGGCGATCTCGCCGTGCTCGGCCCGGTGCCGCAGCCCCGGTACGTGGTCGAGCAGCCAGGCGATCTTCGGCCCGGAGAAGTAGGGGGCCAGCGGCAGCCCCGTGGTGTCGCGGAAGCGGTCCTGGCCGTAGACGCCGCCGATCTCCGTGCACAGGGCGGCGGTTCTGGTGTCCTGCCAGACCACGGCGTTGTGGACCGGGCGGCCGGTGCCGCGGTCCCACAGCACCACCGTCTCGCGCTGGTTGGCGATGCCCAGCGCGGTGAGCTGGTCGGGGCGCAGCCCCGCCCTGGCCAGCGCGCCCGATGCCACGGCCTGGACCTTCGCCCAGATCTCGGTGGCGTCGTGCTCGACCCAGCCGGGCCTGGGGAGGATCTGCCGGTGCTCGCGCCGGTCCGACGCGACGATCCGGCCCGCCGCGTCGAAGATCAGGCAGCGGGTGGAGGTGGTGCCCTGGTCGATCGCGGCCACATGGACCGGGACGGTCTGGCTCATGTCACGCTCCCTTGCCCGGTCGGTGAGGACCGTGTCGGGAATGGGCGCGCGGATGCCCGGTGTGCGCAACCCCCCTCCCGCCCACCGGCGTCGCGCTGCCGGAAGTGTTGCCCCGCGGTGACGGAGCGTCAAGCGGTCGTGCGCCGCGGAATGTCCGGGCGCGGATCGTCCCGGCAACGGCGTGGCCGGTGTCCGAGTGCCGTGCTATGTTCTTCTCGTAAGGAGAAAGACTCAGTTTGAGAAGATGAAGGGAGGGGGCGCGGCCATGACGCAGCCGGACGGCGCGCAGACGGAGCGGGACTTCCTGGCGCAGTACGACCCGCGCGCCTTCGACCCGATCGCGGTCACCGTGGACGTGGTGGCGCTGACGCTGCGCGCGGGACGGCTGCACGTACTGGCCGTCGAGCGCGGCGGGCCGCCCTTCGCCGGCTGCTGGGCGCTGCCCGGCGGTTTCGTCAGGGCCGGCCGCGAGTCGCTGGCCGAGGCGGCCGCCCGGGAGCTGGCCGAGGAGACCGGTCTTGACGCCGCCGCTCTCGGCCGGGTCCACCTCGAACAGCTCGGCTCGTACGGCGGCCCCGACCGCGACCCGCGTATGCACGTCGTGTCGGTCGCCTACCTCGCCTTCGCCCCGGGACTGCCCGACGCGCACCCCGGCGGTGACGCCGCCGGCGCCGGCTGGCTGCCGGTGGAGGCAATATCGCCCGAGGGGCAACCGGACCAGGTGCGTCCGCGTCCCTTCGAACAGGGTCGGCGGACCGGGACCTACGGGGGTGGTGCCGGCCGCCGGCCCGGTCAGGGCGGAGCCGGCGGGCTCGCCTTCGACCACGGCCGCATCCTCGCCGACGGCCTGGAGCGGGCCAGGGCCAAAATCGAGTACACCCCGCTGGCGACCGCCTTCCTCGGCGAGACCTTCACCATCACCGAGTTGCGCGAGGTCTACGAGACGGTGTGGGGCGCGGCGCTGCACGCCGGGAACTTCCACCGCAAGGTGCTGTCCGTGCCCGGCTTCGTGGAGTCCACCGGCGAGACCGACACCCGGCCCGGCAGCCGCGGCGGCCCCCGCGCCCGCCTCTACCGGGCCGGTGACGCCCGGCTGCTGCACCCGGCGCTGCTCCGACCCGACCGTGAAGCGGGAGTACGGTGACCGCCGCAGCGGCGGGCGCCGCGATACCCGGTTCCGATGCCGGCCGCGCCGGCGCAGCCGACTTCGACGACGCCCTCGCCGCACTGACCGGCGGCTTTCCCGCAGACCCGCGGGAAGCCGCCGGATACTACCGCAGGCTCGCCCGGCTGCTGCACCCCGACACGGCACCGGCCGGCCGTACGGAGGCGGCGCCCGCGGCCTTCGCCCGGCTCACCGCCGCCTGGGAGGCCTGGCAGGCGCGACAGCCCGGGCGCGAGACGGTCACCGGCGGCCTGCACACCTACGTCCTCGGCCCGGTGCTCGCGCAATGCGACCTCGCGACCGTACGCAGCGCCCGCTACGACGCCCGCGGCGAGAGCCCCGAGGCCGTACTGAAGATCCCCCGCATGCCGCGGGACAACGACCTGATGGAGCACGAGGCCGACGTGCTGGCCCGGCTGCGCACGGTCGGCGAGGTGCGGCACCGCGCCTACGCACCCACCTTGATCGAGAGCTTCCGGCAGCGGCACGACGACGGCACCGAGCACGTGGTCAACGCCTTCGCCCCGCTCACCGGCTTCCACACCCTCGCCGAGGTCGCCGCGGCCCACCCCGGCGGGCTCGACCCCAGGGACGCGGCCTGGATGTGGCGCCGGCTGCTGACCGCGCTGGGCTGGGCGCACCGCGCCCGGCTCGTGCACGGCGCCGTCTTCCCCGAGCACGTGCTGATCCACCCGCAGCTGCACGGCCTGGTGCTCGTCGACTGGTGCTACGCCACCGCGGCCGGCACCGACATCCCGGTCCTGCTGCCCCGGTACGCCGGCAGCTACCCGCCCGAGGTGACGGCGCACCTGCCGGCGACCCCGGCCACCGACATCCACCTCGCCTCGCTGTGCATGGCACAGCTGATCGGCGACCGGACACCGCCGCAGATGCGTGCCTTCCTGCGCGGCTGCACCCTGCCCGAGCAGCGCCGCCGCCCGCAGGACGCCTGGCTGCTGCTCGCGGAGCTGGACGACCTGCTGGAGCGGCTCTACGGGCCGCGCACCTTCCGGCCGTTCACCATGCCCACCGCGCCTCCGGCCTGACCTGCCGCACCCGACCATCACACCCGACCATCTGCACCACCGCACAGCACGGCACACCACCGCACAGCACACCGTCACAAGGGGGAACCATGGGCAGCGGAAGCTGGTCCACCAACGTCTACGACGCCGCCGCGCGCTACCGCGCGGCCTCCGGCGCCGACGCGTTCGCGTACAGCGACCACGTCAGGCACAGCGCGCCCCGGCACACCTGGCGCGCCCACCAGTCCCTCGACCCGCACGGCCTGACGGTGCGGGAGAGCAGGGACTCCGCCGAGCACCCCGACTCGCTGGCCATCGCGGTCCTCTTCGACGTCACCGGCTCCATGGGCGGCGTCCCGCGCACCCTGCAGACCAAACTGCCCGATCTGTTCGGCCTGCTGCTGCGCAAGGGCTACGTCCGCGACCCGCAGATCCTCTTCGGCGCGGTCGGCGACGCCACCTGCGACCGGGTTCCGCTCCAGCTCGGCCAGTTCGAGTCCGACAACCGCATGGACGACGACCTCGGCAACATCCTGCTGGAGGGCGGAGGCGGCGGCCAGATGACCGAGTCGTACGAACTCGCCCTCTACGCCATGGCCCGGCACACCGACATCGACTGCCACACCAAGCGCGGCCGGCGCGGCTACCTCTTCCTCATCGGGGACGAGATGCCCTACGGCAAGGTCAAGGCACGCGAGGTGAAGGCCGTACTCGGCGAGACGATCCGCCACGACATCCCCGTCCAGGACATCCTCGCCGAGCTCAAGCGCAAATACCACGTCCACTACATCCTCCCGGCCGGCGCCTCCTACGCCGGCAACCCCGAGGTCCTCACCCTGTGGCGCCGGCTGCTCGGCCAGAACGTGATCGAGCTGGACGACCTGGACGCCGTGTGCGAGACCATCGCGCTGACCGTCGGCCTCGGCGAGGAGGCCATCGACCTGGCCACCGGGCTCGCCGACCTGGCCGACGTCGGATCCACCGCGGTGGACACCGTCGCGCGGGCGCTGTCGGGCCGGTGATGGGCGCCGTCCACGGCCCGCAGGGGCAGCGGCACATCCTCGTCGCCGACCTCGGGTTCGGTGACGCGGGCAAGGGCGCCACCGTCGACCGGCTCTGCCGGTCCGGCGGTGTCGCCGCCGTCGTCCGCTTCAACGGGGGCGCGCAGGCCGCCCACAACGTCGTCACCCCCGACGGCCGCCACCACACCTTCGCCCAGTTCGGCTCCGGCACCCTGCACGGGGTGCCCACCCACCTGTCGCGCTTCACCGCCGTCGACCCGCTCGCGCTGGCCGCCGAGGCCGACCACCTGCGCTCCGTGGGGGTGCCCGACCCGTACGCGCTGCTCGGCGTCGACCGGGACGCGCCGCTGACCACGCCTTACCACGCCGCCGCCGGGCGGCTGCGGGAGCTGGCCAGGGGCGCGGCCCGGCACGGGTCGTGCGGGATGGGCGTGGGGGAGACCACGCGGTACGCCCTGGCCCACCCCGGCGACCAGCCGACCGCGGGCGACTGCTCCGCCCGCCCCCGGCTGCTGCGCCGGCTGCGGCTGCTGCGGGACCGGCTCACGGACGAGCTGGGGCCGCTGGGCGCCCCGCCGGTCGAGGCGTGCGCGGAGGCCTACACGGCCTTCGCCCGGGCCGTACGGCTCACCGACGGTACGCGGCTGCGCGAACTGGCCACCCGGGGAGGGCTGGTCTTCGAGGGCGCCCAGGGCGTCCTGCTCGACGAATGGCACGGCTTCCACCCGTACACGACCTGGTCGACCACCACCTTCGGCAACGCCGAGACGCTGCTCGCCGAGGCGGGCGCGGCCGGCGAGGGACTGCGTCTCGGCGTGGTGCGCACGTACACCACCCGGCACGGCCCTGGCCCGCTCGTCACCGAGGACCCCGAGCTGTCCGCGGCCCTGCCGGAACCGCACAACGGGCACGGCCGCTGGCAGGGCGCCTTCCGCATCGGCCACTTCGACGCGGTCGCGCACTCCTACGCGGCGGAGGTCTGCGGGGGAGTGGACGCACTGGCCGTCACGCACCTGGACGCGCCCCGCCGCTGCCGGGGCCTGCGGATCTGCCGCGCCTACGGCATCGACGGCGCCCTGGTGGAGAGGCTGCCGGCCGGCCCGCCCGGCGACCTGGTGCGGCAGGCCGAACTGACCGGGCGGCTGCTGCGCGCGGCGCCCGCGCTGTGGGACACCCCGGGCCGCGACCCGCGCCGCTGGAGCGAGGCGATCGGGTCACTGCTCGGGGCGCCGGTCCTGCTGGAGTCCTCAGGCCCCGCCCGTCAGCGGGTCAACGACCTGCGGTCGATGGGGAAGTCGAAGTACCTGTCGGGGAAGGGCTCGGCGTTGAGCGTGTAGTGCCACCACTCCTCCGGCAGGTTGGTGAAGCCCTGCGCCTGCATGGCGTTCAGCAGCAGCATCCGGTTGTCGTGCTGCACGCCCTGGATCCGCGGGTCGAGGGTGTGGGCGAGGGTGTCGAAGCAGTCGTAACCGGTGCCCATGTCCAGCGAGTTGTCGGGGAAGCGCTGGTCCTGCGGCCCGTAGCAGGGCGTCAGCGGCTCACCCGGCCGGTAGGGGCGGGTGGGCCTGGCCGGCAGCGGGACGACCGTCAGGTCCATGGTGCTGCCGCGACTGTGCCCGGACTTCGCGGCGATGTAACCGTCCGCGAACAAGCGGGTCTTGTCGACCTGCGGGTAGAACTCCGCCTTCATCGTGGTGTCGTCCAGGTCCTCCGCCCATCTGACGAAGTTGTCGACGGCACGCTGCGGCCGGTAGCAGTCGTAGACCTTCAGCGAGTAGCCGGTGCGCAGCAGCCGCAGCTGCACCTGGTGCAGGCCCTCGGCGGCGGCCCGGGTCAGGATGCACATCGGCTTGACGTAGCCGTCGACCGGCGCCCCGGTGAAGTTGTGCGGGGTGAAGTACCGGATCTCCTGGATGATCGTCGGGTCGACGTCCCGCAGCGCGACGAACTGCGCGGGCGCCTTGGGCTCGGGGTGCGCGGGGCGTGCCGTGCCCGCCTGCGCCGGGCCGCCCGCCGCGACCGCGACCAGTGTGGCGAGAGGCAGGACGAGTGCTCGCAGTAGAGAGGTGAGTTTCGGCATCCCCCTGACCTATCAGTTCCCGGGCCTGCCGCGACAGATGATCGGATACAGTCCCGGCGTGTCCGCTGCCGCTCCCGAACCCCCGACGACGCCCCCCGCGACCCCTCAGACGGCGCATCCCGCCAGGAACTCGCACTGCTCCGCGTGCGGCAACCGCTACCCGGACGGCGCCGGATGGCCGCGCCGCTGCCCGGCCTGCGGAACCGTCGCCTACCGCAATCCGCTGCCCGTCGCCGTCGCCCTGCTGCCGGTCCGCGGACCGCAGGGCACCGGACTGGTCGTCATCCGCCGCACCATCGAGCCGAGCCGCGGCGAACTGGCCCTGCCCGGCGGCTTCATCGACCACGGCGAGAGCTGGGAGCAGGCGGTGGTCCGCGAACTTGCCGAGGAGACCGGCATCGCAGCCGCCGCCTCCGACGTCGTCCTCGCCGACGCCCTCACCGACGAAGCAGGCGGCTACCTGCTGCTGTTCGGGCTGCTGCCGCAGCGCGACGCAGCAGAGCTCCCGCCCTCGGCCGCGACCGACGAGACAGAGGGCCACCAGTTGCTGCAGGGGCCGCAGGAGCTCGGCTTCCCGCTGCACACCCTGGCGGCCGGCCGCTGGTTCGCGGGCCGCTACGACGTGCCGCGCGCCCGTACGGTGTAGGCGGGCGCCGCACCGCCGTCCCGCTCCACGACCACCTCGCCGTCCTCCCAGCGCGTCACGAAGCGCTCCAGCCGCGGCTTGGCCCACCCCTCGGGGTCGCCGGTGATGACCACGCCGCCGCCGGTACGCCCCTTGCGCGGTGCCCACACCTCCAGCTCCGTCGTGCCGTCCGCGCCCGCCACCGGCAGCACCGCCCCGGCCCTGGCCAGCACCGGTATCCGCCCGAGCGGCGCGTCCAGCAGCACCTGGGCGCGCCCGCGGTGCGGCTCACCCGTCGCGGTGTCGTACCAGAGCCCGCGCGGCAGCCGTACCGCCCGGCTGGTCGCACCCGGTTCGAGCACCGGCGCGACCAGCAGCGAATCGCCCAGCAGGAAGGCGTCGCCGCACTCCCGCAGCGTTCGGTCGCCGGGCGAGTTCCACCACAGCGGCCGCACATAGGGCGCCCCCGTGCGGTGCGCGACATGCGCCAGGGTGACCAGGTACGGCAGCAGCCTGGCCCGCTCGGTGAGCGCAGCCCTGGCGTGCTCCAGCACCTGCTCGCCGAACTCCCACGGCTCGCGGCGCCCCGCGTCGATCGCCGAGTGCGTGCGGAAGAAGGGCAGATACGCGCCCAGCTGGAACCAGCGCAGATACAGCTCGGGCGACGGCGACCCGGTGAAACCGCCCACGTCGGGACCCGAGTACGGCACCCCGCACAGGCCGAGCCCCAGCACCAGCGACAGCGACGCCCGCAGCCCCGCCCAGCCGGTCGTCACGTCGCCCGACCAGCTGCCGCCGTAGCGCTGCATCCCCGCCCAGCCCGACCGGGAGAAGAGGAAGGGCCGCTGCGCGGGCCGCAGGTCGCACAGGCCCTCGTAGCCGGCGCGGGCCATGGCCAGGGCGTAGACGTTGTGCGCCTCGCGGTGGTCGCCGCCGCGGCCCTCCAGCGCGTGCCGGGCCGAGCGCGGCAAGGTGGCGTCGCCGAAGGCCGCGAAGGACACCGGCTCGTTCATGTCGTGCCACACCCCGGCGAAGCCCTGCGCGAGCCGCTCCGCGTACAGGGTGCCCCACCAGCTGCGCACCCGGGGGTCGGTGAAGTCGGGGAAGACCGCCTCGCCCGGCCACACCACGCCCCGCACCTCCTGGCCGCGGGCGTCCCGTACGAAGGCGTCCACCGCCCGCCCGCCGTCGTAGGCGGCAAGGCCCGGCTCGGCCTTCACCGCGGGGTCCACGATCGACACCAGGCGCACCCCCTGGTCGGCCAACTCCCGTGCCAGGCCCGGCAGGTCGGGGAAGCGCCGCGGGTCGGCGGTGAAGATCCGGTGGCCGTCGAAGTGGTCGATGTCCAGGTGCACCGCCGACAGCGGCAGGTCCCGCTCGCGGTAGCCGGCGACCACCCTGCGCACCTCCTGCGTGCTGCCGAACCCCCACCGCGAGTGGTGCGGCCCGAGAGCCCAGCGCGGCGGCACCGCGGGGCGCCCGGTCAGCGCGGTCCAGCCGGCCATCACGCGCGACGGCGTCCCGGTGATCACCCAGTAGCGCAGCGGGCCGCCGTCCATCCGGACCTCGCAGCCGCCCTGCCGGTCGTGGCCGGAGCCCGCGCCCTCCTCGCCGTCCCGCAGGGTGACCCGGCCGTCCCAGGTGTTGTCGTGGAAGACCAGGTGGCAGCCGGCGTCGGCGACCACCAGCTGCACCGGCATCGTGATGTAGAGGGGGTCGTCGCCCGGCTCGAACGAGCCGCCGGGGTCGGTGTTCCACAGCCGGTAGCTGCCCGCCGCGAGCCGCGGCCCCGCCGCCCGGCCGCCCAGGCCGTACACGCGGGCGTCGGCCGGCGTCTCCGAGCGCTGCACCCAGCGCGCCCCCGCCCCGCCCTCCTCCGCGCCGACCGGGTCCCACCAGCGCGGCGGCAGCTCGCGGCGCAGCAGCTTGCCGCCGGGTGTGCGGATCTCCACCGCGCCGTGCCGCGAGACACGCACCGTCACCCGCTCGGAGACCACCCGCCAGCCGTCAGGGTCGGGTTCGAGCACCGCCCGCGGATCGGCCTCCGGGCACCCCCCGGTCGTGCGCTCCCGCGGCGAACCCCACTTCGGGGTGCCCGCCACCGCGTACGACGGCTCCGGCTCCGCACCGTCCCAGCCGCAGAAGACCGCGCCGCCCACCCCGACCCGCACCCGCAGCACGGAACGGGCGAAGCGGACCGTGCCGCCGCCCGGCATCGGCTCGGCCTCCAGCGCCGCCCCCGGCACCCGCGCCCGCTCCCCGCCGCGTGCCGCGTCCGGCAGGTCCCGCGCGTCGATGCGCTGCCTGCGCCAGGCCGACCTGGCCGAACGCCACCCCTGGGCGGAACTCGCCATCCGTACCGACCGCAGCAGGTCCCGAGCATCCATGACCCCCACCTTTCCACTCCGTGCGCCCGCCACGCCGATCGTTCAGCCGGTGTTCACCTTGGGTGCGGTTCGTACCCACACACCGGGGTCCGCGCACCTGTGGCCGACCGCCCTGGCGCGCCGGACGATCACATGGCATCGTCCTGACCAGCCGTGCCGTGGACCGTCCTGGAGCCGCCCCATGACCAGTAAGACCGAAGCCGACCGTGCGCCGGAAGCCCTGTGGACCCCGGGGCCCGAGCGTGTCGCCCGGGCGGCGGTGACCCGCTTCCAGAGCTGGGCGCACGAGCACCACGGCGCCCCCGCCGTCACCGACGACGATCCGCAGGCCGGCTATGCGGCACTGCACGCCTGGTCGGTGCGCGAGACCGGCACCTTCTGGCGGGCGCTCACGCAGTGGTACGACGTGCGCTTCGGCACCCCCTCCGACACGGTGCTGGCCGACGCCTCGATGCCCGGCGCCCGCTGGTTCCCCGGCGCGACCGTCAACTACGCCGAGCACGCGCTGCGGCCCGCCCTGGACGCCGCACGCGCGGAACTGCCCGCCGTCCTGTACGTCGACGAGCGCATGGAGACCGGCGTCCTGAGCTGGGCCGAGCTGTCCCGGCAGGTCGCCTCGCTCGCCGCCGCGCTGCGCCGGCTCGGCGTCACCCCCGGCGACCGGGTCAGCGGCTACCTGCCCAACATCCCGCAGGCCGCCGTCGCGCTGCTGGCCACCGCGGCCGTCGGCGGCGTGTGGACCTCCTGCGCCCCCGACTTCGGCGCCCGCAGCGTCCTCGACCGCTTCCAGCAGGTCGAGCCGGTCGTGCTGTTCACCGTCGACGGCTACCGCTACGGCGGCAAGGAGCACGACAGGACAGCCGTCGTCGCCGAGACCCGCGCCGGGCTGCCCTCGCTGCGCGCGACCGTGCACATCCCGCTGCTGGGCACGGCGGCCCCCGAAGGCGCCCTTGAATGGCGGGACCTGGTCGCCGACGACCCGCAACCGGTCTACGAGCAGGTGCCGTTCGACCACCCGCTGTGGGTGCTGTACTCCTCGGGAACCACCGGGCTGCCCAAGGCGATCGTCCAGTCCCAGGGCGGCATCCTGCTCGAACACCTCAAGCAGACCGGGCTGCACCTCGACCTCGGCCCCGACGACCGCTTCTTCTGGTACACCTCCACCGGCTGGATGATGTGGAACTTCCTGGTGTCGGGCCTCCTGGTCGGCGCCACCGTGGTCCTCTACGACGGAAGCCCCGGCCACCCCTCGATCGAGGCCCAGTGGCGGGTCGCGGAGCAGACCGGCACCACCGTCTTCGGCACCTCGGCCGCGTACGTCATCGCCTGCCGCAAGGCCGGTGTGCACCCCGGCCGCGACTTCGACCTGTCCCGGGTCGGCTGCGTGGCCACGACCGGCTCGCCGCTGCCGCCCGACGGCTTCCGCTGGCTGCACGACGAGGTCGCCGAGGACCTGTGGATCGCCTCGGTCAGCGGCGGCACCGACGTGTGCAGCTGCTTCGCCGGCGGCGTACCGACGCTGCCGGTCCACATCGGCGAGCTGCAGGCCGCGTGCCTGGGCACCGACCTGCAGGCCTGGGACGCCCAGGGCCGCCCGGTCGTGGACGAGGTCGGCGAACTCGTCGTCACCAACCCCATGCCGTCGATGCCGGTGCGCTTCTGGAACGACCCGGACGGCGCCCGCTACCGCGAGAGCTACTTCGAGATGTTCCCCGGCGTGTGGCGGCACGGCGACTGGATCACCCTCACCTCACGCGGCACCGTCGTCATCCACGGCAGGTCGGACTCCACCCTCAACCGGCAGGGCGTCCGCATGGGTTCCGCCGACATCTACGAGGTCGTCGAACGCCTCCCGGAGATCCGCGAGTCCCTGGTCATCGGCATCGAGGAACCGGACGGCGGCTACTGGATGCCGCTGTTCGTGCAGCTCGCGGAGGGCGCGGAGCTGACCGACGACCTGCGCGCCCGGGTCAACGGCGCGATCCGCGCCCAGCTGTCGCCGCGCCACGTGCCCGACGAGATCATCGCGGTCCCCGGCGTCCCGCACACCCTGACCGGCAAGCGCATCGAGGTCCCCGTCAAACGGCTGCTGCAGGGCGCCGACCTGGACAAGGCCGTCAACCCCGGATCGGTGGACGACCTGGACGTGCTGCGCTTCTACGAGCGGCTGGGCGCCGACCGGGCCGCGGGGCGCCCCTGACGTCCGCTCACCCCCCGTAGGTGTGCAGGGTCTCGGCCAGCACACCCGCGAAGTCCCCGGCCAGCCGCGCCGCGTCCGGCACCTCCAGATCCGCCGTGGTGATCCGCACCCCCGGCGGGGTGGAGGTGCGGAAGCGGGCGCCGCCCGCCACCCACCAGCCGTGCGACCGCAGCCCGTTGACCACCGCGGACTCGTCCCGCACCGGCACCCAGACGTTCAGCCCGCTCACCGCGTGCGCCCCGATCCCGTACCCGGCGAGCGCACCGACCAGCGCCTCCCGCCGCTCCCGGTACGCCACCGCCGCGCTCGCCACCAGCGCGCCGGTGGCCGGGTCGGCCATCAGCCGCACCACCGTCTCCTGCAGCACATGGCTGATCCAGCCGGAGGTCAGCAGCAGCCGCCCGTCGTGCCGGGCCAGAGTCGTGGCGTCGCAGGCCAGCGCCGTCCACCGCAGGTCGGTGCCCAGGTGCTTGGAGACGGTGCGGATGTGCGCCCAGCGGGCCGGCCCCTCGTCGCCCGCGGTCACCAGCGAGTGCAGCGGGCCGCCCGCGGTGTCCGCGCTGTGGTCGTCCTCGACGACCAGCACGTCGGGCGCTTCGGCCAGCACCGCGAGCAGCTCGTCCCTGCGGGCCGCCGACATCCGCGACCCGTACGGGTTCTGCGCCCGCGGACACAGCACCACCGCCCGCGCCCCGGCCCGCAGCGCCGACCGCAGCCCCTCGGGACGCAGCCCCTCGTCGTCCACCGGCACCGCCGCCGTCCGCAGCCCCAACGCCGGTACGAGGTCCAGCAGATGGTGGAAGCCCGGGTCCTCGGTCGCGACCGTGTCACCCGGCCGCAGCTCCACCGACAGCAGCCGCGCGATGCAGTCCAGCGCCCCGTGCGCGAAGGTCACATGGCTGTGCGGCACCCCGTCCCGCGCGAACCACGCACGGGAGGCCTCCTCCAGCTCCGGCAGCCGCGGCGACGCCCGGTGCGAGCGGGCGCCGGGCGAGAGCCGGCCGGGCGGCACCAGGTCGGGCAGGAAGGCCGGGTCGGGGTGCCCGCCCGCCAGGTCGCGCAGCCCCTCCGGCACCCGCGGCGGGCGCCGCGACGTCACCACCGGCGCCGGCGCCACCACCGTCCCGCCCCGGCCCTTGGTCACCACGATGCCGCGCCGCCGCAGCTCCTTGTACGCCGTCGCCACCGTCCCCGGGCTCACCCCGAGCCGGTCGGCGAGGGCGCGCACCGGGGGCAGCGCCTCACCCGGCCGCAACCTGCCGTCGGTGACGGCCTGTTCAGCCGAGGCGGAAATCTCCCTGGCCGTCGCACCCTGGATCGCATATTGTGTCGGCACAGAGCAGATTATGTATCAATACAAAAGCGGTGGCAAGTCATTTCACCAGGCCGGGCGCCGCCGCCGAGCCGAGGACGTGATGCCGTGCAGGGGGCACCGATGGTCGAGCGGGCACAACGGGCGCTGCGGATCCCCGACATACCCGGCGGCGCCGACGGGCGCCGGATGCTGTGGATCAACCTCGTCGACAAGATCGGCTCGGGCCTGTGGCTGTCGGTCACCGCCCTCTACTTCGTGGTCGTCGCGGGCCTGGACACCGGCAGTACGGGAATCCTGCTCGGCCTCGGCGGCGTCGCGGGCATCGCCGGCGCACCGCTCGCCGGCCGCCTCGCCGACCGCATACCCCTCACCCGCGTCCTGCACGCCGTCCAGGTCCTGCGCGCCGCATCGGGGCTGCTCCTGCTGGTCGCCCACGGCTTCTGGCAGCTCCTGCCGCTCGTCGCCCTCGGCAGCCTCGGCGAACGCGCCGCCGCGGTCCTCACCAAGCTCTTCGCCGCCCGCGTCGCCGGCCAGGACCGCCCCCGCTACCAGGCCGTCCAGCGCACCGTCGTCAACCTCGGCTACACCATCGGCGGCCTCGCCGCCTCCGCCGCCCTGGCCCTGGGCACCACCGCCGTCTACCGGCTGCTGCTCCTCGGCGACGGCCTGTCGTTCGTCCTCGTCGCCCTGATGGTCGCCCGCTGCGCGGAACCGCCCTCCGCGACCAGGACGGTCATGGCCCGCACGCCCGCGGCGGCTGCCCCGGGGGCCGGATCCGGAGACGGATCCGGAGACGGAGACGGAGACAGAGGCGCGGGCAAGGCAGGACCCTGCGCGCCTGTCCGCGCGGCCAACCCCTGGCGCGACACCGGCTACCTGGCCTACGCCGCATTGGACTCGGTGATGTTCCTCTACGGCTGCGCCCTCACCGTGGGCCTCCCGCTGTGGATCGTCACCCGAACCACCGCACCGCACGGCCTGGCCGCCGCGGTCTTCGTCGTCAACACCGTCCTGGTCGTCCTGCTGCAGGTCCGCCTCGCCCGATACGGCAGCTCCTCGCGGGTCGCCGCCGACTCCCTGCGGCAGGTCGCCGCCTGGTTCGTCCTGGCCTGCGCCACCACCGCCTTCGCGGTCCTCGACGCCCGGTGGGCGGCGACCCTCGCCGTCGTGACCGCAGCGGTCGCCTTCACCGTGGTGGAGATGATCCAGTCCGCGATCTCCTGGGAGCTGTCCGTCAGCCTCGCCCCCGCACAGGCCCAGGGCAGCTACGTCGGCGTCCACGGCCTCGCGCAGTCCACCGCCCGCTGCGTCGGCCCGCTGCTGCTCACCGCCGGCGTCATGGCCGCCGGGCCGGCCGGCTGGCTCGCCTTCGGGGCGGTCCTGGCCGCAGCCGGTCTTCTCCAGCGGCGCCTGGTCCTGCGCCGCCTCGCCGAAGCCCGGCCGGAGCCCGCGGATACCCCGTTGTCAGTGGTGCCGGTTACAGTCAGTGAGCAGTAGGGATCACCGCATCCGGCTCACAGGGGGAAAGATGTCACGCACCAGCAGCACCCGTCGTAACGGCAGGACCGACCAGACCGGCGACCGCAGGCCGCAAAGCGCCGGGAAGCACACGAGGAAGCGCGACCGGAACCGCAACCGCGCGCGGAAAACGGCACCTTGGAGCCGTCGGCACCGCCCGCCCGGCCGCACCGCCTACCGCCGCGCCCTGCGCCGCGAGGCACCCACCGTGGTCGGACTGCTGCTCGACGACCACGACTTCGCGACCATGACCCGCTATCCGAGCTTCCCCTTCCGCGACTACGGACTGTATCTGCAACACCTGGACGGACTGCTGCGCTCCCTGCACGCCCAGGGCACCAGCATCACCGTCACCCTCTTCGACCCCGAGCACTACGCCGACCACTGCGCCGACACCCTCAGGGCGCCCGACACCCCCGACTCCCGCATCCACTACACGGCCGCGGTCACCACCGCAGGGCCCGCCGTCCGCTACACCCGCCAGCCGCTCGCGCTGCTGCGCACCCAACTCGCCCACGAGGCCGACCGCCGCGCCACCTGGGACCGCGCGAGCGACATCCTCACCGCGGCGGGCCAGTGCCCCGACTGCGAGGAAGCCGTCGCCCACTGCGCCTTCGACCTCGCCTCGCACACCCTGCTGCGCATCGTCGAAGCCGCCGGGACCGGCAGCCACCATCTCGTCTGCAGCCTCCCCACCGACGCCGGCGACTCGCTGCTCGCCACCGCCCACATCACCGCGGACCCCGACGGCGAACTCCACCTGTCCGACGGCGAAGCGCTCGTGCTGTGCACCGTCATGGCCGCCGCCCGCGTCAGCGTCCGCCCCGGCGGCCTGGTCCTGCGCACCACCGACGACCAGGGCAAGGACACCGTCTACGGCTGGTCCCTGCACCCGGAAGGCCCGCGCCCGCTCACCGAGGCCGAGGTCTTCAACGCCTACTGCACCGACCCCGACACCGGCGACCCCGTGCCACCGGAAGCCGGTGTCCGCTACCGGGCCGGCCTTCCCCTGCCACCCTCCCTGCCGGGCGACGGACCGGGCAGCAGATGACCCGGGGGAGCGAGGAAGGGCGTCCCACCCTGCGGTGGGACGCCCCTCCAGGAACCGCCTGCGGCGGCCGGCCGGCTACTCGCCGGACAGCACTCCCTGCACGGCACGCCGCGCCTCGTCGGCACTGTCGGTCGCCCGTGCGGCAGCCGCCGCACGCTCGCACTGCGCCAGCGTGTACTTCGCCAGCGTCGCCCGCACATACGGAATCGACGCCGCACCCATCGAAAGGCTGGTGACACCGAGACCCGTCAGCACACACGCCAGCAGCGGATCGGCCGCCGCCTCCCCGCACACGCCGCAGCTCTTCCCCTCGGCCTTCGCCGCCTCGGCGGCCAGCGCCACCAGGTCGAGCAGTGCCGGCTGCCACGGGTCCTGCAGCCGAGCCACCGCACCCACCTGCCGGTCGGCAGCGAAGGTGTACTGCGCCAGGTCGTTCGTGCCCAGCGACAGGAACTCGACCTCCTGCAGGATCGACCTGGCCCGCAGGGCCGCCGACGGGATCTCCACCATCGCGCCGAACTTCGCGGCGAGCCCCGCCGCACGGCAGGCGTCGGCGAACGCCTTCGCGTCCTGCCGGTCCGCCACCATCGGCGCCATGACCTCCAGGTACACCGGCAGCCCGGCCGACGCCGCAGCCAGCGCGCGCAGCTGGGACGCCAGCACCTCCGGGTGGTCCAGCAGCGAGCGCAGGCCCCGCACCCCGAGCGCCGGGTTCGGCTCGTCCGCGGGCGTCAGGAAGTCCAGCGGCTTGTCCGCCCCCGCGTCCAGCACCCGCACCACGACCCGGCCGCCGGGGAAGGCCTCCAGCACCTGGCGGTAGGCCTCGACCTGCTTCTCCTCCGACGGGGCCTTGGCGGAGTCGTCGAGGAAGAGGAACTCGGTACGGAAGAGGCCCACGCCCTCCGCACCCGCCGCCACCGCGGCCGGCACGTCAGCGGGACCGCCGACGTTCGCCAGCAGCGGCACCTTGTGACCGTCGGACGTCGCACCCGGACCCGAGGCCGCGTCGAGCGCCGCCTTGCGCTCGGCGGCAGCCTCGGTCAGCGCGGCCTGCTTGTCCGCGCTCGGATGCACGAAGACCTCGCCCGTGCTGCCGTCCACCGCGATCACGATGCCCTCGGCCAGTTCGCCCGCCCCCGGCAACGCCACCACCGCGGGCACCCCCAGCGCACGCGCGAGGATCGCGCTGTGACTGGTCGGCCCGCCCTCCTCGGTGACGAACCCGAGTACCAGCGCGGGGTCGAGCAGCGCGGTGTCCGCGGGAGCCAGGTCCCGGGCGATCAGTACATACGGCTCGTCGCTGTCCGGCACACCGGGCATCGGCACACCCAGCAGCCGCGCCACGATGCGGTTCCGTACGTCGTCCAGGTCCGCGACCCGGCCCGCCAGATACTCACCGGCACCCGCGAGCAGGGCGCGGTAGGAGGCGAAGGCGTCGTACACCGCCCGCTCCGCCGTGCTCCCCACGGCGACCCTGCGCTCGACGTCGCCCATCAGCTCCGGGTCGAGCGCCATCAGCGCCTGCGCTTCGAGCACCGCCTGCGCCTCACCGCCGGCCAGGTGGCCCCGCGCCTGGAGGTCCGCGGCCACCGCTTCCACCGCCTGCCGGGCACGACCCTGCTCACGAGCGGTGTCACCGGACGCGATCTGCTTGGCCGGCGGTTCGAGGACGGCCGTACCCATGTGCCGGACCTCGCCGATCGCCACACCGTGGCTGACACCGACACCCTGCAGCGTTGTCTCCATCGGTCCCCGCCCTACTTCCAGCTGAAAAGGGTGTCGCCCGCCGCCACGTCGGCGGACTCGACAAGACCGCCCAGCGCCTCGGCCGTGGCCTCAAGCGCGACCACCGGGCAGATCGGGGACTTGCCCGCAGCCTCCACACCCGCCGGATCCCACCGCACCACCGCCTGCCCGCGGGCCACCGTGTCGCCCTTGGCGACCAGCAGCTCGAAACCCTCGCCGTTGAGCTGGACGGTGTCGATGCCAAGATGGGTCAGCACACCGTGGCCGGCGTCGTCCACGACCACGAACGCGTGAGGGTGCAGGGAGACGATCACCCCGTCGACCGGAGACACCGCCTCACCGGGCTCGCGCACCGGGTCGATCGCGGTACCTGGACCCACCATCGCCCCGGAGAACACCGGGTCGGGCACAGCCGCGAGCCCGATGACCCGGCCGGTCAGGGGAGACGAAACGGTCGTCATAGGGGAAGCCTCCTCGATGCGGAGATCACAACGCCGTCACTGCCTGTCACGGGACGGCGAGCCGCGAGAGCAGCCTAAGTCATGCCAAGTGGGGATTCCGCCCGAGGCGTACTCGTCGCACAGCCGTCCGGATCCCTACCCCCGATTTGCTCCCCGCATGGGAATCCAGTAGGTTGGCACG
>NZ_JAFFIX010000020.1 GCF_016916835.1 Actinacidiphila bryophytorum | reverse complement strand
GGCAGCGCGAATTAGCGCCCCGCGGGACCGGGTCGGTGGCCGCTCGAACAGGGAGCCGGGCGGCGTGACCGCGTTCGAGTGGCTTTGTCAGGGTTTCCTTGACGACCTGACAGTGTGTTGGGGAATCTGGTGGCACGTTCCGGCGGCGAAGGGCTGAGGCATGAGCTGGGTCGACGAGAGTGGGCAGCACGAGGGGTACGTGGCGGCGGTCCTCGCCGACGGCGGCGAGCCGGCTCCGCCGCCGGGCGGCCGGCCTATGCCCTGGTGGGCCTACAACGGGGCGGACGGGCCGCGGGCGGTGGCGGTCAGGGGCGCCTGCGCGTGCGGCTGGCGCGGCAGCGCCACCCATCCGCTGGACTTCGGCGACGACGACGCGACCGAGGGCTACGAGGCGGACACCGGCCCGTATGCGGACTGGGACCGCCACACCGCGGCGGCCGAGGGCCTGGTCCCGCCCGACGTGGAGCACCTGCTGGACGCCCTGCGGCGCCGGATCGCCGAAGTCGCGGAAGCCCGGCCGGTCACGGCCCTGCACATCGCGGCCCGCGTCGAGGCCGAGGCCCCGCGGTACAGCGCGGACGCGGCCCTGGCGGCCCGTCGGGGCCTGGTGTCCTGGGAGACGATCGGCAAGGCCTTCGACACCACCGCGGAAGCGGCTGAGACCCGCTTCACCCTCCGGCCCCCGGACTGACCCGCCCGCTGGCAGCCCGCGTCCGCGCCGTCCGCCGGGCAGCAGGACTCCCGCCAGGGACGTCCGGCCCCCGGGGCCGCCCCCGTCGGGCCGTCAGGGGGGTGGCGGCAGGTCGGCGAGGCGGGCGGTGAGGAAGCTGCGCTCGACGGCGTTCGAGGTGTGCCGCAGGGCCTGCTCGTAGGCCGCGGCCGCCTCGGGGACGCGGGACAGCCGGTGCAGGAATTCGGCGCGGGCCACCGACGCGTAGGGGTAACCGGCGAGGCGGGGGTCGCCGGCCAGGGCGTCGAGGGCGGCGAGGCCCGCTTCCGGGCCGTCGGCGAAACCGACGGCGACCGCGCGGTTCAGCGCGGCGACCGGGGTCGGGCGGCGGCGCAGCAGCAGATCGTAGAGGCCGACGATCTCCGGCCAGTCCGTCTCCTCCCACGTCGGGGCCTCGGCGTGCACGGCAGCGACGGCCGCCCGCAGGGCGAACGGCCCCGGCGGGCGGCGCCGCAGCGCCCGGCGGACCAGCACCAGGCCCTCGGCGATGGCCGCCCGGTCCCACCGGCTGCGGTCCTGGTCGGCCAGCAGCACGGGCGCGCCCGCCGCGTCGAGCCGGGCCGGCCTGCGTGCGTCGGTCAGCAGGATCAGCGCGCGCAGGCCCGCGACCTCCGCGTCGCCAGGCAGCAGGTCGCCGAGCATCGCGGCGAGGCCGGTGGCGCGGGCGATGAGGTCGGTCCGCAGCAGCTCGGGGCCGTCGGGCGCGACATGCCCGGTGGTGAACAGCAGGTCCACCACGGTCAGCACCGCGTCGACCCGCTCGGGCAGGTCCTCAGAGTCCGGGATGCGGTACGGGATCCGCGCCGCGGTGATCTTCTTCTTCGCCCGGGTGATCCTGGCCGCCATGGCCGTCTCGCCGACCAGGAACGCCCGGGCCGTCTCGGCGGTGGTCAGCCCGCACACCAGCCGCAGGGTCAGCGCCACCCGGTCCTGCGGGGCGAGGGCCGGGTGGCAGCAGGTGAAGATCAGCCGCAGCCGCTCGTCGGGGATGTCGGCGCCGTCGGCGGGACCGGCCACCGGTCCGTCGTCGTCGGCGAGCAGCGGCAGCGCGGTGCGGAAGAAGGCGTCGCGCCGGATGACGTCCACGGCCCGGTTGCGGGCGGTGGTGGTCAGCCAGGCGCCCGGCCGGGCCGGGATACCGCCGGACGCCCAGGCCACCAGGGCCTTGGCGTAGGCGTCCTGCACGCACTCCTCGGCCAGGTCCAGGTCGCGGGTGACCCTGACGGTCGCGGCCAGCACGAAGGCCCACTGCCCGCGGTGCGCCTCGGCGACCGCGCGGGCCGCCGCAGCCTTCCCCGGGCCGCCGTCCTGCGGTGCTGCGGGCATGGGCCTGCCTCCTCTCGTTCCGCTCGTGCCGCCGTCCGGTCCGGTCAGTGCAACGGCCGCACCTCCACCGCCGCGTCCCCGGTCCTGCCGAAGTAGGGCAGCCGCTTGGCGACGGCGAGCGCTGCGTCCAGGTCGGACACGTCGATGATGTAGTAGCCGCCCAGCGCCTCCTTGGTCTCGGCGTAGGGGCCGTCGGTCACCAGGTGCCCGCCCGCGCCGTCCTCGCGCACCACGGTCGCGGTGGACGTCGGCTGCAGGTGCTCGGCCGCCACGATCACGTCCTTGTGCTCGCGGCTGAACGCCTCGTGGGCGGCGTCCAGCGCCCGGCGGGCGGTGTCGTCGGCCGTCTCGTAGTCGGCCTCGTTGTCGTGGATCAGCAGCAGATAGCGCGCCATGGCCATCGGTCCCTTCGTGCGGTTCTGGACGTTTCCGGGGGCGCGGTGCGGCCCCCTGTCACCCTTCCGACGAACGCGACGGTGCCGGAATCGACATCGCGCCGGGCTCGGGCAGCGGCCCGAGGTGCCCGGCGACCCGCTCACGCAGCAGCAGGTACTCCGCCCAGCGGTGCGGCAGCGGCCCCGGCGGGCGGGTCACCGCGCGCGCCCCGGTGACCTGCTGGCCGCGCAGGAACTGCTCGCTGGTCACGTCCAGATGTATGCCGCTGGGCAGCGCGTTCCACCAGTGGAAGCCGTGCTGCTCACCGGCGAGATGGACCTCGCCGACCATCAGGTCGCCGCCGAAGAGGTCGTGGACGAGCAGCGCGCTGATGTCGCAGTGCCCCCAGGCCGGGTTGTCCACCCGCCACTCCTCCCGCAGCAGGTCGTCGGGCGAGCAGGTGTCGGCCGCCCACGACGCGCGCAGCGCCCTGTCCAGGTCCAGCAGATTCCAGGTGGTCATGCGTCCAGCCTCGCACCCGCCACTGACAGTGCCCCGCGTGCGCCACAGGTCAGGGCAGCGGGCGCAGGCTGTCGGGGGTGAGGTCGGCGCGGGACGGGTAGCCGTCGACGGCCATGATCAGGTCGGCCTCGGCCAGGACGGACTTCAGCACGTGCACGATGCCGTCGGTCCCGCCGAGCGCGCAGCCGTACGCGTACGGGCGCCCGAGGCCCACCGCCGTCGCCCCCAGCGCCAGCGCCTTGACCATGTCGGCGCCGGAGCGCACCCCGGAGTCGAACAGCACCGGCATCCCGTCGGCCGCCGCGACGATCTCCGGCAGCACGGTCAGCGCGGGCAGGCCGCCGTTGGCCTGGCGGCCGCCGTGGTTGGAGCAGTAGACGGCGTCCACGCCGCCGTCCTTGGCGCGGCGGGCGTCGTCGGGGTGGCAGATCCCCTTGACGATCAGCGGCAGCCGCGTCAACGACCGCAGCCAGGTCAGGTCGTCCCAGGTCAGGGCATTGCCGAAGATCCTGGTCCAGAGCAGCACCGCACCCTGCGGGTCGTCCTGCGGGTGCCTGCCCAGCAGGCGCCGGAAGACCGGGTCGGTGAAGTAGTTCGCCAGGCAGTGACCGCGCAGCTGCGGGAAGTTGCCGCTCGCCAGGTCCCGCGGGCGCCAGCCGGTGACCCAGGTGTCGAGCGTGACGACGATCGCGGCGTACCCCGCGTTCTCCGCCCGGCGGACCAGGCTCTCGGCCAGGTCGCGGTCGGTGGGCGTGTACAGCTGGAAGTAGCCGGGCGTGCCGCCCAGTTCCGCCGCCACGTCCTCCAGCGGGTCGTTGCCGAGCGTCGAGGCGACCATCGGCACGCCGGTCCTGGCCGCGGCCCGTGCGGTGGCCAGGTCGCCGTGCCCGTCCTGGGCGCACAGCCCGATGACACCGATCGGGGCCATGAACAGCGGCGACGGCCAGGTCGTGCCGAACAGGTCGACGGTCAGGTCGCGCTCCCGCGCACCGACGAACATCCGCGGGTACAGGCCCCAGTGCGCGAAGGCCTCGGCGTTCGCCCGCTGCGTGGCCTCGTCGCCCGCGCCGCCCGCCACGTACGACATCACCGACGGGGGAAGCGCCTGGGCGGCGCGGGCCTCCAGCTCGGCGAACGTCATCGGCAGGTCCGGCAGGACGCCGCCGAGGGCGCGCAGGTAGATGTCGTTCTGGTAGTTCCCGAACGCGGTGGGCAGGTGCGGTGGCGGCTGGTCGCTCATCGGTGTCGTCCTCGCGGTCGGGAGTCGGTCACTGCGCGGGGTAGATGTCCCCGGCCGCCATCATGCTCTCCTGGTCGCTGTCCGACTCCAACTGCTGCGCTCTGTGCTGGAGGCGGGTGCGTTCCGCCGCGTTCGCGGCGTGTTCCGCGTCCGCGGCCAGTTTCTGTGCCTGGGCGCGGAGCTGGCGGATGTGCCGGTGCGTTTCGTCTGCCATGGTCATGGCTTGACCTCGCTTCCCGCGAAGGGTTCCCCTACTACCCAACCAGCTCCCCCTCCCCCCGGCCACCCCGGGACGCCCCTGCCCCTTGCGGTAAGCCATCGCCTTTCCCCAGTGGGGGCTTGTCTCGCAGTTCCCCGAGCCCCTGGGTGATTGCCACGTGCTGTGGCGTTGCTTTCTTCCGGCGCGTTGTGATGGGGCGCGCAGTTCCCCGCTCCCCTGGGGGGCTGCCCCTTGCCGTGGGCGATCGCCTTCCGCGCCGTCGCGGCTGGTCGCGCAGTTCCCCGCGCCCCTGATGGTTACCCCCTTCCCGCAGAGCTGGCGCCGACAGGCGCGCACCCTGCGCAGGTGGGCGAGCGTCTTTCTGAGGGGTGCCGTCTGCCTGCGAGGGTGGGCGTTTTTGAGGGGCGCGGGGAACTGCGCGCCCCGTCACGATGGTGGGAAAGCAAGCAACGCCACAGCACGTGGCAATCACCCAGGGGCGCGGGGAACTGCGCGACCAGGCACCACCGGGGGAAAGGTGAGCGGTCGCCGCAAGGGGCAGGACCTCAAGGGGCTCGGGGAACTGCGCGGTGGGTCCCCGCCGGACGGGAGGCGGGCGTCCTCACGGGAGGGACGTGGCCGCATGGGCCAGGGAGGTCTGGAGGCGGCGGGCCGCGTCCAGGTGATCGCCGGTCCACACGATCCGGACGGCCGTGGCGGTAGCACGGCCGTCCTCGTCGCGGAGGTCCCGACGGACCGCCACGACGAGACGGGCGTCGCCCGCACCGTCGTGCGGCAGCGGCACCGGCACCCGCCCGCTCCCGTCGAGCCCGGCGGCCAGTCCGTGGTACCAGCCGGAGATGCGGTCGGCCCCGGACAGCAGCTCCGAGCGGGCCGCCGCCCGCTCCGCGTCACTGTGCACGTCGCCGGCCCGCTGCCACATGCCGAGCACGGCGTCCGCGGCGAGCCGCAGCCCGACCACGCCGGTGACCAGCGTGGTCATCTCGGCGAGCGGCACGGGCTTGGGGCCGCGTTCGGCGAGGTAGCTGCGGAAGGCGTCGTCGAGGCGGCGGGCCGCCGCAGCGGCCTGCCGCCCGGCGGCCAGCGGGGCCGCGGCCGGCTCCGGCCCGGCGGTGCAGCACCCCACCCCGTAGTCGACCGCCCCCGCGAGGTAGTCGGCGCTGGCGGCGTACGCCTCGGCCATGGCCTTGCCCACGGCCGCCGCCGCGCCGCGCGGCCAGAAGAAGGTGCCGACCACGATGCTGACGGCGCAGCCGAGTGCGATGTCCTCGACACGGAAGAGGCCGACCCGCCAGTCGGGGACCTGGCCGATGTTGAAGAGGATCACCAGGGTGACGGTGAAGGCGGCCTGCCCGGCGGCGAAGGAGATCGCGGCGGGCGCGATGCCGGCGACGAGGACGGCGAGCGGCAGCAGGAACCACAGCAGCACGCTGTTGTGGCCGATGAGCTGCAGCAGCCCGGCTCCGACGATGGAGCCGATCACCGTGCCTGCCAGGCCGCGTACCGCGTTCTGGCCGGTGTTGAGTGCGTTGGAGCGCAGGACGGACAGCGCGCCGAGCACGACCCAGAAGGAGTGCTGGACGGTGGTCACGTCGGTGATGGCGACGGCGAGGCCGAGCCCGACGGCGCCGCGGACGCTGTTGTGCAGCCACACCGAGTGCCGGTCGACGTGTGCGGTGGCGCGTTCCCTGGCCGCGGTGAGGGGGCCGGTCAGGCCGCCGGGTTCGCGGCCGAGCAGCCGGTCGGCCCAGCCGCGGCGTTCCGCGGCGGAGGCGAGTTCGACGTTGGCGGCGATCTGGAGGACGGCGTGGCTCAGTTCCTGGGTGCGGAAGGAGACGTCGAGGGAGCTGAGGAAGTCGGTGACCTCCTGGTCGCCGGGGGTGTCCCGTTGCACGGGCAGCCGGGTGGTGGCGTCGCGCTCCATGGCGTCGAGGGCCTTGCGCAGCTCCTCGGCCGCGGCTTGCAGCGGCCCGGGGTCGGTGTGCCGGCCTTCCAGCAGGTCCGCGGCCTCGTCGAGGGTGCGGGCCGCGGCTCGTTTGGCCAGGCAGGGGGCATCGGCGTGGCTGCGGGCGGTGGCCTGGGGCGTACCGCTGTGGGCGACGATGGCGGTGAGCCAGGTGAGCTGGTCGACCAGCCGGACCACGGCGCGTGCCCCGGTGGACAGGCCGGTGGGGCGGTAGGGCGTGGAGTCGAAGGCGCGGCGGAGTCTGTCAGCGGCGTCCGCGGCGCTCCGGCTCGCCGCCGTGCAGTCCGCGTCGGTGGGTGTGTCGGGGCCGAGGACGAGGGCGGCGTCGACGCGCAGCCGTACGGCGACGGCCCGGCAGACGTCGGCGGCGGGTTTGTCGAGCGGGTCGGTGGTGGGGCGCGGCCACAGCAGGGTGACGGCGAGCATGGAGGCGCCTGCGGCCATGCCGGCGCCTGCCAGCCGGTCGGGCAGCGCGGACAGCGGCGCGGACAGGGACACGGGGAGGATGAAGCCGAGCAGCAGCGCGGTCGTGGCGCCGGCCAGGACCGAGCTGACGATGCCGGAGAAGAGGATCGCGAAGCCGACCACGACCATGGTCGCGACGCCGAGCCAGGTCACCTGGGAGACGGCGGTGCCCAGGCAGATCAGTGCCGCCCAGGCGACGGCGAGGGCGGCGTGGGCGCGCAGCCGCTGCACGGCGGGGCCGTTGAAGTCGACCAGCAGCAGCATGGAGAAGGCGCCGAAGGCGGCGAAGCTGGCCATCGCGGGTGAGCCGATGACCTGGCTGCACAGGGCGAAGAGCGCGGGCATCACGATGGCGCCGCGGGCGGCCCTGCGGGTGGCGGCCAGCGCCGGGTCCTTGGCCCGCAGCGCCCGCAGTACGCGGCGGGCGAGGCCGGGGTCACGGGTCGGGCTGTCCATACGGGCGCTCCTCGGGTCTGCCGGGCGGCGCCCCGGGCCGTCCCGGCACACCGCTGGCGTCGAGTATCCCGGCTGCCGGCCCCCGGCGGATCCCGCGACCGCGATCCGGCCTGCGCCGCGCAGCCCGGAACCGGGCGCGGCTCAGGCCGCCGACGCCACCCGTACTCCGCCTCCGGCAGGCGGCCCGCAGACCGGGCGCACCTCAGGCCGGTGGAGTCGCCGGGGCCGGCCCGCCCGCCGGGCCGGCCTGCCCCGAAGCCGCTCCCCGGCGGATCCGCCGGCTCACGCCGGGCCCGCGGCGGGCTCCGCCGCCGGGGCGGGAGATCCGGTCCAGCGGTCGAAGCGGGCGGTGATGTCGGCGAAGTGCTCGGCGATCCTGGCCGCCGCCGCGTCGGGGTCGCGGGCCGCGACGGCCTCCAGGACCTGGCGGTGCTGGCGTACGACCTGGCCGTGGTCGGTGTGCGGCTTGCCGACCTCGGCCTCGACCTGGCGGTAGACGTCCCAGAACAGCGCGATCAGCTGGAGGACCAGCGCATTGCCGAGGGGTTCGTAGAGCAGTTCGTGGAAGCGCCGGTCGTGGCCGGCTCGTCCGGCGTCGCCGTCGGCGGCGAGCGCGTCGAGTTCCCCGCGCAGCCGGCCGATGTCGCCGTCGGTGAGTTCGAGGGCGGAGCGGCGGATGAGGCCGCTCTCCAGGAGTGCGCGGACCTCGACGATGTCGAGCAGGCCGCGCGGGTTGTCCCTGCGCACCGCCAGCCGGGTGTGGAAGAGCAGGCCGGGGGCCATGGACCGCAGCTGCGGGGTGCCGACGTAGGTACCGTAGCCGTGCCGGATGTCGACAATTCCGAGGGCCTGCAGGCCCTTGAGTGCTTCACGCACCGAGTTGCGGCTGACACCGAGCGTACGCATCAGCTCGGGTTCCGGCGGCAGCACCTCTCCCGGATCGAGGTCCAACTCCACGATGAGGTCGATGAGTTGGTCCTGCACGGTGGGCCGCCGGCCGCGCCCGGCGTCGGCGGCCGGCGCGGCGGGGGGCTTGCGCTGAGCTGGCATGCGGCCTACGTTACCGCGAAGCGTAGGACGTGGGACGTCCTACGTCCTACGTCCGGCTTCTCGAACCACCGCTCCCGAGGATGCGAGCCCATGAGCACACACGACGCAGCCGCGCCGCCCCTCCGCTGGCGCGCCGAGCTGTCGAAGCAGAACTGGAAGGCGTTCTCCGCCGCGTGGCTCGGCTACGCGATGGACGGCTTCGACTTCGGCCTGATCACCCTGGTGCTGACCGAGATCGCCAAGGACTTCCACCTGTCCACGGTGACGGCGGCGACCCTCGTGTCGGCCGCGTTCGTCTCGCGCTGGTTCGGCGGGCTCGCCATCGGCGCGCTGGGCGACCGCTTCGGGCGCCGTCCCGCGATGGTGCTGAGCATCGCGCTGTACGCGGTCGGTTCGGTCCTGTGCGGCTTCTCGTGGGACTACTGGTCGCTGTTCGCCTTCCGGATGGTCGTCGGGCTCGGCATGGCGGGCGAGTACAGCGCGAGCGCGACGTACATCATCGAGAGCTGGCCGCGCCGGATGCGGAACACCGCGAGCGGCATGCTGCTGTCCGGCTACCCGCTGGGCGGGGTGCTGGCCGCCAAGACGTACGCCTGGGTGGTGCCGCACACCAGCTGGCGGGTGCTGTTCTGGATCGGCATCCTGCCGGTGGTCGTCGCGGTCTACCTGCGCCGCCGGCTGCCGGAGGCCGCCGAGTGGCAGAAGGCCAGGGACGCGGGCGAGCGGCCGGTCAGCGCGACCGCCCTGCTCTTCACCGGCCGGGCCAGGCTGTGGACGGTGCCGGTGTGCCTGGTGGCCGCGGTCGCGCTGCTGGTGGTGCTGCGCAGCCAGTCGCTCGCGGTCACGCTGCTGCTGGTCGCGGTGATCACCGCGTGCTTCGTGGCGCTTGCGGTGCAGTTCGCGCAGCGGTTGTGGCCGGTGGTCGTGGGGCTGATGGTCACCGTCTTCTGCGCGTTCCTCTACTCGTGGCCGCTGCAGTCGCTGCTGCCGACGTATCTGAAGACCGACCTGCACTACGACCCGGCGCAGGTCTCCGACGCGCTGCTGTACGCGGGCTTCGGCTACGCGGTCGGCTCGGTGGTCAGCGGCTACCTCGGCGACCGGTTCGGCACCCGGCGGGCGTACGTCGGCATGCTCGTCGTCTCGCTGGCCTTCGTCTACCCGGTGTTCGCGCTCGGTGAGGGCCACACCACCGCCCTGTGGGTGCTGCTGTTCCTGCTGGTGGGCACCAGCCAGGGCGCCTCGGGCGTGCTGCCCAGCTACATCAGTTCGCACTACCCGATCGGCATGCGCGCCGCCGCACTCGGGTTCAGCTACAACGTCGGCGCGCTCGGCGGGGCCGCCGCCCCCGTGCTCGGTGCCAAGATCGCAGAACCGCTGGGCCTGGGCACCTCGCTGGCCGTGCTCGGCCTGGCCCTGACCGTCGTGGTCGTGCTGCTGGTCGGCTTCGACGTGCCGGCCCGCGTGCAGGGCGCGGCGGACCGGCGGCGCCCCGCAGTACCAGGAAGAACCGCGACAGCCGAACCCCCGGCAAGTGAGAAGGTCTGATGTTCCACGGAGTCGTTCCTCCCCTGTGCACCCCGCTGACCGAGGACGGGGAGGTGGACACCGCCTCGCTGGAGCGCCTCACCGGCTTCCTGCTCGACGCGGGCGTGCACGGCCTGTTCGTCGGCGGGTCGACCGGGGAGATCGCCCAGTTGACCGACGCGGCGCGGGACACCGCGCTGCGTACGGTCGTCGCCACCGCAGCCGGGCAGGTGCCGGTGCTGGCCGGCGCGATCGACACCGGCACCCGGCGGGTGCTCGAACACGCCCGGCGGGCGCAGGCGTCGGGCGCCGACGCGGTGGTGGTGACCGCGCCCTTCTACGTCGGGGTCGCCGAGGCCGAGGTCAGGGCGCACTACGAACTGCTGCACGCGGCGCTCGAACTGCCCGTCGTGGCCTACGACATCCCCGCGAACGTCGGCTACAAGCTGCCGTCCGCGCTGCTCGGGGAGCTGGCGCAGGCCAAGGTGATCGCCGCGGTCAAGGACTCCTCGGGCGACCTGGAGGGCTTCCAGCGGGTGCTGGACGGCGCCGCGGGCAGCGGCGCCGGCTGCCTGACCGGCTCCGAGACGCTGGCGGACCTGGCGATGGCGCGCGGCGCCGACGGCATCGTGCCGGGCCTGGGCAATGTCGACCCGCACGGCTACGTGCGGCTCTACGAGGCCGCGCGGGCGGGCGACTTCGCTGCCGCGCGGGCCGAACAGCGGCGGCTGACCGCGCTGTTCGCCGTCATCGAGGTCGCCGACCGCGGCCGGGTCGGCCGGATGTCGGGCGCGCTGGGAGCTTTCAAGGCCGCGCTGGCGGCGCGCGGGGTGATCCGGCACGCGTACACCCAGGCGCCGCTGCTGCCGCTGACGGACGCCGAGTCGCGGGCGGTCGCGGAGCTGCTCGCAGCGGCCGGGCTCGGCGCCGTCGAGTAGTCCGGGGGACGTCCCCCTACGGTCCGCGGTACGGCCGGTGCCGCGGACCGATTTCCCTGAACGCTTCCCTCCGGGTCGTGATTCAGGTCACAATTGATTGACCGTCAGTGAAACCTCCGCGCAACATTGCGGAAACCACTCCCCCGATCAGGGGTCATAGAAGGATCACTCTGTAAACGTTTACAGTTTGCGCCGGACAGCGAGGGGACGACTATGCCGACTTCGGACGGACCACCCACGGTGGAGACGATCGCCGCACGCGCGGGGGTGTCCATCGCCTCGGTCTCCCGCGTTCTCAATGGTCACGGGGCTCGTCCCAACACGGTGCGGCGGGTCGAGCAGGCCGCGGCGGAACTGGGCTACGTGCCCAACGGGGTCGCCAGGTCCCTCAAGGGCGGGCGTACCCGCCAGCTCACCTTCGCCATGCCGGATGTGGGCAATCCGGCCTATGTCTCGATGGTCCGGCAGATACAGGCGGTGACCAAACCGCTCGGCTACCGGCTGCTGCTGCACTCCACCGACGCCGTCGCCGAGGACGAACTCGACGTCGTCCGCAGCCTCGCCGACCGCACCAGCGACGGGCTGATCCTGTGTCCGATCCGGGTGACCGACGCCCACATGGAGGTGCTGGCCCGCGCCGCCCGCCCGGTGGTGGTCATCGGGTCGCTGCCCGGCACGGCCGCGGTGGACAGTGTGCGGGCCGACTCGGTGTCGGGCACCGTGCTCGCCGTGCGGCACCTGATGGAGTGCGGCCGCCGGCGGATCGCCTTCATCAACGGCCCGGCCGACACCGTGCCGGGGCGCAACCGGCTGATCGGCTACGAGACCGCGCTGCGCGAGGCGGGCGCCGTACCCGACCCCGAACTGATCGTCACCACCGACTTCGGCATCGAAGCGGGGGCGCGGGCCGCCCACCGGCTGCTGGACGCCCACCCCGGCATCGACAGCGTCTTCTGCGCCAACGACCAGCTCGCGCTGGGCGCCGCCCATGCCGCGCACGACCGGGACCTGCGCATTCCCGAGGAGCTCGCGGTGGTGGGGATGGACGACAGCGAACTGGCCAGGGCCGGGCACCCGGCGCTGACCAGCGTGGACCTCGGCTCGGCGGAAAGGGGCAGGATCGCCGCCGAGATGCTGGTCGCGCGGCTGGACGGCGGCCGCCACGAGGTGCGCTGCGAGACGGTCGCGCCGCGGCTGTCGGTCCGCGAGTCCACCACCGGCGCCCGCACCCGCACCGCGGCGGGCGTGTCATGAGCGCCGCCGCCGCGACCACCCAGCCGCGGCCGGGCGCCGGCACTCCCCCGCCGCGTACGCCCGCCGCCCGCCGCCGGATGCTCGGCCTGGACCGCGACGCCTGGTTCCTGCTGCTGCCCGCGCTGATACCCGTGCTGGTGCTGAGCGTCGGACCGCTGCTGTACGGCATCTCGCTGGCCTTCACCGACGCCCAGTCGGGCGTCACGCGGTCCACGTCCTTCACCGGCGTACGCAACTTCGCCGACCTGCGGCTCGACTCGCTGTTCTGGGAGTCGTTCAGGATCGGCCTGGTCTGGGCGGTCTGCGTCACCGCACTGCAACTGCTGCTGGCGCTGGGACTCGCCCTGCTGCTCAACGAGAACCTGCGCTTCCGCTGGCTGGCCCGCACCCTGGCGCTGGTGCCGTGGGCGATGCCGGAGGTCGTGGTCGGCATCATGTGGCGGCTGGTCTACAACCCCGACGCGGGCATCCTCAACAACGCGCTGCGGCACCTGCACCTGACCTCGGGCCACACCGACTGGCTCTCCAGCCTGTCGCTCGCGCTGCCCGCGGTCATCGTGGTCGGGGTGTGGGCGGGCATGCCGCAGACCACCGTGGTGCTGCTGGCCGGCCTGCAGAACGTACCGGTTGAGCTGCACGAGGCGGCCGGCATCGACGGGGCCGGGATGTGGCGCCGCTTCACCACGGTGACCTGGCCGGCCCTCAAACCGGTGGTGCTGTCCATCACCGCGCTCAACTTCATCTGGAACTTCAACTCCTTCGGCCTGGTCTACGTGCTGACCAGCGGCGGCCCCGGCGGCAAGACCCGGCTGCCGACCCTCTTCGCCTACGAGGAGGCCTTCCGCTACGGGCAGTTCGGCTACGCCGCCGCCATGGGCCTGGTGATGGTCGCGGTGATCGCCGTCCTGCTCACCGTCTTCCTGCGCAACCGTCTCAAGGAGGCCGACCAGTGAGCGCCGCCGTCCCCGTACCGGCCCCCGAGGCCGCCGCGCCCCAGCCCCGGCCCCGGCCGACGCCGCGCCAGGGCCTGCGCCGCCGTGCCGGGCGGACCGGGCGGACCGGGCGGGCCATGCAGTACACAGCCCTGCTGTGCTACCTGGTCTTCCTGGCCTTCCCGCTGCTGTGGCTGGTGTCGACCGCCTTCAAGTCGCCCAGGGAGCTGGGGTCCGTCGACCCGACGTGGTTGCCGCGGCACCCGACGCTGGGCAACTTCCGTACCGCGCTCGACGAGCAGCCGCTGCTGCACGCGGCACTCAACAGCCTCCTGGTGGCCGGCGCCGCAGCGCTGGTCTCGGTGGTGGTCGCGGTGCCCGCCGCGTACGCGATGGTGCGCTTCAAGGGCGCGGTCAGCCGCGCGGGGACGGGGTGGATCCTGGTCAGCCAGATGTTCCCGCTGGTGCTGATCATCATCCCGTTGTTCATGGTGCTCAAAAATCTGCACCTGATCGACTCCCGGCCCGGCCTGGTCGTCGTTTACGTGGTGTGGACGCTGCCCTTCGTGCTGTGGATGCTGCAGAGCTACGTCAAAGCGGTGCCGGTCTCGCTGGAGGAGGCCGCCGCGATCGACGGCTGCGGCCGGCTGCGGACGCTGCGCAGCGTGGTCCTGCCGCTGCTGGCCCCCGGGCTCGTCGCCACCTTGATGTTCGCCTTCGTCACCGCCTGGAACGAGTTCTTCTTCGCCCTGGTCCTGCTCAAGACGCCGGAGAAGCAGACGATGTCCGTGATCCTCACCCACTTCACCGGTGCCGAGGGCGCCGCCGACCTCGGCCCGCTCGCCGCGGCCTCGCTGCTCGCCACCATCCCCAGCCTGGTCTTCTTCGCGCTGCTGCAAAAGCGCCTGGTGGGCGGCATGCTGTCCGGGGCGGTGAAGGGCTGATGCGCCGCCGTACCCTGCTCGCGGGCGCCGCGGCGACCGCTGCTGCCGCCGGTTCCGCCGCCGTGCTGTCCGGCTGCGGCTCTTCGGCCGCGTCCGGCGTGCCCACCCTGGACTTCCTGTCGCTGGCCTGGCAGGAGGAGTCGGTCAAGGCCAACAAGGCGCTGGTGGCGCAGTGGAACACCGCGCACCCCGAGGTCCAGGTCCGCTACGTGCAGGGCAGTTGGGACGACGTCCACGACCAGCTGCTCACCTCCTTCGAGGGCGGCGCCGCGCCCGACATCATCCACGACGAGGGCAACGACCTCACCGATTTCGGCTCGGGCGGCTACCTCGCCGACCTCACCCCGCTGCTGCCCGCGGACGTACGCGGGCGTATCCCCGCCGCCGCATGGGACATGGCCCGCTTCGGCAAGGGCCTGTACGGCGTGCCCTTCCTGCAGGAGCCGCGGGTCCTGATCGCCAACCGCAGCCTGCTGGCCGAGGCCGGCATCGCGCTGCCCACCGCAGAACGGCCCTGGACGTGGGAGGAGTTCGAGGACGCCGCCAAGGAGCTGTCGCACTCCGGCGGGCCGGGCGAACGCTACGGCGTGGCCTGGCCGATGAGTTCACCGGTGAGCGTGACGCTGAACCTGTCGCTGACCACCGGCGGGCGCATCCTCTACCGCAAGGACGACGGCGGCACACAAGTCCGCCTGGAGCAGGCCGACTCCGCCTTCGCCGAGATGGTGCGCCGGCAGGTCGGCACCGACAAGTCGGCACCGGCCGGCGCGCTGGGCATGAGCGGCGGCGACACCCTGCCCGGCTTCTTCGCCGGGCGCTACGCGATGCTGCCGCTCAACCTGTCCTACCGGCAGCAGGTCCAGCAGCAGGCACCCGCGCACTTCGACTGGGTCACGCTGCCGCTGCCGGTCGGCGCCGGCGCCCCCGACGGCGGGCGCGCGCAGGGCGTCAGCCCGCAGACCCTGTCGGTGGCCGAGGACTGCAAGCACCAGGCGCAGGCCGCGGCCTTCATCGGCTTCATGACGCAGACCGACCACCTGGTGGAGCTGGCCGAGGGCGACTGGATGGCCCCGACCGGCACGGACGCGCTGCGCGACCCGGCACTGACCACGGACAAGCTCGGCTGGAGCACCGGGATGTCGGTGGCCGCCCACCTGGTGGCCTCCCCCGCGCTGGGCCGGCGCGGCTATCCCGAGTGGTCGGACAAGGTCGCCACCCCCGCGCTCCAGCAGTACTTCAGCGGCGCCATCGGCCTGGACTCGCTGCGCAAGAAGCTCGTACGCGACGGAAACCGGGTCTTCGACCGCTACCGCACCTGACAGCCCCCGGCGAGGAAGGAGCCACCACCGCCATGCCCGCACTCACCCACCGCCCCCCATCGCGCCCGCGACCGCCGCCACGCGCGGCAGGAGCACGGCGGACGCACGCACCACACAGCAGGACTCACCAGGAAATGGCACGGCATGAGCACAACTCCCGCCTCACCCGACACCTCCGGCCCATATCTGACCCCGCCGCCGCACGGCACCCGCCTTCCCGCCCCCGCCCCCGGCTCACCGCGCGACCACGCACGCGGCGCCCTCACCGGCCTCGCCGTCGGTGACGCGCTCGGGGCGCCCGCCGAGAACATGAAACCGTCTGCCATCCGCAAACGCTGGGGCCGTATCGAGGACTTCGTCACCGACGACCCGGCAGGCACCGACGACACCGAATACGCCATCCTGTCCGGGCTGCTGCTGGCCAGGCACGGTTCCGCCCTCACCCCGGGCGACGTCGAGACCGCCTGGCACGTGTGGATCGCCGACCGCGACGAAGGCCCCTTCAAAGGCGCGGGTTTCAGCGAGCGCGGCACGCTGGAGAACCTGCGCCGCGGCCTCGCCTCGCCGATCACCGCACAGCACCGGCACACCTGGAGCGACGGGCTGGCGATGCGCGCCACGCCCTGCGGGGTCTTCGCCGCGGGGCGCCCGGGCGAGGCGGCCCGGCTGGTCGCCATCGACGGCACGGTCAGCCACGAGGGCGAGGGCATCTACGGCGGGCAGGCCGTCGCCGCGGGCGTCGCGGCGGCGATGGGCGGCGGGGACTGCGCGGCGGTGATCACCGCCGCGCTGTCCGTGGTGCCAGAGGACTCCTGGACGGCGCGGTCCCTGCGCCGGGCGGTCACGGTCGCCCGCCGGGTCAGGCTGGACCCCGACCTGACGGTGCTGGACCGCGAGCGCGCGCTGCGCGCCGCCGTCGTCATCGGCGGCTACCCGTGGACGGACCTGGCGCCCGAGGCGGTGGGGCTGGCCTTCGGCGCCTTCGCCTTGGCGGCGGGCGACTTCACCGGTTCGGTGCTCACCGCGGTGAACATGGGCAGGGACGCCGACACCACCGCCGCGGTCGCCGGTGCGCTGGCCGGCGCACTCGGCGGCTGGTCGGCGATCCCGCCCCGCTGGTCACGCGCCGTCAGAGCGGTACGCGGCAGCTGCCTCCCCGCGATGGCCGGCTACCACGTCCACGACATCGCCGACCTCCTCTCCCCCGACACCCCGGCGCGGGCCGCCTCATGACCCCGAACCAGCCCCCGGCGTACGGCCCGCGCCCGACCCCGGCGGACGAGCTGACACGGCAGCCACCGGGCCGGTCTGCCCAGACCGCCACTCCGACCGCCGATGCCCCCCACCCCGGCCCGCGCACGACCACCGAGCCGACGGCACACCCGCAGACAGCGGCCGACCGCCCGGCCCAACGCGGCCGACGGGCAGCTGACGGGCCGGCAGTCCCGCGAAAAACGCACAACGCGGCAGCACAACCGCAGGCCCGTGTCGACCGCCCGGCCCACCCACAGCCGCAGGCAACTGACGAGCCCGCAGCCCCGCGAAAAACGCACAACGCGGCAGCACAACCGCAGGCTGGTGTCGACCGCCCGGCCCACCCACAGCCGCAGGCAACTGACGAGCCCGCAGCCCCGCGGAACACCCACGACGCGGCAGCGCAGCCCCCGCCCGGCGGCAACCGCCCGGACCGGACCACAGCGCGGGCAGTCGAGGGCGCAACACGCCCGTCGCCGCCCGGCGCCCCGGGGCAGCCGCAGGGCGGAGGCGCCGGGAGCCGGGGGCTCGGCTCGGGGCGGACGCGTCCGCGGAGCGGTGCGGAGGCGCGCGGGCAGGCTCAGCGTGTCGGCGGTGCCGCGGTGCAGGCGGCTATCGGGCGGGGTGCGGGTGCCGACGCTGTGCAGGCCGTGCCTTCTGCGCGGGGGGATGCGGCTGGGGGACCGGTCGCCGTGGGCAGGGCGGGGGCCGGCGGGGACGCGACCGGGGAGCGCTCTGGCGGCGCGCTGCCGCCGGCGGACGGCGGTGGGAGCCGTGGGCGGGTCGAGGGGATGCTGCTCGGGCTGGCCGCGGGGGATGCCGCGGGGTGGCCGGCGGCGCGGCACCGGGCCGCGCGGATGCCCGAGTGGACGCGCCGGCTGACGCGTGAGCTGGACACCTTCGCCGAGCAGAACGAGACGACGACCCTGCCCGTGCCGATCGCCCTCAACCAGCCGCCGGAGCCGCTGCGGCTCGGCCCATCCGACGACGCCGAGTGGGCGGCCTTCACCGCGGAGGCGGTGCTCGCCTCGCGCGGGGCGCTGCTCAGCGACCTCACCCGGGACCGCAGGGTACGGGCCGCGGTGGACCTGGCGTGGATGTCGCTCGCCGCCGAGATCTCCTCGGCGGCGGCCCGCGCGCCCGAGGTCGAGTCGGCGGTGATCCCGCTGCGGGCGCGTATCTCGGTGCGCGCGGGCCTGGGCAATCTCGCCACCGGCCTGCGCCCGCCGGCCACCGGGCACGACAACCCGCACTTCTTCGACGACGCCGCCTGCGGCCGGGCCTGCGTGCTGGCCGTCGTCCACCCCGGCGACCCGGCTGCCGCGGCCGACCTGGCCGAGTACGACGCCCGTTACACGCAGGACGGGGACGGCGTGCACGGCGCCCGTGCGATGGCCGCGGCGGTCGCGCTGGCGCTTGCGGGCGGGCCGACGGAGGACTGCGTGGCGGCGGCCCTGGAGCAGTTGCCGCCGGGTTCTGAGATCGCGCGCAATGCGGAGCACGCGGTGGCGCTGGCCCGGGCGGCACGGGCGGCGGGCGGCCGCGGCCCGGGGCGGGCGTTCGGCCTGATCCCGCTGCTGGAGCACCAGATCATCGACCACGTCTACAGCTACGGCATCGCCGCCGCCGACACCGTACCGGTGGCCTTGGCGCTGGTGCTGGCCGGTGACGGGGCCGTGGCGGAGGCGGTGCCCGCCGCCGCGTGCCTGTCGCGGGTCGCGGACTCCGCGCCCGCGCTGGCGGGGGCGCTGTCCGGGGCGCTGGGCGGCGCCCGTTCGCTGCCCGCCTCGTGGCGGGCGGCGTGCAGGACCCTGGCCGGCTGCGCGCTGCCGCGGCTTGCCGGTCTCGACCTCGTGGAGTTGGCCGGCCGGCTCACGGCCGCGGAGCCGGCTGTCGCCGGCAGGGAAGGACTCGGAATCCATGGAACTGACGCTTGAGGACCGCGTCGCCGGCTGCCTGGTCGGCGCGGCTGTCGGCGACGCGCTGGGCGGCCCCGTCGAGGGGTGGACGCCGGAGCAGATCGCCGAACGGCACGGGGGCCGGGTGCGCGGCATCGTCGGCCCCTTCCACGAGGACTGGCGCACCGCGCGGCCCATCGCGCCCTACCACAAGGGCGACGGGCACGTCACCGACGACACCCTGATGACGCATGCGCTGGTCCGTGTGTACGGGAAGGTGCGCGACCACCTGGACGCGTACAGCATCGCCGAGCACCTGGTGCCCGACCTGATTTCCACGCCCCGGTGGATACCGGAACTGGAGGCGGAGGCGCTGCCGTTGCAACGGATCTTCCTGGCCGAGAAGTGGATCGTGGCCCGGCTGCACTACGGCCACGTGGACCCCCGGGAGGCGGGCGTCGGCAACATCGTCAACTGCGGTGCTGCGATGTACATGGCGCCGGTGGGGGTGGTCAACGCGGGCAATCCCGCGGCGGCTTACGCGGAGGCGCTGGAGGTGGCGGCACCGCACCAGTCGTCGTACGGGCGCGAGGCCGCGGGGGTCTTCGCCGCGGCCGTGGCGGCGGCCTTCCTGCCGGGTGCCGATGCGGCGAGCGTGGTGGAGGCGGCCCTCGCCGTGGCCAAGGACGGTACGCGCGCGGCGATCGAGGCGGTGTGCGAGCGGGCCGCGTCGTGCGCGGACTGGGAGGCGGCGCTGGGTCCGCTGCGCGAGGCGGTCGCGCCCTTCGACACCGTCGGGCCGCGCTACCGCGAACCCTCGCTGGGCGCGCGGCGGCCGTCGCGGCTGCACGCCATCGAGGAACTGCCGGTCGCGCTCGGGATGTTGCTGGTCGCCGGCGGCGACTACACACCGGCGGTGCTCGGCAGCGTGAACTACGGGCGGGACTGCGACTCGATCGCCACGATGAGCGGTGCGCTCGCCGGGGTGCTCGGCGGCACCGGCGCGGTGCCCGCTGAGTGGAGCGCCGAGGTGGGCCGGGCCAGCCGGCTCGACCTGTACGGTCCCGCAGGCGAACTGGCCGCCGTCACACGGGAGGTCTTCGCCCTGGACACCGAGCGCCGCCGTAGCCACGAGGCGGCTTTCACGGCGCTTGCGGGGGTGCGATGACGCCGGCGGCTGCCGGGCTGCGGCTGACCTGGGTGCAGCCGGAGGACCTGATCGGGCACGAGCTGCAGCAGGCGGTGCAGGACGGCCGCGACCCGTCGGGGGTACGCGACCGCTGGCTGTCGGCGGGCGGCCGTCTCGCCCCGGCACGCGCGGGCGCCTCCCCCGGCCCCGCCGACCCCGCCCTGCGCGCGCTGGCCGAGTCGCTGCTCGCCGAACTCGACGCGGTCCCCAGCCCGTTGGCCGATGCCGAGCCGACGGACCTCGCCGCGATCCACGCCCTCGCCCCGGCGTGGGGGACCGCAGCGGGGGGCGGACAGGGCGCAGCCGGGCGTGCGCCGGACACGCGCGGTCACCCGGCCCCCGATCACCCGGATCCGCGGAAGGGGGCGCCCCGAAGGGACGCGGGGAGCGGCGCGACCGGCCCGCCACCGGCCGGCGGTCCGGCACGAGTGGAGCAGCCCCCTTCGGACGGGGACGGCCCGCACCGGGAGCCCGACGGGACCCGCAGGGACGCAGGGAACGCCCGCAGCGCCCTCGCCACCCGGCTGGAAGCCGCGTGGCTCGGCCGGGCCGCCGGGTGCCTGCTCGGCAAGCCGGTGGAGAAGCTCCCGCTGGAAGGCATCAGGGAGATCGCCCGCGGCACGGGCAACTGGCCGCTGGACGGATGGTTCACGCAGAAGGGGCTCGACCCGGGCACCGCCGCACGGCACCCGTGGAACCGGCGGAGCGCGGGCACCTCGCTGGCCGAGAACATCAGCGGGATGCCCGAGGACGACGACCTCAACTACCCGCTGCTCGGGCTGCTGCTGCTGGAGGCGCACGGCCACGGCTTCACCACCGCCGACGTGGCGCGGCTGTGGCTGGAGGAACTGCCCGCCGGGCGCACCTTCACCGCCGAGCGGGTGGCGTACCGCAATCTGCTGGACGGGGTGGAGCCGCCGCACACCGCGGCCCTGCGCAACCCCTTCCGCGAGTGGATCGGCGCGCTGATCAGGGCGGACGTGCACGGCTTGACGCATCCCGGCGACCCGCGGGCCGCAGCGGACCAGGTGTGGCGGGACGCGGTGCTGACGCACACCGCCAACGGGGTGTACGGGGCGATGTTCGCGGCGGCGATGGTCGCCGCCGCGGCGGGCGGCGACCGCGACGTCCACGGCTGCCTGGCCGCGGGCCTCGCGGTGGTCCCGAGCCGGTCGCGGCTCGCCCGGGCGGTGCGCTTCGGCAGGGACACGGCCCGGGGCGAGCGGACGCGTACGGCCGCGGGGTTCGCCGACGTGGTGGACACGCTGCACGCCGCCTACGGCGACCACCACTGGGTGCACGTGCTGCCCAACGCGAGTCTGCTGGCCGCCGCGCTGACCCATGCGGACGGCGACTTCTCCGGGTCCATCACCCGTGTGGTGTCCGGGGGTTGGGACACCGACTCGAACGGGGCGACGGCCGGTTCCGTGGCGGGGCTGCTCGCGGGTTCGCCCGCCGCGCTGCCCAGCCGGTGGACCGAGCCGCTGAGGAACCGGCTGGCGACCACGGTCGGCGGCCTGGACGGCATCGGCTTCGACACGCTCGCACGGCGCACCGCACAGGTCGCGCTGCTCCCGCAGGAAGGCACCTGATGACAGCAACACCCGTGCGCCCGCCCGGGATCGCGGTCCTGGGCAGCGCCAACATGGACCTGGTCGCCTACGTCGAGAAGGCGCCGTCCCGCGGCGAGACGGTGACCGGGCAGTCGTTCCGCACCGTGGCGGGCGGCAAGGGTGCCAACCAGGCGATCGCCGCCGCGCGGGCGGGCGGTGCGGTCGCGATGATCGGCGCCGTCGGCGACGACGACTTCGGCCGCCGGCTGCGTGCCGCGCTGGAGGGCGCGGGCGTGGGCACGGAGCGGCTGCGTACGGCACCGGGTCCCAGCGGCATCGCGCAGATCGTGGTGGACGGCGAGGGGCACAACGCGATCGTGGTGGTGCCGGGCGCCAACGGCACGGTGACGGAGCTGGCACCGCAGGACGAGGCGGTGATCGGCGCGGCCGGTGCGCTGCTGCTGCAGCTCGAACTCCCGCTGGCCGGTGTGCTCGCCGGGGCGCGGGCGGCCAGGGCGCGCGGTGTGCGGACCGTCCTGACCCCCGCGCCCGTGCAGCCGCTGCCGGACGAACTGCTCGCCGTCACCGACCTGTTGGTGCCCAACGAGCACGAGGCCGCCGCGCTCAGCGGCGAGCGCGACCCGCGGGCTGCGGCCCGCACGCTGCTCGACGCCGTACCTGAGGTGGTGGTCACGCTGGGCGCCGAGGGCTGCCTGCACGCGGTGCGCGGCCGGGAGTTGCTGACGCTGCCGGCGCTGACCGCGGACGTCGTGGACACCACCGCGGCCGGTGACACCTTCGTCGGGGCGCTGGCGGTGGCCCTCGGCGAGGGCCGGGCCACCGCGGACGCGCTGCGCTGGGCGACCGCGGCCTCCGCGCTGTCCGTCGAACTGCCCGGGGCCTCCACCTCGATGCCGGACCGCGCGGCCATCGACGCCCGCGCGTCGGCCGCCGCACACCGCAGACCCCGCTGACCCTCCTGATCCGCCTGATCCGCCTGATCCGTCGACGCCCGCACCCAGCACACGATCCGCGCAAGCACCGGAACCGAGGTACCACCCATGCACCGACCGCATCCGCAGGAAGCGGCCCCCTCCCCCTCCGACGCACCAGCTCCCGCCGGCCCGCTGGCCGGTATGCGGGTGCTCGACCTGGCCACGCTCTTCGCAGGACCCGGCGCCGCCACCCTGCTCGGCGACTTCGGCGCCGACGTGATCAAGGTGGAGCACCCGCGCAAGCCCGACCCGTCCCGCGGCCACGGCCCCGGCAGGAACGGCGTGGGGCTGTGGTGGAAGCACCTCGGCCGCAACAAGCGCAATGTCACGCTCGACCTGTCGACGCCCGGCGGGCGCGAGGTGCTGCTGAAGCTGGCCGGGACCGCCGACGTGGTCATCGAGAACTTCCGCCCCGGCACCCTGGAGAAGTGGGGCCTCGGCTGGGAGGAGCTGTCAGCGGCCAACCCCCGGCTGGTGCTGGCCCGAGTCACCGCCTTCGGGCAGTTCGGCCCGTACGCGCGGCGGCCCGGGTTCGGCACCCTGGCCGAGGCCATGAGCGGCTTCGCCGCGACGACGGGCGAGCCGGACGGGCCGCCGACGCTGCCGCCCTTCGGTCTGGCCGACGCGGTGGCGGGCCTGGCGACGGCGTACGCGGTGATGGCCGCGCTTTCGGGCCGCGACCGCACCGGCGCCGGCCAGGTGGTGGACATGGCGATCATCGAGCCGATGCTCGCGGTGCTCGGCCCGCAGCTGCTCTGGTACGACCAACTCGGCTACGTGCAGCCCCGCATGGGCAACCGCTCAGCCAACAACGCGCCCCGCAACACCTATCGCACCGCGGACGGCAGCTGGCTCGCGGTGTCGTCGTCGGCGCAGTCGGTGGCCGAGCGGGTGCTGCACCTGGTCGGGCACCCGGAGTTCACCGAGGAGCCGTGGTTCGCCACCGGCACCGGGCGGGCGGCGCACGCCGAGGAGATCGACAAGGTGGTGGGCGACTGGATCGCCCGGCACGACCGCGACGAGGTGGTGGCCGCCTTCGAGGCGGCACAGGCGGCGGTCGCCCCGGTCTACGACGTGCGCGACGTCGTCGCCGACCCGCAGTTCCGCGCCCTGGGCACGGTGGCGCGCGTCGAGGACGAGGATCTGGGCACGCTGCGCATGCAGAACGTGCTCTTCCGGCTGTCCGCCACCCCCGGCGCGATCCGCTGGACCGGCCGCCCGCACGGTGCGGACACCGCGGAGGTGCTGGCGGAACTCGGCCTGACCGCCCCGCGGATCGCCGAGCTGCGGGCGGAGGGCGCCCTGTGAGCCGCCCCGCCCGCACCGGTGCGGCAGGCGGGTCCGCGCAGGAGGTGGTACCGGGTCCCGCCCGTTCGTATGTCGTCCCCGGCCCGAGCCCGCAGGACGCGGCGCCCGGCCGTACGCCTACGGGCACCGTACCGGCCCCTGCCGCGGCGGGCCGGCGGCAGGCCGCCGAGGAGATCCCCGTGACCTGGCTGTACGCGCCGGGCGACCGTCCCGAGGTGGTGGCCAAGGCGCTCGGCTCCGGCGCGGACGTGGTGCTGGTCGACCTGGAGGACGCGGTGGCGCCGGGCCGCAAGGGCTACGCGCGGGCGGCGACCGCGGAGTTGCTGGCCGAACGGGCGGTCGGCCCCGCCGTACATGTCCGGGTGAACGCATTGGACGGCCCGCTGCTGGCCGCGGACCTGGCGGCGCTCGCCGGGCTGCCGGGCCTGGGCGGGGTGCGGCTGCCGAAGGTGGGGTCGGCCGCGGACGTCGCGCGGGTGGTGCGGCTGCTGCGCGAAGCGGGTGACGCGCCCGCGCTGTATCCGCTGCTGGAGTCCGCGCTCGGGCTGGAGAACGCCTTCGCCATCGCGACCGCGGACCCGGCCGTGCGCGGGGTCGCGCTCGGCGAGGCGGACCTGCGGGCCGACCTGGGCCTGGCCGGCGAGGACGCGCTGGAGTGGCCGCGGGTCCGTACGGTGGTGGCGGCCCGCGCCGCCGGACTCCCGCCGCCCGCCCAGTCCGTCTACCCCGACGTCCGCGACCTGCCGGGGCTCGCGGCCTCCTGCCGGGCCGGCCGGGCGCTGGGCTTCCTCGGGCGCGCCGCGATCCACCCGCGCCAGCTGCCGGTGATCGAGCGGGCCTACCTGCCCTCCGCCCAGGAGGTCGCAGCGGCCCGCGAGACGGTGGCGGCTGCCGACGCGTCCCCGGGCGCCCTCGCACTGCCCGACGGCCGCTTCGTCGACCCCGCGGTGGTGGCCGGCGCCCGCAGGATCCTCGCCCTGTCGGCCCGGGCCGAGTCCCGGTCCTGACACCTGCGGCGGGCGGCCCGCCGGGGCGGCGCAGCGGGTCGTTACGATCGGCGGCGGGTGTCCCCGGCGGAGGAGTTCGGTGTGAGCAGTGCGGCGTTCTACCGGAGCCTGGGCGGTGGGCGGTATGCGAGTTCCGGGGCGACCGCGGGGCCGTGGAGCCCCGGGACGCAGCACGCCGGGCCGCCGTCCGCGCTGGTCGGACGGCTGATGGAACGCCACGGGGCCAGGCCGGGCATGCGGATCGCACGGGTGACGGTCGACCTGCCGCGGCCGGTGCCGGTGGACGACCTCGACGTGGAGGTGGCGACGGTCCGCGCGGGTGAGCGCACAGAACTGCTGGAGGGCAGGATCACCTCGCAGGGCCGGGAAGTGCTGCTGGCCCGGGCGTGGCGGCTGGTCGCGGCACCCGACGACACCCCGGCGCTGAGTCCGCTGGCGCCCGTACCGCCGCTGCCGGGACCGCAGCCGCCGCAGACGATGGCGGGGGCGTACCTGGACGGCTACGTCTCCGCGATGGAGTGGCGCTTCCCGCCCGCGGCTCCCGGGGCTGCCGAGCCCGGCTTCGACACGCCCGGGCCGGGTACGGCCTGGGCGCGGCAGCGGATCCCGCTGGTGGAGGGCGAGGCGGACACCCCGCTGACCCGGGCGCTCACGCTCGCCGACAGCAGCTGGGCGGTCGGCTTCGAACTCGACCACCGCCGCGGCCTGGTCATCAACACCGACGTCACCCTGCTGCTGCACCGCGACCCGGTCGGCGAATGGATGTGCCTGCGCTCGGCGACCGCCGCGGCGGCGGGCGGCTCGGGACTGGCGCAGGGCGAACTGCACGACGGCACCGGGGAGTGCGGCAGGATCCTGCAGACACTGCTGGTCACCTGACGGCCGCCTGACTTTGAAGGGTACGTCCGACGCGCCGCGCCTCGCTGCCCGCGAGTGGTCCTTCGGCCATAATCGAGCGCAGGGAGCAGCCTGTAGCACCGTCCCGCACGGCATCCGGCGACACGACAAAGGGTGGACCCATGGCCTCCGCAGACCAGGCGGCGCAGAACAGCAAGGGACCGGGCGGCGGCACGCCGCAGGGCACGGCGCAGATCGGGGTGACCGGGCTGGCCGTGATGGGCCGCAACCTGGCCCGCAACCTCGCGCGCAACGGATACGCCACCGCGGTGCACAACCGCACCGCAGCCCGTACGCGTGCGCTGGTCGAGGAGTTCGGCGACGAGGGCACCTTCGTACCCTCCGAGACCGCGGCGGACTTCGTGGCCTCGCTGGAGCGGCCGCGCCGCATCATCGTCATGGTCAAGGCGGGCGAGCCGACCGACGCGGTGATCGAGGAGTTCGCGCCGCTGCTGGAGCCCGGCGACATCATCGTGGACGCGGGCAACGCGCACTTCGCCGACACCCGGCGCCGCGAGAAGGACCTGCGCAAGCGCGGCATCCACTTCGTCGGCAGCGGCGTCTCCGGCGGCGAGGAAGGCGCGCTGCACGGCCCCAGCATCATGCCGGGCGGCTCCGCCGAGTCCTACCAGGCGCTCGCGCCCATGCTGGAGGCCATCTCGGCCAAAGCCGAGGACGGCTCGCCGTGCGTCGCCCACATCGGCCCCGACGGCGCCGGGCACTTCGTGAAGATGGTGCACAACGGCATCGAGTACGCCGACATGCAGCTCATCGCCGAGGCCTACGACCTGCTGCGGCACGCGCTCGACCTGCCGCCCGCCAAGATCGCGGAGGTCTTCCGCGGCTGGAACCAGGGCCGGCTCGACTCCTACCTCATCGAGATCACCGCGCAGGTGCTCGCGCACACCGACGCCGACACCGGCAGGCCGTTCGTCGACGTCGTGCTCGACCAGGCCGAGCAGAAGGGCACCGGGCGCTGGACGGTGCAGACCGCGCTCGACCTCGGGGCGCCCGTCAGCGGCATCGCCGAGGCGGTCTTCGCCCGGTCCGTCTCCGGCCACGCCGACCTGCGCGAGGCTGCGCGCGAACTGCCGGGACCCACCCCGACACTGCTGGACAGCGCGGCCTACGACCGCTTCGCCGACGACGTCGAGCAGGCGCTGTACGCCTCGAAGATCGTCGCCTACGCGCAGGGCTTCCACCAGATCGCGGCCGGCAGCGCCGAATACGGCTGGAACGTCGACCAGGGCCGGGTCGCCGCGATCTGGCGGGCCGGCTGCATCATCAGGGCCGCCTTCCTCGACCGGATCAGGTCGGCCTTCGACGCCAGGCCCGACCTGCCGACGCTGCTCATCGACGAGCACTTCGGCGAGGCCCTGCGGGGGGCGCAGAGCGCGTGGCGGCGCGTGGTGAGCACGGCCGCCGAGCTGGGCATTCCCACGCCGGGCTTCTCCGCCGCGCTCGCCTACTACGACAGCCTCCGTGCGGAGCGGCTGCCCGCCGCGCTCATCCAGGGGCAGCGCGATTTCTTCGGCGCCCACACCTATCGCCGGACCGACCGGCCCGGCTCCTTCCACACCCTCTGGGCGACCCCCGACCGCCCCGAAGTCACCCCTTCCTGACCCCCGCCCTCCCGGGCGCCCCGGGAGTGGGTGCCCCTTGCTGCGACGTCGCCTTCTTCCCGCCGTCGTGGCTGGTCGCGCAGTTCCCCGCGCCCCTGCGGGTTGCCCTCTCGGAGGAGGGCGAGCGTTTTCAGGGGCGCGGGAAACTGCGCGCCCAGCCCGAGGAGCGGGAAGGAAGCACCGCCACAGCAAGTGGCACCCACCGAGGGGCGCGGGGAACTGCGCGCGCAACGCACCACCCGGGGGAAAGCCGACCGCCCACCGCAAGGGGCAGGGCCTGAGGGGCGCGGGGAACTGCGCGACCAGCCACGACGGCGGGAGAGACGCGACGCCACCGCAAGTGGCACCCACCTACCCCCCACCCCCAGCCTACGGCTGGGTCAGCATGCGCCACCCCGGCGCATAGTTGCCGTGCAGGATGAGGGACGCGGCGCCCACCGCCCCCACGGCCTCGCCGATGACACTCTGCTCGACGGAGATCCGTCGAATGGCCCGGGCCACCGACATCGCGTTGACCGCCGCGTCGATCTCCTCGCAGATGACCGGCTCGATGCCGCGGAAGGCCTCGCCGCCGAGGACGACGCGGTCGACGTCGAGGAGGGCGACGGCGCCGCGTGCGGCCTGGCCGAAGCGGCGGCCGGCGCGGCGGACGACGTCGACGGCGGCGGGGTCGCCGCGGCGTACCGCCTGCCGCAGGGTCTTCCAGTCGCGGTGGACGCAGTCCGCGGCGCCGGTGAGCCCGATGCGCTCGGCGGCAGCCCGCCCGTGCAGTTCGAAGAGTTCGCCGATGACGCCGGCGGGGCTGACGTAGGGTCCGACGCAGTTGGTGCTGCCGCAGTCGCAGGTGATCCCGTCGGCGTCGACGGCGATGTGGCCGAACTCGCCGGCGTTGCCCGAGTCGCCGTGCAGCACCGTGTTGTTCAGGACGATGCCCGCGCCGACGCCGGTGCCGAGGTAGATGAACAGGAAGCTGCCGGCCCGCTCCTTGCCGCCGATCCAGCGTTCGCCGATGGCCGCGGCGGTGGCGTCGTTGTCCATGGCGACGGGCATGCCGGTGGCGGTCTCGAACATCTCCCGCAGCGGGACCCGGCCCCAGCCGGCGAAGTTGGGCGGTGAGACGACGGCGCCTGCGGGGCCGTCGATGGGGCCGGGGGCGGCGATGCCGGTGCCGAGCAGCCGGGCCGGGTCGATGCGGGTCCTGGCGGTGAGCCGCTGGGCCGCGGCGGCGATCCTGGTGACGAGGTCGGCGGGTTCCGCACCGTCGGGGAGTTTGACCCGGCGGTCGGCGAGTACCTCGCCCGCGAGGTCGACGACGACGATCACCGCGGCGTCCGGGTCGAGTTGGACGCCGACCGCGTAGGCGCCGTCGGCGCGCGGTGAGAGCAGGGTGCGGCGCTTGCCGCCGCTGGAGGGGGCGTAGCCGGACTCGGTGACCAGTCCCGCGTCGAGCAGCCGGCGCACCACGTTGGAGACGGTCTGGCTGGTCAGGCCGGTGAGCGGGGCCAGTTCGACCCGGCTGACCGGTCCCGCGGTGCGTATCGCGTCCAGGACGACCGCCTGGTTGTACCCCCCGACCCGCGGAAGGTTGGTTCCCTGTGTCACCCTTCCCCGCCTCCTCTTCCGGCCCCCCGGCGTGCCACGCGGCGCGGCTGTCGGCGAAGTTTACATGTCACATGCGTTGACTTACTCAATCCATTGGATTTAGCTTCGCCGACATGCCAGGGCACGGGCGCCCTGCTGATTCGGGGTCGTCCCCACCGGGCAACCCCCGCGCTGCCCGCAACCGTTGCGGGCCGACTCGGGTTCTTCACCGGAGGCATACGTGCGAACGAGACTTCTCGCGGCGACCGCCGTAGCGGCCGTCACGACCGTGTGTGCGGCAACGTTGTCAGGTTGTGGATCCGGCTCCGGCAGCTCCGGCAAGACGATCAAGGTCGTCTACCAGCAGCAGCTCAACAACAGCAACAAGGTCCAGGCCGGCTTCCTCGGACCGATGGTCGAGCAGTTCGAGAAGGCCAACCCCGGCACCACGGTGAAGCTCGTCCCGGTGACCGCGAGCGAGAACGACTACTACACCAAGATCCAGCTGATGATGCGCTCCCCCGCGACCGCGCCCGACATGGTCTACGAGGACACCGCCACCATCAACTCCGACGTCGCGGGCGGCTATCTCAAGCCGCTGGACAGCTATCTGAACACCTGGCAGGACTGGGGCAGTTTCGCGGCTCCCGCGAAGGCCGCGATGAAGTACGCCCCCGACGGCAAGACCTACGGTGTGCCCGACAACACCGACACCCGCGGCATCTGGTACAACAAGCAGCTCTTCGCGCAGGCCGGCATAGCGGTGCCCTGGCAGCCGAAGACCTGGGCCGACGTGCTGACCGCGGCCCGCACCGTCAAGGCCAAGGTGCCCGGGGTGACACCGCTGAACGTCTACACCGGGGTGGCCGGCGGCGAGGCGTCCTCGATGCAGGGCTTCGAGATGCTGCTGTACGGCACGCCCGCGGCCAACGACTCGCTGTACGACACCAAGCAGCAGAAGTGGGTGGTCGGCAGCAAGGGCTTCAAGGACGCGCTGGGCTTCGTGCACACCGTCTTCGGTGAAGGCCTCGGCCCGTCCGCCCAGCAGGCGCTGGGGGCCAACTTCCAGGCCGCGGTGGGCACCGAGATGATCCCGCAGGGCAAGCTGGCGATCGACATCGACGGCTCCTGGATGCCCAACAACTGGATCCGCACCGGCCCCAAGCCGTGGCCGCAGTGGCAGACCACGATGGGCATGGCCGCGATGCCGACGCAGAACGGCCAGGGCAGCGGCAAGGTCAGCATGTCGGGCGGCTGGGCGTGGTCGATCCCGGCCAAGGCGAAGAACCCCGACCTGGCGTGGAAGTTCACCCAGTTCCTGGAGTCGAAGGCCAACTCGGCCCGGTGGAACAGCGTCAACGCCACCATCGCGGTGCGCACCGACGTGGCGACCGACCCGACGTACCTCAAGGCGCTGCCCACCAACGAGTTCTTCAGCGCGCTGGTGCCCGACACCTTCTACCGGCCCGGCCTGCCCGCGTACACCCAGGTCTCCAGCGCGATCCAGAAGGCCATGGAGGCGGTGACGACGGGTCAGTCGTCGGTGGACAAGGCGGCCGGCACCTATGACAGCGACGTGAAGACCGCGGTCGGCGACGGCAAGACCGTCCAGGGCGCCCGGTGACCACCTCCGCCGCCACCGCCGGGCCGCGCCGCGGCCGGGCGGTGGGCGGTCTGCTGCGCGGCATGCCGCTGCTGCCCGCGGTGGTGCTGCTCGCGGTGTTCCTGGCGGGGCCGATCGCGTACTGCGTCTACTACGCCTTCACCGACATGCAGCTCACCGGTGCGTCCGGCACGCACTTCGTGGGCTTCGACAACTTCACCCGGGCCTTCGGCGACTCGGACTTCGTCAACGCCGTCGTGCTGACCCTGGTGTTCGTGGTCGGCTCCGCCGTCGTCGGGCAGAACACCCTGGGGCTGGCGCTCGCGGTGCTCATGGAGAAGGCCGCCCGCCCGGTGCGTGCGGTCACCAGCACCGTGGTGATCGCCGCGTGGGTGCTGCCCGAGGTGGTGGCCGGCTATCTGATGTACGCCTTCTTCTTCCAGCAGGGCTCGCTCAACGCGATCCTGCGCGGTCTGCACCTGCCGCAGCAGAACTGGCTGTACACGCTGCCGATCCTGGCGGTGTGCATCGCCAACGTCTGGCGCGGCACCGCCTTCTCGATGCTGGTGTACTCGGCGGCGCTGAACGACGTGCCGCAGGAGCTGGTCGAGGCGGCCGAGGTGGACGGCGCGGGTCCCTGGCAGCGGCTGTGGCGGGTGACGCTGCCGGTGATCCGCCGCTCGGTGATGACCAACCTGATGCTGATCACCCTGCAGACGCTGTCGGTCTTCGGCCTGATCTACACCATGACCCGCGGCGGCCCGGGCAACAAGACCGAGACGCTGCCGGTGTTCATGTACCAGCAGGCCTTCACCAGCAGCCTGATCGGCTACGGAACGGCCGTCGCGCTGGTGCTGCTGGTGGTGGGCGCGCTGTTCTCCGCCGTCTACATCCGCATGCTCAAGATGGAGGAGGACTGATGGCCGTCACGAGCAGTCCACGGACGGTACGGGTCCGCCCCGCGGCCGACCGGCAGGCGGTCCGCGGAAGGAGCGGGCGGCGGGTGGCGACCGGGCGCGTCGTCGTCAACGGGTCGCTGCTGCTGTTCTCCGCGCTGTATCTGGTGCCGCTGGTGTGGATGCTGCTCGCCTCGGTCAACGCGCACGGCAGCTTCAAGCTGACCGTGCCCTCGCCGACCGGGGCGAACTTCCGGCAGATCCTCAACACCGACACCACCTACCGGCCGATGCTCAACGGCCTGCTGATGTGCGGCGGCGGCACCCTGCTGTGCGTGGTGTGCTCGGTGCTCGCCGCGTATCCGCTGTCCCGGTTCAGGTCGCGGCTGCGCAGGCCCTTTCTCTACACCGTCCTCTTCAGCACCGGGCTGCCGATCACCGCGGTCATGATCCCGGTGTACAGCATGTTCGTGCAGGTCAACCTGATCGACTCGATGGCGGGCACGACGCTGTTCCTGGCCGCGGCGGCACTGCCGTTCGGGATCTGGCTGATGAAGAACTTCATGGACGGTGTGCCGCTGGTGCTGGAGGAGGCGGCCAGGATCGACGGCGCCAACGCGATGCAGGTGCTGTGGCGGATCGTGCTGCCGCTGATGTGGCCCGGTGTGATCGTGGTGACGATCTTCACCTTCATCGGCATGTGGGGCAACTTCTTCGTGCCCTTCATCCTGCTGCTCTCGCCGGAGAAACTGCCCGCCTCGGTCAGCGTGTTCACCTTCCTGAGCGCGCACGACCAGACGCAGTACGGGCAGTTGTCGGCCTTCTCGATCATCTACTCGATCCCCGTGGTGATGCTCTACCTCGTCCTCGCCCGCCGGCTCGGCGGCGGCTTCGCCCTGGGCGGCGCGCTCAAGGGCTGACCTCCCGTCACGACCACCGACACTCCCGACACACGGGAAGGCTTCGCCATGCACACCGACCCCGCCATCATCGAGCAGCGGCTGGCCCGCATGCTCAGCCAGCGGCTGCGACCCGCGGTGCACGCGCGCTGCGTGCCGCTCACCGTCGAGGTCTGGCACGTCCCCGGCGAACCGGTGCCGGTCGCCGCCGGTCTCGCCGCCGACCACGGCCCGGCCCGGGTCGGCGACCGCTGGGGGCCGGCCTGGTCGACCAGCTGGTTCAAGGTCAGCGGCCGGATACCGCAGGAGTGGGCGGGCCTGCCCGTGGAGGCCGTGCTCGACCTGGGCTTCGGCACCACGGACCCGGGCTTCTCCGCGGAGGGCCTGGTCTACCGGCCGGACGGCACCGCGGTGAAGGCACTCAACCCGCGCAACACGCATGTGCCGGTCACCGCGTCGGCGGCCGGCGGCGAGCAGGTGACGTACCACATCGAGGCCGCGGCGAACCCGGTGGTGATGCACTCGGGTCCCGAGCAGCTGACCTTCTACCCCACCGCGCTCGGCGACCGGGCGGCCTGGCTGGCCGAGGCCGGAGCCGAGGGGGACCGCGACCCGCTCTACCGGCTGCGCCGGATGGACCTGGCCGTCTTCGACGCCGGTGTCTTCGAGCTGGTCCAGGACCTGGACGTGCTCGGCCAGTTGATGCACGAGCTGCCGGCGCAGTCCACCAGGCGCTGGCAGGTGCTGCGGACCGTCGAGCGGGCGCTGGACGCGGTCGACCTGCAGGACATCGGCGGCACCGCGGCCGCGGCGCGCGAGGTGCTGGCCCCGGCGCTCGCCGCACCCGCGACCCCCGGGGCGCACCGCATCTCGGCGATCGGCCACAGCCACATCGACTCGGCCTGGCTGTGGCCGCTGCGCGAGACCGTGCGCAAGGTCGCCCGCACCGTCTCCAACGTCACGCAGCTGATGGACGACCACCCCGGTTTCCGCTTCGTGATGTCGCAGGCGCAGCAGCTGGCCTGGCTCAAGGAGCACCGTCCCGAGGTGTACGCACGCGCCCAGGAGAAGGCCGGGACCGGGCAGTTCCTGCCCGCGGGCAGCCTGTGGGTGGAGCCGGACACCAACATCACCGGCGGCGAGTCGCTGGTGCGGCAGTTCGTCCACGGCAAGCGCTTCTACCTGGAGGAGTTCGGCGTCGAGACCGAGGAGATGTGGCTGCCCGACACCTTCGGCTACAACGCGGCACTGCCGCAGCTGATGAAGCTGGCCGGGGTGCGCTGGTTCCTCACCCAGAAGATCTCCTGGAACACCACCAACAAGTTCCCGCACCACACCTTCTGGTGGGAGGGCATCGACGGCACCCGGATCTTCAGCCACTTCCCGCCGGTCGACACCTACAACAGCGACCTGTCGGGTGCCGAAGTGGCGCACAGCGAACGGAACTTCCAGGACAAGGCGGGCAGCGACCGGTCGCTGGTCCCGTTCGGCTACGGCGACGGCGGCGGCGGACCCACCCGGGAGATGATGGCGCGCGCCGACCGGCTCGCGGACCTGGAGGGCTCGCCGCGGGTCGCGGTGGAGGCGCCCGCTGACTTCTTCGCAAAGGCCTTCGCCGAGTACACGCACGCCCCGGTGTGGGTGGGCGAGCTGTATCTGGAGTTCCACCGCGGCACCCTGACAAGCCAGTTGGCGACCAAGCAGGGCAACAGGCGCAGTGAGCACCTGCTGCGGGAGGCGGAGCTGTGGTCGGCGACGGCGGCGGTGCGGACCCGGGCGGCGTATCCGTACCAGGCGCTGGACCGGCTGTGGAAGACGGTGCTGCTGCACCAGTTCCACGACATCCTGCCGGGCACGTCGATCGCCTGGGTGCACCGCGAGGCCGAGCAGACCTACCGGGAGGTGGCGGCTGAGCTGGAGGAGCTGGTCGGAGCAGCGCAGCGGGCGCTGGCGGGCCCGCCGGGGCAGCAGGGAGAGGTGGTCTTCAACGCCGCCCCGCACGCGCGCGGCGGTGTGCCCGCGCTGGGCGCGGCGCCCAGGACCCGGGCGCCGGGGCGTACTCCCCCGGTGGCCGACGGCGACGGCTTCGTCCTGGACAACGGGCTGGTGCGGGTGGTGGTCGACGGCCGCGGCCTGGTCACCTCGGCGTACGACATCACCGCGGGCCGCGAGGCGCTCGCGCCGGGCTCGGTGGGCAACCTGCTGCAGCTGCACCAGGACTTCCCCAACCAGTGGGACGCCTGGGACATCGACGCCTTCTACCGCAACACCGTGCGCGACCTCGACCAGGCCGACGAGGTAGGCGTCGTGGACGGCGGGGTGCGGGTGGTGCACACGGTCGGCGCGTCGCGGATCGTGCAGACCCTGACCCTGGAACAGGGCGCCCGGCGGCTCGACATCGAGACGCTGGTCGACTGGCACGAGCGGGAGAAGCTGCTCAAGGCGGCCTTCCCGCTGGACGTGCGGGCCGCGCACTCCACCGCGGAGATCCCCTTCGGCCAGGTGGAGCGGCCCACCCACACCAACACCAGCTGGGACGCGGCCAAGTTCGAGGTGTGCGCGCACCGCTTCCTGCACGTCGGCGAACCGGGCTGGGGCGCCGCCCTGGTCAACGACTCGACGTACGGCCACGACGTCACCCGGGACGTACGCCCCGACGGCGGCACGACGACCACGGTACGGCTGTCGCTGCTGCGCTCGGCCCGCTTCCCCGACCCGCAGGCCGACCAGGGCACCCACCGGCTGCGGTACGCCCTGGTGGTGGGCGTCGAGCCGGCCGACGCGGTGCGCGAGGGCCACCATATGAACCTGCCGGAGCGCACGGTGCCGGGCAGCGCGGTGGTCGAGCCGCTGGTCGCTCTCGACCAGGACGGGGTGGTGGTCTCGGCGGTCAAGCTGGCCGACGACGGCTCGGGCGACGTGGTCGTACGGCTCTACGAGGCGTACGGCCGCCGGGTGCGGGCCACGCTGACCCCCGGCTTCTCGCTGGGCGGTGCGGTGGCGACGGACCTGCTGGAGCGCCCGCTGCCGGACGACGCCAGCCACGAGGTGGCCGGCTCCGGGGTACGGCTGGTGCTGCGGCCCTTCCAGATCCTCACCCTGCGCCTGGCCGTGCGGCGCGGCTGACGCGGTCGGCGTCCCCACTCCCCTGGGGGCGCCGGCCGCCCCGGCTCAACTGCCGAGCTCCCCGGTCAGCGGCACCCGGGACAGCCGGAAGGTGCCCAGGGTGATCAGTGCGACACCGGCCAGCTCCGGCAGGATCCACCAGCCGGTGCGGATGTGCTCGGCGTAGACCAGGACGCCCAGCAGCAGACTGACGGTGGCGTCGCCGAGGGTCAGCGCCGGCTGCGAGGCCGCGATCGACCCGGCCTGCAGCGCGTTCTCCAGCAGGAAGACCGCGGTCACCCCGCACACCGCGAAGCCGTACGTCTGCCAGGCCGCCAGGAAGGCGCCGAAGCCGTCGTCGGAGAAGGTGTTGGCGGCCGACTTCATCAGCGCGGCGGTCAGCGCGTTGGCCACCGCGGCCCCGGAGCCCAGCAGCGCGGCACGGGCCGCCCCAGACGGCCGGTGCCGTGCGGCGCCGACGGCGAAGGCGGTCGCGGCCACGCACAGCACCACCGCGGGGATCCACCGGGCCATCGGCGCCTGCGGCTCACCGCCGTCGGGTGCGGCACTGGCCAGGGCGAGCACCAGCCCCGCGACCATGCAGCCGACCGCGGTCCAGCCGGACCTGGGCAGGGTGCGCTGCAGCACGGGCAGGGCGATCAGCAGCGCGAAGGGCAGTTCGAGGATGAAGACCGGCTGCGCCAGCGCCAGCGGCCCGGTCACCAGGGCCAGCGCCTGGAAGAGTGCTGCGCCGACGACACCGCAGATGCCCAGCAGCCACACCGGCTGCCTGGCCAGGTCCCGCAGCAGCTGCGGGCGCAGCGCGTCCTTGGCGGGCACGGCGAGCGCGGCCTTGCGCTGCAGCACCGTCCCGGTCGCGTTGCTCGCCGCCCCCAGGAGCGCGAAGAACACGCAGAGCACCAGCAGGGTCGGCCTCCGGGCAGGTCATGGCACCGGCGCGGAGCGGGGCGCCGGGCGCGGGAGGGTCCGCGGCGGGCCGCGGACGTCTGTCCGCCCCAGCATCCGCCGTCCCGCCCGCCCGGCCGCCGACCGGCCGCGCCGACCTGCGGCCCTTCACCCGTTCGGCACGTGCGCCCCGGGGGCGTGCGACCCCGGGGCGCCGCCGTCAGCTCGCGAAGGCGTCGACGCCGGTCAGCTCGGCCGACAGCGCCCACAGGCGGGCGGCCTGCTCGGGGTCGACGGCGTAGTCGCGCACCCCGCCGCGGGTGTCGCCCTCGGCGGGCACCGCGATGTCGCAGTCCTCCAGGTAGACCCCGCCGAGCCCGTCGAGCGCGGGCGAGGTCGCCGCCCACACCTGGGTGGCGGCGCCCTCCTCGGGGGACTTGAAGCCGGTCGGGTCCACCGGCTTGCCGTCCTCGTCGATCCAGCCGAGGGCGACCATCTCGGACTTGGGCAGGTGCCGCTGCAGCGGGGTGAGGATGCCGCCCGGGTGCAGGGCGAAGGCGCGCACGCCCCGGCCTGCGGCGAGCGTGTCCAGGTGCCGGGCGAACAGCACGTTGGCGGTCTTGGCCTGCCCGTAGGCCTGCCACTTGTCGTAGTCCTGCTCGAACTGCACGTCGCCCCAGCGGATCGACGACAGCCGGTGGCCGCCGGAGGACACCGCGACCACCCGGCCGCCGCCGCGCTCGATCGCCGGCCAGAGCCGGTTGACCAGCGCGTAGTGGCCCAGGTGGTTGGTGGCGAACTGGGCCTCCCAGCCGGGACCCACCCGGGTCTCGGGGCAGGCCATGATGCCGGCGCTGTTGATGACGATGTCGATGCTGCGTCCCGTGGCCAGGAAGCGGTCGGCGAAGTCGCGGACGCTGTCGAGGTCGCCCAGGTCGAGCCGGTCCACCTCGACGCCGTCGATCCCGGCCAGCGCCTCCGCCGCGGTCTCCGGGCGGCGGGCCGGCACCACCACGTGGGCGCCCGCCTTCGCCAGTGCCCGGGTGGTCTCCAGGCCGATGCCGGAGTAGCCACCGGTGACGAGCGCGAGCTTCCCGGTCAGGTCGATGCCGCTGAGGACCTCGTCGGCGGTGCTGTGGGCGCCGAACCCCGAAGCGATCGGCTTCTGTGGCGTAGTCATGTTCCGAGGCTAGGAGCTGGAGTGCCCTCCAACGCAAGTGCGCCCCGCGCGGCGCGCGGGTGCGTGCTCAGCAGCCGCGCCGCATCGCGGTGACGAACAGGTCGTCGGTGCTGCTCGAAACCGGCGGCGGCATGTCGAGGACCGACAGTCGCCACCCTCCGTGGTCGAGCGTCACCGAGCGCCAGCGGGCCTCGTCGTGGCGGGAGACCTGGTGCCAGCCGGCCCGGCCCAGCTCCGCCAGCAGCCGGGCGACCTGCTGCGGTGTGCCGGACACGGCGTCCGGCCAGTCGGCGGTGCACTCCTGCGGCACCGGCCTGCCGTCCTGCCGGGCGGTCAGGGTGATGGCGGCGAGGTGGTCCGACCATCTGCTCAGCCCCGCCCGGGCGACCACCTCCTGCACCTGCGCCTGGACCTCGCCCTTGCTCAGCGGTGCCACGTCCGGCACCCCGCCGGCCACCGCCTGCGCACCGTCGGCCGCGGTCGGTACCGCACACACCACCGCGACGGCAGCCGTGACCGCCCACCGCACTCGGATCAGCATCGGATCCCCCCTCTGCCCGCGCGTTCTCTTTACGCGCTCCGCGATCATCGCGCATGCCGGGGCCTGCGCGCACTGCGGGCCGGTGATCCGGCCACTAGGCTGAACGGCGGACCTGCGCGGAGCGAAACGGGCAGGCAGCAGATGGGGACGGGGATGCCCATGACAACACCGGACAGCACACGCCGAGCCGTGCTCCTGACCGTCGACGACGACCCGGGGGTCTCCCGTGCCGTCGCCCGCGACCTGCGGCGGCGGTACGGCGAGCGGTACCGCGTGGTGCGGGCCGAGTCCGGCGAGTCGGCACTTGACGCACTGCGGCAGATGAAGCTGCGCGGCGACCTGGTCGCGGTGATCCTGGCGGACTACCGCATGCCGCAGATGAACGGCATCGAGTTCCTCGAGCAGGCCATGGACGTCTATCCCGGCGCCCGGCGGATCCTGCTCACCGCCTACGCCGACACCGGGGCCGCGATCGACGCGATCAACGTCGTGGACCTGGACCACTACCTCCTCAAGCCGTGGGACCCGCCGGAGGAGAAGCTCTACCCGGTGGTCGACGACCTGCTGGAGAGCTGGCTGGCCTCCGACCACCGCCCGGTGCCGGAGACCAAGGTCGTCGGGCACCGCTGGTCGGCGCGGTCCTCCGGGGTCAGGGAGTTCCTCGCCCGCAACCAGATCCCGTACCGCTGGTACCTGTCCGACCAGTCCGAGGGCCGGCGGCTGCTGGACGCGGCCGGGCACGACGGGATGCGGCTGCCGCTGGTGATCGCGCCCGGCGGCGAGGTGCTGGTCGAGCCGTCCGACCAGGACCTGGCCGCGCAGGTGGGGCTGGCGACCACCCCGGCGGAGGAGTTCTACGACCTGGTGGTGATCGGCGCGGGACCCGCGGGGCTCGGCGCCGCGGTCTACGGCGCCTCCGAGGGCCTCAACACCGTCCTGGTCGAGCGCACCGCGACCGGCGGGCAGGCCGGGCAGAGCGCCAGGATCGAGAACTACCTCGGCTTCCCCGACGGGGTCTCCGGCGCCCAGCTCACCGACCGGGCCCGCCGCCAGGCGACCCGTTTCGGCGCCGAACTGCTCACCGCGTGCGAGGTCACCGGCCTTGAGGTCAGCGGCCCGGCCCGTACCGTGCGCTTCGCCGACGGCAGCTCGGTCTCCGCGCAGAGCGTCATCCTCACCACCGGGGTGGCCTACCGGCTGCTGGACGTGCCGGGGCTGGCCGAGCTGACCGGCCGCGGCATCTACTACGGCTCGGCGCTGACCGAGGCCGCCGGCTGTGAGGGCCAGGACGTCTACATCGTCGGCGGCGCGAATTCGGCGGGGCAGGCCGCGGTCTACCTCTCGCGCGGCGCGAAGTCGGTGACGCTGCTGGTACGCGGCCCCTCCCTGGAGGCGTCCATGTCGCACTACCTGATCCAGCAGATCGCCGCGATACCCACCATCCGGGTCCGTACCGCCACCGTGGTCGACGCCGCGCACGGCGACGACCACCTGGAGGGGCTGACGCTGCGGGACACCGCGAACGGCGGCACGGAAATGGTGGACGCCCAGCGGTTGTTCGTATTCATCGGGGCCGCGCCCCGCACCGAGTGGCTGGAAGGGGTGGTGGCCAGGGACGCACACGGTTTCGTGCTGACCGGGCCCGACCTGGCCGCCGAGGGCGAGCGGCCGCCCGGCTGGGAGCCCGACCGGCCGCCGTACCACCTGGAGACCAGCATTCCCGGGGTCTTCGCAGCCGGCGACGTGCGCTCGGAGTCCGCCAAGCGCGTCGCGTCCGCCGTCGGTGAGGGCGCGATGGCCGTCATGCTCGTACACCGCTACCTGGAGGGGCTGTGAACGTCTCAAGTCTGGAGGGGCCGTGACCGCCTCGACGCTGCCCTGCGACCCGGCGGAGCTGCGGTCGCTCTTCCTGTTCGAGCACCTGTCACCCGAGCAGCTGGCCCGGCTGTGCGGCGCGGGCCGCATCGAGGCCTGGGACGAAGGCCCGGTGTACGCCGAGGGCGACGCCGCCACCTGCTTCTACGTCCTGCTCGAGGGCACCGTGGTGACCTCGCGGCGGGTCGGCACCGACGACATAGAGGTCAACCGCACCTCGCAGCGCGGTGTCTACGCCGGGGCCTTCCAGGCCTACCTGGGCGACCGGGTCCCGCAGCTCTACACCAACTCCATGCGGGTCACCGAGCCGTCGCGCTTCTACGTGCTGGCCGCCGACGAGTTCGCGAAAATCATGCGCGACTGGTTCCCGATGGCCGTGCACCTGCTGGAGGGCCTCTTCTTCGGCAACCAGACCTTCCAGCAGGTGGTCAGCCAGCGCGAGCGGCTGCTCGCCCTGGGGTCGCTGTCCGCGGGTCTGACCCATGAGCTGAACAACCCCGCGGCCGCCGCGCTGCGCGCCACCTCGGCGCTGCGCGACCGGGTCGCCGGCATGCGCCACAAGCTGAAGATCCTGGCCGGCGGGCCGTACCGGCAGTCCGACCTGGACACCCTGATCGGGGTGCAGGAGCGGGCCGTCGAGCGGATCGCCAAGGCGCAGGAGCTGAGCCCGATGGAGGCCGCCGACCAGGAGGACGCGGTCGCCGACTGGCTCGACAGCCACGACATCGCCGGCGGCTGGGACCTGGCACCGGTCTTCGTCCAGGCCGGCCTGGACGAGGAGTGGCTGGAGCAGGTCGCCGCGGCCGTCGACGCGGAACTGCTGGAGAGCGCGGTGCGGTGGCTGAACTACACCGTCGAGACCGAGCTGCTGATGAACGAGATCGAGGACTCCACCTCCCGGGTCTCCGGCCTGGTCAACGCCGCCCGGCAGTACTCGCAGCTGGACCGGGCGCCCTTCCAGGTCGTCGACATCCACGAGCTGCTGGACAGCACCCTGCAGATGCTCGCAGGGAAGATCGGCCCCGAGGTGACCGTGGTCAAGGAGTTCGACCACACGCTGCCGAAGATCCCCGCCTACCCCGGCGAGCTGAACCAGGTGTGGACCAACCTCATCGACAACGCGGTCGCCGCGATGGAAGGGGTCGGCACCCTCACCGTGCGCACCTCCCGCAGCCACGGCAGGCTGGTGGTGGACTTCCAGGACACCGGTCCCGGGGTCCCGGACGAGATCCGGCAGCGGATCTTCGAGCCGTTCTTCACCACCAAGCCGGTGGGCCAGGGCACCGGGCTCGGGCTCGACATCTCCTGGCGGATCGTGGTCAACAAGCACCACGGCGACCTGGACGTCGAGTCGGAGCCGGGCAACACCCGTTTCCGGGTCAGGCTGCCGCTCACCGCCAGCAACCCCAACGCCGAGGAGGCCGCCGAATGAGCACCGCCGACATCCCAGGGATCGACCCGACAGTGCCGCCCAGCGGCGACGGCTGCGCGGAGTGCGACAAGGCCGGCGGCTGGTGGTTCCACCTGCGCAGGTGCGCCGCGTGCGGCCACGTCGGCTGCTGCGACAGCTCCCCCGCGCAGCACGCCGCCGCGCACGCCGCCGCCACCGGGCACCCGGTGATCAGGACCTACGAACCCGGCGAGAGCTGGTTCTGGAACTATGTGACCGAGAGCTACGTCGAGGACGGCCCCGACCTGGCCCCGCCGCTCAACCACCCCATGGGCCAGTCGACCCCGGGACCCGCCGAGCGGGTACCCCGCGACTGGCAGGCCCGGCTGAACTGACGCTGTGTGGAGCACGCCCGGATGACCACCGCACGAGACCTGCTGTTCGTGGCCATGGACATGCCCTCGACCAGGACGCTGGAACGCGGCGACCTGTCGCTGGCGCTTGCCGGGGCCGAGCTGATCGACCTGCTCGGCCTCGGCGCCGCCAGGCTCGACGGCGAGTACGTGCTGCCCACCGGCCTGAGCGACACCGCCGACCCGCAGCTCGGCCAGGCCGCGTCCGCGCTCGCCCCGGTCGCCGACGGCGAGACCGTCGAGGACTGGCTGTGGCGCCGCGGGCGCGGGCTGTCCGACACGTACCTCGCTGCGCTCGAAGCGGACGGGCTGCTCGGGCGGGAGGAACGGCGCCGCTTCCTCGTGCTGCGCACCAGCCGGATGGTGCTCGCCGACTCGCCCGGGCGGCGGCGGGCTTCCCACCGCTGGGCCGCGGACGAGCCCGTTCTGCTCGCGCTGGCGGACGCCGTCGGTATTTCCGGGCCACCGCCCGTGCCCGAGCCGGGGCCGGGGCCCGACGCCACCGTCGTCGCCGGCGTGCGGCACGCCGTCGACGAGCTTGCCGCGGAGCGCCAGCGGCGCGCGCATCGTCTTGACGATGCCCGCCAAACCTCCGTCCGCCGCGGCTTCTGACCCCCTCCGGGCCTCGGCCCCGTCCCCGTCCCTGCCCCTTGCGGTGGGCGATCGCCTTTCCCCGGGTGGGGGCTGGTCGCGCAGTTCCCCGCGCCCCTGGGGGTGCCCTCTGCCCGCAGGGCTGGCGCTTTCAGGCGGCGCCCTCTACCCGCGGTGGTGAGCGTTTTTAAGGGGCGCGGGGAACTGCGCGCCCAGCCATCGCGAACCGTCGTGTGGAGACGGCAGCCACCGCCCCGGGGGGCTCGGGGAACTGCGAGCCCAGCCACCGCGGCGGGAAAGCCGACCGCCGCAGGGGGGAGGAACCGCAGCCGGGACTATGTGTCCCGGGTGTGGAGGGTGGTGAGGGCCGTCAGGAGGGATGTGGAGGACCACGCCGCGAGGACGGCGAGCCCCGCGAGGGGGCCGATCGGGGCGCCGGAAGAAGTGATCGTGGTCTGGACCGCGAGCCCGGCCGTCATGGGAGCCACCTGCTCAAGGCGCCGGTACCAGTCGGGGTCGGACACGACCGACGCGAGGATCGGGAAGAGGTACAGCAGCCCGAGCACGACCCCCACCGCGGCAGCGGCGTCACGTACCGCGGTGGCCACACCGAGGCTGAGCAGCCCGACCAGCACCAGGTAGAGCACGGAGCCGGCGGCAGCCCTGAACACGGGGCCGTGCGCGGGCGAGAAGCCGGTGAATCCGTGGCCGGGCAGGATGAGCCGCCCGGCCAGCACGGAGCCGCCCACGGCGAGCACGCCGGCGACGAGCAGCAGCCCGGCCAGGACCGCGGCTTTCGCCGCCAGGACCACGGTCCTGCGCGGCACCGCGGTGACCGTCGTACGGATCATTCCGGTGCCGTACTCCCCGCTGATCAGCAGCACGGCGAGGACCGCGGCCCCGGCCTGCCCGAACTGGACGCCGGTGAGGCTGATCCTGCCCGGGTCCTGGGTGCAGCCGGCTGCCGGGCAGCGGACGGCGGCGGCCGTGCCCGCGCTGACCGCCGCGGTGAGCACCACGACCGCGGCCAGCAGCCACAGCAGGCCCGGCAGCGTACGCACCTTGGTCCATTCCGCGTGCACGGCCTGCCGCAGCGTCCTCACGCGTCCCTCCTGCGCAGCAGGACCGCCGCGGTGGCGACGACGGCGGCAGCGTACGCGCAGAGCACCCCGAGCCCGGCCCAGGGCGCCAGCGGGAAGTAGCCGTCGGCGGGCGTGTAGTCCGCGGCGACCTGCGCGTACTGGTGGACGCTCTGCTCGACGGCGAAGGCGGCGGCGGGGGTGAGCCGGGTCAGCCAGCGGGACGGCCCGGCCGGGAGCACCGCGGCGACCGCGAGGATGTACGGCAGCACGATCGCGACGACGACCGCGGTGACGGCGCCCGCGCTGCGCCGCAGCACCGTGCCGAGGGCCAGCGCGAGGACCGCGGTGACCGCGAAGAGCGCCGCCGTCCCGACGACCACCCGGACGCTGGTCGCGAACGGCGTCGGGTACGTCGGGAAGCCCTTGCTCCGCTCGACCGCCCCGACCACCAGCACCGCGGCCGCCGCCGCGACCAGCCCGGTGAGGAAGGAGACCGCGCCGATGACGACGGCCTTGGCGGCCAGCACCCGGCCGCGCCGGGGGCTCGCGGTGAGTGTCGTACGGATCAGGCCGCGGCGGTATTCGGCGGTGACGAACATCGTGGCCACCACGGTCACCACGACGAGCCCGGCGAAGACGCCGATGAGGCTGTTCTCGACGGTCTTGGCCGGCGACCCGCGCCCCGGCACCTCGGGGGCGACGTCGCCGCTGCCGGTCAGTGTGTAGGTGCCGCCGGCCTGCCGGTAGCCGAGGTCCGCGGCGCCGGGGGCGTCGGGTCCGCCGCCGCCGAGGACGTCGGCGGCCCATGCGGCCCCGGCCTTGCCGTGCAGGTCGACCGAGTCGAAGACGGCGGTGGCCCTGCTGGGCGCGCCGTTGCTGCTGGAGCCGCCCAGCGAGTTGCTGGTGACGACGTATTCGGGCGAGGTGGTGAACAGCCCGGCCTGCACGGTTTCTGGCAGCCCGGCAAGGCGGGCGGTGCCGATGGTGTGCCAGTGGGTGCCGTCGGCGGAGTCGTAGCCGGTGAGGGTGTCGCCTGCGCGGGTCAGCCGCAGCCAGCGCGGGGAGGCCGCGGAGACCCCTCCCGGTATGCCGGCGACGTCGTGCGTGAAGTCGTCCTGCATGCGCACCCCGTGGGCGCCGGTGAGCGCGACCGCGGCATAGGCGGAGCCCTGCTTCGTGCCGTCCTTGACGATGACGCCGGCCTTGGCCCAGGGCTGCACCCCGGACAGCATCGTCGCGCCGGGATCGCCGTCCGCCGGCTGCCGCCCGCCCTCGGGATAGCGGCCGGTCAGCGAGGTGATCCGGACGGTGATGCTGCCGTCGCCGGTGAGCGGCCGGTGGACCAGCGTCATGGCGTCGCGGATCTCCTGGCCGCCGGGGCCCTTGGGCACGCTGTGGTCGCACTTGCCGCCGTGCGGCCCTGAGCAGGAGATGCTGCTGCCCGCGGCGCCGAGCAGCCCGACGGCGACGGTGACCAGGGCGGCGGTCACCATGCCGACGACCCAGCCGCGTACGGTCCTGAACTTCGTCCACTCGCCGTGCAGCAGCCGCAGGAAGCCGTCCCGTGCCGCGGCCTGGGTCGAGCGGTAGGGGGTGGCGGTTGTGGTGGTCACCTGGTGCCCCCGGCCTTGAACTCGACGGCGTCACGGGTCAGTTCCATGTACGCCTCCTCCAGGCTCGCCCGGTGCGCACCGATCTCGGAGAAGGGCACGTCGGCCCGGCCGAGCAGTGACGCGACACTCTGCGAGTCCATGCCGGACACGGTCAGGGTCTCCGCGCCCGTGGCGGCGACGACGGCGCCGGCCTGGGCGAGCACCGTCATCGCCTGGGTGCGGGCGGTGGTGCGCAGCGTGACCCGGTCGCCGGACGCCGCCGCGATCAGGTCGGCGACGCTGGTGTCGGCGATGACCTTGCCGCGGCCGACGACGACCAGGTGCTGTGCGGTGTCCTGCAGTTCGCTCATCAGATGGCTCGACACCAGTACCGCACGGCCCTCGGCGGCCAGCGACCGCAGCAGGCCGCGCATCCACACGATGCCTTCCGGGTCCATGCCGTTGAAGGGCTCGTCCATGATCAGCACCGGCGGGTCGCCGAGCAGCGCGGCCGCAATGCCGAGGCGCTGGCGCATGCCGAGCGAGAAGCCGCCCGCCTTGCGCCGGGCCGCCGACGCCAGGCCCGCGTACTCGACGACCTCGTCGACGCGGCGGGCGGACAGGCCCTGCGAGTGGGCCAGCCACAGCAGATGGCCGCGGGCGCTGCGGCTGGGCTGCAGCGCACCGGCGTCCAGCAGCGCGCCGACATGGCTCAGCGGGTTGCGCAGCGCCCGGTAGCGCAGGCCGCCGATCAGGGCGGTGCCCTCGTCGGCCGCGTCGAGGCCGAGTATCACCCGCATCGTGGTGGACTTGCCCGCGCCGTTCGGCCCGACGAACCCGGTGATCTGCCCGGGTGCGACCGTGAAGGTCATCCCGTCGAGCGCCGGGGTCGGCCCGAACCGCTTGCGCAGGCCCGAGACTTCGATGGTTGCTTCCATGCGGTGAAGGCTAGGGACGGCGGGCCGCCGGATCGTCCCGCCGGGGAGCGGTCCTCGCCGTCACCGCCACGGGGGACGGCACCGCCCGGTGTCCCCCCTGAGAAGTACGCGGATGTCCCTGGCCAGGAGGACGCGGTGGACGGGTGCGGGCGGCCACAATGCTGGAGTGAGGCTGACAGACACCGGGTGGGCGCGGGAGTTCGCCGCGTCCCCGCACGCTCAGGCGGTGACCGCGGCGCTGCTCGCCGCGGCCGCGGTCACCGAGGCGGCCGTGCGGGCGGCGGTCACCGGCGTCTACGGCCAGACCCTGACGACGGGCCTGCTCGCCACCGCCGTCCTGGCCCTGAGCACGACCCTCCCCCCGGCCTTCCTGTCCGCCCCCACCGCCGCGCTGGCCGTCGCGTCCGCGGCGGCGCTGTCCCTGACCGCCTTCCGGACCCTGACCGCGGCCGGCGCCGTGGCGCTGGCGCTGAGCCTCCACCACCTGACCTCACGCCCCGCGCCGGGCGGCGGCTCGGCGGCCCGCAGGCTCCGGCAGGGCCTGGCCCTCGCCCTGCCTTTCACCGTCATCGCCCTGCTCGGCCTGGGCCTGGCAGGAGAGGCCCGTGTACTGGCCGTTCTGACCGCGGCCGCGGCCCCGGCCGCCGCACTGGCAGGGGCGGTCACCGCCGCCAGGGCCGAGGCGCATGTGCACGGTGCGGCACGCCAGATCAGCGCGCAGAGCCTGCTCGAACACACCGCCCGCGGTGAACGCGCCCGCATAGCACGCGAGTTGCACGACGTCGTCGCGCACCACATCTCGGTGATCGCCGTCCAGGCGGAGACCGCGCGGCTCACCACCCCCGGGATGCCCCCGGCAGGCGCCGCGCGGCTCTCGGAGATCGGCGACACCGCACGCGCAGGGCTGACCGAGATGCGGCGGCTGCTCGGCGTCCTGCGGCAGGACGCCGAGGCCACCACCGCAGAGCGGCGCCCCCAGCCGGGGCTGCAGCAGCTCAACGAACTCGTCGACGAGGCCAGGTGCGCCTCCGGTGCCGGGGTCCGGCTGATCGTCTCAGGGCCGCCCGCCACGCTCGACCCGGGCGTCGAACTGGCCGCCTTCCGCATCGTGCAGGAAGCCCTCACCAACGTACGGCGGCATGCCCGCGGAGCCGCGGTCGACGTCGAACTGCACTACGGCGCCGACACGCTGCGGCTGCGGGTCCGCGACAACGGCCCGGGTCCCGCCCCGGGCGCGGCGGCCGGCGGCCACGGCCTGCCCGGCATGCGCGAGCGCGCGGCGGCGGCCGGCGGCACCCTGCGCACCGGCCCGGCGTCCGGCGGCGGCTTCCTGATCGAGGCGGCACTGCCCGTCGGGGCGCGGGAGGCGGTCCGGTGACCAGCGCGCCTGCGCCCGTACGGATCCTCGTCGCCGACGACCACCACGTCGTCAGGACCGGGTTCGCCGCGCTGCTGGACACCCAGCAGGACTTCACCGTGGTCGGCACGGCCTGCGACGGTGCCGAAGCGGTCGCCGCGTGCGGCGAACTGACCCCCGACGTGGTCCTGATGGACGTCAGGATGCCCGTCATGGACGGGATCGAGGCGACCCGGCGGCTCGCCGGGCAGGCGCAGAGCCCGCCCCGCGTCCTCATCCTCACCACCTTCGACCTGGACGCGTACGTCTACGATGCGCTCTGCGCGGGGGCCAGCGGATTCCTGCTCAAGGACGCGACCGCGGAACGCCTCTTCGAGGCGGTGCGGGTGGTCGCGGCGGGGGAAGCGCTTCTGGCGCCGGGTGTCACCCGGCGCCTCATCGCGGAGTTCGCCCGGATCCGGCTGGGGCCGCCGCGGCCCGGGGCTCGCCCCGCCCCCGAACTCGCGGTGCTCACGCCCCGCGAGACGCAGGTCCTCCGGCTGGTCGCCGAGGGACTGTCCAACGGGGAGGTGGCGCTGCGGCTGACGGTGTCGGAGGAGACGGTGAAGACGCATGTGAGTCGGATCCTCACCAAACTCGGCCTGCGTGACAGGACGCAGGCCGTCGTGACCGCTTACGAGTCCGGCCTCGTGACCCCGTCCCGCCCCCCGGCCTGACCCCTGCGGGGCGGCTTCCAGGTGGCTGCCACTTGCGGTGGCGGTTGCTTTCTTCCCGCCCGTTCGGCCTGGCCGCGCAGTCCCCGCGCCCCCCAGGTGGCTGCCACGTGCGGTGGCGTTGCTTCTTTCCCGCTCCTCGGGCCGGGCGCGCAGTTCCCCGCGCCCCTGAAAACGCTCACTCTCGCAGGCAGTGGGCGCCGCCTGAAAGCGCCAACCCTGCGCACAGAGGGCACCCCCAGGGGCGCGGGGAACTGCGCGACAAGCCACGACGCACCGGAAGGTGCGAGCCCACCGCACGTGGCAATCACCCAGGGGCGCGGGGACTGCGCGGCCAGCCCGAGCGGCGGGAAGAAAGCAACGCCACAGCACGTGGCAATCACCTCGCCCCCCGCAAAGGGGAGGTCAGGAGGGGATGTCCAGGAGGCGCAACGTGTGGGCGTCGAGGGAATCGTGCGGCTCCAGCCGCGAGACCTCGGTGCCGTCGGAGGCCATGGCCCGGATCACGGGGCGGCGGGCCACCGCCGCGGGTGGGGAGGTCCAGGCGAGGAGCACCGTGCCGTGCGGGGGCACGGCCACCCGCCGGTCGCCGACCAGGAGGTGGCTCGCCTCCGCGGCGACCCGCAACTCCGTGGTGCCGACCCACGGCGCCTCGTGCACGCGGCCCGGACGGGACGTCATCGCGGCCCGGCTGAGCAGCCCGTTGCTGGTCAGCACCTCGATGACGCCGATCTGCCCGTCGCGGCCGAGCGACCGCCGCGGACCGGGCACACCGGCGTCGTCGATGCCGCCGCCGCCCGTCTCCTGCCACGTCCCGGCCGGTGTGCGCTCGACGACGCCGTCGAAGGTCTCGGACTGGGCGGAGCCGGGGCGCCACACGACGCGGACGACGGCGACGCCGGCGTCCGGGTCGAGGTCCCAGGCCACCACGGCGGCCAGCCGGCGCGGCAGCCACGGCGGTTGCGGGTCGCGTCCTGCGACCAGTCGCCGGACGACCGGCGGCAGCAGGCGGTTCGACCGGCGCTGACGGCGTATCAGCCGCTGCCGCTGCTGTTCCTGCTGTGCGGTGAGCATGCGCTCCAGGCTAGCGCGCGGCCCGCAGCATGCCGTCCGATTTCCGCCAGCATTGCCGCCCGCGTCAAGGCATTGTCGGGGGTGAGACAGTAGGGCGTACGAAGGGAACCACCGTGACAGTCCACACCACGTTCGACAGCCCGATCGGCCCGCTGCTGCTGGTCGGCGAGGTGTCGGCGGAGCCGGGCGGGCCTACCGCACTGGCCTGGCTGACGATGGCCGGGCAGAAGAACGCGCCGGCCATCCGCCCGGAGTGGGAGCACCGTCCCGCGGCGTTCGCCGGGATCACCGCGCAGCTCGACGCGTACTTCGCCGGTGAGCTGACCGGCTTCGACGTCCCCTTCGCGGACAGCGGCACCGGCTCGGAGTTCAAGCAGCGGGTCTGGGACGCGCTGATGGCCGTTCCGTACGGGACGACCACGACGTACGGCGAGATCGCCCGCCGGCTGGGCGTGCCGCGGGCCGAGATCCGTGCGCTGGGTGCGGCGATCGGCGCGAACCCGGTGTCGATCGTGCGGCCCTGCCACCGGGTGATCGGTGCCGACGGGTCGCTCAGGGGCTACGCAGGGGGCCTGGAGCGCAAGCGCGAACTGCTGACCCTGGAAGGCGCCCTGCAGCCGATGCTGGGCTGAGGCTGAGGGCGCCGGGCCGCTCAGGGGTGCTGACCGCGGCGGGGCGGGAAGGGCGGGATCGACGGACCCTCGGGGAGGAGTTCCGTGGTCACGAAGGCGGTGACGGCTGCGAGGATGACCACGGGCAGCGAGCCGGTGTGGCCGAGCAGCAGGGCGACCAGGACGACCGTGCTGACCGGGAGGCGCAGGGCCGCGGCGGTGGACGCGGCCATGCCGGCCGCCATGCCGGGGATCACGCCGAGGCCGGGCAGCGGGGCCAGCAGTACCCCGGCGGCGGCGCCGAGGAAGAGCGAGGGGAAGACGGGGCCGCCGCGCAGGCTGCCGAGGCTGATCGCGTAGGCGGCGGACTTGAAGGCCAGCACCGCGACGAGTGCGCTCACCGGCCAGGAGTGCGGGTCGGCGGCCAGCTGCGACAGGGTGGCCTCGCCGGAGAGGGCGACGTCGGTGGGCGAGCGGCCGGTGATCCCGGCGTAGGCGGCGGCGCAGCCGCCGACGGCCAGGGCGCACACCAGGGTGGTGCGCAGGGTGTGCGCGGCGACGAGGACGGCGATGTGGCGGCCGGCCGTCATCACGTAGTGGATCACTGTGCCGATGACGACGGCCATCAGCACCGACCACACCACGTCGCCGGTGTCGAGCAGCGGCGGGGCGGGCAGGCCGATCTCCAGGCTGCCGGTCTTCAGGCCGGTCCAGTGGCCGAAGCCGGTGAAGACGATGCCGCCGACCCCGCTGGACAGCAGTGCGGGCAGCATGACGGCGAAGAGCTGCGGCCCCCCGACACCGGCCACCTCCATCAGCAGGACGGCGGCGACCAGTGCGTTGCCGAAGATCGCGGCGATGCCCGCGGCGGCACCCGCCGCGCCGAGCAGTGTGGTGCTCGCCTGCGTCGCGGGGGCGCGGGCCAGGTCGCGGAAGAGCAGGGCGAGGCCGGTGCCGAGGGCGATGAGCGGGGCTTCCGGGCCGAGGACGACGCCGAAGGGCAGGCAGCACGCGGCGGCGAGGACGACGCCGGGCAGTGCGGCCTTGGTGGCGCCGCCCGAGTGCAGCCCGGCCGCCGGGATGTGCCCGCCGCGGCCGGGGAAGCGCAGCACGACCAGGCTGGTCCCCAGGCCCGCGACGGCGGCCATGGGCAGCGGCCACCACCAGGGCGGGTTGCGGTGGCCGAGGTGGTGCGGCCAGCTGGTCCAGATGAGGTGTTCCAGCTCGTGCAGCCCGGCCAGGAAGAAGAAGGCGACGAGCGAGACGGGGATGCCGATCAGCCCGCTGAAGACCAGTGCCCGCCGGTATTCGGGCCGGCGCAGTATGGCCCGCAGCTCGTCGGCCTCCTTCGGCTGGTTGCCGGGCGGTGCGTCGGCGGGGGCCGGCTGCTGCTGCGTGATGGGACTTCTCCTGGCTCGGCTCGGTGCCGCGGCGGGTTCGCCGGTACGCACGGGCGGTACGGCGGCGTCCGGCGGCAGCGCGACACTAGTCGGTGCGGGCCGTGCGGCCTGTCCTTGCCACGCGGTGGGGCCGGGAAAGCCGCTGGTTGGGTGATCCGGGGGTGCCAGGGCGGCGCTCAGGACACCCGCTGGACGGCGACGATCGCCACGTCGTCGCCGAGCCGCCGCCCCGCGTGATGGAGCAGGTCGGCGGTGAGCACGTCGATGAGTTCGCCGGGCGGCAGCCGCAGCCAGCCGGCGAGCCGCTCGGTCAGCGGGTAGAAGGCCCCGTCGTCGTCGCGGGCCTCGATCACGCCGTCGGTGTAGAGCAGCAGGACGTCGCCGACGGCCAGCTCGTGCCGGTCGACCTGCTCCTCCTCCGGCCCGAGGTCGCCGAGGCCGAGCGGCAGGGCGGGCTGCCCGGCGTCCAGGGCTACCACCTGGTCGCGGTGCAGCAGGATCGGCGGGGGGTGGCCGCAGTTGACGATGTCCAGTGAGTCGCCGCCGGCGGCGGCCTCCACGACGACGGCGGTCACGAAGCGTTCCAGGGGGCCGTCGGATGCGGGTGCGGCGGGGGCCGTACTGCCGGGCGGCGGGGGCGGCGCCGAGCCGAGGTCGGTGAGGTCCTCGCGCAGGTTCCGGTCGAGGTAGCGGGGCAGGACGGGCAGCGGGACGTGCTGCCGGGCGGCCCGGCGGAAGGCGCCGAGCAGCATGCTGGCGACCTCGACCGCGGCCATGCCCTTGCCCTGGACGTCGCCGACGAGCACCCGGATGCGGCCGCCGCCGAGGTCGGCGGTGGCGTAGAGGTCGCCGCCGATGGCGGCCTCCCGGTCGGCTGCCATGTAGGTCGAGGCGATGGCGAAGCGGCCCAGCCGCTGCGGCAGCGGGCGCAGCAGGGTCCGCTGGGCGACGCCGGCGACCCAGCGGGCCTGTGCCAGTTCGCGTTCGCGGCGGGCGCGCACCCGGGCCGCCAGGACCGAGGCGACGCCGATGAGGACGCTGGTGGACAGGGTGACGGGGAAGTTGACGGAGTCCAGCTGGTTGTTGCTGTCTGCGGCGATGACCAGGCAGGGCAGCGTCACCAGTGCCACGACGACGACCGCGCGGGGGCTGAGGAAGACCGCGGACAGCGCCGGCACGGCCAGCATGAGCCCGCCGATCCTGATCTGCGGACCCGCGGCCTCGTCGATGACGACCAGCAGGACGAGCAGCAGCAGCGGCGCCGCGAGCCGGGCCGCTGGGGAGCGCACGAGCCCCGGCACGCGCGGCCCGTCGGTGGTGCCGCTCCGTGCCATAGGACAAAACTACCGCCGCACGGCGCGGCCCACCTGTCCGAAGGGCGCTTGCGGCGGCCGATCGGTGCAGGTCAGGCCCGCGCGGCTGACGGGGGTGGCGCTGTGCTGCGTCTGATCACCAGGCTGGTGGCGAGTTCCATCCGGGTGGTGGACGTGGTGGAGGGTGCGGCGCGCAGCCGCAGCATCATCCGGGAGGCCTCCTCCGCCATCCGGCGCAGCGGCTGCCGGACGGTGGTCAGGGCGGGGCGGGACCACTGGGCGACGGCGACGTCGTCGTAGCCGACGACGGACAGGTCGGCGGGGGTGCGCAGCCCGTGGGCGCCGGCGGCTTCGAGTACCCCGATGGCCTGCAGGTCGCTGCCGGCGAAGATCGCGGTGGGGCGGTCGGGCCTGCCCAGCATCCGCATGGCCTGCTCGTAGCCGCCCTCGACGTGGAAGTCGCCGAAGGCGATCAGGTCGGGGTCGATCTCGATGCCGGCGGTGGTCATGGCCGAGCGGAAGCCGTCGAGCCGGGCCAGCGAGCACATCATGTCCTCGGGGCCTGTGATGATTCCGACACGGCGGTGGCCGAGTTCGATCAGGTGCCGGGTCGCGGCCAGGCCGCCGGACCAGTTCGCGGAGCCGACGGAGGGCACGTCCGGCTCGGGGTCGCCGGCCGGATCGATGATCACGAACGGTATGGACCGGGAGCGCAGCTGCTGCTTGAACTCGTGCGGCAGCGCGGAGAAGACCAGGACGACGCCGAGCGGCCGGCGGCGCAGCACTCCCTCGATCCACTCGGTGCCCGGCGAGTGGCGGGTGCCGCTCTCGGTGAGCACCACGCTGGCGCCGATCTCCTTGGCGACCTTCTCGACGCCGAGGATCAGCTCCATCGCCCAGATGGCGTCCAGCTCGTGGAAGACGATCTCGATCAGTGGCGCCTCGGGGGCGCCGCGGGACGTCCGCCGGTAGCCGTGCAGCTCCAGCAGTCGTTCGACCTTCAACCGAGTCAGGGCCGAGACGTCCTGACGGCCGTTCAGCACTTTCGAAACTGTCGAGATCGAGACCCCGGCAGTTTCGGCGACCTGGGCGAGCGTGACCCGACCCTCGTCCACCTCTTCATCCATAAGAGCGCAGCGTACGGCACATCTCCGCGTAACGCTTTGATAACCCACAGCCCGAGGGTTGACCCTTTCGTACGTGCACCTTAGCGTCACACCGCGCAGCAATTTTCGGCGACGGTGCCGAAATATTTCGAAAGGCTGGACGATGAAGAAGAGATGGCTTCCCCGTGCCGTGGCCGGCAGTGTGGTGCTCGCCCTCGGGCTGACGCTGGCCGCTTGCGGCGGCGGCAGCTCCAGCAGCAGTGGCTCTGGCAGCTTCACGGTTCTCGTGTACGGCGACGCGAGCAACAAGGTCGAAAAGCAGATCATCGACACGTTCAACAAGACGTCGAAGGTCAAGGCGAAGCTCCAGACCATCCCTGGGGCCGACTACCAGACCAAGCTGCAGACGCTCATCAACACCAAGCAGGCCCCGGACGTCTTCTTCAACTGGGGCGGCGGCAGCATCGCGCCCTTCGTCAAGGCCGGTCTCCTCCTCCCGCTCGACGACATGATCGCCAAGGACCCGGGGCTGAAGTCCAACTTCCTGCCCTCGGTCTTCAACGGCGCGGTCGTGGACGGCAAGTCGTACGGCATCCCGATGCGCGGCACCCAGCCGGTCATGCTCTTCAACAACAAGAAGGTCCTGGCCGACAACGGCCTCACCGCCCCCAAGACCTGGGACGACCTGCTCAACGCGGTGAAGGTCCTCAAGGCCAAGCACGTCACCCCGATCGCGCTTGGCGGCGGCGACCAGTGGCCGACCCTGATGTGGTACGAGTACATGTACGACCGCATCGCGGGCCCTGGCCTGTTCGAGAAGGCCATGGGCGGCGACAAGTCCGCATGGGACAGCGCCGACAGCCGCGCCGCACTGGCGAAGCTCAAGGAACTGATCGACGCCGGCGCCTTCGGCACCAACTACGACTCCGTCAAGTACACCGACGGCGGTTCCGTGGCGCTGGTCGCGCAGAGCAAGGCCGCGTTCGAGCTGATGGGCTCCTGGTACTACTCCCAGCAGCAGCAGGACAACCCCGACTTCGCCAAGAGCGGTCTGGGCTACAGCTCCTTCCCGACCGTCGACGGCGGCAAGGGTGACCCGACGGACATCGTCGGCAACACCAACAACTACTACTCGGTCCTGAAGAAGACCAAGTACGCCGACGCCATCGCACAGTTCCTGAAGCTGCAGTACAGCGACGAGTTCGTGAAGGCGCACATGGCGATCGGCAACCTGCCGACCACCACCAACACGGTGAACTTCCTGGACACCGCGGCCATCCCGGACTACGCGAAGTTCCAGTACGACCTGGTCAAGAGCGCTCCCTCGTTCCAGCTCTCGTGGGACCAGGCCTACCCGCAGTCGGCCAGCAACGCGATGCACACCGCGGTACAGCAGTTCTTCGACGGCAAGATCGACGCCGACGGCTTCATCAAGGCGATGCAGGCCCTGCCCACATCCTGAACCGGGATCCAGAAATGACCACCACTGATTCATCCAGGGTGGGGAAGCGCCGGCCCGCACTCCGGGCCGGCGCCCGCTGGCCGGGCCGCAGGTCCGGCGCCTCCGTGGCCCGCCCAGGCTTTGCCTGGGCGGCGCCCGCCACCCTGTTCTTCACTCTTTTCGCCGTCCTGCCGCTGATCATGGTCGCGGTGCTGTCCTTCGCCGAGTGGGACGGCGTCGATGCGCTCTCCTTCACCGGCGTGGACAACTGGAAGACGCTGGTCCACGACCACGTCATGCTCCAGAGCATCTGGCTCACGCTGCTCACCACGGTGCTCGGCGTCGTGGTCCAGACGCCCCTGAGCATCCTGCTGGGCGTGTGGGCGGCCGGAAAGCAGCGCAACCGGGCGGTCCTGTCCGCGATCTACTTCGTCCCGCTGCTGCTGTCGGCGACCGCCATCTCCATCCTGTGGCGGGCACTGCTCGACCCGAACTTCGGCGTGCCGTCCCAGGCCCGGTGGCTGTTCGGCGACGGCAACCTGTTCGGTCACCAGAGCACGGCCATCGGGGTGCTGATCTTCGTCGGCGCATGGCAGTACACGCCGTTCCACACCCTGATCTACCAGGGCGCCACCCGCGCCATCCCGCAGGTGCTCTACCAGGCCGCGGCGATCGACGGTGCCGGCCGCATCCGGCAGTTCTGGTCCATCACCCTGCCGCAGCTGCGCACCACCATGGTCACCTCGATGATTCTCATGGTGGTCGGCGGCATGACCGTGTTCGACACGGTGCTGATCCTGACCCAGGGCGGCCCCGGCACCGACACGACGACCACGCCGTACTACTCGTACGTCAAGGGCTTCAAGGACTTCCAGTTCGGCTACGCCTCGGCCATCGCCCTGATCCTGGTGGTCATCGCCACGATCATCTCGCTCGTCATCGTCAAGTTCTCCGGATACGACAAGATGCGCAGCTCGTCGGAGGGACTGTGATGAAGCGCCGTCCCAATTACCTGGCCGGTTTCGGCTCACTCGTCTGGCTGGTCCTGATCGGCCTGCCGCTGTACGTCATGCTCGCGGCGACCCTGCAGAGCCGCCCGGACTACTCGTCCAACGGTCCGCTGTCATGGCCGAAGCACTTCACGCTGTCCAACTACACCCAGGACTTCTCCAACGGGTTCGGGCACTACTTCCTGAACACCCTCCTGGTCACGTTGGCCGTGGTGGCCATCGTGCTGCTGCTGATCCCGCCGCTGTCGTACGCGATCGTGCGCAACCAGGGCAGGACCACCACCGGTGTCTTCCGGCTGTTCCTGCTGGGCCTCGCGATCCCGTCGCAGGCGGTGATCGTGCCGATGTTCTACCTCATCACCAAGGCCGGTCTGTACGACAACCTCATCGGCGTCATCCTGCCGACCGCGGCGTTCTCGCTGCCGGTCTGCGCACTGGTCCTCACCGGTGTGATGCGGGAGATCAACTCCGAGCTGTACGAGGCCATGGCCATGGACGGCGCCACGCCGATGCGCACGTTCTTCCAGTTGGTGGTGCCGCTGTCCAAGGGCGGCCTGTCCACGATCGTGGTCTTCTCCGCCCTCCAGGCGTGGAACGGCTTCCTCTTCCCGCTGGTCCTGACCCAGTCCGACTCGTCGAAGGTCATCACCCTCGGCCTCTTCAACTTCCAGACCGAGCACGGCATCGACGTCCCCGGCCTGCTGGCCGCGGTCGTGCTGTCGATGCTGCCCATCTTCATCGTCTACCTGTTCGCCCGCCGTGCCCTGGTCCAGGGACTCATGGGCGTCGGAGGAAAGTGACCGGCACCGTGGCCGAAGACAACAAGTCCGCTACTCCCCCGTGGAGGAACACCTCCCTCGCCCCGGAAGACCGGGCCGATGCGCTGATCGCGGCGATGACCCTGCCGGAAAAGGTCGCGCAGCTGTTCGGCATCTGGGTGGGTGCATCCGACGAAGGCGGCGAGGTCGCCCCGTACCAGCACGAGATGGAGGAACCGGTCACCCTCGAGAGCCTGCTGCCGCAGGGTCTCGGCCAGCTGACCAGGTCGTACGGCACCGCGCCCGTCGACCCGGCGCTCGGCGCGCTGTCCCTGCTGCGCACCCAGCGCCGTATCGCAGCGGCGAACCGTTTCGGCATTCCGGCCGTCGCGCACGAGGAGTGCCTGGCCGGCTTCGCGACCTGGGGCGCCACCGCCTACCCCGTGCCGCTGTCGTGGGGTGCCGCCTTCGACCCCGAGCTGGTCCGCACCATGGCGGCCAGGATCGGGCGCGACATGCGCGCGGTCGGCGTGCACCAGGGCCTGGCCCCGGTACTCGACGTCGTGCGCGACGCCCGCTGGGGGCGGGTCGAGGAGACCATCGGCGAGGACCCGTATCTCATCGGCACGGTCGGCACCGCCTACGTCCAGGGCCTGGAGTCGGCCGGCATCGTCGCGACGCTCAAGCACTTCGTGGGCTACTCCGCCTCCCGCGCGGGCCGCAACCTCGCGCCGGTCGGCATGGGCACCAGGGAGCGGGCCGACGTGATGCTGGCGCCGTTCGAGATGGCGCTGCGCGAGAGCGGCGTCCGCTCGGTCATGCACGCCTACACCGACACCGACGGCATCCCGTCGGCCGCCGACGAGGAGCTGCTGACCGGGCTGCTGCGCGACACCTGGGGCTTCACCGGGACGGTCGTCGCCGACTACTTCGGCGTCGCCTTCCTCAAGACCCTGCACGGTGTGGCCGGCACCCTCGGCGAGGCGGCGGGCGCCGCACTGGCCGCGGGCGTCGACATCGAGCTGCCCACCGTGAAGGCGTTCGGCGAACCGCTGCTCAAGGCGCTCGCCGACGGCCAGGTCTCCGAGTCGCACGTCGACCGTGCGCTGCGCCGCGTGCTGGTCCAGAAAGTGCAGCTCGGGCTGCTCGACCCGGACTGGGACCCGGTGCCCGAGGCCCTGGCGGACGCCGACCTCGACGACACCGCCGCGCTGCGCGGCATCGTGGACCTCGACTCGGCGCAGAACCGCGCGGTCGCCCGGCAGATCGCCGAGCAGAGCGTGGTGCTGCTGCGCAACGACGGCACCCTGCCGCTGGAGCGCCCGGCCAGGATCGCGGTCATCGGCCCCAACGCCGAGGTCCCCACCGCGGTGCTCGGCTGCTACTCCTTCCCCGTGCACGTCGGCAGTCAGCACCCGGAGGTGCCGCTCGGCATCGAGCTGCCCACGCTGCGCGAGGCGCTGGCCGCGGAGTTCCCCGGCAGCGAGATCGTCACGGCCGCGGGCTGCGGGATCGACACCGACAGCACCGAGGGCTTCGCCGAGGCCCTGCAGCTGGCCGCCGACGCGGACATCGTTGTCCTCGCCCTGGGTGACCGGGCGGGCCTGTTCGGCCGCGGCACCAGCGGTGAGGGCTGCGACGCCGAGACCCTCAGGCTGCCCGGTGTCCAGCAGCAGCTGCTCGACTCCCTGCTCGACGCCGGCACCCCGGTGGTCGTCACGCTGCTGGCTGGACGCCCCTACGTGCTCGGCCGTGCGGTGTCCGAGGCCGCGGCGATCGTGCAGACGTTCTTCCCCGGCGAGGAGGGCACCGGCGCCGTCGCCGGTGTGCTGTCGGGCCGGGTGGCGCCCTCGGGCCGCCTCCCGGTCAGCATCCCGCGGCAGGCCGGCACCCAGCCGACCACGTATCTGGCGGCCAAGCTCGGCCAGGCCGGCGAGTCGTCCAACATCGACCCGACGCCGGCGTTCGGCTTCGGCCACGGTCTGACGTACACCACCTTCCAGTGGACGGACCTGGACGTGCCGGACCTGCAGGCCGGCACGGACGGCGAGATACGTCTGTCCTTCACCGTCCGCAACACCGGTGAGCGCGCGGGCACCGAGCTGGTGCAGCTGTACCTGCACGACCCGGTCGCCTCCGTGGTGCAGCCGGTGCAGCGGCTCATCGGCTACCGCCGGGTGGACCTGGAGCCGGGGCAGGCCACCCGGGTCGAGGTCACCGTGCCGGCCGACCTGGCGTCCTTCACCGGGCGCGGCGGCCGGCGCATCGTGGAGCCCGGCGAGCTGGAGCTGCGGCTCGGCGCGTCGTCCACGGACCTGCGGCTGACCGTCGCGGCCACGCTGACCGGACAGGTGCGCGAGCTGGATCACACGCGCCGACTGCACGCGGCCTTCAGCACCTCCCCGGAGCCGCTGCCGGTGGCGTGACAAGGCAGCGGGCGGCCCGGAGGGGGGCCGCCCGCACGGGCGGCCCGGAGGGGGGGCCGCCCGCACGCGAGGAACGCGGCGACGGCCGCCGGTGCTCGACCGGCGGCCGTCGCCGCGTCCGCATGCCGCCCGCCGGGTCAGTCCAGGCTGAGCACCTGGCGCAGCACCGCGGACAGTTCCGCCGCGGGGTCGGCGCAGCCCGCGGTGGCGCGCCAGGCCACGAAGCCGTCGGGGCGTACGAGCAGCGCGCCGTCCTCGCCGGTGCCGTGCGCCGCGGAGAAGTCCTCGCCGGGCTCGGTCACCAGGTCGGCGTCCTGCCCCGCGCCGACCCGGTAGCGCTCCAGCGGTACGCCGAGGTCGTCGCCGACGCGGGCCGCCGCGCTGTGCCAGGCAGCCCCGGCCGTGCTCCCCGCGCGGGTCAGCAGCACCGGCACCCGCTCGTACAGGTCGAGCGTGGAGACCTTCTCACCCTCCCGGGTGACCCACATGTGCGGCGCCCGGGTCCCGGGCTCCCCCACCCACAGCCGCGGCCCGCGGCCCGCGGGGGGCCGGCCGGCCGGCCGGGCCTCGGGGTGCACGGGAACGGCGGGGCCGCCGGGCTGCGGGGCGGCGGGGGCGCCGTCCCGGTCCGGGACGGTGGGGACGACGGGGCCGCCCGTGCCGCCGGGGCCGGGCGGCGGCGTCGGGACGACCGGGCGGTCGGGGTCGACGCCGACGACGGCGCCCGCCGGGTAGCGGTAGCCCAGCGCCACGGTCAGCACCCCGCTCTGCCGGTTGCCGCCGGCCGGGGCGGCGTCGTAACCCGGGTGGCTGTGCTCGGCCGAGCGCTCGGAGGCGCGGGCGCTGGTGGCCACCGCGACCGGCCGCCGCTCGGCGCCGTAGGTCTCCAGCAGGCCGGGACCCGCCCAGCCGCCGAGGACGGCGGCGAGCTTCCAGGCCAGGTTGTGGGCGTCCTGGATGCCGGTGTTGGAGCCGAAGGCACCCGTCGGCGACATCTCGTGGGCGGAGTCGCCGGCCAGCAGCACCCTGCCCTGCGAGTAGCGCTCCGCCACTCTTTCGGCCGCGTGCCAGGGGGCCTTTCCGGTGATCTCGACCTCCAGGCCCGGCACGCCGACCGCGGTGCGGATGTGCGCCGCGCACCGCTCGTCGGTGAAGGCGTCGAGCTGCTCGCCGCGCTCGGGGTGCCAGGGCAGGTGGAAGACCCACTCGGCCTCGTTGTCGACCGGCAGCAGCGCCCCGTCGGCGTCCGGGTTGGTCAGGTAGCAGGCGATGAAGTGCCGGTCGCCGACGACCTCGGCGAGGCGCTTGGCCCGGAAGGTGACGCTGACGTTGTGGAAGAGCTCGCCGGCGCCGGTCTGGCCGATGCCGAGCCGCTCGCGCACCGGGCTGCGCGGCCCGTCAGCGGCGACCAGGTAGCCGGCCCGGACCGTGCGGGTCTCGCCGGTCTCGCGGTACAGCAGTTCCGCGGTCACACCGTCCGAGTCCTGCTCGAACGACCGCAGTTCGACACCGAAGCGGATGTCGCCGCCCAGCGCGCGGGCCTCCTTGAGCAGGACCGGCTCCAGGTCGTTCTGGCTGCACAGGCACCAGCCGGACGGGCTGAACGCGGCGAGTCCGCCGCCCGGGTCGATCTCCCGGAAGAGCCAGCGCTGGTTGTCGCCGGTCAGCGACTCGGCCTGCAGGATGCCGTGGTTGCGGGACAGCACGGAGGCGGCGGAGCGGATCGCCGGCTCGATGCCCGCGGTCCTGAACAGCTCCATGGTGCGCACGTTGTTGCCGCGGCCGCGCGGGTGGTGCGAGGTCGCGGCGTGCTTCTCGACCAGCAGGTGGTCCACGCCGAGCCGGCCGAGGAAGAGGGAGGTCGACAGCCCCACCAGGGATCCGCCGGTGATGAGGACCGGTACCCGGTCGTCTGACGTCGGTTGCATCTGTTGCTCCAGCCTGTACGGGCACACGAGGCGCGGCGCCGGGGTCCGGAACACCGTCGTCCGGTCCCGCTCTCTCCATGCCCGGTCGGCGCCGCGCGGCGGTGTCCTGGCGGCGCATTCGCCCGCATGGACCGCAGATCTCGCGGCGTTGGTGGGATCGAAGCACGATCGGGCTCAGGGCACCGGAAACGCACACGGGTGCGGACCGGGCGATCACCAGCAGAGGGAGAAGTGGAAGATGACGACCCTGTCCGGACAGCCGGGGACGGCCGGCACCGCGGCCGGCGCACAGGAAACCGAGCCCGCGCGGCTCCGCGTGGTGCTGCTGCTCGACATCCAGAAGGGGGCGCAGCAGCGCTTCCTCGACGCGTACGAACTGCTGCGCAGCCAGGTCGCCTCGGTGCCCGGGCACGTCAGCGACCAGCTGTGCCAGTCCATCGAGGACCCCTCGCAGTGGCTGATCACCAGCGAGTGGGAGAGCTCGGAGCCCTTCCTGGCGTGGGTGGACAGCCCCGAGCACCGCGAGATGGTCAAGCCGATGCACGCCTGCGTCAACGACACCCGCTCGCTGCGCTTCGACGTGCTGCGTGAGACGTCGGTCGCCGGGCACACCGGCACCCGGGCACCGCGCCCCGAGCGGGCCGGTGACGGCCGCGTCCGGCACGCGATCACCTTCACCGTCCGCCCCGGCAGCGAGGACAAGGTCGCCAAGCTGCTGGCCGACTACGCCTCGCCGTCCGCGCGGGTCGACTCGGCCACCCGGCTGTGCAGGACCTCGCTGTTCATGCACGGCAACCGGGTGGTCCGCGCGGTCGAGGTGAGCGGCAACCTCGTCGCGGCGCTGCGGCACGTGGCCCAGCAGCCCGAGGTGCGCGCGGTCGAGGAGGCCATCAACCCGTACCTGGAGGAGGAGCGCGACCTGACCGACCCGGAGGCGGCCCGGGCGTTCTTCACCAGGGCGGGGCTCCCGGCGGTGCACGAGGCGGTGGCCGAGGCCGACCGCACCGGCCAGGTGCGCCGGTACGCGCTGCACTACCCGGTGCGGGGCGGCAGCGGCGCCGCGGCGGCCCGGGTGCTGGCCAGGTCCGACGAGCTGGCGGCGGCCGACCCGACGGGGTCGCTGGTGCGCAGCACCGTCTTCCAGCGCGACGACATCGTCGTACGCGTCATCGACCTGGCAGGCGCAGCCGACGAGGACCTGGCGCTGACCACCGGCACCGCGGACCGCGACCTGGCCGCGGAGCTGAGCCGGCTGCTCGAACTGCCGGACGCCGTCGGCGACCTCGGCGACGACAAGGGCCGCAGGCAGCTGCTGGCGCACCTGGAGATGACCCTGGTCACCGACCGCCACGCACAGGACGCGTGACCGCAAGCCCGCTTTCCCGCACGCGCGGGCCGGCCGCCGCTCTTCCGCGGCCGGTGTGACTTCACCTGGAGGCACCCGTCATGACCGCTCAGCCCCCCCGGATCGTGCACGTGGACGAGATCGAGCCCAACCGGCGCCGCGGTGGTGATCTGCGCGCCATGCTCACCCCGACCGTCAGCGGATCGACGAGCGGCTTCATGGGCGTGGCGATGATCCAGCGCGGTGAGCGCATCGCCGAGCACTACCACCCCTACTCGGAGGAGTTCGTCTTCGTCGTCAGCGGCGACCTCGAAGTCGACCTCGACGGCACGCCGTACGTGCTGGGCGCCGACCACGGGCTGCTGATCCCGAAGGACGTACGGCACCGCTTCCGCAACGTGGGCGACACCGAGGCGCGGATGGTCTTCCACCTCGGCCCGCTCGCGCCGCGCCCCGAGCTGGGGCACGTCGACACCGAGGACGCGGCGGGCAACCCGCTGGTCGCCGACGGTGCCAAGGCCCGTGCGGGACGGCCGCCGGAAGCGGCGGGGGCGGTCTCGTGACCCGGCGGGTCGCGGTGACCGGGGTCGGCGTCGTCGCCCCTGGCGGGGTGGGCGTGCCCGCGTTCTGGGACCTGCTCACCGCGGGGCGCACGGCGACCCGGGGGATCACCCGCTTCGACGCCTCGGGATTCAGGTCCCGAATAGCCGCAGAGTGCGACTTCGACCCGGCCGCCTGCGGCCTCGACCCCGACCGGCTGGCCCGCGCCGACCGCTACGTGCAGTTCGCGATGGCCGCGGCCGACGAGGCGCTGCACGACGCGGGGCTCGACCCGGGCGCCGAGGACCCCTGGCGGATCGGGGTGTCGCTGGGCACCGCGGTCGGCGGCACGACCCGGCTGGAACAGGACTACGCCCTGGTCAGCGCGGGCGGTGAGCGCTGGGACGTGGACCACAGGCCGGCCCTGCCGCATCTGCACCGGGCGTTCACGCCCAGCGCGCTGTCCGCGGAGGTCGCCGAGCAGGTCGGCGCGCGCGGCCCGGTCCAGACGGTGTCCACCGGCTGCACCTCGGGGCTCGACGCGGTCGGCTACGCCTTCCAGAGCATCGAGGAGGGCCGGGCCGACATCTGCATAGCCGGCGCGTCGGACTCGCCGATCTCGCCGATCACGGTCGCCTGCTTCGACGCCATCAAGGCGACCTCGCCCAACAACGACGACCCGGAGCACGCCTCCCGCCCCTTCGACGCCGACCGGGACGGCTTCGTCCTCGGCGAGGGCGGCGCGGTGCTGGTGCTGGAGGAGCTGGAGCACGCCAGGGCGCGCGGCGCCCGGGTGTACTGCGAGGTCAGGGGCTACGCCTCGTTCGGCAACGCCCACCACATGACCGGGCTGACCCGCGAGGGCCTGGAGATGTCGCGGGCCATCGACCGTGCACTGGCGCACGGCAGGATCGACCGCACGGCCGTGGACTACGTCAACGCGCACGGCTCGGGCACCAAGCAGAACGACCGGCACGAGACCGCGGCGGTCAAGCGGTCGCTGGGCGAGCACGCCCGCAGGACCCCGATGAGTTCGATCAAGTCCATGGTCGGGCACTCCCTGGGTGCGATCGGCGCCATCGAACTGGCCGCCTGCGCACTGGCGATGGAGCACGGCGTGGTGCCTCCGACCGCCAACTACGAGACGCCCGACCCCGAGTGCGACCTCGACTACGTGCCGAGGACCGCGCGCGAGCTGCCGCTGCGGACCGTGCTGTCCGTCGGCAGCGGCTTCGGCGGCTTCCAGTCCGCCGTGGTCCTCAACCGGGAGGAGGCGAGCCGATGACCGCCAAGCCGAGCAGGCCGGACGAGCGCCGTACGGTGATCACCGGGATGGGCGTGGTCGCCCCCACGGGTATCGGCACCGAGGAGTACTGGAAGGCCACCAAGGAGGGCGTCAGCGCGCTCGGCCCGGTCACCAGGGAGGGGTGCCGCGAACTACCGCTCGCGGTGGCCGGCGAGGTGCACGGCTTCGACCCGGCAGCACTGGTCGAGGAGCGCTTCCTGGTGCAGACCGACCGCTTCAGCCACTTCGCGATGGCCGCGGCCGACATGGCGCTGGGCGACGCCGCCCTGGACGCCGCGGGCGCAGGCGAGTTCGCCATCGGCGTGGTGACCGCGGCCGGCTCCGGCGGCGGCGAGTTCGGCCAGCGCGAGCTGCAGCAGCTGTGGGGCCGCGGCCCGAAGTTCGTCGGCCCCTACCAGTCGATCGCCTGGTTCTACGCGGCGAGCACCGGCCAGATATCCATCCGCGGCGGCTTCAAGGGCCCCTGCGGGGTGGTCGCGGGCGACGAGGCGGGCGGTCTCGACGCCTTCGCCCACGCGGCCCGCAGCATCCGCGGCGGCACCGACGCGATGGTCGTCGGCGCCACCGAGGCACCGCTGGCGCCGTACTCGGTCGTGTGCCAGCTGGGCTACCCGGAGCTGAGCCTGGTGCGCGAACCGCAGCAGGCGTATCTGCCCTTCACCGACCGGGCCTGCGGTTTCGTCCCCGCCGAGGGCGGCGCGATGTTCGTCACCGAGGAGGAGACGGCGGCCCGCGAACGCGGTGTCACCGCCCGGGCGGTGATCGCCGGGCACGCCGCGACCTTCACCGGCTCGGCCGACTGGGCCGCCTCCCGGGAGGGCCTGGCCTACGCGATCCGCGGCGCGCTCGACGAGGCCGGGGTCGCGCCCGAGGAGGTCGACGTGGTCTTCGCCGACGCCCTCGGGGTGCCGGCCGCCGACCGGGCCGAGGCGCTGGCGCTGGCCGACGCGCTCGGCCGGCACGCGGCCCGGGTCCCGGTGACCGCCCCCAAGACCGGTACCGGGCGCGCCTACTGCGGTGCCTCCGCGCTGGACACCGCGTGCGCGGTGCTGGCCATGGAGCACGGCACGGTGCCGCCCACCCCGAACGTCACGGACGTGAGCGGCGGCCTCGACCTGGTCACCGGCCACGCCCGGCAGGCCGACCTGCGCACCGCCCTGGTGCTCAGCCGCGGGCTGCTCGGCTCGAACTCGGCACTGGTGCTGCGGCACGGCGCCGACGCACGTCCCTGACCCGTCCGACCGTACGTCCCCACTCCCCCGCACATCCCCCTCTCCTCGTAAGGAGCCGCTCATGCACACCGAACTCACCTACGCGGAACTGGCCTCCCTCATGGAGCGCAGGGCCGGCGTCATCGTCGACCCGGCGGACCTGGAGCTGCAGTCCGACACGCCCTTCGCCGACTTCGGCCTCGACTCGCTGGGCCTGCTCGGCATCGTCGGCGCGCTGGAGAACGAGCACGGCGCCACCATCCCCGCCGACGCCGACGCCTGCCGGACCCCCCGGGAGCTGCTCGACGTCGTCAACGACGTGCTGAAGGCGAGGGCCTGAGCCATGGCAGCGCACACCGAGAACGAGATCACCGTCAACGCCCCGCTGGACCTGGTGTGGGACATGACGAACGACCTGGAGCACTGGACGCAGCTGTTCAGCGAGTACGCGTCGGTGGAGATCCTGGAGCGCCAGGGCCGCAAGACCACCTTCCGGCTGACGATGCACCCGGACGAGAACGGCAAGGTGTGGAGCTGGGTCTCCGAGCGCGAGCCGGTGCCCGAGACCCGTACGGTCACCGCCCGCCGCGTCGAGACCGGTCCCTTCGACTTCATGGAGATCTTCTGGAGCTACCACGAGGTCCCCGGCGGCACCCGGATGCGCTGGGTCCAGGACTTCGCGATGAAGCCGGACGCTCCGGTGGACGACGCGGGCATGACCGCGCGGATCAACGCGAACTCCGCCGTCCAGCTGGAGCTGATCAGGGACAAGATCGAGCAGCGCGCCCGCGAGCAGGTCGCGGTCGCCAACTGACGCCGTGCCCGGGCGGGCCGTGCCTGCCCGGGCTCCCCCGCACACGCAAGCAGGAGAGGACGTGACCGTGCACCGCGCACTGATCGTCGCCCGTATGGCACCCGGCTCGGCGGACGACATCGCCGAGGTCTTCACCGAATCCGACCGCGGCGAGCTGCCCCGGCTGATCGGGGTGAGCGGCCGCAGCCTGTTCCAGTTCGGCGACCTCTACTTCCATCTGATCGAGGCCGACGGCCCGCCCGGGCCCGCGGTGGCCCAGCACGCCTCGCACCCGGAGTTCAAGAACATCAGCGAGCGGCTGTCGTCGCACGTCAGCGCCTATGACCCGGCGACCTGGCGGTCGCCGAAGGACGCCATGGCGCGGGAGTTCTACCGCTGGGAGCGCAGCGGCGGCTGACGGCCGCCGGCCGCCGCGGGTCCCCCGTGCGGCGCAGCGCGCCACCCGGAGGGCGCAAGGGTCACCCCCTTGCGGCCCTCTCCGGTGGCGCGCCACTGGTGCATGACTGACGGTGAACATGTCGCTACTGCGCACCCTCGGATGACGACCTGTCATCCGACGCATGCGCGACGGAAGGAAACCCTCACCATGCGCACTGCCCGCACCCTCTTCGCCGGAGCTGCTCTCTCCGCAGTCCTCGCCATCGCCGCCCCGGCCGCCCACGCGACGGGTGCCGTCAACGCGTACGACCCGAGCAGCCACGGTTCGTCGCACTCCTCCAACCACCAGGCCGCCTCCGGTGACAGCGCCACCACCTCGGACAGCAGCGCCGACAGCTCTGCCACCACCTCCGACAGCACCGCCTCGGACGACGCCACCGCCCAGCAGGGTGACGCCGGTTCGTGGCACGGCAAGCGCCCGCACGGCGGCGTGCACACCGGCGGCGGCGGCATGGCGCTGTCCGGCGGCGGCATGGCGGCCGGCTCCGTCCTGCTGCTCGGCGGCCTCGGCGCCGGTGCGGTGGCGCTGCGCCGTCGCCGTACGCCCGCTGGCGGCCTCGCGGTCTGACACCGGGTCCGCCCGGTGACCGGCTGAAAGACCGCCGCACCAGTTCCACGCTGTGTCCTGCCGTGGCCACCGCCGCTTCCCGCGGCGGTGGCCACGGCAACATCCGGCCCCCGTGCCGAACGCACTGTCCGCGAGCCGATGAAAGGCATCGCCCCATGTCCCAGCAGTACCCGCCGCCTCCCCCGGGGCCGGCGGACGCCGCGCCCGGCCCACGCTCCCGCGTGCTGCGCTGGGCGGTCGCCGCGGCAGCCCTCGGCGCCCTGATGATCTACAACTCGGTCGACTCCTCGGGTACCGGCCTGCCCGGTCCGCCGCCGTCCGCGGCGGCGCCGCCCAGCGCCACGGCCAGGACGCCCGCGACCGCCATCGGCCCCGCCCCTGCGGCATCCGCGCCGACGGTCGGTCTGCCGGGCCTGCCGCACTCCAACCCGACCCGGCTGACCATCAAGAGCATCGCGGTCGACGCGCCCTTCACCCCGCTGCACCTGGACGCGGCCGGCAACCTCAAAGCGCCGCCGGCCGGCAACACCAACCTCGTCGGGTGGTACGCCGAAGGTCCCACGCCCGGCGAGCGCGGCCCGGCGATCGTGGCGGGGCACGTCGACACCAAGACCGGCCCTGCCGTCTTCCTGATGCTGCGGCTGCTCAAGCCCGGCGCGACCGCGGACATCAGCAGGGCGGACGGCACGGTGGCGACCTTCACCGTCGACTCGGTGGAGATGTTCTCCAAGGGCAAGTTCCCCGACCAGCGGGTCTACGGCAGCACACCGGACCCGCAGCTGCGGATCATCACCTGTGGCGGCTCCTACGACCGCTCCAAGAAGGACTACACCGACAACGTGGTGGTCTTCGCGCACCTCAGCTCCTCGCGGAAGGCCTGAGGGGCCGCGCAGCCCCGCGGACAGCAGCCGACGGCCGGCCCGGTTCACCCGGGCCGGCCGTCCTGTGCCGCAACCGCTGACCTGGGGTCAGGAGCCGCGGACGGTGCTGTCGAAGGCGTGCAGATAGGGGTTGACCGGGCGCACGTCGCCGACCGCGAGGCCGGCCTCGGTCATCCGGGTGACCAGGCTCTCCCTGGTGTGCTTCTGACCGCCGACGTTGAGGAGCAGCAGCAGGTCCATGGCGGTGGTGAACCGCATGGACACGCTGTCGTCCACCAGGTTCTCGATGACCAGCACCCGGGCTCCGGGGCGGGCCGCGGAGACGACGTTGCGCAGCGTCCTGCGGGTGCTGTCGTCGTCCCATTCGAGGATGTTCTTGATGATGTAGAGGTCCGCGTCGACCGGGATCTCCCGCCGGCAGTCGCCGGGCAGCAGGGTGGCCCGGTCGGCCAGCGCACCGCCCGGCCGCAGCCGGGGGTCGGCGTTCGCCACGACCTTGGGCAGGTCGAGCAGGGTGCCGTGCAGCGCCGGGTGCTTCTCCAGCAGGCCGGCCAGCACGTGGCCCTGGCCGCCGCCGATATCGGCGACGGTGGTGGTGCCGGTGAGGTCGAGGCTGTCGACCACGTCGCGGGCGGACTGCATGCTGGAACGGGTCATCGCCTTGTCGAAGACGGCCGCCGATTCGGGCGCGTCGTCGTGCAGGTAGTCGAAGAACCGCTTGCCGTACAGGTCGGCGAAGACGTCCTGGCCGGTGCGCACCGCGTCGTCCAGCCGCGGCCACGCCTCCCAGGTCCACGGCTCGGTGCACCACAGGGCGATGTTGCGCAACGAGTCGGGCGCGTCCTCGCGCAGCATCCGGGACATCCCGGTGTGCACGAAACGGCCGTCGGGCTGCTCGGCGAAGATGCCGTAGCTGGACAGCGCCCTCAGCAGCCGGTTCAGCGGCCGGGGCTCGGTCCGCAGCGCGGCGGCCAGTTCCTCGGCCGTGGCCGGCTCCTCCTCCAGCGCGTCGGCGACGCCGATCCGGGCCGCGGCCCGGATGGCGGCGGCGCAGGCCGCGCCGAAGACCAGCTCGCGCAGCCGCATCACCGACTGGTCAGGCGCGTGCTGCGGGGGTGCGGGGGTGGCCGCAGGTGGCGCGGCGGCCGGTTGGGTCATCGTCATGTTCGGCCCTTCTGGTCATGCCGGGTCGGTGCCGGGAACGGGCGGGGGCGTGGTGCGCGCGGCGGGCCGGCGTACCTGCCGGTCAGCACCGGCCGGCCGGCTCGGAGACGCTGCACGAGTTCGCGCTGAAGGTGTTGCCCGTGCCCTTGGTGTCCCGGTCGGCCAGGTCGGCCGGGCTGTTGCCGGTCAGGGTGTTGCCGCTGACCTGGTCGCGCAGGTTGGCGACGCCGACCTCGCTCGGGTAGAGCACGACACCGCCGGACATCGGGGAGGTGCCGGAGTTGCCGGTGATGGTGTTGTCGGTGACCCGGGTGTCCTCGGCGCCGGTGAGCAGCACGCCGGTGCCCTGGATGGCCGGCAGCCGGCCGTTGGAGGCGCAGAACTTGTTGTTGTCGGTGATCTTGTTCTGCCGGATGTCGAGGTCGCCGGCCTTGGGGTTGTTCTCGTCGCCGACGACGAAGACGCCGCCGCAGTTGCCCGTGACCGTGTTGTTCTCGACGGCCAGCACGCGCGCCCGGCGGACCGTCACACCGATGCGGTTGCCCGACAGGGTGTTGCCGGCGATGACCGTGCCCCGGGTGTCGAGGGCGCCGCCCTCGGCGTTGACGAAGTTGGACACGAAGATGCCGGACTGGCCGTTGCCGACGGCCTCGTTGTCGCGCAGCACCGCCCGGGTGGACTTCTCCTGGCTGATGCCCTGCTGGCCGTTGTTCTTCACCGTCACCCGGCGGACCACCATGCCGTCGGTGCCGGACACGTCGATGCCGTTCGCGCGGAATCCGGTCACGGTGACGGACTCGATGCGGACCGCGGTCAGCGCGTGGCCGTCGGCGCCGGTGACGCAGATGCCGTGCCCGGCGGCGGCGCAGGCCGCCTGGGTGGTGGTGCCGGTGACCGTCGTGGAGGTCTCGGTCTTCGCGGCGTCGGACTTGCCTGCGTCGGACTTGCCTGCGTCGGACTTGCCGGCGCCGGACGCACCGGCGGCCGGCATGTCGGCGCCCGTGGTGGAGGTGTGGGACTGCGCGGCGCCCGGCTTCGCGGCGGCCGATGCCGTCCCGTTCGGGGTCGCGGCGGCCGCAGCGGACTGCGTGCCGGTCGGGCCGGTGACCGGAGCCGCCGCGGGGGCGGTGCCGGGGGCGGGGCTCGGGGCGGCCGGTGCGGCCTGGACGCCCTGCCCTGCCGGGGCGGTGATCGTGACCAGGCCGGAGCCGACGCCTTCCAGCGTCACGTTCCTGGTGATCTGCACGCTCTCCCGGTAGGTGCCGGGCATCACGAGAACGGTGTCGCCGTCGGCGGCCGCGTCGACCGCCGCCTGGATCGACTGTCCCTCGTGCACCAGCTGCACGCCCCACTCCGCGTGCGCGGCGGGCGCCATGGCGACCCCCGCTCCGAGCGCCGCGACCGTCATGACTCCTGCGATATACCTGCTGTGCCGTACGGGCATCGCCCTGACCTGCCTTTCTCGACCCGGCAGAGCATGAGCGCTGCGACGGGTCCCAGTACCTGACTTCGGATTGCACTCGCCAACGCCCCTTCGGCGAGGGGGCGGAGCCCGCGCGATTCGAAGCTATGGTCGGCTCGGCCTGCCCGCATTTTCTGCTCCGGCATCCGTGGTGCCGCCGTGGCAGACCGGACGGCCGTCCCGTACGCAGCAACGGGACGGCCGTCCGGCACCGCCCATCCTGACGGTCACCGACGGTGATCGCAGTGGGCGCGCCGTATCAGGGGGCACTCTTCACACGGATCCGCGGGACGTCATCCCGATGCCGTACACACCGGGGTGCCCAGATCGGTGTTCGAGCCGCTCAGGGTCATGCCCCAGGAGGTGCTGGCCGACGGGGCGAGGGTGCCGTTGTAGGCGACATTGCGCAGCGTGGTGGCCGGCGCCGAGGAGTCGACGGCGGCGTTCCACGCACTGTTGATCGTCACGCCCGACGGCAGGGTCAGCCGTACGGCCCAGCCGGTGGTCTGCTTGGTGCCGGTGTTCTGCACCGTCACATCGGCCTGGAAGCCGCCTGACCAGGAGTTGGTGACGTGCACGGCCGCGCTGCAGCCGCCCGACCCCGAGGTCGGCGGAGTGGTGGGGGGCGTGGTGGGCGGCGTCGTCGGAGGTGTGGTGGGCGGGGTGGTCGGGGGCGTGGTCGGCGGGGTCGTACCGCCGCCCGTGGTCGTGTAGTCGACGCCGGTGTACGGCTGCGAGCAGGTGCCGGAGCAGGCGGTGGGCAGCGAGAAGTCGTACGTCCTGCCGCCGAAGACGTAGGCGTCGTCCACGTCACGCACCCGGATGCGGAAGTCGGTGCCGCCGGTGGTGAGCGGGTCGAGGATGAACGACTGGCCCATGTCACTGTTCATCTGGGCGTCGTGCCAGGCCCCGCCCGAGTAGTACTCCACGCCGTGGATGCCGTTGGGCAGGTGCGACACCGAGACCGCGCCCCAGTAGCGCTGGGCGCCCTGCAGGAAGCCGATCTTGATGTCGCCGGTGTAGCCGGGCGCGGGCACGTAACTCCACGACACGTGGCGGTTGTTCCAGTGGTCGGCGAGCCCGGTCACCGTACTGCCGTTCTGCGTGAAGCGGCCGAGCGAGGCGGTGTCGAGGTCCAGGTGGTTCGGGTCGTCGCGGCACCAGGCGTTGGAGTCGGCGCAGCTGTCGGCGACCAGCATGGTGAGGGTGGCGCCGTTGTATGAGTCCTGGACCCAGCTGCCGTTGCGGCAGAACGGCTGGTTGGGGGCTCCGTCATTGGTGCCGTTGCAGTAGTCGCCGATCGTGACCTGCACCCAGCGCCCGCAGTTGTGGCCGTTGTCCCAGGCGCCGATGATCGAGCTCTGCGAGGGCGGCACCGGGCGCGGGTAACTGGAATAGTCGCCGGGGGTGTCGAAGACGTTGAGGGCGACGAAGTCCTGCGAGTCCAGCTGGGACTGCGGCATGCCGCAGCCGCCGTAGGGCTGGCCGAGACCGTCGAAGTGGGTGGCGTTGCCGACGACGTCGGCCTGGGCGGCGGCGGGGGCCGCGGCCGGGGTGGCCGCGGGTGCGGGCAGCATCGTCAGTACGTACACGAGCGCGGCTGCCACGGCAGTGGCGAGCGCCGCGAGCAGTCTGCGGGGCGGCCGGTGCGAGCGGTGGGGGTGCGCGGATCTGCGCATGGACGGCTCCTTGGCGTGGGGGTATGGGAGCGCTCCCATACTCCGGCGCCGAGTCGTCGGCGTCAACGGGCGGTCGGCGGGAGAAATCCGGTGGCTGAACCGGATAAGTGGTGACCCGGCGCCGCGGGAGAAGGCCGCAGCCCCCGCTGCCGTGGAGCGGCGGGGGCTGCGGGCCGTTCGCGGTACGTCGGTGCCGCCCGGGGTCAGGACACCGTGCAGGGCATGCCGTTGAGGGTGAAGGAGGACGGCACCCCGTTGGTGCCGGCCGTCGAACTGGCGCTGAAGCCGAAGGAGACGCTGCCGCCGGCCGGGATGGCCGCGTTGTAGGAGGCGTTGGTGGCGGTGACCTGCTTGCCGCTCTGCGTCGCCGACGCGCTCCAGATGTTGGTGACCTTCTGCGCGCCGGGGAAGGCGAAGACCAGGGACCAGCCGTTCATGGCGGTCGAACCGCCGTTGGTGATGGTCACGTTGGCGTTGAAGCCGCTGCCCCAGTCGTCGATGTGGTAGTTGACCGAGCAGCCGCCGGCCGGCGGGGTCGTCGGGGGCGTGGTGGGCGGAGTGGTGGGGGGCGTGGTCGGGGGTGTGGTGGGGGGCGTGGTCGGCGGGGTCGTCGGCGGGGTGGTGTCACCGCTCTTGGACTTGTCGACGTCGGAGTGCGCGGTGAAGTAGGCCAGTGCCGCATCCCCGTGCATCACCCCGTAGTTGCCGTCCTTGCTGGAGTTCATGTACCACCAGAAGGCGTCGGCGTCCCCGTTGCCGGACTCCATCGTGGTGTAGATGGCCGGCCAGTACGTGCTGCGGGTGCCGGCCGAGGTGTTGAACTCCCCCAGGAAGAAGGGCTTCCCCGCCCCCGTGTGGGCGTCGGTGATGTACTTGGCGACCAGCGCCTGGGTGGCGCTCACCGACAGGTTGGCCCAGCCCTCGGTCGGGTAGATGTGCGCGGAGCAGAAGTCGATGTACTGCGACTGGCACTCGTAGGTGTACGGCACACCGTTGTCGCTGCCGTAGCCGTACGAACTGCCCTGCCCCTCGATGCCGTTGTCGACCATGTGGTTGGGGTCGATGTTCTTGATGTACGCGCCGACCTTGTCCTCCCAGGCGCGGAAGGTGGCGCCGACGGTGTTGTCCGCCGGGTTCACGTCCTGGTAGCGCGGCTCGTTCATCATCTCCCAGGAGAAGATGGTCGGGTCGTTCTTGTACGCCACCCCCGTGTAGTGGTTGACCCGGTTGAGCGCGTAGTTCACGTAGAACTCGTAGTCCGCAAGGCAGCCGGGGCACTTGGTGGAGTCGAAGAAGTAGCCGGAGTTGGCGGTCGAGACGCCCTCCCAGCCCAGCACCGCGTTGACCCCGCCATAGGCGGTCCAGTAGTTCTCCAGCGTCGGCACGACCCGCAGGCCGTGCTGGGCGGCGGAGTAGAGGATGTAGTCGAACTCCGCCCACTGCTGCTCGTTCATGGTGTTCTTGGCGGGCTCGAAACCGTGCCACGTCTCGTGGTCGAACATCCAGGTGCGGACGACGGTGACGCCGTCCGACGCCATGTTGGCCATCTCGCTGTCGATGGCCGCCTTGTCCATGTACTGCGTCTCGGTGTCACCCGAGCCGCTGCCGAAGGTGAAGAGGTCGTAGGAGTTGGCGCCGGCGAAGTAGGCGGTCTTGCCGTTGACGCAGAAGTGCGTGCCGCAGCGCTGGACGAAGCCGGCTGCCGCGGCCCTGGCGGGGCCGGGGACGGCGATGACGAGCAGTGCCATCATCAGTGCCGTCGTCACCGCGGCGAGGGCCGCCAGCCAAGTGCGTCGTGCTGGGAGTCTCATGCATTCTCCTCGGAATGTCCGGACGTTCCCTGACAGGAAGGCTGCAAAGGCGACAGCGGGGCCGGATGGCGGCGGGCGCTGTACCGGTTAAGCACCAAGAAGCTACCGGGGGTTGACGCGTTGTCAAGGGTTTCGCCGCGGCGGCCTGCGCGACGGTGCGGCGGACCCCGCCACGGGTTCCTTCCTCGCGGCCGCCGGAGACGGGGCGTACGCGCCCGCGCCGGCTTTCTGCGTGTCCGTCTCGCCGCTGGGTAGCGTCACGGAGTGGACGTACTCAGCGATGTGGTCGCGGTGCTGCGCACCGGACGCCCGCGGTCGGCACTGGTGCGCCATCACGCGCCCTGGGCACAGGAGTTCGCACCCGCGCCCGGTTCCGCCTGCCTGCACGTGGTGCTGCGCGGCACATGCGTCCTGCGGCCCGCCGCCACCTCGCGGCAGGGCGTCGACGCCGGCCCGGGCGACGTCGTACTCGTACCGCGCGGCACCCGGCACGTGCTGGCCGACAGCGCGGTGACCGCGGTGACCGCGCCGCCCAGCGAGCCGCACCTCGCGCAGGCGCCCGCGGCGGCCGGCGGCGGGGGCGGCGACCCGGCGGCCCTGCTGCTGTCCTGCACCTACCGGCTCGACCCGCAGCGCGGCCACCCCCTGCTCACCGAACTCCCCGACCTGCTCCACCTTCCCGCCTCCCCCAATCGGCACCCCGACCTCGCGGCAGCCGTACGCCTGCTGGCCGGCGAACTGGAAAGGCCGCGGCTCGGCACCGACGCGGTCGTGCCGTCGCTGCTCGACACACTGCTCGTGTACGTCCTGCGTGCGTGGTACGACGACGCGCCGCTGCGGCACCGCGGCACGCCCACCGGCTGGGCGGCCGCACTCAACGACCCGCCCGTCGCAGCGGGCCTGCACGCCATGCACCGCGACCCGGCGGCGCCCTGGACCGTCGAACGGCTCGCCCAGGAGGCCGGCCTGTCGCGCGCCGCCTTCGCCCGGCGCTTCACCGCACTGGCCGGCCGACCGCCGCTCGGCTACCTGACGTGGTGGCGCATGACGCTCGCGGCCCGGCTGCTGGCCACGTCGGCGCTGCCGCTCACATCGGTCGCCGCGCAGGTCGGCTACACCTCGGAGTTCGCCTTCGCGCACGCCTTCAAGAGGTGGTGCGGCATGGCGCCGGGGCGCTACCGCAGGGTCCACGGTCAGTAGGGTGGACGCCGTCCCGGCCTGAAGGAGTGCACGATGCCGATGCCGACGTACACGAACGCAACGACCGTCGACGCCCCCGCCGAGCGGGTCTGGCAGGTCCTCACCGACGTGGAGCACTGGCCGGAACTGACCGCCTCGATGACGTCGGTACGCGGTCTCGACGGCCCGCGACCCGTGCTCGGTGCACGCTTCGAGGTGCGGCAGCCCAGGCTGCGGCCGGCGGTGTGGACGGTGACGCGGCTCGTCGAAGGCACCGCCTTCGACTGGGAGTCGCACGCGCCCGGTGTCCGCACCCGCGGCACGCACCGCCTGGAGCCGGCCGGCTCCAGCACGCGCCTCACCCTCACGATCGACCAGTCCGGCGTCCTCGCCTGGCCCCTCGCCTTCCTGGCGGCCCGCACGATCCGTCGCTACCTGGCCATGGAGGCAGCCGGCCTCGCCGCTGCCTCCACCCGCCCCGCCCCCTGACTGCCCCCGGGTGGGGCTGTCGCCCCTTGCGGCGAGCCTGCACCTTCCGCTACGTCGTGGCTGGTCGCCCGCCCACCGCAAGGGGCAGGGCCGAAGCGGCCGGGGGGAACTGCGCGACAAGCCCCCACCGGCGGACAGGTGAACGCCACCGCGAGGGACATCGTGTGGGAGGGTGGGGGCACCGTAGGTGCGAGGAGGAGGTGGGGGCGTGTCGCGGGACGCGCGGTGGAGCTCCTTGCTCGACCTGCTGGCCGAACAGGGCCGCCTCGACGTAGACGAGGCGGCCGCCTCACTGAACGTCTCCACCGCCACGATCCGCCGCGACCTCGACCAGCTCGCCGAGCAGCAGATGCTGGTCAGGACCCGCGGCGGCGCCGTCACCCACGGCGTGTCGTACGAGTTGCCGCTGCGGTACAGAACCGCACGCAACGCCCCGCAGAAGCAGCGCATCGCGGCCGCGGCGGCCGCGATGGTCACGGCGGGCGACGTCGTCGGGCTGACCGGCGGCACGACGACGACGGAGATCGCCCGTGCGCTGGCGCTGCGCGGCGACCTGGCCGAGGCGGGTGGCGCCGGCCGGGCGCCGGCGCTCACCGTGGTGACCAACGCCCTGAACATCGCCGCCGAGCTGGTGATCCGCCCGCAGATCAAGCTGGTGGTCACCGGGGGCGTCGCCCGCCCCCAGTCCTACGAGCTGACCGGCCCGCTGGCCGGTGGCGTCCTGCGGCAGATCACCCTGGACGTCGCCGTCCTCGGCATCGACGCGATCGACCCCGTCGAGGGCGTCTACGCCCACCACGAGGACGAGGCGGACACCAACCGGCTGCTGGCCGAGCGCGCCGGGCGGGTGGTGGTGGCGACGGACTCCTCGAAGATCGGCCGCCGCGCCTTCGCCCGTATCTGCGCGACCGGCGCGGTCGACACGCTGGTCACGGACACCGCCGCCCCCGCGGCGGCGGTCGCGGCTTTCGAGGAGGCCGGCGTCGAGGTGGTCACGGTCTGAGCCGCGCGTGCCCGGCCGCGTCCTTGCCCGCGCTGAGCAGGTAGGCGGTCAGCTCCCGTACGAGCGCGGGCGGCCGGCGGCGGTGCAGGATGCTGACGGCGCGGGCGGGCGCGAGGTCGCGGAGGTGGTGGACCGCGAGACCGGGGTGGGCGGCGCCGGCGAGCACGGACCGCGGGACCAGCGCGATGCCGAGTCCCGCGCCGACCAGGGCGAGGATGACGTGGTAGTCGGCGGACTCGTAGGCGACGTGCGGTGCGATGCCGGCCTGGCCGGCGAGGGTCTCCAGGCAGATCCGGTTGGGTATGCCCGGCGCCCCGGAGATCCAGGTCTCGCCGCCGAGCCGGTCGAGGCGGATGCCGCCGGGCGGCGCGTCGGCGAGCGCGTGGCCGCCGGGCAGGGCGAGGACGAGCGGGTCGCTGAGCAGCGCCTGCCGGTCGAGCCCGGGGTGCGGGGTCGGCGGCACCCCGGGGTAGCGGTGGGTGATGAGCGCGTCGAGGTCGCCCGCGGCGACGAGCCCGTAGCCGTCCGGCGGTTCGAGGTCGAGCAGCGACAACTCCGCGCGCGGGTGGCGTCGTTGGAGTGCCGCGAGGGCGGCGGGCACCAGAACCTGGCCTGCGGTGGCGAAGGTGCCGAGGGCCAGGCGCTGCGGCTGGTTGCCCAGTGCGGCCTCCACCGCGGCCCGCGCCTGCCGCAGTTCGCCCAGCACGCGCTCCCCGTGGCCGACCAGGACCTGGCCGACCGGGGTCAAGGTGACGCCGGTCGGGCGGCGTTCGAGCAGCCGGGCGCCCAACTCCGCCTCCAGCTTGGCGATCTGCTGCGAGAGCGCCGAGGGCGTGAAGGCCAGCCTGCGGGCGGCCTCCGCGATGGACGCAGCGTGCGCGACCTCCACGAGCACCCGCAGCCGGTTGACGTCCAGCTCGCGCACGCTGCCTCCCTGCCGTAAGTGCTGCTAACGGTAGGCCATCGACCGTTGCTGGTGCTTACGGCGGTGGGCCGCGGAGTATGGGCGCATGACGACCCGCACCCGACTGCTCACCACCGCCGACGTCCTGGCGGCGGCCGACCGTATCCGCCCCTATGCGCGCCGCACCCCGCTCCTCGACGTGGAGATCGACGGCCGGCGCGTCCTGCTGAAGCTGGAACACCTGCAGCGCAGCGGCTCGTTCAAGCTGCGCGGCGCGCTCAACGCGATGCTGTCCGGGCCGCTGGACGACCACGTCGTGTCCGCGTCGGGCGGCAACCACGGCCTGGCGGTGGCGACGGCCGCGGCGCTGCTCGGCGTCCGCGCCACCGTGTACGTACCCGAGTCGGCCCCGGCCTCCAAGGCGCGGCGCATCAAGGCCGCGGGGGCGCGACTCGTGCGGCACGGTGCCGACTTCGCAGCGGCGGCCGCCGCTGCGACGGAGCTCGCGCAGCGTCCCGGGCACCGCTTCCTGCACCCGTACGACGACCCGGCCGTCGTGGCGGGGCAGGGCACCGTGGCGGCCGAGATCCTGGCGGACGCGCCGGCCGTCGACACCCTCGCGGTCGCCGTGGGCGGCGGCGGGCTGGCCGCCGGTACGGCGCTGCCGGCCGGCGGGCGCCGGATCGTGGCGGTCGAGCCCGAGGGCTGCCCCTGCCTGCACGACGCGCTGGCCGCGGGCCGCCCGGTGGACTCGGCAGTGACGTCCGTGGCGGCGTCGGCGACCGGCGCGACCCGGGTGGGCGCGATCCCCTTCGACATCCTCACGTCGCACGAGGTGGCCTCCGTCCTGGTCACCGACGCCCAGATCGTCCAGGCCCGCGACCGCCTGTGGGAGGAGTGCAGGATCGCCGTGGAGCCCGCCGCCGCGGCCCCCTTCGCCGCCTGGCTGGCGGGCCGGGTCCCCGGCGACCTCCCGTGCCTGGTGGTCTGCGGCGCGAACACCGACTGGCGGCCCGAGTGACGGGAGTCTCGACCACGGCTGCCGAACGGCAGGCGGTACGGTCGACTTCCGCCGCCGGCACGGCGACGGTGCTCGACGTGCCGCACGGGACCGGATGACAGGCCGAGGGACGGGAATCGGGACCATGGCAGCCAAGTGGCGGGGCGATACCGTCCGCTTCCGCCGGGCCACCGCCGACAGCACGGCGACCGTGCTCGACGTCCTGGACGAGGCGGCGCAGTGGCTCGCCGCGCAGGGCGTCAGCCAGTGGCCGCCGCGCTTCGAGGCCGCATGGGTCGAGGGGGCGATATCCCGCGGCGAGACCTGGCTCGTCGAGGTGGCGGGCGAGGCGGCGGGCACGGTCACCCTCGACCGGTCCGACCCGCTGTGGGCGGACTCCCCCGGCCCCGCCGCGTACGTCCACCGCATGGCGGTACGCCGACGCGCCGCGGGTCTGGGCGCGGTGATCCTCGCCTGGGCGGCGGACACCGCCCGGACGCAGGCCGCGGACGCCCTGCGGCTGGACTGCGTCGCGTCGAACACCCGGCTGCGCGCCTACTACGAGTCCCACGCCTTCATGCACCGCGGCGACGCCCCCGTGGGCGGCGCCCCCGGCCAACGCACCGACCACGGCCCCGTCACGTGGGTGAGCCGCTACGAACTCCCACTGAACGCGCCCGCTGCGGCGAACTGAAGCCAGATCCCGCCCGGCCGCGCTCGTACCACGATGCCCACGCCTTCATACACCGCTACGACGCACCCGACCCGGCGAACCGAACCGGGCAAAACCCGCCCAGCAGCGAACACCCGGCTGCGGGCCAACTACGAAGCCCACACCTTCGTACACTGCGCCGACGCACCCCTCGGCGGCGCGCCCCGGCCGACCCGCCGACAACGGCCCCCTCACCCGGGTGAGCCGCTACGAACTCCCGTTGAACGCACCCGGCCCGGCGAACCGAACCGCCAATACCCGCCCCGCGCGAACTGCCCAGCGGCGTACACCCCGGCTGGCCGGCTGGACGCGGCCGACCCGGCGGGCCGAGCCGGCAGATCCCGCCCGGCCGGGGGGACTTGTTAGCGTGAGGCGTGACGACTTGCGCCGAATGCGGTTTCACCTACGACCTCACCCTCGCTCCCGCGGTCCCCGCGTCGGCTCGCAGCCGTGCGGACGCCGTCGCCGGCCTGCTGCGGGCGGAGCCCGCCGTGCTGCGCCGGCGGCCGGCACCCGACGTGTGGTCGCCGCTGGAGTACGCCTGCCATCTGCGGGACATGCTGCTCGTCCAGCGGGAAAGGGTGCTGGCCGCCCGGCGCCTGGACACGCCGGTCGCCGAGCCGATGGGCCGCGACGAGCGCGTCGGCCACGACGGCTACGCCGGCCAGGACCCGGCCGACGTCGCCCGGCAGCTCCGCGACGCGGCACTGCTGTTCGCCGGCACTCTGACCCGGCTGTCCCCCGCCGACTGGGACCGCACCCTCATCTACACCTACCCCGAGCGCCAGGAGCGCACCTTGCGCTGGCTGGCGCAGCACACCCTCCACGAGCTGGTCCACCACACCCAGGACATCCGACGCCAGCTCCCCGCCTCCTGACGGCCGCACAGGCGGCACCCCCCCCGGAGCGCCGCCCGGCGTACGGAAGTGCGGAGGTGCGGGCGGCGGCTACCGGAAGTAGTGGCCCTTCTCCAGGTCCTCGACCAGGCCCGGCTGCACCGGCTGCCAGTCCAGCAGTTCGCGGGTGGCCGCGCTGGAGGCGGGGCTGTCGAGAGCCACCAGCGGGGCCAGCCAGCCGAAGTGCCCGGCCGCGTCCTCCGCCGGCACGGAGGCGGCCGGCAGGTCGAGGTGGCGGCCGATCACCTCGGCGATCGTACGGATCGGCACCCCCTGGTCGGCGACGCCGAAGAGGTGCGAGCCGGCCGGGGCCTTCTCCAGTGCGAGCCGGAAGAGGCGTGCCGCGTCCGCGACGTGGGCGGCGGGCCAGCGCTGTGAGCCGTCGCCGAGGTAGCCGGCGAGGCCCTTGTCCCGCGCCACGGCGACGAGTGAGGCCATGAAGCCGTGGTCGCCCTCGCCGTGGATGGACGGCGCCAGGCCGACGACGGACGAGCGGACGCCGCGTTCGGCCAGGTCCACCACGTAGCGGGCGGTCGCCCGCCGCAGGCTCAGGCCGCCGCCCGGCGTGGAGCCCTCGGCGTCGGCGCCGAGGCCGTCCGCCTCGGTCGCCACACGGCCCGGTGCGAGCCCGAGCACGCCGGAGGCGAGGGCGAAGGGCCGGTCCGATCCGGCCAGCGCCTCGCCCATGGCCTCGACGGCGGCCTGGTTGGCCAGGGCCGCGGCCTCGAAGCCGCCCGAGAAGGCGAGGTCGTGCTTGAAGGCGAGGTGGATCACGCCGTCGGACGCGTCCGCGCCGTCCCGCAGGACGTCGAGGTCGTCGACGGTGCCGCGGAGCACCTCGGCGCCCGCCCCGCTGACCGTGAGCGCCGCCGCGTCGGAGCGGGCGAGGCCGACGACCTGGTGGCCGGCGGCGATGAGTTCGGGAATCACGGCGGAACCGATCCAGCCGGACGCACCGGTGACGAAAACACGCATGAGCTACGAACCTCCGGTAGGGGTGAGCCGGCAGTCCCGGCCGCGGTTCCGTCCCGCGGCCAGCGATGTCAGCTCCTGACATCAACGGTAGCACCACGATGTCAGTCCCTGCCATCACGTAGAATTCAGCCATGGGTAGATGGCAGCCGAACTCGCGGGGACGGCTCGAACAGGCCGCGCTGGAGCTGTACGTCGAGCGCGGCTTCGCTCAGACGACGGTCACGGAGATCGCCCGGCAGGCCGGGCTCACCGAGCGGACCTTCTTCCGCTACTTCGCCGACAAGCGCGAGGTGCTGTTCTCCGGCTCGGCGGAACTCCAGGAGGTCCTGATCGGCGCCGTGGCCGGCGCGCCCGAGCAGGCGGCTCCCATCGATGCGGTCGCCGCGGGACTCGACGCGATGGGCGGAGTGCTGCGCGACCTCCCCCGCTCCCGGCGCCGCCAGTCCGTCATCTCGGCGAACCCCGAGCTCCAGGAGCGCGAGCTGGCCAAACTCGCCACGCTCTCCACCGCGGTGGCCGACACCCTGCGCGGGCGCGGTGTACAGGAACCGGCGGCGACCCTCGCGGCCGACGCGGGCATCGCGGTCTTCCGCGTCTCCTTCGAGCGCTGGATCGGCGGCCCGGACGACGGCGAGCTGCGCCGGTTCATCAAGGACTCCCTGGCCGAACTCAAGGCCGTCACCTCCGCCTCCTGACCCCGCCGCCCCGCACCAGGCCTCGGCGCGCCCGACGCACAACAGGCGTACGCCACCGCGCCGGACGCCCACACACCAGGCCGTACCCCCACACCCGCACTGCCCGGAAGCGGCCCGCCACCGCCCCCGCGAGAGCCGCACCACCCCACCGCGCTCCGGCCGGCACGCGCCCGCGACCCGACGCACACGCAACAGTTACGACACCGTGACCGCCCGCCGGCGCCCCGCCCGTACCCCTCGCGCGGCCCCCGCCGTCCCCCGGCCTGCGGCCCGCCCCGGCGGCGGAGCCGCAGGTCACAGCCGTGCGGGCGGCACAGACGCCCGCAACCCGGCAGCCATGCGCGCAGCACGCGAAAAGCCCGCGTCGTGGCGCGTGTTGCGACTGTGAGGTGCGTGGCCAGGCACGGAAGAGAGCGCTCTCACAGATCTTGACAGCTCGCCCGCCACGCCCCAGGGTACGTCTGCGAGAGAGCGCTCTCAGGTTGTCCGCGTCCCGTCGGGCGGCCGGCGTCAGGGGTAGAAGGTGGTCATCGCTCATGTCTTCGTTCAGGGCCGCAGGAAGTGAACTCACCGACCAGGAAACGCAGGACGCTCCCGCCGACAGCGCGCTGAGCCGGCGTTCGTTCATCGCCACCGCGGCCCTGGCCTCCGCCGTACCGCTGGGCGCCGCCGCGGCGCCCGCGTCGGCACGCGGGAGCCACGGGCGCCCGCCCGCCCCCGCGGAGCCGGACTTCGGCCCCCATGTCCGGGTCTTCGACCCGGCGACCCCGGCCGCCGACATCCAGGCCGCCCTGAACGCCGCCGCCCAGCAGCAGGTCACCAGCGAGTTCGGCACCGGCCGCTTCGCCTTCCTGTTCAAGCCGGGCACCTACGACGTGGACGCCCAACTCGGCTACTACACCTCGGTCGCAGGGCTCGGCCTGTCTCCCGACGACGTCACGATCAACGGCGCCGTCCGCGTCGAGGGTCAGCCGCAGCCGGGCGGCGGCGACAGCGCGCTGACCAACTTCTGGCGCTCCGCCGAGAACCTCGCGGTCGTTCCGTCCGACGGCATCAACTGGTGGGCGGTGTCGCAGGCGGCGCCGCTGCGCCGGGTGCACATCCGCGGGCAGCTCTTCCTCTTCCCGCGCCAGGGCGGCTTCTCCAGCGGCGGCTTCATCGCCGACTCGGTGGTCGACGGGGAGGTCGTCAACGCCTCGCAGCAGCAGTGGCTGACCCGGGACAGCGCGGTGGGCGGCTGGTCCAACGGCGTGTGGAACCAGGTCTTCTCGGGCGTCGCGGGCGCCCCCGAGCAGTCCTTCCCCGACCCGCCGTACACCACGCTGCCGACCACCCCGGTCAGCCGCGAGAAGCCCTTCCTGTACGTGGACGCGACCGGCCGCTACCGGGTGTTCCTGCCCGCGCTGCGGCGCGACACCGCGGGTGCGAGCTGGAGCGCGGGGCACACCCCCGGCAGCTCGATCCCGATCGAGCAGTTCTTCATCGCCAAGCCCTCGGACTCGGTGCGCACCATCAACAAGGCGCTGGCGCAGGGCAGGCACCTGCTGCTGACCCCGGGCATCTACCGGCTGACCGGCACGATCAAGGTCAAGTGGGCGGGCACGGTGGTGCTCGGGCTGGGCTTCGCCACCCTCACCCCGGTGAGCGGCGCGGTCGCGATGCGGGTGGACGACGTGCGCGGGGTGCGGATCGCGGGCCTGCTCTTCGACGCGGGCGAGACCGAGTCGCGGTCGCTGCTGGAGGTCGGCGGCGGGCACGGGCGGCGCAGCGACCCGCAGAACCCGACGTCGGTGCAGGACGTGTTCTTCCGGGTCGGCGGCGCGGGCCCCGGGCGTACCGGGACCGCACTGGTGGTCAACAGCGACAACGTGCTGCTCGACCACATCTGGGCCTGGCGCGCCGACCACGGCAGCGGGGTGGGCTGGACGGTGAACACCGCCGAGTCCGGCGTCGTGGTCAACGGCGACAACGTGCTGGCCACGGGGCTGTTCGTGGAGCACTTCCAGAAGTACAACGTGGTCTGGAACGGCGACCACGGCAGGACGGTGATGTTCCAGAACGAGCTGCCGTACGACCCGCCGAACCAGGCCGCCTACCGCCACCACGGCGTGGACGGCTGGGCGGCCTACAAGGTGGGCGACTCGGTGCGCCACCACGAGGCCTGGGGCCTGGGCAGCTACTGCTTCTTCACCGTCGACCCGACGATCCGTGTGACCCGCAGCTTCGAGGCGCCGGTCAGGAAGGACGTGCGCTTCCACGACCTGCTGACGGTGTCGCTGAACGGCGCGGGCGTGATCGAGCATGTGATCAACGACTACGGAGCCGCGGCGCAGGGCACCGCCACGGTGCCGGTGGACGTGGTGGGCTACCCGGCCGGCTGACCGGCGGGCCGGCCCATCCGCGAGGGGGCCGACGGCGGCGGCCGTCGGCCCCCTTCGTCATGTCCGCGTCGGGCCGGAAAAGGATGGCGTGCGGATATTCTCCGGACCGGCTTGAACTGTCGGCCGAGGCGGAGCAGACTGCGTTGGCAACGTTGTCAATGCGACGTGGCAACGTTGTCAGACTCCGTTCGCCCCGTTCGCCCCGTTCCTCCGGGGCGGGCGGAGTCCTGCACATCCGCGCGCCCGCCGCGCTCGCCAGCCTCGTGACCCTCATTCCTGAACGGAGCGGTGCCCATGCCGAACATCCCGACGTCCCCGAGCAGACCCGGTGCCGCGGCGGCCCTGGTGCGCACCGCCCCCGCCGGGCGGCACGGCGGCGAGACGGTCGGGCGCGGGGCACCGGGCGCGGCGGTGCGCGGCGACGCCTTCCGGCGCGCGGTCGAGGAGCGCCTGGGCAGCGCGACCTCGGCGCGCGAGCTGAGCCGCAAGGCGCAGTTCGTCGACTACGAGGGCATGCGGGCGATGTTCGAGGCGTGGAACACCCGGATGTGGCGCGGTGCGGGCGCACTGCCCGCCGCGCTGCCGCACCCGGCGCTGCACACCCCGGTGTGGCCGGTGTGCGGGCACGGCCTGGACGTGGGCGGCGGCTACTACGGCGCCCGCAAGGGCTGCGAGCCGCTGCACGTCCAGGCCGACCCGGCGGACGGCACGGTGCTCGCGGCGAACCACACCGCGGCCGCGGTACGGGGCGCGGCGGTCGAGGCCCAGCTGTACGACCTGGGCGGGCGGCCGATCGGCGAGCCGTCGCGGCACACCGCCGACCTCCCGGCCGGCGGTGTCACGGCGGCCTTCGCGGTGCCCTTCGCGCGGGCGCTGCCGGCCACCCACCTGCTGCGGCTGCGGCTGGCCGGCGCGGACGGGCGGCTGCTGTCGGCCAACGACTACTGGCGCTGCCGCACCCCGTCGGACATGCGCGCGCTCAACGGCCTGCCGTACGTACCCCTGTCGGTCGCCGTGCGCGCGGCCGGTGCGGAGGCGGTCACCGCGGCGGTGGCGAACGCCGGCGGCGCACCGGCGGCGATGGTGCGCCTCTCGCTGGCCGCCGCGCCCGACGGGCCCGCGCTGCCCGCACTGGCCGACGACAACTGCCTGTGGCTGCTGCCCGGCGAGTCCCGCGAGGTCACGCTGCGCTGGCGGCCCGGCGGGCACGCGGGCGATCGTCCGGCCGTGGTGGCGCAGGCGTACAACGCACTGCCCGCCGCCGCCTGAAGTCGGCGGCGCTCACGCACTGTTGTGACCGCGGTCTCGACCGTGACGGGTCGTCTGCCTAGGATGGGTGTGCTCCAGATCACTCCCAACTCGCCTGTACCAGGCCGACGCTGCCGTGAGGAACCCGATGGACAACGGGGATGTACCGCTGACGGACAAGATCGATGTGACGGTGCCCAGCGTGGCCCGCATGTACGACTACCTGATGGACGGGAAGGACAACTACCCGGCGGACCGCGCGGCCACGGAAGAGCTGCTCAAACAGGTGCCCAGCACGAAGGTGCTGGCACTGAACAACCGGGCGTTCCTGCGCCGGGTGGTGCGCAGGCTCGCGGAGGACTACGGCATACGCCAGTTCGTCGACCACGGCTCGGGCCTGCCGACCCAGGACAACGTCCACGAGGTGGCGCAGCGGGTCGACCCGGAGGCCCGGGTCGTCTACATCGACAACGACCCGATCGTGCTGGCGCACGGCCGGGCGCTGCTGGAGCAGAACGAGAACACCGCCGTGATACAGGCGGACATGCGCGACACCGAGAAGATCTGGTCGAGCCCCGAGGTCACCCGGCTGATCAACACCGACGAGCCGGTCGCGGTGCTGTTCGTGTCGGTGCTGCACTGCATCCCGGACCGCGACGACCCGGCCGACGTGGTGCGGCGCGCCGCGGCCAAGGTGCCGCCCGGCAGCTTCCTCGTGGTGTGCCAGCTGGTCAGCGAGGACGAGGAGACCCGGCGCGGGGTCACCGAGTTCATGGCCGAGAGCACCGGGGGGAACTGGGGCGAGGTCCGGCGCGAGCAGGACGTGCTGCGGTTCCTCGAAGGCACCGAGATCCTGGAGCCCGGCCTGGTGGAGGTGTCCACCTGGCGCCCGGACACCGATCTGGCGCCGAAGCAGCCGAGCATGGAGTGGATCGAGTTCGGCGGGGTCGGCCGCATCGTCGGCTGACCCGGACCCGCCGGCCGCGGGGAGGCCCCTTGTGCGCACCAGTTCACCGGTAGCGGCGCAGGGCCTCCTCCAGGATCGCCCTGCTGGCGGCGGGAGTCGCCGCGAGCGCGCTCAGCTCGTCCAGCGCGGCACGGTAGCGGTCGACGTCGTCGAGCCGGTCGAGGTAGACCGCGCTGGTCATGTGCTCCAGGTAGACCACGTCGGGCAGGAAGCCCTGGGCGAACCGCAGATAGGTCACCGCGGCCCCCGGCGTGGCGGCGGCGCTCGCCGCGTAGGAGGCGACCTGCAGCCTGACGCCGGGCTGGCGCAGCACGTCGAGCAGGTGCAACAACTGGCCGCGCATCACCTCGGCGCCGCCGACCGGGCGGTGCAGCACTCCCTCGTCGATGAGCGCCCACAGCACCGGTGCGCCGGGCTCGGCCATCCTGCGCTGGCGCTCCAGGCGCAGTTCCACCCGCTGGGCGTTCTCGGCGGCGGGGGCGAGCCGGTGCCCGCTGTCCACGACGGCCCGGGCGTACTCGACGGTCTGCAGCAGGCCGGGCACGAACTGGGTCTCGTAGGTACGCACCAGGTGCGCGTCGCGCTCCAGGCCGATCAGCGCCTGCAGCCAGTCGGGGACGACCTCGCCGTAGGGCTGCCACCAGTCGGGGCTGGCGGCGCGCTGCACCAGCTGGGAGATCTGGCCGCGCTCGTGGTCGCCGACGCCGTAGAGCTGCAGCAGCTCCTCGACGTCGCGAGTCTTGAGGGAGACATGGGCGGTCTCCATGCGGCTGATCTTCGAGGCGTGGGCGCGGATGTGGCTGCCGGCCGCCGCGGGGCTGTAGCCGCGGCTCTCCCGCAGGGCGCGCAGGTAGTTGCCGAGCACCCTGGACATGGCCCGCGCGCCCATGTCGGGGCGGCGTTCGAACAACGGTAACGGCGATACGGGCTGCGCTTGAGCGGACATGCGAGCTCCCGAGTCATACTGGACGGGCCAGTATTGCACCGCGAAGCCCGCAGTTCGTCCTCCTGGACGTCAAACAGCGGGCTTCACACCGTAAAAGCGTCGAAGTCGCCGTCCTTGGCGCCCTCGACGAATGCGGCCATCTCTGCCTGCGTGTATACCAGAGCAGGGCCGTCAGGGAAGCGTGAATTGCGAACTGCCACGCCGCCGCCCGGCAGTTGGGCAACCTCGACGCAGTTGCCACTCTGGTTGCTGCGGGCGCTCTTGGTCCACTCCACCCCGGAAATGCTGCTGGCCTGCACTCCGTTGCCGATCGACTGCTCCACAGGGCATCGCCTCTTTCCTGAGTCCACCGGGCTCGTCCGTCGCTCCAGCACCGCGGACCGCGGCACTCACACACACCTCTACCCGGCAACTGCATCTGCAATTCCCGATGCAATTGCATTCGTTGGTTGCGGGCTCAGCGCGGGGTGCCGCGCTGAGCACGGAAGGCGGCGGCGTACTCGCGCAGGAAAGCGGCCTCGGCGATCACCGCGCCGCGCAGTTCCGACAGGAGCACCCGCTCGTTGGGCGCGTGCAGGGCGCACAGGCCGTCCTGGGCGCCGAACAGCAGCACCTCCGCGTTCGGCGCGGCCCTCGCGAGGCCGTTGACCAGCGGGATGGATCCGCCGCTCGCCGCGAACTGCGGCTCGGCGCCCCAGCCTTCGCGCAGCGCGGTGCGGGCCGCCCGGTAGGCGGGGCCGCCGGTCGCCGCCTCGAAGCCGGGTCCCGCGTCGCTCGGCGTGACCGTCAACTCGATGCCGTACGGGCGGCTTTCGCGCAGGAAGCGGACGAGCGCACCGGTGGCCTCCCGCGGGTCCTGCCGCGGGTGGACCCGCAGGTTGAGCTTGGCGCGGGCGTAGGGGACGACCGCGGAGGCGGCGCCGTCGACGGACGGGGCGTCCAGGCCGATGACGGTGATCGCCGGTCCGCTCCACAGCCGCTCCCCCAGGCTGCCGCTGCCGGTCAGCGGCATCCCGTCGGCCACGGCCGCCAGTTCGCGGAACTCCCGCTCGGTGTACGAGGCCCCGTCCCACTCCTCGCGGCGCAGCCCGGGCACCGCCACGTCGCCCCGCTCGTCGTGCAGCCCGGACAGTGCGCGGACCAGGGCGAGCAGCGCGTCGGGGGCGGCGCCGCCGAACCCGCCGCTGTGCCGGGCCTCGGCCAGCGTCCGCACCTCCACCACGACCTCGGCGACACCGCGCAGCCCGGTGGTGAGGGTCGGGGTGCCGGGCCGCAGGTTGCCCATGTCGGCGATCACCATGGCGTCGCAGGCGAAGCGATCCGGGTCGGTTGGCGGGTGGTCGTCGAAGGCGCTGCCGTACTCCTCCTGGCCCTCGATGACGATCTTCAGCCCGGTGGGCGGCCGGCCCCCGTAGGCCCGCAGCACCCCCAGGTGCGCGATGACGTTGGACTTGTCGTCCGCGATGCCGCGCGCCCGCAGCCCGCCCTCGACCGGGGTGGGTTCGAAGGGCGGGGACAGCCACAGCGACTCGTCGCCCGGCGGCTGCACGTCGTAGTGGCCGTAGAGCAGCACGGTCGGCGCGTCCGGGTCCGGCGGCGGCACCTCGGCGTAGATCACCGGCGAGGTGCCGGGCAGGTCGATGCTCTCGACGTGCTCGACGCCCGCCTCCCGCAGCAGGGCCACCAGCAGGTCGTGCGCCCTGATCACCTCCGAGCGCGGATAGCCGGGGAAGGCGATCGAGGGGATCTCCGCGAGCCGCACCAGGTCGGCGGTGAGGCCGTCCATCAGGCCGTCCACGGTGCTGCTGAGGTCCATCGGGTGTGCTCCCTGATCCCGTCGTCGTCCGGCCGGGTCCGCCCGCCGGTCCCTCGCTCTGCACCCTGTCCACCGGGCGCCGCCGCCGCAGCCGGGGTGGGCCGAACGGACGAGGCCCGCTGCCGCTCAGGCCGTGCGCACCTCCAGCAGCAGGGCGTGGGCGGGGTTCAGCGTGGGCATCGGCAGACCGGCCAGCGACAGCACCGTGCCGGGCAGCGGCACCCAGTCCTCCAGGGCCGCGGTGAACCAGGCGGGGCCCGAGGTCTGGTGCAGCGAGGGCAGCCCGAGGTCGGTGCGGACCCGGACCCGGTAGTCCGCGCCGGGGGCCAGGCCCGGCAGCCGCACCCGGCCCGACTGGCCTTCGGGCGAGGTCGCCAGCCGCGCCCAGCAGTAGAGCGCGGCCGAGGAGTCGGCGGCGACGACGCCGTGCAGCAGGACGGCCTCACCCGGCAGGTCGGCGCGCACCTGGCGGCCGCTGTGCAGCAGCGGGCGCAGCTCGCGGTAGAGGGCGGTCCACGCGGTGATCCTGGCCAGCTCGCCCGCGTCGCAGCGGGTGAGGTCCTGTTCGATGCCGGGGTGGCAGAAGAGGCTGGTGGCCATGCGGAAGGTGTCGGCGGTGACCCGTCCTGTGGTGTGGCTCTCGGCGGCCCCGACGTGCGCGCCGATCAGCTCGGGCGGCAGCAGTTGGCCGGTCCACCGCTGGATGGTCTGCCGCTCGACCGGGTCGTTGCAGTCCGAGGTCCACACCCGGTCGGTCCTGGCGAGCACGCCCAGGTCGATCCGGCCGCCGCCGGACGCGCAGCTCTCGATCTCCAGTGCCGGGTGCCGTTCGCGCAGCGCGTCGAGCAGCCGGTAGAAGGCCTCGACCTGGGCGTGCCCGGCGGGCCGGTCGCCCGGGCCGTGCACCGCCTCGTGCAGTTCCCGGTTGTGGTCCCACTTGATGTAGGCGATGCCGTACTCGGCCACCAGGGTGTCGAGCCGCTCCAGCAGATACGCCCACGCGCCGGGGTGCGAGACGTCCAGCACGTACTGGTGGCGCGAGGTGGGGCCGCGCCCGCGGGCGGGGCCCAGGATCCAGTCGGGGTGCTCGCGCGCCAGGCGCGAGTCCGGGTTGACCATCTCGGGTTCGAACCACAGCCCGAAGTCCATGCCGAGCGCCCTGACGTGGTCGGCGAGCGGCCCGAGGCCTTCCGGCCACATCTGCGGGTCGACGTACCAGTCGCCCAGGCCCGCGTTGTCCGAGCGGCGGCCGGTGAACCAGCCGTCGTCCAGCACGAAGCGCTCCACGCCGACCTCGGCGGCCCGGTCGGCGAGGCGGCGCAGCCGGTCCAGGTCGTGGTCGAAGTAGACGGCCTCCCAGCTGTTGAGCACCACGGGGCGCGGGGTGCTCGGGTGGCCGGGGCGGGCGCGCAGCAGGGCGTGGAAGCGGTCGGCCAGGCCGTCGAGCCCGTCGGCCGACCAGCCGAAGTGGCAGACCGGGGTGCGGTAGGTCTCGCCCGGGGCGAGCCGGATCTCGCCCGCGCGCAGCAGCTCGCCGCCGCCGAGGACCGCCGCGTGCACGCCCGCGCCCTCTGGGAGCTGCTCGACCAGGTAGCGCTGGTCGCCGCTCCAGGCGACGTGCACCCCCCACACCTCGCCGTCCCGGAAGCCGAACCCGGGCACTCCCGCGGCCAGCAGGTACGGCGAGTCCAGGCCGGGCTTGCCGCGCCGCACCTCGCGGACGTAGGAGCCGTGGCCGAGCGGGCGGCGCTGCGGCTGCCGCTCCCTGCTCCACTTGCCGGTGAAGTCCAGCACCTCGCTGGCGCGGGCCGGCAGCGGCAGCAGTGTGGAGACGCGGGCGAGGTCATACGGTTCTGGCCCCGCGTCGGACCTGCGGGCCAGCTGCGCGCTCACGCCGAGTACCCCGGAGGGCTCCAGGCGGTAGGTGACGGTGATGTCGAGGGCCGCTGCGGCGTCGGCGAGGGTCAGTTCGACCTCGCCGCCGCCGGCGTCGAAGGTGCGCTGGGCGCTGCCGGTGAGCACCGGGCCCGGGGCTGCGGCGCCGCCCGCGAGATGGCCCTCGTGGGCGGGGGTGCCCGACCAGCCGTCGGCCTCGGTCGGCCACACGGTCAGGCGGCGCGGCTGGTCGATGGCGTTGTTGAGGACGGCGCCGTCCGCGGTGAGGGCGAGGGCCGCCGCGTCGGCGTCCGACAGCTCGCCGGGGTCGGCGCCCCAGTGCAGGACCCGCGGCACCGGCTCGGTCAGCTCCAGGACCAGGGCGGTCCCCGCCGCGCGCAGGGTGGCGGTCCGTGCGGTGGCGTTCTGCATGGCGGGGGTCCTCTCCTCGGGTCCCGGCCGAATCTAGGCTGAGTTTCCTTCCGTGGTCAACATATTCACAGCCTGCTGACAGCAGGTCAGGGATACGGGGCCGGGCCTGTCGGACACCTTGCTGTTTTCCGGTGGAAAGGTAAGGTCGGCCGCATGACGCTCGCCGGGCGGCCGCCGGCCGCCGCCCTGGTCTTCAGGACACTGCTGGTGCACGGCCCCCTCACCCGGGCGGAGCTGGGGCGCCGCACCGGCCTGTCGCCCGGTGCGGTCACCAAGGTCGCCGCTCCGCTGCTGGCCGACGGCTGGATCGCGGAACTGGGCCGCCCCGAGGGCGAGCGGGGCAGCGGCCGGCCCGCGACGCCGATGGCCGTACGGCCCGAGCGCGCGCGTTTCGTCGGGGTCAAGGTCACCGGCGACGAGCTGATCGGGGTCCTCACCGACCTCACCGCCGCCCCGCTCGCCGCCCGCCGCGCCCCGCTGGCCTCGCGCGACGTCGACAGCGCGGTACGTGCGGTGGCCCGGCTGGTGGCCCGGCTGCGGGCGGACGGCGGGGCGGCGGCGCAGGCCGGCGCCGAGTCCCCTGGCGGGGTGCACGGCATCGGCGTGACCCTCGCGGGCGACATCGACGCGCGGGCCGGGACCGTGCAGTACTCGCCCTTCCTCGACTGGCGGCAGGTGCCGCTGGCCCGGCTGGTCGAAGGTGCCGCGGGTGTGCCGGCCGTGGTCGAGAACGACGTGCGGGCGCTGACCGTGGCCGAGCAGTGGTTCGGCGCGGGCGCGGGCCTGTCGTCCTTCGCGCTGGTCACCGTCGGCGCCGGGATCGGCTGCGGCATCGCGGTCGAGGGCCGGGTGGTGTCGGGGGCCTACGGGGTCGCGGGCGAGGCCGGGCACCTGCCGGTCGGCGGCGACCGGGTCTGCACCTGCGGCAACACCGGGTGCGTGGAGGCGGTCGCCGCCACCCACGCGATCACCGAGCAGGCCAGGCAGGCCACCGGGGACCCGGAGCTGACCATGGCCGCCGCGGTGCGGCGCGCACACGCCGGCGACCCGGCCGTACGCGAGGTCTTCGCCCGCGCCGGGCGGGCGCTCGGCCTGGCCATGGCCTCGATCGCCAACCTGGTCGGCCCGCAGCGCATCGTCATCTCCGGCGAGGGCGTGGCCTCCTACGACCTGTTCGCCGACGCGGTCCGCGCGGCCTTCCGCGCCCAGGCCTTCGGCGCCGCGGCCGACTGCGACCTGGTGGTGCGGCCGCTGCCGTTCGAGGCCTGGGCGCGCGGCGGCGCCGCGGTTGCCGCCCAGCGGATCTTCGCGCCCTGACGCGGTGGGCCGTACGGCCCCCGGCGGTTGTACCGTCCCGGCATGACTTCCGCACCGAAGGACCTCCCGGGACCCGTGACCGCAGACGACGTCGACCTCGCCGTACAGCTCGCGGTGGCCGCCCTGCAGGACGTCCCCGACAGCGGCTGGGACCAGCCGGCCGGCACCCTGGAGTGGACCTGCTGGCAGACCGCGGAGCACCTGGCGGACGACCTCTTCGCGTACGCGCTCCAACTCGGGCCGCGAAAGCCCCCGCTGACCACGCACGTGCCGGTCACCTGGCGCCGGGAGACGCCGGGCGGCCCGGCGAGCACGGTCTTCGTGGACCGGGCGGAGGGCGGCGCGGGCCTGCTCCAGGTGCTCGACGCCTGCGGCGCGCTGCTGACCTCGATGGTCCGCACCACCTCGCCCGCCGTGCGCTCGCACCACGTGTTCGGGGTGTCGGACCCCGCGGGCTTCGGGGCGATGGGTGTGGTCGAGACGCTCGTCCACACCCATGACATCGTCTCCGGGCACGGGCTGCCCTTCGAGCCGCCGGCCGGGCTCTGCGCCAGGGTCTTGCACCGGCTCTTCCCCGACGCGCCCGCCGACGCCGAGCCGTGGCCCGCGCTGCTGTGGTCCACGGGCCGCACGACGCTCCCGGGCCTCGCCCGGCAATCCAGCTGGCGCTGGCACGGAGAGCCGAGCTCATAGCTCTCCGGGCCGGGCGCGCGAGGGTGCCCCTTGCGCTGGCCTTGCACCCTCCGGTGCGTGGCGGGTTGCACGCGCAGTTCCCCGCGCCCCTGGAAGACGCTCACCCTCGCAGGCAGACGGCACCGCCTCAAAGCGCCACCTCTGCGGGAGAGGGCACCCCTCAGGGGCGCGTGGGGGTACCCCCCTCTGGGGGAGAACGGAGCGCCCCCGTCCACGGCGGGAAGGACGCAACGCCACAGCAAGGGGCAATCACCTAAGGGAGCGGGGCCGCCGCGTCGGCGGACAGGAGGGGGGACAGGAGGTCGCCGTGGGTGGCGAGGCGCGGGGGGAGGTCGGCGAGGGTGAAGGTGAGCTCCGCGGGGGTGGCCGCGGAGGCCACCTCGGACCATGCCAGCGGCGTGGAGACCGTCGGAAAAGGCCGGGCCCGTACCGTATACGGCGTCGCCGTCGTCTTCTTCGCCGAGTTCTGCGACCAGTCGATGAACACCCGCCCGGCCCGGTCCGCCTTCGCCATGCGGGAGACCACCCGGTCGGGGTGCGCGCGTTCCAGTTCCTGGGCGACGCGCCGGGCGTAGGCGGAGGCCTCCCGCGAGTCGGCGCCGCTCAGCGCGGCGTAGAGGTGCAGGCCCTTCGAGCCGCTGGTCTTGGCCCAGGTCTCGATGCCGTCGGCGGCGAGCCGCTCCCGCAGCAGCAGCGCCACCTCGCAGCAGTCGATCACCGTGCGGCCGGGGCCGGGGTCGAGGTCGACGACCAGGCGGTCGGCGGTTCCCGGCGCCGCTGAGCGCCACTGCGGGGTGTGGATCTCCACGCAGGCGAGGTTGGCCGCCCACATCAGGGTGGCGAGGTCGTTGACCTGGACCTGCGGCATGAGTTCGCCGCTGCTCCTGAGCGTTTCCGCGGTCGTCACCCAGTCGGGCGTACCGGCGGGCGGGCGTTTCTGGAAGAAGCGCTGGCCCTGCACGCCGTCGGGGGTCCGCACGAAGCTGACGGGGCGTCCTGAGCAGTGCGGGATGAGGACTTCGGCGACGCTCGCGTAGTAGTGCAGCAGCTCGCCCTTGGTGGTTCCGGTCTCCGGCCAGAGCACCCGGTCGAGGTGGCTGAGCTTGATCTGGCGGCCCTCGACCTCGGTGATCGGCATACCATAAAGATCCCATAGCCCCACAAAAAGGACACGCTATGCGCAGCGTCTGGAGCGGGACCCTGGCCTTCGGCCTGGTCTCCATCCCGGTGAAGCTCGGATCCGCGGTGTCGAGCCACAAGATCAGCTTCCGGCAGATCCATCTGGCCGACCAGGGCCGGGTGCGCTATCAGAAGACCTGCGAGCTGGACGAGGAGGTGCTGACCTCCGCGGACATCGGCCGGGCCTTCGAGACTCCGGACGACCAGCTGGTCGAGGTCACCGACGCCGACCTGCAGGCGCTGCCGCTGCCGACCGCCAAGACCATCGAGGTGAGCGGCTTCGTGGAGGCGGCCTCGGTGGACGCGATGCAGCTGGACACGCCGTACTTCCTGGCGCCGTCCTCCCCGACGGCGAACAAGCCGTACGTCCTGATGCGCGAGGCGCTGGCCCGCTCGGGCAAGGCGGCGGTCGGCAAGTTCGCGATGCGCAACTCCGAGCACCTGGCGCTGATCACCGCACGCGACGACATCCTGCTGCTGCAGACGCTGCGCTGGCCGGACGAGCTGAACTCGGCGGCCGACGCGGTGCCGCGCGGCAAGGTCAACATCAGCGACAACGAGCTGCAGCTGGCCGACACCCTGATCGAGGCGCTGGGCGAGGCGGACCTGTCGGCGTACCACGACGAGTACGCGGCCGCGGTCGAGGCGCTGGTGACGGCGAAGCTGGAGGGCGCGGAGCCGCCGGCCGCGGGCGGGGAGGGCCGCGGCGGGCAGGTGGTGGACCTGATGTCGGCGCTGCAGGCCTCGGTGGACCAGGCCAAGGACAGCCGCGGCGGCGGGGAGGGGCGGCACGCGACGGTCACCGAGCTGAGTTCCAAGGGCGACCGGGAGGGGACGTCCGGCAAGCGCACCGCCAAGAAGGCGGCGAAGAAGACGGCCGCCAAGAAGACCGCGGCACGCAAGACCGCGGCCAAGAAGCCGGCGAAGAAGGCGGCGGGCCACCGCAAGGCAAACTGAAAGCTTACTGTCATTTGACATGAGACAGCTTCCTGGGAGTTACTGTCTTTAAGCAGTCGACTTCCAGGAGGCGTCATGTCCGTCCCCGTAGCAGCTCCTCCCCCGCTCGCGGACTCCCCGCGCCGCTGGTGGGCGCTGGCCGCCCTGACCCTGAGCGTGCTGATCATCGCCCTGGACGGCACCGTCATCACCGTGGCGCTGCCCACGCTGTCAGGCGAACTGGGCGCCGACAGCGCCCAGTTGCAGTGGATCAACGGCGGCTACCTGCTGGCCCTCTCGGTGGCGATGCTGCCGGTCGGGCTGCTCGGCGACCGCTACGGCCACAAGCGCGTCCTGGTCGGCGGCATCACCCTGTTCGGCCTGGCGTCGCTGGCCGGCACCCAGGCGGACTCGCCCGGTCAGCTGATAGCGGTGCGCACCGTCCTGGGCCTGGCCGCGGCGATGATCATGCCGGTGTCGATGGCCGTGCTCCCCCGGGTCTTCGGCGCCGCGGAACTGCCCAAGGCGATCGGCGTGTGGACCGCGGCGACCGCGGTGGGCATGCCGGTGGGACCGCTGGTGGGCGGCTGGCTGCTCAACCACTTCTGGTGGGGCTCGGTCTTCCTCTTCAACGTCCCCGTCGTCGTGCTCGCCCTGGCCGCCTCGGTGTGGCTGCTGCCGTCGGACCGCACCAGGCAGCGCACCGAGCCCGCGCCCTTCGACACCGTCGGCACCGTGCTCAGCGCGCTGGGCATCACCGCCCTCGTCTACGGCACGATCCTGGTCCCCGACGACGGCTGGGGCAGCCCGAAGGTGCTCGGCGGTGTCGTCGGCGGTGCGGCACTGCTCGCCGTCTTCGGCTGGTGGCAGCGGCGGTACGCGCACCCGCTGGTGGACCTGCGGCTGTTCGCCGACCCGCGCTTCCGCTGGGGCACCCTGATCGCGGTGTTCGTGAACTTCGCCCTGATGGGCATCATGTTCGTCGTCCCGCAGTACCTGCAGGAGGTGCTCGGGCACGACGCGTTCGGCACCGGGCTGCGCATCCTGCCGCTGATCGGCGGATTGATGGCCGCCGCCACACTCGGCGAGACGCTGGTGCCGCGGCTCGGCGCCCGGGTGGTGGTCGCGGCCGGGCTGCTGGTCTTCGCCGCGGGCACCCTGGCCGGCGCGGCCACCGGCAGCGGCGACGGATACAGCTATGCCGCGCTGTGGCTGACCCTGACCGGCTTCGGCTTCGGGCTGGCCGTGGTCCCGGCGACCAGCCTGGTCATGGCGTCGCTGCCCGCCGAGCGGTCCGGCCGAGGCACCAGCCTGCTGGAGACCGTGCAGCAGGTCGGCGGGGTGCTCGGCGTCGCGGGCCTGGGCAGTCTGCTGAGCGCGGGCTACCTGGCCCGGCTGAGCACCGGCGGGCTGCACGGGCAGGACGCCGCCGCGGCCCGCGACTCGGTCAGCGGCGCAGGCGCGGTGGCCGCCCGGCTGGGCGACCCCGGCCTGCTGGACTCGGCGCACCGCGCCTTCGTGCACGGCATGAGCCTCGCGCTGCTGGTGTGCGCGGCCATCGCGCTGGCCGCGGCCGTCCTCGCGGCGCTCCTCCTGCCGGGCAAGGCGGCGGACGCAGCCGCGAGCGAGGCCGTGTCCGACGCCCAGGCACCGGCCGCGCGCGAGGTCGCCATATCCGCCGCCGACAACGGACAATCGCTGGCATGAACGCCAAGGAGACCCCGACCGTGCCGGAGCCGGGCCTGCGGGAGCGCAAGAAGCAGCGCACCCTGCAGACCATCAGGCGCGAGGCCTACCGCCTCTTCGCAGCCCAGGGCTACGAGGCCACCACCGTCGACCAGATCGCCGACGCGGCCGAGGTCTCCCCCAGTACCTTCTTCCGCTACTTCCCCACCAAGGAGGACGTCGTCCTCCGCGACGAGTACGACCCCGCGCTCGTGGAGGCGCTGCGGGCCAGGCCGCAGGGCGAGCCGATCATCGACTCGATCCGGTACGCGCTGACCGACTCGCTCGGGCGGCTGCTGGAGGAGGACCACGACGAACTGCTGCTGCGCACCCGGCTGGGCTTCACCGACCCGGCGATCAGGGCGCGCTCCTGGGACGAGCTGCAGCGCAGCCAGGACGTGGTGGCCGCGGTGATCAGCGAGCGCACCGGCCGCGACCCCGACGACCTCGACGTGCACTGCGCCGCCGCCGCGCTCATCGCCGTTGCGACCGCGGTGGTACGGCACTGGGTGCGGCACGACGGCAAGGTGGACCTGGTCGCCCTCTACGACCGGCAGTTCGCCCTGCTCGCCGCGGGCGTGCGCTTCTGACCCCCGGCCCGCGAGCGGGTACGGACCCGGGCAGCGGGAGTTCCCAAGGGCCGAGACGGTGCCGGCTGCGGGATTTTCCCGCCGCGTGATCGGGTTGCCCACGGTGAGCGCCGGCGCCCCCGGCGCAGAAACGGAGCAGCACCCCGATCATGTCGACCCGACTCGATCCCTCGCACCCGTCGCCGCCGCGGGAGTCCGCGGAGCCGCACGTCCTGGACAACGCCGCCTGGGCCGCGCTGAACGGCCCGCACCGGCACCTGGCGCAGACCGTCGGCTCCGCCGCCCGGTACCGCACCGACGTGTCGCCCTTCGTGGCCGTCGCCGACCCCGGGCAGCCGCAGTCCTGGGCGGACCTGGCCGACCTGGTCGGCGCGGGCAACTCCTTCGCCATCGCCGGGGTGCAGACGCTGCCCGACGGCTGGGACACCGGCCAGTCGGGGCAGGGCGTCCAGATGGTCGCAACAGCCGTCGAGGCCCGCACCGACCCCGAGGCCGAGCGGCTCGGCCCGTCCGACGTGCCGGAGATGCTCGCCCTCGTCGAGCGGGCCAAGCCGGGACCCTTCCTGCCCGGCACCGTCGAGATGGGCGCCTACTACGGCATCCGCCGCGGGGGCCGGCTCGTCGCGATGGCCGGCGAGCGGCTCCGGCCGCCCGGCTGGACCGAGATCAGCGCGGTCTGCACCGACGACGAGCACCGCGGCCAAGGGCTCGCCTCCCGGCTCGTGCTGCACACCGCAGCCGGTATCGGCGCCCGCGGCGACACGCCGTTCCTGCACGCCGCCGCCGTCAACACCGGTGCGATACGGCTGTACGAGTCGCTCGGCTTCACGCTGCGCCGCAGCACGCTCTTCCACTTCCTCCAGGTCCCCGGCGACCGCTGACCCGCGCCGACCCGCACTGATCCGCACCCCCAGGAGCACGCCATGCCCACCGCCTACCTCCACACCGCCTTCGGCGGCCCCGAGACCGAGGCCTTCGCCGACCTGCCTCGGCCGGTGCCGGGACCCGGCCAGCTGCTCATCGCGGTAAGGGCCGCGGGCGTCAACCCCGTCGACTGGAAGCGGCGCGGCGGCTACCGGCGGGCCGGCGGCCCGCCCACCGACCTGCCGTCGGTCTTCGGCAGCGAGGCCGCCGGCGTGGTCGAGGAGGTCGGCCCCGGCGTGGAGGGCTTCGCGCCCGGCGACGAGGTCTTCGGCAGCACCGACACCGGCGGCTACGCCGAACTGACGCTGCTGCCCGCGGCCGGCACCGCGCACAAGCCGGCCGGCCTGTCCTGGACCGACGCGGCCACCCTGCCGGTGGCGGCGGCCACCGCCTACGACGCCCTCGTCCAGCTCGGCCTGCCCGCCGGGGCGACCCTGCTGGTCAACGGCGTCGGCGGCGGTGTCGGCGTCTCCGCCGCGCAGATCGCCCGGCACGCCGGGCTCACGGTGGTCGGCACGGCCAGCGCCGCCAAGGGGGACTTCGCGAAGTCCCTCGGCGTGATCCCGGTGGCCTCGGGGCCGGGTGTCGCGGACCGCGTCCGCGCCGCTGCCCCCGGCGGGGTCGACGGGCTGCTCGACCTCGTCGGCGGTGACTCGCTGCGCGAACTTGCGCCACTGGTCGGTGAGCGGTCCCGGCTGGTCAGCGGTGCGGACAAGGCGCTGGCCGTCGAGCTGGGCGGCAGCGCCATCGTTCGCGCCCGTACGGGCGCGGTCCTCTCGGCGGTTGCCGCCCTGGTCCTCGACGGCGCCCTCGACCCCCACGTCACCCGCACGTACCCCCTCGCGGAGGCGGACCAGGCCCTCCGGGCCGTGGAATCCGGCCACACCCGCGGCAAAATCGCCCTCACGATCCCCCCGCGCCCCTGACCCTTGCGGTGCGCTTGCCCCCGGGTGCGTCGTGGTTCCCCGCGCCGTTCCCCGCGCCCCGGGGTGATTGCCACTTGCTGTGACGGTGCCTTCTTTCCGCCCGTTCGGGCGGGGCGCGCAGTTCCCCGCGCCCCTGGTGGTTGCCCCCACGGAGGAGGGTGAGCGTTTTTCAGGGGCGCGGGGAACTGCGCGACAAGCCACGACGGCGGGGAAGGCGAACGCACCGCTAGGTGTTCTGTCCTGGGAGGTTGTGGACAGTGGTGATGATCACGGTCGTGTGATCTTGAACGGGTGAGGGCCTTCCGGGTTCGGTGTGGATTGCGACGTCCCACCGGCCCGGAAGGCCCTCATGCCACACCGTAATGCACCTCTGACCGAGACCGGTCGTCTGCGTCTGGCCCGCTGCGTCGTGGACGAGGGCTGGCCGCCAGGCGCAGGTCGCGTACGTCGGTGCCGCCGACCTTCACCGAGCCGGACGCCACGTCGTAGAAGCGCGGCAGCAGGGCGGCCGCGGTGGACTTGCCGGAGCCCGCGGGGCCGATGAGGGCGACGGTCTCGCCGGGGGCGATGTCCAGGGAAAAGTCGCGCAGCAGCGGTTCGCGGCCTGCCCCGTAGCCGAAGGTGACGTCCTGCCGGCTGATCGACAGGGGTCCCGCGGGCAGGTCGACGGCGTCGGGCGCGTCGGTGATGACGGGGGCCTCGTCGATGACTTCCAGGACGCGTTCTGTGCCGGCCCGTGCCTGCTGCCAGACGGTGAGCAGGGTGGCGACCTGGCGGACCGGGGTGACGAAGGAGCCGAGGTAGCTGGTGAAGGCCAGGAAGGTGCCCAGCGAGATCCGGCCGTTCAGGGCGAGCCAGCCGCCGAGCGCGAGCACCGCGACCTGGCCGAGTGCGGGGACGGCCTGCAGGGCGGGGGTGTAGCGGCTGGTGTAGCGCACGACCCGCAGCCGGGAGGAGAACAGCCGCCTGGCCTTGGCTTCCAGGCCGGCGAGTTCGCGCTGCTCCTGCCCGAAGCCCTTGACGACCCGGACGCCGGTGACGGCCGCCTCGACGGTGGCGGCGACCTCGGCGGCCTCCTGCTGGGCGTGCCGGAATGAACGGGAAATGCAGGGGCGGGCGCGGCGGCGATCAGGCCCCGACGGTGCTGCGACAACACGCACAATGGGCGGTGCCTGCGGCCCTGCCGACGGGCGAGCGGAAGGAAAGCGCCGCTATCGGCACCTGCTCCGGATTCCGCTGCTCACCGTTCATGTGTCCATTCTCGCTTCCGGCTCGCGCCCGGGTCAACAATGCAACTGCCTGAATTAAGTCGGATATTGCGGCGGCCGGGCCGGTATGACACCTGCTCAGCACACGGCCGGCAGCGCGGGCCACGGTCCGAGCGGGTCGGCGTAGAGCGCCCCGAGCGCCACCGCGGCGCCCGCGACCGGCAGGACGGAGCCGGTGAAGCTGCTCGGCACCACCGCTCGCTCCGGGTCGTCGCAGACCCAGGAGCGGGCGGCGACCTCGGAGCGCAGCACGCCCAGACACTCGGGGAGCCGTCCGGCGCCGGGTTCGACGACCACCACGACCTCCGGGTCGAACATGTCGAGCAGCAGGGCGACGGCCCGGCCCACCAGCAGCGCCCGCCGCCGGAAGAGGTCGACCGCCCGCGGCTCCCCGGCCAGCGCGAGGTCGAGCAGCGCCCGGAAGTCGGGGACGTCCAGGCCGCGTTGTACGGCCCGCCGCACGAGCGCGGGCTCGGAGACCTCGGACTGCAGGCAGCCGGGCGTGCCGCACGTACAGGGCTCGGCTTCGGGTGCGCCGGGGCCGACCGGCAGGTGGGCGACGCTGCCGGCGCCCGAGCGGGGGCCGCGGTGGACGCCGCCGGAGGTGGCGAAGGCGGCGTCCACGACGGCGCCGACGAAGAGGAGCACCGCGCTCTTGCGGGTGGCGACCGCGCCCAGCAGCTGCTCGGCGCGGGCCAGCGCCCGGGAGTGGCTGTCGACGTGCACGGGCAGTCCGGTGGCCGCGGCCAGGACCTCACGGGCCGCCACGTCGCGCCAGCCCAGCCGCGGGTGGTCCACGATCACCCCGGCGTCGGGGTCCACCCACTGGCCGGTGGCCACACCGAGGCCCAGCACGGTGCGGCCCTGCGCGTGGGCGGCGACCAGCCGGGGCAGCCGGGCGGCGAGCCCGGCGAGCACCTGCTGCGGGTCGGTGCCGGTGTGCGGCCGGCGCTCGACGGCGGCGAGCCGGCCGCGCAGGTCCATCAGCGCCAGGGTCGAGTGGGCGACGGCGATGTGGGCGCCGGCCACCAGGTGGCGGCTGGTGTCGATCTCCAGCGGGATGTGCGGGCGGCCGAGTCCGCGCGGCCCGGCGGTCTCCGGGCTCTCCCTGACCAGCCCGCGGGCCAGGAACTGCGCGCTGTGCCCGCTGACCGCGGCCGGGGACAGGCCGGTCAGCCGGGCGACGGTGCTGCGGGCGACCGGGCCGTGGTCGAGGATCGCGCCGAGCACGACGCCGGCGGCCGGCTGGCGGCGCGGCGGTCCCGCGGGCGGCCGGGCGTCGGCTCGGCGCAGCGGGGTGGGGGGCAGCGGTGCGGTGTCGCGGCGTTCGGGCGGCAGGGCAACCACGGTGGCCTTCCAGGTCGGTCCGACGGCGGCGGGGCGTACCTGCGGTCCGCCCCGGCGGTGGACCGGGCGGGCGGGCAGCCTCGTGGGGGCTCCTCGGGGAGCCGTGCTGTCAGACCTGGTGACACGCGGCGGAGCACACACGCTTGAGGTCGACATGACCTCGCGTCGTCAGGTGTGTGGTGCGCTGCATGCCGCGCAACGTAACCGGCGCGGGCGCGGCGGGCCAAACACCTGCCCACATGATGGACGCCATGACCACGGTGTGGAACACCGCTGGACCGCGGGTCCCGGGCGGCCTCAGGCCCTGACGCCCGCCGCGTCGATCAGCGCGGCGGCGGTGGTGACCGCGAGCCCTTCCAGGGTGTCGGCGCCGATCCCGGCCCTCGCGCTGCCCCCGTCGAAGACCAGCGTCAACTGGCGGGCCAGCAGCTCGGGATCGGCGGCGCCGCCGCGTTCCGCCTCGGCGCGGAAGAAGTCGGTGAGCACCTGCTTGCCGCGCGCGGCGACCACGCTCGCGGGGTGCACGGGGTCCTTCAGCTCGACCTGGGTGGCCAGGAAGGGGCAGCCGCGGTAGTCGGCGGAGAGCGCGGTCTGCTCCAGCCGCTCGAATACGTGCAGCATCCGGGCGCGGGGCTCGGCGGGGCTGTCCGGCGGCGGCATGACCAGGGCCTGGTAGCCGGCCGAGGACCGCTCGAGCGCGGCGGCCAGCATGTCGTCCTTGCCGGTGAAGAGCTGGTACATCGAGCGCTTCGAGACACCGGCGGCCTTGCACAGCGCGTCGATCCCGGTGCCCACGCCCTGCCGGTAGAAGAGCGCGGACGCGGTGTCCAGCAGGCGGTCTCGCGACGAGCCCTTCGCGGCGGGCGCCGGCTCCTGTGCGGGCGACCCCTGGTGCTTCGTGGTGGTGGCCATGGTCCGAGACTACCGCGCGGACTCGACAGGGGAAACAGATCGGTTTACAGTGGGTGGAAACCGATCGGTTTCCTCCGGTCGGGAGCACAGCCACACCCCTACCGAAGGACCAGTCATGCAGATCGAAGGCGCAGTCGCACTCGTCACCGGCGGCAACCGGGGCCTCGGCGAGCAGTTCGTGAAGGCGCTGCTCGACGCCGGCGCCGCCAAGGTCTACGCGGCCGCCCGCAACCCCGCGAGCGTGCGGGTCCCCGGGGCGGTGCCGATCGCCCTGGACATCACGGACCCCGCCTCGGTACGGGCCGCGGCCGAGCAGGCGCAGGACGTCACCTTGCTGGTCAACAACGCCGGCAGCTCCACGGGAGCGGCCATCCTCGACGGCGCACTGGACGCGTACCGCACGGAGTTCGAGACCCACGTGCTGGGCACCCTGGACGTGAGCCGGTCCTTCGCGCCGGTCCTGGCCCGCAACGGCGGCGGCGCGGTCCTCAACGTGCTCTCCGTGCTGTCCTGGGTCACGCTGCCCGACACCGCCGCCTACTCCGCCGCGAAGTCGGCCGAGTGGTCGGTGACCAACGCTCTGCGGGTGACGCTGGCGGAGCAGGGCACCCAGGTCACGGCGCTGCACGTCGGCTACATGGACACCGACATGGCCGCCGCCGTCACCGCGCCCAAGCTGGACCCCGCGGACGTGGCGCGCACCGCGCTGGCCGGCCTCGCCGACGGGGCGCACGAGGTGCTCGCCGACGACCTCAGCAAGCAGGTCAAGGCGGGTCTGGCAGCCGACCCGACCGCGCTCTACCCGCAGCTCGCGGGGACGAAGTGAGCTGAGTTCCCGGCGTGCCCGGCCGGGTCAGCCGCGGTAGGTCTCCAGCAATCGCAGCCAGACCTCGCTGACCGTCGGGTAGGCCGGGACGGCGTGCCACAGCCGGTCCACCGGCACCTCGCCGGCGACCGCCACCGTCGCCGAGTGCAGCAGCTCGCCGACCCCGGGTCCGACGAAGGTGACGCCCAGCAGGACGTTGCGGTCCAGGTCCACGACCATCCTGGCCCGGCCGCGGTAGTCGTCGCCGTACAGGCTGGCGCCCGCGACCTGGGCCAGGTCGTAGTCCACGACCTTGGTGCGGCGCCCGGCCTGCTCCGCCTCGGCCGCGGACAGGCCGACTGCGGCGACCTCGGGGTCGGTGAAGACCACCTGCGGCACCGCGGAGTGGTCGGCGGTCGCCACGTGCGCGCCCCAGGGCGCGTCGTCCACCGGCTCGCCCTTGGCGCGGGCGCCGATCGCCGCGCCGGCCATCCGGCCCTGGTACTTGCCCTGGTGGGTGAGCAGCGCCCGGTGGTTGACGTCGCCCGCCGCGTACAGCCAGCCGCCCTCCACCCCGGTGACCTGGCAGGTGTCGTCCACCCTCAGCCAGCCACCGGGCTTGAGGCCGACGGTCTCCAGGCCGATGTCGCCGGTGTGCGGGGCGCGTCCGATGGCGAAGAGCACCTCGTCCGCGCTGACCCGGGCGCCGCCTTCGAGGCCGATCCTCACCTCGCCGTGGGCGCCGTCCCGCTCGACCGAGGCGACGTTCGCCCCGAATCGCACGTCGACCCCGGCCTCGCGCAGCGCTTCGGTGACCATCTCGCCGGCGAAGGGCTCGACCCGGTCCAGCAGGCCGCTGCCGCGTACCAGCAGCGTGACCTGGGAGCCGAGCGCCTGCCAGGCGGTGGCCATCTCCACCGCGACGACACCGCCGCCGACCACTGCGAGCCGCCGCGGCGCCTGCTTGGCGCTGGTGGCGTCCCTGCTGGTCCACGGGTGGACGTCGTCGATCCCCGGCATGGGCGGCAGCGCCGCGGTCGTCCCCGTGCAGACCGCCACCGCGTGCCGCGCGGTCAGCCGTACGGTCCCGCCCTCGGGGGTGGTGACGGCCACCTGGCGCGGACCGTCCAGCCGGCCGTGGCCGCGTACCAGGTCCACGTCGACCGACTGGAGCCAGCCGACCTGGCCGTCGTCCTTCCAGTGCGAGGTGAAGTCGTCGCGCCTGGCCAGCACCGCCGGGGTGTCGAGCGGCCCCCGCACGGCGCGCTGGATCCCCGGCAGCCGGCGGGCGTCGGCGAGCGCGAGGGCGGGGCGCAGCAGCGCCTTGCTGGGCATGCACGCCCAGTACGAGCACTCGCCGCCGACCAGTTCGCTCTCCACCACCACCGTGCTCAGCCCCGCGGCACGGGTGCGGTCCGCCAGATTCTCACCGACCGGTCCTGCACCGATGACGATCACGTCGTAGGTGCGGGGGGCGTCGTTCATGGCAGCTCCTGTTGCTGTCGGCGGACGGCGGGGCGGTCGGGGGCGCGCGGTCATCGTAAGACGCCGTCGTGACAGGTGAGACCTTCCCGCCGCCCGCGTGTCACACGCGTGCGACGTATGATCAATTCGGGGCGCCGAACGGCGTCGCAGGAGGTGCGGCAATGGGCGAACTGGTGCTGATCCGGCACGGTGAGACCGAGTGGAGCCTGACAGGGCAGCACACCAGTTACACCGACCTGCCGCTCACCGCGAACGGCGAGGCGCAGGCCCGCTCGCTCGCCCCGCTGCTCGCCTCCCGGCACATCTCCTGCGTCCTCACCAGCCCGATGCAGCGCGCCCGCGACACCGCGAAGCTGGCCGGCCTCGACGACACCAGGGTCGACCCGGGCCTGCACGAGTGGGACTACGGCGGCTACGAGGGCGTGACCACCCGGGAGATCCTGCGCGAGCGCCCCGGCTGGGACCTGTGGACCGACGGCGTGGTCCCGGGACCCGAGGGCCATCCGGGTGAGACCCCGCAGCAGATCGGCGAGCGCGCCGACCGGGTCCTGGCCCGGGTCGAGGCGGCCTTCACCAACGGCGAGGGCGGCGACGTGGTGCTGGTCGCCCACGCCCACCTGCTGCGGGTGGTGACGGCCCGTCGGCTGGGCCTGCCGCCCGCCGACGGCGCCCTCTTCCAGCTCGCCACCGGCACCGTCAGCAGGATCGGCTCCGAGCACGGCCGCCATGTGCTGACCTCCTGGAACCGGCTGCCCTGACCGCAGGGGCACTCGCCCGCCGGCCGGACGGGCACCCGACACGCCGTACGCCCGCATGTCGGCGCCTGACCGGAAGACGGGGAAGCGACGACACTGGTCGCTCCACACCCCGGCAGGCGGACGGCGGGGTTCGCCGACAGGTCAGGGAGCGCGTATGACGGTGACGGCCCAGGAACAGCGGACGCGGCTCGCGTCGCCCTGGACCCGCGGCGCTGCCGCGGCACTTGCCGGGGCGCTGCCCGCGCTGGCCTTTCCCGCACCGTCGCTGTGGTGGCTGGCCTATGTGGCCCTGGTGCCGTGGATGCTGCTCGCGCGCTCCGCGGCAAGTCCGCGCCGGGCCGCGCTGGACGGGTGGCTGGGCGGCGCCGGCTTCATGCTCGCCGTCCACCACTGGCTGATCCCGAGCCTGAACGTCTTCATCGTGGTGCTGGCGCTGCTGCTCGGCGCGCTGTGGGCGCCCTGGGGCTGGCTGGTGCGCCGGCTGCTCGGCGCGGGTGCGGTGGGGCCGCCGCGGGTCGGGCCCGCGCTGGTGCTGCTGCCGTGCGGCTGGCTGATGGTGGAGCTGGTGCGGTCCTGGCAGTATCTGGGCGGTCCCTGGGGGCTGCTGGGGGCCAGTCAGTGGCAGGTGGCGCCCGCGCTGCGGCTGGTGTCGGTCGGCGGGGTGTGGCTGGCCAGCGTGCTGGTGGTGCTGGTGAACACCGCCGTGGTCGCGCTGCTGGCCGTCCCCGGGATCCGCAGGTCCGCCGCCGGGGCGCTGCTGGCCACCGCGGTGCTGACCTGCGCGGTCTGGCTGTGGACACCGCGCCCCGGGGAGGCGGGCAGCACCAGGATCGCGGTGGTGCAGCCGGGGGTGGTCGCCACCGGCGACGCGCGGCTTGACCGGGAGGTGCAGCTGACCCGGCAACTGGCCGGCAGCCACCCGGACCTGGTGGTCTGGGGCGAGAGCAGCATCGGCGTCGATCTGAGCGCGCGCCCCGACGTGGCCCGCCGGCTGGCCGCGCTGTCCCGGCAGGTCGGCGCCGACCTGCTGGTCAACGTGGACGCGGCGCGGGCCGACGGCAGCGGCATCTCCAAGACCTCGGTGCTGATCGGCCCGGACGGGCCGGTCGGGCCGACGTACGACAAGATGCGGCTGGTGCCGTTCGGCGAGTACATCCCGCTGCGGTCGGTGCTCGGCTGGGCGACCTCGGTGGGCAAGGCGGCGGGCGAGGACCGGCAGCCGGGCAGCCGGCAGGTGGTGATGGACGCCGGGGGCCTGCGGTTCGGGCCACTGGTGTGCTTCGAGACGGCCTTCCCCGACATGAGCCGCCATCTGGCGGGCGACGGCGCCCAGCTGCTGGTCGCCCAGTCCTCCACGTCGTCCTTCCAGCACAGCTGGGCGCCCGCGCAGCACGCGTCACTCGCCGCCCTGCGGGCCGCGGAGGACTGGCGCCCGATGGTGCACGCCACGCTGACCGGTATCAGCGCGGTCTACACCGCCGACGGCCACCGGGTCGGCCGCAGGATCGGCACCGCACAGAGCACCACCGCGGTCTACCAGGTGCCGCTGGCCTCGGGCCGCAGCCTGTATGTGCGCTTCGGCGACTGGGTGCCGCACCTGGCGCTGCTGCTGGTGCTGGCCGCGGCGGCCTACGAGCTGACGCGCGCGGTCAGAGGGCCTGTTCCCGTACCTCGGTGACGATCCGTTCGCACAGCTCGTGGGTGGCCAGCGCGTCGCGTGCGTCCAGTACGGTGCCGGCGCGGACCGCGTCGAGGAAGGCCAGGGTGATCTGCTCGATGCCCCGCTGCCGGGCGACCGGCACCCAGTCGCCGCGGCGGCGCACGGTCGGCTGGCCCTTGTGGTCGACGACCTCGGCGAGGTTGAGCACCTGGCGCCTGGTGTCGGCGCCGCTGACGTCGAGGCTCTCCTCGACCGAGCCGCTCATCCGGTTCATCGAGCCGATCGCGGTGAAGCCGTCGCCCGACAGCTGCAGCACGATGTGGTGCAGCAGGCCGCCCTCGACCTTCGCCGAGACCCTGACCTCCTCGACCGTGCCCGGTGCGAGGAAGCGCAGGGTGTCCACGACGTGGATGAAGTCGTCGAAGACGACCTCGCTGGGGACGTCGGCCAGGCCGACGCGGTTCTTCTGCAGGAAGATCAGGTCCCGCGGGTGGTCCAGGCACTGCAGGTAGCCGGGCGCGTGGCGGCGGTTGAAGCCGACCATCAGCGGCACCCCTCGCTCCTCGGCGAGCGAGACCAGGCGGCGGGCGCCCGCGGCGTCCCTGGCGAGCGGTTTGTCGACGTAGACCGGCACGCCCGCCTCGATGACGCGGGCGGCGATGTCGACATGGTGCTCGGTGGGCGCGTGCACGAAGGCGGCGTCCAGGTCCTGGCCGAGCAGCGCGTCGAGGGTGGTGTGCCGGTGCGGCAGCCGGTAGGCGTCGCCGATCCGGTCCAGGGTCGCGGGGGTGCGGGTCTGCAGGTGGATCTCCAGGCCCGGCTGGGCGGTCAGCACCGGAAGGTACGCCTTCTGCGCGATGTCACCGAGTCCGATGACGCCGATCCTCAGGGGGGCGCTGCCCGAAGCCATCCGTGCTCCTTGTGCCGGTCTGCTGCGGCGGCGGCCGGCCGTCGGGGCCGGCGCCGCTGTGGCCGTGTGCCGTGGTGCTGGTGCCGTACTTCCCCTGGCCGCAGGGGTGTCACCGCAGCATACGGGCCTGATCGCGGGCGGCTTCCGGCCGGGGTGCCGCGGGGCTGCGCTCACCCGGGCGGGTGAGCGGCGGGTATGCGCCGGCGGGCCTTTCACCCCTGCGGGGACTGTCGGGTGCCGGTGGCGTGCGGGCAGTGTGGGCGGGGTGCGCCTGCTGCCCGCTGCGGTGCTCCTGCTGGCGGTCTGCGCCGCCGCCGGATGCACCACCGTCTCCGCTCCCCCGCCCGCCGCCGTCCCGGCACCGACCCGCCCGGCACCCGGCGTGGTTGAGCTGACGCCACCGCCGGCCCGGCCGCTGCTGGCGACCGTACGGCCGGACGCCGGGGAGGCGCGTGTCGCCACCGGAGCCCCGTCGGGGGCGGTACGGACGCAGAGGCGGCGGCCGGCCGCGAAGCCGCACGGCACGCCGCCGGTCAGGCACCGGGCGCCCCGCTCGGGGGCGCCACGGCCCCGCCCGGCACCGCGGGGCGGCGGGAGCGGCCTGACGAGCGGGGTGTGCGCGCTGGGGCGTACGTACGGCGGCTGGGCGGCGGGCAGCGCCGCCGCCACCATCTGCGCGCGGGCCTACGGCAGCTGACCCGAACCGGTCAGCCGCAGTTCGAGGCGGCCCACCGCGGCCCGCACCCCGTCGCCGTACGCGTCCTGCGCGAGGTCGCCGCAGGCCTTGCGGGCCAGGCCCAGGTGGCTGAGGGCCAGCCGGTCCTCGCCGACCCGGGCGTAGGCCGCGGCCAGGTTGAGGTGCAGCGACGGGTAGAAGCCGCGCACCTGGCCGGCCCTGCGCTCGTCGCCCGCCGGCTCGGCGGCCACGGTGTCCGCGGCCCGCAGCGCCCGCAGGTCCCAGGACAGCTCGTCCTCCGGGTCGTCCTGGGTGTCGGCCAGGTAGTGGGCGACAGTGCAGCGGTGCAGGGGGTCGCCCTGCTCGCCCAGCTCCGCCCACAGCGCCGTGAAGCGGTTGCGCGCCTCGTCCCGGTCCCCGGCGTGCAGCAGCATCACCACCTGCCCGATCCTGCCCGTCATGGCGTCGTCCGCGGCCGCCGGGTCGCCCATCGGCGCCTCCTGATGTCCTCGCATCCGACGACGCTAACCGGCGCGCACCCCCAGATCGGGGATGCGCCAGTCGATGGGCTCGTGCCCCTGCGCACGGACCGCCGCGTCGATCTGCGTGAAGGGGCGGCTGCCGAGGAAGAGCTTGGCCGACAGCGGCGAGGGGTGGGCGCCCTGGATGACGGTGTGCCGGGCGGTGTCGATCAGCGGCAGCTTCTTCTTGGCGTAGTTGCCCCACAGCACGAAGACCGCGGGGTCGGTGCGCGCGGACACCGCGGTGATCACCGCGTCGGTGAACTTCTCCCATCCCTTGCCCTTGTGGGAGTTGGCCTCCGCCTCACGGACCGTCAGCACCGCGTTGAGCAGCAGCACGCCCTGCTCGGCCCAGGGCAGCAGGTAGCCGTTGTCGGGCACGGGGTGGCCCAGCTCGTCGCGCATCTCCTTGAAGATGTTGCGCAGCGAGGGCGGGGTCCGCACACCGGGGCGGACCGAGAAGCACAGCCCGTGGCCCTGGCCCTCGCCGTGGTAGGGGTCCTGGCCGAGGATCAGCACCTTGACGCGGTCGAAGGGCGTCGCCTCCAGCGCCGCGAAGACCTCCTCGCGGGGCGGGAAGATGCGGTGCTCCTTCCGCTCCGCCTCCACGAATTCGTCGAGCTGCTGGAAGTAGGGCTTGTCCAACTCCTCGCCGAGGACGCTCTGCCAGGAGTCGGGCAGCATGCTGGGCACGTCGGGAACCTCCGGTACGCGATCCGTTACTGCGTCAGAACGTACCGGCAGGCACTGACAACGCCCGCATCGCGGCGGACCTCCGGCCCCGGGTGCGGCCCGGGGCCGGGTGCTCAGGGCGGTCAGGCGCCGCCCGCGCGCAGGAAGAGCCCGCCGTCGATCACCAGGTTCTGGCCGGTGATCCAGCCGGCCTCGTCGCCGAGCAGGAAGGCCGCGGCGCCGCCGATGTCGTCGGGCACGCCGAGCCGCCCGAGCGGGTAGCCGGCCGCGGCCTCCTCCTCGCGGCCCTCGTACAGGGCTGCGGCGAACTTCGTCTTGACCACCGCGGGGGCGATGGAGTTGACCCGCACGCCGGGCGCCATCTCGGCGGCCAGCTGCACCGTCAGGTTGACCATCGCGGCCTTGCTGATGCCGTAGGCGCCGATGAAGGGCGAGGGGGCGAGCCCGGCGATCGAGGTGATGTTGAGGATCGCGCCGCCGTTGTCCTTCTGCCAGGCCTTCCAGGTCTGCTGGGCGAAGCCGAGCGCGGAGATCACGTTGGTCTCGTAGACCTTGCGTGCGACGCCGAGGTCGAGGTCGGCGAGCAGGCCGTAGACGGGGTTGGTGCCCGCGTTGTTGGCCAGGTAGTCGACCCGGCCGAAGGCCTCCATGGTGCGCTCGACGGCGACCGCCTGGTGCGCCTCGTCGTGGGCCTTGCCCGCGACGCCGATCACCCGGTCGGGGCCGAGCCGCTCGACGGCCTCCTTGAGCGCGTCCTCGTTGCGTCCTGTGATGCACACCCGGTCGCCGCGGGCGACCAGGGCCTGGGCGATGCCGTAGCCGATGCCGCGGCTCGCGCCGGTGACCAGGGCGACCCTGCCGGTGTCCGCGGCGGGGGTGGTGCTGGGGAGCTGGTTCATGATGTCGGGCCTCCGGCCGGTCAGTCGAGCGGGCCGCCGGCCACGTACAGCACCTGTCCCGAGACGAATCCGGCGTCGTCGCCGGTGAAGAAGGCGATGGCGCCCGCGACGTCCGCGGGCCTGCCGACGCGCTGGACGGGGATCTGGGTGGCGGCGGCGGTCTGGAAGTCCTCGAAGTCCATGCCGACCCGGGCGGCGGTCGCGGCGGTCATGTCGGTGACGATGAAGCCGGGGGCGACCGCGTTGGCGGTGACGCCGAATTTGCCCAGTTCGATGGCGAGGGTCTTGGTGAAGCCCTGCAGTCCCGCCTTGGCGGCGGCGTAGTTGGCCTGGCCGCGGTTGCCCAGCGCGGAGGACGAGGAGAGGTTGACGACCCGGCCGAAGTGCGCGTCGACCATGTGGCTCTGGACGGCGCGGGTCATCAGGAAGGCGCCGCGCAGGTGGACGCCCATGACGGTGTCCCAGTCGCCGGCGCTCATCTTGAACAGCAGGTTGTCGCGCAGCACCCCGGCGTTGTTGACCAGGACGGTCGGCCTGCCCAGTTCGGCGGCGACCCGCTCCACGGCGGCCTGGACCTGCGCCTCGTCCGACACGTCGGCGCCCACCGCGACGGCCCGGCCGCCGGCCCCGGTGATGGTCTCGACGGTGTCCTTGCAGGCGCTCTCGTCGAGGTCGAGTACGGCGACGGCGCGGCCCTGCTCGGCCAGCCGCACCGCCGTGGCGGCGCCGATTCCGCGGGCGGCGCCGGTGACGATCGCGACGCGCTGCTCGGTGCTGGACATCTGTTCTCCTCAGCCCTGTGGTGCGGCCGGTCCGCGTCTCGACGCATGAGCGACCGCTTAGTAGGTCCCGTTGCCGAAACCGTAGGAGGACAGTGACCCAGTGTCAACGCCACCACGGGCGATGTGGTTCAGCACACCGGCGGCCCGGGCGGGCGCGCGATCAGCGGACCAGCAGGTCGAGCAGCCGGTCGGCCTCGGCCCGCGGGTCGGCGGTCAGCCCGGTGTGGATCGGCCCGGGCTGCACGATGGTGCTGCGCGGCGCGGTCAGCCAGCGGAAGCGCCGGCCCGGGTCGTCGCCGCCGGCCTGTCCCGCGTCCTCACCGCCCGCGCAGACGTCCTGGTAGCCGCGCAGGGCGGCCCGCACCCCCGCGACGTCCACGTCGGCGTCCAGGCAGCGCAGCCGGGTCTCGTCCAGGTGCACCCGGGCGCCGACGAAGGACGCCGCACGGCAGTAGACCAGCACCCCCGCGTTGATCATCTCGCCGCGCTCGATCCGCGGCACCACGCGCACCAGCGCGTACTCGAACACCTCGCGCCCGCCCATCAGGCGTTCTTCCCCTCGACCCAGGTGCGCAGCCACTCCGGCGGCGGCTGCCGGTCGCGCTGCACGGGTGCCAGCGTGATCCGTTCGTGGACGTCCGCCGCCCGGGCGGCGAGCAGTTCGCCGTACGCGCCGCGTACGTCGTCGGGCGTGCCGAAGCCCGGCTCGTCGGCCAGCCACTCGTCAGGGACCAGCGCGGTGACCTCGGCGAGCAGTTCCGCCGTGACCTGCGGCGCCAGTTCCGCCGCCGCGGCGGCCGGCCGCGGCGAGAAGCGCGACAGGGCGTGGTCGGAGGCGTCGTAGGCCTTCGCGGACGCGGTCTGCGCGGTCTTCCAGTTGTGGTGCCAGATCAGCGAGGCGCCGTGGTCGATCAGCCACAGGTTGCGGTGCCAGACCAGCATGTTGGGGTTGCGCCAGGACCTGTCGACATTGCCGATCAGCGCGTCGAACCAGACGATCCGGCTCGCCTCCGCGGGGTCGACGCCGAAGACCAGCGGGTCGAAGCCGAGGGAGCCGGGCAGGAAGTCCATACCCAGGTTGAGGCCGCCGCTGGCCCGCAGCAGGTCCTGGATCTCCTCGTCCGGCTCGCCGAGGCCGATCACCGGGTCGAAGTCGAAGCGGACCAGCTCCGGCACCCGCAGCCCGAGCCTGCGGCCAAGCTCACCGGCGATCACCTCGGCGACCAGCGCCTTGCGGCCCTGGGCGGCGCCGCTGAACTTCACCACGTACGTGCCCAGGTCGTCGGCCTCGACCACGCCGGGCACCGAGCCGCCCTCGCGCAGCGGCGTCACATAGCGGATGCCCGTCACGTCTCTCAGCATTGCCCCAGGTTATCGCCGGTCCGGGGGCGGTCCGTGCGGCTGGTGGCGGAGTGACGGCTGCGGCGCCCGGGGGAATTCCCGCGCGCGTCGTTGAACGGATCACCGCGGGCACCCGTATGAACGGACACGCGTGCCCTCACGCCGCCGGGCGGTCGAACTCCGCCGCCCGGCACCCACCAGCGGACAGGATGCAGCTCATGGCCGAATTTCCCGGCTCCTCCATGCCCCCCACCCGCCGCACCGTCGTCGCCGCGGCAGGCGGTGCCGGACTCGCCGCCGTCCTCACCGCGTGCGGGTCCGACTCGGACTCGGGGTCGGCCGCGGACGCGCCCGCCTCCGGCGCACCCTCGTCCGGTGCGGCATCCGACGCCGGCACGCCCTCCGCCTCCGACGGGTCGGGCGGCTCCGGCGGCTCCGGCGGGGGGACGCCGCTGGGGAAGACCTCGGACATCCCGGTCGGCGGCGGGAAGGTCTTCGCCGACCAGAAGGTGGTCGTCACCCAGCCGACGGCCGGCACGTTCAAGGGCTTCTCGGCGGTCTGCACCCACCAGGGCTGCGTCGTCGCCGACGTCTCGGGCGGCACCATCAACTGCCACTGCCACGGCAGCAAGTTCAACGCGGCCGACGGCTCGGTGGCCCACGGCCCGGCCACCAGCCCGCTGCCCTCGCAGGCGGTCGCCGTCTCCGGTGACTCCGTCACGATGGGCTGATCCCCCCAAGCCCCCTGGGCCGCCGGGCCGCGCCGCGTCAGGCGTAGGCGCGCGCCGCCGTGCCCAGGGCGTCCACCGCCGCCCGGATCGCCGGGCGGCGGTCGGCGTCCTCGCGCCACACCGCGTAGACGTGCCGCCGCATGGTGTGGCGCACCGGGACCACCCGCACCCCCTCCGGCATCGGGTCGCGGCCGAGCCGCGGGATGACGGCGACCCCGAGCCCCGCGGCGACCAGCGCGAGCACCGTGGCGTGCTCCTCCGCGTGGTGCGCGATCCGCGGCTCGATGCCCTTGCCGCGCAGGGTGAACAGCAGCCACTCGTGGCAGAAGCCGCCGTCCGGCCAGGCGATCCAGGACTCGCCCGCCAGCTCGTCCAGGTCGATCCGCGAGCGGCCCTCCAGCGGGTGCCCGGCCGGCAGCGCCACATCGACGATGTCGTCGAAGAGCGGCGCCTTGGCCAGCCCGCCGGGCAGCGACAGCGGCTTGTTGTACCAGTCGAGGACGACCGCCAGGTCGATGTCGCCGCGGTTGAGGCGGGCGAGCGAGTCGTGCGGCTCCAGCTCGTGCACCATCGTCCGCAGCTGCGGGTGCTCGCGCCGCAGCTCGGTGAGGGCCGCGGGGAAGAGCCCGCGCACCGCGGTGGGGAAGGCGCCGGCGATCAGGTCGCCGAGCGCGGCCCCGCGGTGCGCCTCCAGGTCGGCGTGCGCCAGCTCGACCAGCGACAGTATCCGCTCGGCGTGCCCGGACAGCAGCCGCCCGGCGTCGGTGAGCCGCACCCCGCGGCCGCTCTTGGCCAGCAGTGACTGGCCGGTCTCCCGCTCCAGCTTGGCCATCTGCTGCGAGACCGCGGAGGTGGTCACGCTGAGCACGTCGGCGGCGGCGCTCACCGAACCGTAGGTGTCGATGGCGTGCAGGATGCGGAGGCGCTCCAGACTCAACATGTAAGAAATACTACGCTGACTGTGTACGAAATCTCGCTTGTTCTACGAGGTCCCAGCCGTCATCGTGGGTGCATGACCGCACCTGCCCGGAGCCGACCCGTCGCCGCCACCCCGCCCGCCGCCCCCTCTTCCGCTCCCGCATCCGTCCCCGTGGACGGGAAGGCCGGCACACGCCGGCCCGCGGTGGACTGGCGGATCCGGTTCGCCGCTCTCGGTCTGGTCTGGGGGTTCAGCTTCCTTTTCATGAAGGTGGGCAACGAGGCATTCGCCCCCCTCCAGGTCACGCTGGGCCGGATGGTCTTCGGCACCGCGGTGCTCGGCGCGGCGGTCGCGGTCAAGCGGGAACGGCTGCCGCGCTCACCGCGGACCTGGGGGCACCTGGCGGTCGCGGCCTTCCTGCTCAACTCGCTGCCGTTCACGCTCTTCGCGACCGCCGAGCAGACCATCCCCTCGATGCTGGCCGGTATATGCAATGCGGCCACCCCGCTGTTCTCGATGCTGGTCTCGCTCGTCGCGCTGTCGGAGGACCGGCCTTCGCGGGAGCGCTTCGCGGGCGTCGGCGTCGGCTTCATCGGGGTGCTGACCGTGCTCGGCGCCTGGCAGGGCTTCTCGGGCCAGGACCCCAAGGGCACGCTCATGGCGCTGACCGCAGCGGTCAGCTACGCGGTGGGCTGGGCGTACGTCCGCCGCACCCTGACCAGCACCGGGAGCTCGCACCTGGCGGTGTCGGCGAGCCAGTTGCTGCTGGGCACGGTGCAACTGCTGGTGGTCACGCCCTTCTTCACCTCGATGCCCGACACCTGGCCCGCCAAGTCGGTGCTGTCGGTGCTGGCGCTGGGGGCGCTGGGCACGGGGGTGGCCTTCCTGATCCAGTACGGCCTGGTCGCCGAGAAGGGTCCGACGATCGGCGCCATGGTCACCTACCTGATACCGATCGTGGCGACCACCGCGGGTGTGGTGCTGCTCGGCGAGACGCTGCACTGGAACGAGCCGGTCGGCGCGGTGGTCATCCTGGTCGGCGCCGCACTGACCCAGCGCCGCCCCAAGCCGCGGCCTGCTCGCGACCCTCAGCCGTAGCGGCCCGCGGCCCGGCCGCCGTGCAGCACCTCGGCGACGGCGTCGGCCAGCGGCTCGATGTCGCCGGGCGCGAGCAGTGAGACGGTCAGCCGCACACCGGGTGCCGAACGGGCACGGAAGCGGGCACCCGGCGCGACGGCCCAGCCGCGCTGGAGCAGGCCCGCGACGGCGCCGGTCTCGTCGCTGACCGGCACCCACACGTTCATGCCGCTGCGCCCGTGGGAGGGCACACCGCGGGCGGCCAGCGCCGCCACCAGCGCCTGGCGCCGCTCGTCGTAGGACCTGGCGACGGCCGCGGGGTCGATGGCGTGGGTCTGCCACAGGTGGACCAGGGCGTGCTGCAGCAGATGGCTGACCCAGCCGGCACCGAGCCGGTGCCGGCCGCGTACCCGGTCCACCGTGGTGGCGTCGCCGGTGTAGAGCGCCAGCCGCAGATCGGGGCCGTACGCCTTCGCCACCGAACGCACCAGCGCCCAGTGGTCGGTGACGCCCGCCAGGCAGTGCAGCGGCAGGTCCACGATGCCGCTGACGTGGTCGTCGTCGATCACCAGGACCTCGCGGTGGCCGGCCAGCAGGGCGCGCAGGTCGGCGGCGCGCGCCGCCGACAGGGCCGCCCCGGTCGGATTCTGCCCGCGGTCGGTCACCACCAGGGCGCGGATCCCGGAGCGCAGGGCGCGCGCGACCTCCTCGACCAGCGGTCCCTCGTCGTCCACGGCGACCGGCACGACCCGCAGCCCGAGGGCGGGCACGAGGTCGAGCACGCTCCCCCAGCCCGGGTCCTCGACGGCCACCGCGTCACCGGGCCGCAGATGCGCGGTGAGGACGCGGTCCATAGCGTCCAGCGAGCCCGAGGTGAGACCGACCGGCCCGGCGGGCACTCCGTCGGCGTCCAGGGCAGCGCGCGCCATCCGGCCCAACTCCTCGTCCACCGGCGGCCCGCCGTAGAGGGCGGGAGAGCGCGCATGCCGGGCGGCTGCCGCGGCGAGTGCCTCGGCCAGCGGCGGCAGCAGCGCCGGGTCGGGATTGCCGCTGGAGATGTCCCGCGCGCCCGGCGGCACGGCGATCCTGATCTGCTCGCGCGGCGCGGTGGCGGGCCGCGCCCTGACCCGGCTGCCGCGGCGGCCCGCGGTCTCGATCACCCCGCGGTCCCGCAGCAGCCGGTAGGCGGCCGCCACCGTGTTGGGGTTGACGTCCAGTTCCACGGCCAGTTCGCGCAGCGGCGGCAGCGACTCACCGGGCCGCAGGGCACCGCTGCCGACCGCGCTCTCGATGTCGGCGGCAATACCCGATGCGCCCCGCCCGGTGATTCGATACTCTCCTAGCACAAACCAGATTATGCACTAGTTCAAAGGAATGCGCCATGGCCACCGCACCCCCCGCCGGCTATACCCCTACCGACCTGAGCACCCCCACCCGCTCCAGGGAGCGCGCCGCCTACGACCGCGCGACCGTGCACGCGATCCTCGACGAGGGCTATGTGTGCCACCTCGGGTTCGTGCGGGACGGCGCCCCCGTGGTGCTCCCGACGCTCTACGCCCGCAGCGGCGAACGGCTGTACGTCCACGGGTCCACCGGGTCGCGCCCGCTGAGGGGAGCCGCCGACGACGGGCTCGCGGTGTGCCTGACCGTGACCCACGTCGACGGCCTCGTCCTTGCCAAGTCCGCCTTCCACCACTCGATCAACTACCGCTCCGTGGTGGTGCACGGCACCGCCTACCAGGTCCTCGACCCCGACGAGCGGGCCGCGGCCCTCGACGCGATCGTCGACCACGCCGTACCCGGCCGCTCCGCCGACTCACGGCGGCCGAACGCGAAGGAACTCGCCTCGACCGCCGTGATACGCCTCGACCTGGAAGAGGTCTCCGCCAAGCTCCGAACCGGCGGGCCCAACGAGGAGCCCGAGGACCTCGAACTCCCCCACTGGTCAGGTGTGGTGCCGGTCGTCACCTCCTACGGGACTCCGGAACGCGCCGAGATCCCCGGCCGGGACCTGCCGCTGCCCGACTACCTGCCACCGGCGCCGCGCCGCCGGTGACCACCGTCTGCCGCGGCAGACGCCGCATGCCACGGGCCTCGTCGGCGACCAGCGAGCCCACAGCGCCCAGCAGGCACACGGTGCCCAGCACGGTCGCCGCGGTCAGCCGCTCCCCCAGCAGCGCGACCGCCAGCACGGTCGCCGACACCGGCTCGATCAGCGCGACCACCGAGACCGTCGCCGAGCGCAGCACCGCCGCACCGGCGAAGTACAGGCCGTAGGCCAGCGCGGTGGGCACCGACGCCAGGTAGCCGAGCAGCAGCAGGGTGCGGCCCAGATGTGCCGCATGCGGCAGCAGTCCCTCGGCCCAGGCCGCAGGCAGCAGCAGGACGGCGCACATCCCGAACGCCCACATCGAGGTGTCGAACGGGTCGCCCGCCACACCCTGCCGCCCCCACCAGCGGGTCAGCAAGGTGATCGCGGCATAGCCGGAAGCCGACAGCAGCGCGAGCCCGACACCGGCAGGGCGTACGGCACCCGCGCCGCCGGACCCGCCGCCGAGCACCAGCACCGCCAGCCCGCCGAGTGCCCCCGCCACCGCCAAAGCGCCGCCGCGGCCGAGGCGTTCGCCCATGGTCAGCCGCGCGGCCAGGGCGATCAGCACAGGACCCGAGCCGAGCGTCACGACGGTGGCCACGGCCAGCCCCGTCGAGCGGACGGCGCAGAAGTAGGCGGCCTGGAAGACGGTCAGTCCCGCGCCGGTCGCCACGACCCGGTGGACGGCGACCCGCCCACCGGCCCGCGCCGGGCGGCGGCGCGCCATGCGCACGGCGAGCAGCAGCACGAAGCCGCCAGCGGCACGCCAGAAGGTGAGGGACAGCGGGCCGAGGCCGCTGGGCCCGTACAGCGCCGCCGCCACGGCACCTGCGGTGCCCCAGCCGGTAGCTGCGACGACGACGTAGATCAGGCCCCGGGTGGCCGGGGCATGCCTGAAGAACACGGAGTACTCCCGTGGGAAGGGGGGGTTCGGGTCGGTGGCTCGTCGCTGTGTGCGGGCAGCACCGATCGGCGGACCCAGTCCGCGTCTACACCACGAGCCGGCCCTCGGCTGAGTCACTCGCCGGGGCCGGGTCCGCTGCCCGCGTCAGGCAGCGGGAGGAGGAAGCACGCCATTCATCACGCCCCCACCCTATGGCCTCCCCCCGGATTCGCCCCTCCCACCCGCGCCCCGGTGGCGGGCCTGCCTCGCAGTTCCCCGAGCCCCTGAAAAACGCTCACCCTGCGGGAAGAGGGCAACAACCAGGGGCGCGGGGAACTGCGCGCCCAGCCCGAACGGGCGGAAAGAAAGCAACGCCACAGCAAGTGGCACCCACCTGCGTACCGCCGCGAAGGCGGCAGGTCAGGATGCGCTGGGCGTCAGATCGGAAGTGGGGAGGGGGTCCGGCGAAGCCGGAGGGGAGGGGGTGGAGGCGGTCTGGGCGACAAGCGCCCCGGCGAGAACCAGCGCACCCCCTACCACCTGGGCGGCGCCCAGGTGTTCCGCGAGCAGCACCCAGGCCAGCACCGTGGCAACCACCGCTTCGAGCCCCGCCACGACCCCCGCGACCTGCGGGCTGAGCGAGCGCACCGCGAGCACCCCGGTGAGGTAGGCGACGACGGTCGAGACGAGCACGATCCAGCCGATGAGCAGAACGGCCGGCACGTCCCGGTCGCCCAGCGCGGCCTGGTGTGCGAGCCCCGACCAGTCCATGGTCCAGGGGTGGGCGACGGCCGTGAGGACGACCGCGCCGACGGCGAGCCCGTGCGCGATGACGGTGATCGGCTCGGGCGCGTCGTCCGCGTCGGTGCCGTGGTCGGCCAGGACGAAGTAGGCGACCTGGCAGCACGCGGCCCCGAAGGCGTAGAGCAGTCCGAGCGCGTCGAAGGCGAGGCCGGACCAGACCTCGACGACGCAGGTCATGCCGGCCAGGGCGAGCACGACGCCGGATGCGGCGGCCCGGGTGACGGGGCGCCGCTGGACGAAGCGGATCCAGCCGAGCAGCAGGGCGGGGCCGAGGAATTCGACCAGGATGGCGATGCCCACCGGGATGCGGGCGATGGCCACGAAGTAGAGGGCCTGGCAGCCGGTGATGGCCAGCAGGCCGAAGCCGGCGACGAGGCCGGGCCGCTGCCTGGGCAGTGCCCGGGAGCGCAGGGCGACGGGCAGCAGGATGAGGGCGGCCCCGGCCACCCGCATCCACACGACCTGCAGCGGGTCGATGCCGAGGTCGATGAGCGGTCTGGCGGCGACGCCCGAGCCGCCGAAGGCGAAGGCGGACAGCAGGGCGAGCCCAAGTCCTCTGCTCCTGGCCCCGGATACGTGCATCAGGTCATCATGTCAGCACGCGACAGGACCGTCACCCCTTTAATTCCTGACATCCTGCGAGCCCTACGGCTCCCGCGGGCCCGGCATGGCGCCTGGTCCCGGGGCCGGGCCGTCGTGGAGGCCGTCGGGGTCGAGGCCGGCCGAGCGCAGGACGTCGGCGGCCCGGCAGTCGGGGTCGGCGGCCAGGGCGTGCAGCAGGTCGACGCCGTCGGCCTGCGCCCCGCCGCGCCGGCCGGCCAGCTGCACGGCGGTGCGGAAGGCCGCAGCCGCGGCGGGGCTCCAGCCGGGCACCGTGACCGTGAGGGTGGGCAGCGCACCGGAGTCCTCCACCGAGCCGCGCCAGCGCAGCCCGTAGCCGATGCTGCGCTGCACCAGGTAGCCCAGCACCCGGGCGCTGCTGCCGGCTGCCGCGTCGCAGGCGGCGCGTGCGTCGGGGTCGTTCTCCAGCAGTGAGTGCAACAGGTGGGCGGTGTCGGCCTGCGGGTCGCCGTCCCTGACCGCACGCCGCCGGGCGCTCGCGGCGACGGCGCGCACCTCCGCGGTGAGGTGGGCGTCGTCCGCCGGGTGGGCCGGGTCGACGGGCGGCCCGTGGTCGCTGTACACGACTGCCATTCCACCAGGGCGGACGGGCGTGCCGCATCGGCTCAGCGGGGCATTCACGCGTCAGCCCGCGGAGGGGGGCGTGCGGCGCGCCCCTCCTCCGCGGGGATGAGTCATGGCCACAGCAAAGTGCGGGACCAGCCGCCGCCCTCGCGGGTGTAGCGCAGCCGCAGGTGCCACCGCTCCGGGCGGGCCTGGAAGAACTCGGCCTCCTCGGCACGCAGCCGGTAGACGGCGTGGCTGGCGGGGATCCGCCCGGGGTGCGCGGCCACCAGGTCCTCGGCTGCGCGGCGCTCGCGCTCGTACTCCTCGGGCCCGCCCAGCGGGGCGCTGACCCTGCCGGTGAAGGCGGCGGCCCGGGAGTGGGGCGAGCGGCCGAGGAAGTCCCGGCGGGTGGCCTCGGCGCCCAGCAGGTCCACGGGTCCGGCCATGCGGATCTGCCGGCCGTGCGCGGGCCAGTACCAGGTGAGTGCGGCGGCGGGCCGCGCCGAGATGTCCCGGCCCTTGCCGCTGAGCCGGTCGCCGGCGAAGCGGACGGCGCAGTCCGCGGAGTCGATGCCGCGCAGCATCACCACCCGGGCGCTGGGCGTGCCGTCGGCGGCGGCGGTGCTGACCGTCACGATGTGCGGCTCGGGCACACCGTCGGCCAGCGCCTTGCCGAGCCATTCGGCGAAGAGCCGCCCGGGCGCGGCGGGGGCGGTGTCCGGGTCGAAGCCGGGCAGCGGCCCGGCGAGCACCGGCGCGGCCCAGACCTTCGCCATCAGGTCGCTGTCGGCTGCGGAGGTGTCGTCGTCCTCGGCGTGCACGGGTCCTCCAGAGCGGTGTGCGGCTGTGTGATCCGAGCCGTGAAAGGCCAGGCCTTGCGAGCCAAGCCTTCCCGTTGCGCCCTCGCCGCGCACGCGTATTGCGGCCGGCCGCGACCGGGGGTGGACCCCGGCCACGGCCGGCCGCCGCATGTCAGCGCCGCCAGGACGGCGTACTCGCACGCCGCTGGCCGGGCGGGTTCAGCGCACGGTCACCGTCGTGCTCTGGGCGCCGGCGGTGAAGACGTACGCCCCGCGGGCCACCTGCTGCGGGCCGGAGCCGTCGATGTCGCCGGGGGTGACGGCGAGCCGGCTCGGCGGCACGGTGAGCGTCACGGTCGTGCTCTGCCCGGCGCCCAGGTGCACCTTGGTGAAGGCGACGAGTTTCGCGGGCGGTGCGAGCACGTCGCTCGATGCCTGGGAGACGTAGACGGGCACGACCATGTCGCCCGCGCGGTCACCGGTGTTGGAGACGCCGACCTTGAGGCTGACGGTGTCGCGGGAGCGGACGCTCGCCGCTGACGCCTTGACCGAGTCGACGGAGTAGGTGGTGTAGGACAGTCCCGCGCCGAAGCGGTAGGCGGCGTCGTAGCCGGACTCGGGCCCGCTGTTGGTGCCGGGGAGCTGCTGGTAGTACAGCGGCTCGTTGCCGACGTCCTTGGGCCAGGACGCGCTCAGCCGGCCGCTGGGGTTGACCTTGCCGAAGAGCACGTCGGCGACCGCGTGGCCGCCCTCGCTGCCGGGCAGCCAGGCCATCAGCAGGCCCTGGGTGCCGTCGGCGTCGCCGAGCACCAGCGGACGCCCGGCGATCACCACGGTGACCACCGGCTTGCCGGTCGCCTTGAGCGACTTGACCAGCGCCTGCTGGTCGGCGGACAGTTCGGGCCGCGGGGAGTCGGCCGAGCCCTCGGCCGCCGCCTTCTCGCCCACCACGACGACGGTCAGGTCGGCGTCCTTGGCCTGGGCGACCGCGTCGTCCGCCGAGGTCGCGCCGACCACGGTCGTCCCCGATGGCGCGGCCTCCTTGATGCCCTGGAGCACGGTGGTGCCGGGCAGCTGCACGCCCGCGGGCACGCCCTGCCAGCCGACGGTCCAGCCGCCTGCCTGGTCGTTGATGTCGTCGGCGTAGGAGCCGGCGACGACGATCTTCTTGGTGGACGCCGCCACGGGCAGCACGTTGCCGTCGTTGCGCAGCAGCACCTGCGACTCGTCCGCGGCCTGCCGGGCCAGCGCGGTGTCGGCGCCGATCACCCGGGAGTCGGCCTTCGCGGCGTCGACGTAGGGGTGTTCGAAGAGTCCGAGGCGGAACTTCATGGTCAGGATGCGGGTCACGGACTGGTCGATCCGCTTGACGGAGACCAGGCCGCGCTGCACGGCGGTCTTGAGCCCGTCGCTCCAGCCCTGCGCGTCGTACGGCTCCATCGCCATGTCCAGGCCGGCGTTGACGGCCTTGGCGACGGCCTCGGGGTAGTCGGCGGCGATGTGGTAGCTGGTCTGCAGGGCGCGGACGTCCTGCCAGTCGCTGACCACGACGCCCTTGAAACCCCACCGGTCGCGCAGCACGTCGGTCAGCAGGTAGTGCGAGGAGGTAGCCGGTATGCCGTTGACGGCACCGGAGTTGACCATGACGGACATGGCGCCGGCGTCGATCGCCTGCTTGTAGGACGGGAGCAGGGTGTCCTGGAGGTAGCGGATCGAGACGTCGCCCGGTACCCGGTCGTGGCCGTTGCCGGGTTCGCCGTAGCCGGCGAAGTGCTTGACGGTGGCGGCGACGTCCTTGGCGCCGTCCGCGCCCTGGATGCCGCGGACCGCGGCGGACGCCAGCGTGCCGGACAGCAGCGGGTCCTCGCCGTAGGTCTCGTAGTAGCGGCCCCAGCGCTGGTCGCGGGCGATGTCGGCGACGGGGGCGAAGTTCCAGTCGATGCCGGTGGCGGCGACGGACTTGGCGGTGGAGGCGCCGGCGTCCTGGACCAGTTGCGGGTCCCAGGTGGAGCCCATGCCGATCTCCTGCGGGAAGATCGTGGCACCGAGCACGTTGTTGTGGCCGTGGACGGCGTCGACGCCGTAGATGATCGGGATGTGCAGGCGCGAGTTGTCGATCGCGTACTTCTGCACGGTGTTGACCATCGTCGCCCAGTTCTGGGGCGTGTTGACGGACGGACCGGCGCCGCCGCCGGAGAGGACCGAGCCCGCGGCATTGTCGACCAGTACGGACTTCATGCAGGATTCGGTGTAGGCACCACCGCTCCACTCGCAGTCGCCCTGCATCCTGACGACGGAGATCTGGTCCATCTGCCCGATCTTCTCCTCCAGCGTCATACGCTTGAGGAGGTCCTTGACCCGGACGTCGACGGGGGCCTTGGGGTTGGTGTAGCTCGGGTTGTCGCCGGCCTGTGCCGGTACGGAGGCCACGGCCGCGACGCAGGCGGCCGCGGTGGCGAGTGTCAGGAGGCTTCTCATGCGTAGTCGTCGAGCGTTCGTTGGCATCGCAGGCGTCCCGTTCCTGTTGGGGGTCCCCGGCGGACCGGGGCCGATTGCCGTAAACGTTTCCGATCGGCGGGAAGTCTGTCCTTGCCCCGACTGATCGTCAAGACTGTGCGCAGGAAGCATTTTGCGACCTGCGCACACCTCCTCCGCACCGCCCCCGTACCACCTGCCCACCGCCTCCACACCGCCGCCGACCCCGCCCCGACCCTGTCTCCACTGTCCACTCGCGCAGAACGGGTATGCCGTGAACATCCGTGAACTCGCCCGCCGCAGCGGTGTGTCGACCGCCACCGTCTCCCGGGCGCTGAACGACCGGGCCGAGGTGAGCGAGGCCACGCGGGCCAAGATCCGGCGACTGGCCAGCGAGTTGGGGTACGCGCCCAACGAACCCGCCCGCACGCTGGTACGCCGCCGCTCCGACACCATAGGCCTGGTGTGGGACAGCGGGCAGGAGGCGCTGGGCCAGCACAACCCCTTCCTGCTGGGCCTGCTCAGCGCGGTGCGCACGGCCCTGTCGGACGCGGACTACCACCTGATGCTGCTGACCACACCGGGCGAGCAGGACCAGGACGGCGCGCACCTGCAGGCGGTGCAGCGGCACAACCTGGAGGGGGTGATCGTGCTGACCACACCGCCGGACGACCGCTGCCTGCGGGTGCTCGCCGACTCCACGGTGCCCTGCGCGGGCATCGACACCGCCTTCACCGGGCCGCGTACGGTCCGGGTCAGCTCGGACAACGCGGCGGGCGCGGAGGCCGCCGTGCAGCACCTGTACGAGCTGGGCCACCGCAGGATCGCGACCGTCACCGGGCCGCTGCACCTGCCGCCGGCCGCCGAGCGGCTCGCGGGCTATCTGCGGGCCTGCTCCCGGCTGGGGCTGAGCGTGCCGCCGGAGTACGTGACGGAGGGGGACTTCTTCCTGGCCAGCGGCGAGGCCGCGGGCAAGCGGCTGCTGTCGGTGCCCGACCGGCCCACCGCGATCTTCGCGGCGGGCGACCAGATGGCGATCGGCGCCATTCACGCGGCCGCGGACGCCGGTCTTTCCGTGCCGCGCGACCTGGCGGTGGTCGGCTTCGACGACATCGACGCGGCGGCCCTGGTGCGGCCGGCCCTGAGCACGGTCGCGCAGGACCAGCGGGGGCTCGGGGTGGCGGCGGTGGAGGCGCTGCGCGGGCTGATCGACTCCACGACGGTGGACACCGTCGAGGCGCAGCCGCGGATCATCCCGACCCGGCTGCTGATACGCGGATCGAGCCGGCCCGGGGTGTGATCCCCGCGGCCGGCCCGACGCGGTACCGCGGCCCGGGGAGCCGCCCCGGGCCGCCGGGTGGCTCAGTCCCGGCCGGTGTCCTCGTCGGCCAGGATCAGGTAGAGCCGCTTGCGGGCCTCGTTCACCACGGTCAGCGCCTTGTCGCGCTGCTCGGGGGTGCCGGTGGCCCAGACCTGGCGGAAGGCCTCGACGAGGCCGCCGCCGGCTTTCCTTATCTCGTTCATGGCGTCCCAGTCGATGCCGCGGCCGGCGTCCTCCCAGGGCGCCTCGGGTCCCGCCTCGGCTTCCTGGGCGCCGGCGTCGGTGAGCGTGAACAGCTTCTTGCCGCCCTCGCTCTCGCTGCTGATCAGGCCCTCGTCCTCCAGCAGCTGCAGCGTCGGGTAGACCGAGCCGGGGCTCGGCTTCCACGCGCCGCCGCTGCGCTCGGCGATCTCCTGGATCATCTCGTAGCCGTGCATCGGCCGGTCTTTGAGCAGGGCCAGGATCGAGGCCCGTACGTCACCGCGCCTGGCCCGGCCGCGCGGTCCCCCGCGGCCCCGTCCGCCGGGCCCGAAGGGGCCGCCGCCGAAGGGCGGTCCGAACGGCCCGAAAGCGGCCCTGCGGCCCTCGTGCTCGCCCCATCCGTGGCGGTCGTGACCGCAGGGGCCGTGCTCGTGTCCATGTCCGTGTCCATGCATAACGCAATCTCCTATCGTGATCGTTCGCGATGCTTCAACGATATATCGGGAGCGGTCGGAACGCAAGGACTGTCGGAGGGTGTGGGCATACTGGCCCCATGGACAGGTCGGACCTGGTGAGACTGCGGCGAGCCCGCGACCGCATGGACCGCGACTACGCGCGGCCGCTGGACGTCTCGGCGCTCGCCCGCGAGGCCGTGATGTCGCCCGGGCACTTCTCGCGCAGCTTCCGCGCGGCCTTCGGCGAGACGCCGTACGCATACCTGATGACCCGCAGGATCGAGCGGGCCAAGGCCCTGCTGCGGCGGGGCGACATGTCGGTGACCGACGTGTGCATGGCCGTCGGCTGCTCCTCGCTCGGCTCGTTCAGCTCACGCTTCACCGAGCTGGTGGGCGAGACGCCGAGCGCCTACCGCGCCCGCAACCACTCGGAGCTGTCCGCGCTGCCGGCCTGCGTCGCGAAGATGGTCACCCGACCGGTCAGGAACAAAGAAGCCAGGGGTGCGGGTCCTGCCCTAGCGTGAGCTGCATGGACATCAAGCTCTCACACACCTTCCTGGCCGTCGACGACCACGACAAGGCCATCGAGTTCTACCGGGACGTGCTCGGCCTCGAAGTGCGCAACGAGGTCGGCTACGGCGACATGCGCTGGGTCACCATCGGCTCGCCCTCCCAGCCCGAGGTCGACATCGTCCTCGAACCGCCGGCCGCCAACCCGAACATGTCACCCGCGGACCGCAGCGCGGTGGCCGACCTGATGGCCAAGGGCGTCTACGCCCGCGTGGTCTTCTGGACCGACGACGTCGACCAGACCTTCGACCGCGTCCAGGGCGCCGGCGCCGACGTCGTCCAGGAGCCGACCGACCAGCCCTACGGCGTACGCGACTGCGCCTTCCGCGACCCCGCGGGCAACGAGGTGCGGTTCAACCAGTCCAAGGGCTGACGCTCAGGGCCGCGGCCCCGCCAGCCACACGTTCGCCGCGTCCACCCGGCCGCAGACCCGCAGCTTGGCGTAGGCGTGCTCCAGGTGCTTGTCGACGGTGCGCGGGCTGATCGCCAGCCGGTGGCCGATCTGCTCGTTGGTCAGGCCGTGCGCCAGCAGCGTCAGCACCTCCGCCTCGCGGCGGCTGACCAGGGCACGGGCCGGCGGGGTGCGGTGCAGCCGGTCGAGGGTGCGGGCGAGGCGGGGCCTGAGCATGGCCGCGACGGCCAGGTCGGCGTCGGTGAAGTCGCTGCCGCTGCGGTTGACGGCCAGGCACACCCGGCGCTCGGCGCCACCCTCCCGCCCCGCGGGGAAGGCCATGGCCAGCTGGTCGTCCGCGCCCACCTTCCGGTAGACGTCCGCGTAGAGCGGCAGGGCGTGGTATTCGGCGCGGCTCTGCATGGCCGAGCGGCGGACGGGTGTGCCCGGGCCGCCGGTGGTGTGCACGACCAGCGGGTCGGCGGCGGCGCCGTGCCGGAAGGCGGCCAACAGGCTCGGGGCGAGCAGGTCGCGGGGCAGGGTGAGCGGGGCGGCGGAACCCGGGTGCGGGGTCCATACGACGCTGTCACCCGGCAGGGCCGCGAGCAGCATCGGGAGCAGCACCGGAACGAGCGCGTCCTCGTCGTCGGCGTCGATCAGCAGGTCCACCACGGCCAGTACGCGGCGCAGTGCGGCCTCCCCGACCGTGCCCATGCATCCAGCCTGACCAGCGCCGGATCACCGGTCAAGGCGGGGCGGCCGCCGCGGGTCAGCGGGCGAGCGCGTAGACCCGGTTGACCGGGCTCTCGGCGGCGAGCGCCCAGTGGTGCAGGCCCGCCTCGTCGGCGATGTGCCGCATGGCCTCCTCGCCGGCGTGGTTGCCGAGCGCCTCGGGTCCTGGCTGGGCGAGCGCGGACGGCAGGCAGACGGCCACCGAGGCGGCGGACATGCCGCGGCCGATCGGGTGGACGTTCTCGCGGATGTCGGCGGACATGTTCGGCTCCACCAGCAGGCAGGTGCCGCCCTCGGCGAGTGCGTCCGCGGTGTGCCGCAGGGCGCCGCCGGGGTCGCTCATGTCGTGCAGGCAGTCGAAGAAGGTGACCAGGTCGAAGTCGCCGCCGGGGAAGTCCTGTGCCGTCCCCACGTCGAACTCCACCCGGTCGCTGAGCCCGGCCTGTGCGGCGAGCCCGCGGGCCGCCTCGACGGAGGGGCGGTGGAAGTCGAAGCCGTGGAAGCGGGAGGCGGGGAAGGCCTCGGCCATCAGCAGCGTGGAGTGCCCGTAGCCGCAGCCGACGTCGGCGACGCGGCCGCCCCGCTCCAGCTTGGCGGTCATCCCGTCGACCGCGGCGATCCACTCCGGCACGAGCGCGGCGGCGTATCCGGGCCGGAAGAACTTCGCGGTGCCCTCGAAGAGCGCGGGTCCGTGCTCGCCCCAGCCGACCCCCTCACCGGTGCGGAAGGCGTCGAGCAGCGCGTCCTCGGTGCCGTAGAGCGCCTGCAGCATGGTGAACATCCCGGCCGCGTACGTCGGCGCGTCGGGGTCGGCCAGGACCGCGGCCTTCTCGGCCGGGAGCTCGTAGCGGTCGGACTCTGCGTCGTACCCGACGTACTCGCCGGCGACCTGGGCGGCCAGCCACTCGCGCAGGTAGCGCTCGTCCAGGCCGGTCCTCGCCGCGAGTTCCGCGGAGGTGAGCGGGCCTGCGGACGCCATCGCCGTATAGATGCCGAGCCGGTCGCCGATCGAGGTGCACAGGCCCGCCATGGCGGCGGCCCCGTCGGTGATCACCTGCTCGAGGAAGTCCATCACGCGTTCTTCTTCGGCCTTCGCCGGTGCTGTGTCGGCCTCCGGGGCAGCGGTCATGGCGCTCGCCTCCTCCTTGTCCCCAGCCCAGCAGGGCGGCCCGCGGCGGCGCAATACGGTCTTCCCCGTACGGGCCGCCGCAGCACCGCCGCGGGCGGGTGCCCGCGGCCTAGACTCGGCGAGGAGCAGAAGGAGGAGATGCGCCATGCGCAAGGTCGCCGACTGCAGGCAGTTCCCCAGCGAGTCCAACTGCACCCTCACCATCTCCGGCGAGGAGGAGGAAGTGGTGCGTGCCGCAACCGAGCACGCCGTCTCCGTGCACGGGCACAGCGACAGCCCGGAACTGCGCGAGCAGGTCCGCTCCACCCTCACCGACGAGGTCGCGCAGCACGCCTGACCCGCTCCCGCAGGCAGCCCTCCGGCGGTCCCGGCCGTGCGGCGGCGCGCGCGACCGCCGGTCCCCTACGCTCTCGCCATGCGTATCCGTATCGTCGACGCGTTCACCGACCGCCCTTTCGCCGGGAATCCCGCCGGGGTGCTGCTGCTGGACGCCGGAGCCTTCCCCGCCGACCGCTGGCTGCAGCAGGTCGCAGCCGAGGTCAACCTGTCGGAGACCGCGTTCGCCCACCCGCTGACGGGCGCGCCGGACGCCGGGTGGGCGCTGCGCTGGTTCACCCCCACCACGGAGGTGGGCCTGTGCGGGCACGCCACCTTGGCCACCGCCCACGTCCTGCGGACCACGGGCGCGGCCGGCGGTGTCATCGCCTTCCGCACCAGGGCGGGCGTCCTGACCGCCGAGACCGACGGCGACGGCACGATCACCCTGGACTTCCCCGCCGCACCGCTGACGCCCGAGCCGGCGCCCGAGGGCCTGGCGCAGGCACTGGGTGCGGCTCCGCTGAGCGTGCACGACACCGGCCCCGACTGCGGCGACCTGCTGGTCGAGCTGGCGGACGAGGGCGCGGTACGCGCGCTGGCCCCGGACTTCGCCGCGCTGGCCCGGCTGTCGCGGCGCGGGGTGATCGCGACGGCGGCGGCAGCCGACCCCGCCGCCGGGTACGACTTCGTCTCGCGCGGCTTCTTCCCGGCCGTGGGCATCGACGAGGACCCGGTCACCGGCAGCGCCCACACCGCGCTCGCGCCCTTCTGGGCCGCCCGTTTCGGCCGCGCCGAGCTGGCCGGGTGGCAGGCCTCTGCCCGCGGCGGCCTGGTGCGCACCCGGCTGGACGGCGACCGGGTGCGGCTGACCGGCTCCGCGGTGACGGTGGTCGACGGCGAACTGCACGCCGTGCCGTGACGAGCGGCGCTGCCCGCCGTCAGGCGGTGGGCAGCCAGCCGACCTTCCCCGCCAGCAGGGCGTAGCCGACGAAGGCGACCGTGTCGATCAGGGCGTGCGCGGCGACCAGCGGCCCCACCCGGCCCCAGCGGCGGTAGAGCAGGACGAAGACGACGCCCATCGCCATGTTGCCGAAGAAGCCGCCGATGCCCTGGTAGAGGTGGTAAGAGCCGCGCAGCACCGCGCTCGCGGCGAGCGCCGCCAGGGGCGTCCAGCCGAGCCGGTCCAGCCGGCGCAGCAGGTAGCCGACCACGATCACCTCTTCGAGTACCGCGTTCTGCACGGCGGAGGCGATCAGCACCGGAATCTTCCACCAGACGTTCGGCAGCGACTCGGGCACGACCGTCAGGTTGAAGCCGGCCGCCCGCGCGCCCAGGTAGAAGGCGAGGCCTGTTCCGCCGATCACCGCGGCGACGACGGCGCCCCTGGCCAGGTCGAGGCGCGGGCGGGTCAGGTCGAAGCCGATCGAGCGCATCCCGGCCCGCTCGCGGCCCAGGAGGTGCGCGACCAGGGCGACCGGGGCCAGGGCGGTGGCGATGTAGAACAGCTGCCAGGCCAGGTCGAGCCAGGGCCGGTCCGGCGCGTAGGAGCCGACCAGCGTCGCCGCCTGGTTCTTGAGCGCGCCGGGCCTGGTGACGGAGCCGGTGAAGCTGATCAGCGCGGAGACGCCGCTGGCGCCCAGCGAGAGCGCGAGCACGATCAGCGTCTCGTTGCGCAGCGTCCGGTCCGGCAGCCCGGGCTCCGCATCCACCGGGTACGGCTCTGTGTGCATGCGGGTCCTCCAACGGCGCAGGTGTCTCCGGACAAGATACGAAGATCGCGCCGTCGGCCGCGGAGCCACCCCCTTGAGCAGCCGCGGGTCTCGGACCGGGTCTCAGACCGCGGGCCAGCGGTGCACGGGTTCCCCGCCGCAGCTGTTGTCACGGTAGCGCCGGGTCATCGCGGCCAGTGCGGCCCGCCGGTCGGGGGTGCGCTCCAGCAGCCGGTGGAAGGACGCGGACTGCCATTCGGCGCCGTTGGTGTGCAGCCGGCAGCGCTCCTCGATGATGCCGAGGTAGCGGTCGCGGTCGGCGGGCCCGATGCCCCAGCCGTCCAGGCCCGCGGCGGCGAGCGGCAGCAGCTCGTCCCTGATCAGCTCGGCGGCGGGGACCTCGGCCAGGCCGCCGCGCCCGCGTGGCCAGTGCATGACCGCGCCGATGCCGTCCCGGCAGCCCGCGTCGAAGTTGGCGGCCGCGGCCCCGAAGGGGAGCCGGTGCCAGACCGGGCGCGGCGCTTCGGCCAGCGCCCTGACCAGGCCGTAGTAGAAGGCGGCGTTGGCCAGCACGTCGGCGACGGTGGGCCCCGCGGGCAGCACCCGGTTCTCGACCCGCAGGTGCGGGACGCCGTCGACGACGGCGTAGACGGGGCGGTTCCAGCGGTAGATCGTGCCGTTGTGCAGGGTCAGCTCGCGCAGGTGCGGCACTCCCCCTTCGTCCAGCACCCGCAGCGGGTCCTCGTCGTCGCAGATCGGCAGCAGCGCGGGGAAGTAGCGCAGGTTCTCGGCGAAGAGGTCGAGCGGCGTGTCGATCCACCGCTCGCCGAACCAGGTCAGCGGGCGTACACCCTGGGCGCGCAGCTCCTGCGGGCGGGTGTCGGTGGCCTGTTGGAAGAGCAGCGGGCGGGTCTCCCGCCACAGTTCGCGGCCGAAGAGGAAGGGCGAGTTGGCGCCGACGGCGACCTGCGGCCCCGACACCGCCTGGGCGGCGTTCCAGACCGCGGCGAAGCGGCCGGGGGTGACCTGCAGGTGCATCTGGGTGGAGGTGCAGGCGGCCTCGGGGGCGATGGAGGCGGAGGCGTACACCAGGTGCTCGACGCCCTGGATGTCCAGGGTGATGTCCTCGCCGCGCATCGCCAGGATGCGGTCGTTGAGCAGGGTGTAGCGGTCGGCGCGTGAGAGGTTGGCGGAGACCAGGTCCTGTGCTTCGAGGGTCGGCAGAATTCCGACCATCACGATGTGCGCACCGACGTCGCCCGCCATCCGGTCGGCGTATGCAAGCCCGGTCCGCAGTTCCTCGGCGAGCCGGTCGAGGACCGGCCCGGAAAGCCGGTGCGGGGCTATGTTCACTTCAATGTTGAACTGAGCCAGCTCGGTCTGGAAATCGTTGCTCGCGATGCGCTCCAGCACTTCTTCGTTCATCATGCGCGGCAGTCCCGCGGAATCCGCGAGATTCAATTCGATCTCCAGGCCCATCAGATTGCGCGGCCGGTCGAATCGCTTGGCCTCCAACAGCCGCTCCAGCCCCAGCAGGCACTGCTGGAGCTTGTGCCGGTAGCGCCCTCGGTCGGCGGTGTCGAACCCTCTGGCGACGACCTTCTCCCCCATCGACGCCTCCCTCCTCAGTCGGCCGCCGCACGGCCGCCCATCGGAGGATGCCCACCCAAATGATCGATAACGCCACATCGGCGTGCCGGGGAACGCTAGGCTAGCGGTAGGAGAGAAGCGCGCACGTTCCAGCGGCACATTCCGATGCCACGGGACCTGCGGAAGAGCCGGTGAAATGACCGTCGGGATCCGGCCGTCCGTGGCGGGCAGAAATATGCACCGCCCTCCCCATACGCTGCGGTAATGCCATCGACACGTCCCCGGAAGAAGGCGAATTCTCGCCTTGCGCGTAATACTGGCAGCGACTAGACGAAACACGGAGCGAACACAGGTCGTATAAACTCCGCGCACAAGGCAAAGCATCCGCCGTCGCCGGACGTGCCTGAGCAGGTCACCCGCAGAGCATCGAAACCGACCGTGCCGTCCGCGCCCGCCCTCCCCGCACCACGTGTCTCCCAGTGAGAGGCGACATCATGCCGCTGCTTGTTCCCCCAGCACCTGCCCCAGCCCTGCTGAGCGTGCTCGCCGCGCTCAGTTCGCCCACCGCGGTCCTGGAAGCCAGGACACCGGCGCTGCGCACCGCAGAAGGGCCGCTGGCCGCCGAACACCCGCTGCCTGTCCATGTGTTCGAACCGGCGGCCGTTCCCGGAGCACTGCCGCAGGCGCGGCTGACCGGCTGGCGGTTCCATATCAGGGCAGGTGCCCGGGTGGCCGCTGCGGGCGAGACCGTGGTGACCCCCGACGGCTGGGTGTTCTCGCGGTTCTCCGAGGGGCCGTTCCTGGTCTCCATCGAGCGGGCGCTGCTCCAGGCGGAGGCGCTGCCGGCGACGTACCAGCCGCATCTGCTGTCGGTGCCGGGGCTCTACATGCTGGCGCTGTGGCTGCACTGCGACGCGCGGGCCGAGGCGGCGACCGCCCAGCCCGACCCGGACGACCTGCTGGTGCCGCTGGCGCCCGCGCCGCCCGGCATCGCCTCGCACCGGGTGCACCGGCTGACCGAGCTGGCGCCGGCGCTGAGCGTACGACTGGCGCCGCCGCCGCTGATGGGCTCACCCGCCTGACCCCGGCACCCCCGGCACGCCCACAGGCGGTGTCCGGCGGCCGTACGAGGCCGCCGGGCACCGCCTTGCGCATGTGCGGGGACGACCGCTTCGTGCGTGAACACGCAGCTGTTGTGAACGCAACGTGACGGCAACCGCCCGGGTGGGTGACGCGTCTTCCCCCCTGGAGCACCGCCTCGCTGAAATCCCTGCGGATTGACGCCAGGAGGGCAACACTGGGACCGGCCGCACGCACAATCGGGGGACGGAGATGCAGGAATCAGATCGCGCGACCAACCGCACCACTCACCTCACGCAGCGAAAGACTCGATCCATGTGCCAGCACAAGCCGCAGTGCCCGACCGCAGAAGGCCCTGACCGTGAGGCCGCTTTCACCGTGGCCCACCACCCCGAGCAGGGCTGGAGCCTCCTGTGCAACGGCGTGCTGCTCTTCGAGGACACCGGGGAGCTGCTGCCCGACGGGCAGATCATCGCACCGCACCGCCCGCTCGGCACCGAGCACATCACCACCGCGGCTTGACGCCCGCACCGTCGCGCCGCAGCACACAAAGCCGGTTCCCCCGCTTTCCAGGGAACCGGCTTCGCCATGTGTGCGCCCGGCCGCCGCAGCGGCCGGGCGGGTCACTCACTCGTCGTAGGCGTCCAGCGGCGGGCAGGAGCAGACCAGGTTGCGGTCGCCGTAGGCGCCGTCGATCCGCCGCACTGGCGGCCAGTACTTGTCGGCGGGTGACACACCGGCGGGGAAGACCGCCTCCTGCCGGGTGTAGGCGTGGTCCCAGTCGCCGCCCAGCGCAGCCGCGGTGTGCGGTGCGCCCTGCAGCGGGTTGTCGTCCGCGGGCCACTCACCGGAGCCGACCCGGTCGGCCTCGCCGCGGATCGCGATCATCGCGTCGCAGAAGCGGTCCAGCTCGGCGAGGTCCTCGCTCTCGGTCGGCTCGATCATCAGGGTGCCGGCGACGGGGAAGGACATCGTCGGGGCGTGGAAGCCGTAGTCGATCAGCCGCTTGGCGATGTCGTCGACGCTGACGCCGGTCTCCTTGGCCAGCGGGCGCAGGTCGATGATGCACTCGTGCGCGACCAGGCCGCCGGGACCGGTGTAGAGCACCGGGTAGTGCGGCTCCAGGCGCTTGGCGACGTAGTTGGCGCTCAGCACCGCCTGCTGGGTGGCCTGCCTGAGCCCCTCGGCGCCCATCAGCCGCACGTAGGTCCAGGAGATCGGCAGGATGCCCGCGGAGCCCCAGGGGGCCGCCGAGACCGGGCCGACGCCCGTCGCGGGACCCGCGGCGGGCTGCAGCGGGTGGTTGGGCAGGTACGGGGCCAGGTGCGCGCGCACCGCGACCGGGCCGACACCGGGACCGCCGCCGCCGTGCGGGATGCAGAAGGTCTTGTGCAGGTTCAGGTGCGAGACGTCGGCGCCGAAGCGGCCGGGCCGGGCGAGGCCGACGAGCGCGTTGAGGTTCGCGCCGTCCATGTAGACCTGGCCGCCCGCGTCGTGCACGGCGGCGCAGATGTCGGTGATGTTGTCCTCGAAGACGCCGTGCGTGGAGGGGTAGGTGACCATCAGCACGGCCAGCTCGTCGCGGTGCTGCTCGATCCTGGCGTGCAGGTCGGCGACGTCCACGTCACCGTCCTGGCCGGTCTTGACCACGACGACCTTCATACCGGCCATCACGGCGCTCGCGGCGTTGGTGCCGTGCGCAGAGGAGGGGATCAGGCACACCGTGCGGCCGGTGTCGCCGTTGGCCCGGTGGTAGGCGCGGACCGCGAGCAGCCCGGCCAGCTCGCCCTGCGACCCGGCGTTCGGCTGGAGGCTGACCTTGTCGTAGCCGGTGACCTCGGCGAGCTGGTCCTCGAGACCGCGGATCAGGGTCAGGTAGCCCTCGGCCTGCTCGGCGGGCGCGAAGGGGTGCAGCGCCCCGAACTCGGTCCAGGTGACCGGCTCCATCTCGGTGGTCGCGTTCAGCTTCATCGTGCACGACCCCAGCGGGATCATGCCGCGGTCCAGCGCGTAGTCGCGGTCGGCGAGGCGGCGCAGGTAGCGCAGCATCCCGGTCTCGCTGCGGTGCAGGTGGAAGACCGGGTGCGTCAGGTAAGGCTCGGTGCGGACCAGGGCGGCGGGCAGCGCGTCGGGGGCCGCGGCGTCCAGCGCGTCCACGTCGATGTCCCCGCTGGCGCCGAAGGCGGCCAGGACCGAGGTCAGCGCGGCCCGGTCGGTGGTCTCGTCGCAGGAGATGCCGACCAGGTCGGCGTCGGTCTGCCGCAGGTTGACGCCCGCCTCGCGGGCCGCGGCGACCACCTCGGCGGCCCGGCCCGGCACCCGGGCGGTGAGGGTGTCGAAGTACCCGTCGTGCACGGTCTGCACCCCGGCGGCGCGCAGGCCCTCGGCCAGTACGGCCGCGTAGCGGTGCGTGCGGCGGGCGATCTGCGCCAGGCCCTCGGGGCCGTGGTAGACCGCGTACATCCCGGCCATCACCGCGAGCAGCACCTGGGCGGTGCAGATGTTGCTGGTGGCCTTCTCCCGGCGGATGTGCTGCTCGCGGGTCTGCAGCGCCAGCCGGTAGGCGGTGTCGCCGTCGGCGTCGACGGAGACCCCGACCAGGCGCCCCGGCAGGTTGCGGGCGTAGGACTCGCGCACCGCCATGTAGCCCGCGTGCGGTCCGCCGAAGCCCATGGGGACGCCGAAGCGCTGGGTGGTGCCCACCGCGATGTCGGCGCCCAGCGCGCCCGGCGAGGTGAGCAGGGTCAGCGCCAGCAGGTCGGCGGCGACCGTGACGACCGCGCCGAGGCCGTGCGCCTGCTCGATGACCGGGCGCAGGTCGCGCACCGCGCCGGAGGCGCCCGGGTACTGCAGCAGCACACCGAAGACGCCGCGCTCCGCGACGTCGGCCGGGATGCCGCCGGTCAGGTCCGCGACCACGACCTCGACGCCGGCCGGCTCCGCGCGGGTGCCGATGACGGCGGTGGTCTGCGGGAAGGTGTCGGCGTCGACCAGGAAGACGCCGTTCTTGACCTTGCCGACCCGCCGGGACAGCGCCATCGCCTCGGCGGCCGCGGTGCCCTCGTCCAGCAGCGAGGCGCCGGAGGTGGGCAGCCCGGTGAGGTCGGCGACCACGGTCTGGAAGTTGATCAGGGCTTCGAGCCGGCCCTGCGAGATCTCCGGCTGGTAGGGCGTGTACGCCGTGTACCAGGCGGGGTTCTCCATGACGTTGCGCAGGATCACCGGCGGGGTGAAGGTGCCGTAGTAGCCCAGGCCGATCATCGGGGTCAGCACCTGGTTGCGGTCGGCCAAGGCGCGCAGCTCCGCGATCACCTCGGCCTCGGTGCGGGCCGCGGGCAGCGCGAGGGCGGCGGCGCTCCTGATGGTGTCCGGCACGGCCGCGTCCGTCAGCTCGTCGAGCGAGCCGTACCCCACATGGGCGAGCATCTTGGCCCGGTCCGCGGCGTCGGGGCCGATGTGGCGGCGGGCGAAGGGCAGGCCGGCTTCGAGATCGGCGAGCGGGGTGCGGCGGGCGGTCGGATCAGTCATCTGCGGAGGCCTCCTGGTCTGCGACGACCTTCGGGGGTGCCCGGCGCGGGCACCCGTACGGCCTCCCCCTCTGTCATCAGTACCTGAGAGCTTCGCCGGCCCTGCGCGGGACGACTTTCACCTTCGGTGAAGACCCGTCCCGTGAACGGCGCCCCGGGGCGGGTCCTGCTTTCCAGAGTGACCTCGCCCCTGCGGTACGGATGCCTGAGAGATTCCGGGGAGGATTTGCTCCTTCGGCGCCTCCGAGATGCCGCTGCGGCACGCTCTCGGAGGACTCTCCCGCACGGGGTCAGCAGCCGCTGTCCAGCCTACCAGCGCGCTTCGGAGGGCGGCCGATCCGACATTCCGGTCGACATCGCCACAGATGTGGCTTTTGGTGGTAACCAACAGCAGCCGCCCGTGGTTGGAGGGACCGTGCAGACCGACATCGATCCGCGAAGCCTCATCGGCCGCCGCGCCCTCGACCGGGACGGTACGAAGATCGGCACGGTGGACGAGGTGTACCTCGACGACGCGACCGGCACCCCGGAGTGGGCCGCCGTGCGGACCGGCCTCTTCACCCGCGACGCGTTCGTACCGCTGGAGCCGAGCGAGCTGGTGGGCGACACCCTGCGGGTGCCGTACAAGAAGTCCCTGATCAGGGACGCACCGGACTTCGGCGTGGGGCGGCACCTGTCGCCCGAGCAGGAGCTGCAGCTCTACCACCACTACGGCATGCAGGTGCCGACCGCCGCGGACGGCGGCGGGGGCGGCCCGCGGGACTTCGGTGAACTGGCCGGCGGCGACCAGCGGCCCGGCGACCCCGCCTGACCCGCGGCCCCTTCCCGGCCCGCAGCGACCGGCTCCCGGCGTGCGGCCCGCTCGGCGGCAGGCTCACGGGCGGCCCGCGGGGGCCGGGGGGCCGGTCAGCGCCGGCGGTTCCGCCCGGGAGAGGGCGGGGTCGTCGACGGCGAAGGTACGCACCCGGCCCGGCTCGCGGTCCGCGGGCACCTCGAAGCGAACGGTGACCCGGCCGACGCCACTGCCCTGCACCCATCCGGCGCCGTACTCGGTGTGCGCCACGTCCTGGCCCGGCAGCCAGCGCTCCGCGCGCTCCGGCTCCGGCGGGGGCGCCACCGGCAGCTCCTGCGGCGCCTGCGGCCCGCTCCCGCCGCCCTGCCCGGCGCCCGGGTCCGCCTCGCGCAGGCTCTGCGCCGCCTGCGCGAACAGGTCCTCCTGGGTGAAGTCGGCAAGGCCCGACACGCCGACGCCCAGCAGCCGCACCCCGCCGGTGGTGTCGACGGCCTCGGCGAGCCTGCGGGCGGTCTCCTTGACCACGGCGGGGTCGTCGGTGGGCGCCCGCAGCGTCTCGGAGCGGGTCAGCGTCGAGAAGTCGTACCGCCGGATCTTGACCACCACCGTCCGCCCCGACCGGCCGGCGCCACGCAGCCGCTGCGCGCAGCGGTCGGCGAGCCGGTCGATCTCGAACCGCACCCGGGCGCGGTCGGTCAGGTCGGTGTCGAAGGTGTCCTCGACCGAGATCGACTTCACGTCCCGGTCGGCGACGACCGGGCGGTTGTCCAGCCCGGCCGCCATGGCGTGCAGTGAGCTGCCGTGCGCCTTGCCCAGCAGCCTGACCAGCTCCGGCTCGCCGGCCTGCGCGATCTCGGCCACGGTGAGGATGCCCGCCCGCCGCAGGTGCTCGGCAGTGGCGGGCCCGACGCCCCACAGGGTGCGCACCGGCAGCGGGTCGAGCAACGCGCGCTCGGTGCCCGGCTCGACCACCACCAGGCCGTCCGGCTTGGCCTGCTCGGAGGCGATCTTGGCGAGCAGTTTGGAGCCCGCGAGCCCGACCGAGGCGGTCAGGCCGGTGGCGGCCCGGATGTCGGCCCGCAGCCGCTCTGCGACCGCCCGCGGGTCGCCGGCGAGGTCGCCGGCCTCCAGGTCCACGAAGGCCTCGTCCAGGCTGAGCGGCTCTATCAGCGGCGAGACCTCGGCGAGCAGCGCCATCACGATGTCGCTGATCCGCCGGTAGATGCCGAAGCGCGGCACCAGATACGCGGCATTGGGGCACAGGCGGCGGGCGTGCGCCATGGCCATGGCGGAGTGGACGCCGTGCACGCGCGCCTCGTAGGACGCGGTCGCGACCACGCCGCGGGGTCCGAGCCCGCCGACGACCACCGGCTTGCCCCGCAGGCTCGGCTTGGAGGCCTGCTCGACCGCGGCGAAGAACGCGTCCATGTCCAGGTGGAGGATCGTGGGCGTACTTCTCACACCACCGATCGTGCCGCACGGCACCGACAATCGCCGTACACGTGTACGGCGAGCGGCGCCGGCGGCGCCGTCAGACCGCCCGGTTACGCCGTCTGGCCAGCTCGTCGGCCGGGTTGTGCCCGACGAGGGTCTCGCCGGTGTCCACCCGCTCGCCGTGCAGCTCGGACAGCGAGGACTCCACGTCCCGCCAGACCACGCCCACCGCGATGCCGAAGATGCCCTGGCCGCCCTGGAGCAGGTCGACGACCTCGGCGGGCGAGGTGCACTCGTAGACGGTGGCGCCGTCGCTCATCAGGGTCATCCTGGCCAGTTCCGCGGGGCCGACCGAGCGCAGATGGCGTACGGCCGTCCGGATGTTCTGCAGCGACACACCCGTGTCGAGCAGCCGCTTGACGATCTTGAGGACGACCACGTCCCGGAAGCTGTACAGCCGCTGGGTGCCCGAGCCGTAGGCCGGGCGGACGCTGGGCTCGACCAGGCCGGTACGCGCCCAGTAGTCCAGCTGCCGGTAGGTGATGCCGGTGGCCGCACAGGCCGTGGGGCCGCGGTAGCCGATCTGCTCGGGCTCCGCGTCGCCGGCCGGAGCCGCCCCCGCCGCTCCTGCCGTCCCCGGCTCCGCGGCACGGGCCAGTGCCCCCCGGGTCGGATACGGGCCGCCGGTCGCCGAACCGTCGCCGGTGCTTCTCACGCCGCCCTCCGTCCTTCACGTCCCGAACACCGCGCGCACGTGCCACGGGACTTTCCACTTCGACGGTAGGCAGTCACCAGGGGTGCGTCAACGATCGCCACACTCGGCACGCCGAGTGAAAGTCACCCCACGAGTGGTTTGATGTGACCGGCACAGGGAACGCCTCCCCGAATGGTCTCATCGTGGCAACCTTGCCCATCCCAGGCGGGTCACTGGTTGCTGGTACCGAAGTCCTCCGGCGAGATCTGGTCGAGGAACTCGCGGAATTTCTCCACCTCGTCCTCCTGCTCGTCGGGGATCGCGATTCCCGCGTCGTCCAGCACACCGTCGCTGCCGTAGATCGGCGTCCCGGTGCGCAGTGCGAGCGCTATGGCGTCCGAGGGGCGGGCGCTGACCTCGACGCCGCTGGCGAAGACCAGCTCGGCGTAGAAGACACCTTCCCGCAGGTCGGTGATGCGGACCTCGGTGAGGGTCTGCCCCACGGCTTCGAGTACGTCCTTGAACAGGTCGTGCGTCAGCGGTCGCGCAGGCGTCATTCCCTGCTGCGCGAAGGCGATGGCGGTGGCCTCGCCCGGCCCGATCCAGATGGGCAGGTACCGGTCGCCTCCTACTTCTCGCAGGAGCACGATCGGTTGATTGGAGGGCATTTCCACCCGGACACCCACAACATCGAGCTCGTTCACACGTCAACCCTAGGACGTGCCCGCCGGGTTTGGGTAGTCGGGCACCCCGGGGGCCGCCGCCCGGTGCCGGCGGACCGGCGGGAATTCCCGGTCAGCGCAGCCGCAGGCGCAGGGCGGACCGCACCATGGCCGCATGCAGCCGTACGGACAGCTCGGCCAGCTCCTCCGCCGTTGCCTCGGCGTGTCGGCGGGTCTGCGGGTTGCGGTGCCGGCGCAGCGGCGCCACCAGCTGCTCCACCAGGCCCGCCTCCCGGTCCGCCGCCGCCTTCACGGCCCGCAGGTGCCGCGGCTCCAGGCCGCGGCGGCCCAGGTCCGCGATGAGCCGGCCGATGACCAGCGCCTCGGCGTCGTAGCCGCCGTCGCCGCCGGCCTCCACGAGCCCGTAGGCCTCCCACTGGTCCAGCTCCGCCGCTGCCGCCCCGGTGGCCGCCAGCAGCTCCTCCCGGCCCACGCGGAGCTCCTGGGGGCCGCGCAGGGCGTTCTCGGGGGCGTCCTGCGGCTGCCCGTCGGGCGCGGCGGCGGCGCGGCCCGGCAGGACCGGCTGCTCGCCGCGGTCCAGGCCCGCCAGATGCTCCTTGATCACCCGGAGCGGCAGGTAGTGATCCCGCTGCACCCGCAGCACGTACGCCAGGCGCTGCACGTCCTGCGCCGCGAACTTGCGGTAGCCGGACGGGGTGCGCTGCGGTTCGACCAGGCCCTCCGCCTCCAGGAAGCGGATCTTGGAGATGGTGACCTCGGGGAACTCGGCCCGCAGCTGCCCCAGCACCGCCCCGATGCTCAGCAGTGCGCCGTCCGGGGCGGCGGTGCCGTCCCCGGCACCGCCCGGCGTTCGCGGCATGAGCACCCTTCTGGAAGGCGGATCCCCGGCCGGGGCCGGGAAGGCGTCAGATGCCCCGCTGGCTCGCGTAGAAGACCAGCCGGTACTTGCCGATCTGGACCTCGTCCCCGTTGGACAGCGTCACCGCGTCGATCCGCTCCCGGTTGACGTAGGTGCCGTTCAGGCTGCCCACGTCGGAGACGGTGAAGGAACCGTCGGGGCCGCGGCGGAACTCCACATGCCGCCGGGAGACCGTCACGTCGTCCAGGAAGATGTCGCTCTGCGGGTGCCGGCCCGCCGTGGTCAGCTCGCCGTCCAGCAGGAAGCGGCTGCCCGAGTTCGGACCGCGGCGCACCACGAGCAGCGCGGAGCCCGGCGGCAGCGCCTCGACGGCGGCCTGCGCCTCCGGGGACAGCGACGGGGTGCGGATCTGGCCGGTCGCCTCGGCCTCGTACGCCTCGATGCCGGAGATCGAGATCGTGGACGTCGTCTCCGACGCGCGCTCGCCGGGGCCTGCGCCCGGGCGCAGCGGGGCGCCGCAGTTGGAGCAGAAGCGGCCGGCCGCCGCATTCTGGAAACCGCACCTGCCGCAGACCTGCAAACCGAACCCTCCACCCGTGGCCGAGGCCGATGGTTCCCCGGAACCTATGCGAGCGGAGGACGCAGGGTCAACAGGTGCCGCGCCGGGCGCACCGGCGTAGCCGCCCCTGCCCTGCCCGTCGTTCCTGAACAGCGGGCGGTCGGCGGACTGCTCGTCCTCCGCGGTGCCGCGTGGCGCGCGGTGCCGTGCGGTCGCCGGGTCACCCGACTGCCGCGCGCTCTTGCCGAACAACTTCCCAAACAACTTCACGGGCGATTCCCCTTGAAAGACGCAGACCCGCCCGTAAGGCAGGACGAACCCTCACTACACACAGTTTCCACCACGCAACAGTCCACCGACGCCCCGACCCCCCGCCTCACCGGGATGACGACCGAGCGTAGTCAGGCTGCTTCAACGGCCGCAAGGCGTCCACGACGATCTTCTGCGACCTCACCACATCAGCCGTGGCCTGCTCCTTCTCCAGCGTCTGCACCACCCCGCCCGGGATGTTCAGCGCCGGCTCCAGATCCTGCGGGTTGCCGATCACCTTGAACACGTACGGCTGGGACACCGGGCGGCCGTCGATCAGCACCCCGTCCGCACCGTCGGTGAAGTACGTGTCGGCGACCACCCGCACGTCGTTGATCTGGATCGCCTCGGCACCGGCCGCCCGCAGTTCCTGCAGGGTGTCCAGCAGCGAGTCCGCCGCGACCCCGCCGTGCGGGTCGGTGATCGTCAGCGTGATCCCCGGCCCCTCAGCCGTGACGGTGCCCGCCAGGATACCGAGCTGCTGCTCCTTCTGGCGGGTCTGCTTGAGCGCCTCCGCCGCCTGGTCCGAGCTGGACTGCAGCTCGCTGCGCTGGGTCTCCAGGCCGCGCTTCTCGTCCTCCAGGCGCTGGGTGCGGTTGTCCACCTCGGTGAGGATGCGGACCAGGTCCTCCTGGCGGGCGCCGCGCAGGGCGCCGCCGTTGTCGCTGGTGGTGTTCACCTGGATGGCCAGTCCCAGACCCAGCACGAACAGCAGCACCGCGACCGTCAGCTGGGCGCGTGAGGCCCGCGGCGGCCACAGCCCGGCCAGCAGCCGCTGCCGCCCGCTGGGCTGTGCTGCGGCCGGCTCACGGGGCTCCTCGGGCGCGTCCTCGGCGTGCGCTCCCCCGTCCTGCGGGTCCTGCTCCTGCTGCCCGCCGCCTGCCTGCGGCTCCTGCGCCTGCGGGTCGTCGGCGCGCCGGTCCTGCGCGTCGTCGTCGTGCTCGTCGCTCATACCGCGGTCACGCCCGGAAGACGTGGCGGCGGATGGCCGCGGCGTTGGAGAAGATCCTGATGCCGAGGACGACCACCACACCGGTCGACAGCTGCGCTCCCACCCCGAGCTTGTCGCCGAGGAAGACGATCAGCGCGGCCACCACCACGTTGGACAGGAAGGAGACCACGAAGACCTTGTCGTCGAAGATCCCGTCGAGCATCGCGCGCAGGCCGCCGAAGACGGCGTCGAGCGCGGCGACCACGGCGATCGGGAGGTACGGCTCGACCCCGGTCGGCACCACGGGGCGCACCACGAGTCCGACCACGACTCCCACGACGAGGCCCAGTACGGCGATCACTACGAACCCTTCCCTGTTGCGGCGGTGTCCGCCTGCCCGCTGCCGCCCGGTACCGGCCGGGCGTAGCGCACGATCAGGCTGGGCGCGGCAGGCAGGCGGACGTCCTTCTCCACGGTGACGCTCGCCCGGATCCCGTAGTTCTCCTGAAGCACGTGCAGATACTGACCGTCCGCACTGTCCTGGAAGGCCGTGCTCAGCTTTTCCCCGTCACCGATCGCCAGCACCGTATACGGCGGAACCAGCGGTCTGTTGTCGACCAGTATGGCGTCCCCGGCGGCCCGGATCGCCGACAGTGCGGTCAACCGCTGCCCGTTGACGCTGATCGCCTCCGCGCCCGACGCCCACAGGCCGTTCACCACGCGCTGCATGTCGCGGTCGCGGACCCGCCCGGTGTCGGAGAAGCCGCTGCTCTCCCGCGGACCGCCGGTGCCGCCCTGTGCGGCCTCCTTGGCGTCGTCCACGACCAGCTTGACGCCGGGCCCGTGCACCGGGGTGGCGCCCGCCAGCAGTTCGAGCTGCGCGGTGTTGTCGCCGCCGTGGTTCTGCAGGGCCGCGCGCTGCTCGGCCGAGACACTGTCGCGCAGGCTGTCCACACTGGCCTGGAGGCCGTCCGCGCTCCTGGTCTCCGCCTGGACCCTGTCGATCAGCTTCTGCCGCTCCCTGGCCTCGGTGGGCGCCGCCCGGTGCGCCTGGGCCGCGCCCACGGTGACCACGACGGCCGCGAGCACGAGGCCCGCGGCAAGGCCGAGCCGGCCGCTGAGCGACGTCGGCAGCCGCGAGGTGCCCACCTGGCCGCGGCGGGCCGCCGCCTCGGCGTACCCGTCGTCGAGCGCGTGCTCCATGACGTTGGTGAGCAGGAACATCGAGGCGTCGGGCCGCCGCTGAGCAGCCCCGGTCGCGGGGCTGCTCCGATCGGGTTGCGGCTGCGGCATGCCGCACATCGTCGCACGTCGGAACCACCACACTCGAACGGCCCCCTCACGGCGCGCCGTTCGGGTGGCCGATCGCGCGGGGCCGCCGCCCGGCCCCGCGCCGGGCGGCCCGTCCGCCTACCGCCGGGTCACTCCCCCGCGCCCTCCACGACCTGGGACCACTCGTCCAGCAACGCCTGCGCGGACGCGTCGTCCGGGCCTTCCGCCCACAGATGGGTGAAGGCCTCCGCCGGGTCGGGCAGCACCATGATCCAGCGCCCGTCGGACTCCACGACCCGTACGCCGTCGGTGGTGTCCACCGAGCGCTCGCCGGCCTCCTCGACCACCCGGCGCATGACGGAGCCCTTGACGGCCCACGGGGTCGGCACGTCCCGCTTGAGGACGTGCGCCTGCGGGATGCGGGCGTCGATCTGGCTCAGGGTGAGCTGCGTGCGGGCCACCAGGCCGATGAGCCGCACGAAGGCCGCGGAGCCGTCGAAGACACTGCTGAACTCGGGCACGATGAAGCCGCCGCGGGCGTCGCCGCCGAAGATGGTGCCCTCCTCGCGGCCGACCCGGGTCAGGTCGTCGGGCGACGTCGTCGTCCAGGTGACCTGGGTGCCGTGGTAGGCGGCGACCTGCTCGGCGATCCTGGTCGTGGTGACCGGCAGCGCCACCCGCCCGCTGCGCCGCTCGGCGGCCACCAGGTCGAGCAGCACCAGCAGCGCCCGGTGGTCCTCCACGATCCGCCCTCGCTCGTCCACCAGCGACAGCCGCTCGCCGACCGGGTCGAACCGCACACCGAACGCGGCCCGCGCCGACGACACGATCTCGCCGAGCCGTACGAGCCCGGCCCTGCGGCTCTCCTCGGTCTCTGTGGGGCGTGCCTCGTCCAGGCCCGGGTTGACCATCAGCGAGTCCACGCCCAGCCGCCCGAGCAGCGAGGGCAGAACGAGCCCCGCACTGCCGTTGGCGGCGTCCACGACGACCTTCAGTCCCGCCTCGGCGATACCGGAGATGTCGACCGCCCGCAGCAGCGCACCGGTGTAGGAGTCGAAGACGGTCGAGGGGAAGCGCAGGTCGCCGATCTCGCCGGGGAAGGCCCTGCGGTACTCCTGCCGGGCGAAGACCCGGTCGAGCTTGCGCTGCCCGGCCGCCGAGAGGTCGGCGCCGCGCTCGTCGAAGAACATGATGTCGAGGGAGTCGGGCCGCCCGGGCGAGGTGCGGATCATGATGCCGCCCGCACTGCCGCGCGCCGTCTGCTGGCGGGCCACCGGCATGGGCACGTTCTCCAGGTCGCGCACCTCGATCGCGCTGGTCTGCAGCGCCGAGATCACCGCCCGCTTGAGCGCGCGCGCACCGCGGGAGTGGTCACGGGCGGTGGTGACGGTCGCGCCCTTCTTGAGTGTCGTCGCGTACGCCCCCGCCAGCCGTACGGCCAGCTCCGGGGTGATCTCCACGTTCAGGATGCCGGACACCCCGCGGGCGCCGAACAGATGCGCCTGGCCGCGGGACTCCCAGATCACCGAGGTGTTGACGAAGGCGCCGGCCTCGACGGTCTTGAAGGGGTAGACGCGTACGGTGCCGGCGATGATCGACTCCTCGCCGATCAGGCACTCGTCGCCGATCACCGCCCCGTCGTCGATCCGGGCAGCCCGCATCACGTCCGTGTTCTTGCCGATCACGCAGCCGCGCAGATTGGTCTGCGGGCCGATGTACACGTTGTCGTGGACCACGGCCTTGTGCAGGAACGCCCCGGACTTCACGACGACGTTGGAGCCGATGACGCTGTGCTCGCGGATCTCGGCGCCTGCCTCGACCTTGGCGTAGTCGCCGATGAACAGCGGGCCGCGCAGCACGGCGTCCGGGTGCACCTCGGCGCCCTCCGCCACCCACACGCCCGGGGCGATCTCGAACCCGTCGATGTCGACGTCGACCTTGCCTTCGAGGACGTCCGCCTGGGCTTTCACGTAGCTCTCGTGGGTGCCGACGTCCTCCCAGTAGCCCTCGGCGATGAAGCCGTAGATGGGCTTGCCTTCCTTCATCAGCTGCGGGAAGACGTCGCCGGACCAGTCGACCGGCACATCGGCCTCGACGTAGTCGAAGACCTCCGGCTCCATCACGTAGATACCGGTGTTCACGGTGTCGGAGAAGACCTGGCCCCAGGTCGGCTTCTCCAGGAAGCGCTCGACCTTGCCCTCGTCGTCCACGATGGTGATGCCGAACTCCAGCGGGTTCGGCACGCGGGTCAGGCAGACGGTGACGAGGCCGCCCTTCCGCTTGTGGAACTCGATCAGCTCGGTGAGGTCGAAATCCGTGAGAGCGTCGCCCGAGATCACCAGGAAGGAGTCGTCCCTGAGGGCGTCCTCGGCGTTCTTGACACTTCCCGCGGTACCGAGCGGCTTCTCCTCGTTCGCGTACGTCAGCTCCATTCCGAATTCCTCGCCGTCCCCGAAATAATTCTTCACGAGGGATGCGAGAAACTGGACTGTGACGACCGTCTCAGTGAGTCCGTGCCTCTTGAGCAGCGTCAGAACGTGCTGCATGATCGGCCGATTCACGACTGGGAGCAGAGGTTTGGGCATGCTTGAGGTCATTGGGCGAAGGCGGGTACCTTCGCCGCCGGCCATAACAACCGCTTTCATGTCGGAAACATCCTCCTCGTGACTCAGTCAGCCGTGGTGTCCGCCCTCACAAGTCGGCGGACCTGCACCACGTAGAGGATCCCTGCCCACCAGTACAGGGTTGTACCCCAACCTGTGAAAGCCCAGCCGAAAACAGCCGCCAGGGTCGCAAGCCAACCGCTGCCGTCGCTGAGCAGCAGCAGCGGAAAGGCGTACATGAGGTTGAAGGTAGCCGCTTTCCCGATGAAGTTCACCTGGGGTGGGCCGTAACGGTGCCTCGTAAGAATCAGCAGCATCACAGCCATCATCGCCTCACGCGCGAGCAGCAGGACGGTGATCCACAGCGGCAGGATGCCCCGCCACGTGAGGCCCACCAGCGTGGACAGCACATACAGCCGGTCGGCGGCGGGATCGAGCAGCCGGCCGAGGTTGCTGATCTGATTCCAGCGCCGGGCCAACTTGCCGTCGAGGTAGTCGCTCACCCCGCTGAACGCCAGCACCAGGAGTGCCCAGCCGTCAGCCTTGGGACCACCGAACTCGGGCCACAGAATCAGCCACAGGAACACCGGCACACCGACGAGCCGGGCCATACTCAGGATGTTCGGGATCGTGAAGATCCGGTCCGTTTGGACCCGTGTCTCCTGGACCTCCACCGGGGTCCCCTCCTGCTGTATCCACTACTACGTACGAACGTTGCGGGCCGACTCTACCCCAGGCACAAAAAGGGCCTGGCCCCGGATCAAGGATCCGAGGCCAGGCCCCTAATAAT
>NZ_JAFFIX010000002.1 GCF_016916835.1 Actinacidiphila bryophytorum | reverse complement strand
AGGGGGCTGTTCGGTGCGTGTCGGGCCGGCGGGCGGTGGTGGGGGTCACTGACGGGGCACGGTGGCGTCGCGGGGGGACGGGTGGGGGCCGCGTCGCCGGGCGGCTATTCCGCGTGTGTTGGGACTGCCAACGCCGCGTCGCGGACGTCGGGGAGGGGGTGGGCGCGCAGGGCGCGCAAGGTGGTGCGGGTGGGGGGTGACCAGCCGTCGCGGGTGGCGAGGGCCGCGGTCAGGGCGACCGCGAAGAGGCCGCCCGCGAGGGTGCCGTCGGCGGCGAGCCGGTCGGCGGCGGCCGCGAGGGCGAGGGGGTCGCCGGGGCGGCGGGCGGTGCCGAGCCGCTGGCCCAGCGCCGTGGCCGTACGGGCGGCGAGCACGGGCCGCCCGTCGTGCAGCGCGGCCAGTCGGTCGAGTGCGGCCAGCACCACCGCGGGCTGCGCGTCGAAGTCGAGGGCGTACACCGCGAGGTGGACGCCCTGCGGTACGAAGTCGTCCGCCGCGCAGAGCAGTTCGGCGGCGCGCAGGGCCGCGGCCCTGACGGGCGTGGGGCCGGGCCGCACGACCGTCGTGGTGAGCCGCCCGGCGATGGCGGCGATCCGCTGCCGCGCGGGCCGGTCGCGGCCGGCCGCCGCGTCCAGCCCCTGGGCCGCGGCCCGCGTGTCGGCGGCGCCGAGCAGCCGCAGCGCGTCGAGCAGGATGTCCGCCCCGTCCGCGGAGCGGGTGAGTGCGACGAGCCCGTCGGCGGCGGACCGCCAGGAGGAGCGGTTGCCGAGGTCGACGGTCTTGGCGTGGAGCATTCCGGCGACCCCGGGGTGCCATGGCGCCCAGGGTGCGAGCGCCCCGAGCGCGGCGACGGCGGTCTCCGGGTCGTCGCCGGCGGCGACCCGGAGCACCAACTCGGCGTAACGGGACCGGTCCTGGACCGGGAGTGTGAGCGGCGGGGTGCGCAGCACCGCGGTCCTGCCCACGGCGGGGCCGCCGGCGGCCCGTTCCAGCAGGTCCCACAGTTCGGGCGAGCGCCGCGCCCCGGCGGCGACGGCGACGCACACGGCCTGCACGTCGGGGTGCTGCCCGGGCAGGTCGTAGGCCGCGGCGACCACCGCGGCGGCCTCCCGCACGGGCAGCAACGCGCCCGCGAGCCGCACGAGTTCCTTGCGGCTGGTGACCTTGCCGCCCGGCACTTTCGCAGAGCCGGCACCGGCACCCGTACTTGCACCCGTGTGCGTACGGTCAGCGGTACCCGGGTCCGCAGCGCGACCGGCAGCCGTACCCGTACCGGAGTCCGCAGCGGCACCGGCGTTCGCTGCCGTGGCGGTACCGGCCGCCGCCGGTGAGGCGGCACCGAGAAGGGCGTCCCGCAGGGTCACCGCCAGGTGGGAGGGCCGGGTGCGGGCCGCGGCGCGGGTGGCCGCGTAGAGGGCGACGCGGGCGCGGTCCGTGGCCATGTGGGGGAGCAGCAGGGGGAGGGCGTCGGCGGGCCGGTCGGTGTGGACGAGCGCCCCGAGCGCGGCTTCGGCGAGCACCGTGTCGGGGGAGCCGGCGTAGGCGTGGACGACGGCGACACCGCCTTCGGGGATGCCGGCCGCCGCGCGGATGTGCGCGGCCCTGACGTGCTTGCCGAGCGAGGCGTCCGCGGCGGCGCGGGCCAGCAGCCGTGCTGCCGCGGCCTGTTGGCGTGGCACCCAGCGGTCGGCGTGCTCGACGGGCGGCAGCCAGCTCGCGCCCTGGACGAGGAAGCGGCCGTAGGGCGGGGTGTCGGCGAGGGCCGGGTCGAGCAGGTCGGTGCGGCGCCTGGTGACGACGTCCAGCACGGGGGCGAGGACGAGGGCGGACGGCTCCGCGTCGAGGACCAGGGCCACGCGGTGGTCGCGCGTGGCGGGGTCGTCGAGCCAGAGGCCGACGGCGGTGGAGAAGGTCGCGTTGTTCCCGGACTGCACGGCCTGCCAGAGCAGTTCCTGCAGTTCCGGCATGTGCCGGGCGCGCCGCCCGAGCGACCGGGCGAGCGCGAAGGTCAGCGTGTGGTCGGCCTTGGCCGCACCGGCTTCCAGCCAGGGCCGCAGCGCCTCGAAGACTGCGAATTCCTGGCCTTTGCGAAGGGCCGTGTCCAGCGGCCCGAGCCTGGCCCCGGCCGTGTTCCCGTACAGCCGGGTGAGTGTCCCCAACGCCCAGCCGAGGAGGGCGCGTTCACCGCCGGCGGCGTGCTCGCGCAGGACGGCGACGGCGAGTGCGGACAGCGCCTGCCGGGTGGCGGACGAGCTGTCGCGGGCTTCGACGGCGTCGGTCACGAGGCGTTCGAGCGCCTCGGCGTCGGCCTCGTGCAGCAGCCGGACCGGTGTGAGGGACAGGGCGGTGAGGGCGGGTGCCCTGACCGGGTCCTGCTCGTTGCGCAGCCGCAGCAGGTCGCCGAGCAGCCGGGAGAGCGCGGCGGCCTGGCCGGACCTGGCGGCGTTGCGCACCAGCAGGGGGTACGCCATGGCCCGGTCCTCGGCTGCGGGCCTGCGTGTGGCGGCGAGCAGCCGTTCGCGGGCCTCGTCCGGGGGCAGGTGGGAGACGGCGGCGAGCACGGTGATCCAGGGCGCGCCTTTGTCCGCGGCCTGTTCCGCCATCCGCCGGGCCTCGGTGTGCGCCCGCTCGCGCGGCAGCGCTTCGAGTACGGCGACGTCGACGACGCTGTGGCTGAGGTCGCGTCCCGCGGTGACGGTGTCGTAGAAGGCCTCGCGCCGGGACGGGGGCAGGGCGCGCAGCAGCCGTGCGAGCGGCCCGGCCTGGTGGCCCCAGGCCCGGCCGAGGTCGGTGAACTGCGGTGTGCCGTGCCGGGCGAGCCGGCTCAGCGCGGTGCGCGACACCAGGGTGTGGGAGGTGCCGGTGGTCCTGCCGGGGGCCGTGAGCAGGGCGATCAGCCTGCCGGGTGCGGCCCGCAGCAGCCGGCCTGCGACGGCGTGGAAGAAGTGCGGCAGGGTGGTGGGGCAGTGCGCTTCGAGCAGGTCGAGTACCCGCAGCGGGCGGACGTCGGCGAGGTGGTGGAAGACGTCCGCGTTGGCCTGCCACCAGGCGGCGCGCGTCTGCGCGGGCGATTCGGCGAGCTGCCGGGCGATGTCGTCGGCGACCGCGTCGGGGTGCCGGCGCACCAGGGGCCGCCAGCGGGTGGTGGACCGGTAGAGCTGGGGCAGCAACTCCCCCACGGTGCCGGGGCCGCAGGCGGGCAGCAGCCGCGCGGCCTCCTCGTCGCCCCACAACTCCCGCACCCGCGGCAGGAGTCGCTCGGCGAGCGCGGTGCGCCCTCCGGCGACGACGACCCCGGCTATCTGTGCGCGGACGACGGCGGGCGCGTCGTCCATGGCCCGTTCCAGCGCACTGTCGGCGATCGGCAGCCGCAGTGCCGCCTTGAGCGCGTGGCGGCGGACGACGGCGTCGGGGTCGGCGAGCCGCGCTTCCAGGTGGGCGGTGTCGCCGCCGGCGGACGCGGCGAAGGCGGCGAGCCGCCGGCCGTAGGTGCCGGTGGTCTCCAACCGGTGCAGCAGCGACCGCAGTTCGCCCTCGGCGCGGGGTGCGCGCGCCCAAGCCGCGAGGGTGCGCATTCTGGCGGGGAAGGGCAGCGGGTCGAGGGTCGCGAGGAGCCGGTCGACGGGGACGCGCGGGCCGTGCGGTTCGATGGACACGCCCGCCATTGTGCTGCCGCCGGGACGGGCGGCGGCAGCGGTTTTCGGGGTGGGTGACGGGTGGCGCGAACGACGCGCGTGCCGACCTGCGGAATTGCCGCAGGGGGTGACATTTCGTGCAGCGGCAGTTGCGCGGCGCCTGTGACCTGCCGGGGAGCGGGTGCGGGGCGCGGCTGCGGGCCGCGGCGGGCAGACTTTCGGCCCGCGTCCGGATGCTGGACGCGGGCGGTGGCCCGGGGGCGCGGTCGCCCCCGGGGCGGGGGGCAGGGCCGGGTAGCAGGGATCTGGGCCGGCGGGGCGGGAGCGCGGGCTACGGCGCTGGTTCTGCGGTCTCGGCGGTCTCCTCCGCGGTCGGCCTGGCGACATACGCGGTGATCCGGCCGGCCAGGGTGTCGTACTCGGGCGTGGTCAGGCCGGCGCGGGCCTGCCGCAGGACGGCGTGCACCAGCTGCCAGCGCTCGTCGACCCGGCTCTGCGGGCCGGTGCCAGCGGTGTCCGCGCCGGGTGCGGCGGGGTCGTCTGCGTCGGTCTCGGCGTCCCGCAGGACGGCGGCGGCCTTGCCGCGGCCGGCTTCCTCCAGGTCCTCGGCGGTGACGCCGACGGCTCTGGCCATCCGGGCGAGGGTCTCGTCGGGGCTGCGGACGGGGACTTTGTTGCGGCTCACCACTTGGTAGCCGGACACCAGCTGCCGCCAGCGCGTCTCGCTGATCCCCGACCGTCGGGCGGCCTCGCGCTGCGAGATCCGCGCGGCGGCCAGGGCGCGCTTGAGCAGTTTTCCCTCGGGTGGCGCTTCCGGGCGCTCAGTCATGCGGTGAGCTTCGCACAACTACGCACTCTGCGTCCACTACTACGGGGAATTCTCTGCGGGCAAAACCCGCCTCACCTGCGCTTCTGACTGTTAGTGCGCAGTTAGTATCGCGTAGATTGCGCGTACTACTTGTGTCACGCGCTACTACGCGCTACGTTCTCCTCATGGCACCCCGCACCCGTACCAGGCCGAGCCGGCTCCACCAGGAGCCCGAGGCGGTCACCTGGGCGCGGCAGAAGGCGGGCCTGACCAAGCGCGCACTCGCCGACCAGGTCGGCATCTCCGAGCAGTTGATGGGTGAGATCGAGTCCGGCTGGCGCAGCGCCACCCCGGCCAACCTCATCAAGATCGCCGCCGCGCTGAACTGCCCGCTCGTCGTCCTGGAGCGCAAGCACCCCGCCGCCTCGGCCCCCGCGTCCACCGACTGACGCGGCCGCTTTCCGGCCCAGCGGCCCGCCCTGGCCCTGCCGCCCGGCCCCCGGTCCGCCGCCCGGGTGGAAAAGCGCGCCGTAGGCGGCGGAAGAGGAACGGCGGGCGGTGAACAACTTCCTGCGGGGTTACGTACCACTGGCCGGCAGACGTCCTCCGACGCGCCGGTCGCCCGGCCGGGGCCGACCGGGGGCGCGCTGCCGAAACGCCTTCCCCCCACACAAGGAGTCTCGTCGTGGACACCGACAAGCGGCTCGATGCCGTACGCCCCTACGTCTTATCCCTCTTCCGCATGGTCGTCGGCCTGCTGTTCGCCTCGCACGGGGCGTCCACCGTGCTCGGCGCCTTCGGCGGCCCCGACGGCGGGCAGCCCGCCGTCGGGCACTGGCCCAGCTGGTGGGCCGGACTCATCCAACTGGTCTGCGGAGTCCTGGTCTTCGCCGGCGTCGGCGAGGCCGGCACCCGCGTCGCGGCCCTGCTCGGCTCCGGTTCGATGGCCTACGCCTACTTCACCGTCCACCAGAAGCACGCCCTGTGGCCGATCGAGAACGGCGGCGAGGCGTCGGTGATGTTCTGCTGGAGCCTGCTCCTGGTCACCGTGGCGGGACCGGGCGCCTGGTCGCTGGCCCACCTGGCCAGAAGAGTCCTGCGCGCCTCGGCAAGGCCATCCCCCGACCCGGAACCCGAACTGACCTGACACCGCAGGCAGCGGCGCCCGCGGCGGGTCAGCCGCCGTGGGTGCCGCTGCTGCGGTAGTCGGTGTACGTGTACGGGTTGTCGAGGATCTTCGTCGCCGGGACGTCCGGGTTCATGCCGCGCTGCCAGGCCTCCTCGCCGAGTTCCGAGCGCAGGTGGTCGACGGTGGCCTCGACCGTACGGCGTACGGCGGCCAGGTCGGTGTCCACCAGGCGGCCGTCGCGTTTGACGATGCGGCCGTCGACCAGGACGGTGTGCACGTCGGCGCGCTGGGCCTGGAAGGCGACATGGCCGTGCGGGTTGAGCAGCGGGAAGGACACCGGCGAGTGGTCGTTCCTGATCAGGACCAGGTCGGCCTTCTTGCCGACCTCGACACTGCCGAGGTCCGCCTCGCGGCCGAGCGCCCGGGCGCCGCCGCGGGTGGCCCACTCCACGACCTGGTCGGCGCGCAGCGCCGCGTGCGTGACCGTCCCGCCCGCCGCCTGCGCCTCCAGGTGCTCGCGTGAGCGGTCGGCGCCGAGCGTGGCGCGCATCGCGGAGAACAGGTCGCCGCTCCACCACACCGAGGTGTCCATCGACAGCGAGACCGGTATCCCGTACGAGCGCAGCGCCCAGCTGGGCGGGTAGCCCTGGCCCGCGCTCTGCTCGCTCTCGGTGGACACCGACACCGAGCCGCCCGTGGCGGCGATGCGGTGGTAGGAGTCCGCGGACAGCGAGGCGCCGTGCACGTAGACCGTCTCGGGCGTCATGAAGCCGTTCTCGTGCATCAGCCGGATGCCGTCGTCGCCGGTCGCGCCCCACACGCCCGCGTGCGTGGTGACGGGCAGGCCCAGTTCGCGGGCGGCCTCGAAGGCGGGCTTCTCCGGGAAGGCCGGGTCGCCGGTGACGTCGAAGGCGAGCTGGAAGCCGAGCATGTCGCCGCCGGTCGCGCGGCGGCGCATGAAGTCGCGGAATTCGGCGGTGCCGGTCCACTCGGCGGGCGCGGCCTGGATGTTGCCGTAGGCCAGGACGAAGCGGCCGGGTACGGACTCCAGCGCGTCGGCGGCGGCGTCGGCGTGCTCGGTGGTGCGCAGCCCGTGCGACCAGTCGACGGTGGTGGTCACCCCGGCGTCGAGGGCTTCCACGGCGCCGAGCAGGTTGCCCGCGTGGATGTCCTGCGGGCGGAAGACCCTGCCCCACTCCAGGTAGTACCAGACGAAGTACTGCGTGAGGGTCCAGTCGGCGCCGTAGCCGCGCATCGCGGTCTGCCACAGGTGGCGGTGGGTGTCGATCATGCCGGGCATGACGATGCCGCCCGCCGCGTCGATCTCGACGGTGCCGTCGGGGACGGCGAGCCCCGGGCCGACGGCGGCGATGCGGTCGCCGACGACCAGCACGTCGTGGCCGGCGAGCACCTGCCGGGTGGCGTCGACGGTCAGGACGGTGCCGCCGCGCAGGACGACGGGACGGCCCGTGGGGCCGCCGGTGCCGGCCGCGCCGTCAGTGCCGCTCGTGCCCCGGCTTCCGGTGCCGCCGGTGCTCCCGGTGGTGGGCTGGCTCATCGCCTCACGCTCCTTCGCGTTACGCGTACACTCGTCCGCCCTGCGGACGTGGGGCCACCTTCGCTCAGCGGTCTGGCGCTGTCAATGGACCCGGGCGGCTGCCTCCGCAAGGCTGTCCGGCCCGCGGACAGCGGGCGTTACGCTTCGGGTGAGCCCGGGCCGCGGACGCCGGGGCCGCCGCTCGCGAGGAGGCCGTGTCATGGCGCGTACGGGAACCGGTCCCGACTTCATCGAGGCGCTGGCGCGCGGCCTTGAGGTCATCGCGGCCTTCCGCCCCGGCCGCCCCGCCATGTCGCTGACCGAGGTGGCCGCGGCCACCGGGCTGGCCCGCCCCACCGCCCGCCGCATCCTGCTCACGCTGGAGGAGCTGGGCTACGTGCGCACCGCCGAGCGCGGCTACTCGCTGACCCCGCGGGTGCTCGAACTGGGCGTCGCCTACGTCCAGTCGATGGGCCTGTGGGACGTGGCCAGGCCGCATCTGGAGCGGCTGGTGGAGCGCACCGGCGAGTCCTGCTCGATCGCGCAGCTCGACGGCTCCGACATCGTCTACGTGGCGCGGGTGTCGGTGCCGAAGATCGTCTCGCTCGCGGTGCACGTCGGCACCCGCTTCCCCGCGCTGGCCACCTCGCTGGGCAAGGTGCAGCTGGCGGCGCTGCCACCGGACGAGGTGGACGCGGTGCTGGCCGAGCCGACCCGCTCGGGGCTCACCGCCCGCTGGCAGCCGGCCAGGGGCGAGCGGGACGCGGAGCTGCGGGACGTGCGGGCGCGCGGCTGGGCGCTGACCGACGAGCAGCTGACGCTCGGCATCCGGTCGGTCGCGGCGCCGCTGCGGGACGGCTCGGGCCGGGTGATCGCCGGGGTCAACGTCAACTGCCACGCGGCCGAGACGTCGGTGGAGCACCTGGTCGAGCACCACCTGCCACTGCTGCTCCAGGCGGCGGGCGACATCAGCGCGGACTTCGCCCGGGTGCAGGACGTGCCGCACGTGGGCGCGCGGGCCGTGTCGTAGACCCTTGACCCGGCGCGTCCGGCAGCGGAGACTCGGTCTGGCGGACGAATGTCCGCTGTGCGGACAGCGAAGAGGCGAGGCGCATGGTGGACGACCCGGGGTCCGGCCCGACGGCAGCCGAGGAGGGCCGCCCGCAGGCAGCCGGGCCAGTCGCGGAACCGGGCGCCGGACCGGCCGCCGGGCCGCTGGCCGGCCTGCTGGTCGCCGATTTCTCCCGGGTGCTCGCCGGCCCCTACGCCACCATGCTGCTGGCCGACATGGGCGCCGAGGTCGTCAAGGTCGAGGGTCCGCAGGGCGACGAGACCCGCGGCTGGACGCCCCCGGTCAGGGACGAGGTGTCCACGTACTACCTGGGCGTCAACCGCGGCAAGCGCTCCGTCGCCCTCGACCTGCACGACCCGGCAGACGCTGCCGCGGCCCGCGAACTGGCCCGCCGCGCCGATGTCGTCATCGAGAACTTCAAGCCCGGCGGCCTGGCCAGGTACGGCCTGGACTACGAGGCGGTGGCCGCCGTGAACCCCGGCGCCGTCTACGCCTCGATCAGCGGGTTCGGCACGGGTCCCGGGCGGCACGTCCCCGGCTACGACCTGATGGTGCAGGCCATCTCGGGCCTGATGAGCCTGACCGGCGACCCGGAAGGGCCGCCCTTCCGCGCCGGGATCTCCGTCTTCGACGTGATGGCCGGCAACCATGCGGTGATCGGCATCCTCGCCGCGCTGCGGCACCGCGACGCCACCGGGCAGGGCCAGCACGTCGAGGTCAACCTGCTGTCCTCTGCGCTGACCGGCCTGGTCAACCACAGCTCCGCCTACGCGGCGGGCGGCGTCGTGCCGTACCGCATGGGCAACGCCCACCCGAGCGTCTTCCCCTACGAGCCGCTGCCCACCGCCGACAGCGACCTGATCGTGGCCGCCGCCAACGACGGGCAGTTCGGCCGGCTCTGCGAGGTCCTCGGGCTGCCGGACGTCCCCGCCGACCCGCGGTTCGCGCACAATGCCGACCGCACCGCGCACCGCGAGGAGTTGCGGCCGCTGCTGGTCGAACGGCTCGCCACCCGGGGGGCGGTGGAGTGGTTCGAGGCGCTGACCGCGGTCGGGGTGCCCTGCGGGCCGATCAACACCATCGACGGCGGCTTCGCGATGGCCGAGCGCTTCGGGCTCGACCCGGTCGTGGCGGTCGGCGAGGGCGAGCGGGCGGTGCCCACCACCCGCAACCCGATCCGCTTCTCCGCCACCCCGGTCGGCTACAAGCTGCCGCCGCCCGAACTCGACGAGCACGGCCCGCAGTTGCGCGCCTGGCTCGCGGCACCCGCCGGTGAGCCCGCCCCCGGGTCCGCCGCCGCCCCCACCGAAGGGAAGCCGAACGACCGTGACTGACCTGCCTGTTCCCGCCGGCCCCCCGGTGTACGACACCGCGCTCGGCGCGTCCTCGCTGCACGGCATCACCCTGCTCGGCCACGACCTCGCCGCCGACGTCATGGGCGAGGTCGGCTTCGGCGAACTGGCCTACTGGCTGGCCACCCAGCGCCGCCCGACCCCCGGCCAGACCCGGGTCTTCGAAGCGGTGCTGGCCGCCCTCGCCGACCACGGCTTCACCCCGACCGCCATGGTGACCCGGCTGACGTACCTGTCCGCGCCGGACTCGGTGCAGGGCGCGCTGGCCGCCGGGCTGCTCGGCGGCGGCTCGCGCTTCCTCGGCGTGACCGAGGACTGCGGGCAGTTCCTGCACGAGGTGCTGGCCGCGGTGGACGGGCCGCTGCCCGGCGACGACGCCGGGTGGGACGCGCTCGCGCTGCGTACGGTCCGACAGCGCCGGGAGGCGGGGCTGTTCGTGCCCGGGCTCGGCCACCACGTCCACAAGGAGGGCGACCCGCGCACCCCGCGGCTGATGCAGATCGCCGCCGAGGAGGGCGTGTTCGGGCCGCATCTCGCGCTCTTCGCCGCGATCGGCCGGGTCCACCCGCAGGTGCTCGGCAAGACGCTGCCGCTCAACGGGGCCGGGGTCTGCGGCGCCGCGCTCGCCGACCTCGGGCTGCCGCTGGAACTGCTGCGCGGCTTCGCACTGCTGGCCCGCACCGCCGGGCTCATCGGCCAGCTCGCCGAGGAGCTGCGGCACCCGGTCGCCCGGGACATCCACCTGGCGGTGGACCTCAACAACCGCCCGGTACCGCCCGATCCCTACCTGCCGCCGCTGTTCCCCACCACGCACGAGGAGGGTTGAGATGGCCGAGCTGGTCGCGGTGATCGCATCCACCCACCATCCGTTCTACTACCGGGCCAGCACCGCCACCGGAGCGGACCGCCCGCCCTTCGCCGACGAGTGGGTGCGCAAGATCGAGGCCTTCCGCGCCACGCTGACCAGGGCCAGGCCCGACGTGCTGGTGATGGTCGGCTCCGACCACTTCCACCAGCTGTGGCTGGACAACATGCCGCAGTTCCTGGTCGGCAAGGCGCCCTTCTACGACGCCAACTTCTACAACGAGGAGCGGGAGTTCGGGCTGCCGAAGATGCTGCTCAAGGGCCACGAGGAGCTGTCGGCCCATGTGCTGCGGGCGGGCCTGGACGCCGGCTTCGACCTCGCCTTCTCCAACGAGCTGCGGATCGACCACTCGATCACCTGCCCGATCATCACGCTGCGGCCCGAGGCGGACCTGCCGATCGTGCCGGTCTACACCAACATCTTCGCGCCGCCGCTTCCGCAGCCCAAGCGCTTCGTGCAACTGGGCGCCGCCCTGCGGGAGATCATCGAGTCCTGGCCGTCCGACCAGCGGGTCGCGGTGATCGGCACCGGACACCTGTCGCTGGAGCTGGGCGGGCCGCGGCAGTTCGGGCCGCACGGACCCGACCCGGACTTCGACCGCAGGGCGGTGGCCTGGATAGCCGGCGGCGACATCGAGGAGTGCCTCGCCGAGGTCAGCCTGGAGAGCCTGCACGCCCCGGGCAACGCCACGCACGGCTTCATGGACTTCATGCTGATGATGGGGGTGGCCGGCGAGGGCAGGAAGGCGGACTACGTCGACACCCTCGACCTCTTCCACACCATGGAGGCGTACTTCGCCTGGTACCCGGGCGGCCAGAACGGAGAGCCGGCATGAGCAGGTACCTGCTGGACAAGTTCCTCTACACCGTCGACCGCGACCCCGCCCTCGTCGAGCGCTACCGCGAGGACCCGGCGGGCACCGTGGCGGCCTGGGAGGCCGAGTACGCGCCCCGGCTGCTGAACTGCGTCACCCACGAGGCCACCACCTGGCTCGCCTTCGACGACACCGAACGCGCCGCGCTCGCCGCCCACGACTATCCCAGGCTCTTCGAACTGGGCGCCCACCCCTTCCTGACGCTGACCCTCTTCATCGCGATGTTCGAGCGCGACCACGCGGAACCGCTCGGCTTCCAGCGCGAGTACGCCGAGCGGCTGGCCCATATGACGCTGCCCTACCCGGACATCAGCACCTGACCTACTCCTCGACGGCGACGTGACGGGGTTCGCCCGCGCCCGCCTCCATGGCGTCGTCCAGGTCCACCTCGACGCCGGCCGGCTCCAGCGCGTCACGTACCGCCTGGGCGGCCTTGTCGCCGAGGAAGTGGTGGTGCAGGTCGAGCCAGGACAGGTGGGTCAGCGGCTGCCCGGCCAGCAGCGCCGCCGCGCCCTCGTCGCCGAGCGTCCCCAGCGACAGGTCGAGCGAGGCCAGCCGCGCCACGACCGGCGCTGCGGCGACCGCGCCGGCTATCGCGTCCTGCTCCGCGCTGTTGCGCAGGCCCAGGTGCCGCAGCGCGGGCAGCCGCTCGCCGGCCAGCAGCGGCGCCAGGTCGGCGACGGCGGTGTTGCCGCCGCACTCCGGCACGCCCAGCCACAGCTCCAGGTACTCGAGGGCCGGCAGGTCGCTCGCGCCGAGCGCCCGCACCACGTCGGCGCGCAGGCCCGCCGACTCGACGGCCAGCGTCCGCAGGTGCCCGTGCCGCACGGGCCCGAGCACGAGATCGGCGCCGCCGCGTATCCCCAGCTCCTGCAGGTGCGGGTAGGCGGTCAGCAGCGGCGTCATGTCGCTCTGCCCTATCCAGGACAGCGCCGCCTCCTCCGGGGCCAGGTCGCCGACGAAGACCGCGAGCAGCCCGGTCAGCTGCTCGCGCGCCTCGACCAGCAGCCGTACGGCCTCGCGCGAGTCCTCCGCCGCGGCGTCGCCCCACGCGCCGACGACCAGGGCGCGTACCCCTGCCGGGTCCACCGCCGTCAGGAAGCTCTGCCAGAGCTTTTCGTACGCGTCCGGCCCGTCCGTATCGTCCTCGGAGTCCTCGGCGTAGGCGTCGAGGCTCAGCCGCCACGCGACCGTACCGGCCGCGGGGAGCGGGTCTCCGGAGCCGGTGAAGTCGTGGACGGGCAGGCCGTGCAGTTCGTCGAGGTGTGCTACGGCGGGCTGCTCTACGGCGGACATGGCGGGGTCTCCTGACGCGGGCGGCACGGTGCTCGGCAACAGGTTTTCTACCAGCGAGGCCCCGCCCGGGTGGGGCGGGGCCTCGCTCTGGTTGCGGCAGATGCCGGATCAGGTCAGTGCAGGACGACCGGCACCGAGTCCTGCTCGGAGGACGAGGCGGACTCGGCGTCCGCGTCGTCGCTGGAGGCGACCTTGACCGTCCCGGGCCGGCCCGAGTTGATGAAGGTCAGCGCGATCAGTGCGGCGATCGCCTCGATGCCGACCGCCCACCAGATCGCGTGGGTGTAGCCGTGCACCAGGCCCTGCGCCTGCAGCAGCTTCGCGCCGCCGGCGCCCGCCGCGTGGCCGGCCAGGTAGGTGGTGGTCGCGGACGCGGCGATCGTGTTCAGCAGCGCCGTGCCGATCGCACCGCCCACCTGCTGCGAGGTGTTGACCATCGCGGAGGCGACACCCGCGTCACGCGGCTGCACCCCGGTGGTGGCCAGCGACATCGCCGGCATGAAGGCCGTACCCATGCCCAGGCCCAGCAGGACCAGGCCCGGCAGGATCACGCCGGGGTAGGACGAGCCGACCTCAAGACGGGTCAGCAGCAGCATCGCGATGCCGGCGACCGCGAACCCGGGCGCCATCAGCGCGCGGGCCGGCAGCCGGTTGACCAGCCGGGCACCGATCTGCGTGGAGCCGACGACGAAGGCCGCGACCATCGGCAGGAAGCCCAGACCGGTCCTGATCGCCGAGTAGCCCTGGACGACCTGCAGGTAGTAGGTCAGGAAGAGGAACACGCCGAACATGCCGATGATGGCCAGGCCCAGCGAGAGGTAGGCGCCGCCGCGGTTGCGGTCGGTGACCACACGCATCGGCAGCAGCGGCGTGCGGACCCGGGACTCGACGATCGCGAAGGTCGCCAGCAGCACACCGGACGCGACGAACAGGCCGATGGTGGACGCGGCCGACCAGCCGGCCGTCTCCGCGCGGGTGAAGCCGTAGACCAGCGAGACCAGGCCCAGCGTCGACAGCAGCACACCGGGGATGTCCAGCGGGTTGCGGTTGCGGCCGCCCTCCGGCTCACGGATGACGAAGTAGGCGCCCAGCGCGGCGATCACCGCGAAGGGGATGTTGGCGAAGAAGGTCCAGCGCCAGTTCAGGTACTCGGTCAGCACGCCGCCGAGCAGCAGCCCGACCGCGCCGCCACCGCCGGCGATGGCGCCGAAGATACCGAAGGCCTTTGCCCGCTCCTTGGCGTCGGTGAAGGTCGTCGCCAGCAGCGACAGGGCCGAGGGCGCGAGCAGCGCGCCGAAGGCGCCCTGTGCGGCACGCGAGCTGAGCAGCATCGCCTCGTTGCCCGCGAACCCGCCGATCGCCGAGGCGAGGGCGAAGCCGGTCAGGCCGGTGACGAAGGCGCGTTTTCTGCCCCACTTGTCGGCGATACGGCCGCCGAAGAGCAGCAGACCGCCGAAGGCGAGGGCGTAGGCCGTGATGACCCACTGCTTGTTCGCGTCGGAGATGCCGAGGTCGTGCTGGGCGCTCGGCAGCGCGATGTTCACGATGGTCGCGTCGAGCACGACCATCAGCTGGGCGATGGAGATGAAGGCCAGCGCTTTCCAGCGCCGGGGATCGGGAAGCGCCGTTCGGGCGGTTTCAGACATGGAGGTATCCAGTTCGGTACGCGTGTGCAAATGGGGCAGGTACGTGCTTTACGGGGTGCGCTTCGTCGCGTCGCCCTGGTACGGGGTCCTCAGTCCGTCGAGGAAGAGCTGGAGGTGTCGGTGCAGGTCACTTCCCGTGCAGTCGATGCCGGGCAGGGGGCGGGTGAGTCGGGAGATGGCGACCAGCAGGTCGTTGAGGGTCACGTCAGGCCGCAGCCTGCCGTCCCTCCTGGCCCGGTCCATCAGCTCTTCGAGCGCGGACTCCAGGCGGGCGGTCTGCTGGGCGATCTCGACGGAGCGGCTGTCGTCACCGTTGACGAGCAGCCCGCACATGGCGCCGACGTTGTCGTCGACCGCCGCGTGGGCGAAGCGGCCGAGCGCGGTGCAGGGGTCGCCCCCCGCGGCCACGACCGCGGCCTCCTGCTCGGCGCGGTCCGCTGTGCGGGTCACGACCGAGAGCAGCACGGCGTGCACCAGGGCCCGGCGGTCGGCGAAGTGCCGGTAGAGCGTGGCATTGCCGATGCCCGCCCGGCGGGCGATCTCGTCCAGTGGGGCGTCCGGGCCGAACTCGACGAACATGTCCCGGGCCGCGGCCACGATGCGCTCCCGGTTCCGCACTGCGTCAGCGCGGGTCCGGGGCACCCGGACCGAAGCGGCAACCTCACTCGCGACGGTGGTCACAGCGGTCACTCCTCTCCAAGCCCGGCACGGTTACCGGGGATCGAGTCCCCGGTTATTCATTCACGTGCATGTAACGGGGACAGAGTCCCCGGATATTTCACGGGCTCGATGTGACCTGTGTCACACACTTTCTCGGGGGTGCGGCAGCGCGTGCAGCGACTCCGCTCCGACCGGGCGGAAACCCGCCGCCTGGAAGGCCCGCAGGCTGCGGGCGTTGCCCGCCGCGACCTGCGCCCAGACCGGGTCGGTGACCAGGTGGCGGGCCGCGGCGGCCAGCGCGCGGCCCAGGCCCCGGTGCCGCGCGGCCTCCTCGACCTCGACCGCCGCCTCCCAGCGCCCGCCGACGCCCCGCCCGAGAACCAGCAGCCCGCCGTCCGCGGCCCACACCCGTACGCCGTCCCGCCGCCCGAGCGCCCGCACCACCCGCGGATGGCCGGGGTCCTCGATCTCCCGCAGCGCCACCGGGGGCGGGCCGCCCAGCGGCGCCGCGACCGACAGCACGTCGATCGTGTCGGTGCGCCGCCCCGACCTTTCCAGCAGCGCGGCCAGGAAACGCGGGTTCATGGCCGCGGCCAGCGGGTCGCACCTCGCCGCGGCCAGCTGCGCCCGCACCCACGCGGGGTCCTCGCCGGTGAAGACCACCGAGTGCGCGGTGAAGGCGATCACCCCCGCGTCCCGCGCCCCGTCCCGGCCCCCGTCCGGCCCCACGACGGTGACCCCGCCGTCCGCCTCGGGGAAGACCCCGCGGCCCGCCGCTTCCACGATCCTCGCCAGCTCGCTCCCCATGCGCCGCATGCTAACCAGGGTCAGGGCCAGGGCCAGGGCCAGGATCGGCCGGATCGGCCGGATCAGCCGGATCAGCCGGAGAGCGTGGCGATCAGCTCGTCGCGGCCGTTCACGCGCATCTTGCGGTAGACGGCCTTGAGGTGGTCGTTGGCGGTGTGCGGTGACAGGTCGAGGGTGCGGGCGATCTGCTTGCCGGAGCGGCCCTCCAGGACCTGGTCGACCACGCTGCGCTCCCTGGGGGTCAGGCCGTACCAGGCCGCGACCGCCGGCAGCAGCCGGCCGGTGGCCGCCGCCTGGACGGTGACGGCCACCTCGCCGCGGCGGGCGCCCGCCAGCTGCTGGGCGTGCAGCTCGGCGAAGCCGTCCGCGGTGGGGATGCGGCTGAGGACCGGGCCGCCTTGGCGGCGGGCGGCGGCCGTGAAGTTCCACAGGGTCAGCGACAGGTCCTCGTCGGTGCCGAGGGCCAGGGACGGGAAGCACGTCCGGAGCCAGTCGCGGGCGGTCGGGGTCGCGGAGGCGATGGTGTCGTTCTCGTCGAGGACCAGCACACCGGGTGGCATCGCGGCGGACAGCGGACGCGGTCTGGCGCGGGCGACGTACGCACGCAGCGCGGCGGCCAGGGATGCCGCGACCCGCTGGACGCTGTCGGCGTCGGCTTGCGTGAAGGGCGGGCGTCCCCGTTCGCGCAGCAGGACCAGCGTGCCCCAGTGGGCGGCGCGGTCGACCAGGCCGAACCGCAGCTCGCTGCCCCAGCCGTCCATGGCCATGCTTTCCAGCACCGCCGCGCCGCCCGGCGCCGCGGCGCCCGCGCTGTCCAGCACGACGGCGGCGGCCGGGGGCGCGGCCGGCCTCCGCGGCGGCTCGGGGCGCCGGTCGAACAGGCCGGCTGCTCTGAGACGGCGGAAGTGGGAGCAGGTGTAGCCGTCGTGTTCGACCAGGAAGCAGCCGGCGCCCGTGACCGGGTCGTTGCCGGAGAGCATGTAGCCGTCGTGCGGTACGAGCGCGTGGAGCCGGCGGGTCAGTGCGCTGCCGAGGTCCGCAAGGCTCTCCGCCCGGGCCGCCTGCTGCAGTGCCGCCTGGGCGAAGGACTGCGGCGCGGGGTGCATCGAAGAACTATCGCAACCCGCAACCCCCCAGGTCCAGGGATGGGCGCCGCACGCAGGCCCGCAGGACGATGCTGATCGGCCGGACACGGCGGCGCCCCGCCGCCGGCGCCGAGCCCGATACGGCTGAGCCCGGTATGGCTGAGCCCGATACAGAGGAGTTGATCGTGCGTCGAATCCTGGTGGCTGTCGCCTCCGCCGCCGCGCTGCTCGCAGGCGGTGCGGCGCCGGCGATCGCCGGCACCGCACCCGCAGGAGCCGGGTCGCCCGCGGCGGCACACCACGGCTGGGAGCCCGAGCCGTTCCCGTCCTTCGACGGGGCGGCGGGTCTGCTGTGCGACTTCCCCGTGCACTGGGACGTCGCCCAGAACGAGGTCCGTACGAAGGTCCTGACGACCTACCCGGACGGCACCCCGAAGCGGCAGGTGGCCGCCGGTCCGCTGGTGCTGAACGTCAGCAACGCCGCCACCGGCGCGAGCATCCCGGTGGACGCAGGCGGCAGCGCCCTGATCGACCACGGCACGGACGGCTCCATGGTCTGGCACGTGGTCGGACCGGTCATCGCCCGCTTCCCCGAGGGTTCCAGCAACCTGCCGCGCGGCCTGTACACCATCGACGGCGTCTACCGGATCGCGTTCAGCCCGACCGGTTTCAAGACCGTCACGCTCGTCCACGGCACCGTCCACAACCTGTGCGACGACCTCGGCTGATGCCGACGAGCCGTCGGATCCCGTCCGCCAGGCCCGGGGTCCGGCGGACGGGGTCCGACGGGCGCCGCCCTTAAGGATCGAGGCCCAGTTCCTCCTCGGTCCTGAAGTGCCGGGGCAGGGCAGGGACGGCTGCCGCGGTCACCGCGAGCAGGGCCAGGGCAGCGGCTGCGGCCCATGCGAAGCCGGGGACGTATCCGCGGGTGGCGGAGGTGTGCAGGAAGACCGTGCCGACGGACACCACTCCGAGGACGCCGCCGAGCTGCTCGACGGACTCCAGCACACCGGAGGCCGAGCCCGCGCGGGCCGGCGGTACGTGCTGCAGGGTGATCGCGAACAGCGGCCCCATCAGCATGCCGAGCCCGGTGCCGGTGAGCAGCAGGGTGGGGGCGAGCTGCCAGCCGTGCGTGGCGTCGCCGTAGTGGTGGAGCACCCACGCCGTGCCGGCCGCGCCCGCGGCCAGGGTGGCGCAGCCCGCGGTGACGACGTTCCGGCCGAGCCGCGGGACGAGAGGTTCCGCGAGGGCGGCGACGCCGACGACCATCCCGGCGATCATCGGCAGCGTCGTCAGCGCGGCGGCCGGCGCGCTCATCCCCAGGCCCGCCTGCAAGGTGAGCGTCGCGGACAGCAGCAGGCCGGCCATGACCGCCTCCACCAGCAGGCTGAGCAGCAGCCCCGCCCGGAAGGAGCGGTGCAGGAAAAGGCCCGGGTCGACGAGTGTGCCGCCCGGCCGCCCGGCGCGGGCGAGCTGGTCGCGGGCGAGGAGGGCCAGGACGGGGAGGGCCGCCGCCGGCGACAGCACGCACCACAGCGGCCAGTGCAGCGCGGGTCCCTGGATCAGCGGCAGCACGAGCAGGACGAGCCCGCCGACGGCGAGCGCGGTGCCGCGCAGGTCGAGGCGTACGCGCTCGGGCGAGCCGCCGGGCGGCAGCAGGGCGGCGCCCGCCGCCAGCGCGGCGAGGCTGACGGGCACGTTGAGCAGGAAGATCGGGCGCCAGTCCGCGCCGGGCAGCCCGGCCTGCAGCAGGGCGCCGCCGACGAGCGGTCCTAAGGCCGCGGCGAGCCCGGCCAGCGCGCCGAACAGGCCCATGACGCGGGCGCGTTCGCGAGGTGCGTACATCAGCTGGAGCAGCGAGGTGGCCTGCGGCACCATCAGCGCGGCGGCGGCTCCCTGTGCGACCCGGCCGCCGGTCAGCACCGCGGCCCCTGGCGCGAAGGCGCAGACCAGGGACGCGGCGAGGAATCCGCCGGTGCCGAACAGGAAGGCCCTGCGGTAGCCGATGACGTCGCCGAGCCGCCCGCCGGTGATCAGCAGGACGGCGAAGGGCAGCGAGTAGCCGGCCACCAGCCACTGCACCCCTGCGCTGCTGAGCGAGAAGCCGGCCTGGAGCGAGGGCAGTGCGACGTTGACGGCGGAGGTGTCGACCAGGTCCATCGCGACGGCGAGCATGACGACGGCGACGGCGACGGCCCGCCCGCGCACCGGCGCGGATCCCCGGTCCGGCAGGGGCGAGGCGGGTACGGGCGCTGCGGGTACGGCGGCGGGTGGCATGGCCCCTCCTGGGTGGTGTGGCGGTGCCCGGCATCGGGGGACGCCGGCGCATCGCAGGGAACAAGACTGAACGGTCTAGTCTTGTCTTCTCCCGAAACTAGACGGAACAGTTCCGTCTTGCAAGGGGGTACGATGCGCCCATGCCCGACTCGCCCGCCCCGGACCCCGCTGCCTCCGGTGCCGCCGCCTCCGCCGCCCGCCCGCGCCGCTCGGAGGCCAAGCGGGACGCCATCCTGCGGGCGGCCCTCACCGTCTTCCTGCGGGAGGGCTTCGCCGGTGCGAGCGTCGACACGGTCGCGGCGACCGCGGGGGTCGGCAAGCAGACGGTGTACGCGCACTTCGGCGACAAGGAGAAGCTCTTCCTGGCCGCGGCCCAGGCGGCGGGCGGCCTGCTGGGGGACACGCCCGACGCCTGGCAGAGCCCGCTGCCCGCGACCGGCGACCCGCGCGCGGACCTGACCGCGGCGGGCGTCCGCATCCTGCGGGCGGTCCTCGCCCCGGACGCCGCGGCCCTGCACCGGATGACGATCGCCGAACTGGCCCGGCACCCCGAACTGCAGCGGCTGTGGCGGGAGACCGCCCCGCGCGGCACCCTGGACGACCTCACCGCCTACTTCGCGGAGCGCGACCGGGCCGGCGACCTGGACGTACCGGAACCTGCCCTGGCCGCCCGGCAGTTCGCCCTGCTGCTGGCCACCGAGGGCCGGGTGCGCACCCTGCACGGCACCCAGCCGCTGCCGGACGCGGACTACGCCCGTATCGCGGCCGAGACCGCCGACCTGATCCTGCGCGCGCACCGCCGCACGTAGACGCACCTGGCGGGCTCGCCGACACTTTTCAGGGCGGGAGTGCCGACCAGCAGAGGAGTGCGGCCGTGATATCGGAGCCGGAGCTGACGGGGGGTCCCGACGAGGGCGGGGCCGAGGTGATCAGCGACGCGGACCGGGGGCCGGGCCGGGGCCGGGGCGGGGCGGGGCGGCGGCCGTGGGTCTGGGGCGTCGGCGGGGTGCTGCTGGCCTCCGCGGTGTGGGCGGGCGGGCTGCGGGTGTGGACGGCGCAGCACGGCGGGCCGCCGGACCTGCACGGCTACGTGCTCGGCGACAGCCCGTGCGCGGGCAGCACGCTGCGGCCGCTGACCTCGGCGCTGCACGCGCAGTACAGCACGGCGGTGACGCCGGCCGCGGCCCGGCTGGGGCCCGCGCTGGACCAGATCCGGTGCAGCCTGGCGGTGGGCGCGCCCGACGGCAGCGGCGGCACCGACTCCTTCGACGTCTTCGTCACCATCGACCTGCACAAACGGACCGACCCGCGGGCGGAGTTCGAGGACCAGGCGCAGGTCGACGGCTCGGACCTGACGCCGGTGAAGTCGGTGCGCAAGGTCACCGGGCTCGGCGACGAGGCGGTCGCGCAGACGCTGAGCCGGCTGAGCGAGGAGCTGAAAGTCCTGCACGGCGGTGCGGTGTTCACCCTCACGCTCACCGGATACAGCACCGACTTCGTCTCGGACGACACGCTCGGTGCGCTGCACGGCGGCCCGAAGCATGTCTCCTCGGACGTGGGACGTTTCGAACCCGCGCTGGTCGAGGCGATGCGGAACGTGATGAAAGGTCAGCAGTCGTCCGGGAGTTGACCCGTTGTGGCGGCAATCGCCGCTTCCGTGCGCCCACTTCCGATGAACGCAGAATCTTGCGCAAGAAAGTTACTTTCTCGCAATGATGAGCGTGGATATTGCGGACGGGTGTCCGCGACATTACGGTGCCCCTTGCGTTGACGCTCCACCCCCACCGGTGCAGAACCGGCATTCTGTGTCGAAAGGAGCATGTGATGTTCCGTACGCCCCCGTTCCGTACCCCTCCCCGCACCCGAGGCCGCCTCAGACGAGCGGTCGCCGTCGTCGGCGGCACCGCCCTGCTGACCACCGGCGGTGTGCTCGCGATGAGCGCCGCCGCCCCCGCGTACGCGGCCGCCACCGGCGGCAGCGGCGCCAACCTGCCCTACGTCGAGGTGCAGGCCGAGAACTCCGCCACCAACGGCAGCCAGATCGGCCCGAGTTGGGCCGCGGGCCAGCTCGCGGACGAGGCGTCGTACCGCAAGGCCGTGACGCTGTCGGGCAGCGGGAAGTTCGTCACCTTCACCACCCCGGTGGCGACGAACTCCATCGACTTCCGCTACAGCATCCCCGACGGCTCGGGCGGCTCGGTCTACACCGCCCCGCTGTCCTTCGCCATCAACGGCAGCGCCCAGCCCGACTTCACCCTCACCAACGCCTACAGCTGGTACTACGGCAGCTACCCCTTCACCAACCAGCCGGGCAGCAACCCGCACCACTTCTACGACGAGGTCCACCGGCTGCTGCCGCAGACGTATCCGGCCGGCACCACCTTCACCCTGCAGACCACCGGCGGCAGCGCGGTCACCACCATCGACTTCGCCGACTTCGAACAGGTCGGCGCGGCCCTCCCGCAGCCGGCCGGCTCGGTGTCGGTCACCAGCCAGGGCGCCGACGCGACCGGGTCCGCCGACTCCACGGCGGCCTTCAACGCGGCGGTCAACGCGGCAGGCCCCGGCGGCACCGTGTGGATACCGCCGGGCACGTACAAGATCCCCCGGCACATCACCGTCAACAACGTCACCGTCACCGGCGCGGGCATGTGGTACTCCACGGTCACCGGTGCCGCGCCCGGCTTCTACGGCCTCGGCGAGCCCGACAGCTGCGGTGTCGGCGGCAACCGCGGCACCAGCAGCAACGTGCACCTGTCGAACTTCGCCATCTTCGGCCAGGTCGGCGAGCGCAACGACTGCGACCAGGTCAACGGCATCGGCGGCGCGCTCAGCAACTCCAGTGTCTCGGGCCTGTGGATCGACCACATGAAGGTCGGCGCCTGGATGGACGGGCCGATGGACAAGCTGACCCTCAGCGGACTGCGCATCCGCGACACCACCGCCGACGGCATCAACTTCCACGGCGGGGTGACCAACTCGACGGTCACCAACAGCGAGATCCGCAACACCGGTGACGACGGCATCGCCACCTGGGCGGACTCCGCGCTGGGCGCCGACGCCAACGACACCATCTCCGACAACACCGTCGAGACGCAGATCCTCGCCAACGCCATCGCGATCTACGGCGGCCACGACAACACCGTCAGCGGCAACCTGGTGATGGACACCGGCCTCGCGCAGGGCGGCGGCATCCACGTCGGCCAGCGCTTCACCTCCACGCCGGTCGGCACCACCAACATCACGAACAACACCATGATCCGGGCCGGCAGCCTCGACCCGAACTGGCAGTTCGGCGTCGGCGCGCTGTGGTTCGACGGCAGCCAGGGCGCCATCACCGGCCCGATCAACGTCACCAACGCACTGATCGAGCAGAGCCCCTACGAGGCCGTGCAGTGGGTCGAGGGCACGGTGAGCGGCGTCAACCTCAACAACGTCACCATCGCCGGCACCGGCACCTTCGCCCTGCAGGAACAGACCGGCGGCGCCGCGAAGTTCACAGGAGTCACCGCCACCGGCGTCGGCGCCTCCTCGCCCGTCTACAGCTGCGAGGGCGGCAACTTCGCCGTCACCGACGGCGGCGGCAACTCCGGCATCACCGGTACGCCCTTCTGCGGCGGCTTCCCCGCCCCGGTCTTCCCGCCCTACCCGGCCAGCGGCGTCACCGCCACCCCGGGCGCGCTCAACTTCGGCTCCGTCGCGACCGGTTCGACCAGCGCCGCGCAGACCGTGACCGTCGCCAACCCGACCGGCTCCGCCGCCGCCGTCACCGCGCTGTCCGCCTCCGGCGACTTCGCGCAGACCAACACCTGCGGCAGCTCCGTCCCGGCAAACGGCTCGTGCACCGTCAGCGTCACCTTCAAGCCGACCGCGGCGGGCACGCGTACCGGCACCCTGACCGTCACCGCCGGCGGCAACACCTCCACCGTCACCCTGACCGGCACCGGCACCGCGCCGGGGCCGATCCTCAGCGCCAACCCGGCGAACCTGTCCTTCGGCGGCACCGTCGTCGGCGCGACCGCCACCCCGCAGACGGTGACCGTCACCAACTCCGGCACCACGGCCGCCACCGTCTCGGCCGTGACCGCGACCGGTGACTTCACCCAGACCAACAACTGCTCCTCGATCGCGGTCGGCGCGTCCTGCGCGGTGACCGTCACCTTCAAGCCGACCGCGGGCGGCACCCGCAACGGCACCCTGACGCTGACCGGCAACGCCAACAACAGCCCGACCACCGTCGCGCTCAGCGGCGCCGGCATCGACAGCGCCACGGACGTCGCCGCCGGCCGCCCGGCCACCGCCAGCTCCACCAACGGCACCTTCGCGCCCGGCAACACCACGGACGCCGACGCGTCCACGTACTGGGAGAGCGCCAACGGCGCCTTCCCGCAGTGGGTTCAGGTCGACCTCGGCCAGAACTACAGCGTCGGCAAGGTCACGTTGAGGCTGCCGCCGTCCACCGCCTGGGCCACCCGCACGCAGACGCTGTCCGTGCAGGGCTCCACCGACGGCAGCTCCTTCTCCACGCTGTCGCCCTCGGCGGCGCGGACCTTCGACCCCAACGCCGACAACAACACGGTGACCGTCACCTTCACCGCGGCCACCGCCCGCTACGTACGGATCAACGTCACCGCCAACTCCGGCTGGAGCGCGGCCCAGCTGTCGGGCCTGTCGGTCTACCCGGCCGGCGGCACCAACCCGTCGTCGGCGACCCTCGCGGTCAGCCCGTCCTCGCTCACCTTCGCGGCCCAGGCGCCCGGCACCACCAGCAGCGCCCAGAACCTGACGGTGACCAACACCGGTTCCGCCGCCGCCTCGATCGGCTCGGTCAGCGCCTCGGGCGACTTCTCGCAGACCAACACCTGCGGCAGCTCCCTGGCCGCAGGCGCCGCCTGCACGGTCGCGGTGAAGTTCGCCCCGACCGCGTCCGGCACCCGCACCGGCACCCTGACCATCACCAGCAACGCGACCGACAGCCCCACCACCGTGGCCCTCACCGGCACCGGAACCGGCACGGTCAGCACCAACCTGGCGGCCGGCCGGCCGACCAGCGAGTCCAGCCACACCGACGTCTACCCGTCCTCGAACCTCACCGACGGCAACCAGGCCAGCTACTGGGAGAGCGCCAACAACGCCTTCCCGCAGTGGGCGCAGGTCGACCTGGGCTCCGCCCGGAGCGTCGGCAAGGTCGTCCTGCAGCTGCCGGCCGGCTGGGGCTCGCGCAACGAGACGCTGTCGGTCACCGGAAGTACCGACGGCAGCAGCTTCAGCACCCTCAAGCCGTCCGCGTCCTACGCCTTCACGCCGGGCGCGAACAACACCGTCACGATCACCTTCACCGCGGCCACCGAGCGCTACGTCCGGGTGACGGTCACCGCCAACGACGGCTGGCCCGCGGGCCAGCTGTCCGAACTGCAGGTGTGGAACTCCTGAAACGGGCCTGAAGGGGGCCGCCCGCTGAACGCCAGGGCCGCCGGGTGCACGGGCACCCGGCGGCCCTGTGCACATCCCCGGCGGCCCGCGGCCCTACCAGGTCGGGATGAAACCTCCGTCGATCGTGAAGTCGCTGCCGGTGATGTTCGCGGCCCGGTCGCCGGCCAGGAAGAGCACCAGGTCCGCGACCTCCGCCGGGCGGCTGAAACGGCCCGTCGGCATCCCCTGCGAGGTCTCCGCGACGACGTCCTTCGCCTCGCCGCCGCCGGCCGCCGACACCGTCGCCGCCACACCCCCGCTGCCCAGCCACAGGTCGGTCTCCACCGGCCCCGGGCTCACCGTGTTCAGCCGCACCCCCTTCGGGCCGACCTCCTTCGACAGCGCCTTGGAGAAGGCGACCAGCGCCGCCTTGCCCGCGCTGTAGTCGATGACCAGCGGGTCGGGCAGCGTCGCGTTGACCGACGCGACCGTCACCACGGAGCCGCGCCCCGCCGCCAGCATCAGCGGCAGCGCCGCCCGGGTGACCCGCACCGCGGCCAGCAGGTTCAGGTCGACCGAGCGCAGCCAGTCCTCGTCGGTGACCGACAGGAAGCCGCCGGTACGCACCGGGGCCACCCCCACGTTGTTGACCAGGACGTCGACCTGCCCGCCCGCCGCGTCCACCAGCCGGCCCGCGGCCGCCGGTTCCGCCAGGTCGGCGCGCACCCACTCCACGCTGCCGCCCGCGACCAGCGCGTCCAGCTCCGCCGAGGTACTGCGCGACCCGGCGACCACTCGCGCCCCGGCCCCGGCCAGCGCCGCCACCACGGCCAGCCCGATCCCCTTGCTCGCCCCGGTGACCACGGCCGTCCTGCCCTGCAGCTCGCCACTCATCGTGCGTCCACTCCTCGGTGCGGTGTGCGGTGTCATGCGGTGTGCGGTACACGCTAGGGCCGCCCGGTCCCCGCACGGGGCAGCAACGGCCGGTGTCGTACGCTGACAAGCCCCCGGCCGCCCCGTCCGAGAGGTGACCGCCCATGGCGCCGCCGCCCGACCTCCTCACGCAGCTGCGCGACAGCGCCCGCGAACGGCGGCTGAGCCGGCCCAGGGGGCCGGACCTGGCCGCCGTCGAGGACCTCTCGGGACCCGGTGGCATACCGCTGCGCCGCTACCGGCCCGGCGGCGAAGCGCTGCCGCTGCTGGTCTTCCTGCACGGCGGCGGCTTCGTCTTCTGCGACCTCGACACCCACGACCGCACCTGCCGCCGTATCGCCGCCGCCTGCGACCTGGACGTGCTGGCCGTCGACTACCGCCTCGCCCCCGAACACCCGCACCCGGCCGCGCTGGACGACGCCGTCGCCGTACTGGAGTGGGCGCGGCCCGCCGCGGTCGCCGGCGACAGCGCCGGCGGCTTCCTCGCCGCCGCCGCGTGCCTGGCGCTGCGGGACGCGGGCGGCCCGCTGCCCGGGCTGCAGGCGCTGATCTGCCCCAACACCGACCTGACCCTCGGCCGCCCCTCGATCACCGAGAAGGGCACGGGGCACGGCCTGGACGCCGACATCCTCGCCTTCTTCGTCGCCTCCTACCTGCCCGACCCGGCCGCCCGCGCCGCCGCGAGCCCGCTGCACGCCCCCGACCTCGCAGGGCTGCCGCCCGCCCTGGTCGTCACCGCGGAGCACGACGCCCTGCGCGACGAGGGCGAGGACTACGCCCGGCGGCTCGCCGCCGCGGGAGTCCCGGTACGCAGGCGCCGCGAGGCCGGCCTGCCGCACGGCTTCATCCAGGGCATGGACCTCACGGACCCGGCCGCCGCCGCGGCCCACGACCGCGTCTTCGCCGACCTGCGCGACCTCGTACCGCGGCACTGACTACGCTCGGGGCATGCCCGACGCCGACGACGTCCGCAGGATCGCCCTGTCCTTCCCCGGGACGGTGGAGAAGGAGCTGTGGAACATCCCGACCTTCCACGTGGCCGGCCGGATGTTCGTCACCGTCCCCGACGACGCCACGTCCTTCGCCGTCCGCTGCCCCCGCGCCGAACGCGCGGAACTCATCGCATCGGAGCCGGCCAAATTCTGGGTCCCCGCCCACGAGGCCCACTCCTCCTGGGTCCGCGCCCGCCTTGCCGCCCTCGACGACATGGCGGAACTCCATGACATCCTGCTCGACTCGTGGCGGCAGGCGGCGCCGTCCGACCTGGTGTGAATTTCTCGGCGCACCGCAGAGAACTGCTCGCGGTGACCGTCAGGAAAAACGGACGCGGGTCCGCACCCGAAGGCGCGGACCCGCGTCGAACCGATGTGCCGTACGTCAGGCGGGAACGATGTTCTCCGCCTGCGGGCCCTTCTGGCCCTGCGTGACGTCGAAGCTCACCTTCTGGCCTTCCTGCAGCTCACGGAAGCCGGAGGCGGCGATGTTGGAGTAGTGGGCGAACACGTCGGCGCCGCCGCCGTCCTGCTCGATGAAGCCGAAGCCCTTTTCCGAGTTGAACCACTTCACAGTGCCAGTAGCCATTTTTCTTGATTCTCCTTGGGGCAAAACCGCCGGGCTCGCACTGAACAGCTTCGGGAAAGCTTCGGGAACCACGACTGCAACTGCTTCCACCGTAGCACGGCGCAACCGGCCAGGCGCGGGATGTCATTTCACGGTTCCCGCCACGCCGTGAATTCTCGGTGCGGATTTCGCTGTTTTTCCCGGCGCCGGCAGCGGTGGTGGCTGCCGCCCGGCCGTTCTCACGCCTGCGCCGCGTGCAGGATCGCGCGGACCTGGGTGTCGTACAGGGGCACCGGGTCGAGGCCCATGGAGCTGAAGTTGCCCTCGATCTCCAGGCTGACCAGTCCGTGCAGCCCGGCCCACAGGGAGGTGGCGAGCGCGGCGGCGGCGGTCGGCGGGGCGCTGCGGGGGAGCAGCGGGGTCACGGCCTCGACGGCGACGGTCATCGCCGGCTGCGACGCCTCGACCAGGGCGGGGGCCTGCGGGTCGTAGCCGAACAGCGGGGCGCGGAAGAGCAGGCGGTAGCGGTGCGGCTCGGCGACGGCCCATGCGCGGTAGGCGGTGACCAGGCCCGCGAGGCGGTCGTGCGGCTGGTGGGCGGGCTCGGCGGCGGCCAGTGCGGCGCCCATGGCGGCGGCCAGGTCGTGGTAGGCGTCGACGATCAGGTCGGTGAGGAGGGCCTCGCGGTTGGCGAAGTAGCGGTAGAGGGCGGGTCCCGACATGCCGAGGCTCTTCGCGATGGCGTTGAGGGAGAGGGCCTGGGCGCCGCCTTCCGCGAGCTGCCGCAGCGCCAGCGCCTTCGCCTCGTCGCGGATCTGCCCGCGGAAGCGCGCCCGCGGACTGCTGTCCCGTACGCCGGTGCCGCCGGTGCCACCGGTGCCGTCAGCGCCGGCCGGCCCGGGTGCGGCGGGGGCGCCGGGCGCCGCGGAGCCGCTCGTCGCGGGGTTCGCCTTCGTCATGGGCTGCTCCTTCTGCTGGACCCTCTGCGGTTCGCATCGAGTACGTGGGAACACTAGATGCACTCTCGTTGGTTATAGGCTATAACAAAAGCAAGAGCTTCTCCCGAAAGGGAGATCCACTCCCGAAGGGGAGACCCCGTCCGTGCGGGACGCCCCCCGCCCCCGACCGCCTGGAGGCAGCCGCCATGCCCACGCCCGCCACCCCCGACACTCCCGCAACGCCCACCACCCCCGCCGTGCGCGCCACCGAAGTCGTCCTGCCGGCCGTCGGCGAGCCGGAGTCGCTGCGCCTGCGCACCCGCGACCTGCCGCAGCCCGGCCCCGGCCAGGCCGTCGTCCGGGTCGAGGCGAGCGGCGTGTCCTTCGCCGAGCAGCAGATGCGCCGCGGCAAGTACTACGACCAGCCGCCCTTCCCCTTCGTCCCCGGCTACGACCTGGTCGGCGTCATCGAGCAGCTGGGCACCCCGCCCCAAGGCCAGGACCCCGGCCACCCCGCCGACCTCGGCGTCGGCCGCCGGGTCGCCGCACTCACCAAGACCGGCGGCTGGGCCGACCGCGTGCTGCTGGAGACCGCCGACCTCGTCCCCGTACCCGACGGCGTGGAGCCGGCCGCCGCCGAGACCGTCGTCGTCAACGGCGTCACCGCCTGGCGCATGCTGCACCGCACCGCCCGCGTCCGGCCCGGCGCGACCGTCGTCGTACTCGGCGCGGCGGGCGGCGTCGGCACCACCCTCGTCCAACTCGCCGTCCACGCCGGCATCAAGGTCATCGGCACCGCCGCACCCCGCACCCACGACCGGCTCCGCGCACTCGGCGCCACCCCCGTCGACTACCACGCCGACGTACCCGCGGCGGTCCGCGAACTGGCCCCCGACGGTGTCGCGGCCGTCTTCGACCACGTCGGCGGCCCCGGCATCCGCGACTCCTGGCGGATGCTCGCCCCCGGCGGCACCCTCGTCTCCTACGGCAGCGCCGCCACCCGCGACGTACCGGGCAACGCGGCCCTGCCGGTCCTCAAGCTCGTCGCCCGCCTCCTGCTCTGGAACGCCCTCCCCAACGGCCGCCACGCCCACTTCTTCAACCTGTGGGCCGGCAAGTCCCGGCACCTGGACCGCTACCGCGCACAGCTGCGCGACGACCTCGGCCAGGTCTTCGCCCTGCTCGCCGACGGCACCCTGACCGCCCAGATCGACCGCGTCTTCCCGCTGGAGCAGGCCGCGGCGGCCCTGCGGCACGCCGAGTCCGGCGGCATCACCGGCAAGGTCGTCCTGCAGCCGTGACCGCGCCACGGCCGCTTCATGACCGCGACGCACCGCAGGCCCCGACCGCATCGGAGCGGTCGGGGCCTGCGGCTGCAGAAACCGGGGAGACCGGCGGGCGCCGGTCAGGGAGTCAACGGGTGCGGATCAGTGCTCGACCCACTGCGACCACGGCATGTTCCAGCCGTTGAGGCCGTTGCTCGGCTGGATCACCTTGTCGGGGGAGTTCACGACCTGGACGACGTCGCCGATCAGCGAGTTGTTGTAGAACCAGGCAGCCGGGGTGCTCGGGTCGCCGCCGCCCTTGACGTCGTGCAGGCCGACGCAGCCGTGGCTGGTGTTCTCGTGGCCGAAGACCGAGGTGGGCCGCCAGTAGTTGCCGTGCGCGAAGGTGCCGGAGTCCGACAGCCGCATGCCGTGCGGGACGTCCTTGATGTGGTAGGCGTTGCCCAGACCCACGGTCTGGGAGTCCATGTCCACCACCTTGTCCTTCTCCTCGATCACCATCTTGCCGTTGTACGTGGTGTGCTGCGCGTCACCGAGGCTGGCGGGGTAGGTCTTGAGGAGCTTGCCGTCGCGGTAGATCGTCAGCGTCTTCTTGGTGTTGTCCGCGACGGAGGTCTGCGAGCGGCCGATGGTGAAGGACACGTCCTTGTACTGCGCCCCGTAGGTCGTCTTGGACGTCTTCACACCGTCGAGCTTGAGGTGCAGCGTCACCTTGGTGCCGGGCTTCCAGTACTGCTCGGGCCGGAAGTCGATGCGCTGCGAGCTGAACCAGTGGCCCTCGACCGGCTCGCCGGTGCTGGCGGTGACGGTGATCGCGTGCCGTACGTCGGCCTGGTTGGTGACCGCCTTGTTGAAGCGGATCGACACCTCCATGCCCACGCCGTACGTCGCACCCGCATCGACGTTGAAGATGCCGTAGTTGGTCGCCGAGGCCGCGGGCGTCAGCGTCGTGAACGTCGACTGCTGACTGGCCGCCTTGCCCGCCGAGTCCGTGGCGGTGGCGGCGACCGAGTAGGTGGTGTGGGTGCGCAGCACGCCCTTGGGCACCCAGCTGGCGCCGTCGGCGGATATGTCGCCCTCGACCGCGGTGCCGTCCTTGGCCGTCACGGCCACCTTGGTCAGCTTGCCCTTGGCCGCGGATATCTTCAGCGCACCCGAGGTGTCGACCCCGGTGGCGCCGTTCGCGGGCAGCACGGTGACCGTCGCCTGCGAGGCGTTCGCCGCCGCGGCGCCGCCCGAGGACGAGCCGCCCTTCCCGTCCTGCTGCGTGCTGGAGTGCGCGTCCGCGTTCCCCCCGCAGGCCGCAGCGCCGAGCAGCACGGCCCCCAGCGCCAGCGCCATGAGCCCCTTCCTGCCCCGAGTCCCCCGTACACCCCAGGCGCCCCGGTTCCCCACGGCAGCCCCCTCCACCCTGGTGGCGGTGTCGGCCGCCGTCTGCTCCGTCATCACTCGTGTCTCCCCATTTCCGCAAAGGTCGCACTCTAGGAGACCGCATCCGGGGTCCATGGTTGCGGCTGTTGCATGACTGATACGTCACGTTCCCCGGCGCCATTCACCCGGGGTCCCGTTTCCCGACATCCGGCGGGGGGAGGGGTGGCCCGCGGGAGCGGTGGGACGGCGTTGTTCCGTAAACGTTGCCGGTTCTCTTGACAGGGCGGAGGACGGGGGAAGACGCTCCTGAGAGCGCTCTCACCTCCCCCCAACCCGGTACCGCGGCAAGGCCAGTTGCGGTACCGCCCCCCACCGGAGAAGGAGTACGACCGCATGTCGATCACAGGCAAGCGAGTGCGGCCGCCGGGCCGCTCGCAGGTCAGGCGGTTCGGGATCGGGCTGCTGGCCGCGGCCGCTGTGGCGGCCGTCACACTGGCAGGTTCCGGCCAGGCGACGGCCTCCGGGGCTGCGGCTGCCGGAAACGCTTCCGGAAGCGCGGGCCAGTCGGTCCAGGCCGCGCAGGCCGCCGCCGTACAGCCCGCCGCGGTGCCCGCCGCGCCCACCGGGTTCACCACCACCTGGAGCGACGACTTCAGCGGCGCCGCCAACACCGGGCTGAACACCGACACCTGGCGTTACGACGCAGGCGCCGGCTGGACCTTCGGGACCGGCGAGATCGAGACCATGACCAACAGCACGGCCAACGTCTACCAGGACGGCAACGGCCACCTGGTGCTCAAGGCCCTGCACACCGGCAGCGACCCGGCCGCGAACTGGACGTCGGGCCGGGTCGAGACGCAGGCGGACGGCTTCGGCGCCCAGCCGGGCGGCGTCGTCCGGATGCAGGCGTCGATCCAGCAGCCCGACGTGACCACCGCCAACGGCGCCGGCTACTGGCCGGCCTTCTGGATGCTCGGCTCACCGCTGCGGGTCGAGGTTCCGTGGCCAGGGTCCGGCGAGGTCGACATCCTGGAGGACATCAACGGCCGCAGCTCCGTGTTCGGCACCCTGCACTGCGGTGTCGGCTCCGGCGGCCCCTGCAACGAGACCAGCGGCGTCGGCAGCGGCGAAAGGGCCTGCTCCGGCTGCCAGACCGGCTATCACACCTACGCCGTCGAGGTGGACCGCTCGACCTCGCCCGAGCAGATCCGCTGGTACCTGGACGGCGCGAACTACTTCACTCTCAGCTCCAATCAGGTGGACGCGGCGGCCTGGGCCAACGCGGTCGACCACAGCTTCTACATCATCTTCGACCTGGCGATCGGCGGCGGCTTCCCCGCGGCCTTCGGCGGCGGCCCCAACGCCGCCACCGTCTCCGGCGGGCAGATGAACATCGACTACGTGGCCGTCTACAACAAGTCGCCCGACCACGGCACCAACGTGGCCAAGGGCAAGCCGACCACGTCCTCGTCCAACGAGAGCGCGGCCTTCCCCGCGTCCAACGCCACCGACGGCGACATCACCACCCGCTGGTCGAGCGGCTTCTCCGACCCGCAGTGGCTGCAGGTCGACCTCGGCCAGAACTACGACCTCAACCACGCGACCCTGACCTGGGAGGCGGCGGCAGCGTCCGCCTACCAGTTGCAGACGTCCACCGACGGCAGCAACTGGACGACCGTCTACAGCAACAACAACAGCCCGGCAGACATCCAGGACACCAACCTGTCGGCGACCGCCCGCTATGTGCGGGTCTACGCCACCGCCAGAGCCTCGCAGTACGGCGACTCGCTCTACGAACTCGCCCTGTACGGCAGCCCGTCGTCCGGCGGCGACTCCGGCGGCACCACCGGCGGCTCGGGCGGCCCGGCGACCCTGCTCTCGCAGGGCAGGACCGCGACCGCCTCGTCCTCGGAGAACGGCAGCTTCACCGCCCCCATGGCGGTGGACGGCAACACCGGCACCCGCTGGTCGAGCGCCTTCTCCGACCCGCAGTGGCTGCAGGTCGACCTCGGCGCGAGCCACAGCATCAGCCAGGTCGTGCTGAACTGGGAGACGGCCGCGGCCAAGTCCTTCCAGATCCAGACGTCCGCCGACGGCACCAACTGGACCACCGTCTACAGCACCACGACCGGCACCGGCGGCAACCAGACCGTCCCGGTCACCGGCACCGGCCGCTACGTCCGGATGAACGGCACCGCCCGCACCACCCAGTACGGCTACTCCCTGTGGGAGTTCCAGGTCTACGGCACCTGACCCGCACCCCCGGCCGCCCCGGTGCGCACCCGCGCACCGGGGCGGCCCCGTCTCCGTAGGGCAAGAGCCCCGTACGGCCGCGTACCGCTCGCGGCGTACGACCGGCGCGGGCACGATGGCCGGGCGGGTACACCTGCGGGCGGATGCCTGCGGCCGGCGACGAGACGGGAGGGCGATGTGGACGGGTCCCCGGCGCCGGACGGCGCCACGCCGGACGTCTTCCCCGCGCTGCCGCTGGAGGCCTGGCGGGACACCAAGGAGACGCTGCACCGCTTCGTGCAGGTCGTCGGCAAGATCCGGCTGGCCGGCAGCCCCCGCCGCAACCACTGGTGGAACGTGCCCTTCCACCTGACCGGGCAGGGGATCACGACCCGCCCGATGGGCCTGGTGCGCGGCGGCGACGCCTTCTGCATCGACTTCGACTTCGTCGCGCACCGCCTCGTGGTGCGCACTCTGTCAGGGCGCGAGACCTCCTTCCCGCTGACCGGGCGCTCGGTCGCCGACTTCTACCGGGACACGGTGACCGCGCTGGTCGCGCTCGACATCGACGCGGCCCCCGAGCACCCGTACCCGTACGACCTGCCCGACGCGCGCCGCCCCTTCGCCGAGGACCACGAGCACCGCAGCTACGACCCGGCGGCGGTGACCGCGTACTGGCGCATCCTGAGCCAGGTGAACCTGCTCCTGGAGCAGCACGCGGCCGGCTACTCCGGGAAGACCAGCCCGGTGCACCACTTCTGGCACACCTTCGACATCGCGGTGACCCGCTTCTCCGAGCGCGAGACCACCCCGCCGCCCGGCACGGACCCGGTCACCCGGGAGGCGTACTCGCGCGAGGTGATCAGCGCGGGCTTCTGGTTCGGCGACGACACCGTGCCCGCGCCCGCCTTCTACTCCTACACCGCCCCCGAGCCGCCCGGCCTCGCCGACCTCCCGCTGCGGCCGGAGGCCGCCCGGTGGTCGCCGGTCCGCGGCAGCCACATGGCGCTGCTGATGTACGACGACGCCCGCGCGGCGGCCGACCCGTGGGGCACGGTGCTGGACTTCTTCGACAGCGCCTACCGGGCGGGCGCGGAGCTGACCGGCTGGGAGCGGCGCCGCGAGTGCCCTGGCGGGATCACGGACCCGCAGCTGCGGCCCGCTCAGTAGTGCCAGTGCGGCTGCCCCGACACGATCTTGCAGGTGATGGCGCGGCCGTCGGCGTCGGTGGTGGTACGTCCCAGGTCCGCCTTGCGGCAGTACTGGCCGGCCTTGTAGCAGTTCCCTGCGTTGGAGCGGATGCTGCACAGCGCGGGCTTGGGCGGTGCGCTCGTGTGGTGCACGGGCGGCGGGGTGGTGCGGTGCACCGGCGGGCGGGTCGTCGCGTGGACGGCCGGGGCGGTGGTGGGCGGTGCGGCCGTGGGCGAGGGGGCGGCGGTCGTCGTCGGGCTGGAGGCCGGGGTCGGCGCCTCGGTGGTGGCGGACGGTGACGCCTCGGTCGTCGTGGCGACGGCACTGGTCGTCGCCGACCCGTGCCCCGCGTCCTGGACCCCGGCAGGCCCGCACGCCCCGAGGACGAGCGCGGCGAACCCTATTGCGACTGCGACACCTGTGCGACTGCGTTTCATGGCCCGCACCGTAGGAGCGCCCCCGAGGCGTCCGGGCCGGAACGGGCGCAGCTACGCCTGGTGCATATGCCGCGCTAGACGTACCGCGCGAAACCGGCGTATCCCCCGGGTCCCGGGGGTACGAACCCGTCTCATCACGGGCCTGTTCCGGTCCGATCAGCTGATAGAGCGACTTCTGCCGTGATCTCATGGCGCATGCCCGTGAACAGAGCCGTTCCCGACATCGCGGTGGTCGCGGTGGCCGCCGACACCGCCGTCAGCCGGTCCTTACACCGCTTCCTGGTGGACGCGGGGCTGCCACCGGTCGAGGACGCCGGGTCCGCAGACGTCGCCGTCGTGGTCATCTCGCAGGCCGCGGTGGACGATCCGGGGTGGCAGGAGCGGGTCGGGGCGTGCCGGGGCGCGCGGGTGGTGCCGGTGCGTGTCGACGGGGTACGCAGCAGCCGCGCGCCGGAGCGGCTTCGGCCGGTCAACTGGGTGAGCCTGGACCCCGCTTCACCGGTCACCGCCTTCGGCACGGTGCTCGCCGCGGCGCTCAGTGACCCGCGCCACGTACGCGAGTTGCGCAACCTGCGCGCGCAGGCCGAGGCGTGGACCCGCGGCGAACGCAGCCCCGAGCGCCTCATCGGGGACCACCGGCAGGCGGCCGAGGCGCACGAACTCCTCACCCTGCTGCGGGAGGACGGCTACATCGACACATCGGGACCCGTCGGCGACTTCGTGGCGGCGTCCTACCGGGCCACGGGCAAGCAGCGGCGGCGGAGGCGGCGGCGCCGCACCGTCGGGACCGTCTTCGCGGCGGCCATGGCACTTGTCGTGGCCGTCACGCTGCCGCGCATCCTCAAGACCAGGGGCACCGACTTCAACGCGCTGGTCTCCTTCGGCGACCCGGCGGTGAGCCGCGTGATGCCGGAGTGGACGTCGCTCCAGTCGGCCTCGCTGCTGCTGCGCGGCAATGCGCACCAGAAGGCGCTGGCCCGGCAGACGCTGGCCTCGCTGCTGTCCCTGCCGTGGTCGCTCGGCGGTCCCGTCACCGGAATCGGCGGGCATGATGCGACCGTCGACGGCCTCGCCCTGCTGCCCGGCGGCGGACAGGCGGCACTGCTCCTGCGCAATGTGCCGGACGGCGTCGACAGCCTCGGCCTCTACGACGTCCACGAGGGCGCCGTGCGATGGCAGTTGCGGCTGGGCACGGGCTACGCCGACATCGCGGCCGGCGGCGACGGGCGTACCGTCGTGGCCGTCGGCAAGACCGGCACCGCCGTGGTCGACCTGGCGTCGCGCACGGTTCGCCGGTTCGCCCATGTGGAGAGCGGGCTCGCCGTCACCCGGATGACCCGGCAGGGCGACATCGTGGTGGGCCGCGCCCACCAACTCGTCGTCGGCTCGGCCCGCGACGGGGCCTTCCGCACCGTCGGCCCGCACTACGACACCCTGGTGGACGTCCAGCCCACCGCGGACGGCGGCGCCCGCGCCCTGGTGGCGGTGGCGCCCGGGCGCTACCGGCTGCTGGACGCTGTCACCGGGGCGGTGCTGGCCGGTACGGACGCCCCCGCGCCGATCATCGCGGCGGGCGCGGTCGCCCCCGACGAGGTGTCCGCGGTCTACACCGGCGCCGACCGGCAGCTGTGGCGGCTGGCCCCGGGCCGCGCACCGGCCGCCACGGGTGTCGCGGTGCCCGAACGCACCGAGACCGTAGGCCTGTTGCGGGGCGGGCGGGTGGTCGTCGGCGGCCAGGACCAGCCCACCCGCGTCGTCCGGCTGGCCGACGGCGGCGACCTCGGGACGGTGTGCGGCGACATGCCGCAGCTGAAGATCCTCGCGATGTCCCCGTACGGCGACCAGGTGGGCTGCTGGGGGCCGTACGCCACCACGCTGTGGCAGGCGCCGCCCGGCCCGCTGCCCCCGGACACCGCGCTCCCCGCGGGCGGCCTGCGCACCGGGGCCACCGCGAACGGTCCCACGGCGGCGGTAGGGGCCGACGGCGGCAGCGTCGTGGTCCAGTCGTCCGGCCAACACGCTTTCACCTTGCGGCTGTTCACCGACCCGGTCGCCGCGGTGGCCCTCTCGCCCGACGGCTCCCAGCTGGTTGCGGCGACCTCGCGCGGCGAAGTCGCCGTCGCCTCGCTGCGGATGACTGACGGGGTGGCCCGGGTGGTGGCGAGCTGGCGCATCCCCGGCGGCCAACCGGTTGTCGCCGTGGGCTGGTCGGGTACGAGCCCGCTGGCCACCTCAGGCGACGGGCTGCTGTGGCAGGTGCCGTCCTGCCCCGGCTGCACCACCGACCAGGGGCTGGTCGCCCGGCTGAAAGCCCGGCTCAACGGCTGCTGGATACCCCGCCAATTGCAGAACGTGGACGCCGCCACCCGGCGCACGGTCGACGCCCACGCCTGCCGGCCGCTGCCGCGACCGACGACCCCGGTGGAGGGCTGACATGCTGCACAGCGTCTTCATCTCCTACAGCAGGCGCGACAGTTCATGGGTCGACGCGCTCGTCGCCGACCTCACGAGGCAGGGCGTGCGGTGCTGGATCGACCGCGAGGGCATCCCGTTCTCCGTGCCGTGGCGGGAGGAGGTCGAGGACGCAGTCCAGGCCTGCGACCTCTTCCTCGTCTGCGACTCCGAGCACTGGCGCACCTCGTCCGCCTGCGCCACCGAGGCCGCCTACGCCGTCACATACGGCAAGGTGCGGCTGGACGTCCCCGTGGGGCGGGACGTCGGCGCAGCAGCCGAGGAGACCGCCCGCGCCTGGCGCCAGGCCGCCCGTCGGCACGGCACGGCCACCGAACTGGCCGTCCGCGCACGGGACTGGGACGCCGACGGCCGCACGCACAAGGGCCTCGCGCACTGGCGGCTGCGCAGGAAGTTCGACGCCCTGCGCCGCCAACGCGACCTGTCCGCCGTGGAATCGGCCTACATCGCGGCGAGCCGTCGGCGTACCAGGCGGCAGAGCGCGGTCTCCGGCGCGCTGACCTTGCTGCTGCTCACCGCGTACCTGTCCGGGCGGGTCGCACCCGGCGTCGAGAAGGAGGTCAACCGGCGCCTCGCCGTACAGGCCGACCGCTTCACCGACACCCGCACGGCCCTCGCCCTCATCCAGCAGGACCCCTACCGGGGCCTGCAACTGGCCGCGGGACTCGGCTCTGACGAGTCCGTCGCCGACGCGGAGATCCTCGAAGCCGCACTCGGCGCCGACCTGCCCGACGACGCCTTCACCCTCCCGGTCGCGGGCCGCCGGTTCGCCGACCCGGCGGTCGGCGCGCTCGTGCGGGTCACCGCGGGCGACGGCACGACCTGGCAGCGCGCCGCCGCCGACCGCACCCGGCGCGAGGCCGCCCGCGCCCCGGCGGGCGCCGCCCCGGGTGTCACGCACAGGGCGGCCGACGCCCCGGCCGTACGGTGGCAGGCCGGCTCCGCCCGTATCCAAGTGTTCGGCGGCGGGGAGCCGTTGCGCACAGTCGTCCTGCCCGCCGCCGCCCGCGGGGCCGCCCGGATCTCCCCCGACCAGCGCTGGGTCGCCGTCCCCACCGACGCGGGCGTCGCCCTCGTCTCCGTCAGCCGCGGCACCGTACGCGACGTCCTGACCGGTGCGCACACGCCGGTCACCGACGTGGTGTGGGCCGCGAAGGGCGACCGGGTCTGGGGTCTGGCGGGCACCGCCGTCCTGTCCTGGAACCTCGCCGACGGGCAGGTGCTGCTCGACCGGCCCGGCGAGTGGTTCACCGACCTGCTGCCCGCGGGCGACCCCGCGCACCTCTGGGTCACCGGGCGGGACGGCCAATTGCGGCTGCTGGACGCGGACTCGGGGGAGGTCGTCCGCACCGTGAAGGTCCAGGGGGGGATCGGACTCGCGGCTGGCGACCCCGCGGGCCGGCACGCCGCCGTGACGTGGTCGCTGGAGCCGTCGCTGCACGTTGTCGACCTCGCAACGGGCACGGCCGCACCCGTCGCGCTCCCGTCCGGCTGCCACCCCGGCAGACCCGGCTACGCGCACGACGGCCGCCACCTGTACGTACCGTGCCTGCAGTCCGACGTCCTCGTGGTCGACGCCGGCACCCTGCGGGTCACCGGGCGCATCGGCGTACCCGCGCCCGGCGTCACCGCCCTCGCCCCCGCCCCGTCCGGCGACGGCCTCTTCCTGGCCACCCTCAACGGCGAGATCTACAGTGCCGCCCCCGGGTCCGCACCCGTCCTGCTCCACCGGGTGGGCTGCGCCCCGGACATCGAGGCCATCGCCACCGCGCCAGGACCCCGCATCCTGCCCGTCGGCACCGGCACGGGCGTGTCCGGCTGCACCCAACTCGCCCGCCCCCAGGGCCACGGCGGCTACCACTGGGACTCCCTCATGGACGCACCGCCCGACTCCGTCCTCGCCCTCGGCGCCGCCTACGACCCCACGGGCGAGGCCTTCGCCATCGGATACAGCGACGGCACGCTTGTCCTCCACCCCAGCGGCAACGCGATGCCGCGGCAGGTGCTCACCCATGTCCCCGGCGGCATACGGTCTCTGCTCACCCTGCCGGGGCCACCCGGTACGCCCGGGTCGCTTTACGCGGCCACGCGGGAAGGGGCGGTGGTGCGCGTGCCGTGGTGCCCTTCCTGCCTCAGCAACAAGGCCATGGCGAAAGCCGCGGGCCTCCGGCTGCTGCGGGACCGGGAGTTGGGCCTGACCACGCTCCGGCCGCCCGCCACGCCTACGCCTCGGACGTCCACTTGACCATCCAGGTGTCGTTCAGCACCGAGATGACGTGCTCGCACCGGCTCACCAGCGTGTCCGCCGCTGCCGGGCCGTGGTCCGACGACGCCTCCCACTCCGCCAGCAGCCGCTCCAACTCGGCCGCCGTCCGCAGGAACTCCAGCTCCTGGTACTCGTACTTGGCCGCGGTCGCATACGCCACGAGGGTCGCCGCGACCGTCGACACGACGGCGACCCAGGCCGCCAACTGCTCCACGTAGAAGGCCCCGCTGCCCGCGGCCAGCAGCACCCCCAGGAGGCCCAGGGCGAGTTCCGTGCGCCGCACCACCACGAGGCGCCCGTGCATCCAGGCCGCACGGGGCCGGTAGTAGCCGCTGATCTGCCCGCGCAGCCGCACCTCGACGTAGGAGTCCACGTCGCTCACCGCCGGAAGCGGGCGCGAGCCGTCCAGGTCGATGCCCGACAGGTGCGGAAGCAGGTCGGAGGCCTCGGTGCGTATGCCGTTGACGGTGCTCCGCAGCAGGGCGGCCGGGTCGGCCGTGCTCCGGTAGGGGCCGACGCCGGCCAGGAAGGAGTAGACCTCCGTCTTGTACGCCTCACTGGTCGACCGCAGCCGCGTCCAGTCCTGCACCTCCCGCCGCCCGACCTGCCCGGTCAGCAACGGAACCGCCCCCGCGGCGGCAGCCGCGGCGAACGCGGTCCACCGCGCCGGCCCCGGGTGCCCGCCCCCGATCTGCGCGGCCCCCGCCCCCAGCACGGCGGCCAGCACCCCGCACAACAGGGCGCCTGCCCGCACCCGCCCGATGACCTTCTTCTGCCGCCCCGCGGCCTTCGACCACCCCCCCTGCTCCCCCCAGATCCCCCCGACCACCCCTGCGCTCCCCACCACGGCCATACCCCCAACTATCCTTCCCCCCCACCCACCCCGACCCCCCATTCCCCCGAATTCCCCTCCGCCCGCGGGCCGTCACCGACCCGAAGGGGCTGTTCGGCCCGTGCCGGACCACCGGCCGGCGAGCGAAGCGAGTGGGGGCACCCCCAGGCGAAGCGCTGGGGGAGGCTGGTCGCGCAGTTCCCCGCGCCCCTGAAAAACGCTCCCCCTCGCGGGTCGAGGAGGGCACCCCTGCAAGCGCCCGCCTCTGCGGCGGAGGTCAAGCCATAAGGGGCGCGGGGCTGCGTCTGATCTGCGGCTGCCGCCGCGTGGGCACGTCCTGCCGTATGAGCCGTCGTGTGGCGACGGACCGTCACCACATCAGGGGCGCGGGGAACTGCGCGCCAAGCCCCCACCGGGCGTGCGGGTCGTCACCGGCGCAAGGGGGCTGTTCGGTGCGTACCGGACCACCGGCCGGTGGTGGGCTGGTCGCGGCTGCCGCCGCGTGGGCGCGACAAGCCCCCACCGGGCGTGCGGGTCGTCACCGGCGCAAGGGGGCTGTTCGGTGCGTGCCGGACCACCGGCCGGTGGTGGGCTGGTCGCGGCTGCGCGGTGCCTGGCGGGGGCGGATAGCGTGGGGCGGTGGAGCGCGGGCGGTTGGTCGGGGCGGTGCGGCAGTTGGCCGCGGGCGAAGCGGGGTTCGAGCCCGCGGAACCGCCCCGCGAGGGCACCGTCGTGTTCTGGACCCCTGGCGGGGACCCGCCGGACGTGGGTGTGCCGTACGAGGAGCTGACCGTGGGCGGCCCGGGTGCGGGCGCGGAGACCGTGCGGGCGGTCAGGATCCCGGTGGGCGACGCGGTCCAGGTGCTGACGCGCTGCCGCGCGCTGGGCGCCGAGGGCCGGGCGTCGGCCAGTACCGCCTTCTGGGGCGCCGCGGCGACCTTGGCCCTGGGCCTCCTGGCCCGCGGCCGTGCGGGCCGACTGGACGCCGCCGACGAGGAGCGCCTGACGGCCCTGGCGGCGACGATGCCGGCCCAGGCCTCGCCGGAGCCGCTGCTGCGGGCCTTCCTGGACGCCGTGGCGGACGCGCTCACCAAAGGCAGAAGCACCTTCCCCGCACCGCCCGCCGCCAGGCGCACCCGGCCGGCGGAGGCAACCGCACCGCCCGCCGCCAGGCGCATGCTCGGCACAGAGGCGGTCGCCCCGAACGCCTCCACCCACAGGCCCGCCGCCAGGCGCACCGCGTCGGATGACGCGAGCAAACCCCGCCTCGCTGTCTCCCTCCGGGTGGACCCGGACAGGTTGCGGGCTGTCGTGCAGGTCGCAGGGCTGGGGGAGCCCGGGGTGGTCGCGGACGCCGCGGATGTGTGGGCGGGGCGGCGCCCGGGGGCGGACGTGGTGCGGGTGTTGCGGCGGGCCGCCCGCGTATGGCCGCCGGCGGCACGGCTGCTGGACGTGGAGCGGCCGGACGAGCTGGAGCTTTCCGCCGAGGAGGCGGCCCAGTTGCTCGGGCCGGCGGCGGCCCGCCTGTCCGCGGCGGGGGTCGCGGTGTACTGGCCGAAGGACCTGGTGCGCGGTCTGACCGCGAGGGGCGGCGTCCTGCAGCCGCAACCCACCGCGGGGGCGGGGTTCCTGGACTCCGGCGCCCTCCTGGACTTCCAGTGGCGGGTGGCGCTCGGCGACGACGACCTCACCCCGGCCGAGCTGGAGGAACTGGTGGCCGCGCACCGCCCGGTGGTGCGGCTGCGCGACCGGTGGGTGGTGGTGGACGCGGAGTTGGTACGCCGCCTGCGCCGCCGTAGACCGCCGCTGACCCCGGTCGACGCCCTGGCGGCGGCGCTGACGGGCACCGTCGAGGTGGACGGCGAGCCGGTGCCGGTGACGGCGGGCGGCGCGCTGGAGGAGCTGCGGGCACGTGTCGCGGAGCCCGCAGCGGGCGGCACCGCACCACAGGGCGCCCCGAAAGCCCTCGCCGGGACCCTGCGGGACTACCAACTGCGCGGCCTGGGCTGGCTGCACCGGATGACGTCGCTGGGCCTGGGCGGCTGCCTGGCCGACGACATGGGCCTGGGCAAGACGGTCACCCTCATCGCGCTGCACTTGCGCCGGCAGGAGGAACAGGTCACCGCGGGGCCGACCTTGGTGGTGTGCCCGGCGTCGCTGCTGGGCAACTGGGAGCGGGAGGTCCGCCGTTTCGCCCCGGCGGCAGCCGTCCGCCGCTTCCACGGCCCGAACCGCGACCTGGCCAGTGCCGTGGAAGGCGGCGGTTTCGTCCTGACGACGTACGGGACGATGCGCCGCGACGCGGAACGGCTCGCGGCGCATCCGTGGGGCCTGCTGGTCGCGGACGAGGCCCAGCACGTGAAGAACCCGCACTCGCGCACCGCGCAGGCCCTGCGCACCATCCCCTCCCGCGGGCGGGTCGCCCTGACCGGCACCCCGGTCGAGAACAACCTCACCGAACTGTGGGCGCTGCTCGACTGGACGACCCCGGGTCTGCTCGGCACCCTCCCGTCCTTCCGTGCCCGTTACGCCCGCGCCGTCGAGGACGGCAGGGACCCCCGCGCGGCAGCGCACCTGGCGGCGCTGGTGCGGCCGTTCATGCTGCGCCGCCGCAAGTCGGACCCGGGCATCGCACCGGAGCTGCCGCGCAAGACGGAGACGGACCGCCCGGTGCCGCTGACCCGGGAGCAGGTGTCCCTCTACGAGGCCCTGGTCCGCGAGCTGCTGGCGGAGATCGGCGGCAGCAGCGGCATGGCCAGGCGCGGCCTGGTGATGCGGCTGCTGACCGGTCTGAAGCAGGTGTGCAACCACCCGGCGCAGTTCCTGAAGGAGCCCCCGGGGGCCAGACTGCCGGGCCGTTCGGGCAAGTTGGCGCTGCTGGACGACCTGCTGGACACGGTCGTCGCCGAGGGCGAATCCGCCCTGGTCTTCACCCAGTACGTGGCGATGGGCCGGCTCATCGAACGCCACCTGGGCGCCCGCGGCCTGCGGACCGCCTTCCTGCACGGCGGCACCCCGGTGGCCCGCCGCGAGCAGCTGGTCGACGACTTCCAGGCGGGCGGCCCGCGGGTGTTCCTGCTGTCCCTCAAGGCGGCCGGCACCGGCCTGAACCTGACCAGGGCGGGCCATGTCATCCACTACGACCGCTGGTGGAACCCGGCGGTGGAGGACCAGGCGACGGACCGGGCGTACCGGATCGGGCAGACGCGGCCCGTCCAGGTGCACCGGATCGTCGCCGAGGGGACGGTGGAGGACCGGGTGGCCGGGATGCTGCGCCGCAAGCGGGAGTTGGCGGATGCCGTGCTGGGCTCGGGCGAGGCGGCCCTGTGCGACCTGAGCGACGGCGAACTCGCCGAGCTGGTGGCCCTGCGAAGGCCCCGCCTCTGACGGCGCGGTGATCTACAGTGCTGCGGTACGTACGCACAGGCCAGCACACCGTGACCCCGGAGAAGGACCGAAGGACCATGCCCACCGAGACGTTCGAGTTCCAGGTGGAAGCCCGCCAGCTTCTGCAGATGATGATCCACTCGATCTACTCCAACAAGGACGTGTTCCTGCGTGAGTTGATCTCCAACGCCTCCGACGCCCTGGACAAGCTGCGGCTCGAAGCGCTGCGCGACGACTCGCTCGGCGCGGACACCGCCGACCTGCACATCGCCCTGGAGGCCGACCCGCAGGCCCGTACGCTGACCGTGCGGGACAACGGCATCGGCATGTCGCGCGACGAGGTCGTCGCCCTGATCGGCACCATCGCGAACTCGGGCACCGCGGCCTTCCTGCGCGAGCTGAAGGAGTCGGGCGAGGCCGCGGGGGCGGCGCCGGAGCAGGGCCTGATCGGCCAGTTCGGCGTCGGCTTCTACTCCAGCTTCATGGTGGCCGACGAGGTGACGCTGCTGACCCGGCGTGCGGGCGAGTCCACCGGTACGCGCTGGACGTCCGGCGGCGAGGGCACGTACACCGTGGAGAGCGTGGACGACGCCCCGCAGGGCACCGCGATCACGCTGCGGCTCAAGCCGGAGGACGCCGAGGACCGGCTGCACGACTACACCTCGCCGTGGAAGCTCCGGGAGATCGTCAAGCGCTACTCGGACTTCATCACCTGGCCGATCCGCATGGCGGAACCGTCCGGCGGCGGGACGGAGCCGGAGACGGGCTCGGACGCGGACGCGGCGAAGGAGCCGGAGACCCTCAACTCGATGAAGGCGCTGTGGGCGCGTTCGCGCGACGAGGTCACCGACGCCGAGTACCACGAGCTGTACAAGCACATCAGCCACGACTGGACCGACCCGCTGGAGACGGTCCGGCTGCACGCCGAAGGCACCTTCGAATACCAGGCGTTGCTGTTCATCCCGGCGCACGCCCAGCAGGACCTGTTCCTCCAGGGCTACAAGCGCGGTGTGCAGCTGTACGTGAAGCGCGTCTTCATCATGGACGACTGCGAAGCGCTGATGCCGTCCTACCTGCGCTTCGTCAAGGGCGTGGTGGACGCGCAGGACCTGTCGCTGAACGTGTCGCGGGAGATCCTGCAGCAGGACCGGCAGATCCAGCTGATGCACCGCAGGCTCGCCAAGAAGGTGCTCTCCACGGTCAAGGACATGATGTCCGCACACCCCGAGCGATATGCCACCTTCTGGCGGGAGTTCGGCCGCGTCCTCAAGGAGGGCCTGCTCGGCGACGGCGAGAACCGCGACGCGATCCTCGGGGTGTCGTCCTTCGCCACCACCCACGACAAGGACCAGCCCACGACGCTGGCGCAGTACGTGGAGCGGATGAAGGAGGGCCAGGAGCACATCTACTACCTGACCGGCGAGTCGCGGCAGGCGATCGAGAACTCCCCGCACATGGAGGCCTTCCAGGCCCGCGGCATCGAGGTGCTGCTGCTGACCGACCCGGTGGACGAGGTGTGGGTCGACTCCGCCCCGCAGTTCGACGGCCGCGACTTCCGCTCGGTCGCCAAGGGCGAGGTGGACCTCGGCACCGAGGAGGAGAAGGAGCAGGCGGGCAGCGAGCGTGAGAAGCAGCAGGAGGAGTACGCGGGCCTGCTGGCGTGGATGGCCGGGCAGCTCGCCGAGCACGTCAAGGAGGTACGGCTGTCCTCCCGGCTGACCGTCTCGCCCGCGTGCGTCGTCTCCGACACCCACGACGTGACCCCGGCGCTGGAGAACCTCTACCGGGCGATGGGCCAGGAGATCCCGCACCCCAAGCGCATCCTCGAACTCAACCCGGCCCACCCCCTGGTCACGGCCCTCAACCGCGGCCACACCGCGGACCCGGCCGCGCCGGAGCTGGCGGAGTCCGCGGAGCTGCTGCACAGCCTGGCCCTGCTGGCCGAGGGCGGCGAGCTGCCCGACCCGGCCCGCTTCGTGAAGCTGATGGCGACCCGCCTGGAGCGCACCGTCTGAGCGCGCCGTCCGAGCGCACCGTCCGAGCGGCCCTCCGCGCGGCACGGTCGCTGTCAGCGGCGCATGACATGCTGGGGGGATGCAACTCTCCTTCGCCGATGCTCTGCCCCCCGAGTCCACACCCGTGGACGGCGAAGGTGCCTTTTCCCTGGAGCGGCGTTTCGACGCGCCTTTCGTGGCCGCGCTCGCCATGCGGGAGAAGCAGGTCCAGCAGTCGTACCGGCCGATCATCAGCATTCACAAATGGTTCGCCAGGCGCCCTGGCAGCGTGTTCCGCAGCCTGATCCTTTCCGAGTTCGCGGAAAAGGAGCTGCGGGAGGCGTACTGGGCGGGAAACCGTTTCGACGCGGTCGTCGCCGACCCGTTCATGGGCGGCGGCACGACGGTCTTCGAGTCGCTGCGGGTCGGCGCGAGCGCCGTGGGCTGCGACGTCAACCCCATGGCGTACTGGCTGGTGCGGCAGGCGGTGGACCCGATCGATCTGGACGCCTTCCGCGTTGCCGGGCGACAGGTGTTCGACGAGCTGAACTCGCGTATCGGCGAGCTGTACAAGACGGCCTGCACGTCCTGCGCGCAGGAAGCGGACGTCAAGTACTTCCTGTGGGTCAAGACGTGCGCGTGCCCGGGGTGCGGCAAGCAGACGTCGCTTTTCCCCGGTTACCGGGTGGCCGAGTCGGTCCGCCACCCGAAAGAGGTCTTCACCTGCCCGGCCTGCGACATCCTGCAGGAATTCGGCAAGGGCGAGGAGAAGGCCTGCGCAAAGTGCGGGCTCGACCTTTCGCAGGGGAACACGCGGCGCGGGAAAACGTCCTGCCTGGACTGCGGTACGGAGTTCGCGCACCTGGAAGAGCTGGGCTCACCGCCCGAGCACCGGCTTTTCGCCATCGAGTACCAGTGCCCGCACTGCTACGCGAGCACACCAGGCCGCCAGTTCAAGAGCCCGGACGCCGACGACCACCGCAAGCTGCGGCAGGCCGCGGACATGCGGGAGAGCGGCGCGGGGGACGCGGTCGCCGGCCTGGCCCTCGACGGCCTGGCCCTGGAGGACGCGATCCCCGACGACGCGATCCCGGAGGGCGACGAGACGAACCGGCTGCACCGCTGGGGCTACTCGCGCTACCGGGAGCTGTTCAGCAGCCGCCAGCAGCTGGGCCTCGGCATCCTGGCCGGCATCATCAGGAAGGTCGAGGACCGGCGTATGCGGCATGCGCTGGCCACCGTCTTCAGCGACTTCCTGCGCTACCAGAACCTGCTCTGCCGCTATGACACCTATGCCCTGAAATGCCAGGACATCTTCTCGGTGCACGGCTATCCGGTCGGACTGGTCGCGTGCGAGAACAACCTCCCCGGCATTCCGCGGGTCGGGTCCGGTTCCTTCATCCACTTCGTGGAGAAGTTCGCGAAGGCGAAGAAGTACGCGCAGGCGCCGTACGAGACGACGCAGTCCCGCGGTGCGAAGAAGACCGTGCCGACGCCGGGGGAGTCGATCGAGGCCGCGGTCGTGGCGGCGGAACCGCACCCGGCCGACCGCGCCGCCTGGCTGAACTGCTCGCCCTCCCAGGTCCTCGACCTGCGCGACGAGAGCCTCGACGCGGTCTTCACCGACCCGCCCTACTTCGACAACGTGCAGTATGCGGAGCTGATGGACTTCTGCTTCGTCTGGCTGCGCAGGATCCTGGCCGACGACGACGAGGCCTTCCGCCGCGCGTCGACCCGCACCGCGTACGAGCTGACCGGGAACCGCACGCTCGGGCGCGGCCTGGAGAACTTCACCAGCGGGCTCAGCGAGGTCTTCGTGCGGATGTCCGCGGCGATGAAGCGCGGCGCCCCCTTCGCCTTCACCTACCACCACAACGACCCGGCGGCGTACGTCCCGCTCGTCGTCGCGATGCTGGACGCCGGGTTCACCTGCACCGCCGTCCTGCCCGCGCCCGCCGAGATGGCCGCCTCGCTGCACATCGCCGGGACGAACTCCTCGATCCTCGACTCGGTCTTCGTGTGCAGGAAGCGGGAGTACGCGGCCGCCGCGGTGTCCCTGCCCGCGCCCCGGGGGTCGGTGGCCGCCGCGGTGGCGCGCGACGTCGCGTCGATGAAGGCGGCGGGATACGCGTGCACCGCGGGCGACCTGGCGTGCCTGGAGGCCGGGCACGTGGCGGGGGAGGCGGTGCGGACCCTCGCGAACGGGGAGTGGGACCCGCGGGCGCCGGTCGGCGCGCGCATGGCCGCCGTCCGGGCGGCCGTGGAGACGATCGCGGACAGAAAAGTCGCGGCCAGAAAAGTCGCGGCCAGAAGAGTCGCGGACGGAAAAGTCGTGGACGGAAAAGTGGGGGCACAGTGAACACGGCGCGGCCATTCCAGTTCGGGCAACTCCCGGCGGGCGCCGACCTCGACGCGCTCGTCGCGGTCACCTTCGGGGATCTCAGCAGCCAGTTCATGAACATGCCGCGGGGCGGCTCCTTCGTGGAGTACGCGGACTTCCGCGCCGGCTACGAGGCGCTGCGGATGTCCACCCGCGGCTTCGCGGCCTTCGACGCCCACTCCTGCTGGCAGGCGATGCTCCAGGACGCGCGCGCCTTCCTGGCCCTGCGCGCGGTCATCGGCGTGACCCCGCCGGAGTGGGGCGACCTCACCCGCGAGCGCACCGGCGTGCAGATCCCCAACGGGGCGGCGCGTACGTACGACGGCGCCGCCAAGAAGGACCCCGGCTACTTCGCGCGCTGCTCCCCGCTCGTCGCCGACCGGGTCCGCGCCATGGTCGAGGCCGCCTGCGACGTGCTGCGCCGCGGGGTCGAGGACGTGCCGGAGGGCGCCGTCAACCGCCTCGACAAGTTCGACACCCGGGAGGGCGTACCGAGCATCTCCCACGCCGCCGAGCACCACGTCCCGTACGCCGTGCTGCTCTACGAGCGCTTCCTCGGGCGGCCCTTCGCCGGGCACCGCGACGCCGTCTCGGAGAGCGTCGGCGACGTCATGGAGAGCGCGATCGAGGCGCTGCTGACGCAGGCCCGCATCCCCTTCCGCAAGACCAGGCGGGCGGAAAGGGTGCCCGGGTTCGAGCAGGCGCCCGACTTCTTCGTCCCCGACGAGATATCCCCGCGCGTCGTCATCGAGGCGAAGATCACCGGCGACGACGGCACCGCCCGCGACAAGGTCGCCCGCATCCTGCGGCTCGGGCAGATGCGGGACGCGGCGGCCCGGGAGGGCAGGACGCCCTGGCAGCTGGTCGCCTGCATCGACGGCCGCGGCTTCGGCGTCCGCAAGCAGGACATGCGGGACCTGCTGACGGTGACCCGGGGGAAGGTCTTCACGCTCAACACCCTTGACGGACTTGTGCCGTTCACGGACCTGGCGGAGTTCGCGCCGCCGTCCGCCTGACCGACCGCCCGACACGCCGCCCGGGCGGCCGGCGCACAACTGTGCCCGTGTCTCAGCCGGGTGACAGCACCGTCATGGCCGCGAGACGGCACGAACCGGCAGGCCCGGGCCGTACGTGATGATGATCGACACCGTGCGGCGCACCACCGGGAGACCGGCGCCCGCACCCGCCACCCGGAGGGGACCCCGCCATGAACCGTCGTCTGCACACCGCACTTGCCGTCACCGCCGCGCTCGGCGCGGGCCTGCTGATGACGGCGTGCGGGGGCAGTGACAAGCCGGCGGCCTCGGCCACGTCGCCGTCCGCGACGGCGACGGCGTCGTCCACGCCGACCGCGACGGACGCCCCGACGGCGACGGCGACCGGCTCTGCGGACACGTCCGGGTCGGACAAGGGATCGTCCGACAAGGGATCGGCGGACAAGGCGTCGTCCGACAAGGGCGCCGCGGACAAGACGGGTTACGGCCAGGCCTGCGGCACGAACGACATCACGTGGAGCGTGACGTCCGAGTCCCAGGCGGGCGGCTACTTCCTGATCAAGGCCAAGGCCAACCCCGGCATCACCTGCGTCCTGCCCATCGAGGTGCCGGTCGTCGCCTTCGGGTCCGACGGCACGGAGGCCGCCCCCGCCGAGCAGTCCGCAGGCCGGCCGATCACGCTGCGCGCGGGCGTCACCGTCTACGCGGGCGTGAACCCCAAGACGACCCCGCAGGACGGCGGCAAGGAACTGGACAGCCTCATCCTGTCCGTGTCCGACACCGACCCGAACCCGGTCTCGGTGAAGGTCGGTTCCTACGTCGTGGACAAGCCGATCGTGACCGACTGGCACACCTCGGCGACGGACGCCGTCCCCTTCTCGGACTGAGCCTGCCGGGGACTTCCGGGCCTGGCGTCCGGGCTCGCGGCGGCCCCGCCCGTACGATCGGGTCCGTGGAGAAGGCCGAGGCATCCGGTGCGCCGGTGATCACCGGTGCACCGGGGACGTTCGCGTGGTCCGTGCTCGCCGAGCGCCACCCCGCCCTGATCCGGCAGGTCCGCGACGCCTTCCCCTACCCGCCCGGACAGCAGCGCGCCCTGGACGCCCTCCAGGAGGAGACCGCCCACGGCCTCATCCAGCCGCTGCCGCCCGGTGCGGCGGACGGCGCCCGGTGGGCCGCCTGGGGCAGCGGCCACATCGGGCGGTCGTGGTTCGAGGTGCCCTTCCTGTGGGCCGAGAGCTACTTCTACCGCCGACTCCTCGAAGCCGTCGGCTACTTCGGCCCCGGCGCCTGGCAAGGCGTCGACCCCTTCGCGCCCTTCAAGCGCGCCGAGCTCAACGGATCGGCGGTCGAGGGGGAGTTGGCGGCGCTGGACGAGGTGGCGCGGCTGCCGCTCGCCGAGCAGGACCACGCGCTGCTCGGCGCCGCGCTGTGGGGCAACCGGGCCGACCTCGGCTTCCTGATCTCCGCCGGCGACCCGGGTACGGCCGGCACCCACGTCGTCGCCGACGACAGCGCCTTGTTCTGGCGGCACCTGGCCGACGCCTCCCCCGCCACGGTGTACCTGGTCGCCGACAACGCGGGCCGTGAACTGATCCCCGACCTGGTCCTCCTCGACCACCTGCTGACCACCGGCCGCGCCGCCCGGGCCGTCCTGCACGTCAAGCCCACCCCGTACTACGTCTCCGACGCCACGCCCGCCGACGTCCTCGACTGCCTGCGCCGCATGGCCGAGGCCCCAGGCCGCGCCGCCGAGACCGCGACCCGCCTGTGGTCCGCCCTCACCCGCGGCCGGCTGAGGCTCACGGCGCACCCCTTCTCCTGCGCGCCCCTCCCCTACGCGGCCATGCCCGCCGACCTCCGTACGGACCTGGCCGCGGCGACGGTCACCGTCGTGAAGGGCGACCTGAACTACCGCCGCCTGGTCGGCGACAACCTGTGGCCCGCGACGACCCCCTTCGCCACCCTCACCGGGTACTTCCCGAGCCCGCTGCTGGCCCTGCGCACCCTCAAGTGCGACGTCGCGGTCGGCCTCACCCCGGCGACGCTCGCCACCCTGGAGTCAGACCCCACCCCCTGGCGCACCGCGGGGACCCACGCCGTCCTGCACTTCCGCCCCTGACGGGCCGGCGGTCGGGGTCAGCCGGCCTGCGGTGCCTGCGTCGGGTCCGGGTCCGGGGTCGGTGCCGTGGTGGGGCCGGTCGTGGCTCCGCCTTCTCCGCCGGTGTCCGTTCCCGTGCCCGGGGCGGGCGTGGCAGAAGGGGGCGGCGTGGGGTCCTGGGTGTGCTGCGGGGAGGTGGGGTCGCCAGCGGTGGGTGTGGGGTGCGCCGGGCGCTGGTGGGAGGGGGTGGGGCGGTCGGTGGTGGTGCGGGGGTCGGGGGCCGTCGCGGGGGTGGGCGGGGTGCCGCCGGAGTGGGCGGAACCGTGGCCCGTGACGGCGTTGCCGATCGTCGTGCCGTGGCCGTGGCCGCTGATGTTCTCGCCCGCGGCGGCCTCGTAGACGGTGATGCCGGCCATGGTCAGGCCGAAGGCGAGCGCGACGGCCACCGCGGGCCGCTTCCAGTTGCGCTTGGCTCCGGCGCGGTAGGAGGTGGCCTCGCCGTAGCCGTCCCCGCAGCTGTCGCCGTAGCCGTCGGCGATGCCCGGGTCGGGGAGCGGGGCCGTCTGCGCCGGGAGGGCGCGGGTGGGGGCTGTGCGGTCGGCGCGGTCGGCGCGCGGCCAGGCCTGCTCGCGTATCCGGCGCACCCCCGGGCGGGCCTGCACCGCGACCTCCTGCACCTGCCGCCCGGTGCGCCGGAAGAAGTGCTGGAGGATCGAGCCGCCGCAGGTGCCCAGGACGCTGACCACGCCCGCGCCGACGATGGTGCCGTAGACGCCGAGGTTCGAGGCGAGCTTGGCCGCCACCACGGCGGCGACCGCGCTGCCTGCGACCTGCGGCACGTTCAGGTCGAGCCTGCCTTCGCGGCGGCCCGCGGCAGGCGCCTTCTCCGGGGGCTGCCCGCCGTCCGCGCGCCCGCCACCGCCACGTGCCTCGCCCATGCTGGTCCTGCCCGCCTCTCCGTCCGACCTCCTGAGGTCAGAGGGTCAGACGGGCAAGCGGAGTCGCGAGTTCCACTTGTCGGACATTCGTGAGGTATGACACTGGCGCTGATGCATGCGGTGCCGCCGGGGTCATTCGCGGTCGCGCGGTGCGGTGAGCGCCCGCAGGCCCGCGACGACGGCGAAGCTGACCGCCAGCACCGCGAAGAACAGGCCGACGGTGGTTGCCGTGCCCACCTGCGAGGGCGGGAAGACGACCTGGCGTGCGACGTTGAGCCCGCCGATGGTGACGACGTACATCCACCACGGAGCCCGGAGTGCACGGTTCATGAGTCCCTGACCTCCCCGTTTTTTTGACACAGGCGTGTCATAATCAATGTAACACGCGTGTGTGACAATGGCCTGGTGCCGAAAGTCGTGGACCACGAGGGCCGCCGCGCCGAGCTGGCCGTGGCCCTGTGGCGCGTGGCGCTGCGCGACGGCTTCGACGCGGTGACCGTCCGCTCGGTGGCCGAGGAGTCGGCCTGGTCCGCGGGCGCCCTGCGCCACTACTTCCCGGACAAGACGACGATGGTCCTCTTCGCCATCGACTTCGTCGTGGAGTCGGTACGCCGGCGCATCGGCGACGCCAACGCCGCCGCGGGCGCCCTGACCCCGCAGCTGGTGCAGGACCACCTGGAGCAGTTCCTGCCGCTGGACGACGAACGCCGGCTGGAGTCCGAGGCCTGGTTCGCCCTGGTGACCCTCGCGCACCGCGACCCCGCCGCCGCCGAGCGCCGCACCCAGGTCGACGACCTGATCCGCGGCGCCGTCGAGAGCGCCGTCGCCGCCCTGGAGGAGCTGGGCGCGCTCGGCGCCGGCCGCACCCGGGCCGCGGAGACCGCCGGGCTGCACGCCCTGCTCGACGGCATGGTGCTGCAACTGCTCGCCCGGCCCCCGCGGTTGAGCCCCGAGCAGGCGCGGGACATGCTCGTACGGCACCTGGCCGAGCTGCGGGCCTCAGGCCCCGGGGTCTGAGCCTCGCCCGGCGCACGGCGGTTACGGCACCGGCGGCGTCCCCTCAGTCGTGGTCGTAGACGGTGACCCGTATGGGCACGTCGGCCCCGACCAGCCGCGCGGCGACCAGCGGCTCGACGCGCTCCCATTTCCCGCCCGCCAGGCCGCAGCCGATCCGCGGCATGTGCACCGACGCCTCCAGCTCGGCGGCCCGTACCGCCAGGGACGCCAGGGCGGTGTCGATCGCCTCGTACCGCACCGGCACCCCCTTGCTGCCGGTGCGTATCCCGTGCTGCCCGATCATGTTGGCGACCCACAGCAGCGGCCCTACCCGTACGACCTGCACGGCGCCCAGCCCGAAGTCGTTCCCCGCCCGCTCCCGGTGCCACCGCCGGTACGCGGCCTCCGGCTCCGCCCACCGCCGGGAGACCGCGAGCACGAACCCCTTGCCCCAGCCGCCCAGGTCGTTGCACACGTGCGCGATCACCTTCGGCCCCTTGCCCAAGGGCGTCGTCGCGTCCCCGCGCACGTACTCGATCCCCGTACTCGTGTTCTCCCCCATGCCCGCCAACGTATCCGCCCCCACTGACAACGCCCCCTGACCTGCGGCGACCCCGGTCAGGGGGTTCGGCTCGCGACAGGCCGACGCCGCGCCCGCCCGCCGCCTCGGTCAGCCCGACCGCCAGCCGCGTCCCCCGGCCCCCGGCCCCGGCCGCCCCGCCCGGACCGTAGCGGCCGGACCGCGACCGTGGAGGACGCGCCGAGCGCGGCACCCCGCCAACGATTCGCTGTCCTACTCGTCCAGTAATGTTCTGGTATCGGGTGGTAAGAGGCTGAGCGGGGCAGCAGCAAGGAGAGGTGCGAGCATGCGCAACGGTCCTGGTCGGGGCGGTCCCCGACGGCTTCTCCTGCGGGGTGCCGCTCTGCTGCTGGCCGCCGTCGCGGCCGTCACCGGCGTCGCCACCGCCGTCGCGGCCGTGACCGCCGCCGGCGTGGTCTTCGCGCCGCCCGCGCGCTCCGAGAGCGCGATCGACGCCGTGGCCAAGCAGCTCAGGAAGGGTCCGGTCTACGTCGACCCGCGCGTGTCCGACCAGCTGACACCGAGTCAGGCGACGTCCCTCGCGGACCGGATCAAGTCCGCGAACAAACCGGTCTTCGTGGCCGTACTGCCGGCCGCCCCGGAGTTCCCCGCGCAGACCGTGCTGCAGGACCTGCGTTCCGCGACCGGCGTCACCGGCCTGTACGGCGTCCACCTCGGCGGCAACTTCGTCGCGGGCGCCGACCCGCAGGTCATGTCGCCCCAGGCGGTCGACAACCTGGTCGGCCAGGTCCTGCGGTCCTCCGACGGCAACACCTCCGCCGAGCTGGACAGCTTCGTCAACGGCGCCATCCCGCAGGTTAAGGGTGTCGGCCCCGACTCCTGGAAGAGCCACAGCGGGGGCATCGACGGCACCGGCTTCATCGTCGCGGGCGCGATCCTGGCCGCCGTGCTCGCCGGCGGCTGGCTGCTGCTGCGCAGGCGCCGCAAGGCGCGCGAGGAGCAGCAGCGCGACCGGCTGCGGCAGCTGCGTACGGCCGTCGACGAGGACATCACCGCGTACGGCGAGGAGCTGGACCGGCTGGCCTTCCGCCCCGACGACCCCGCCTCCGACGACGCCATGCGCGGCGACTACGCCCAGGGCCTCGACGCGTACGAGCGCGCCAAGGCGCTGCTGGCCGCGGCCCGCCGCCCCGAGGAGGTCGAACCCGTCACCCGCACCCTGGAGGAGGGCCGCTTCGCCCTCGCGACGCTGGACGCCCGCCGCAGCGGCAAGCCCCTCCCGGAACGCCGTCCCCCCTGCTTCTTCGACCCCCGGCACGGCCCCTCGGTACGCGACGTCTCCTGGACCCCGCCCGGCGGCACCCCCCGCGACGTCCCCGCCTGCGCCGCCGACGCGGCCCGTATCGCCGACGGCGAGGCCCCGCTGACCCGCACCGTCGACACCGCCCGCGGCCCGCAGCCCTACTGGAACGCCGGCCCGGCCTACGCCCCTTACGCCGGCGGCTACTTCGGCGGCGGCCTCCTCCCCGGCCTCCTGGCCGGCACCCTCCTCGGCGGCTCCCTCTTCGGCCCCGGTTACGCCTACGGCGACGTCTACCCCGGCGACGGCACCCCCGCCCCCGAGGGCGGCGACTACACCGGCTCCGACTTCGACCCTGGCGACTTCGGCGGCACGAGCGGCGACGCAGGCGGCGGCTTCAGCGACCCCGGCGGCGGCTCCTTCGGCTGACCACCTGTGCCACCCCCTTGCCGAGCCGGGCACGCCTGAGCCGGACTCCGTCGCAGGTCAGCGAATCCTTGGGGCGGCGACTGTCCCATCCTCGCCGGCGACGTACCCGTGGCTGCGTCCGCCGGCGTCCGGGGCGGCCACGACCGCGAGCCGGCCGCGGAGGCCGCCCCACCCGTCCCGGCCCAGGGCGCGGTCCTCTTCTGACCGCGGCAGGATGCGGCGCGAACTACCCCAGCGCCGCCAGCAGTTCCCGCTCCCGCTCACCGCTGAGCCCCGCCCTGCGCGGCCGGTCGAGCCCTTCCGTACGCTCCCAGCGCAGCGTGTCCGCCAGCATTTCCGCCCGCGGCCGGTGGCGCAGCCCGGCCGCTGCGGCGGCGGCGCCGCTGCGGGCGCTGAAGCCCGCCCAGTCCGGGTCGGACATCCACATCGCCAGCGACTCGGGACCCATGAACTGCCCCACCTCCCGCTCCAGCAGCCAGTCCGCGCCTGCCTCCACCACAGGCCCGGTGTGCCCGCCGACCTCCCGGGACAGCGCCACCCACTCGGCGAAGGGAACGACCGGGCCGACCGCGTCGTACGTCCCGGTGGTGCCCTTCTCGGCGCAGTCCAGCAGCCACGCGGCGAGGTCGCGTACGTCGACCGCCTGCGTGGTGATGCCGAGCGGCGCGGGCACCAGCATCGGCGCCAGCGGTTCGCGTGCCGCCCGGGCGACCCAGTAGCCGGTGCGCCCGGTGTGGTCGCCGGGACCGCCGATCAGGCCGGCTCGCGCGACGAGGAGCCGGTCGCCCACCGCGGCCGCCGAGGCCTGCTCGCAGGCCACCTTGGCCTCCCCGTACTCCTCGCGCTCGACCTCGTCGCGCCCGATCGCCGGGAGCAGTTCCGCCGACTCGTCCGCGTCTGGCTGGGCGTGCGAGGCGTACGCGCTGACCGAGGAGACGTACGACCAGTGGCCCGTCCGCTCCCCGAGCGCGGCCAACGCCCCCCGTACGAAGCCGGGTTGCCACGACACCTCGACCACGGCGTCCCAGTCCCGCCCGGCCAGGCTCCCGTATGCCGCCGCTCCGTCGCGCCGGTCCGCGACGACCAGCGACGCGCCCTCGGCCACGCCGCCGCTCTCGCCGCGGGCCAGGCAGGTCACCCGATGCCCGCGCTCCACCGCCTGCCGCGACACCTCGCGGCCCAACCATGCCGTCCCGCCCAGTACCAAGGTCTCCATCGCCCCAGCCAAGCACGGGTGGCGGCCCGACGAGCCGCCGATTCGCCGACGGCAGAGCACGCTCCCCGGGTTACGTTTCCGGGTCCTCGCCGGTGAGGCCGTCGACGGACTCGCGGATGAGGTCGGCGTGACCGGCGTGCCGGGCGTACTCCTCCACCAGGTCCAGCAGGATCCGGCGCAGGTTGGGGTGCTCGCCGCTGCGCGTGGCGTACGCGCCGAGCTGCTCCAGACCGCCCGTGCTCAGCGCGCCGTCCACGACGGCACGCGACCGGGCCACCGACTCCCGCCAGAGCGCGAGCAGTTGCTCGGGGGAGTCCTGGGCGGCGGACCGGTAGTCCCAGTCGGGGTCGCTCTCCCAGTCGACCGCGTCCCAGGGCGCACCGACCGGGGAGGCCAGCCACAGCCGCGCGAAGTGGCTGTCCTCCACGTGCGCCAGGTGCTTGAGCAGTCCACCCAGCGTGACGGTGGAGGCACCGACCGTGGCCCGCATCCCTTCGGCGTCCAGCCCCGAGCACTTCCAGGCCAGAGTGGCCCGCTGCCGTTCGAGCGCGCCGATGACGGCCTCGGCCTCCGTACCGGCGAGCGGCGGTTCCGGCCAGGCTTCCGCGATGGTCTCAGTCATGCCGCAGACCCTAGCGAGAGACCCCAGCGAGCGAACCTGGCGAGAGATCCCAGCCAGAGAACCTAGCGAGCACCCTCCCCGTACGCAGCCGCGATCTCCTGCGACGACGCCCACCTGCTGTACGTCGGCGACTGCGGCCACCCCTCGGGCGAGTCCTGCCACTCCTCCTGGCGGCCGTACGGAAGCAGGTCGACCAGCCCGAAGAGATGGCTCAACTGCTCGGTGCCGCGCCCGTCGGTGTGCCAGGTGCGGTAGACGGTGTCCCCGTCGCGCAGGAAGACGTTGACGGCGAAGCCGCCGTCGGGCGGAGCGCCCACGTCGGCGCCGAACGAGCTGTTCGCCGTCGAGTACCAGGCCATCTGGTTCCCCACCTTGCGCCGGTACGCGAGCGCCTCCCCGATCTCCCCCTGCGTGACGACCACGAACCGCGCGTCGAACTTCTCCAGCCCCGCCAGCCGTGTGAACTGCGACGTGAACCCCGTACACCCCCCGCACTGCCACTCGGCCCCGTCCCGCCACATGTGGCTGTAGACGATCAACTGCGGGTGCCCCCCGAAGACCTCGGCGAGCCGCACCGGCCCGTCCTCCCCCTCCAGCACGTAGTCCGGCATCTCGACCATCGGCAACCGCCGCCGCTCCGCGGCGATGCCGTCCAGCTCCCGGGTGGCCGCCTTCTCCCGCACCCGCAGGGCGTCCAGCTTCTCCCGCCACACGGCGGCATCGACAACGGTCGGCAGTGCACTGCTGCGAGCATCGGACATGACGCCTCCGGCGTGTCTCGGGTGTCTCCTCGTTTCCGTTCCGGAAATGCGGACTCCCCGCCGCGGCAGAACTCATCGGTCGCGCCGCGGGCAATCGGTCGGCACGATGGCCGCATGGAACGTGTACTCGGAATCGGCGGCTACTTCCTGCGGGCCGCGGACCCGTCGGCCCTGGGCGCCTGGTATCGCGAATGCCTGGGTCTGGACGCCGACGAGAACGGCCTGTGGCAGCCGGAGGCCGGGCCGACGGTCTTCGCGGCCTTCGAGTCCGGCACCGACTACCTCGGGTCCCGCGACCAGCAGAGCATGCTCAACTTCCGGGTGCGCGACCTGGACGCGATGCTCGTACAACTGCGCGCCAGGGGAGCGGACGTGGCCGAGCAGACGCAGGACATGGCGGGCGTCGGCCGCTTCGGCTGGGTCACCGACCCCGAGGGCAACAGGATCGAACTCTGGGAACCCGCCTGAGCCTTCCGCTGTCCGGCGGATCAGGCCGGCGGGAGGCTCCCGCTGCCCTGTGACGTGCGGGCGTACCAGGTCCTGGCCTCGTCCGCGGGCAGGACGCGGGCCAGCTCGGCGCTGCCCGGGAGGTGCGGGAAGAAGCGGTCGGCGTTCCAACTGCGCTCGTACGCCGGTGTGTCGAGCACCAGCAGGCGGCGCCCTTCCACCACGGGGATGTCGTCGGGCAGGCCTTCGTTCCAGATCCGTCCGCCGTCCGGGGTGAGGAGTTCGAACGTGCCGGTCGCGACGACGTCGGTGCGTCCGCGGGCGGGCTCGGGGTCCGCGGCCAGCCGTACGCTCTCGGCCGACGGTGCAGTGCCCGGTACGTGGCCGCCGCCGACCAGAACGTGCGCGAGCAGCGTGTGCAGCTGGAAGTTGTCCCCGATGCCGCCGATCCGCACCTCGAACCCGGTGCCGGTGGGCCGGTGCAGCACCACCAGGGGCTCGTCGTCCAGCACCGCCAGCGCGTAGGCCAGGCACTTCAGGTCGTGCCGGTCCAGGTCCGCCAGTTCGCGGCAGGCGGGCAGGAGCGCGGCCGCGTACCGTCGGCGGACCTCGGCGCTGCGGCACAGCACCGCCAGCGCGGGCGGCTGCCACTCCTGGAGGGCGCACCAGGCCAGGGCCAGCCGCCGGGCCTCGTACGCGTCGCTGCCGAGGCGGGCCGGCAGCGCGTCGTCGATGATCTTCTCGTCCGGCTCGGGCAGTTCGTCCCCGTCCCCGCCCGTTTCCGTCCAGCGGCGGGCGAACTCCAGGGCGTCGACCAGGTCCCGGCGGACTTCGCCGAGGATCGGCTCGGCGCAGGCCAGCGGGTCGGCCCCGCGCTCGACGCAGAATCCGGCCGCCATCGCCAGCATGGGCCGCGGCCCGGTGGGCGGGAAGGCCGGGAGCAGCGCCGCCAACCGCGGTCCCGCCGCTATGCGTTCGGCGTCCGGCGCCGACTGCACGCTGTTCACCATCGCAGCGAAGGCCCGCTCGGTGCGGTCGCCGTCGCGGGCGGCGACCGCCTCCTCCAGCTCGGACACGGTGGCGGCCAGGTGCGAAGTCCGCAGCTTCCTCTTGAAGATCACCGGCACACCCTAGGCCCGGGGCCGGTCCCGCGCCATCCGGCGCCACGCGGCGCCCTTCGGCGTGGGCGGCTCAGTCGGTGATGTACCAGTTGTTCTTGAGGTACTCCAGGGTTGAGACCCCGAGTTCGTCCTCGGTGAAGGTCACGGAGGCCTTGACCGCCGCAGCCGGGATGTCGACCTTGTCCCGCGAGCGTACGACGACGCGCTTCGGGTCGACCGTCGCGGTCCGCAGCGCCTTCTTCTGCGTGGGCGAGATCATCTTGAACGTGAGCAGGAACGTCGAGGTGCACGGGCCGAGCCCCTCGTCCTCCGCCTGCTTGGCGGCGGGTCCTGCCACCTCGCACACCGTGCGGATGTCCTCACGCCCGACAGCGTGCAGGAACACCTCGTAGCGCTGGATCGCCCCCGCGGTCGTCCTGGGCGCGAACTTGTCGCCGGTCGGCGCGGCCGACGCCGTCCGCGTCGGTGTCGGTGTCGTGGCGGACGCGGACGGTGTGGCCGTCGTCGCCAGAGCGGTCGGCGTGGAGCCCGACGACTGCGAGGCCGTCGCGCTGCCCGTGTCCTCCTTCGACTTGTCGGGGCCGCACGCCCCGACTGCCAGCGCCACACACGCCGTTACCGCCACGCCCGCCATCGTCCGTGCTCTCATGGGTCCCCTCGTCACCAGCCGACAACACGTAGAGATGTCACGCAGGATCCACGGCAACGGTTCCCGCCCCGCCGCCTGCCGCCGCCGTTGTCACTCCGCCGAAGCCGCCTCCGCGAGCCGACGGCATTCAGGACACGCCTGCGGCCCCGCCGCCCGGAAGAGATGCCGATAGCGGGCCACTTGCTCCTCCGGAATCCCGCAGAGCGTCCCGCTCCCGCCCATCGCATGCTCGACACCAGGACCATCCACCCGCTGCCCCGCCCCGAAGAACCCTCCGCCACCCGCACCTTGGCTCATGCACCCGAGCCTGCCACACCCGAGGGACGATGTGCCCCTGCATGGTGATGACCAGGTCGGCGAGGGCGCCTTTCCAGAAGGACTGAGCGAACTCCTCGGGCCTGCGCGCCCGGGCGCCGATGACGAAGACGCGTGGACCGAGGCCGAGGAGTGGTTTCGCACCCCTGTCCCCGGTGAGGTCAGGGACTTCACGGATCGGCCCGGACGCTGATCGGCCCGCGGTCAGTGCCGGCCGGACGCCGTGCGGCGGCGGACGGCGAACAGGACGCCGCCGCCCGCGAGGATCACCGCGGCGGCCGACGCCGTGATGACGCCGGTGCTGCTGCCGCCCCCGGTCTCGGCGAGTGCGCTCGTCCCGGAGTTCGAGGACGAGGAGGGGGACGTGGCGGCCGCCGGCGCGACGGCGGGTGCGGTGGTCGGCGACGCCGAGGGGGCGGGTGGGGTGGTCGTCGTCTGGGTGCCGCCGGTGGAGTCGGAGGTGTCGGCGGGGACGCACGCGGTGTCCGGTGAGATCGGCAGGTCGGTCAGCCGCTCGTCGGCGAGGGGACCCGCCGTGACCGAGACGTTCCACTGGTAGCCCTGCATCCAGGGCACGAGGATCGTCGTGGTCGCCTCACCGCCGGTGAAGTGGTCGATGTGCCCGGTGCCGACGGTCTCGCCGTCGAAGCCGCTGGCCATCCGGATCCGTACGGTGATGTCCGCCGGCGTCCCCGAGGGGTCCGTGTCCGTGACGGTGATGGCGGCCTTCGCCTCACCCGTGCTGGTGTCGCACGTCGCCTTCGCGGTGAAGTCGCCGATGCTGCACGCATAGGCGCTGCCGGAAGCCAGCAGTACGGCAGCGGTTCCTGCCACGGCGGCAGCGGTGACGGTGCGCTTGGAAAACACGGTCCCTCCCCAGGGAGTCTCGACGAGGGGCGCCGGGCTCGGGCACCAACTCGCTGCGGGCGCGAACCCGTAGGCCCCGACCGGCACGCAGGCCAGGTCGGTGCGGCTCGCATCATGTCACCCGGCCGATCACCCGGCTCACCGGCCCCCGCAAGAGGCCGCCCCCACGTCCGGCCCCGGGCGAGGGCCCGCACGCACCGCGCGGCGTCCACCGGCGGCTGTGGGCCGGGGGCCGATCGGCGTAGCCGTGTCATCTGTTGGGCTCTGTTGTCCCGACGTGCGCCGGATGGGGCCGGTCCCGGCGGACGCTGCTGCCATCGTGGCGGTGTCCCGGCGGACCCACCGTCGTCGGGGCGCGCCGGTGGCGGCGAGCCTCCGCCCGAACCGGCCGTGGAGGTGGTGGCGCCGGGAACGCATGGCGGGCCGGACGTGCCGGAGCTGTTTCGACCTGAGGGAGAGGGGCCGTGGGACTGATCAACGGGGTTCCGGCGCACGTCCTGCTGGTGCATGCCGTGGTGGTCCTGGTACCGCTCACGGCGTTGGTTCTGGTGGTCTGCGCTGTGTGGCCGCTCGTGATGCGTCGCCTCGGCGTTGCCCTGCCGCTGCTGGCCCTGGTCTCGCTGATCGCGGTGCCCCTCGCCACGGACTCCGGCGAGTGGCTGCAGGAGCGTGTCGCGGAGACGTCCCAGGTGGAACGGCATACGGAGATGGGGGACGAACTCCTCCCCTGGGCGGTGGGCCTGCTGGTCCTGGCGGCGGCCGTGTGGTTCGCCTACCGAAGGGCGGAAGCGAACGCCGCCCCGGCGCCTGGCGCGGCGCAGGCGTCAGCGGTGGGGACCGGGGTGCGGGTCGTGGCGGTGGTGCTGTGCGTGGCCGTTTCGGCCGGAGCGGTCGTGCAGGTGTACCGCATCGGCGATTCCGGTGCCAAGGCAGCCTGGCAGGGCAGGATCTCCTCCAGGTCCGGCCAGCAGGGCTGAGTGACCGCCCTTTCCTCCCGGTCGGCGGCTGCCCTGCTTCTCCCTCACACCGTGGTCGTCGCGCGCACCGCGTGCTCAGCGCCGGGGCGCGGCACGCCGTGCTTTGCGACGGGCTGTGCGGGTCAGGCGAAGTGCCAGGACCGGGCAAGCTGCGACCGCGCGCCGGGCGTGATCGGTCAGTGCGGGGGGAACGGCGGCATCCCGCAGTACGGGGTAGCCCCACTCGTCCAGCCCGATGCGTTCGGGCAGCAGCTCGGCGCACAGGCCGTGGCCGTCGCAGGCGGCGAAATCGATGCTCAGCTCGGCTTCGTGTTTCATCGCCACTCCTCCTCCGCCGGTGGGCGGGCATCGGGTATGGCCAGCACCAAGGGGTCGCGGGCGTGGGAGCACGGCCCGTACCGGACGTGCCGCTGGACGTCGTCGGAGAAGACCTGGAGCGCGGAGGCGGCCAGGCGGGCGGCGCCGTCGGGGTGGCGGCAGGCTCCGCGGCCCGGGAGAAGGCCGAGCCGCCGGTCGAGCCGCTCCGTCAGGGCCGGCCCTGGCTGTCCCCAGGCGAGTTCGGCGAAGTCGTCGGCAACCGACGGCACACCGAACCGGCACGGTCCGCACTGTCTGGCGCTCTGCGATCCCAGGTAGGCCAGCGCCGCGGCCGTCTCGGCCAGACCGCAGGCGTCCTCGGGCAGTGCCACCAGCACTCCCGCGCCCCGGGCCGGTGCCGCCGGGTCCAGCGGCACCGGAAGCCAGCTCCCGAAGAAGCCGCCGGCAAGCACCGCACTGAGCCGGCGGGTGGGTCCGCCGGCGGCTGCCAGCGCCTGGCCGACCGGGCTGCCCATGGGTACCTCGTACACGCCGGGCGACGCGATCGCGCCGGACAGCGTCACGAGAGTCGTTCCCGGTGTCTGGGGGCTGCCGGCTTCCCGGAACCAGTCGGGGCCGTAGCGGGCGATCAGCGCCACATGAGCCAGAGTCTCCACGTTGGCGACGAAGGTGGGGCGCTTGCCGACTCCTTTCTCGAAGGGCCGGGGTGGTGTGGGTCTGGGCCGCGCCGGTCCGCCGTTGAGCCAGTTCACCAGGGCGGTCTCCTCGCTGGAGACGAAGTGGTGCGGCAGCATGTGCACGCGCACCTCGACGGGGTCGATCCCCGCGTGCTGCCGCTCGTCGACGGCCAGGGCCAGACGCTGTGCCTGCTCGTCGCGGGTGCGGGGCACGCACAGGTGCACGGTGTTCGCACCCGCCGCGGCAGCGGCCAGCACCGCCCCGTCCAGTACGAGGTGGGGCACGAGGGACAGCAGCGTCTCGTCCTTGCGGCTGGCCGGTTCGCTCTCCATCCCGTTGGCGATCACGACCGCCGGGCCGCGCCTGCCGGCGACGGTGCGCAGTTTGCGGCCGGTGGGGAACCCGCCACCGCCCCGGCCGGCGAGCCCGGCCCGCTCCACGGCGTCGGCCAGCGTGCTGCGGGCGGTGCCGACCGGGGCCGGGCCGTATCGGGCGAGGTGCTCGGCCAGGTCGGTGGCCCGCCCGGTCGCGAACCAGCCGTGCAGGAGCCGGGCGCTGTTCGGGACGCGTAGGTCCTCCGCTGCGAAGGCGGTCGTGGTGTCGTGGTTCATGCGATGTCTCCTCCTTCTTCTTCCCCGGCGGCGGGGGTCGCGGGCGCGGCTGGCGGGGCGGGGGGCGGCGACGTGCCGGGTGCGGCCGGCGTGGTGGACGTCACCGTCGCGGAAGGGGACGCCGACGCGGCCCGGTGGGACCAGCCCGGCCGGAGCGGCCCGACCGCCAGGAAAACGGCGAACAGCACCGTTACGGCTCCGGCGGCCGGGAGGACCCACCGCCGGATCCGGCGCGCGTCCTGTCCGGCGCGGGCCAGCCGCCACCAGACGGCGGCGAGAACGGCCGCCAGACACGCCCAGTACAGCGCGAGCTGCAGGGCGAGCCGGGTGTCGGTACCGGTCCCGGCCGCGTGGAACAGCGCGAACGGCCAGGACGCGTAGCCGGCCCAGTGCACGGCCTTCCAGTAGCGCTGCCCGATCCTCTGCCGGACCGCGCTCGTGATCATCACCGCCAGCAGCAGGTCCAGAGAGACGGCCCCCAGGCCCACCCACAGCGGGCGGTAGGACGAGGCGAACGGGACCACGGAGGCCGGCCACCCGATGTGGGTGAAGCTGTCGGCGATCGCGGTCACGATGTGCAGGGCCAGGAAGACCACGGTCACCAGGGACAGGTTGCGGTGGAGTGCGGACACCTCGAACCTGCCGATGCGCTCGGGCGCGTAGCGCCCGGCCGCCGCGACCCCGAGGACGACGGTCGCCGTCAGCAGGACCAGGGAGGCGGTCCCGGCGGCCCGGGTGGCGTACCACAGCGGGCTCGGCCCGGACGAGGCGAGCAGGACGGCGGCGTGTGCGGAGCTCATCGGGGACCCTTTTCCCACTCGTGGCGGGTGTCGTCGGACCAGCCGCCGAGGCACACCACGCGTCCATCGGTGCGGACGAGCCGGGCGGGCAGTCCGGTGTCCCGCAGCCACGGTACGGCGTGCTCGCCCAGAACCACCGCAGCCGTGCTGGCGGTGTTGGCGTCCACGCAGTCGGCGGCGGCGACGGTCACGGTGCGCCAGACCTCGGGCGCCGAGTCGCCGGTGGCCGGGTCGACGATGTGGTGCCTCGTGCGCCCGCCGCGCTGCCAGGCCCGCACGGTGGTGCCGGAGGTGGCCATGCCGCCCCCGAGCAGCGACACGACCGGGGCGCCGGGGAAGGCCGGTCCTGCGTGGTCGTCGGCGATGGCGATCCGCCAGCCGCCCTCCGGGGGGTGTCCGGCCGCGGACAGGTCGCCGCCGAGGTTGACGAGGACCCCGCAGCCGGCCGCGGCGGCGGCGGTCCTGGCGGCCCGGTCGGCTGCCAGGGCCTTGGCGGTGGCACCCAGATCGAGCGCGGTCCCGGCAGGCAGCCGCAGCAGCCGCAGCGCCGGATCCCACCCCACACCACGCCACCCGCCGGCCGGCCGGAGCTCCGGCGCGGGACCGCTGGGCGCGACCCTGGTGAAGGTGGTGTCGTAGCCGAGCGCGACCAGTGCCGGGCCGACCGTGGGATCGACTGCACCGCCGGTGAGCCTGGCCGCGCGCAGCGCGACCTCGACGGCCTCGGCCAGCAGTGCTCCGACCGGCACCGGGCGGCCACTGCCGGCGCCGGCGTTGGCCCGGGACAGTTCGGAGTCGGGCCGGAAACGGCTGCAGGCCGTGTCGATTGCGGCCAGTTCCGCACGCAGCACCTGCAGCGCGGCGCCGGCGCGGGCCGGGTCCGCGACGAGCAGCACGGCGGTGGTCCCGAGCGCCGGGAAGGTGACGCGGGCCGGCTCTCCCGCCGGCGCGGCCGCGGACGGCGGCGTGTCCGTGGCCGCGGTCATGAGCCACCCGACGTGGTCTGCGGCGGCTGCGTCGTCGGGGCCGGCGGCTGTGCGGGCGTCCGCAGGCCGCCGGACGGCTTGGACGGCTTGGACGAGTGGGACGGCTTGGACGGCTGGGGGGAGGACTGGGAGGGCTGGGACGGCTTCGTGGAAGCGCCGCCGCCGGGCGCGGCGGTGGGCGCCTGGCTGCCGGTGCCGGGGCTGCCGGCGCCGCCGGACGACGCGGCGGGCGGCGCGGCCGGTGCGGGTTTCGCAGAGCTGCCGGGTATCGCGCTCGCGTACCCCACGCCCAGCGCCGCGGTTCCGGCGACGGCTCCCACCACGGCCCAGCGGGTGGCGAGCCTGACCCGGCGCTGCCCGCGGTCCCGTCGGCGCGCGGCCTCTTCCACGATCGGGTCCCCGTGGCTGTGCGGGGACGGGGATCGGTCGGAACGGGGCATGTGGCGGACCTCCTCGGCGAAGAGCGACGGCGTGCTCCACCAGCGTGACGTGCGGCCCGTCGGGAACCCGTTCAGGAAATACTCAGAAGTGGTTAAGGACGGCGGGCGAGGTTCCCGCCGAGGCGTCCCTGCCGGCCCCGGGGACGGTCACGTCCCCGCTGCGTCCAACTCCATGACCACGGTCAGGCCGCCACCCGGGGTGTCCGCGAACCTGACGGAGCCACCGTTGGCGGTGAGCAGCCGGTACACGATGGCCAGCCCCAGCCCGGCGCCCGACGCCTCCGGGTTGCCGAAGCGGTGGAAAGCCGCCGCCCGCGCCTCGGGCGTCATCCCCGGGCCGTCGTCGGTCACCGTGAGGACCACCCGGCCGCGGCGGGTCCGGCCGTCGATCCGCACCCGTCCCCCCTCGTCCACCGCGTCCAGGGCGTTGGCCACCAGGTTGTCCAGCACCTGCTCCAGGTCCCCGGCACCGAGGCGGGCCGCCAGCCTTTGCGGGCAGCGGCCGCTGAGGACGACCCGCCGCTCCCGCGCCACCGGTGACCAGGCGGCGACCCGGTCCGCCACCACCTCGTCGACGCGCACCGCGACCGGCCTCGGTACGGCGTTCTCGGCGCGGGCCACCGCCAGCAGCCCGTCGACCAGCCGGGACAGCCGGGCGATCTCCTCCTGTGCGGAGGCCAGTTCCGCGGCGGTGGGCTCGTCGGCGTCCACCGCGAGCATGTCCAGCCGCAGCCGCAGCGCCGTCAGCGGGGTGCGCAACTGGTGCGAGACATCGGCGATCACTGCCTGGTGCCCGTGGATCAGCGTCTCCATCCTGGCAGCCATGGTGTTGAAGGTCGCTGACAGCCTGCGCACCTCGACCGGCCCCCGCCCCGCGGCGGCGCGCACCCCCAGCCGCCCCTCACCGAGATCCCGCGCGGCCAGGTCCACGGCGCGCAGCGGCCGGCCGACCCACCGTGCCAGGCCCACTGCCAGGAGCGCCCCCGCAACCAGCCCACCGATGCCGACCGCCGCGAGCCGGGCCCACATCGTCGCGATCCGGTCGTCCGTCGGCTCGACCGACCGGGACAGGACCGACACGCCCACCGGTTCGGTGGCGTCACCGACGGTCACCGCGACGGAAAGGCGGTCGCCGACTTTCCGTGTCAGCGTTGCGGGGCGGGCGATCGCCTCGCGGGCGAGGGCGGCCCACTCCTCGCGGGTGGCCGCCGACTGTGCGGCGTCCTGCCCCGGGCACGCCGTGGCCGCCACCACGCGGCCCGCGGTGTCGAAGACGGCAGCGCAGTCGTCCTGCTCTGTCGCCCGCTCCAGCAACTGCCGCAGGGAGGCGGTCGAACCCTGGTCGGACAGGTGCTCCTCGGCGGAGGCGGCCAGCACACGGTCCGCCGCCTCGGCGTTGTCACGGAAGGTTGTCCGCTCGCGTCCGGCAAGCGACAGACCGAGCGGTACGACCGCGAGGACCAGCAGCACCGTGACCAGGGCCATCACGGCCAGGGCGATACGCCGGGTCATGGCCCACCGGGCGGCGCACCCTGGTCGTCGGGGGTGCCCAGGCGGAAGCCCCTGCCGTACACGGTCTCCACCAGCCCGGACACGCCCAGCTTGCGGCGCAACCCGGCGATGTGGACGTCCAGGACCTTCGTCGGGCCGTACCAGTGCGCGTCCCAGGCGCGTTCCAGGATCTCCTGACGGGTGACCACCCGCCCGGGATCAACGGCGAGCGCCTCCAGGATGTCGAACTCCTTCGGGGTCAGTGCCACCTCGTGCTCCCCGACCGTCACCCTGCGGGTCCGCACGTCCACCGTGAGGTCGCCGTGCCGCAGGACGTCCTGTTCGACCGGGCGCACCCTGCGCAGCACCGCCCGGATCCGTGCGAGGAGTTCGGCCAGGCCGAACGGCTTGACCAGATAGTCGTCGGCGCCCTCGTCGAGCGCTGCCACCCGGTCGCCCTCCTCGCCCCGGGCGGTGACCACGATGATCGCCGCGTCCGAGCGGCCGCGCAGCCGCCGGCACACGTCGACACCGTCCATATCGGGCAGGCCCAGGTCCAGAAGCACGACGTCGGGCTCCGGCACGGACGCCAGAGCCTGCCGCCCGTCGGGCACCCCGACAGCCTCGTACCCGGCCCGTTCCAGCCCACGCACCAGCAGATCGGCGATGCCCGGGTCGTCCTCCACGACGAGAACCCGCATCACCCCATCGTAGGCAACGGGGGGTCCGGCGTCCGGCCACGCATCCGTTCCGGCGGGAATGCGGGGCCGGACACGGCGGGCCAGCATGGAAGGAGGGGTGGAGAAGCCGTCCCCGAATGGAGGATGCCATGACTCACACGGTCGACAACGAGACCTTCGTGCGCGATCTCTTCCGGGCGTGGAACGACCGGGACTACGACGCCATCGCCGGGTCCGTGGCCGCCGACTGCACTCTCGTAGAGGAGGGCAGCGGCAGGACGCTGCAGGGACCCGACGGCTTCACCCAGCTGGCGAAGAGCATGTTCGACGCCATGCCCGACGGCAGGTTCACCCTCGACCACCTCACGTCCCAGGGCGACACGGTGGTCGTCGAATACACCGGCAGCGGGACGCAGACCGGCGACCTGGTCCTGCACGCGGGCACCGTCCCCGCCACGGGGCGTGACGTCACCGTGCACGCGTGCGACATCTACAAGGTCAAGGACGGCAAGATCCAGGAAGGCCGCGCCTATCTGGACACCGGCGCCATCATGAGCCAGCTGGGCCTGATCGAGCGGAGGCAGAGCTGACCGGAGGCCCCGCCGGCCCTGGCCAACCGGCTGGCCGCTATCCGGGGAACCGGCCGCGGACCAGCAGATGGCGGCGTCGTTCCGCGTAGGCGAGGTCGTCGCGCCACAGGCGGCGTGCCGAAGCGCGCACCAGAGGGCGCAGAACGGCGGCTGCGGAGCGGGCGGCGGCGAAGCCGGGGCGGTCGCTGGTGGCGACGACGGCTTCGACCACCGCGGTGCGCGGGTCCTCGTGGCCGGCCGGCCGCAGCGGTGTTGCATGGGTCTCGACCACGGAACCAGCACCCTCGCCGTGTGTGATGCGCATGACGACCGTACGAGGCCCTGGAGCGGTGAAGACGGCACGGACGGGTACGACGAGCCGCCCGGCGAGCCTGAAGGAGACATCCACCGTGAAACCGCCGTCGTCCGACGGGTCGGCCGGGGAGGGGCCGGGGACGACTGTCAGGTCGACGAAGGAATAGGGGTGCAGCCAGGCGCCGTGCCAGGGGTCGAGGCGGTTGGCGACCACGTCCTCGGGTTCGCAGCGGCCGACACCGGTGTAGACCGCGTCCACCGCGCGGCCCAGGGCGGGGCGGCCGGGCACGGCCGGAGCGGGCAGTGGCGGCTCACCGCCGACGCGGTCCAAGCGCACCCAGACGAGGACCCCGTCGTCGTGCACCGGGTACGGCTGCCAGCCGGCGAACGGCGACCCGTCCAGGGCGAGTCCGTGCCAGTGGCAGCGCAGCACGCCCCCGCACACTGGGCTACGGCCCAGCGGGGCGCCGAGGTGGGGGCAGATCCCCGGGCCGGCGACCGGCGCCCCCGCGCCGTCGCGCCAGACCACGACCTCCTCACCGGCGACAGTGCGTGCCAGCGGGCGGTCACCGAACGTCTCGCGGGTCGCACCGACGACGTACCAGTTGCCGGTGGGACGGGACTGCGCGGCCCTGAGGGCTTCGGCGATCAGCGACGGCCGGGCATCCCCCCAGGTGGGGCGCTGCCGCGCCCAGGGCACGGGGCGGCGGCGCAGCCGCAGCGGGTAGCGGGATGGTGCACGCCGGTCGTCGCCGGTGCTCATAACTCCTCCTCGGACAACGGAACCGGGCCTCTCCGCCGCGTGGAACATGCCGCCCCGGCGGGTCCCCCGTCGAGCGGCCCGGGTTCGGGCAAGGGCTCGGAGCCGGTGCGCCGGGCGCGCAACCGGGCGCCGGCGATGCGCAGCAGCCCGTCGGCGGCGACCGCCGCGCGGCGGTGCCGGGCGACGACCGCGCGACGCTGCACCACGGCGTAGCCGTCGTCGGCGATGGCGTCCAGGATGCCGCGGTAGAGCGTGAAAGCGGTGCGGACACAGGGTCGGGAGACCGGGTCGAGCATCTCGATACCGGGCTCGGCCTCGCGGTAGACCGCCCGGGTCAGATCCTCCGCGGCCCGGACCGCGGCCGTGATGCGGGCGTCGGATCTGCCGGTGCGGCGGCTCCACTCCAGCAGGGCGCGGTCGGCGCCGTGGGCGGCGAGCAGGTCGCGGGGCAGGTAGACGCGCCCGCGGTCGAGGTCCTCGCCGACGTCGCGCAGGAAATTGGTGAGCTGGAAGGCGACCCCCAGGGCGGCCGCGTGCGGTGCGGCCTGCGCCCGGGGGGTGACGGTGCCGAGCACCGGCAGCATCTGCAGGCCGATGACGGCGGCCGAGCCGTGCATGTAGGCCCGCAGGTCCCGGTAGGTGGGGTAGTCGGTGACCGTGAGGTCGGCGCGCATGGACGTGAGGAAGTCGGTGAAGTGCCCGTGGTCGATGCGGTACCGGGCGGCTGTGTCGGTGACCGCACGGACGACCGGTTCACTGCTGCGCCGGGTGCGCAGGCCGGCGCGCAGGCGCTGTTCGAGCCGGGTCAGCGCGGCGGCCCGCCGGTGCGCCGTCGCGGCCGGATCGAGGCTGTCGACGATGTCGTCCGCCCAGCGTGCGAAGCCGTACAAGGCGTGGACGGCGGGCCTCCGTGCCGGGGGAAGCAGGCGGGTCGCCAGGAAGTAGGTGCGGCCGTGGCGGGCGTGCAGTCGCGCGCAGTAAAGGTAGGCGTCGCGCAGTTGCGCGCCGGTGATGCCGGCGTGGTCGAGGGCGCGCTCCACGGACCGCGACGTCACGGCCGACCTCCGTCGCCGCCCGGGGGCTGTGCGGCCGGGCGGCTGCGGTACCGGGCGGGCGGTCCGGTGATGCGTGACGCGGCGAGTTTTCCGGACAGCAGCACGGTGGGGATGCCGACGCCCGGGGTGGTTCCGCATCCGGCGAGCACGGCGTTGTCTGTGCCACGAGGCAGGTTGCGCGGCCGGAACGGCCCGGTCTGGGTGAAGGTGTGGGCCAGCGAGAAGGGGGTGCCCGCACTGTGCCCGCGTGCCTGCCAGTCCGCGGGTGTGACCAGATGCTCCCGCTCGATGGATTCCGCCATCCCGGCCAGCCCGCGCCGGTCGAGTTCGCGCAGGAGGCCGTCGCGGTAGCGGGGAGCGAGCCCGGGCCACTGGCCCGCCCCCGGCCCGGTGCCGGTGTTGGGGCAGGGCGCGAGAACGTAGTGCACGTGGCGGCCGGGCGGGGCGAGCGAGGGGTCGTGGCTGGTGGGCCGGGTGATGAGCAGCGACGGGTCGCTCATCACCCTTCCGCTGCGGGTGAGTTCGTCGAAGGTGGTGCGCCAGGCGGCGCCGAAGGACAGCGTGTGGTGCGCCAGCTGCGGCCAGGTGCGGTCGGTGCCGGCGTGCAGCACCACCGCGGAGGGTGAGTACCGCAGCGGCACCGGGCGGCGCGGGGCGCGGCCCAGCAGCCGGAAGGCGACCGGCAGATCGGGGGTCAGCACGAGGGCGTCGCAGGGGATGCGGCCGCCGGTGGTGACGACTGCGGTCACCCGCTGTCCCCTCCGCTCCAGCGACGTCACCTCGTGTCCGTAGCGCAGGTCGGCACCGGCGCGTCCGGCCGCTGCGGCCATGGCCTCGGGCAGGGCGTGCATGCCGCCGCGGGGGAAGTACACCCCGGCGACGGTGTCCATGTAGGCGATCACCGCGTACGCGGCCAGAGCACGGGCCGGCGCAACCCCTGCGTAAAGGGCCTGGAAGGTGAACACCCGGCGCAGCCGCTCGTCGCGCAGGTGGCGGTCGACACGGTGCTGCCAGCGGCCGAAGCCGCCCAGTGCGGCCAGCCGGGCCAGGTCGGCGTTGACCAGCCCCAGCGGGGAGTCGAAGTTGGCGTCGATGAAGCGGCGCATCTGCGCCCGGTACACCCGCTCCAGCCAGCTGCGCAGCCGCCGGTAGCCGGCGGCTTCCCGTGCCCCGGCGAAGCGGCGCACCTCGGCCTCCATCGCGTCGGCGCCGGTGTGGACGTCCAGCGCGCTGCCGTCGGCGAAGCACGCCCGGTAGGCGGGCTGGAGCGCGATCAGCTCGACCCGGTCGGCCAGCCGCTCGCCGACGGCGGCGAACGCCTCGTCGGCGATGTCGGGCATGGTCAGCACGGTGGGTCCGGTGTCGAAGCGGAACCCGCCGAGCGTGATCCGGCCCGCCAAGCCGCCAGGCCCGGCGTCGCGTTCGACGACGGTGACCCGCCGGCCGGCTCCGAGCAGGTGCAACGCGGCCGACAGGCCCGCGAGACCGGCGCCCACGACGACGACATGGTCGGTGCGCCCGGCAACCGTACGCATCACCGCATGTCCTCCTTCTCGGTGACGTGGCCGGCCGCGGACAGCACCTCGGCGATGACCGGGTCCAGCTCGGCCTGGTCCGCGACCGGCCCGCGGGACGCGGCATTCCCGGCGGCGCGGGTGGCAGCCGTGAACAGGTCCCCGATCCGGCTCCTGGCGACCGGGCCGAGTCCTGCCAGGGGAGCCCCCAGATGGTCGAGCGCCCGCGCGGTGAGCGCCGCGATCTGCGCCTCGACCGCCGCGCGTGCCCCGATGGACTCCAGTACCTGCCGGACCTCCGCCTGAGCCTGCGGGGACAGGCCCGCGCCCCCGGCACGCCGGTCCAGCACGCGCAGGGCTGCCCGGTCGCCGCTTCGCTGGGCGAGCCGGCGGGCCACCGCCACCAGGTAGGTCGGCTTGCCCGCCCGGATGTCGGAGTCCGTCGGTACGCCGGTGCGCGCCGGGTCGCCGAAGGCGTCGGTGAGGTCGTCGCGCAACTGGAACGCAAGTCCGGCGCAGCGACCCGCGACGGACAGGGCGTCGGCGGCGGCGCGGCCGGCCCCGGCCAGGGCGGCGCCCAGCTCCAGCGGCCGCTGCACCGAGTACAGGGCGCTCTTGAGCAGAGCCGTGCGCACCGCCGTCCGCTCCGAGCGGCACCCGGTGGCCTGGCTGTGCAGGTCCACGTACTGACCGGCCGCCATTTCAGTGCGCAGCACCTGCCACAGCCCCCGTACCGCCGCTGCGCGGTCGGGCCGTAGGGGAGCGGTGGCGACGGTGTCGTCCGCCCAGGCAAGCGCCAGATCACCCGCGAGGATCGCGGCGGAGTCCCCGAACGTCGGGCCCGGCACCGCGCGGCGGACGCCAGGGCGGGCGTCGTGCCAGGCCACATGGAAGGCGGGCCGCCCGCGCCGCACCTGTGCGCCGTCCATGACGTCGTCGTGGAGCAGCGCGCAGGTCTGCAGCAACTCCACCCCGGCCGCCACGTGCAGGGCGGCGTCTGCCGCCTGCGCATCGCCTCCGCAGGCCCGCATCCCCCACCAGAGCAACTGTGACCGCATGCGCTTGCCGCCGTGCAGGGCGAACCGTGCGACAGGCTCGGCCACATCCCTGCCGAACACCGGGTCGGCGGAAGCGGCCTCCTCGACGCGCGGGCGCAGCAGCCGCCGCAGTACCTCTCCGACGGCTCCGGCCACGTCCGCATCGGCGGTGCCCGTGCCGGCAGCGTCTGTTCGCGCGGCGTCTGCCTGCGCGGCGCCCGTGCCGGCCTGGGCGGTGCCGTGGGAGCCCGGCAGGGCACCGGCACCCGGCTCCGCTCCGGCCGGCCGGCGGCCGGAGATGGGGTGGTGGGTGACCTGCATCCGGTGCATCGCACTTCCTCTCTGGGAATCCGGCGTCCTGCCGTCGCCACCCGCCCGTCCCCGCCGGGTCACACCGCGGATGCACCCCTGGCGGCGCCCACCCGGTTCCGGCGCGTCCCGGAGGCGGGCAGGCGGCGTCGCCGCTCCGGACATCCGGCTCCAGCGGACCATCCACGGCGCCGGGCCGGCCGCTGCCACCCGTGGCGGTCCCCCGATCGGCTGCATGCGTACAGCCGCACGCGTGGGCGGCGCCCCGCTCGGCACCGTTCTGCGCCGCCCTTCCGCGAGGGCCGCGGAGGGCTGGTCCCGTGACGCGCGCGGGGGCGGGACGCGTGCCTGCGGGTGAGTCGGTGACGCGCCTGCCCCCGATGTCGCCCCGGCCGCGGAATGCTGTGCACGAGCAGCGCCGGCGGCGACGAGGAGGACGCACCGTGCTGGACGCGGACATCGCCATCGTCGGTGCGGGGGCGGCCGGCCTGTCGCTGGCCCACGCGCTCGCGCTGCCGCCCGCGCGGGGCGGCCCCGTCCCGTCGCTGGTGCTGATCGAGCCTCCGCCCGGCCGGCGCCCGCCGCCGCGGACCTGGTGTTTCTGGGAGGCCGGCGCCGGCGCGTACGAACCCGCGGTGACCGCGTCGTGGCGGTGGCTGCGCATGCACGACCGGGACGGACGGGCCGTCGTCCGCGACATCGACCCGCTGCGGTACAAGATGATCCGCTCCCCGGATTTCGAGACCCTGGTCGGCGCACGGCTGGAGGGGGCACCAGGGCTGCGGCGCCTGGACGGCGTGGTGGAGCGGGTGCGCTCCCGCGCCGGTGCCGCCGAGGCGCTGCTGGCCGGCGCCGAAGGGCGAGCAGGCAGTGTGCGCACCCGCTGGCTGTTCGACTCCCGCCCGCCGGCCCGGCTGCCCGCGGCCCGCACACTGCTCCTGCAGCACTTCCACGGCTGGTTCGTGCGCACCCGCCGGCCGGCCTTCGAACCGCACGTGGCCGACTGGATGGACTTCCGCACCCCGCAGCCCGGACACGGCATGTCCTTCGGATACGTGCTGCCCACCGGACGGCACGAAGCCCTGGTGGAATACACCCAGTTCTCCGCCGCCGCACTGCCCCACACCTCCTACCTGGCAGCGCTGCGCCACTACACGCGGGACGTCCTCCGGCTGGGCGCGTTCGAGGTGCTGGGCACCGAGACCGGCGTCATCCCCATGACCGACGCCTCCTTCACCCGCAGCCCCGGCCCGTCGGTGTTCCGCATCGGTACCGCCGGCGGAGCCACCCGGCCGGCCACCGGCTACACCTTCGCCGCCATCCAACGCCAGAGCCGAGCGGTCGCGAACGCCTACCTGGCCGGGCGCAGCCCGCTCCCGCCCCGCCCCCACCGGCTGCGGGCCAGGGCCATGGACGCCGTCGTGCTGCACGGACTGGACAGCGGCACCATCGACGGCGCCGACTTCTTCCCCCGCCTGTTCCGCCAGGTCCCCGCGGTGCGGCTGCTGCGATTCCTCGACGGAGACACCCGTATGCACCACGACATCGGCATCGGCCTGCGCACGCCGGTGCTCGCCATGCTCCGCACGGCGGCGGCCGCCGCCACCCTGCCCCGCCGGCACTTCCCGGCGCACCTCGCCCGGCCCCCCGGCGACCCCGAGCCCGCGTCGCCGCGGACCGAAGGAGAGATGTGACCGCACTCCTGCGCGACGCGGATCTCACCGCCGCCTTCGACCACGCCGCTCGCGGCTACGACACCCTGGTGGCCGCGAACCCCGGCTACCACCGCCAACTCCGCCGGTCCGCCCGGCGCGTGGGACTTGCGCACCGCGGCGCAGGCATGCGCGTACTGGACCTGGGCTGCGGAACGGGCGCGTCCACCGCGGCGCTGCTCCGCGCGGCCCCGCACGCGCACGTCACCGCCGTCGACGCCTCGGCAGGCATGCTGCGGCGGGCACAGGCCAAGCGCTGGCCGGGCAACGTGACCTTCGTGCAGTCGGCCGCCGAGACACTGACCCGGGCGGGGGTGCGCGGCCCGTTCGACGCCGTGTTCGCCGCCTACCTCTTCCGCAACCTCACCGACCCCGACCCGGTCCTGGCCCGGGTGCGCGACCTGCTCGTCCCCGGCGGCGTGCTCGCCGTCCACGAGTACGCCCTCAGCGGCAGACCGGCCCACCGCGCGGTGTGGACGGCAGTGTGCAAAGGCATCGTCCAGCCCGTCGGCACCATGACCGGTGACCGCGCCCTCTACCAGCACCTGTGGCGCAGCGTCATCGCCTTCGACACCGCGCCCGCTTTCGCCGACCGCCTGACCCGGGCCGGCTTCGTCCAGCCCATGATCCTTCCGGTGGCCGGATGGCAGACCGGCATCGTGCACACCGTCCTCGCCCGGCGCCCCGCAGCCGGCGGGCAGGCGTCCCGGTGACCCGCCTCGTGCGCGCCCCCGCGCCCGGTGCCCCGGGACGCGACCGGCGGGCACGCACGCTGCCCGCACCCCCCGGCACCGCCCGCGTCATCGGGCACGCACCCAGCACGGCCGTGGTCGGCGGCGGAATCGCCGGCCTTGCCGCGGCCACCGCACTGGCCGAACGCGGCGTCACGGTCACGGTCTACGAAGCGCAGGACACACTGGGCGGCCGCTTGGCCGGCTGGCCTGTCCGGTTGGCCGACGGCAGCACCGCCACCATGAGCAGAGGCTTCCACGCGTTCTTCCGCCAGTACTACAACCTGCGCGCGCTGCTGCGCCGCACCGACCCAGGCCTGGCCGGCCTGGCCGGCCTGCCCGACTACCCGTTGCAGCACAGCGGCGGGATGCGCGACAGCTTCCGGCACGTGCCGCGCACCCCGCCGCTGAGCGCTCTCGGATTCGTCGCGCTCAGCCCGGCCTTCACCGTCCGAGACCTGCTGCGCATGCACCCGGCCGCCGCCCTGCCCCTGCTCGACGTGCGAGTGCCCGACATCTACCGGCGCCTGGACCACATCAGCGCCGCCGACCTGCTGTCCGCCGTCGGCTTCCCCGAAGCCGCCAACGACCTGGCCTTCACCGTCTTCTCCCGCAGCTTCTTCGCCGATCCCACCGAGCTGTCCGCCGCCGAGATGGCCCTGATGTTCCACATCTACTTCCTCGGCTCCAGCGAAGGGCTCCTCTTCGACGTCCCCCACGCCCCCTACCCGCAGGCGCTGTGGGACCCGTTGCGGCACTACCTCGTCGGCCATGGGGCCGGCGTCCGCACCGGCGCCGCCGTCCGGACCGTCACCCCCGCCGGCAGCGGCGGATACACCGTCGAGACCGACGACGCCGGGCACCGGCACGACACCGTCGTCCTCGCCCTGGACGCGGCCGGACTGCGCACCTTGGTGGCCGGCTCACCCCGCCTGGGCGACCCCTCGTGGCGCGAGCGCATCGCCCGCCTGCGGACAGCCCCGCCCTTCCTGGTCTCCCGGCTGTGGCTGGACCGCCCCGTGGCACCCCACCGCCCGGGCTTCGTCGGCACCAGCGGCTACGGCCCGCTGGACAACGTCAGCGTCCTGGAACGCTGGGAGACGCAGGCCGCCGACTGGGCCGCCCGCACAGGCGGTTCCGTGGTGGAACTGCACGCCTACGCCCTGCCGGACGACGCCGACCGCAACACCTGCCAGCAGCGGCTCGTCGAGGAACTGCACCGCCTCTACCCCGAGACCCGGGCCGGCCGCGTCGTCGACGCCCGCCACGAATGGCGGGCCGACTGCCCGCTCTTCCCGGTGGGCGGCCACCATCACCGGCCCGGCGTCACCACTCCGGACCCCGGCATCGTCCTCGCCGGCGACATCGTCCGGACCGACCTGCCCGTCGCGCTCATGGAGCGCGCCGCCACCACCGGCTTCCTCGCCGCCAACTGCCTGCTGCAGCGCTGGGGGGTGCGCGGACACACCCTGTGGACCGTCCCCGACCAGGGCCGCTCGGCCCTGCTGCGAGCAGCAGCCCGGCTCGGCAGACCGCGGCCACCGTGACCTCGCGCAGGGCCTGCTGCCGCCGGACGGCCCCGGCCCCACTCCGGTCACGGGACACGTGGCCATCGCGCCCAAGGGGGCGCCCGGCACCGGTGTGGCACCGGTGTGGCACCGGTGGCGGAGCAGCCCGGAGCAGCCCGGAGCAGACGGCGGGCTGATCGGCGCGGGCGCCACCGCGGCGGCCGCCGTGGCACTCACGCTGCTGCGCAGAACCGGTTCCTGCTGTCCGAGGGCCAGGAGTCCGGCCGTTCTCTGGTCGCGCCGGGTCCGGCGAATGCGGAATGGCCTGCATTCCGGCCGGGGGCACCTGTACGTTCCTTCGGGCATCCACAGGTACAGCCAGAACGGAGCAGTGCAGCGATGGGCGACCCCCGGATCCTGACCGTCCGGCCCCGACCGGGTGAGTACGCGTGGACGTTCGGCGGTGCACCGCCCGTGGCGCGCGTCGTGCCCGGCACCGTTCTCGACCTGTACACCGAGGACTGCTTCGCCGGACGGGTACGGTCCGAGAAGGACCTGGTGTCCGAGGTGTGCGAGTTCCCGTTCCTCAACCCGCAGACCGGCCCCTTCCACGTCGTGGGAGCGGAGCCGGGCGACACGGTCGCCGTGCACTTCGTGTCGATCGAGCCCGCGCGGGACTGGGCGGCGTCCACCACGGTCCCGCTTTTCGGGGCGCTCACCTCGACCCACACCACGGCGAGCCTGCAGCCTCCGCTGCCGGAGACCGTCTGGATCTGGCAGCTGGACCGGGCGCGGCGCACGGCGCTTTTCCGCGCGCACGACAGCGACTTCGAGGCCGAGCTGCCCATGGACCCGATGCACGGGACGGTGGGGGTGGCGCCGGCCAATCTGGAGGTGCGCTCGGCGCTGGTGCCCGACGCGCACGGCGGCAACATGGACACGCCCGAGATGCGGGCAGGCGTCACCTGCTACCTCGGTGTGAACGTCGAGGGGGCGCTGCTCAGCCTCGGCGACGGGCATGCCCGGCAGGGTGAGGGGGAGACCTGCGGGGTGGCCGTCGAGTGCGCGATGAACACCGTGGTGATCGTCGAGCTGCTCAAAGGGATCGCCACGCCGTGGCCGCGTATCGAGTCGGACACGCACATCATCTCGACCGGATCGGCGCGTCCGCTGGAGGACGCTTTCCGGATCTCCCAGCTCGACATGGTGCAGTGGCTGGTGCGCGACTACGGGTTCAGCGAACTGGACGCGTACCAGTTCGCCACCCAGGCCGTCGAGTCACCGCTGGCCAACGTCTGCGACACCAACTACACGTGCGTGGCCAAGATCCGCAAGGAGTGGCTGCCCTCGGGTGAGACCCACCGCGGGCTCCACGCGCAGCTGAGGGAGACAGCGGCGGCGTTCCGGCCCTGAGCGCGCGGCACGTCGGTTCTTGACGTACGCGGGTGGGTTGGGGAGCGAAGAACGGGCCTTGGTCACCTGTGGCCAGGTTAGGGCAATGGTCGGTGACCGGCGGACGGATCGGATGGGGCTGCTCTGCGAGGTGAGAACCCGACTGTGCTGCGGCGGCTCGAGTCGGGGTTCGCGGTGATCGGCGACTTCAGTTCCTGCCGGGTTACTCGGTTCTCCTCGTGGACGAAACAGGCGTTCAGCGGCTGTCTGATCTGTCGACGGGGAGGCGGCTGGCGTTTCTGTCCGACATGGACCGGCTCGGAGAAGCCGTTGAGGTCGGTCACGGAGTCCGCCACAGCGCGACGATGCCGGCCCCGTGGTGAGGTCCCGCCGGTGGACCAGCCCTTCAATCCCGTCGGCGACCCGGGCGAAGGCGCCGAACGACACCAGTACGGTCACCTCGCCGCGCAGTTCCTGCCTACCGCGGCCCGGTCGGCGAACTCCTGGAAGGGGTCCGGCTGCATCGCCCGCAGGGAGAGCCTCGCCTCCAGGTTCCCCGTGTCGAACTGGAGGAATTCGCACGTCACCCGCTGTCCGACCTGGACGACGCCCGATGCCTTGACGAAGCGCTGCCAGGCGAGTTCGGGGTAGGTGATGAAGCCGACGCCGGGGAAGAGCGGGTGAGCGGGGCCGTGATCGAGCGCCACGAACACCCCGAACCGCTCGATCGCCGCCACGGTGCCGGACAGCGCCTCACCGCGGGCCAGCGCTTCGAGGAAGGCCCACAACTCCGGGTGCTCGGGCAGTCCCCCCATGCGGCTCACCCGGGTCAGGCGTCGAGCAACGTCATCAGGACAGCCCGCTGGCGTGTGCCGTCCGGTCCCTGCCAACCGGTCGCTACGTGGCCGAGGGCTCCCTGGCGCGGGAGCGGCGGATGCTCGGCGACGGATTCGAGGACCCGGTGGATGTGCAGGACCGTACCGCCGGGGGTGGGGAGGTGGGTCCCGTCCTGGTCGTCGGTGGGACGGGGCGTGAAGCCGTCCAGGTCGAACGGGGAGCCGGTGTGGGAGCGGGTCACTTCGTGGTCGCGGGCGTCGGTGATGCTCTGCGCCATGGCCGGCGCGATGCCCCCGATCAGCCCGAGCAACTCGGCGACGAGCACGGGGTCGTGGCAGCCGTCGTACGCCCACCGCTTGCCCAGCACGCCGTGCTGCATCGTCCCGACGAGAGCGTCTTCCGCGCCCTCCAACGGCGCCCCACGGTAGGTGAGCGGTACCAGGTAGACCCCCGGCTCGGGGCTGCCCGTGTCGGTGACGACCATGAACTCGATGCCCACCTCCCCGGCCGGGTCGTCCAGCCGGAAACCCCCCGACTTCTCCAGTACGGGCGTGCCCCGTCCACCCTGGTACCAGGGGCGGGTGGGCAGCCACCCGGCGAGCAGCTCGACCTTGCTGGGCGTGACGGTGGTGTGGTGGATCAGGGCCATGCCGCTGGTCACCCTTCTGTGGCGGGGATCCTCTCAGCCTTCCATACCGGTGCTTCCGGCAACTTCCGCCGAGCCGATTCCGGTCCCGGCGTCCCAGGCCGCCCCTGGAACGGGTCAGGGCCTTAACCCTCGTGAGGATCAAGGCCCTGACCCGCTGCTTTGGAGCCGGGGCGGCGGGATGTGAACCTACGACCTCTTCGTCCCGAAGGCAGTTGAGGCCCTGGTCTGACCTGCGGGATTCGGGAAACCGCAGGTCAGGGGGTTGGCGGGGGTTGGTCTGAGCGGGTCCGGGGAGGCGGCTCTTCCATGATCGTCTCCCAATTTTCTCCCAGGGAATCCGCACCCTGACCAGCTCGGTCGCGCCGCCCGCGCGCGTGGGGAGGCGGGGCGTCAGAGCTTCACCACCGCCACGCGGTCTCCGCAGAGTTTGCGCATGTCGTCCTCGTCGGAGGTGAAGATCGTGACGCGTCCCGGCTGACGAAGGGCCACGGCCGCCAGGGCGGCGTCGATGGCGTACTTGTGGCCGTGGAGGCCTGCGTCCTGGAGGAGGTCGATGGCGGCATCGGCGACCTGCTCGGTCACGGGCTCCACGCGCAGCCGCGACGGGGCCCAGCGCCAGGCCGGCCGGTGGAGCTTGGCGTGGTAGGCCTCGACGAGGGTCATCGACGTCGTTACCACGGGGATGTCCGCCCGGTCGGCGTCCTTGATCCGCGCACCCATCCGCCGGTCCCCGCGCACCCACTGGGACAGGCCCTCACTGTCGAGCAGGTAGACCTGCCCGTCGCTCACGCGGCAGCCCCGGGCGAATCGGCAGCCTGCCGGGCACGCGCCCCCCGCTCGGCGTGAGCCCGCTCGATCTCCCTGCGCTCGGCCTCCGCCTCGGCGAGCTCCTCCGCGCTGATGTCCCCGTACTCGCCCTCCCACCAGCCGACGGCCTCGTGCAGCCGCTCCCGCTCACGCTGCCGCTCCACGGCCTGCGTGACATACCGGCTGAAGCCCCCGGGGCCGACCTCGGAACGGATCTCCTCGGCCAGCTCCTCGGGCAGCGTCACGGTGTACTTCTTCGTTGCCATACCATCGACCATACCGCCCGCCTGGCGGGTCCACCACCACGAGGGCTCGCGCCCAGGAAGAGGAAAATCCTTTCGGTTCCCGAGGAATGCGGCGTAAGCACCTCGTGGCCTGAAAGGCCCTCTATCGCCTACCGGCGTCTGCCGGTCACCCTTGTGTCGAGGGTGGTCCGTTCACACGGCGACGCAGCGGGTCGACGGGGGAACTGTGGTGGTGGATCCGGTCTACGTACCTTTCCTACCCGCGAGGCGGGACGCCTGGCAGGCTTACGAGCGCCTGGACGCCCGCGTCCGCAGGCGCATCACTCCCTTGTGGACGGTCGTGCCACGCACCGGCCCCGAACGCCCGCGCGGAGATCGTTCCGCTGCCGATACCGACGAGGACCCCAGGACCTTCGGCCCCTGGCTCACCCGGCGCATCGACGCCGTTCTCGACGCGTCCTCCAGCTCCGTCGGCTGGGCGGACGCCACGCACCTCGAAGGACTCGTCCAGGCGGCCGCAAGCGGCCTGTGGCGGCTGGCGACCCAAAGCCGTCTGCGGCTGGTCACCGGCCCCGAGCGGAACCACCGCCTGCAGCGGTACACCGCGGACCTCGCCCTGCTCAGTGGACGCGGACTGGGTATCCGGGTCCTGCTGGATGAACCGCCGGAGGGATCACGCTCGGCCGAACTTCTCGAACTCGTCGACCGGGTACGGCTCCCTCCGTCGCAACTCGACCTTCTCCTCGACCTGGGTCCCGTGACGGACACGGCCGACGCCGGAAAGATCGCGCTGGCAGCCCTCGACCTCCTCGCAGGACTCCTGCCCTGGCGCACAGTTGTCCTCGCCGCAGGGGCCTTCCCGCGTACGATTCAGCCCCTCGCCAGCGGTTTGTCGCTTGTCGTTCCCCGCCACGACTGGCTGGTGCACCACCTGGTCCGCTCTTCGCGCCCAGAGTTCCGGAGCCCCCTGCTCTACGGCGATTACTCAGCCGAACACGCCCTGAGCGCCAACATCCCATCTGTCCGGCGGCCCGGGCCGCCGTGGGGCCTGATGCGTTATACCGCTCCCGACGCCTTCCTCGTCGCCCCGGCCCTTACCCGGGGGCCGTACCGTGCCGAGCGGGTCCGGGCTGTGGCCCGCGGGATCGCAGAGGCGGAGGTCTTTCGCCCAGGCAGGAGCGAGGGCGAACGCTGGCTCCACGCCTGCGCGTACGGCAGCGGCTCGGACGGCACAGGCAACGCAGAAACGTGGATTCGGGTCGGCCACATCCAGCACATGAGCTTTGCCGTGGCACAACTGACCGGCGGGGAGGCATGACACCGGCGTGGCCGGATTGCGGTGCCTGGTCGCGCGCGGCACGTAGAGTCGTGCGACCCGTCGCGGACGTCTTGGGGGAGCACGCGTATGGCGCAGGCCGAGCAGCCGTTTCCGGTGCCTCAATTGCTGGCGGCGGTTCGGTCGGAGATCGCCGCAGAGCGGCGGAGCGACGGCAAGGACGCGGAAAAGGTCTCGCTCGGCTCGGGTCGCCTGGTCGGCACGGGCGAAGGACGAAGCGAGCACGTCTTCACGTGCTGCAGGTGGAATTCTGCGCTGGACGGGGCCAAGGTTCTGATCCGCCCGTCACAGGCCCGCGGCCCGTGGACACCGGCCGAGGCCTCCCGCATGCCCGACGGCAAGATTCGGGTCCTGGTTTCGGGCCCCGAGTGGGGACGGTCGGTGACCAACGCCCAACTGCGCCGTGACGACGCCGAGAACTGGGCCGTCATGGCACGGAGCCTCGAAGCAGTCGGTACGGCGAACAGCGTCGTGCGGCTGGAAAGCGCGGGCTGGATCCTCGGGCAGGGCAGTCCCCGTAGCGCCCGGGATCCCGATCCCGCTCGCTGGGTCGCCGGCTGGTCCGGGCTCAGTCGCTGTTGTCGTTCCGAACTTGAAGGCGGCGTTTGTGCTGGTCAGGCGTAGGGCTGGTGATTCGGTGGGAGGTGTGGCCTGTCGGGTTGTCGTTCGCCGGGGAGGCCGGGATGCCGTCGGTTGTCGGGCTGCTGGAACAGCACGAGCTTGCTGCTCGTCGTCGTGTCGACGGGCTGCGGGAGGAGGCCGACCGTATCCAGGCCGAGCTGTCCGCGGCCGAGCAGGAGTGGCAGGAATGGGTGGTCGCCCGCAGGCGCGTCGATGCGGTCCTGACGGCGGAGACTGCCGGCACCGTCGGCATGAAGAGCGTCGCAGGTCCGCGGAAGGCGGATGCGTCGTCGGCGGCCGGGGAGTCGGTGAAGCCGAGGTCGCAGGTCCTCGTGTGGCGTGAAGGCCTTGCCCTGTCCGCGTTGTCGGTGGACTACCAGCGGATCGTGCAGCTGCTCGTGGACCGTGCGCGGCTTGGTCAAGGACCGCTGACTTGCCAGGAGATGGCCGCGGCATTCGGCATGGACGTGGTGCCGGCACGGGTGGAGGCCTTGCGGAGCAAGGCCAAGCGCCTGGTCGCGCGGGGCTGGCTGGCCGAGCCCGGAGCGGGTCGGTTCACGCCGGCTGCGGGTGTGGCCGGGTCAGGCGGCGGGTCATGAGGGCGGTCATCGACCAGGTGACCATGGCCTCGGCGCTGGTGGGACGGCGTTCGTAGTCGCGGGCCAGGCGGCGGGTGCGCATCAGCCAGGCGTTGGTACGCTCCACGATCCACCGCTTGGGCAGCACCACGAACCCGCGCTGGTCGTCGCTGCGTTTGACGATCTGCAGGACCAGCTCGAGTGCGTCCAGGCAGTGCCCGACGAGGCTGCCGGTGTAGCCGCCGTCGGCCCAGACCAGCCCCAGCCGGTGGTGGGCATCGGCCACCCGCGCCAGCAGGACCCGTCCGGCGGTGCGGTCACCGACATCGGCGGCGGTGACCATCACGCCCAGCAGCAGACCAAGGGTGTCGACCACGACGTGCCGCTTGCGTCCGTTGATCAGTTTCCCGCCGTCGAAACCGCGGCTGTCCGAACCCACGACAGCGTCCGCCTTCACCGACTGCGAATCGATCACTCCGGCGGTCGGCTCCGCGTCCCGGCCCGCACGGGTGCGGACCTGTCCGCGCAGCCGGTCGTGGAACTCGGTGACCAGGCAGTCGTCGCGCCACCGGCGGAAGAACGCGTAGACGCGGTCCCACGGTGGGAAGTCGGCCGGCATCGCCCGCCACTTGCTGCCATTGTCGACCAGGTAGCGGACAGCATCGAGTATCGCGCGGTGGCAGTACGCCTCCGGCTGTCCACCGCGGCCCCGCATCCAGCCCGGCACCGGCAGCAGCGGCCGAACCACACCCCACTCCGCGTCCGTCATGTCCGACGGATACCGCGGCCGGCGCATGCCGTGGTCGGCAGCGTTTCCGAACCGGTGTGCCAGGCAGTCGCACCCCGGAGTGACCGAACTAGACCGGCCGACCACTGACACGGAACACTCCAACACCGGGGCCTCCTGGTACTGCTTGCTGATTCGACACCAACGAGCTGTTCAAGAGGCCCCACCTCTATGCCCCGACGCCTCCGCGACCACCCGATCGGGAACCCCGGTTCGAACCCCACCCCACACGGCCGGAACGACAACAGCGACTCAGCCTCAACGCACGCCAGCGCCAAGCCGTGCAGCAGGCCCTTGCGAGCGAGGTCCTGTTCCTCTGGGGACCGCCTGGTACGGGCAAGACCGACGTGGTGGGCCACATCATCGAGGGCAGCGTCCGGCAAGGCCTCAACGTCCTGTTCGTCGCCCCGACGAAGGTGGCTGTCGACCAGGCGCTGGAACGCGTCTGCGACCTCATGCGCGCCGAACCCGGTTTCACCGACGGTCTGGTGCAGCGTGCGGGCGACATCGAACTGGCGTCGCTGGACGAGCGCTACGGCGAGCAGGTCGATCCGGCCCGGATCACGGTTCGACTGTCGGCCCAGTTGGATGCCGCGCTGACCGAGGCTGCACAAGCTCTGTCCGAAACGCGCGACGTCATCGCCCTTCATGACGAGGCCGCGTCGATCGAGGAAGAGCTCGCCGGAGCCCGTGCCACACGTTCCGCAGACGCGCAGGACGCGAAGGCCGCCGAGGCGGAGCAACTGGGGGCGGAGGCCCAAGCCGCTCAGCTCCGCTTGAGAATTCATCAGGTAGGCGTGCCGAAGGGGATGTTCGCCAGGCGCAAGGAGCTCCAGCTGGCCGAACTCCACGAGCACGTCAGCCAGGCCGACGCCACCGCAGCCGCGGCACGGCGACGTGCCGCCGACAGCACGCTTCGTGCACGCCGGGCCGCCGTCGTCATCGAGGACCTGCAGGGCCGGGCAGCCACCGCCCGCGGGCGGCTCACAGGGGCGCTGCCCCGGCCTGCGCTTGCCCAGCAGGCCCTGCGGCTCCAGGAGCGGATCGACGGTCTCGACAAACAGCGCAGGAAGATTCAGGACACCCTGCCTGCCAAGTGCCGTGTCATGGGTGCGACCGTCGCCAAGGCCATCCAGTCCCGCAAGCTTCTCGACCGAGTCGATGTCGTCGTCATGGACGAGGCCGGCATGGTGAGTCTGCCCGCCGCCTGGTTGGCCGCCGGGCTGGCCGGCAAGCGCCTGGTCGTCGCGGGGGACTTCCGCCAACTGCCTGCGGTGACCAAGGGCGACAGCGACCCCAAGGCGACGGAGGCGGAGCGTGTGCACTCGCGGCACTGGACAGCCCGGGACCCCTTCCACGCGGCCGGTCTGGTCGAGCCCGGAGGCAGGGTGCGGCCGGACTCCCGTCTCGTGGCCCTCGACACCCAGTACCGCATGCGGGCACCGAGGGAGTGCTCCCCGGCCGCAAGTGGGACCGGGACGAGATCGTACGAGGCGAGCGCGCCACCGACCGCCTCGGAGTGATCGCCCCCTACCGCGCCCAGGTCCGTGCCCTGCAGGGGAGCCTGAAGTACCGCTTCGGCCAGGAGTACGAAGGCCTGGTCGACACGATTCACCGTTTCCAAGGCAGCCAGCGCCCGGTCGTCGACATGGACACCGTCGCGGGCGCCGGGAAGGGCCCGGGCTACTTCTACCAGGGCACCGGCCTCGACTCGCAGACCTGCCGCCTGCTCAACGTCGCGCTGAGTCGAGCCCAGGACCACCTTGTCGTCGTCGCCGACGTCGACCACCTGAGACGGCACCTGGCCCCCCACAGCGAGGCCATGCGCATGCTCGATCACCTCGGGTCACATGCCCAGCTGCTGTCTGCCGACCAGCTCATACCCACCCGCGACGCCGCGCAGCTGGGCGAGTTGTCCGAGGAGGAACTCGCCCGCCCTGCCTTCTTCCCGGCGGACGAGGTCTACCGCGCCGTCGAGTGGGACATCGCCCACGCCAAGAACCGGATCGAGATCTACTGAGCCTTCCTGGACCCGAGGCCTGTGGCCAAGTGGTCGGCGCAGCTCGCCGTACGCGTCGCCGCGGGAGTACGCGTCGTCGTCCATACCCGCCCGGCTGAGGAACAGCGCGATGCCGCCGCCGTGATCCGTCACGGGCAGCGGATCGACGAACTACGCCTGGCCGGCTGCGAGGTGGACTTTCGTGAGCGCATGCACGAGAAGGTCCTCATCATCGACGACACCGTCCTGTGGCACGGGTCGCTCAACCTCCTGGCGAACACCGGCCCGACGGACCTGATGATGAGGCTCACCGACCCGACATCCTGCGCACGCGTCGGCCGCGTCGTCGACCGCGCCCGTAAGGATCGGACGGCCTGGAACCCCCGCGCGGCCGCCCCTGCCGCCCCGTCTGCGGACACGAGTGCCGAGGGTGTCCGCCCGGGTGCGGTCGTCGCAGGACGCCTCTACCTGAACGTCCCTTTCGCGGAGAAGGACGAGGCCAAGCGAGCCCTCGGTGCCCGGTGGGACGGCAAGAACCGCCTGTGGCACGTGGACGCCGAACGCGTCTCCCGCGAGCAGGCCGCCCGCTGGCTGCCGTGACCCGGACAGCGACGCCTGTCTTCTTTCAGACCCATGACGGCTGAACGGGTCGGTCATGCCGGTTCGGCGTCCAGTGCCACGCACTGCCCCACGAGATCCTGGAGTTCGAATGCGGCCTCGGTGACCCGCTGTGCCACGTCGTCCTCGTACAGCGCGATATTTCCTTCGGTCGCTGAAAAAATGTCCACCAGGATGTTCGCCCCCAGTTTCGGAATGGCATCCTGTGACGCCCACGCGTCGGCACATGCTTGGAGGGCGGACGTGAGAGCCGTATAGGCGTCCTCGTCGAATCCCTTCCGCATTCGGAGTGGGGTGTCGAACTTCTGCCAGGCGTCGGCCAAGGCAGCCGAAGCGTGGTCTTGCATCAAGGGCCTCCTCTGATCCAGCTGATTGCGTCGGGTGGGAGCGCCAATTGGTGCCGTCCGGGTCCTGACACGGGTAATCCGGTCCTCGGCGTCCCAGGTGAAGTGCCATGTGTCGGGCTTGCGTGACAGCCGAGTCCACTGTCGCAGGGCCATCCGTCCCTGGCCGTCGTACTCGTACCGGGTCGCGCCCGCACGCGAGATCCCGGAGCCCTCGTAGGTCCGGGCTCCCGCCACAGTGGGGTCGGCAGGAGCGCCGGACCATTCCGCCGCGATCTGGTCGCCCTGGGCGTCGTAGGCGTACTTCTCGGTCCAACCCTCGGCGCGTACGCGGGTGACGTGCCCGCCAGTGTCGAGCGCGAAGGCCCATGGCCCACTTGCGCTGTCGTCGAGCGCCAGCAGGTGCCCGTCGGCCCGGTGGTGGAAGCTCCGGTCCAGCACGATGCCATTGCCGTCGTGAAGGGTAATCAGCGACTGGGTGGAATGAGGCCGTGATCCCTCCCTGACTTGCGGGATTCTAGAAATCGCATGTCAGGGGGTGTGCGGGGGTTGGTCTGAGTGGGTTTGGGGAGGCGGTTTTTCCGTGATCGTCTCCCAGTTCCTCCTACAGAATTCGACCCCTTGCTCGGCCTATCCGGCGTCGCTGACGGGAGACTCGGACCCGGGCGGTTCCACCGCCATCGAACTGGCGCTCCCGCCCGTCGTGCCCGCCCTGAGTGAGGTGTGGCGGGGCTGCCGGAGCTGGGCGCGTTCTTCGTCCGGGATGTTCATCGACTCGGCCAGTACGGCGGCGAGCGCGGCCACCTGAACGTCGTCGACGTCCGAGTCGAACTGCCACCGGATGTTGTCCTCGGCCGTGATGAGGTCGATTACCGAGCGCCCGCTTCCGTCCCGTGCGGCCGGCGCTCGGACGTATCGCACCCGGTCGACCGGGATGTTCTGGCCGATCTCGCCTTGCCCGAGGAAGGCATTCGTCCGGGCCGTGATGATGCGGCGGTCCGTGACGGCGACCATGTTCCTTGCCGCCGCCTTGTCCATCGCCGGTGCCACCTTCTCCTTCGCTCCGTCGAGAAGCGCACCGATGCGGGCGGGGGCGTCCAGCCCGAACGCTCGCAGCGTCTCGCCGTCCTCCAGGAACCATCGCAGGATGCGCAGATACCGGTCCGGATCCAACGCCTTGGGTGCGCAGAGGACACCGGGAACGTCGAGCGGCGGGGTCGGCGGACGAAGGGCGTCGGCGAGAGGCTGGATCGCCTCCAGAAGCTGGGCGCTGGTGAACCGGGCCTTCTTCGCGTCCTTCCGCTTCCCCAGCAATGGCACCGTTGAGCGTCCGGGCAGTTCGGCGATGATCCGAAGCTCCCGCGTGAGCGATTCGACGAGACCCGTCGTCTCGGCCAGGGCGGAGCTGACCTCCTCGCCGGTCTCGCGCTCGATGATCTCGACGAGCCGTGCCTCGTCGGCTTCTTCACGTCCGGCGGCTCTCGCACGCGCGGCGTGGAGCGTCTGGTAACCGGCCCATGCCTTGAGCGAGGACAGGAGGGCGTAGGCGTCGAAGACGATCGCCGTGGCGTTCGTCTCGAGATACTGACGTCGGCCGGCTGTGTCGAGCCGGCCGAGCTGCTGGACGTGTTCGCCGACTTTCAGCCGGTACGTGTCGCGCTGCTTGCGCAGAGCGTCGTCTTTGGCCGCGACCTTTTCCCACTCCGTCGTCGTGACCGTCCCGAGCTCCCGCGCGCGGCTGACCGTGCCATCGACGGTGTCGACGAGGGCCGTCAGCTCGGCCCACTGGCTGTGACGCATCGTCGTGAGGACCTCGCTCGTGAGCGCGATGTTGGTCCTGACGAGGCCCGTGACCTGGCTCAGCATCATCTGGAGCGCGACCATTGCCAGCGCAGGCCCGATCCCGACTGCGAAGTCCGCCGCGCTCACTGCGGTCACAGGAGTCCAACGAACCTGGTGAGCTATTCGGCCGCCGACGAAGACCCCTCCGAGGTTCGCGCCGTCCTTGACGGCGAGTGTTCCGCCAGCGCTCAGCAGCGCCCGCGCGGTGTCGCCCATCCGGTAGACGCCCTCCAGGCTGGCGAACGCGTTCGCGAGGTTGCCGCCCACGGTCGCCGTGTTGCCGATCGATGCGAGCGCTGCCGAGATCCGCGTGCGGTCGTCGCTGGACAGGAGCCCCACATCGACCGGATCGAGCTTGAGTTCAGCAACGAGCTCTGCGGGGACTTCCCCGAAGGCGACGGCAACCCCAGGCCGCACCCCCACCAGCACCGTCGACGCCGCCGCCGGTTCGTTACCCGGGCGGGGTGCCGCAGAGTCCCCTGTACGAGAGCCGGCAGAATCACTCCGGCCGTCTCCCTCAGGCTCAGCGGCCTCCATCGATTCCGACGGGTCCTGCATGCGGTCTCCTCCCCCAGAGGGCGTGCGACGGCCTGACGTCGCTGGCGTCCAGTGCCGAAGGGTACGGCAGGCCGCCCTGCGGCGAGGGACGTTCTCGCTGGAGATCGCTTCCGGATTCCGTTGCGGAAGACGCTGGCGCGGCGACGGTCATCGATGCGGCCGGCGAAGTTCATTCCGCCGACGAAGCGGCAGCCATGATTTTTCGATGGGGCCAGGTCGTTAGTGCCTGAGATTGGCGAAAGGCAGAGCGTAGTGCAGCGTCTCGAACTCGGCCAACATGGCGTTCTCCTCGCCACGGGGGTCAGGTGCCGGCTTCCACGCGACCAGCAAGGCAGCGGCGTCTTGCAGCTGCCAGATGAGCCGCCCGCCGTGGTGGCTGGTTCCGCCGAGACCGTGGCGGGCGTACTGCCTGAGCCGACCGCGAAGTCCGTGGCCGGCAGCTGTGCCCGAGTCTGCCTTGCCGATATAGAGGACTTCAGCTTCGTCGATCCACTTCGCTGCCAACTGCTCCATGCTCACTGCCGGGTTGACCCCCTTGCGCCACCCCGCCGTGCTTGCGGCCAGGAAGGTCGGCGCGGCGTCGGAAGCCCTGATCACTACGTAGATCCCGCCGTCGAGGGGGAGCCGCTGGGTCGCCAGAAGGGAGAAGGGTACGAATCCTCGGAATCCGCGCTCCTCAAGGACTTGGCGTGTGAGGGTCACGAGCCGATTATGGCGCTGGAGCGGCGCGGCCATGCTGATCGGGGCGTATGCGCCCCCACAATGCTCCGGCGGTTCGATCGCATGTTGACCATCTGTCTTCCCCTGATGACCGTACGTAGATAGCATCAGCGCCCTGACTCGATCCTTGGGGGGAAGATGTCAGGGGGGTTAGACGGCTGGCTGCTCGCTGCCGTGTCAGAGTTCGGACGTGCCTGCAAGGTCAAACTGTCGGGCGGCGGCAGCCCCGAAGCCTCCATACGCGCGCCCCTGGAGGCGCTGCTCCAGGCCGTCGGCGAGCACCACGAGCAGCACGAGGTCTCCTGGCACGACGAGTTCCGCGTCCCCGATCTCGGCGTCCGACCCGACTACGCCATCCGCGCGAGCGGTGAGCTGACCGGCTACATCGAACTCAAGAAGCCGGGGTTGTCGGTCGACCCCGACACCTTCGGCAAGAGCAACCGCGAGCAATGGGAAAAGCTCCGGAACCTGCCCAACCTGCTGTACTCCAACGGCACCGAGTGGCGACTGTTCCGCGACGGGCGGCAGCTCGGCGAGACGGTCTACTTCACGGGATCGCTCCGCTCTGCGGGCGAGAATCTGGCGCCGGTGGACCCGGGCGCGCTGGATGCGCTGCTGAAGCAATTCCTTGTGTGGAAGCCTCCGCCCATCAAGCGCGTCGCGCGGCTCGTGCAGCACGTCGCCCCGCTCTGCCGGTTGCTGCGCGCTGCCGTCCTGGAGCAGTTGTCAGCCGAGGCCCGATCGTCCAAGCGGGACGACGACGTCCGCGCCCGGCCGTTCACGGGGCTCAAGAACGACTGGCGGCGGATGCTGTTCCCGTCCGCAGACGACGCGACCTTCGCCGACGGCTATGCCCAGGCAGTCACCTTCGCCCTGCTGCTCGCCCGTTCCGAAGACGTGCTTGAAGAGGGAATCGGCCTCCACGACATCGGTCGCCGCCTGGACGCCGACCACGCCCTCATGGGGAAGGCTCTCCAACTCCTCACCGACAACGTCAACGAGCGGTTCACCGTCACGTTGGAACTGCTGCGCAGAACCATCGTCCAGGTGGACTGGCCGGCCATCCGCACCGGCAACCGTGACGCCTACCTCCACCTCTACGAGCACTTCCTCACGATCTACGACCCGGTGCTGCGCCAGCGGAGCGGCTCCTACTACACCCCGCACGAGGTCGTTCAGGAGATGGTGCGTCTCACCGAGGACGTGCTGCGCACGCGGCTCGGCCAGTCCGACGGGTTCCGCGGCGACGGCGTTCGGATCGTCGATCCCTCCATGGGCACGGGGACCTTCCTCCATACAATCATCGAGCGGGTCGCCGCGCAGGCCGCCGAAGACTCCGGACCTGCGATGTCCGCCGATGCCATCTCGCGCCTCGCCCCGCGGCTGTACGGGTTCGAGATGCAGATGGGGCCGTTCGCCGTCGCGGAGTTGCGGGCCTCCGAGCTGCTCAAGCGCTACGAGGCCCCGCTACCTGAGGGAGGGCTCAACCTCTTCGTCACCGACACGCTGGACAACCCGTTCGTCGAGGACGAATACCTGGCCTCTACGTACGACGCCCTGTCCGAGTCCCGCCGGCGGGCGAACAACGTCAAGGCCAACGTTCCCGTGACCGTCGTGATCGCCAACCCGCCCTACGACGACAAGGCCGAAGACCGCGGCGGCTGGGTGGAGAAGCGCACCGACCGCGCTGAGGTGCCGTTGCTCGACGCTTTCCGCTACCCAGGCAACGGGCGTTACGAGCACGTACTCAAGAACATGTACGTGTACTTCTGGCGTTGGGCCACCTGGAAGGTCTTCGACGCGGACGACGGCGAACGCCACGGCGTGGTCTGCTTCATCACGCCCTCGGGCTGGGCCACCGGTCCTGGCGGCCGCGGCATGCGGGAGTACCTGCGCCGCACCTGCGACGAGGGTTGGATCATCAACCTGTCGCCGGAGGGACACCGCTCCGACGTGGCCACCCGCCCCTTCCCGGGCGTTGCGCAGCCACTGGCGATCTCCATATTCCTCCGCAAGGCGGGTGCCGAGCGGGGCGAGGGCCACCGTGCGAGGGTGCACTACCGAGCTCTCGCCGGACACCGGGCGGACAAGTTCGACCAGTTACATGCGGTGCAGATCGATGACGACGGCTGGCGTGACGCACACTCCCGCAGCCTGCGGCCGTTCACGCCCCTTACCCAGTCGGGTTGGGAGGACTTCCCGGCGCTGAACGACCTGTTCCCGTGGGGCAGCCCCGGTGCGAAGTCCAACCGCTCGTGGGTGAGCGACCCATCGGACGACGTACTTCGTCGACGGTGGACCACGCTGATTCGAGGGGGCGACCCTGCCCTCAGGGTCAAGCAGTTCAAGGAGACGCAGGATCGCGATCTGAACGCCAGAAGGGAGCCGTTACCGGGCCAGCCTGCCCACCTCCGTTCGCTGGCGCAGGAGACCGACGTCCGACCGAACCTGATACGTACCTCGCTCCGGAGCTTCGACCGCCAATGGCTGATCGCAGACAACCGCGTGCTCGACCGTCCACGGCCTGACCTGTGGGCATCCCTCCAGGACGGGCAGATATTCCTCAACCAGCAGTCGTCCCATGAGATCGACTCCGGCCCGGCGGTCGTGGCCACCTGCCTCATCCCGGACACGCACCACTTCAACGGCCGCGGAGGCCGGATCCTGCCGCTCCTGCACCCGGACGGGTCGCCGAACTTGGCCCCTGGGCTGCTCGCCTACCTGGCGCGTGCAACGAACCAGGACCGAGCCACGGCCACTGACCTCGCCGCTTATGTCGTGGCCGTGGCCGGCCACGACGCCTTCACCCAGAGATTCGCCGAAGAACTGCTAACGCCGGGCGTACGAATACCCCTGACCCGGGATGCAGCGTTGTGGGCACGCGCCGTCGGACTCGGTCGGGAGATCCTGTGGGCCTCGACCTACGGCGACCGGTGCGCCGACCCCGCGCTCGGACGGCGCACTGGCCAGGTGCAGTTCACGTCGGGAGACGAGCGGCAGGTGCGCTACCTGACGCAGATCGGCAGCCGCATCCCTGATCGGCTGGAGTACGACGCAGCGACACGAACGCTCCACGTCGGGGAGGGATCATTCGCTCCCGTTCCCGACGTCGTGTGGGCGTACGACGTCGGCGGCATGAAGATCGTCAGCAAGTGGTTCGGATACCGGAAGGCCGTGCCGACCAGCAAGCGGACGAGCCCCCTGGACGACATACACGCGGAGCGCTGGCCGCACGAATGGACGATGGAACTCATCGACCTGCTCTCGGTACTCCGCCGACTCACCGATCTCGAACCGACCCAAAGCGAGCTGTTGGAGGAGATCCTGGCCGGTCCGGTGGTCACGGAGGGGGAGCTGATCACGGACGGGGTGCTTCCTGTACCGGCGACTGCGCGAAAGGCGCGCTATGCCGCGGTCGATGTCCTCTTCGAGGGGCACGAGGTGCCGTGAACCCCACCGAATGTCACTGGGTTTCGTCCATACCCGCCAGCGCCTCGGGCAGCGAGCAGGAGCCATCAGCCAGACTTCGTACCGCCCGTGCGAAGTGCGGGGCCGTTGCCTCGCGCATGTCGGCCAGGCGGGCAATCCCGGCCAGCCGCTCCTGCGAGGACTCGTACAACGCCCGGAAGTGCACTGCAGTGCCCAGATCCGTGAGCCCCAGCGAGCCGTCGTCCAGGTCGACCAACTTCATCCAACGGAGCGTCGGCAAGTCCTCCCGGGCCAGATCCGCATCCAGCCCGTCCAAGGCCAGCGCGTGGACAAAGGCAGGCCGATCGCTCGGATCGGGGACCGATCCTTCGGCCAGTCGTGCAAGGAGTCGCCACTGCGCTTCTGTGAGATCCAGATGAGGCAGGGGTGCGGCAGAGGGCATGGAGCCATACCTAGCACGCCGCATGGACAGCAGCAGCGTCCCCACTCCGCCAGGCGGGCGGTCGGAAGTCCCGAGGGGCGGTGCGCGGGACGGGCGCCTCACTGCGGCGGCAGTGCTTGCCGGGGTCAGGCGCACCTCCCAAACCCATCAGTGCGCACAACCGGTTGGACATCAGACAATCGCGGACGCATGCGGCCATGCGCCGCTATGCTCCGTTCACCGAATCTCCACAATTGCCCTACTCCCAGTGCGAGGAGCTCCGCCGTATGGCTGTCCGACCCCCGATGGCACCGGCAGATCGGAAGCGGTTGGAAAAGCTGCTGGGTTCCTGGCGCGACTCGCTCATCGATCTCAGCTTCCGCAACCGGCTGCTCAACTACCAGCGCCGGTCGACGTCCGTAGGGATGGACATCGCCGCGCCCGGTCTGCTCTCCGTCATCGAAGCGCTCGGCCGTGGCTGCGGTTTCGCCGAGGTGCGGGAGCCCCAGACGGACGGCGTCGAGACGGTGCCCGGTCCCGGGACGACGCTGGCCAAGACCAACTCGGGCACGCTGCCCGCAGACAGCCGACCCATTGACACCCCTGCCTCCCGCCAGGGGATAGGTGGTCGTCGGCCGGCCGTGAGCCTGACCACGTCCAAGACCTCCCAGGCCGAGCAGGACCGCCACCTCAAGCGCCTCGCGACGGTGACCCGGGAGAAATACAACGACTACGGTCTGTGGGTGCTGAACCTCGGCGTGGGCTTCCTCGACTGGAAGCCGGCACCTTCGGCCGAGAAGGGCCTCAGCTCGCCCTTGGTCATGGTCCCCGTGCTGCTGGAGAGGCGCGGCGCTTCGTACGTCCTCAAGCTCAACGCGGACGAGGAGCCGGTGCTCAACCCGGCTCTCGGCATCAAGATGAGCGAACTCAGCGTCGACTGGCCGCGTCCTGACCAGGTGGAGCTCGGTGGCATCCCGGAACTGATCGACAGCGTGCGGAGAGCGGTGACCAGGCACCGCGAGTGGAAGGTGACGGCGCGGATCGTGCTCGACACCTTCAACTCCAGCAAAGAGGTCATGTACCGGGACCTGCTGGAAAACGCGGACCGGGTCATGGGGAGCAGCCTGGTCCGTGCGCTCGGGCTCGGTGCCGACTCCGGCCTTCCGGCCGCGACCTTCGACTTCGAACCTGCTGACATCGAGCACATTGACGCGCTCCAGCCGCCCGAGAAGGCTCCGATGGTGCTGGACGCCGACTCGTCACAGCGCCAGTGCGTCGCCGCAGCGCTCGACGGTCGCAGCTTCGTCATGGACGGACCGCCGGGAACAGGTAAGAGCCAGACGATCACCAACATGATCGCCGGATTACTCGAGCAGGGCCGCACCGTGCTCTTCGTGAGCGAGAAGGCTGCCGCCCTCGACGTCGTCCGCAATCGCTTGAGCGACGTCGGCCTCGGAGACTACGTGCTGGCGCTGCACAGCAACACCGCCGGACGAAAGCAGGTGGCGCAGGAACTCGGCAGGGCGCTGGCGGCTTCGCGCCGCACCCTGTCGGGCGGCAGCCAGGTGGAACTCGGACGCGTAAGGAAACTGCGCGAGGAACTTTCCGCATACGCCTCGGCGATGAATGACATCAGGCCAGGACTCGGCATGTCCCTGCACGACGCGTTGGGACGAATAGCGCTTCTGGACACAGCCGATCCACTGCCGGCGAGCGACACATTCGACGCGGGCGCCCTGTCGGAGCAGCGCCTCAGCGACGCGGAGAACGCCGCGCTCCAGGTAGCCGCGTCCTGGCGCCCGGCGCTGGAAGGCACCGGCTTCTCCTGGTACGGCTTGAAGGACACCGGGAATCCCCTTCTGGCGCTGGATATGGCCTCCGAGGCGCTCAGCCGACTCGACTCGGCCCTCGCCGGCCATGCCGACCTGCTCAGTGAGTTGGGCTGGGAGGGCGCTCGGGCCGCCCCCCGGTTGGCAGCCGTGTTGCAGACGGCGGGCAGGCGTCCAGACGTGCCCCGTGAGTGGCTTACGGCCGATCCGGAGTCGCTGCGTACCGACGTGCGGGCCTTTCTGGAGCGCATGAATCAGGTGACTGCGGCGGAACGCCCTGCCGAGCAGGAACTTGGCTCTGCATGGGGCCGGTTGCCCCTCGGGGTGGATTCCGAGCCGAGCGCAGCCGAGACGGCCCTCTCCTCACTGGTTCCACCGCCTGTGGACCTGGCTTCACTCACCGCCGATGACGTCCGCCATCTTGCGCAGCGGCTGGACAGCGACGCTGACGGGTTGGAGCAGGCGGGCCGATCGCTCGCAGCGGTCTCTCGGATGTATGGGCTGCCGGAGCCGGAAACCTGTGACGAGGCTCTCCGCCTGGGTCGCCTGGCGGAGTTGGCCGCACTGCCGGACGAAGCCAAGCCGCAGCCGTCCTGGCTCACGGCTGAGGGACTCACTGACGCCCGCAGGGCTGCTCAGGCTCTACGCGAGTCGGTGCACGCGCTGGTCGCGGCCCGGCAACGGGCAGAGGCGATTTTCACCGAGCAGGTGCTGGGCGAGGAATCTCTGGATGAGGTCGCTGAGCGCTTCGCCACCGTGCACCGGTCCTTCACCGGGGCTTTGTCGTCAGCTCGCCGCGCCGACAGCCGGCTCGTCAGGTCGTGGCTCGTCGGAGGCGGCAAAGTCACGAAGGCGGTGGTCGGCGCGCTGCCGGCTGCCGTGGCGTGGCAGCGGGCTGCGCGGGGGTTCGGAGCTGAGACGGCCACTCACGCTTCGGCACTGGGCACGCTGTGGCAGGGCGAGGACACGGACTTCGCCATGGTGGACGTTCTTGTCGCCCGGGCTGATGAGATCACGGCGCTGGCTCCCCGGGTGCTGGATCGGGGGTTGTTGACCCGTGAGCTGGCCGCAGGCGGCGCACCACATCCCGCGGCGAAACGGAGTGCAGATGAGGCGGTTGCGCGGCTGACCGAGTGGCGGAACTCGTTGGTGCTTCCACCGGCAGCGGGGCCTTCCTACGAGCTGGAGAACGGCAGCCTGCTCGCGGCCGCTGCCTGGAGCCGAGCCCACGTCGCACCGCTGTGGGCGGCGGAACCGCTCATCCGCGTCGTCGAGGAAACCGCGGCCGCGGGCGGTGGCGGGCACCTCGCCCCAGGGAGGTGGACACTCTCGGCATCCCGTACCGCGATCCGGAAGGTGCGTGACGCGCGATCGGCGTCCGCTGCCTTCGAGTCCGCAGCGGACACCGATCGCAAGCTGCTCGGCGACCTCTACGAGGGACGTGCAACCAGCGCGACAGCCCTCACGGTGGCCGGTGAATGGGTCGCCGAACTCCGCGCTGCTTGTGGCATGGACGTGAGTAGCGCGATGGGGACAGCGCTCGCCGGGATCCTCTACGAAGCCGACGCCGATCCCGAGCTGGAAGCATCCGGCCGAAGGTGGTCGCAGGCATCTGAGGGGCTGGTCGAACTCTTCCGTACGGAACGGGCAGCCCCTCTCCGTACCGCGTTGCAGCTGAGCTCCGATGCCGCGCGGCAGGCTCTCGATGTTCTCGGCACTGATCGAGGCGGTCCTGACGAGTGGCGTGCCTACGACGAGGGGCGCGGCGTTCTCGACGAGCTGGGCTTGGGCGACCTGGTCGACCGCGCAGTACGCCGCAGCGTCGAACCCGACGACTTTCCCCGCGTAGTGGAGCGGGCGGTATTGCGGGCCTGGGCGGATGCGCAATTGAGCGCTGACAAGCGGCTGGCGACCACCCGCTCCGTCGACCGCGACGGACTGGTGAAGCGGTTCCAGCAGCTGGACACCAAGCTCACCGATTACGCCCGTGCGCGGGTCATCCACGCTTGCGACGCACGTCGGCCCAGGACGGTGATCGACCCTGGAGCAGTGCTGATCCGCCGAGAGGGAGAGAAGAAGTCCCGCCATAAGCCGGTACGGGTACTGCTCGACACGGCTCGCGACACGGTTCGACTGATCAAGCCGTGTTTCATGATGAGCCCGCTGACCGTCAGCCGCTTCCTGCCTTCGGACATCCACTTCGACGTTGTGATCTTCGACGAGGCGTCGCAGGTCCTCCCGCAGGACGCTGTGAACTGCGTCTACCGCGGACGCTCGCTCATCGTCGCAGGCGACCAGAAGCAGCTGCCTCCGACATCGTTCTTCTCCTCCACCGGCGACGATGAGGCAGAAGCCGAAGACGAAGAGCTGCCAGAGCGGTTCGATTCCGTGCTCGACATGTGCAAGGCGAGCGGCCTGCTCCCCAGCCTGTCCCTGCGGTGGCACTACCGCAGCCGCCACGAAGCGCTGATCGCCTTCAGCAACCACGAGTTCTACAAGGAGTCGATGACCACCTTCCCCGGCGCACACGCCGAGGGAGAGGACGTCGGTGTCGCGTTCTTCCACGCTCCGGAGGGCGTCTACCGGTCCGGTAGCGCGGCACGGGACAACCCCGGCGAGGCCGCCGAGGTCGCTAGGCGGGTGATCCACCACTTCACCACCCGCAAAGGCAAGTCTCTGGGTGTGGTGGCACTGTCACAGCCGCAGGCGGTGGCGATCCAGGACGCGGTGGACGCAGCCCGACGTACCAGGCCCGACCTCGATGACAGCTTCTCCGAGGGCCGACTGGACGGCTTCTTCGTGAAGAATCTGGAGAGCGTGCAGGGCGACGAACGCGATGTGATGATCATGTCCGTCGGGTACGGGGCGGACGCGAACGGCAAGTTCTCCATGAACTTCGGCCCGATGAACAAGCCCGACGGGTGGCGTCGCCTCAATGTCGCAGCCACTCGGGCTCGTTACCGCATGGAGGTCGTCGCCTCCTTCGACCCGGCAGAGCTGCGGGAGACCGCCAGCGAGAGCTTCCGGTACTTCCAGCGCTACCTCCGGTACGCCCAGAGCGGCCTGGCGGCCCTGGCCCCATCGCCAGTAGACGGAGACGCCCAACCGGAGAGCCCGTTCGAGGAGTCGGTACTCGCCGTTCTGCAGAAGCTGGGATACGACGTACAGCCACAGGTCGGAGTTGCCGGCTACCGCATCGATCTCGGCATCCGCCATCCCAGGCTTCCAGGACGTTTCGTGCTCGGCGTGGAGTGCGACGGCGCCATGTACCACTCGTCGAAGGCGGCACGAGACCGAGACAGGCTCCGGGAGGGTGTGCTGCGTGGCCTCGGCTGGGAGCTCCACCGCATATGGGGCACCGACTGGTACCGCGACCGTGCCGGAGCCGAGTCTCGGCTACGCACAGCGGTCGAAAGTGCGATAGCGCATGCTGCCGTGCCGAATGCCTCGGTCACCCGGCCCATCGAACACACCACGACGCCGACCCCTCAGGGTTCCGTACTGCCGGAAGTCTCCGTGCCGGCCGCGCGATCCAACCGGCAACCTGCGAGCGGATCGACTCAGCGACGTTCCCCCCGCCGTGAGCCAGTTGCTAGCTCTGACCGCGGCCCAGCCACCTCGGTACCGCGGGAAAGTTTCCCCATTTCCGCTCTCGCGAGCACATCGCGGCAACGCCTCACCCACGAACTGACCCAGATCCGCGCTGCTCTGGCAGAACCACAGCTCCGCGTACCGCGTGAAACGGACGACAGCTGGCGCAAGAGGGAGAAGCGCCGGGAACAGCTCGAAGAGCGGGCCGTCTACCTGCAGCGGATTCTCCGGTCGGTGCCCGCGGCACAGCGGACCTCCGGCGGCCCGGTGGTGGCCCCCGGCCGGTTGGTGGGGTTGATCTTCGACGGCACTGATGCCGTCGAGGAGTACGAGATCACCTCGCAGCGACCGATCATTGACGACATCCAGGTCCTGAGCCCGTTCACCGAGCTCGGTGCCGCGCTGCTGTGGCGCGAGGCTGGGACCCGGGTCGAGTACACCGACGGCCGCGGCGGCCGCAGCCATGTCCGCATCCGCCATGTACGGGACTGAGCGGGTGTGGGGAGGCGGCTCTTCCGTGATCGTCTTTCAATTCTTCTGCGGAATCCGCACCCTGACCTGCTCGATCGCGCTGTCCGCGCCCTTCCGCTTCCGCGCGTACTGGACTACGAGGGACCAAGAGCCGGGCTTCCGATCCGATCAGCCCCCGAGTTATGACTCACACCGCGGTGGGAGGGGTTCGGTCAGACCAAGCTCCAGCAGGACTTGCTGGGCCAGTTCGAAGGGCCGGTTGCGGGGGCCGTGGAAGACGGAGGGGGCCGAGCCGGGATTCGGCTGTGAAGCGAGTGCCCTGGGGCCGACCAAGCCGGTGAGGCGGTGGTGCTTCCAGAGGGGAGCGGTCCCCTTGGCATCGACCACGATGAGGTCGGGCCGCCGCCAGACGACCAGAGCCCAAGCGCTGCCGCCGGAGCCTGCCCAGGCTGCGACCAGCGGTGCGTCTTCGGCAGCGCCGACTGCCTGGAGTGCGACCAGCGCGAGGTTTGTGAAGCTGCCGGGGACGTGAAGCAGAAGCGGCCCGTCACGGTGCACCTCGCGGCCCTTCTCGGTGAGGGACCACATCGCATCGGCGAGCGGATCGTTCTGGAGGACGTCCGACGCGACGTCGAGTACGGCCGCCTCATGGACGGACGGGCCGGAGCCTCTGTCGAGCAGCCTCGTGTATTCCGCGACGTACGCGGCATCCATTGCGGGCAGCAGATGGCGTACGGCCCGCGAGGCCTCGTTGAAGGCTGCGGTCTCGGGTGTGGTCTCGTAGCGGGGGGCATGGCTCCTGAGCACGGCGAGGGCGACCGCTGCGAGGCTGCCGACCTGGGGTTCGAACTTCTCCGGGACACGGGCCTGATGATCAGACGGGGCCAGCGCAAGGACAGCGCGGGAGAGCAGGGGGACCCAGCCCGTGTGCCGGGGAGGCCAGGCGCCCGCCGCGATGATCCACAGTGTCAACCGGACGACGAGCAGGCTGTCCACCGGGCCCCGTCTGGGGCCGGGGGTTACGGTGCGTTCCTTCTCACGGCTCCATTGGGGAGCGGGAGGCACCATGCGTTCCACTACGCGCCGGTACCTGCGGCGTACCTCCTCGTCGGCCTTCCGGAGATCGGGCAGCGTGCTGGCGGTCACCTCGGCGTCGGCCATCACCGGGTCGTGATCCGCTGCCACGCTCTCCGCGTCGTCTCCTTCGAGGGCGGCTTCGACGTCGTTCGTGGCCTCATCGTCCCAGGAGACGGACAGGAGGTCCTGGAGGGGAGCGCCCGCATCCGTGGGCAGTCCTATGGCGAAGCGCAGGAGCGCGTTCCCGACGCGTCCAGCGCATTCGTCCAGGTATCGCTCCCAGCCGTCCCCGTCGCTGCTCAGCGACGATGTCACAACCGCGCCACTACGGCTGCTCGTCGAGGCTGCCGCCGGGCCCGGCCCCAGCACCGCACGGAGCGCTTCCAGATCATTGAGGAACCGCTCAGCGAGCAGCGGGTCCGTGAACAGCTCCATGGGTTGAGTTGTGGGGGCGTGCGGCCGCCCGGAGGCCACTCGGTGCAGCACTGCTTCGGGGTCGACGACGAACACGATGTTGCCGTACGTCGGAACGCCCTCGCCCTCGCCGTCGACGACGACCAGGCGCACACGACTGCCCGCGTCCGCCGAAGTGGTCACCGTCAGCGTGTCCTGGCCTGGTGGAATGTCGGCGATGCGCTCCCACGTCTCGGGCGGTGCGGCCGCCGCGGAAACCTCCAGGCGTGCGGCGTCGGTGAGGGGACGGGCCAGGCTGATCTCCAGGCCGTCCGGTACGCGCAGGGCACCCAGCAGCAGCGGCACGGTACGGACCGGGGGACGGGGGAGCCGCTCGGCCGAGCGCAGCCGGGAGACGGGCTCGTCGGTGCCGTCCGGGAGGAGCGTGGTGGGGACCGGGCTGATGATGCCGAGCTCGCAGTTGCCGCCCTCGGTCTGGGAGAGCAGCAGGGCGGCGGCGGAGATGTTCGGGCTGCCGGTCAGGGCCCACCGCTGCCCCCCGGAGGTCCACTCGACGAGTTTTCCGTGCCGGTACCGCTCGCCGTTGTCGCTGATGACGCGGCCGTCGTACTCCTTCACCAGGCCGGCGATCGACGGACCGTCGAGATCGGTGAGTCCGGGCTGGTAGGCAAGGGTGAACCGGCCGGGGCGAAAGCGCTCCAGCAACATCCGGAGGGCCTTCGAACGCCGGTCGTGGAAAGGTGCGAAGACGGCCAGTTCGTCGACGGGCCCGTGCGGCAGTTGATCGATGATGGGTGTGCGAAGGCTGCTGACCAGGCGGACCTCTGGTTCAGCAGGTGCCCTGTCGCGATGGAGCCGGTCCAACAGTGCTGCCACCCGCCCCAGCGCCTCCGGTACGCAGGCGGCGAACCCCACCCTCTCCGGTAGGCCGCGAAGCCAAGCCGCCAGGTCCGGCACCGCTGCGGGGCTCTGTTCGCTGTCGACCCGCAGAACGGTCCACAGCTCGGAGTTGGCCTGCCAGCCGGCCAGCGTGGTGTTGCCCGAGCCGAGTGCGATGGTGGCGTGTTCCGGTCCGGCGAGGACCATGAGCTTGGGGTGGAAGGCGGCGCCGTGAGCGTATGCCTGACCGGGGAGGTAGCTGCGGCCGGCCCGCCGGACGGACCGCGCGTCCGCGCGGGCCGTGAAGACGTCCCCCACCACCGTCACGAGCGCGCCGGTGGCCTGGGTGACGCCGAGGGCGACATCCTCGAAGAAGCCGAGATCGGCTGTGAAACTCAGGAAGAGGGCTTCTCGCAGGCGCTGTCCGCCCTTCCGCTCCTCCTCAAGGATGAGGGTCAGCGGCGAGGCGAAGGCGGTTGGTCCCCTCACCGATTTCGGTGCTGGGATGTCCTCAGCCAAGGAGAGCCCTCCCTCTGCCGGTCACCGACCAGCTCCCGCCGTCGTAGCGCAGCACGCCGCAGGTGGCCAGAACGGTTCCGAGCTGGTCCAGCCGCAGGCCGACGTCGCCGCGCCCCTCCTGGCTCGTCCGGTACAGCAGCCCGCCGCGCTCGTGCAAGCGGGTCGGTAGCCACAAGGTGCCGTCAGGGCGCCGGCGGGCTTTGGCCCGCGCGATCCGCTGCGACCGCGCCACCAGGTCATGGGTGATCTGGCGCGCAAAGTCACGCAGTTTCGTGGGTCGGGCTTCGTCAAGCCTCCGCTGCGTCCACTCCGGTCCGAGCTCGACCCCGCGCCGACCGAGGAACGCGTCACGCACCCTGCCGGAGAGTTCGTCGACCCGGCGGGCACCGGCGGCGAGCACCCGCAGTTCGGTGAGGGGCAAGGGACTGTCTATCACGTTCCGCAGGTCGTACTCGGCGGGCAGCGGGGCACCGGTCGTGCTCTGAGTTGCGGGGAGTGCGGACAGGAAGGCGTCCACGGTGGTGTCCGGCAGCTCCACGGCGAAGCGGTCGGCCACTTCCTCGATCGGCAGCAGTCCGTCGACCTGCGCGACGAGCCAGGACCACAGGCGGCGCCACGCGCCGACCGAGTAGTTGCGCAGCACCACTCCTCGCCAGACGGCGGCCGTGTCGATGCCGCTCGTAACGGAATCCGAAGTGAGGAAGTCGCCGAAGGCGAGCACAGGGCCGATGTCACGAGTGAAGCGCCGGATCTGCTCGGGATGTTCGGTGACCACTCGAGCCAGAAGCTGGATCGTCTGCCGTCGCGTCGCCGAGCGGGAGCCCGTTTCAGCCGGGTCAGCGGGCTCGCACATCACCTTCGCGAGCCACTCACCGTCAGCACGCTCACCGCCCGCGCATACGCACAGCTGGTCGCCGAAGGACTTCAGGCTGTCCACCGACAGCGTCTCCGCGCGGGCTAACTCCAGCAGGCCGTCCAGCCCGGCACGTACCGCGGCCGCTTCCAGCCGGGGTCCGGGAGCCGGCATGTGCCCGGGAGCGAGGATGCCGAGTGCGATCTCGGAGCCGTTGTACGGTCCCCAGAACCCCCACCGGCTACCGACGTAACCGTCCTTGCCCGGGGCCTCGGCCTCGGACATGGTGAGCGTCCCGGTGTGCAGCCGCCGGGCCAGGGCGTCCGTCCCGTGAGCCCGCGGCAGCCATTCCAGAGCCTGCGGATGGTGCGCGAACGATACGGCGGCCAATGCCACTTCGGCGCGGCGCAGCAACGACTGGGCCTCGGGGATCGTGAGGTCCTCGGCCTCGGCTTGTGCCGCGATCAGTCCGTGCACCGCGTAGTAGCGCCCGTGCGGCGTCACCGTGGTCACCCCGGGGACCAGGTGGTCGGCCATGGCCATTACGTGCCGCTCCACCGAGAGCGGATACCGGCCAGCGGCTACGTCCAGCCCGGGAAGGCTCCACCCCGGTCCGTCGACCAGCCCCGGGGCCTGGCCGTCCCCGATGACCGAGACCGTGCCTTCAACCATTTACGCTGCCACCCCGCCCAATGCCATCTCCGGGTCACCAGGCCGTCATTCTGGTCCATCTGCACGGGGAGTCGGGTGGTTTCGGACACGATTCATGCAGCCGAGAGGAGTTGGCGGAGGTCGCTGGAAGTGTGGTAACCACCCTTATCAAGCGACGGGCATGCCCCGCACTGGAGACCGGAGTATCGTCTTGCGGGTCGGCGGGGACTGCTGAAGGCGGGCTGCGTGCGGCAAGGGTAGGGCGACTGTCGTCGACGCCTGAGGTGAAGAGATTGAACGAAGGAGGGCGCGCCGTGGTCACTGGGCTGTCGGACCCGTCGCTCCGGCCCCCGCCGCCTCTGCCCCTCTTGGTCTCGATGTCCGACATCGCCGCTTTCGCCCGAGTGAAGCGCCCGGTCGTGTCCACCTGGCGCCGACGCCACCCGGACTTCCCCGCAGCCGTGTCCGAGACCTCGGGGAGGCCGCTGTTCGACGGCGCCCAAGTGGCCGAGTGGCTGGCCGCCTCCGGCCTGGGCAACACCGCTCCGGCGGAGCTCCGATCGGAGTTGGCGCTCTTCGGCCTCATCGCGCTGCGCGAGCGCTTCACGCCCTGGCAGCTCGTCGAGACGGTCGGCAGCCTGCTGTGCCTGCGCCGCCTCGACGGCCGGTCGCTCGTCGACCCTGAGGCGGAAGCGGGCGACGAGGCACTGTGGGCCGGCATCCTCCGCCGGGCCGAACGGATCGACGTCGAGGACGAGTACGTCCTGCGCGAACTTCGGGCCATTGACGCCTCGGCCGCTCACGCCGACGCCGCCCCGCTCGCCCGCCTCGCCGAGGAGCTGGTCGAGGCCGCGTACAGCGAGCACGGCGCGTACGAGTGGCTGCTCGCCGCCCGCTCCCGGCTCGGGCTCGACACCCTCACCGCCGACGCGGTCACCCCGGAGCTGCGGAGCCTGCTCGGCCAGCTCACCGACCTGCCCGCCCGCCTCGGGGAGGGCCGGCCCGTCACCCTCGCCGACCCGTACGCCCGCGCAGGCGACCTGCTCGCAGCCGTCCTCGCCGACGCCGAGGAACGCGACCTCCTCACCGTCCTCGCCGCCGACCCCGACGACCGGCTCACCCGCATCACCCGCCGCCGCCTCCTGCTGGCCGGCGTCGAAGAACTCGACCTCGACGTGCAGACCGGCACCGACCTGGAGGAACGCTTCGCCGACCCGGACCTCGTTCTCACCCAGCTCCCGTACCGCCCGGGCGAGGACCGCTCGGTCGTCGCCGCCCTGACCGAGCTCGAACGCGTCGCGTACCTCTTGCGCCCCGGCTGCACCGCCGTCGTCCTCGGGCCGGCCGACGCGCTCGTCGACGAGCTGAAGGGCACCGAGGCCGCCCAACTGCGCGCCGCCCTGCTGCGCGAGAACATCGTCGAGTCGGTCATCGCGCTCCCCGGCGGCGTCCTGCCCTTCCGTCCTGGCTACCGCCCTGCCCTGTGGACGCTCACCCGCGGCCCCGTCCCCGAGGCGTCCGGCAAGGTTTTACTGGCCGACATCAGCGCCGAGCCGCTCACCCCGCACGTCAGCGCGCGCCTCGCCGAGGACGTACTCCTCTGGCGTGCCGAGGGCCTTCGCCGTGACGGCCACGACCCGCGGTACGGCCGCGTCGTCCCCGTCGCCGACCTGGACCGGGCCTTCCGCGGCTCGCTCACCCCACCCGCGCCGCCGCTGTCCGTCTTCTGGTCCACCGAGGTCGCCGAGCGCCCCGCCCTCATCGCTGAGGCCGAGGCCCGTCTGGAGCGCGCGAGGGCCGAGGCCAGCGTGTACGAGCAGGAGCGCGGCCCCTACCGCGGCCACGTCCTGCGCAGGGTCGGCGCTCTTCCGCCGCGCACCACCCTTGGCAAGCTCGTTGCCGCCCGCAGGGTGACCCGGCTTTCCGGTCACCGCGTCGACGCCGTGCACCTCGCCCCCGACGGCCACCACACCGTCCTCGGCTCCGAGGAGGTCATCGGCGAGCGACCCGTCGGGGGGCGCCGCATCGACCGCCTGGTGCTGGCCACGGAGTACGAGCGGGCGGCACTCACCGAGCCGGGCGACATCGTCTACACCCTCGCCCCTCGCCTCGGGGTGTACGTCGACCATGCCGGCTTCTCCATCGTCACCTTTCCCGCCCGCATCCTTCGCGTCAACCGCGACGCTGCCCGCCCGCTCACCCCCCGGGTGCTGGCCGCCTTGCTTGCCGCGGCCCGCGGCACCGCCCGCAGCCCCGGCGCCGTACGTCCCGCGCGACGCATCGAGGACTACCAGCTCCCCGACCTCGACCCGGACGAAGTGCTGCGCTTCGACGCGCTGCTGGCCGAGGCCGAGCGCCGGGAGCGGTTGCTGCGCGCTCAGGCCGACGCGCTTGCGGAGGCCCGTCGGCTGACCGTGGCGGGCCTGGCCGACGGCACGTTGACCGTCGGTTCCGCACCTACCCACTTGACTACGTAACCCGTCTACGGACCCGCACCCCGAACTCGGAAGAAGGAACGATGCCCCCGCGCAAGCGAGCCGCCGCCGGACAGGGCGAACTGCCCGGCGTCTCCAGCACCAAGGAGATCCAGGACATCCTGTGGAAGGCCGCGGACAAGCTCCGCGGCTCGATGGACGCCGCCCAGTACAAGGAGTTCGTCCTCGGCCTGGTCTTCCTGAAGTACGTCTCGGACGCCTTCACCGAGCGGCGGGAGGAGTTGGCCGCCGACCCTGAGCTGGCCCAGATCCCCGAGCACCGCCGGGCTGCCTTCCTTGAGGACAAGGACGAGTACACCGAGAAGAACGTCTTCTGGGTGCCCGCGACGGCCCGTTGGGACCACATCGCCGACAACGCGGCCAGCGCGGAAGGCGGCGTCGGCAGCCTCCTGGACACGGCCATGGACGAGGTCATGAAGGCCAACAAGGCCCTCACCGGCGTCCTCCCGAAGATCTTCAACCGCGACAACGTCGACCAGCAGCGACTCAAGGAACTGGTTGACCTCATCAGCGACGCCCGCTTCACCGGCCACGGTGACCGCCCGGCCCAGGACGTGCTGGGCGAGGTCTACGAGTACTTCCTGGAGCGCTTCGCCCGCGCCGAGGGCAAGCGCGCCGGCGAGTTCTACACCCCGGCGAGCGTCGTCCGCCTCATCGTGGAGGTCCTGGAACCGTACGAGGGCCGCGTGTACGACCCGGCGTGCGGCTCGGGCGGCATGTTCGTCCAGAGCGGCAAGTTCGTCGCCCGCCGCCGAGGCCAGGACCACACGCACGACCTTGCGATCTACGGCCAGGAGGCCAACGAACGCACCTGGCGGCTGGCGAAGATGAACCTGGCCATCCACGGGATGGACCCCAAGGGCGTCGGCGACCGGTGGGCGGACACCTTTGCGGACGACAAGCTGCCTGACCTGCAGGCCGACTTCGTGATGGCCAACCCGCCGTTCAACATGTCGGACTGGGCGAGGAAGTCCGACGACCGGCGGTGGAGGTACGGGGCCCCGCCGCAGTCCAACGCGAACTACGCGTGGCTCCAGCACATCGTGAGCAAGCTGGGTGACCGGGGCAGCGCGGGCGTCGTGCTCTCGAACGGCTCGATGTCCTCGAAGCAGAGTGGTGAGGGCGAGATCCGGGCAGCGATGGTCGAGGCGGACCTGGTGGCGTGCATGATCGCGCTGCCGGGGAACCTCTTCCGGACGACGGCGATCCCGGCGTGCCTGTGGTTCCTGACCAAGGACAAGTCCCCGCAGGGCGCGAAGGCGCTGGAGGACCGGCGCAGCCGGGTGCTCTTCATCGACGCGCGGGCGATGGGCACGATGGTGGACCGCACGGAGCGGGTCCTGACGGAGGAGGACCTGGCTAGGGTCGCCGACACGTATCACGCGTGGCGGGGCACGAAGTCGGCGCGAGAGAAGGGGCTCACGTACGAGGACGTGCCCGGCTTCTGCTACAGCGCGACGCTGGAGGAGATCGCGAAGCACGACTTCGTCCTGACCCCGGGCCGGTACGTGGGCGCGGCCGAGGTCGAGGAGGACCCGGACGCGGAGCCGGTGGGGGAACGGATCGCCCGGCTCACGAAGGAGCTCTTCGCCCACCTGGACGAGTCCGCCCGGCTGGACGGGGTCGTGCGCGAGCAGTTGGGGAGGGTGTCGTGAGCGACCGGCGAACCATGAGGATCGGAAGTCTAGGCCAGGTAGTCACCGGGGCAACGCCACGGACGGGTGACGATGCTGCGTGGGGAAACGAGGTCGACTTCGTCACCCCTACGGAGATGAGTTACACAGAGCGCGGACTCAGCGAGTGTCGGAAACTCTCCCAACGGGGCTTCGATTCTTTGCAGCGAAGGCTAGTACCAGCAGGGTCGATCTCCTTCGCTTGCATCGGCTTTTCCACCGGGAAGGTCGCTCAGCTTCCGTGTCCTGCTGTGACGAATCAACAGGTCAACACGCTGATCCCTGACCCCGCAATAGTGAACTCGGATTTTGCTTACTACCTCCTGCGGTTCCGGGCCGCAGATATTCGTTACATCGCTAGCGGGTCCACGACGCCAATTGTCAATAAGTCCACGTTTGAAGCGTTCGAGGTCTCCGTACCTGATTTGTCAGTACAGGAGGCCATCGCAAGCGTGCTCGGGGCGCTGGACGACAAGATCGCGGTCAACGAGCGCAGCGGTGGCACCTCACTACGCCTGGCGGATGCCCTCTTCTCTTCCGCCTGCCAGGGGCTCGGCTTCGGACCAGCCACGTTCGGCTCGGTGGCCACCGTCGCAGGCGGTGGAACGCCCAGGACGAAGGTAGATGAGTACTGGGGAGGCGACATTGCCTGGACCACGCCCACGGACGTGACTGGCCTTCCATCGCCCTACCTTTTCGAGACCAGTCGGACGATCACCGCGGAGGGCTTGGAGAACTGCGCCTCGCAACTGTACCCAGCGCACTCCGTCTTCATGACCTCCCGTGCGACCATCGGTGCTTTTGCTCTCCCGCAGATGCCCGCGGCCGTAAACCAGGGCTTTATCGTCGTCCTGCCTCCCACCGACGAGTTGCGCTGGTGGCTCCTCCACGAGATGCGGTCTCGCGTGGAGGAGATGATCGGCCTCGCCAACGGATCGGTGTTTCTGGAGCTCAGCCGGAAAAACTTCAAGGCAATGCCAATCCGCCTGCCAGCTGACAGTGACGTGGCGGCGTTCGCGACCGCCGTATCGCCACTGCATGAGCGGGCTGCGCAGGCAGCAGCCGAATCCCGCACCCTCGCCGCCCTCCGCGACACCCTCCTCCCGCAACTCATGTCCGGCAAGCTCCGCGTCCGGGACGCCGAGCGCATCGTGGAGGACGCCGTATGACGACCAGCCCGCCCGGCCAGGGCAACGGCAACGCCCCCCGAGCCGACCGTCAGGCCAACACGCCGCCCACCCCCAAGGCGGATGCCAAGCTCACGGAGGCCGTCTGGGAGGGATACGCCCTCGAAGACCTCGCGGAGCTCGCCTGGGACACTGTCCCCGGCAAGGACATCGCCCCCGGCGCGGAGCGCCACGGCCACCGCAACGCCTGGGACGACCTCGTCCTCCACGACGAGCTCGCCACAGCCATCGCCCGCCTCAACCCCGGTCTGACGCCCTCCGCCATAGACGAGGCCCTGCGGATCGCCACCGACCCCGCGTCCAGCGAGGCCTACCCGGAGAACCGCCAGGCGCACGCGCACCTCACCACCGGCATCCGGCTCGCGTACACCGACGAGTTCGGCGCCGAGCAGACGCCCACCGTGCGGCTCGTCGACTTCAACGACCCGGGCGCCAACACCTACCTCGCCGCCAACCAGGTCACCCTCAGGGACAGCGAGGGCCGGCACCGCCGGTTCGACCTCGTCGTGTACGTGAACGGACTGCCCCTCGCCGTCGCGGAGTTGAAGAGCGCCGCTGACGAGAAGGCGACCCTCAAGGACGCGCACGCCCAACTCCAGACCTACCTAGCCGAGTTCCCGCTGGCCTTCCGCTACAACGTCCTTTGCCTACTCTCGGACGGGGTCACCGCCAAGTACGGCACGGTCTTCACGCCGTACGAGCACTACGCGCCGTGGAATGTCGACGACGATGGAGTCCGCGTCGACACCGGCGCACCCGAGTACGACGGCCTCGAAGCCCTGAGCATCGCCGTGCACGGGCTCTTCAACCAGGCCCGCTTCCTCTCCCTCACCCGCAACTTCGTCAACTTCACCCCACCCAAGTCCGGCGAACCGCTCTCCGGCAAGCGCATCGCCAAGCCGCACCAGTACTTCGCCGTCACCAAGGCCGTCGAGAAGATCGTCGAGGCCTCCCGCAGCAACGGGCAGGCCGGTGTGGTCTGGCACACCCAGGGCGCGGGCAAGTCCGAGGAGATGGTGGAGACTTCGTCCCTGGTCTCGCGCCACCCCGCCCTGAACAATCCCACCATCGTGGTCGTCACCGACCGCAACGACCTGGACGACCAGCTCTACGACACCTTCCGGGACAGCCGCACCCTCCTCGGCCAGGACCCGCTCCAGGTCACCACCCGCGAGCAGCTCCGCGGCGAGTTGAGCGCGCGCACCGTCGGCGGGATCATCTTCACCACGCTCCAGAAGTTCGGCCTCAGCCCCGAGGAGAAGCAGGCCGGGACGGTGCACCCGCTGCTGTCCGACCGCCGCAACATCCTGGTCATCGTCGACGAGGCGCACCGCTCGCACTACGACAGCCTCGACGGCTACGCCCGCCACCTGCGCGACGCGCTCCCGTACGCCACGCTCATCGCCTTCACTGGCACCCCGATCTCCCGAGCGGACGCCGACACCCGCGCGGTGTTCGGCGAGTACATCGACATCTACGACCTGAAGCGGGCCGTGGACGACGAGGCGACCGTCCGCGTCTTCCACGAGCCGCGCGTCATCGACGTGTCGCTGCCCCCGGGCGTGGACCCGGACACGATCGACCAGCAGGCCAATGCGCTCACCGAGGGCATGGACGACGCCGAGCGCCGCCGGGCGGTGCGGTACGCGGCCACCATGAACACTGTCTATGGCGCCCCCGACCGGATAGCGACACTCGCGGACGACCTGATCGACCACTGGGAGCAGCGCCGCGCGCTGATGGAGCCGGACATCGGCTGCCACGGCAAGGCGATGGTCGTGTGCGCCACGCGGGAGATCTGCGTCAAGGTCTTCGACGCGCTGGCCGAGCGGCGCCCCGATTGGGCGAGCGACAAGGTCGACGAGGGCGTCATGAAGATCGTCTTCCACGGCGACCGCACCGACCCCGAGCACCTGCGCAAGCACGTCCTGCGCAAGTCCGAGCAGAGGACGGTCCAAGGGCGGGCGAAGGACCCCGACGACCCGCTTGAACTGCTCATCGTGCACTCGATGCTGCTCACCGGCTACGACGCCCCGCCCATCCACACCCTGTACATGGACCGCCCCATGCAGGGCGCCAACCTGATGCAGGCCCTCGCCCGCGTCAACCGCCGCTTCCGCGCCAAGCAGGACGGCCTGCTTGTGGGGTACGCGCCCCTCACGGACAACCTCAAGAAGGCGCTGCACGACTACTCCGACCAGGACCGGGAGGACAAGACCCTCGGTGCCGACATCGACCGGGCGATCACCGAGGTCAAGAACGAGCTCGCCGCCCTGCGCGGCATGCTGGCCGGCGTCCAGTGGCGGGAAGCGCTCGCGGACACCTCGCACCCCCGTCCCCGCGTACGCGCTCTCGGCCTCGCGGTCGAATACCTGCGCAGCCCGAACACCCCCGGCAACAAGGTCGAGCCCGGCGAAGTCCCGCTGTCCACCCGCTTCAAGGACAGCGCCGCCCGCCTCGACCGCTTCTACCGGGTCTGCGCGATGAGCAAGGAGATCGCCGAGCGCTGCGAGGACCTGGAGGGCTGGCGGGCCGACGTCGCCTTCTTCAGCGAGACGCGCGCCTGGATGGTCAAGAAGGACGCCGCCGACCGCGAAGCGGCCGGCCAGCCGCTGACGGCGGAGGTCCGCCGCTACCTCGAAGCGCTCGCCGCCTCCGTCGTCGATGCCGAGGACATCACCGACCTCTACGAAGAGGCCGGCATCGGCCGGTTGGACATCACCCGGCTCAACGACGCCGCCCTGCGCAGGCTGGAGAACTCCGAGACCCCGCACCTCGTCGCGGAGGCGCTGCGCCGGCTGATCGAGCAGAAGATGCGCGAGGTGACCAAGCACAACGTCGTCCGCCACGAGAGCTTCTCCGAGCGCCTCGACGCCCTGATGAAGCGCTACATGCTCCAGCAGCTCACCAGCGCCCAGGTCATCGCCGAACTCGCCGCGATGGCACGGGAGGTATCCGAGGAGGCCCGCCGCGGTGAGCGCTTCGACCCGCCACTGAACCACGCGGAGCTGGCCTTCTACGACGCGGTCGCCCACCGCGACATGGCCGAGCTGATGGCGGGCGGCGACGAGACGCTGGCCGCGATCGCCCGCGCGCTGGTCGCCGACATCCGGAAGAACCTGTCGGTGGACTGGCTCTCCCGCGAACCCGTCCGGGCCAAGCTCCGGACCCGTATCCGGCGGGTGCTCGCGATGTTCGACTACCCGCCGGATGAGGAGCGCGAGGCTGTCGACTTGGTCCTCAAGCAGATGGAGACGTTCGCGGCCCAGTGGGCGCCGAGCGCAAAGGGGGCCTGAGCAGGCCGTACGACCGTGGCGGATGACCGGTCGTACGGCTCCTTTTTGCTCTGAGTTCTTGATAACGGTGGTTATCGCCCACTAGAAGGGGTACTTGGGCGGCTTCTCCCTATGGTTCCCGCCATGACGAAGAACCCCGAAGCTCCCGAGCCCCCCGCCCCCGACGACCCGCCGACGCTCTCTCGCCTCGTCCGGGACCGCCTGGCCGCGTCCACCCTCACCGAGCCGGTGAAGACGTTGCTGCTCGACGTCCTCGGCACTCCGGAAGCTCCCGAGGGTGCCCCAGCTGAGCGTGTATACCTCGAATCCGTCGCCGTCACCGGCTTTCGCGGCATCGGCGGCAGGGCGAGGCTCCCCCTCGCGCCCAAGCCGGGGGTGACGCTCGTCGTCGGGCGCAACGGCTCGGGCAAGTCCAGCTTCGCCGACGGGATCGAGACCGCACTCACCGGGACGAGCGCCCGGTGGGACGGCCGCAGCGCCGTATGGCGCGACAACTGGCGCAACCTGCACCACGACGGCGACCCGCGCGTCGAGGTCAGGGTGTGCGTGGCCGGCGACCCCCGGCCGAGCACCATCGCCTGCACCTGGCCCTCGGACGACCTGGCGAAGCCCGAGACCACGTTCAAGCGCCCCGGCCACGGCACCGGCGGCCTCTCTGCTGCCGGTTGGGAGCGCCCGCTGGCCGACTACCGGCCCTTCCTGCCGTACTCCGACCTTGACCGGGTAATCAGCGGCAAGCCCAGCGAGATGTACGACGCCGTCGCCCGCATCCTCGGCCTCGGCACACTCACCGCCGCCGCCGAACACCTCAAGGCGCAGGAGAAGGAACTGGCCACCCCCGGCAAAGCCGCTGCCGACGAACTCCCCGCCCTGGCCGCCGCGTTGGCCGACTCCCACGACCCGCGTGCGGCCACCGCGCTCACCGCCCTCACCGGGCACGGCGCCCCAGACCTGGAGACGCTGACCGCGCTCGTGGAGGGCCTTCCCGCCGCTGACGACGCCCACCTGCGCCGGCTCCGTACCGCCGCCGCGCTCACCGGCCCCGACCTGGTGCAAGTCGGCACCGCGGTGGACCGCCTCCGCGAGGCGTTGGCCGTACTGGAGGACGTACGCGCGTCCGGCGCCGAAGACGCCCACCAGCAGGCGGAGCTGCTGGCAAAGGCGCTGGAGCACGCCCGCCGCCACCGCGACGAGCCGACCTGCCCCGTCTGCGGGTCCGACCGGCCGCTCGACGACAACTGGGCCGAGCGGGCCGCCGCCCGGATCGATGCCCTCCGGCACGAGGCCTCCGCTGCCGAGGAGGCGCGGCAGGGCCTGCGGGACGCCGAGCACGCCGTACGCGACCTCGTGGTGCTCGCCCCCGAGCAGCTGCCGGTCGCGCTGGCCGGCCCGTGGGCGCGGTGGGCGGCATGCCGCCGTATCGCCGATGCCGAACAGCTCGCGGCCGAGGCCGAAGACGCCGCCGTCGTCCTCGCGGATGCCTGCGACGCCGTACGGAGGGAGGCGGCACGCGAACTGGCGGAGCTGGACGAGGCATGGCGCGGCTGCGTCGCCCGCCTCACCGGCTGGCTCGGCCACGCCCGGAGTGCTGCCGCCGCCAAGACACCGCTGGGGCACGTCAGGGCCGCGATCAAGTGGCTCAAAGCGGCCACGGGTGAGCTGCGGCAGGACCGGCTGCGGCCCTTCGCCGACCACTCCCAGTGGATCTGGGAGGAGCTGCGACAGCAGAGCGGCGTCGAGTGGGGCGACGTACGCCTCACCGGCACGGACAAGGCAGCGGTGCGGAAGCTCGTCATGGACGTCACCGTCGACGGCGAACCGGCGTCCGCGCTCGGCGTGATGAGCCAGGGCGAGCTGCACTCCCTCGCCCTGGCCCTGTTCCTGCCGCGGGCGGCCGCCGCCGAGAGCCCGTTCGGCTTCATCGTCATCGACGACCCGGTGCAGTCCATGGACCCGTCGAAGGTCCACGGGCTCGCCAAGGTCCTCCACGGCCTCGGCAGCACCCGGCAGGTGGTGGTCTTCACGCACGACACCCGGCTCCAGCAGGCCTTCACCGACCAGGAGCTCCCGGTGACCGTCCTTGCGGTCGAGCGGGCCGAGCGGTCCGCCGTACGAGTCGACCCGGTGACCGACCCGATCGGCCAGGCGCTGAACGACGCACGGGCACTGGCCTGCACGCCCGACCTGCCGCCGGCCGCCATGACCCACGTGCTCCCTGGCATCTGTCGCACCGTGCTGGAGCGGGCGTTCACCGAGGCCGCCTGGGTGCGCCTGCACCGGGTCGGGACCTCGGAGCACGAGGCCGAGCAGGCTGTACGCGGCGCCACCGGGTTGAAGGCCATCGCTGCGCTGGGCCTGTTCGGCGACGCGTCCCGTATCGATGACGTCTACGCGGAGGTGCGGCGGCGCTGCAAGGACGGGAACGCCGTGGATGTCCTCCGCAAGTGCCAGGAGGGCTCCCACCCCGGCGGCACGACCATGCACGACCCGAGGGGCTTCATCAGGGCCGTCGAGGCGGTTGCCCAGGTCGTACGCACGCCGGGGGAGGGGACGCAGCGGTGAACGCCACCGTCGCCCAACTTCTCGCCACCGCCGACGAGCTTCTCATCGCTGGGCCGCCCACCACGGCGTCCTGCCGCCACCGCGGCGCCGCCTTCGCGCTGCGCGCGGCCCTGGAGAGCGCCGTTGACACCGCCCTGAAGGCCACGCCCTCCGCCCCCGCCCCGCACACCTCCACCCGCGCCAAGCTCCTGTGCCTGCGCGGATCCACGGATGCTGAGACCGCTCGCCGCGCCAGGGCGGTGTGGGTGCTGCTCTGCCTCGGATGCCACTACCACCAGTACGACCTGGGGCCGACCCGCGAGGAAGTGCTGGCCTGGCGGGCCGAAGTCTTTGCCGTCGTTGGCCTGTTGTGAGGGCCACCCGCAGGTAGTCGATAACCCCGTCTGCCAGTTCCGCGTTCACCTTGCAGGCCCGACTCGAGCCACTCTTCCCCTCGTCACCACACCGCCGGCACGCCCGGCACCCCAAGACCCGGAGGCCCAGCCATGACCGGCACACGTATCCGCAACCTCGTCCTCGCCGTCACCACGCTGTCCGCGGCCTGCGCCCTGAGCGCCTGCGACACCCACGACGGCACCCCCGGTGCCAAGGGCGCCCCCGCCACCCCGCCGGCCGGCACCGTCAGGGCGTCGAAGGACACCGGCCCCACCCAGGACGACTCCGACAGCAGCACCCTCACCGTCGCGCTGGACAAGACCGCCACGTGGAAGAACGGCGTCACGGCCCGGCTGAGCGGCTTCAGCCGCGGCACGACCAGTGAGTTCGCGTCCCCCTCCCACAAGGCCTACCTGGCCTTCTCCGTCACCGTGAAGAACGGCTCCACGTCCCCGCTCGACCTGAGCCTCTTCAACCTGTCCTGCCCCGGCGGCGCGGACGAGGTGTTCGACGAGGACGCGGGCTTCGGCGGCGCACCGGACGCCCACCTGCTGGCGGGCAAGTCGCAGACCTGGAAGGAGGCGTGCGTGTTCGCCAAGACCGCCAAAAGCGTCCAGATCGAGTTGACCCCGGTGGACACCTCCGACGACGGCTGGTACCGCACGGCTATCTTCACCGGCACCGTGCGGTAGCCCACACACCGCGACGTAGCGGGATGGGTCAGGGTCAACCGGCCTTCCGTGAATCCCCCGCAGTCGCGGCGGCGCGCCGTATCACAAGCTGACGAATTGTCCGGCCACGGCAGCGCAGTGGGCGGCCCGTCCGGCACACTGGCACAGCGCGCGAAGGCGGGGGTGCAGAACTACTGGAGCAGGTACGAGCCGCGAAAGACGAGGTCAGGGCATGGGAAAAAAGAACGAAGATGAGATCAAGCGGGCGCTTGGTATACCCTCCTGGAGAAACCTCTCCAAGGACAAGGTGATCAAATTCGCTGCCATGATGCCTGATATGGCAACCGAGGTACGAATGAAGATTGTGGAGCAGTTCCCCAACTTCAAGGACCTTGCCAAGAATTCCGTGGATGCGGTACGCGCGGCGCACGAATCCACACTTTCGGCCAACGAGAAAAGTGAAGACAATTTCCATCGGGCCTCCCAGCAGCAGAGGGATGTGCTGGAGAAGGATCTCAATAGAGATGACCTCAGTTGGGAAGAGCGGAAATTCTTTCACGAGACTTTCCGGGAGAATGTTAGTCAGGAGTCCCAAAAGGACAGCGAGAATAAACATTTCCTGGAGAGGGAACACCGGGTGGTGGCAGCCGTTGCCGGTGCGGCGATGGTCCTAGGTGCAGTCTTCGTCGGCGCCAGGGTGATGGGTGAAGGCAAGGATGACTCCGACGGTCCGGCGGAAGTCTAGCGCGTCCTTCGTGGTCCTGGCGGCACCCGAGGACGCAGCCAGCGACCCCGGAGCCTGGGGGGCTCGGCAGGCCAGTCGGCGTTCAGTTCAGCATCAACTGCTTTCACCGTTGCGGACCGTGCTCCTGCGTCGGTGATGGAGCCGCCGTCGAAGACGAAGAGGAGTTGGCGCCCTCCTCTGGGTGGGGTGCCCAGTCGGCGACGAGGAGGCGGCCGATGGGAGTGGTGAGGCCCAGAGTTCGCGGGCGGCGCCTTCTCTCGGGGTCTCTCCGGGGCGGAGGTAGCCACCGGGGATCTCCGAGCCGGGCTCGTAGGCCGGGTTAACCAGGAGAACGAGGTCGGCCTCGTCGAAGATGAGCCCGCCCGCAGCGGTGCGGGGCTGGGCTACCGGTTCTTGGGGCTGGCTCATGGCGACGACTCTATTCGCCCGGGCTGTCTGTCAGCCGGGATGCGGTGCTCTCCGGGATCCCGCCCGGGCTATGAGCGGTAAAGGCCGTTCGTTAGGGTGCGGATGTGCGTCGGCCCTTCGTTCTCTTCGACCTCGACAACACTCTTGTGGACCGGCGGGGAACGCTCCCTGACTGGGCTGCTGAGTTCACCGCCCGGCATGGTCTGAGGGACGAGGAGCGGGCTTACGTGCTGGGGCTGCTGGCCGAGCGAGCGTATCCATCCACCTTCGAGGCGATCCGTACCCGCTACCGGCTGCGCGAGCCGGCGGAGGACTTGTGGGGGGCCTACTGCGCTGACATCGCGGCCATGGTGTCGTGCCCGGCGGAGGTCCTTGACGGGCTCGACGAGCTACGTTCGGCCGGCTGGCGGGTGGGGGTGGCGACCAATGGGGCGGCGGACATTCAGTGGGCCAAATTGAGGGCTACCGGGATCGCCGGCCACGTGGACGGGGCGTTTGTCTCGGAGGAGGGCGATGCGCGCAAGCCCGCGGTTCGGCATTTCGCCCTGGCCGCGGAGCGGTGCGGAGCCGTGTTGAGCGACGGCGGTTGGATGGTGGGGGACAATCCCGTCAACGACGTCGGGGGCGGGCACTCGGCGGGGCTGCGCACGATCTGGGTCGCCAACGGCCGGTCTTGGGCGGCGCACGCACCGGCCCCTGAGCACACCGTTTCCGATGCTCGCAGCGCCATCGACCTCCTGCTTCGGCTGGTGGCAGATCACGTAGGGACCGCTTCATGACCGTGACCGTTGGGCTGCTGCATCCGGGCAGCATGGGGGCCGCCTTCGGCGCGCAGCTGGGCGCTCGCGGTCACACGGTCCTGTGGTGCCCTGACGGTCGCAGCGACGCGACCCGACTCCGGGCGGAAGACGCCGGCCTACAGCCCGTCACACTGGCGGAACTCGTTGCTCGCTCCGAGGTGCTGCTGGCCCTGTGCCCGCCTGCCGTCGCCGAGGAGGTTGCGGCGGCGGTGGCGGCCGTCCGGGCCACGAGCGCGGACGCGATCTACGTCGAAGCCAATGCGGTGGCGCCGTCGCGCGTGCAGCGTGTCGCTGAGCTGCTCGCACCTATGCCGGTGGTCGACGCTGCGGTCGTCGGATCGCCCCCGGCGGGGGGCAAGACGCCGACCTTCTACCTCGCTGGTACTGAGGAGCAGACCGATCGGATCGTGCAGCTCTTCGCGGGGACGGATATCCGGACGCATGTCCTCGGGGACAGCCTCGGCGCGGCCTCTGCGCTGAAGCTCGCCTACACCAGCTACCAGAAGGTGTCCCGCGTGCTGGCCGCCGTCGCGTACGGAGCGGCCGATGCGTACGGCGTCGGGGACGCGCTGCTGGCGATCGCGGCCAAGCGCACCCGCAGTTACCTCGTCGAGACCGACTACATCCCGAAGACGGCTGCCCGGGCCTGGCGCTGGGGCCCGGAGATCGAGGATGCCGCCGGCCTCCTTGCAGACGCAGGGCTGCCGGACTCCCTCATGCACGCGGCTGCCGCGACGCTCGCCCGGTGGGACGGCAGCAAAGACCAGCAGCTCACCATCGCCGAGGCGCTGGAAGAGCTGCATGGGAGGCCGGACGATCCGACGTAAGCCCACCGGCGGCCTTGCTGTGGTCAGGGCTGCGGTGCGGCGCTGCGGACGAAGGCGTCGATCTGCTGGGCCGCCTCCTGCGGCGTGACCGCGCCCGTGTCCACCTGCACTTCCCACCCGGCCTGGGGGTACGAGGCGAGGTCCTCCCGGGTGGCGTCCCACGCTGCCAGCCGCGCCGTCGTGTCCGTATCGCCCCGACGCCGTGACCGCTCGGCGGTAGATGTCCGGGAACACCACAGCAATACGCACACCCAGCGGACCCCGGAGAGGGCTGCCACCTGCTCCACCCCTGCCACCTGGCCGAGATGGACGACCGGCACCATCCCGCTCTCGAAGGCCTTGTCGAGGCCGGGCCGGTCGACGACGTAGACGTTCCCGTACCGCTCGTTGCGGTAGATGACGTCGCCGCTCACCTCCAGGTCGGCCAACTGCGCGGCCGTCCCCATGCGGTAGCCCGCCGACTTCCCGCTGCCGACCTTGAGCCGCCGGAAGGGGACGTACCGCGCGTCGAGTGCGGCCAGAGCCGTAGTGACCGTGTCCTTGCCCGCCGCCGGCGGCCCGTACAGCAGGATGCCCGACCTCATGGGGAACAGTCTGCGCCGTCGAAAGCCGTTACATACCGACTATGCCGTGTTCCAGGTACTGCGTCTTGCCGCTTGCGCGTGCTGCAAGCGCTGCGTGGATGCGACGGGCGAGGCGAGGAATCAGCACCTTGTCGAGCTCGTCCTGGGCGTGGAAGGCGTAGGCGTCGATCTCCACGCCGTCCGGGCGGATCTCTGCCTGGCCATCCTCCCCGAGGATGCCGCCGTCGAAGACGAAGAGGAGCTTGTCGCCCTCGGACGGGTGGGGCGCCCAGTCGGCGACGAGGAGGTGTCCGATGGGAGTGGCGAGGTGCAGCTCTTCCTTCAACTCGCGGGCAGCGCCTTCCCTTGGCGTTTCCCCGGGGTGGAGGTAGCCGCCGGGGATTTCCCAGCCCGGTTTGTAGGTGGGATGGACGAGGAGCACGCGGCCCGCCTCGTCGAAGAGCAGCACGCCTGCTGCGGAACGGGGCTGGGCCACCGCTTCTTGGGGCTCGCTCATGCGGACGACTGTAGCGGCCGAGCTGAAGGCGCCCGATGTACTCGATGGGGCCACATGGCCCGCACTTGGTGCACGGGCGCTGGACGACCACGACGGTTGCGCTCCCGCGCATGATTCGCGCGGTGGTGTTCGATGCCGGTGAGTGCCTGGACGACGAGGGAGTACGGCTCGCGGGCGGATTGGCTGAGGGTCCCCCGGCATACGTTCGCGGCGGTGTTCGGTGCGCTCATCGCGCAGGGGCGGGACTACCGCGAGACTTTCCAGGTCTTCCTGCCCGGCTTCGACCTGGCGGAGGAGAGGGAGCGACGGGTGGAGTCGGAGAAGCCCGAGTGGCTCGGAGAGGACGACCTGTATCCGGATGTGCGACCGACGCTGTCAGCTCTGCGTGAAGCCGGGCTGTGGGTTGGCATCGCCGGCAATCAGGCGGTCTGTGCCGCTGGGCGCCCTGCGGGCGCTCGATCTGCCCGCGGATCTCATTGCGACGAGTGACGACTGGGGAGCGTCGAAGCCGGACGTCGCCCTCTTCGAGCCCGTAATCAAGGCCGCACCCGCAGCTCCCGGCGAGATCCTCTACGTCGGTAACGGGCTGGACAACGACATCGTGCCGGCGGCGCAAACGGGAATGCTGACTGCGCTCATCCGCCGGGGGCCACGGGGAGTCATCCAGCAGCACGACCCGGCCGCGGAGACGGTTGCGACGATGCGGCGTCGACTCTCTTGCCGAGCTGCCGGAGCTCGTCGTGCGGTTCAACGCGACGGCCGGGAGCTGAGGCTCAGCAGTTGGTCGTCGGAGAGCGTGACTGGCTCGCGCTTTCTCAGATGGAAGCCGAAGGAGGTGTCTGCGGTCGGGGCAGCAGCGCTACGTTCGCAGCTATGACTCCTTTGGCATCCTCGACTCGTGCGGTCGACTTGCGTCAGGAACCCGTCGACGTGGTCATGGAGCGGGTCGAGCACGCGCTGCAGACCCCTTTGGATCGGGATGGCGTGGTGCGCAAGCGGCGGACCATCGGGGCGCGGTCGGACCGTGGTACGTGGGTGCGGGTCGAGCGGCGGCCGTTCGCTCGGATCGGGGTACAGGGGTGGAACGGCGCGGAGTGCGCTGCGCTCCTGGCGGGCGTCGCTCAGCCGACGTGGCGGGCAGCGGTGTCCTGGCGGGATGACGTTGACGGTGTCATGTGGCGTGCGGACGAGATGGAGCTCTTGCCCGGCACACCCGTGATGTCGGGTGGCGTGCTGGCCGAGGCCCCTGAGCTGCCGGATGAGTGGTGGGAGACGCTGAACTCATCTCTGGATGCCTTGGCGCGCGCGGACACCACGAGGGTGGCCACCCCGGACACCGTCGTGATCACTCAGGCTCACGTCAGCGAGGTCATCCGGGCGGCCTTTCCGGGTGCGCCTTCCCCGGCGGTGGAGGAATGGCGCCCCGCTCACGGGGATCTGAACTGGGCAAACGTCACGGGCACGCGGTTCTGCCTGTTCGACTGGGAGGACTGGGGTATGGCTCCCCGCGGTCTGGATTCGGCGTCGCTGTGGGCGCAGTCTCTCGCCGTACCGGAGCTGGCCGACCGCGTACGGAGGGAGCGTCGGCGCGATCTGGAAAGCAGGGACGGCAAGGTGATGGCGCTGTTCACGTGCGCGAAGATCGCCGGGCCATACGGCCACCCCGAGGACCCTCGCCTGCTGCCTGCTCGACTTGCGGCCGAGCAGCTGATGGAGGAGCTGCAACGCGACTGATGTCCAGCTGCTCTCCGCGTGGTTCACGGTCTGCTAGCGGCGTTGACCACGCGCGCGAACAGCCAATCCTGCCGGAAGACGGCCTCGGGGTTCTGCGGGCGGCTGTCAAGACAGGTCAGCGCGCTCAGAAGCACGCTGTGTGAGACGGCCAGAACGCCGCCGTTCTGACCTCGACGCACATCGGCGAGGTACTCGGCGCAGCGGCTGGCCCGGTCGTACAGCTCGGCGAGGCTTTCGCCGTCCCCGCAGGCGAGTGACGGGTTGGTGGCACGTTGCGCGCGCCAGGTGCGGTACTCCTGCGGGTACGTGTCGGGGGTGTGGCCGATCACCATGCTGGGGGCGCGCCACTCCGCCAGGAGCGGGGTCGTGGCGATGACGGGGATGCCGGTGAGCTGCGAGAGAAGGCGGCCGGTCTGGCTGGCGCGCGGGAGGGGGCTGGTGACGATTGCGGTGATCCGTGAGGGGAGGGGGAGCGCGCGGTGAACCTGGGCGCGGCCCTCGGCGGAGAGGGGTGCCTCGGGCGGGGCGTGGTGGCCGGGGCGGTGGCCTTCGTAGGCGGCATGGCGCATGAGCCAGAGGTCAGCCAAGGATCCAGCCTCCGTCGACGCGCAGGGTCTGGCCACTGATGAAGCCGGCGTCGGGGGTGGCGAGGAAGGCCACGGCGGCGGCCACGTCGGACGGTCGGCCGCGGCGCTGGACGCACTGGCGGGCGAGCTGGCGGGTGGTCATGGCTTCGGGGTCGGGGACGACCGCGGCTTCAGCGGGAACGGCGATAGAGCCGGGCGCCACGCAGTTGACGGTGATGTCGGCGGGGCCGAGTTCGCGGGCGAGGGCGCGGGTGAGTCCTTCGAGGCCGGCCTTGGCGCTGATGTAGACGGACAGGTCATGGCGGCCGGCGGTGGCGAGGACAGAGCCGATGGTGATGATGCGGCCCCAGCCGCGGGTGGCCATGCCGGGGGTCAGTTCGTGGGCCAGGAGGTAATGGCTGGTGAGGTTGGTGGCCAGCATTTCCTCCCAGACGGCGGGCGTGGTGTCGGCCCAGCTGGTGCGAGGGTAGGCGCCGGCATTGCTGACGAGTATGTCGACAGGACTTGGCCGGGCGTGGGCTTGCTGGCAGAGAAGGCGGACCGCGTCGGGGTCGCGCAGGTCGGCCTCTACCGGCCGGGCGGTGCCGCCGTCGGCGGCGATCTCCTCGGCGAGGGCTGTGGCGGCGTCCCAGTCGTCGAGGTGGGCGAGGACGACGGCGGCTCCGTCGGCGGCCAGGCGGCGGGCTATGGCTGTGCCGAGGCCGCCGGTGGCTCCGGTGACGAGCGCAGTGCGACCTTTCAGGGGGCTGGGCATCGTGCCTCCTCGATGGAGAAGAAGGTGATGGGGTCGAAGGACTGGCTCACGGCTTCGGCGAGTCGGGCCAGGACGAGCAGCCGGTCAGTAGGCGCGAGGTCGGCCAGGTTGTAGACGGCGAGGATGCGCATGGCCAGGTAGGGGCGCAGGAGTTCGCCGAGGTCGGATTCCGGCCAGAGCTTGTCGGCGACGGGCCGTACGAGGCGGTGCCAGTACGCGGACGCAGCCGCTTGCCTGGGCGCGGAGAGGAGGGGCGTGTAGTCGACCTGGATGGTGCGGGCGGCGTGGTTGACCCGCGCCCGCTCCAGGCGAGGCCGGTTGGCGTCCACCCGATGGAATGTCGCCGGGTGGTCGGCGAAGGCTGCCGGGTTGTACGTAGGGACGAGCCAGCCGCCGAGCGCCGTGACGTACCAAAGGAAGTTCGCGAACTCGCCGAGGATGCTGTTGAGCCCCGCGGTGTCGTAGTCGAACCATGCCGGTGGATGAGCGAGGTTGACGTCTGTGGGGTCGCCCTGGGTAAGCGCGGCCCAGACCGGCTCGTCGCCCTGGAAGTGGCTGCGCAGCTTCCGCAACGCAGATGCCCAGCCGAGCGCAAGGGGTCGGCCGTTGACCACGATGACGTACTCGGCGAGGCGGCTGACCGGAAGGTCGATGATCCCTTCCGCGACGGGGATGTCGCCGTCGGCGTAGTACCTGTCGAGGCGTCCGTCGGGTGCGGCACGGTCCCAGTACAGCTTCCGGACGACACGCGAGGGCGGCACTTCCTGAGCCGTCTCCAGGATGACTTCGCGATAAGCGCCGGTGAGTTCGTCCATGTACCGCATGAGTTCTGGACCGGCCACCTGCTCATTGAGCAGGTCGAGCAGGAGCCCGCGATCGGTGCCGCCGGGCAGCCGCTCGTACGCCAGCAGGTAACCGCCGGGGACACGCACGTGGGCGTGAAGGGCGGGCACGCGGTAGTGGCCGAGAAGACGGGCGTGACCCTGGATCTCCTGCCGGGCCTCGTCACGATTCCGGGTGTACTTGATCAGCAGCGGACGGCCGGACCAGTCGATCGGCAGAAGGCGGTTGCGGGTGGCGCGGCGGATGGTCCCGACCCGCCACCGGTTCCGGGCGCTCACTGGCCGGACCCGGTCAGGAGGTCCATGCAGACTTGCGCCAGCGAGGCCGGAGTGATGGCGTCCAAATGGCCGTCCTTGTCCGGCGCGATGCGGTCTCGTACCGGACACAGATCTCCTTGGTGCATGTGCTCGGAGAACGGTGTGGCGACTGCGTGGTGATGGGGCAGGCCGGTTCGCCACTTGCTGTGGGCGTGACGGGCGTAAAGGCCGACGACGGGTGGGCCGCCGCCCTCCCCGTTCCGGGCGAGAGCGGCGAGGTGCGTGAGCCCGGTGTCGTTGCCCACGACAAGGTCGCAGTGCGGAAACACGTCCGCGAGCTCGTCGGCGGATACACCGTCGAGGCGAAGCGCCCTTACCCCACGGGCGGCTTGCGACGCGTCGATTCGCACACAGCCGTCCGCGCTGCCGCCGATCAGCAGGAGGCGCACCTGGGCCGCGCCTCCGTCGGCGATACGAGCGGCGACCTCGACGAATCGTTCTGCGGTGTAGTCCTTGCGCTCTGGCCAGCTCGTCGCGGTGATGCCGGCGACGGTGAGGCCGTCGAACCAGCCTGCCGCCCCGAGCTGCTGGACGAGCCGGTTCGGGGAGGTGGACAGGACCGGGGCAAACGGAGCCTCCGACGGAAGGCGTACTCCCAGCCGGCGTTCAAGCGCGAGGTAGAGGCGAGCAGGCATGTCGGGAAACGCTCGCGCGTCGGAGGCGAAGCAAGGTGGTGCAGCCGGATCGCAAACGATGCTCACGTGGGCGTCGGACTGGCGATGTGCAACGGACGCGAGGTCCCCGATGACGGCGAACCTCCCTCGGGGCGGCCCGGCGGGCGGACCCGTGACCAGGCCGCTTCGCGCGATGAGGGCGGCGTACGGTCCTTCCACGCGGAACGGGGGACAGGCGTGCAATCGTGCCCGAAACCAGTCGCGTACTGCGGCCACGGCGGCGAGCGCCAAAAGCGAGTCCCCGAGCTTTTCCTTGAAGGACACCAGAACTTCGTCGCACTGGGAGAGCCGGTAGACGAGTTCGGCTGAGGCCGGCAGCGGGAGAGGCGCTCCCGCTGAGAGGCGCTGCCGGTCGTAGCCCAGGGGCGCCGAGTGCACCGCGCTCTCGGGAAAAGCCTCGGCTCCCGGGCGGAAGCGCACGCCATCCGTCACGGTGGCGGTCACCGCGCGGGCTCCAGGTCTGCGAGCGCCACCAGCGGCATGCGGAGCCGGGACAGCAGCTCCCGGGCGCCCTGAGTGACGTCCTCTACCAGGCAGGCGGCGGCGAGCGGCCGGGCTCCGGCTTCGCGCAGGCGGACGGTCAGGTCGGCGAGCGTCCGGCCGGTGGTGACCTCGTCGTCCACCAACACGATGCGCTGGCCGGGCGCGATGCCGTACGCGAAGACGTCCGTGCGTACCGCGTGCGGCTCGCTGAAGCGGACGGCGCCGTCGAGGGGCAGTTCCAGCTTCCAGGCGATCTTGTACGGGACGGCGGAGGCCGAGGCGAGCGAGACGGTGGGGAGGATTCCGCCTGCGTCCAGGCCGAGCAGGAAGTCGATATTCCCCATCAGCTCGGGGACTTCTGCCAGGAGGCGGTTCCAGAGCTGGGAGCCGGCCTCGGTGAGCGTATCGGGGTGGACCGGCTCCTCCAGGCCGTCAAGTGAGTGGATGACGCGTTCGGTACGGCTCGTGAGGTCGACGCCGAGGCGTTCGACGACGCGCGCCGAGAACGGGGGAACGGCAACGGTTTCGGGCATGGCGAAGCCTCCGTGGAGAGATCGAAGTTGGTGGAGAGGCGTGGGTCAGGCGGCGAGCTGGGCCGCGTACCAGGCCAGAAGGCCGTCGACCGCCGGCAGGACCTGCGCCAGAGCCTGGGGCCGGGCGCCCTCGCGCCAGGCGGTGGCCGTCTCGGCGAGCGTCGGGAGGGTCAAGGCGGGTAGCCCGGGCAGGTGTGTTGCTGTGGCGAGGATCTGGTCCGGTCCGGTCTCCCAGACACCGTGTTCGCGCAGCAGAAGTCGGCAGGCGAGAACGAGGTGCTTGTAGAGCTGCCGCAGCAGGTCCGGGGCGGCGTCGGCGCGCAGTCTGCGCAGGGTGAGCATGACCTGGGGCAGCTCGTGCACCGCCGCAAGCGCAAGGTCGTCTGAGGTGATGTGCGGCAGTTTCAGGTGCGGGTCCGCGTACAGCACCGGTCGATCGGCCTGGAGCTGGTGCAGGGCGAAGGCGAGGCGCGGGGTGAGTCGGCTGGCGAGCAGTTCATGTGGCGTCGCGAGGGTCAGTCCGACGGAGGCGGCTTCGTCCACCTCCTCCTGGTAGGTGCGCAGCGCCTCGGCGACGGCCGCGGCCGCGGTGTGGTCGGCGACCACGAGGAGGTCGATGTCGGACCAGCCTGCCATCCAGCTTCCCTCCCCGGGGCTCCCGGTGAGGGCGACCAGGCGTACGGCAGGCGCGTGCGAGCGCAGGCTGTCGGCGAGGTCGGATGTGGCTGCTGCCACGGGTCCGGGGAGACCGAGACCGTACGGAGTGCTCGTGCGCGGCCTTACCGGGACGGGCGGTGCGCTGATCCTTCTCAAGTGGGCGCGCAGTTCAATGACGCTCCCTGAGTTGTCGAGGAGGTGGTCCGCGAGAGCCGCGACTTGGTGGGCTCCGCGGCTCATCTTGATCTCGTCCTTGGCCGCGACGACGTGCGCAGCCGTTCCAGACCGGCCCACTCGCACAGCGAAGGGCACGTCCAGGTAGACGATCTGGAGCCGGTCGCCCATGAGCGTCTTCAACTCTGCGATCGACGACTCGTCGTGGACGGACTCGATGGTGATGAGCCGAGAGTCCACGTGGGCGTCGGCGAAGCGGTTCAACTCATCCAGGAGCAGTTCTGCTTGGCGCCGGGCCGAGAGAGCGTACGGGTCGGCCAAGCCATGGCGTGCGGCGGACTGACACAGCAGGTAGCCGATCTTGAAGCGTTGAGCTCCGCAGACGCGGCGGACGAACTCCGCGCTGGTGCTCTTGCCGCATTCGCTGAGCCCGCCGAAAGCGATGACGCGCGTGAGGCGGGGACTCGGGGTGTTCTCCGAGACTACTGCCTCGTCCGCGCCGTACAGCTTGTAGCGAGCGGGGGCTGGAAGCCGCCGGGCACCGGTGATCACGTCGGCGGTGAGCGTGTCGAGCGCTGCGTGCAGATCGTCCCGCTGCCGGTGCAGGGCCGGCACGCGACGCTTGGCCAGGTCGTCCCGGTCCGTGGCCTGCTCGCTGTGCCAGATGCGAAGGGTCAGCACGGACAGTCGGTCGAGAACGGAGGCGAGGGTCTCCGTGTGCAGGGGCGCCTCCGCCGACGCGGTACCGGCAAGTGCACCCAGGACCTCGTCGGCGCGCTCGGCCAAGGCGTTGCGCTCGGCGTTGAGCTGGTCGATTTCCCGCTTGAAGTCTGCGATGCGGTCGGCGGGAAGGCCGGCTGTCCGCACGCGGTCCTCGGTCTGCCACAGGCGGGAGTTGACCGCATGGAGGCGTGTGAGGGCGTCGTCAAGCCGGCGCAGGTTCTTCTGGGGCAGGCCGGCGGCGGCGCGGGCGAAACCCGGCGACAGGAGTAATGGGGGCGGGCCCCCTGTATGGGCGGTCATCGGTCGTCATCACCCTTTCAAAGGTCGTGGGAGGGAAGAGGAAGACCGAGACCCGTGGTGATCCTCCGGTGGACTTCGGCGAGGTCGTGGTGCTCGCAGTCCACGACGAGGTCGTAAACGCCCTCCTCCGCCTGGCGGCGCAGTATCGCGTGCAGGTGCCTCTGGTATGCGGGGTAGATCCCCGTCCACGGACGGTTCTCGCGGTCGCTGGTGATCGCGTAGCTGCGGTGCGGGTCGAGCGACGGCAGGAGCAGGACCGAGGTCTCCGCGGGCGTCGGGAGCGGTGCGGTGATCTCGCGGATCGTCCGGAGAGCCTCGTCCGTGGAGAGGCCGTCCTTGACGACGCTGGTCGCCGCCGCCACGGCGGTGAGCATCGGCAGGCCGCGGTCGAGCAGCCCGGTGTGTTCGGGCCTGCGCGCCGCGGCGCGCCTGACGTGGCCCTTGACCAGCATGGCGGTCAGCTCGACAGTCGTGGACTTCTCGAACCACCAGCTCGCGTAGTCGTCCGAGGCGACACGCTCCCAAGGCTCCGGATCGTGTTCGTGGACGGCACCCAGCATCTGGAACCCGTCCCAGCGTGCCGCGAGCTGCTTCAACTGGGTCGTCTTACCGGCGTTGTCGGGGCCGTTGACGCTGATGAACTCCGGCATGCCTGCCATGTCCGGTCACGCCTTCCGGACAGGCGTTTCGAGGACGGAGACGATCGCCTCGATGTTGGCGGTGACGAAATCGGCCAGCTCGGGAGGCATGAGGTCGAGCTCGCTCACCGTTTCGGCGGTGAAGGGCACGCGGACGACGTCGTACGCGCCGCGCTCGGGCTTGGTGAACTCGGTTCCGGTCCGCACGGACAGGTCCATTCCGGCGAGGCGGGCGGCGAAGATGTGCTGAACGCCGATGCCGCCCTCCAGATGGTCGGTGATCAGGTGGACCAGTTCGGCCTTCTCCAACGTGCCGCCCAGTTCTTCGAAGACCTCGCGGTGCAGGGCGGCCTCGATGCTGTCGTCCTCCTCCTCGACACCGCCGCCGACGGTGACCCAGTACGCGTCCCGGCCGGGCTTGGTTCGCCTGATCAGCACCAGCTCGTCTCCGTCGAGCAGGATGGCGCGGGCGTTGCGCTTGACGATCTCGGGCATAGGGAGAACTCCTCGCTGAAGTGGGTCTTCGAGGCCGGCCGGTGCTGACCGCGGGAACAGCATGCTGCACACCGGTGACCGGAAGTGACGTACGGATGCCGCACAAACGCTGTACCGCTGCCGAACACGACTCGTTACGCTGGGTATTTCGCCATGCGGGAGGGGGATGGGGCCGCCATGGTCACAGTGCAGAGCTGGACTGGACGGGAAGCCCGACTGCTGCGTTCGTCGATGAGGATGAGCATCCGGGACTTCGCCGCGCACCTGGGTGTCAGCGATCGCGTCATCTCCAAGTGGGAGGCCGGCGGGGAGGACTACACGCCGCGCCCTGACTCGCAGGCGGTGCTCGACACGGCCCTGGCACGGTCCTCGGACGAGAGCCGGGCACGCTTCTCCGAGGCGCTGGGCAGACCGGCTGTCGCCGCCCCCAACGCGGCGCACATACGGGTCGAGTCGCACAAGTTCCTGCCGGTCTTCGTCGGTATAGAGCAGGCGCGACGCCTTCGGGAGGGAATGAACGCAGCCCCGGCGGGCCGTTGGCTGGATTCGTCATGGGCTCGTGCGAACCACCCGGACGGGGGCACTGTCTGCACACTGCACGTCTACGCCTGTGGCGTGGTGGTCTTCCACCTCGTCCAGTTACAGACGCCTCAGTCGCTGACGGAGCTGGCCCTCTGGCGGTACCGCTCCTACGCCTCCGACCTACCGTGGGCCGGATCCGTTCTGCGAGATCTGCTGAATGCCGGTCCTGGCGAGCAGCCGGACCCCGAATACGTCCTCTCGCTGTACTGGGTGACGTCGGGGCCGTGGACCGCCGGCCCCGAGTTCGACACCGCTCTGCGGCTGCTGTCCACGCCTTCCGTGCTGGTCGACCGCGGCACGCCCGGTGAGCCCGAGGCGCTTCACTCGTCTGTCGAGGAATCCCTGCTGGCCAGCGGATTCGACCACCCGGACATCGTCTCCTTCGGCGTACGCGGTGTCTCCACGGGTTATGCGGGCTGGTCCGGTGTCGCCTACTGCGCCCACTCACAAGAGCGCAGCCTCACGATTGACGAACTAGTCGGCTGCGAACTCACCGTCCAGGCACTGTGGTGCTTCTCCCGTCAGATCCAGCAGCTCGTGGAGGATGGCCAGGACCCCTCGACCCACGAAGACTTCGGCTGGCGGTTCCTAAGGGCGGCGTCTTCACGTCTCACCTCCGCCCGAGCGCAGGAGACCGCGCAGCACGTCCTCATGAGAGAGGCCATCATGAAGACGAGCGGACTCGCGGAACGGCTGCGTGCCGCGCAGGACGCTCTCCGGGACAGTGTGGGCTGACGACGGGAGAACAAGGCCATGGACGTCACGGATGGCGCAGTGGACATCGACGGCGCGGCCCTGATCGTCGTGGACGTACAGAACGGCTTCACCAACCACCACAGTCGGCATGTCGTTCCTGTGATCTCCAGCCTTGTCTCACGGTGGTCTGCCGCAGGCCGTCCCGTTGTCTTCACCCGCTACCGCAACTATCCCGACAGCCCCTTCGAGCGGTTCTTTCGCTGGAGCCGCCTACAGAGCCCGCCGGATACGGACCTGGTTTCGGAGCTGGCGGATCAGGCTGAGTCCGCGTACGCCGTGCTCGACAAGGTCGGGTACTCCTTCTTCACCGACGAGGCCGTCACCCTGCTCGGCGACGCGGGCTGGACTGATCTCGTCTTCTGCGGCATCGCGACAGAGAGCTGCGTTCTGAAGTCCGCGGCAGACGCATTCGAGTTGGGCTATGCGCCTTGGATCCTCACCGACGCCTCGGCAAGCGACGCGGGTCCAGCTGTTCACGAGGCCGGCCTCACGGTCGCTCGTCGGCTCATCGGCCCACGTCAATTGATCAACGCAGATGGCCTCATGGCCCAACTCGCCCCACGGCTCGAAGTCCCAGTGTTGGAATAGCCCCATGACAGCGATCACGGACCTGGTCATTGTGGGTGGCGGCCCAGCCGGCTGCGCGGCGGCAGTGATGGCTGCCAGCGTCGGCATACGGTCGGTCCTGATCGAGCCGGACGCCCTGTGCGCCAAGCTCCAGCACATCGCCGTCGTCAACAACGTCGTAGGCGGGCACACCAGTGGGCCGGAACTTGCCGCCGCCGTCGCGGAGGACGTGGCCCGCGCAGAGCTCTGCGAGGTCGACCTCGGCGCGCGGGTAATCGAGGTCCGTGCCTACGACGACCACGTGGCGGTAAGGACGGACACCGGCCGAAACGTCAGCGCCCCTTACGCGGTCGTGGCTACCGGTGTCGGCCCGATTCCCGTCTTGGCGGCCCCGTGGCTGACGGTCGCAACAGACTTGGATCTGCCCACTCTCTGGGGCGCCAAGGCCTCAGGCGCGGCGGGGGGTTCCCTCCTCGTACTCGGCGCAGATCGGCCCCTGGGTACTTTCCTCCGCACCCACCCGACACTCGATGCGACGGTGACGGTCGCCTACCCGCAGGAGGACGACTACAAGGTCGACGAGGTGCGCAGCGATGCCCGGGTCACGCTGCTGCCGGTTGCCGGCCTGTCGGTGAGCGATGTCGGTGATTCCGGGTTCACGGCTGCGTGGTTCGACTGAGAAGGCCGTCCCGGCACCGGTACGGCTGATGTCGCGTACGTGAATCTGGGCAGCGCCCCAGCGCCTCCGTCAGGCGCCCTCGTGCCGGACACTTCCGGCTACTGCCCGCCCGACCGCCAGCATCCGCGTGTCATCACCGCCGGGGATCTGCGCTCCGCCCGCTTCCAGCGCATCATGGCTGCGACGGGTTCCGGTGGTGAGGCCGCGCTGCGGGCGTATTACGGCCTGCGAGGCGTGTCGTCGGCGAGGCCAGGAAGTTCTCTGTACTGAGGGGGAAGGCTCGCGGTGGCGCCTGGCAGCGGCTCGGGCGAGGTGTCGGCCCGTCGGCGCAGCCGTAGTTCCATTCGTGACGAGGAGCTTTGTCGGCGAGGGGCAAGCCGTGACAACCCCCGCCTCTTGGCATCAGCTTCTCCACGCTGTGCGATGGAAGGACGTATCGGAAGATGAAACACGAATACGAAGCGAAGTTCCTGGCTGTCGACGTGGCCGGCCTCCAGGCCGACCTCGCCGCCCTGGGAGCAGTCCAAGCGTTTCCCCGTACGTTGCTCACGCGCAAGATCTTCGAGAGCGATGCCCTCGACGGCACGCAGTGGGTGCGGCTGCGCCACGAGGGCACGCGCACGACGCTCACCCTGAAGCAGGTCACTGACGCCGATTCGATCGACGGGACAACGGAGATCGAGACCGAGGTGGGCGACGTGCATGCCATGGCCGAGATCCTGAGCTCTATCGGGCTGCGCGAGGTCCGCTACCAGGAGAACTACCGCGAGGAGTGGCGGCTCGGCGACGTCGCATTCGACTTCGACACGTGGCCCGGCCTGCCCACGTTCCTGGAGATCGAAGGTCCCGACGAGCAGTCTGTCCGAGAGGCCGCCGACCTGCTCGGACTCGACTACACCCAGGCCCGGTTCGGCAGCGTCGACGCGATCTACCAAACTGAACTCGGTCGGGACATCCTTGCTGAGCCCACCCTCCTCTTCGGCCACCGCACTCAGAGCGTGCCCGTTGAGACCGCGGTGCCGTCCCAGTGACCAGGCGGGTGGCTTCATAACGCGGCACACCCGCTGGGGATGCCCCCCGCCGCCTATCGTCGGCGTATGGCCACGGAGGAGCGCATCGTCGTGATCGGAGCCGGAGTCTCCGGGCTCACCACTGCCGTCGTGCTGGCCGAGTCCGGGTTGCTGGTCCACGTCATCGCCGATGAGCTACCCGGGCATACGTCGCTTGCGGCGGGTGCCATGTGGGGGCCTTACCTCGTCGAGCCCAGGGACAAGGTCGCGCAGTGGAGCCAGCGCTCCCTTGAGGTCTTCGGGGAACTGGCTTCCGACTCTGCCACCGGCGTACGGCTGACCAGCGGCATCGAGGCCTCCCGCCACGCCGATGCACCACCGGAATGGGCAACCGCGCTGCCCGGGTTCCGTCCCTGCGAGACCGCCGAACTCCCGCCCGGATTCACCTCCGGCTACCGCTTCACTATTCCTCTCATCGACATGCCGGTCTACCTCGACTACCTCCAGCGGCGGGTGGCGGACGCGGGAGCGAGGGTCGAACAGCGCAGGCTGCGCTCCCTCCCCGAGGCCGGTCCGGCTGCCGCCATCGTCATCTGCACGGGCATGGGTGCCCACAACCTCGTCCCTGACCCGGACCTGCGCCCGATCCTCGGCCAGCACGTCGTCGTCGCCAATCCCGGCCTGACTGATTTCTTCTCCGAGGACACTGGGCTCTCGTCGGATCTGCTGTGCATCTACCCACACGGGGACACCGTCGTACTGGGCGGAACAGCTATCGACGGGTTCGGCGACCTGGACCCCGACGACGCTGCTGCCGACGCCATCCTGGCTCGCTGCACACTCATCGAACCGCGGCTGGCCGACGCGCAGATCGTCGAGCACCGCATCGGAGTCCGACCCACCCGCGACATAGTCCGGGTCGAGAGCGACCGGCTCCTGGACGGCACTCCGGTGGTGCACAACTACGGCCACGGCGGTGCCGGCGTCACTCTGTCCTGGGGATGTGCGGAGAACGTTCTGACCTTGCTCAGTGAGCGGTGACGAGAGGCCGCACACAGATCTGGGGCGCGGTGAACGCCGCCGCCTGTTCACCGCTACGGCCCAAGGAGCGCACACTGTGCTCCACCGTGTCGACCGGGGAGTTGGCCTATGAACGAGCCGTTGGACGAGCGGCCGAAACCCTTTCTGTACGTCGTGGTGTGCGCGGCTGGGGCCGCGGGGGACGTGGGCACGCTGATCACCATGGCGCAGGGCCGGGGCTGGGGCGTGGGGGTGATTGCGACGCCACAGGGGCTTGGCTTCATTGATGCCACGGCCGTTGAGGCACAGACGGGCTACCCGATCAGGTCTGCGTGGCGGTTGCCCGGCGAACCGCGGCCGCTTCCACCTGCGGATGCCATCGCCGTTGCGCCGGCGACGTTCAACACGATCAACAAGTGGGCTGCCGGGGTCTCCGACACGCTGGCGCTGGGGATTCTCTGCGAGGCGTACGGAATGGGCATTCCGACGGTCCTGCTGCCGTACGTGAACTCGGCCATGGCTGCCCACCCCGCCTATCAGGAGAGCTTGGCCCGGCTGCGCGGGATGGGCGTCATGGTCAGTTCTCGCGAGTCGCACCAGCCGAAGGCCGGTGGAGGCGCTGACCGGTTCCGCTGGGAAGAGGCGCTGGAACTGCTCGGCCCGGCCGCGGACGCACGGCGGTGAGCACCATCTCCGGGCGAGTGTTCTCCGTACTCCGGCACGAGCCGGCGTGGTGTCGGTCGGAACGTCGTCCACTCGGCTTGTGGGGCCGACGCCGCGACTTGGCGGGCAGACTGCTGCAACCGTGATCAGCCGGTACGCGAGCGTGCCGGTATCTGCATCCTCTTCGCCGGGACCTCACCGCGTTCCGTTGCGCCGGTACCCGACCCACAGCCGACCTCCGGCCTGGAGCAGTACCTCGTCCACGACTTCGATGAGCATCTCCACGCGACCTCCCAGCGCCTGGTGGACGCCGTCGTGCAGCTGCTTGCTGAGGCCGGGGGCTGTGGCGTCGAGGCGGCGGGTCAGCCACTTGCCGCCGCCGTTCCAGGCGGTGTTCAGGGCCAGGGTGAGTTCGGCGGTTCGGCGGGCGAGTTCGGTGCAGATGAAGAGGCGTTCGCCCGGGTCGGTGCAGCCTGTGAGGTCGTCGAGGAGGTCGGTGAGGGCGTAGCGGCGGTCGTCGATCTCCTCGGCAGAGGTTGGGGGAGGCCCAGCCGCGGCCAGCGACTTGGCGTGGGTGCTGATGCGTGCGCCGACCCCGTCGCGGTCGAGGAGCATGACGCCGTCCGCGCACATCCACATGAGCGGGGAGCTGCGGTTGCGTACCTCGCGTTCGACGAAGGTGTGCCAGGACTCCTCGGTGTGCACGAGCAGTTCCGCTGGCCAGCCGTGTTCGTGGACGTTCAGCCGATAGGGGGCCGGGGCGCCGTGCAGCAGGATCACGATGTCCAGGTCGGAGGTCGCCGTGCGGCGGTCCGTGATGACGCTGCCGCCGAGGAAGGCGGCGCGTGCGTCGGGGTGGTGCTCTTCGACTACGGCGTGTGCGGCGTCGATCGCGTCCATGAGGCAAGTATCTGGGCCTCGTGGGAATGGCGCCGAGAATTTCGGCAGCCCTCGGTCGTTGACGGAGCCTGAGATATTCGGGCCACTTGGAGGGGGGAGCGGCAGGTCTGGATGGTCCTGTGCTGGGAGCAAGCCGCTGACGGGGGCGCGAGTTTCCGGGTGAGAACACGCAGGCCTGGCGCGGCCTGCTGAGGCAGGATGAGGCCTCGACCGAGGCGGGAGGGCCGGAGGGATGAGTTACGAGCTGCAGGCAGTGATCGCGGAGGAGAGGTTGCTGCGTGCTGCCGTACGGGACCTTGCTGGTGCAGGGGCGACGTCCCTTGGCCAGGGGCTTGCGCTGATGGTGATGACGGACCGGCTCTTCGACGCAGTCACGGATGGCAGTCCTGTCGGGGATCTGGGGTTCTGGCTACTGCCCGGGGGCTTCGAACGGACGCTTGCAGGGTGGTCGACCGCGGGGCCGGTCGCCTACGTGGAAGCGGACTTCTTCGGTGGTGTCGGCGAACAACTGGCCGCCGTATGGGCTGATGGGGCCAGAGTGTGGGGACCGCTGCATACGCCGGTGGGCCAGCCGTTCCCAGCGGCCGGCAGTCCGATCTCACAGGCGCTTCGGCGGTTGGGTGCCGTGGCGCATGCGGGCGGCGACGAGTTCTCGGCCGTGGGCCTGGATCGCCATCGGTTCAGCGAGGACTGGACCGATGACGCCGGGTGTCAGGACGTGCGTTGAGCAGTTGGAGACCACGACCGGCGGGACGTCGCCGTGGTCCGTGGTTTCATTCCGCAGCGGCCGATGTTGTAGTGCCGGCCTGGCGAGTTAGCTTGGCCCGGTGACTCAGCTCGTTTTTAATACCCAGGCCTTCGTGAACTTCAGGGATCACAAGTTCGCAGGGCATGGTCGTCGCTGGGTCGACGTGAAGTACTTCCGGATCGCCCCCGAGAGTCTGGACGACGAGCTGCTGGCTCTGCTGGTCGCCGATGAACAGTTCCGCGATGACTACGCGGGAGGTGGCACGGATCCGGCAGGACAGCGGCACGGACCCTACTGGCACTGCCATATCACCATGGACGCGTACAGTGAGGTCGGGAGCGCCGCAGCTGTACGTACGGTTCGCCATTGGGCTGGCCAGCACGGCGCACTTCCGGAAGCGCTGGAAAGGGTGATGATCGAGCAGGTATACGCAGTACTCGCGTCGGCCACCAGATGCTTCGTTCTGTCGGATCTGGGCGCGCCCGCGTTCCACGACTGGGGCGGGGTGCATACCGAATTCCATGAATATGTTGCGATCGATCGCGAGCGCTTGTCCTTGATGCTGATCGTCGCGGCGGACGATTGATGTGGGGGCTCGATCAGTCCTAAGTTTGTCCGGGAGCGAACTCAGGCTGCCGGCAGGGGCTCTACCAGTTCACGTTCGACGGGACGGATTCGCCGGGTCGGGATGTGATCTGCGCCCTGCGTCCGCTCAAAGTGGCTTGGTGGCAGCCGGGTGGTCTGCCACCATGCGGCCATGCCCATCCCGGCCCCGAACGGCGACTACGCGCTCACAGCGATGTACTCCGTAGCCGACGACGCCTGGTATCTGGAGTTGGACCTCGTCGTTGATCACCAGACCGTCGTGGTGGCAGTTGTTCCCGACGAGGACCCGGCGCGGGAGCCCACGGTGTGTTTCAACCCTGCCGGACGCCAGGTGGACATTCCGTACGAGGTCATGCGCTGGTTCATGGGCCAGGTCGCGGAGGAGATTCGCACGTCTCGCGCCTGGATGCGGCTACGACCGGATCTTGTCGAGGTGATCCACGGGTTGCGCCAGGAGCACTGGGGCGCGGTGGACGACGACGAGTTCCCCAGTGTTCTGGCCGGCGTGCGTACCGCCGTCGCAGAGACTGATCTTCCGGCCGTGCTGGCAGCAGCCTTCGGGCGGAATCTCGACGGCACCCCAGCCGACGACGTGCAGGCGCTCCTGGCTGCACATGACCACGAAGCAGGCCGTATCTAGCAGGCTCTGCTTCGCGGTTTTGGTCCCGTTGCGTACGCGAGGGTGGAGTGATCACCGCCTTCGCGTCGGTGCATAGCTCGGCGAGGGAAGCACGGGGGTGGCAGTCGGCGGGGGCGTCGGGCGCTGGCCGGGCCGCTGAGCTTGGTAGAGCGGGGCGGCGGAGAGGTTGGCCTCGTGGCGGAGGCGCCAGAGGAGGACGTCGGTCAGGGAGTCTGCTGTCGTGAGTTCGCGGTTTTCCACAGCCCTGTGGAGGAGGGTGGCGGGGTCGTGGCCTGCCTGGGCGGCTTCGGTGAGGGTGGCCGCCAGGGCCGGCCAGTTGGGTTCGGCCTGGATGCGGGCCGCCTCGTTGGGCAGCACCGCTTGGACGGTTGCGGCTGCCTGGTGCCGGGCGGGAGCTGGGAGGGTCTGGCCCGTGGCACGCATCGTGGCGAGGGGTGTCGTGGCTGCTGCCTGGTAGGCCGCGCGGAGGTCGGTGGCCGTCTGGCGGGCGGCTGCGGCCTGTTGAGCGTGGCCCAGGGCCGCGTGCCAGTGGGCTGCCATCACGGCCGCCGTGATCAGGACGCTCAGGAGCATGGCCGTCGCCGCGCCGTCCTCGCCCTTGCCGAGGGCCGGGCCGGACTGGATGAGGTCGCGGGCCGCCTTGCGTAGGGCTTGGTTGTGGGTGTTGGCCGCCTGGATGCGCGAGCGGGTGGCTCGTTCGAAGGTGCGCGCTGCCGCTTGGAGTTCGCTGCGGGTCGGGGCTGCGCTCGTCTGCGCGAGGGCGTCGAGGACTTCGCCGATGCCGGTGAGCTGGTCGGCCGCGGATCCGTCGTCGTCCTTTGCCAGGGATCGGAGGGCGTCTGCTGTGGCTGTGGTTCCGGCGCGAAGGGCGCGGGCTGGGTCGGTGATCCCCTCGGAGGGGGCCGCGGTGGAGGCCAGGCGTTTGCGGATGCGGGGGAGGGACAGGTCCGGGGCGAGCTTGGAGCCGGAGAACCAGATGGGCTTGCCGTCGCGGTTGCGGTCGCCGGGGAGGGCGACGGTGAAGCCGGTGACGTCGCCGGAGGGGGCCACGCGCTTGGTGATCCGGACGCCTTGTGCGGTGAGGCGGTGGAAGAACTCCTCCTCGGTCGCCGCGCCTGCCAGGGCGCGGCGGACAGCATCGCGGAGCTGGTCGCGGGCGGGGCGGTCCAGGCCGCGGAGGTCGGCCTTGCGGCGTTCCGCGCTGGTGGCGCGCTTGGCCGCGGTGCCGTCACCTGGGTGGAGTTGGCGCAGGCCGTAGTCCTTCTCGATGGCTCGGGCCTCGGTCTGGACGGCTCGCTTGTCGAAGTTGCGGCGGGCGGTGCGGTCGTCCTCGCGGACGAGGGTGGCGGCGATGTGGATGTGGTCGGGTGCGTGGCGTACGGCGATCCAGCGGCAGGCCTTCGTGTCGCCCTCGGGTGCGATGCCGGCGGCGTGCACGATGCGGCGGGCGACGGTGGCCCACTCGTCGTCGGTCAGGGGCCGGTCGTTGGCAGCGGTGCGGACTGAGCAGTGCCAGATGGTCGTCTTCGGGCGCTGCTCGCGGGGCAGCGACTTGACCGGGAGGTCGAGTTGGCGGGCGAGCTTCGTGATGGCCTCGCGTTCTGCGGTGGGGCCGGGGTCGGGGGCGAAGCCGTTCCAGGAGGCGATCATGTGCTGGTCGGTGTGCTCGTTGGCCTTGCCGGGACCGTAGAGGTACGTGAGCAGGCCGTACGTGCCGCCCGCGCCTGTTGTGATCTTCGGGATCACCGATCTGCTACTTCCCCGCCACGGCGGCTGCCGCGGTGTCGACGGTATCGAGGGCGTCGCGGACGAGTCCGAGGGCGCGTTGGGCCTGATCGTGGAGGAGGCCGGTGGCGGGGAGGTGCGGGAGGAGCTGGGCGAGGTTGTTGCCGACGGCGGCGAGCTGGCGGTTGGCGTTCATCAGCTCCTCGAGCTGACGGCGTGTGTCGGCGATGGCCGCCCGGGGGTTCTGCGCGCGTGCGGCCAGGAGCGTGGCAGCTGCTGCGTACCCGCCGGGCTTGAGGCCGCAGGCGCTCGCCGCGGTGGTGAGGTCGGCCCATTCGCTGTCGCTGAAGCAGGGGTGGGTGCGGTTCCGGCGGGCGGTGCGCGATCGCTGTCGGTGGTGGTGGGTGATGTCCGCGGCTGGCGTTGTCGGGCGGGTTGGCTGCACTCCGGCCGTGGGGAGGGTGGTTACGGCCGAGGTGACGTGCGCGACGGCGAGGGTGACGCGTTCGAGGAGGTGGACGGCCGGAACCGGGTTTGGGGTGCCGCCGGAATTCAGGAAGTGGGCCAGGGAGTTGAGCTGGCCGCCGATCGCGTGGAGGGCGGTGTTGGCGTCCATGAGGGCTTCGAGGTGGTGGCGTTCGTCGCCGAGGCTGGTGCGCCGGTCGGCGCGGGAGTAGGCGATGGCTGCGGCGCTCGTGAAGCCGCCGGGCGTGAGCTGGCAGGCCGTGGCCGCGGTGGTGATCTCCGTCCATTCGTCGTCGCTGAAGCAGGGATCGACGCGGTGGCGGCGCGGTACGACGAGGCGTCGGCGGTGGTGCGCGGCGGCTTCAGTGCAGTTGAAGGTCGAGGGAGCGGTGGGGCGCGGCGTGGGCGCGGTGGCGTCGTAGGTCCTGCTCGGCACCCCTGGGCCGAGAGCCGACGCCACCCCCTTCGGGAGGGCGGCGTCGAGCCGGTCCGCCACCCCTGGGGCGGGCGCCATCCCGGGATGACTCATCCCGGGACAACTTGCTCCGCCGTGCGGTCCGTCGTCGTGGGCGTGGGCGGGGTGGGGGGCTTCTGCGTGGGCCTGACCTGGCGCGAGTGCCCGGCGGTTGCTGCTGGGGTGGTGCGGCATGGCGACTCCTGGGGACGGCGGGGGTTCTCGGTTGCCGAGGCGGGGGCGTCTGCGGTGGCAGCAGGACCACGTACGCGGACGCCCCGCCTTCTGGAGGGGCTCAGGCAGTGGGCAGTTGGGCCTGTTCGCTCCGGCTCTCTGCGAGGCGGGCGACGGCTTGGGCGACGCGGTCGTTGCCGGCCGAGAGACCGGCGGCCTGGATCGCCTCGCGGGCCTCGGCCCTGCTCACCTGGGCCGAATCCGGGTACGCGGTGGCGATGACGGTCGCCAGTTCGTCGATGCTGGCGTCGGCTCGTCGTCCGGGGCGGCCGGTGCCGGTCCGGGTGCGTGGACGGCTGGGCGCAGTACGGCGAGTGGGCGCCGCTTTCCGGCCGGAGGTTTCGGCCGGCGCCTTCCCGCTCGGTGCGGGCGATGCGGCCGCCGGAACCTGCTCCGTAACGGCCGGACCCGGGCCGGGGGTTCCGGCCGGGGCGGATTCCGGCGAGGGAGCGTGTCGCGTGACCAGGATGTGGAGGTGTGTGGCACCGCCGAGTGCCAGCGGGGCGATCGTGGAGAGCACGCCGACGGGGGCGTTTCCCAGGACCAGGATGTGGGTGCCGGGGGAGTTCAGGCGGATGGCGTGCAGGGCGTTGGCCCACAGGCTGGCGCTGCTCGCGGCGGCGAAGAGCGTCCAGGCGTAGCGGCGGGCGCTCGGCGGGGCGTCGCGCAGGAGGAGGATCGCGCGGACGCCGTAGCCGATGAAGCCATCGATGATGATCGGGAAGAGGTAGGCGAGGACGGGCCGTACGTGGGAGGCCAGGGCGACCTGGCGCAGCGCGTCGAAGGACAGCGTGCACGCGGAGCCGCCCAGCAGCAGGATCGCGAGGCTGTCGAGCGGTCGGGCGCGGCGTCGTCGGGTGCGCTCGGGTATCGGGGCGGAAGGCGTCGGCGACACGGACGTGGACATGCGGGCTCCAGGCATGGCGGGTGGGCGGCGCAGCGCGCGCGTCGGCGCGGGCAGGCGGCAGCGCCCGGCGGTTCGGGGGGAGTGGCGCGCGTCAGGGCAGGGACGGGCGCGGGGCGGCGTTGGCCGTGAAGGGGGAGGTCAGGCTCTCGCGCCGGTCAGCGTGCCCGCGCGGCTGTTGAGGGCGGCGCGGACCAGGGCTCGGCCGCGGGCGGCGGTACGGGCGCGCTCGTCTACGGCGTCGGGCGGTGGGGCGTCCGCTTCAGCGCAGGTACGGCAGGTGCCCTCGTACGGGATCGGGCGCGCGCAGCCGGCGCACTCGTGCGAGCGGGGCTTCGGCGGTCCAGTGATCGGCTCTGGTGCTGGGGGCAGCTTGCGGGTGAGGCGGTCGCGCAAGAAAGCCGACGCGCTGTGGACCCGTTCGGGCAGGCCGCTGAGCAGGGCGGGGGAGAGGTCGCGCGGGCCGAGGCCGCGCTCCAGCCAGGGCGTCACCAGGGGCGCGAGCGTCATGGCCTCTGCCGCGCCGAGGCGCAGGCGAGGCTCCGCTGCGGTCACGCGGTGGAGCAGGGCCGCCGCTTCGGTGCTCGCCGCGTTCGGCGGCTCGGCCTGGGCGAGGGGTGGAGACGGGATCTCCTGCCGCCCTCCCCGACCCGCGCCGGGTACGGCGTCGATCGGTGTCCGCTGCGCGGGGAGGGTGGGTTCTTTCCCACGGTCCTTTACGGAGTGGGCGTCACGGTCGGCGGTGGCTGGTCGACCGGAGCCCGGACGTACGGCACCCGGTCCCACCTGCGGGGTGTCGTAGACGTGGGTCTCGCTGACGAAGGTGCCGTCCGGGCGGCGTACCCGTTCGACGCGGTAGTAGCCGAAGGCGGTCAGTTCGCGCAGGGCCTTCGCCACCGCGAGGCGGCCTTGGGGGCTGGTGTCGGCCATGTGGCGGCCGTCCTCGCGCCAGCCGTCGGGGCGCGAGAGGAGGTCGGCGAGCAGGCCGCGGGCGGTGTAGGACAGCCGCCGATCTTGCAGCAGCGTGTTGGGCAGGACCGTGAAGCCGCGCGCATGGCGGCTACGATGAATCTGCATGAGGAGTTGCGTCTCCTTGTGCCGGACCCCGGAGCGTTGGCGCGCTGCCGGGGTCACCCTATTAAGTTCACTGGTGACAGAACGTACCACGCAGTTCGCCCAAGATCGACTGCTCTTGGGCGCCTTGTTGCCCGGCGGAACGTTCCTCCCGTGAGCGAGGACGACCTCGCGGGCTTGAAGCGTGTGCACGGCGTCCTCCCTCGGTCGGTGGCCGGGGCTCGGCCCGGCGGTGGGAGCGGCACGGTACACCCTTTTCCCGGACCGCCCTCAGATGCCTGTCCGACCGGCGGCCTTCTGGTCTTTACCGGGGGGCCAGGACGCGCAGGGCCGAAGGTCCGCACAATGAGTTCATGCGCGAGCAGGGTGGGGACGCGGCGGTGTGGCGGGTGCACCCGCGACTGATGGTCTGGGCCGGGGTGTTCTGGGGGCTCGCGGTGCTGGCCGCCCTGGGCGCCTGGCTGGCGTGGGCGACTGATCAGGCCGGGGGGAGGGCTGTGCAGGCTCTTGTGGCGACGGCTCTTGTCGCGGCGGTCTCCCTGATCTGGGAGCTGGTGCTGCTCCGGCCGCGGGTGGAGCTCTGCGGTGAGACCCTGGTGATCGTCAACCCGCTGGCCACGTATCGGCTGCGCCGTGAGGACGTCGTGGCGGTGACCGATGGTCTGCACGGGGCGGCGGTCTTCCACCGGAGGGACGGCTTCAAGACCCGCGCGGTTGCCTTGGGCGAGGCGTCCGCCGGCATCAAGGACGAGCGGCTCTCCGAGGTCCGTGCGGTGCTCGGGCTCTGAAGCCACCAGGTCATCCGAAGGCGCAACACGGCAGCTGTGGGCTGGTTACCCGTTGTCCAGGCGCTGGAGGATCTGCTCGAAGTCGCCCTCGTCGAGTGCGCCGCTGATCGCCTCGGCCATGTTGACGACGCCGGCCTCGCGAACGATCAGCCCGTCCGAGCACCAGAAGTAGCGACCTCCCGCCTCCTCGCCGGTCTGCGCCCACCTCTCCATCAGACGCTGCACCTCGGCGACGGTGAATACGGTTGCGCTCCAGCGTGAGCCGTCTGTCAGTCGGACCTCGACGTCGACGTTGCACACCGCGTCCAAGTCCTCGCCCGCACTGGGCAGGAAGGACGCCACGAACCTGTCTGTACGAACGCGGTACCAGGGCCCGTCCCACCAGCCTTCGGTCGTGTCTGATCGCGCGTTGTCGGTCATCCGGCGAGTATCTCGAGCAGGCGACTGGGGCATCAACGAACTTGCTGCGCGGGCCCAGGACCTGTCCGGGTTTCGTGTTGCCGCCCCCCGATGACCGCTCGACCAGCGAGAAGCTGTACGCGGATCAGCTTTCGCGTGGCGGCGGAAACGGACAGTACGCCCTCTCCCGGATGGACCTCCGGCACGATCCACGGCCGCGGCTCATCGCAACTCGTCTGGAGGCTGATCCGTTTGGGCGACGGGGTTGCCCTGGAGGTTGTGGTCGGCGCAGGGCCATGGGCCTGTGGCGAGCGGGGCGAGCGGCGTGGGTACGAGGTGAAGTGCGTTGCCGAGGGTGAGGGAGACCATGCCGTTGCCGAGGATCAGGACGCGGCTGGTGACGCCCGTGCCGGGAAGTTCGGCAACTCGGTGGGCGTTCAGGTCTGCGTCGACGGCGGTCAGTTGGCCGTTGCGCCAGTAGACGGTGGTGCCTTCCTGGTCCACTGCGGCGGGTGCGGTGTAGTAGCCGGGCAGGTCCGGGCCGCTGGTCAAGGTGCCGTCGCGCTCCAGTCGCCGGAATGTCGAGCGGGCGGACATATCGTTCGTCATTTCGATGATGGAGACCACGCCGCTGGCGCCCATCGTGAGTACACCGTGGCTCGGCCAGTCGGCGACGCGGCGGCCGTCGGGGGTTATCCGGGCTGTCTCGAAGGCTCCGTAGCCTTGGGCGCCGATGAGGAAGCCGCCGTCCTGGTCGATCGCCTTGTGCCCATCGGGTGCCGGCGGTGTCGCGGCCGACAGCTTTCCCGTACGTAGATCGAGAAGGAACGTGCGGGCGAGCCCACTGCCGCGGTCCTCGAACGATGCGGCCACAGAGCCACCGCTGATCATCAGCGGCTCGTGGTAGGCGACCGTGACCTCGCGTGGGGTCCATCTCGGCTTCTGCCGTACCTGCCAGCCGGAGTCCTCGCTCATCTCGACTATCCCGGAGTACGAGAGATCACCGAGGCGAATGGGTGTCGACCACAGAGGGCTGCCGTCTGCACGGTGGCGGGAGACCCGTGGCTCACGCCTCGGCCCGTCCCCACGCAGCGGTCCGCGCGCGGCGGTCCACAGGATGCAGAAGCCGTCGGGCAGCAGCGCGAAGGTGCCGATGTCCTCGCCTGGCTGGCTGGGCGGAACTACGGAGTTGACGGTGCGGCCGTTCGCGTCGACTTCTTCCAGAACCCTCCAGGCTGCTTCGGGCCGGGACACCCAGACGGTTCCGCGGCCGGTCGCCAGCGCCCAGGGGCGACCGGTTCCCGGGAACGAGCGCTGCCACTCGATATGTCCCCTCTGGTCGACGGCGGTGAGGACGGTTTCCAGGGGGTTCGAGCCATAGCTGACGGCGAAGAGCAGGCCGGTCGGGTCATCAGCGACGACATTCCACGCCTGGCCAGGCAGGGCGACGTGCGGAGGAGCACTCATGGCCTGCATCCTGCCTGGCGCCCCCGGGCATTGCCACCATGGCCGCCAGGCACGAGGGCGCGCACCTGACGTCGCTCGCACTCCGGTGACCTCGACCTCGTGCCCCTTGCGAGCGAAACAGGGGAGGAGCGGACGTGGTCCGTCGGTTCGAGCGGCCGGAGCGTGTCCGGGATTTCGTGCTACCGTCCCGCGGCGACCGTCCGACCAGGGCGAAGTCGTACGCGAATCCGCTTCCGCACGGCCGCGACGGCGAGGTACAACAGCACCTCCGTCGTCCGCCGCCCGTGCACGTAGCGCCGAGAGGGGAGGGTTCATGCGCGTGTCAGTCCCGTCGCGCCCGGCCCTCCGTCGGCGCTCCAGAGCGCTGGTCTGACCCAACTCGGCCGACGCCTCCCGGTTTCGGGGTGTCGGCGTCTTCGTCCGACCATCCCCTGACTGCTGATGGCATTCCCCCACGCCGTCGCGAGGACTCGCCATGCCTCTACCCGCTCCCGACGAACTGCCCGTCCTCTACCGGCCCGCCCAGATCGCCGACGTCATCGGCTGCTCCGAGTGGTGGGTCAGGGAGCAGGCCCGCCGCCGCCGTATCCCGTTCACCAGGCTCGGCGGCAGCTACCGCTTCACCGCCGGCCACCTCGCGGAGATCATCCGGATCTTCGAGGAACGGCCCCTGGCCCCGCCCGATGCCGGCACCCTGCCGTCCGCCAGGTCGGCCTACCGACCGGCCCGCGCGGCGCCCGTCGCGGCCGAGTCACGGCTCAACGCCCGCCCGCCGCGCCGACGGCGCGCGCCCGCAGGAACCCAGACCACCACCCCGGAAGGAGCCAGACATGGGATACGGCGAGAAGCGCGGCGACTACTGGCGCGCTCGCTACAAGATCGCGCCCGGCAAGTACCGCACCGTCGCGGACGCCAACGGCGAGGTGCTGCGCTTCCGCACCAAGCGGGCTGCCGAGCAGGCCGCCAACGAGGAGGAGGCGAAGGTACGTGGCGGGCGGTGGCATGACCCGGCGGCGGCGCGGATCACCTTCGGGGAGTACGCCAACCGCTGGTTCACCCTGCAGGACCTGGCTCTCTCCACCATGCAGAACTACCGGCGCCACATCGAGGAGCACCTGCTGCCGTACTTCAACGACCTGGAGGTCGGCGAGATCAACCGGCACCACGTCGAGCAGTGGGAGCGGCAGGAGCGGGGGCGAGGCTATGCGCCTGCCACCTTGAAGACCTGGCGCAGCACCCTGCACTTGGTCCTTGGTGACGCCGTGGACGACGGGCTGCGGGAGACGAACCCGGCCGCGCGGCGCAGGGGGCGCGGCAAGCGTGCCGGGCGCTCGCGCAACCGCGGGCCGGAGAAGGTGATCACCGACGCGCTCGGCATCCTGCTCATCGCCGAGCGCGCCGCGCTGCTCACCGGGCGGGACGACGAGTTCGTCGCCCTGGTCACCAAGGGCTACACCGGCATCCGGTGGGGCGAACTCATGGGGCTGGAAGCGCAGTTCATACGTCCCGGCTCCCTCCGCGTCGAGTGGCAGCTCTACGAGCTGGACGGGGGCGAGTTCCACCGGTGCCCGCCTAAGGACGACTCCTACCGGACCATCGACACCCCGGACTTCCTGTCCGGGCTGCTCTCCCGGCACGTCGCCGCCAAGCGGCCCGAACCTTGCGGCTGCCATGACCTTCGGTACGCCTTCAACGGCTACTCCTCCGCCAACGGCGCCGCCCGCCGGCCCGGCGCGAAGATCGTCGACGTGGCCCGCAAGGCCGGGGTCTCCGCCGGGACCGTTTCCAACGTCCTCAACTGGCCCGACAGCGTTTCCGAGGACACGCGGGCGCGGGTGGAGGCTGCCATCGCCGAGCTGGGGTACGTCCGCAACGCCAGCTCGGGGGAGCTCGCGCCCCACTGGCGGCGCAGCGGCTTCGCCTCGTGGCTCTTCTATCCGGCCACCACCGGCTCCTACCCGACCCGCGCCCCCTCCGACGCCCACCCCGTGCCGCTGCTCGCCGAGCCCTGGCCCGGCATCCCGGCCCGAGGCAGGGGCGCCGCCCAGCGCGCCCAGGCCTGCTGGGTGCCGATCGCCCCGGGCCTGACGCCGCACGGGCTTCGGCACACCCACCGGACGATCATGGAGGAGGCCGGCACCCCGCCCAAGCTCATGGACGAGCGCCTCGGCCACGAGGACGGCTCCGTCCAGGCCCGCTACTCCCACGTCACCCCGCGCATGCGCGCCCGGCTCATGGACGCGCTCACCGAGCAGTGGGAGGAGGCACTCGACATACGCCGCACAATGAGTCCCGGCTCCCCGGTCGCGGCGCTCGACGCGCTCCTGAGATCGGGAGAAAGACCAGGCCAGAGGGTGGAAGAAGAGCGCCCCCGACCAAGATCTTCTCCCAATTTTCTCCCAAGACCCCCTCGGAACGCCGTGAGGGGCGGTCTTCCGAATCGGAAGACCGCCCCTCACCTGCGTGTTCACCAGTCGGGGTGGCGGGATTTGAACCCACGGCCTCTTCGTCCCGAACGAAGCGCGCTACCAAGCTGCGCCACACCCCGGTGCAACGGGGATTACTTTAGCGGACCGCGGGCCGGAGGCGAAATCCGGTTTAGGTGGGGGTGGGGGCGGGGGTCAGGGTGAGGAGGGTGGCCTCGGGGGGGCAGGCGAAGCGGAGGGGGGTGTAGCGGTTGGTGCCGCAGCCTGCGGAGACGTGGAGGTAGGAGGTGGAGCCGGTGGCGGTGTGGGTGGAGAGGCCCTTCACGCGGTCGGTGTCGAGGTCGCAGTTGGTGACCAGGGCGCCGTAGAAGGGGATGCAGAGCTGGCCGCCGTGCGTGTGGCCGGCCAGGATCAGGGGGTAGCGGTCGGCCGTGAAGGCGTCGAGGACGCGCAGGTAGGGGGCGTGGACCAGGGCCAGGTTGAAGTCGGTGTCCGGGTCGGGGCCGCCGGCGACCGCGGCGTACCGGTCGCGCTTGATGTGCGGGTCGTCCAGGCCGGTCAGGCCCAGGACGGGGCCGTGGTCGAGCTTGAGGCGGCCGCGGGTGTTGCTCAGGCCGACCCAGCCGGCCGCGTCGAAGGCGTCGCGCAGGTCGCCCCAGGGGTTGCGGACGACGCCGTGGCCGCCGGCGCTCTTGCCGTTCAGGCCGTGCTGGCCGCGAGCCTTCTCGACCAGGTAGCGGCCGGGGTTGCGGAACTTCGGGCCGTAGTAGTCGTTCGAGCCGAAGACGTACGTGCCGGGGAACCGCAGCAACGGCCCCAGGGCGTCCAGGACTTCGGGGACGGCGGTGGGGTCGGAGAGGTTGTCCCCGGTGTTCACGACCAGGTCGGGGCGCAGGCCCGCGAGCGACTGCAGCCAGCGGCGCTTCTTGTCCTGGCCCGAGACCATGTGGATGTCGGACAGCTGGAGGATCCGGATCGGCCGCATCCCGGGGGGCAGCACCGGGATGTCCACCCGGCGCAGCCGGTACGACCTCGCCTCGAAGCCGGCCGCATATGCCACGCAGGCCGCGCCTGCCGCCATCACACCGAGGGGTACTCCGTATCGCGCGCGCATACGCCCATCGTGTCAGAGTCCGGCGGGGAAAGGCGCCGGGCCAACGCGTCGCTAATAGGGGCGCACCGCACGGCACCGTGGTGCGAAAATCGGGGTATGACCACGACGCTCAAGCAGCGACTCCAGGACGACCTGACCACGGCGATCAAGGGCCGTGACGAACTGCGCTCCGCCACGCTCCGGCTCACGCTGACCGCCATCACCAAGGAGGAGGTCGCCGGCACCACGGCCCGGCAGCTCTCCGACGACGAGGTGCTGACGGTGATCACCCGGGAGGCGAAGAAGCGGCGCGAGGCGGCCGAGGCGTTCGAGCAGGGCGGTCGCGCGGAGTCGGCGCAGCGGGAGCGGGCGGAGGGCGAGGTCCTGGCCGAGTACCTGCCGCAGCAGCTCACCGACGAGGAGATCGCCGCGATCGTCCGGGAGGCGGTCGCCGAGTCGGGTGCCAGCGGGCCGAAGGGCATGGGCGCCGTCATGAAGCTGGTCAACCCCAAGGTCGCCAAGCGCGCGGAGGGCGGCCGCGTCGCCGCCGAGGTCAAGCGCCAGCTCGCCGGCTGACCCGGCGGTACGTCAGCGGTACGCCAGCAAGTACGTCCGCGCCTCCGGGCCACCGGCCCGGCCGTACGCGCATCGCCCGCGCATAGGCCTATGCATAGGCACACGTAAGGGGCGCCCTCCAAGGAGGGCGCCCCTTACACGCTCACCCGCTCAGCCGAGCCCGCCCGGCGTCACGAGCGCCGCACTGCTCACGGCCCGTTCCCGCCGTTGCCGCCGCCCCCGGCCCTTCCGTTGCCGCCGCCCGTGATGCCGGGCGGGATCGTGAAGGTCGGGAAGGGGTTGGGCAGGCCCGTGCCGCCGGGACCCGTGCCGCCGGGGCCGTGGCCCTTGCCGTTGTCCGGCGGCTGGTTCGGGTCGGTCTTGGCCGGCGGGTCGGGCAGCGGCACCGTCACGAAGTGCTCGCGCTCGGTGCCCTCCAGGGCCCCGAGCATCGCGTCGCGCCAGATGGGCGCCGGGCCGGTCGCGCCCTCGACCTTGTCGAAGGTCTTGGGGCCGATCTTGACCTTGATGCCGCCGTTGTCGGGGGCGCCGGCGTACATCGAAAGGCGGCGGCCCTTGATGCCCTTGCCGAACGGGTCGCCCAGCCAGACCGCGGAGGCCAGGGACGGGGTGTAGCCGGCGAACCAGGCGTCCCTGCGGTCGTCGGTCGTACCGGTCTTGCCTGCCGTGTCGCGGCCGGGAAGGTCGGCCGCGGTGCCGGTGCCGTCGTCGACGACGCCCTTGAGCATGCTGTTGAGGGTGTCCGCGGTGTTCTGCGACATGGCCCGGCTGCACAGGGTCTTCGGCACCGCCATCTGCTTGCCGTTCGGGCCGGTGACGGCCTCGATGGCGGTCGGCGTGCAGTAGACGCCGCGGTTGGCGAATGCCGCGTAGGCGGCGGCGACGGTGAGCGGCGAGACCTCGTTGACGCCCAGGGTGAGCGACGCGGCCTGGATCAGCGGCTTGCCGTCGGCCCGGACGAAGCCGAGCTTGGACGCCATGTTGACGATCGGGCACAGGCCGATGTCGGCTTCGAGCGCCACGAAGTACGTGTTGATCGAGTGCTTGAGCGCGTCGGGCATGGAGTACGGCCCGACCTCGGACTTCGACTCGTTCTTGGTGCCCTCGCCGGGGTGGGCGTGGACGACCTGGCCGGCGCAGTTGGTGACGTCGGGGTAGATCTCCAGCTCGTTCGGCGACGGGTAGGTCTGGTCCGGCTTGTAGCCGGCCTCCAGGGCCGCGGCCGCCGTGATCGGCTTGAAGGTCGAGCCGTTCTGGAAACCGCCGCTGTTGCCCATGTTCCGGTCGACGGACAGGTTCAGCTGGGTCTGGTTCTTGCCGAAGCCGTAGGGCTTGCTCTGGCCCATGGCGACGATCTTGCCGGTGCCCGGCTGCACCATGGTGTCGGCGGCGACGAAGTTGTCGCCCTTGTACACGTGCTCGCCCAGGCCCTTGAGCAGCGCCTGCTGCGCCTTCGGGTCGAGCGTGGTCCTTATGGTGAGACCGCCTATGTCCCACGCCTTCTGCCGGTCGGTCTTGGTCTTGCCGAAGGCCGCGTTCTGCAGGAACGTCTCGCGCACGTAGTCGCAGAAGAAGCCGGCGCCGTTGGCCGCGGTGATGCAGCCGTTCTTCGGGGAGCTGACCTTGAGGCCGAGCGGCGCCTTCTGGGCGGCTGCGGCCTGCGCCGGGGTGATGTCCTTGAGCTGGGCCATCCGGGCCAGCACCGTGTTGCGCCGGTCGAGCGCGGCCTGCTCGTTGCTGATCGGGTCGTAGCGGCTCGGCGACTGCACCATGCCGGCCAGCAGGGCGGCCTGGGTCAGGGTGAGCTTCTTCGCGGAGGTGCTGAAGTAGCGCTGGGCGGCGGCCTCGATGCCGTAGGCCTGCTCGCCGAAGAAGGTGATGTTGAGGTAGTTCTCCAGGATCTTCTTCTTGCCCAGCTCCTTCTCGACCTGGATCGCGTACTTCATCTCCTTGATCTTGCGGCCGACGGTCTGCTGGGTGGCCTGGGCGACCTTGGTGGCGTCGTCGCCCGCCTCCTCCACGAAGACGTTCTTGACGTACTGCTGGGTCAGTGTCGAGGCGCCCTGGGTGCCCCCGTCCGAGGCGTTGTTGCTGAGCGCGCGCAGGATGCCCTTGAGGTCGAGGGCGCCGTGCTCGTAGTAGCGCGAGTCCTCGATGTCGACGATGGCCTTGAGGATGTTCGGGCTCATGGCGGTGATCGGGACGACCGTGCGGTCGCGCGAGTAGACGGTGGCGATCAGGCCGCCCTTGGAGTCCAGGATCTTGGACGCCTGGCTGAGCGGCGGCGCCTTCAGCTCGCCGGGCAGGTCGTCGAAGCCTGCCGCCGTGCCCTTCGCGGACAGGCCGAGCGCACCGGCGGCCGGCAGGGCTATTCCCGCCAGGACCGCGCCGGCCAGAACACTGACGCCGAGGAACTTGGCGGCCTGCTGGGCCGTCGTGAGCCCCCCGCCCGAACGCTTGTGAGCCATGGAAGCAGCCTACGTGGCGATTCCCCGGACGTACGCCCAGGTGTTCGCCTAGTCTGTAACAGACAGGATGCGAACGTCGGCGCATCACTGTCTCCCGTCATCACTCTTGTGAGTGATGAGAGGTGCCCGAATTTCGGTATATGCCGGGGGACTTGGTCCTTTCGGCGGGTGATACCTGACCGTATCGCCCCATATGTCCGATGCGACCAGCAGTCACTCCGTTGGGTGATCTGCTGGGCACGCATAGTCCATTCGGGCCATGCAAGATTGGGCCTGAAAGGGCTGTTGCGTCGCGCCTACCTTCCGTAACGTCCCAACTGGCGCCGGTGAATATGCCGGTTGCCGCCGTGGGGGAGCCTCGATTCGGGAGAGGACGGCGCCAGCATGAGCAGCTGGGTAACCGACTGGAGCACGCAGGCCGCATGCAGGACGACGGATCCGGACGAACTGTTCGTCCAGGGTGCGGCGCAGAACCGGGCGAAGGCGGTGTGCACCGGATGCCCGGTACGCACCGAGTGCCTGGCCGACGCGCTCGACAACCGGGTGGAGTTCGGCGTGTGGGGGGGTATGACCGAGCGGGAGCGCCGCGCACTGCTGCGCCGCCGCCCGATGGTGACCTCCTGGCGAAGACTGCTGGAGACCGCCCGCACCGAGTACGAGCGCAGCACCGGTCTGCTGCCGCTCGGTGACGAGGACGACTACGCCGCGGCGGGCTGACCCTCCGCGAGTTCCTGACCGATCGCCCGCAAACCCTCCAGGTCGTGTACGTCGCCCGGCAGGGCGGTGACATCCACCATCGGTACTTCGGGGTGCACTGACACGAAGCGGTCGCGGGTGCGTCGTTCACGCGCGACCACCTGCATGCGTTCCGCATGGAGGCGCAGGAGTCCGGCGGCGAGCCGCTCCGAGTCGTCGGTGCCCGCCGGCAGGTCCTGCCGGGAGTCATCATGCCCGGCCCGTTGATCCACAATGCCGCCGCCGGCAAGATTTTCTTCGCCTTCCGCGCCGGAGTGCGCCCCGGCGCCGTCGACGGTGCTTCCGTCCGTGCCCTCGGCCTCGCTCTCCGCGGCGCGCTCGGCCACGTAGTCCTCCAGCGCCTCCGCCGCCGCCAGCGCGCGCTCCGCGGTCAGCTGGGCCGCCCCGCTGCCGTGCACCCGGTTCAGTACGAGGCCGGCCAGCGGCATGTCCTCGTCGGCGAGCCGCTCCACGAAGTACGCGGCCTCCCGCAGCGCGTCCCGCTCCGGGGCCGCGACGACGAGGAAGGCGGTGCCGGGCGCCTGGAGCAGCCGGTACGTGGCGTCGGCGCGGGTGCGGAAGCCGCCGAACATCGTGTCCATCGCCGCCACGAAGGTCTGCACGTCACGCAGCAGGCCGGCGCCCATCACCTTGCTCAGGGTGCCGGTCATCATCGACATCCCGATGTTGAGGAACTTCACCCCGGCCCGGCCGCCGACCTTCGCCGGGGCCATCAGCAGCTTGATGAAGCGGCCGTCGAGGAAGGAGCCGAGCCGCTTGGGCGCGTCGAGGAAGTCCAGCGCGCTGCGGCTCGGCGGGGTGTCCACGATGATCAGGTCCCAGGCGTCCTGGGCGCGCAGCTGCCCCAGCTTCTCCATCGCCATGTACTCCTGGGTGCCGGCGAAACCGGCCGACAGCGACTGGTAGAAGGGGTTCTCCAGGATCGCCCTGGCCCGCTCGGGGTCGGAGTGCTGGACGACGACCTCGTCGAACGTCCGTTTCATGTCCAGCATCATCGCGTGCAGCGAGCCGCCGGCCGACCGATCGATTCCAGCCACTTCGCGCGGTGTGTTGTCCAACTCCGTCAGCCCCATCGACTGCGCCAGCCGGCGGGCCGGGTCGATGGTCAGCACCACCGCGGTACGCCCGCGCTCGGCAGCCCGTACGCCCAGGGCCGCGGCCGTCGTGGTCTTGCCGACGCCGCCCGAGCCGCAGCAGACGACGATCCGGGTCTTCCGGTCGTCCAGCAGCGGGTCGATCTCCAGTACGGGGCTCTGCAGGCTCATCTCAGGCGTCCTCGTCCTCGTCCTCGTCCTCGTCGTCGGCGTCGTCGGCGTCCTCGATGTCGTCGTCCTCGGGGCCGCCCGCCGCCGCTGTCCGGCCCTTCGCGCGGGCTGCGGCCTCCATGACGCCGGGGACGGCCTGTTTGCGCAGGCTGTCGGCCAGCCGGTAGAGGCCGCCGAGGTCGACGCCGTCGCCGAGCAGGTCCAGCTCGCGCACCGGCAGGCCGAGCGCGGCGATCTCGGCGCGCTGCTCGCGCTCCAGGACCACCCGCTGGGCGTGCTCGTGGGCCTGCGCGAGCAGCGGGTCCACCAGCCGCTCCGCGACCCCGCCGCGCCTGGCCCCGCCCAGGCCCGCCTGCGACAGCGCCTTGGCGACCGCGGTACGCCGCTTGCCGACGGCAACGGCGCTGCGGTCGGCGGCCGCCTTGGCCAGGTCGGCGTCGCCCAGCAGCACAGGGCGCACCATGTTGACGATGACCGCGCCCACCGGAAGGCCTGCGGCCCGCAGCTCGGCGACGCCGTCCATGGTCTCCTGGACCGGCATCTCCTCCAGCAGCGTCACCAGGTGGATCGCGGTCTGCGGGGACTTGAGCACCCGCATCACCGCCTGCGCCTGGTTGTGTATCGGCCCCATCCGCGCCAGGCCCGCGACCTCGTCGTTGACGTTGAGGAAGCGGGTGATGCGGCCGGTCGGCGGGGCGTCGAGCACGACGGCGTCGTACACCGGCCAGCCCGCCTTGTCCTTGCGGCGGACCGCCTCGCACACCTTGCCGGTGAGCAGCACGTCCCTGATGCCGGGGGCGACGGTCGTCGCGAAGTCGATCGCGCCGAGCTTCTTCAGGGCGCGGCCCGCCCGGCCCAGCTTGTAGAACATGTCCAGGTAGTCCAGCATCGCCAGCTCGGCGTCGATGGCCAGCGCGTGCACCTCGCCGCCACCCGACGCGGAAGCGATCCTGCGCTCCTCGTACGGCAGCGCCTCGGTCTCGAAGAGCTGCGCGATGCCCTGCCGCTCCTCGACCTCCACCAGCAGGACCCGCCGGCCCTCCGCCGCGAGGGCGAGCGCCAGCGAGGCGGCGACCGTGGTCTTGCCCGTGCCGCCCTTGCCGGTCACGATGTGCAGCCGGACGGCGGATGACTGGTGAGCGCTCACCTTGCGAGCCTAACCACTGGCGGGGCGGGCCACGCCCTGGGTCCCGGCGAGGCGATAAAGTCGCGGCATGGCGAAGAAGTGGGAATACGCGACCGTGCCGCTGCTCGTGCACGCGACCAAGCAGATCCTCGACACCTGGGGTGACGACGGCTGGGAGCTGGTCCAGGTCGTGCCGGGACCCAACTCCGAGCAGCTCGTCGCCTACCTCAAGCGGGAGAAGGCGTGAGCGGGGCCGTCGCGTCCCGGCTCGCAGAACTGGGCCTGACGCTGCCCGAGGTGGTGCCGCCTCTGGCGTCCTACCAGCCGGCCGTACGCTCCGGCGCGTACGTCTACACGTCCGGCCAGCTGCCCATGGTGGAGGGCAAGCTGCCGGCAACCGGCAAGGTGGGTGCGGGCGTCACGCCCGAGGAGGCCAAGGAGCTGGCGCGCGTCTGCGCGCTCAACGCGCTGGCCGCGGTCAAGTCGGTCGTCGGCGACCTCGACCGCATCGCGCGCGTGGTGAAGGTCGTGGGCTTCGTCGCCTCCGCCCCGTCCTTCACCGGGCAGCCGGCGGTCGTCAACGGGGCCAGTGAGCTTCTCGGCGAGGTGCTGGGTGAGAAGGGGGTTCACGCGCGTAGCGCCGTGGGGGTCGCGGTTCTGCCCCTCGACGCCCCCGTCGAAGTCGAGCTCCAGGTCGAACTCGCCCCCTGAGCGGGGGGCTTTTTCGGCGGGGCCGAGCACATATTCGGCGGGGCCGAGCCACCAGGGCGTTGCCCTTGCGCAGGGCGGTGAGCGTTTTTCAGGGGGGCGGGCACGCCCTGGGTGCCTCCTCCGCAGAGGGCGAGCGTTTTCAGGGGCGCGCCGCAGATCAGGTGCAGCCCCGCGCCCCCCAAGGGTTGCCCCCTTGCGGAGAGGGGAACGTAGGGTCGGCGCATGGGGAAGATGAGTGTGCCGGCGGCGTGGCCGGAGCGGATCCGGGCGCTGACCCGGGGGGAGCTGCAGCCGGTGGTGCCGCGGCGGGCGGCGACGGTCCTGCTGCTGAAGGACGACGGGCACCTGCCCGTCGTCCACATGCTGCGGCGCCGCGCCTCGATGGCCTTCGCGGCGGGCGCGTACGCCTTCCCCGGCGGCGGGGTGGACCCGCGCGACGAGCGGCCGGTGCGCTGGGCCGGTCCCGCGCTGGAGGAGTGGGCGGCGGCGCTGGGCGTCGGCCCGGCGGAGGCGCAGGCCGTGGTGTGTGCGGCGGTGCGCGAGACGTTCGAGGAGTCCGGGGTGCTGCTGGCCGGCCCGGACGCCGGCACGGTCGTGGCGGACACGACGGGGGAGGACTGGGAGCGGGACCGTACCGCCCTGGTCGCGCACGACCTGGCGTTCGCCGACTTCCTTGACCGTCGCGGCCTGGTGCTGCGCACCGACCTGCTGCGGGCGTTCGGGCGCTGGATCACCCCGGAGTTCGAGGAGCGCCGCTACGACACGTGGTTCTTCCTGGCGGCACTGCCCGCGGGCCAGCGCACCCGGGACGTGTCCGGCGAGGCGGACCGCACCGCCTGGCTGCGCCCGGCCGACGCGGTGGCCGGCTACGACCGCGGCGAGCTGGCGATGCTGCCGCCGACCGTGAGCATGCTGCGGGACCTGCTGCCGTACGGCTCGGTGGCCGCGGCCCTGGACGGCGCGGCGGGGCGCGACCTGGCCCCGGTGATCGCGACGGCCGCCGTGGACGCGGCCGGCGCGGTCGTACTGACCTGGCCCGGGCACGACGAGTTCACCTTCACCCTGGCCGCGCCGGGGGGTGGGGCGCAGTGACGTCGGGGACGGCGCCGGGGCGGCCGCGGGCCGCGATCGGCGGGTGGGCGACGGCCCGGGCGCTGTGCGTCCTGGCGCCGAACGCCTCGCCGATGACGCTGGACGGCACGAACACCTGGATCGTCGCCGAGCCCGACTCGCCGCTCGCCGTGGTGATCGACCCGGGGCCGCTGGACGAGGGCCACCTGGCCGCCGTCGTGGCCGCCGCCGAGCAGGCGGGCAAGCGGGTCGCGCTGACGCTGCTCACGCACGGGCACCCCGACCACGCCGAGGGCGCTGCCCGTTTCGCGGAGCTGACCCGCACCCGGGTGCGCGCACTGGACCCGGCGCTGCGGCTGGGGGACGAGGGGCTGGCCGCGGGCGACACGGTGACGACCGGCGGCCTTGAGCTGCGGGTCATGGGCACTCCAGGCCACACCGCGGACTCGCTGTCCTTCCTGCTGCCGGCCGACGGCGCGGTGCTGACCGGTGACACGGTGCTCGGCCGCGGCACCACCGTGGTCGCCCACCCGGACGGGCGGCTCGGCGACTACCTGGACTCGCTGCGGCGGCTCCAGGCGCACACCGTGGACGGCGGTGTGGACACCGTCCTGCCGGGCCACGGCCCGGTGCTCGGCGACGCCCGCGGCGCCGTCGAGTTCTATCTCGCCCACCGTGCCCACCGGCTCGCCCAGGTCGAGACCGCCGTCGAGTCGGGCCTGCGCACCCCGGCCGAGGTGGTCGCGCGCGTCTACGCCGACGTCGACCCGGCACTGTGGCCCGCAGCGGAGCTCTCGGTCCGCGCCCAACTCGACTACCTGCGCGAACACGGAATCATCGAGCTGCCATGACATCTGCCCCCGCCGTCTTCACCCCGCACTCCCGCGCCTTCGCCGCCGACCCCTACCCGGCCTACGAGGAGCTGCGGGCGGCCGGCCGCGCGCTCTACTACGAGCCGACGCGGCAGTGGCTGATCCCGCACTACGACGACGTCAACGCGCTGCTGCGGGACCGCCGGCTCGGCCGCACCTACCTGCACCGCTTCACGCACGAGGACTTCGGCCGCACCCCGCCGCCGCCCGAGCTCGAACCCTTCACCGTGCTGAACGACAACGGCCTGCTCGACCTGGAGGCCCCGGCGCACACCCGCATCCGCCGGCTGGTCGCCAAGGCCTTCACCCCGCGCCGGGTGGAGGAGCTGGTGCCGACCGTGCAGCGGCTGGCCGCCGAGCTGGTCACGGCGCTGTACGCGGACGGCGGCGGCGACCTGCACGCCAAGGTCGCCGAGCCGCTGCCGGTCGCGGTGATCGCCGAGATGCTGGGCATACCCGCCTCCGACCGGGACCTGCTGCGGCCCTGGTCGGCGGCCATGACCGGGATGTACGAGCTGAACCCCGGCCCCGACGCCGCCCGCGCCGCGGTGACCGCCAGCGAGGAGTTCTCCGCCTATCTGCGGGAGCTGATCGCCGTCCGGCGCACCGAACCGGGCGAGGACCTGATCAGCGCGCTGATCGCGGTCCAGGACGACGGCGACGTGCTCAGCGAGCAGGAGATGGTCTCCACCTGTGTGCTGCTGCTGAACGCCGGCCACGAGGCCACCGTCAACACCACCACGCTGGGCTGGCTGACCCTCTTCCGGCACCCCGACCAGCTGCGGGTCCTCCAGGAGGTGCCGCAGCGGCTGCGGGACGGCGTGGAGGAGATGCTGCGCTACGACACCCCGCTGCAGCTGTTCGAGCGCTGGGTGCTGGACGACATCGAGGTCGGCGGGACGGTGATCCCGCGCGGCTCCGAGGTGGCCCTGCTGTTCGGCTCGGCGAACCGCGACCCCGCCCGCTTCGAGGACCCCGACCGCTTCGACGTGACCCGGCCGGCCTTCGACAACCGGCACGTCAGCTTCGGCGCGGGCATCCACTACTGCCTGGGCGCCCCGCTGGCCCGCCTCGAACTCAGCGCCTCCTTCGGCACCTTCCTGCGGCACGCCCCCGGGATGCGGCTGCTGTCCGAGCCGCGCTGGCGGCCGAACTACGTCATCCGCGGGGTGGAGGAGCTGCTGGTCAGCTGGTGAGGTCCCGGCGCCGCAGCCCGGCCAGGCCCGCGGCCAGCGCCGCGGCGGCGACGAGTATGAGCCAGGCGTACGGGGTCGCCGCCACGTGGCTTCCCGGCAGGTCCGGCAGGTGCGTGAACGGCGACACGTCGAGCACCGGCTGGGGCAGCCGCAGCACCGGGCCGAGCTGGCCGAGCAGCACGCACGCCGCCAGCAGCCCCCAGGCGGCGGAGGCGGCCCGCGGCCGCAGCCCGAAGAGCAGCACGCCGAGGCCCACGAGCACCCACACCGCCGGCGCCTGGCCGACCGCCGCCCCGGTCAGCCGGGGCAGCTGCCCGCCGACGTCATGGACGGCCAGCCCGTACGCCAGGCCGGTCGCGGCCCCTGCCGCGGCCAGCAGCAGCACCGGGCCGAGCAGGGCGTGCGCCAGGTGGCCCGCCGCCCAGCGCAGCCGCCCCACCGGGTGGGCGAGCAGCGCCTCCGCACCGCCCGCGCTCTCCTCGGCGCGCAGCCGCAGCAGGCTCTGCACCGCGTAGCCGCCGGCGGCGATGCCGTAGACGCCCATGACCGTGGCCAGGAAGGCGTCGGTCAGGCCGGTGTGGCCGCCCATCCGCTCGATGATGTCGCCGACCTGGCCGTTGTCTCCGACGATGTCGCCGACCGAGTCGGTGACCGAGCCGTAGACGGCCCCGGCGACCAGCAGGCCCGCGCCCCAGCCGTACAGGCTGCCGCGCTGGAGGCGCCAGGCCAGCCCGGAGGGGCCGCGCAGCAGCCGGCCCGCGCCCGCGGGTCCCGGCCTTGCGGGCAGCAGGCTCGCCCCGATGTCGCGCCGTTCGACCAGCGCATAGGCGGCAGCGCAGCACAGCGCGGCGAATCCGGCGACCGGTGCCAGCACCCACCAGGACTCCCCGGCGTAGGGGTGCAGATGCTCCAGCCAGCCCAGCGGCGAGGCCCACACCAGGGGCGAGGACCCGCCGGTGCTTCCGGCGTCCCCCGCCGCCCGCAGCAGGAAGGCGGCCCCCAGCACCGTGCCCGCCAGCCCCCTGGCGAGCCTGGCGCTCGCGGTGAGCTGGGCGGTGACCGCGGCGACCGCCCCGAAGGCCAGGCCGCCCGCGGCCAGTTGCAGCCCCAGCGCGACCGACCCGGCGGGGCTCTCGCCGAGCACCGCCATGCCGGCTGCGACCACCAGCGCGACCACGGCGTCGGCCGCCGCCGTCGCCGTGAGGGCCGCGGTCAGCGGCGCCCGCCGGTCGACCATGGTGGCGCCCAGCATCTCCTGGCGGCCGGTCTCCTCCTCCTCGCGGGTGTGCCTGACGACCAGCAGGATGCTCATCAGCCCGGCGAGCGCCGCCCCGATGACGCCGATCCGCCAGGCGGTGAGGGCGCCCACGGAGTGGGCGTCGTAGATCGGCCCGTAGAACGCCCGCAGCGGCCCGCTGGCGTTCGTACTGCGCTGGAAGTCGGTGCGGTCGGCCTGGTCGGCGTAGAGCGAGCGGTAGGACACCGCGCTGCCGACGGCGGTGGCGGCCAGAGCGTAGATCCAGCCGGGGATCATGACGCGGTCGCGGCGCAGCGCCAGCCGGGTCAGGGTCGCGCTGCCGGCCGGGGCGCTCACCGGGTGCCCCCGTGCCCGGCTGCCGCGCCGGCCGGGACCTGGCCGGCGTCGGCCGTGTAGTGCCGCAGGAACAGCTCCTCAAGGGTGGGCGGGCGGCTGGTCAGGGTGCGGACCCCGGCGCCGGTCAGGGCCTGCAGCAGGGTGTCGAGCCGGTCGTTGTCCACCTGGAGGGTGACCCGGGTGCCGTCGACCGCGAGGTCCCGCACACCGGGCAGCCGGTCCAGGCCCTCGGGCGCCCGGCCCAGCTCCGCGGTCACCGAGGTGCTGGTGAGGTGGCGCAGCTCGCCGAGCGCACCGGACTCCACCGTGCGGCCCTGCCGGATGATGCTCACCCGGTCGCACAGCGCCTCGACCTCGCTGAGGATGTGGCTGGACAGCAGCACCGTGGCGCCCCGGTCGCGCGCCTCGCGGACGCAGCCGCGGAAGACCTCCTCCATCAGGGGGTCCAGGCCCGACGTCGGCTCGTCGAGGATCAGCAGCTCGGCCCGCGAGGCGAAGGCGGCGACCAGGGCGACCTTCTGCCGGTTGCCCTTGGAGTAGGCGCCGCCCTTCTTCGCGGGGTCCAGCTCGAACCGGTCGAGCAGCTCGGCTCGGCGGGCCGGCTCCATCCCGCCGCCCAGCCGGCCGAAGAGGTCGATGATCTCGCCGCCGCTGAGGTTGCGCCACAGCGTGACGTCACCGGGTACGTACGCCACCCGCCGGTGCAGCGGCACCGCCTCGCGCCAGGGGTCGCCGCCGAGCAGCCGCGCCCGGCCGCCGTCGGCTCTCAGCAGCCCGAGCAGGATGCGGATGGTGGTCGACTTCCCCGAACCGTTGGGTCCGAGGAAGCCGTGCACCTCACCGGTGGCGACGGACAGGTCGAGTCCGTCGAGTGCGCGTGTGCGGCCGAAGGCCTTGGTGAGCCCGGCCACGTCGATAGCCCCGTTCATGTTTTCGAAGGTACGCTGTCTTCAGAAATTTGTGAAGTTCACGAACGGGTTAAACTTGGCGAAACCGAGCGGGAGGCGGACCGTGCCCCAGGAATCGCAGCAGCAGGCACCGCGGCAGACGCGGCAGACACAGCAGCGCGAGGAGGAGCGCGCCGGCGCCGGCGCCGTCGAAGTCGCCGTCGACGCCGACGTCATGGCCTTCATAGAGCGCTTCGCGGCCCAGCTCGTCGAGGCCGGCATGCCGCGGATGCCCAGCCGGGTCTTCGCCGCCCTGCTCGTCTCGCCCGACGGCGCGCTCAGCTCCGCCGCGCTCGCCGACCAGCTGCAGATCAGCCCGGCCGCGGTCTCCGGCGCGGTCCGCTACCTCGCGCAGGCGGGCCTGATCCTGCGCGAACGCGACCCCGGCTCGCGCCGCGAGCTGTACCGGCTGCACAACGACCAGTGGTTCGAGACCTTCACCAACCGCGAGCACATGCTGGTGCGCTGGGAGAGCACCCTGCGCACCGGCGTCTACAGCGTCGGCGAGGACAGCGACGCCGGCCGCAGGCTCGCCGAGACGGCCGCCTTCTTCGAGTTCCTGCAGCGGGAGCTGACGGGGATGATGGAGCGCTGGCGCGTCTACCGCACCACCCTCTGACGAGGCGTCACGAGTCCGGCCCTCTGGGAGCCCCCGCCGCCCCCGTCCGGCTCAGCGCCGCGGCACCGTCAGCCGCCACGCCGCCGGCTCCACCGTCCAGGTCCTGGTCCGCACCGGCCCGGTGACCGCGGAATCGGCGCGGTAGCGGAAGTCGCGGCCCGAGACGGTGATGGTGCGCGCCCTGGTGCGGACGTGCGAGGCGCCCTCGGTGCGCCGGACGTAGACCTCGGCGAAGCCGGAAGGGGCCGGGCGGACCGAGATCTCCTGCACCGGCTGGTCGAGGTCGGCGAGCAGCACCCCGTCGGCCTCCACCCGCAGCCGCTGCCGGGGCGGCGGGTGGGCGGCGGCAGGGATCGGCGCGGTCAGGGTGCGCACCAGCGAGCGGGCGGTCTTCTCCACCGGCGTCCACCAGTGCGCGGCGGTGTGCGAGACGGGGCTGCCGCAGGGGATGCTCAGCGCGCCGAGCACGATGCCGCCGCTCTCGTCGACCAGCAGGTCCAGTTCGCGCGGGGCGCCGTCCAGCACCGCCCGGGCCGCGGCCGGCACGTCGCCGGGCACGCCGAGGGCGCGGGCCAGCGTCGAGCGCGGCCCGATCGGCACCAGCGACACCGGCGCCTCGTGCAGCGTGCGGTCGCGGTGCAGCGAACGGACCGTGCGCAGCAGTGCCTGGTCGTCGCCGAGGACGACCGGGTGGCGGCGGCCGCGGTGGGCGAGCGCGCGCTCGGCCTCCTCGGCGGACTCCGGGAAGACGATCTTCACGGAGGGCGCCCCCGCACACAGGACATCCTTCGCGATCCGCACGGACTCGCCGTCGGTCGCGCGTGCCGCCGGGTCGATGACCAGCAGCAGCGGCCACCTCCGGTCGGAGTCCGGTGGAGGATGCCCGGGAGGGTGAGCCGACACCTTGGTCCTTCCTCAGGTAAAATCTCGGTGCAAGAGCCCCTTGCGCCTTTGCGTCAGGGGCTTCGTCTATTCCGGGGCAGGTTCGACGGCTCTCTGCACGTTGGACATGCCCCGCCCGGAAGGGGTGTACGCCTGTGCCCGCACTTGTGCTGCTCGGTGCTCAGTGGGGTGACGAGGGCAAGGGGAAGGCCACCGACCTGCTCGGCGGCTCCGTCGACTACGTGGTGCGCTACCAGGGCGGCAACAACGCCGGCCACACGGTGGTCGTCGGCGACCAGAAATACGCACTGCATCTCCTCCCCTCCGGCATCCTGTCACCTGGATGCACCCCCGTGATCGGCAACGGTGTCGTGGTCGACCCGGCGGTCCTGCTCTCCGAGCTGAGCGGGCTGAACGAGCGCGGAGTGGACACGTCCAAACTGCTGATCAGCGGTAACGCCCATCTGATCACGCCGTATCACCAGACCATCGACAAGGTGACGGAGCGCTTCCTGGGCAACCGGAAGATCGGCACCACGGGCCGCGGCATCGGCCCGGCCTACGCCGACAAGATCAACCGGGTCGGCATCAGGGTCCAGGACCTCTTCGACGAATCGATCCTCCACCAGAAGGTCGACGCGGCGCTGCAGGACAAGAACCAGGTCCTGGTGAAGATCTTCAACCGGCGGGCGATCAGCACCGACCAGGTGGTCGAGGAGTACCTCGGCTACGCGGACCGGCTCAGGGACTACGTCACCGACACCGCCCTGGTGCTCAACCAGGCGCTGGACGACGGCAAGGTCGTGCTCATGGAGGGCGGGCAGGGCACGCTCCTCGACGTCGACCACGGCACGTACCCCTTCGTCACCTCGTCGAACCCGACATCGGGGGGCGCCTGCACCGGCAGCGGTATCGGCCCCACGAAGATCACCCGGGTGATCGGCATCCTCAAGGCGTACACAACGCGTGTGGGCTCGGGACCGTTCCCCACCGAGCTGTTCGACGAGGACGGCGAGCGACTGCGCACCGTCGGCCACGAGTTCGGCGTCACCACCGGGCGCAACCGGCGCTGCGGCTGGTTCGACGCGGTCATCGCCCGCTACGCGACCCGCGTCAACGGCCTGACCGACTTCTTCCTCACCAAGCTGGACATCCTCACCGGCTGGGAGCGCATCCCGGTGTGCGTCGCCTACGAGGTCGACGGCCGCCGGGTGGAGGAACTGCCGTACAGCCAGAGCGACTTCCACCACGCCAAGCCGGTCTACGAGTACCTGCCCGGCTGGTCGGAGGACATCACCAAGGCGCAGACCTTCGCCGACCTGCCGAAGAACGCGCAAGCCTACGTCAAGGCGCTGGAGGAGATGTCCGGGGCGCCGATCTCCGCGATCGGGGTCGGCCCCGGCCGCACCGAGACCATCGAGATCAACTCCTTCCTCTGAGCCGGTCGCCGCCGGCGTACGAGGAGGTCAACTGACCTTCTCGTACGTCAGCGGCGTCTTCTCGCCCGCTACGCCGTCGCGCATGAGGTGGGTGGCGTCGACCAGGGTCAGCGTCGTGGCGGTGCCCTTGGAGCAGGAGGCGGCAGGCTTGCCGCTGACCACCTCGGACGGGCTCAGCTTCACCGGCGGTCCCGCGTCGGTCACCACCATCTGCCAGGCGCACTCGTAGAGCGTGTCGGTGCCGTTCGTACGGGAGCCGGTCAGCTCCACCGAGCCGTCCTCGTGCACGGTCAGGGTGCGGGTGTCGTAGATCGCCGGCGGGGTGCGGACCATCGACTGCCAGGTGCCGACCAGGTCCTGCGGCGCGTCGACCGCGACCGCCGGTACGGCGGGGGCCGTGGTCGGCTGCTCGGTGGGCGTGGCCGGCGGCGTGGTGGTCGGCTCGCCGGTCGTCGGGGTGGCCGTGGGCGTGGTCGCCGAGGGCGTCGGCGCGGACGAGGCGGTGGTGGGCGGGGGCGAGGGGGTGCCGGTGCCGGTCGGCGGCGCCTGGTGGGCGTCGTTGCCGCGGTCCTTCTCCTGGACGACGACATAGGCGGTGGTGGCGCCCGCGATGACCGCGAGCAGCGTCAGTACGGCGACGAGCGCGCCGCGCCTGCCGCGGCGGGGGGCGGGCGGCGCCGCGGCCGGTTCGGGAGCGGCGACGGCGGTGGCCGGCGCCGGGGTCTGCACGGGAGCCGCCTGCACGGGAGCCGCCTGCACGGGAGCCGCCTGCACGGGAGCCGCGGCCTGGACAGCGCCAGGACCCGAAACGGGCGCCGCGGCAGGGGCCGCCTCCTCCGCCCCCGACGGGGCCGCCGCCTCCAGCTCCAGCAGCTGCACCGCGTGCCGCCCCAGCTGGGCGACGATCGCACCGGGCAGCCACGGCTCGACGCGGCCCGCAGGAGTGTCGGGCGCCTCGTCGGCAGGCGGCCCGATCAGGTCGAGCACCTCGGGCAGCGAGGGCCGCTTCTCCGGCTCCTTGACCAGGCACGCGCTCACCAGGGCGCGCAGCCCGTCGGGCACCGCGTCCAGGTCGGGCGGCTCCTGCACGATGCGGAACATCTGGGCGTGCACCCCGCTGCTCGCCGCCCCGAAGGGCTGCAGCCCGGTCGCCGCATAGGCAAGGACCGAGCCGAGGCAGAAGACGTCGCAGGCCGGGGTGACCCGGTCGCCGCGCACCTGCTCGGGCGACATGAAGGCGGGGGAGCCGACCATGGCACCCGTATGGGTGAGCGTCGGCGAACCGTCCGCGACGGTCTCCAGAGCGCGGGCGATGCCGAAGTCGATCACCCGGGGGCCGTCGATCGTGATCATCACGTTCGAGGGTTTGAGATCCCTGTGCACAAGACCCGCGGCATGGATGTCGGCCAGCGCGTGCGCAAGGCCGGCGGCGAGCACCGTCACCGAGCGCTCCGGCAGCGGGCCGTAGTCCTTCATGACCTGCTGGAGCGAGGGTCCCGCGACATAGCCGGTGGCCACCCACGGGATGTCGGCCTCGGTGTCCGCGTCGAGCACCGGCGCGGTCCATGCGCCGCCGACCCGCCGGGCCGCCAGCACCTCGCGGCGGAAGCGGCTGCGGAACTCCTCCTGCGCGGCCAGTTCGGCCCGCACCAGCTTCACCGCGACCGTGCGGCCCCGGTCGGAGCGCGCCAGGAAGACCCGGCCCATGCCGCCCGTGCCCAGCCTTCCGAGCAGCCTGTATGTGCCGATCCGCTGCGGATCGTCCGCTCCGAGCTGCTCCATGGCCTTCCCCCCGCTGCCGCGTTCGGCTCCCGAACCCCAGAGCGAAGAATATGCGCAGCACCGGCCCGGGTTACCAGGTGGTCGTCCCCCTGCCGTCCATGTGCCGTCCGCGGCGCGGAAACCTAGCCTGGAGCCATGACCACTCCGTCCTCGCCCGGCACCACCTTCGCGGACGCCGACCCCGCCACAGGGGCCGCGGTCAAGGCGGCGGACCGGGCACACGTCTTCCACTCCTGGTCGGCGCAGGAGGTCATCGACCCGCTCGCGGTGGCGGGCGCCGAGGGCTCGTACTTCTGGGACTACGACGGCAACCGCTACCTGGACTTCTCCTCGCAGCTGGTCAACACCAACATCGGCCACCAGCACCCGAGGGTCGTCGCCGCCATCCAGGAGCAGGCGGCCAGGCTCGCCACCTTCGCACCGGCCTTCGCCATCGACGTACGCTCCGAGGCCGCGCGGCTGATCGCCGAACTGACCCCGGGCGACCTGGACAAGATCTTCTTCACCAACGGCGGCGCGGAAGCCGTGGAGAACGCGGTCCGCATGGCCCGGCTGCACACCGGCCGGCCCAAGGTGCTCAGCGCCTACCGCAGCTACCACGGCTCCACCGCCGCCGCGATCAACCTCACCGGCGACCCGCGCCGCTGGGCCTCCGACACCGCCTCCGCGGGCGTCGTGCACTTCTGGGGCCCCTACCTCTACCGCTCGCAGTTCCACGCCTCCGACGAGGCGCAGGAGTGCACCAGGGCGCTGGAGCACCTGGAGCAGCTCGTCGCCTTCGAAGGCCCGCAGTCCGTGGCCGCGGTGATCCTGGAGACCGTCGTCGGCACCGGGGGCGTCCTCGTCCCGCCGGACGGCTACCTGGCGGGCGTGCGCGAGCTGTGCGACCGGTACGGCATCGTCTTCATCCTCGACGAGGTCATGGCCGGCTTCGGCCGCACCGGCCGCTGGTTCGCCGCAGACCACTGGGACGCCGTACCCGACCTGCTGACCTTCGCCAAGGGCGTCAACTCCGGATACGTGCCGCTGGGCGGCGTCGCCATCTCCGAGCGGATCGCCGCGACCTTCGCGACCCGCCCCTACCCCGGCGGCCTCACCTACTCGGGGCACCCGCTGGCCTGCGCGTCCGCCGTCGCGACCATCAACGCGATGCGCGACGAGCACATCGTGGAGAATGCCGCGCACATCGGCGAGAGCGTGCTCGGCCCAGGTCTGCGCGACATCGCCGAGCGCCACCCGAGCGTCGGCGAGGTCCGCGGCATGGGTGTCTTCTGGGCGCTCGACCTGGTCAAGGACAAGATCACCCGTGAGCCGCTGGTGCCGTACAACGCGGCAGGCGCCGACAACGCCCCGATGGCCGACTTCGCCGCCGCCTGCAAGCGCTCGGGGCTGTGGCCCTTCGTCAACATGAACCGCACCCACGTCGTGCCGCCCTGCACGATCACCGAGTCCGAGGCGAAGGAAGGCCTCGGCCTGCTGGACGAGGCCTTGAGCGTCGCCGACCGGCACACCGCCGCAGCCGCGGGCTGACCCGGCCGGCGGGCCGCGGCCACCGGCCGACCGGGCCGCACCCGGCGGCCCGCCGCCGTATCGTGTGCGGGCGGGTGCGCGGCCGGAAGCCACCCGCAGCCGCGACGCGACAAGGAGTGACGCCATGCCGGAGGCCGCAGGGCCTGCCACACCGGTGCGGCGCAGCAGCCTGCGCCAGCAGATAGCCGACGCCCTGCGCGACGAGGTGCTCACCGGCAGGCTGCAGGCCGGGCGGCACTTCACCGTCAAGGAGATCGCCGAGCTGTACGGCGTCTCGGCCACGCCCGTCCGCGAAGCGCTGGTCGACCTGGCCGCACAGGGCCTGCTCGACGTCGAGCAGCACCGCGGCTTCCAGGTGCGCCGGCTCACCGCTGCCGACTTCCGCTCGCTCAGCGAGGCGCGGCTCTTCATCGTCGACGCCGCCTTCCGGCAGATGGCCGAGCACGGCATGGGCGACCTGCCCGCCGACGCCATCGCCTCCGTACGCCGCCGGGCCGAAGCCGCGGCCGGCGCCGCCCAGGCCGGCAGCCTCGACGTCCTCGTCGGCTGCGACCTGCGCTTCTGGCGTGAGCTGACCGCCATCGGCGGCAACCCGCACATCTGCGAGTTCCTCGACCGCATCCGCACCCAGACCTGGGTGTACGCCGTCCCGCACCTGCGCGCGCTCCGCGACCCCGCGGGGGTGTGCTGGGCCGGCCACGTCGCCCTGGTCGACGCGGTCGCCGCCCGCGACACCGCGGCCGCCCACGCCCTGACCACACAGGCCGACGCCCACACCCGCGCCCTCGTCGAGAAGCTGGCACCCGCACGCTCCTGACGCGGCAGGCACCGCCGACTTACGCTGTACGCCTCCGACCGGATGGAGTGTTCGTTGGCCTGCGACCTGTGGCTGGTGCCGCTGGTGGATGTGCTCTGCCACAGCCCGGAAAACCCGTTCTCCGAGGAACTCGCCCGCTACGACAAGGCCCTCAGCGACGCCGGACAGCCGCCCGTACCCGTCTACTCCTACATGCCCGGCCTGTCCGGCGACGTCGGCCCCGTGGCCTGCTTCGACTACGACGCCCTGCACTTCCTGCGCCGCGCCTACCTGCTGCGCCTCCAGGGCCTGGAGGTCTCCCCCGTCGACGCGCTCGGCGGCGACTACGAGCAGCTGCTGGAGATGTTCGAGACCACCGCCCAGGCATCGCACCTGGTGTGGCACTACGACCACGCCGGCGCATATGTGCCGCTGGACTTCCCGCACCCCGTCGTCAACGACGAACTCCTCGAAGGCGGCGGCCCGCTCGGCTCCAGCCACGGCCTGCTGCGCGAGCTGGAGTTCGTCGCCCCCGCCCTCGGCATCGACCCGGCCAACCCGCCGCTGCCGCCGGCCCCGCCGGAACGCCACACCACCCTCGAAGAGCCCGCCCTTCAGCCGCCGACCGCCTTCGACGGCCCCTTCGCCCGCGAACACCACGTCTGGCTCGGCCTGCACGCGGCCGCGACCCGCTCGCTCGGCCAGGGGTCGATGATCGTCTTCAGCTGAATTTCCGCGAGCGCCCCCGGCGGTCATCCCTGCCGGGGGTTCTCCGGGGGGCGCTGGCGCGGCATGTTCGGGCGCGTGCTCGGGTGCGGGAGGCGGGGGGCAGGCGGGGCCTCCGGGCGGACAGGGGTCCAGCCCGGGTACTGGGTGCGCAACAGGGTGCCGGCCGCCGTACGGGAACCGAAGTCCAGCATCCAGTCCGCGGTCTCCATCCGCACCAGGTCGGCGACGTCGTCGCAGAAGCGGCGCAGGATCGCCAGACACCGCTCCGCCGCCTCCGACGCGGTGCCCTCCGTCGGGCCGAGCACCTCCCGCACGCTCTCCGACGCCCAGTCGAAGCGCAGCTGCTCAAGGCGCCGCTCCACGCCCTGCGCGGTGCCCACGTCCCGCATCCAGCCCGCCGTCAGACCCAGCACCCGGTCCAGCACCACGCACACCGTCGCCATCAGCAGCGCCAGATACCCCCAGGCCACCGTCGACCCGCCGGTGCCGGTCAGCTCCACCAGCGGCAGCGCCGCACCCACCGCGGCGAACAGCGCGGCACCGCAGCGCAAGGCCCGCGCGCCCCTGCGCTTCCACACCCGGTCCCGCAGATACCAGTCCGCCGTGAGCAGCGCGCCCGACTCCGCCCAGCGGTACAGCTCCTCCAGGCGCTCGGCGGGCTCGCCCCAGTCGCCCAGCGGGAAGGGCAGCGCCCGCAGGTCCTCGTGCTGCTGGTGCAGCGCCCGCCGCTCGGGCTCCTCCCGAGGGGCCTCCTCGGGAAACATGTCCGGCTGGCTCACTGCACGCTCCCTCGACGGCTGCCGGTGCTTCCCGGCAGTGATGAAGGTCTCTTCTTAGCGCCGAACGGCTGAGCGTGGGATGGGGAGTGCGGGAATTCCGCCCGTACGGGCTGCGTGATCAGGTATAGGCCGCGGAATGCGGTCACCCGAAAGAGTGAGGGCGGCCGGTGCCGGTACGGGCCACTACCCTGGTGCGCGTGAAGGTCCTTGTCATCGGCGGCGGCGCCCGCGAACACGCCCTGTGCCGCTCCCTGTCCCTCGACCCCGACGTGACGTCGCTGCACTGCGCTCCCGGCAACGCCGGAATCGCCGAGGTGGCCGAACTGCACCAGGTCGACGCGCTCGACGGTGCGGCGGTCGCCGACCTCGCCGCGTCCCTCGGAGCCGAATTCGTCATCGTCGGCCCCGAGGCGCCGCTCGTGGCGGGCGTCGCCGACGCGGTACGCGCACGCGGCATCGACTGCTTCGGCCCCAGCAAGGAGGCCGCGCAGCTGGAGGGTTCCAAGGCCTTCGCCAAGGACGTCATGGCCGCTGCCGGCGTACCGACCGCCCGCTCCTACGTGTGCACCACGGAGGAGGAGATCGACCGCGCCCTCGACGCCTTCGGTGCGCCTTACGTCGTCAAGGACGACGGGCTCGCCGCGGGCAAGGGCGTCGTCGTCACCGGCGACGTCGCCAGTGCGCGCGCCCACGCGCTCGCCTGCGTGGCCGCGCCCGGCCGGGTGGTCATCGAGGAGTACCTCGACGGCCCCGAGGTGTCGCTGTTCGCCGTCACCGACGGCGAGACCGTCGTGCCCCTCCAGCCCGCCCAGGACTTCAAACGCGCCCTCGACGGCGACGAAGGCCCCAACACCGGCGGCATGGGTGCGTACTCGCCGCTGCCCTGGGCCGACCCGAAACTCGTCGACGAGGTCGAGCGAACCGTGCTCCAGCCGACCGTCGACGAACTGCGCCGCCGCGGTACGCCCTTCGCGGGCCTGCTCTACGCCGGCCTCGCCATCACCTCGCGCGGTGTGCGGGTCATCGAGTTCAACGCGCGCTTCGGCGACCCCGAGACACAGGTCGTCCTCGCCCGGCTCAGGACCCCGCTGGCCGGGCTCCTGCGCGCCGCCGCCACCGGGCAGCTCGCCGCGTACCCCGCGCTGCGGTGGAGCGAAGGCGCCGCGGTGACGGTCGTCATCGCGTCGTACAACTACCCCGACACGCCGCGGACCGGCGACCCCATCACCGGGCTCGACGCGGTCGCGTCCCTCGGGGGCGACGCGTACGTCCTGCACGCCGGGACGCGGCGTGAGGACGACGGGCGGGTCGTCAGCGCCGGCGGTCGCGTCCTTTCCGTGACCGCGACCGGGGCGGACGTGGCTGCCGCCCGGGAGCGGGCGTACGCGGCCGTCGACTGCGTCGCGCTTGAGGGAGGCCACCACCGCCGGGACATCGCCTCCGCGGTGTAGCCCCCGCGCCCCCCTCGCCCTGCCTTCCCGGGCCGCCCCGGGACCTTCCGCCCGGCGGTGGGTTGCGCGCGCAGCTCCGCCCCCAGAGCTTCGCCTGGGGGCACCCCCAGCGCCTCCTGAGGTCCTGCCCCCTGCGGTGCGTTGCTTGCCTGCGGCTGCGTGGGGGCTTGTCGCGCAGTTCCGCCCCCAGAGCTTCGCCTGGGGGTACCCCCAGCGCCTCCTGGGTGATTGCCGCTTGCGGTGGGCTTGCACCTTTCGGTGGGTGAGTGATCGGGCGCGCAGTTCCCCGCGCCCCTGGGTGTTGCCCTCTGTGCAAGAGGGTGAGCGTTTTTCAGGGGCGCGGGGAACTGCGCGCCCAGCCCATCACCGGGCGGAAGGTCCCGGGGCGGCCCGGAGGGGGATGTTCGGGGGGAAGCCACTCCAAGGAGTGATGGGTCGGCCGTATGGATGACTGGTTCGCGGGGGGCGAACTAGGGTGCCGCCGAGGCGCACTGCGAGACATTGCGGCAAACAGCCGTACGGCCATTGCGATGTCGGTGGGCGGTGCGACAGTGGGGGGAGGCCGTCACCGGGGCGGTCGCCACAGCGCAGGGGGTGAGCCGCCCGATGGCTGGAGAAGCAGGCGAGGCAGTGGCGCGGACCCGCGCGCTGGCGGTGCTGCGCGTCCGCGGCGCCGCGCTCGGCGCGGCCCTGCTCCCGGCCGCCGCCGCGGTGGTCCTGCACGTGGCCGGGTCGACCGGCCGGATCGACGGCCCCGCGTGGGACGGCGTGCGCTGGGGTGTGACGGCCGCCGCGGCCGTCCTGCTCGCCGTGGCCGCGGCGGTGGCCGCGGTCATCACGCGGGCGCGCCCCGCCGTGAGCCCCGCCGTACCCGTCCCGGAGAGCGCCGCACCCGACCTGCACCGCATGGTGCAGGACCTGGCCGACAAGCTGCAGGTCCCGCTCCCGTCGGGGATAGAGCTGACCCCCGACTGCGACAGCTGGCTGGAGGACCGCAGGCCGGAGGCCGGCGAGCAGGAGCGCCGGCCCGCCCCCGTGCTGGTGATCGGCTCGCCCTTCCTGTGGTGGATGCGCGTCGCCGAGCTGCGTGCCCTGCTGGCCCCGGTGGTCGCGGGCACAGGTGCGGCGGCCGACCCCGAGATATACGCGGCCCGGCGCTTCGTCCGCGGCCTGGACGCCGCGGTGGGCGTCGCCGCCCAGGGCAGGCAGCGGCGTTCCGTGCTGCTGCGCCCCGCGTACGGCTTCCTCGGCTGGGCAGGCCGCCTGCTGCTGCGCGGGTGCAGTCCGCATGTCGCGGAGATGGAGCGGGGGGTGGCCGCAGCCGCGTCCGAACGGGCGCAGGCCGTCGACTACGGCCTGCGGATCGTCGCCCAGGAACAGGTCGGGCTCGCCTACGCCGGGTGGGACCGGCTGCTGACCCGGGTCGCACTGCCAGCCTGGCGGATGGGACGCTGGCCGTCCCGGCTGGACGCCGGCGTCGTCGCCGCACTCACCGAACTGTCCCGGCGCGACCGGCTCGCCGACGGCTTCGAGACCAGGCTCGGCGAACGGCCCGCCTGCGACCTGCTCGAAGAGCCGGGCGTGGTGGACGAGGCGGTGTCCCTGCTCGCGGCCCGGCTCTTCCACGGCGGCCCGTGCCGCATCGGCCCCGAGTTCGCGCCGGTGAGCTGGGCGCGCTACCCCGAGGAGGTCGTGGACCGCATCTGGCGCGCGGAGGCCGCACGGCTGGTGCAGGTCCTGGACGAAGTACGCCCTGGCGCCCGCGCCCGGGCCGCGGAAGCCGCGACCGCCCGCGGGCCGCGCGACCGCGGACTGCTGCTGCGGGACGAGGCCGGGCGCGCGACGCTGGGCCGCGTCATCGACCGGCTCGCCGCCGGTGGCAGCGAGGAGTTGGCGGCGCGGATCGGGGCGCTCGTCGCGCAGGACGAGGCCACGGCGGCCGTGGCCGTGGAGGCGTCCGCCACGCCCGTCTACCAGTTGCTGCCGCCGCGCACCGGGCGGGAACTGCTCGCCGACCACGTCACCGCGATGGTGTGCTGTGCGGCCGTCGACACGGCCGGCGCCGGGGCCGGGCTCGACTGGCTCGACGGCCCCGCCCTCGTGGTCGACGGCACCAGGCGGGGTGACCTCAGCTTTCCCGTTCTTCGACTCGTCGAGAACGGGGACGCCGCGCCGCTCCGCGCATGGCTTTCCGCCCTGGGCGTCCACCCGGAAAAGTCCGTCCGCCTCGCCTAGGCCGTGTTTTGGAAGTCCCGCCTGCCCCGCGACGCCTGGCACGCACGCTCGCTGCGTTGTCGGAGTCGTCCGAGTAGGCCCACTACGAGGACGACCCTGCGCCTTGCGATCGCACGCACCAGACGCCGCGGGGCCCGCCCTGTGGGCGGACGGCGCTACTTCCAAAACACGGCCTAGCCCCTCCCCGCGCCCCCCCGGCGCCCCGGCCCTGCCCCTTGCGACAAGCCCCCGCGCACCGGCATGTGGCGGCGCCACAGCACGTGGCACTCACCGGCCCGCCCGGATCGTGGCGGCGCCACAGCACGTGGCACCCCCCTTCCGTGTGGCCGGAAAGGGTGGCTCGGGCGGGAAGATTTTCGCCACGAACCGTGACGGCGGGGCCGCGAACTGTGATGTGCTGGGCGCGTACCGCAATAGTGCCCCCGCCGCCTGCGGCGGCAGTCGCGGGCGGTGCGGTGGGGACGGAGGGGATGGGTGATGGCCGCGGATCGCATCAGGCGGTGGGAGTCGGGCGCGCTGGCGCACGGGGTGTCGGATCCGTTCGGGCAGGGGCCGTTGCCGTGGCTGCGGGGGGAGTCGGACTACCCGGGGGACGACGGCCAGCCGGTGCCCTGGTACGTGGACCTGGCCGCGAGCAGCGGTGAGGCGCCGCGGCGCCCGCATCTGCCGGGGCCGCGGATGGCGGACGACGTGCGGCGGCAGATCAAGGGCTTCGCGTCGGCCGGGGCGGTGGCCCCGGGCGAGGCCGTGGACTTCCGGATCACCGTGGACCCGCCGCAGGAGTTCACCGTCGACGTGTACCGGATCGGGCACTACGGGGGTGACGGCGCCGCGCAGGTGAGTGCGAGCCCGCGGCTGTCGGGCATCGTGCAGCCGGCCCCGCTGGCGGCGGGAAGGACGATTTCCTGCCACCACTGGTGGCAGTCCTGGCGGTTGCAGGTCCCGCCGCACTGGCGCACCGGCGCCTATGTGGCGGTGCTGACGACGGTGGACGGCTACCGCAGCCATGTGCCGTTCACGGTGCGGGACCCGGCGGCCCGCGCCGACCTGCTTCTGCTGCTGCCGGATGTGACGTGGCAGGCGTACAACCTGTACCCGGAGGACGGCAGGACGGGGGCGAGCCTGTATCACGCGTGGGACGAGGAGGGCCGGCTGCTGGGTGAGGAGGAGGCGGCCGGGACGGTGTCCTTCGACCGGCCGTACGCGGGTGCGGGCCTGCCGCTGCACATCGGGCACGCCTACGACTTCGTGCGGTTCGCCGAGCGGTACGGCTACGACCTGGCCTATGCGGACGCCCGCGACCTGCATGCGGGCCGGGTGGATCCGGGGCTGTACCGGGGCATGGTCTTCCCCGGGCACGACGAGTACTGGTCGGTGCCGATGCGCCGGGCGGCGGAGGCGGCCAGGGACTCGGGCACCTCGCTGGTGTTCCTGTCGGCGAACACCATGTACTGGCAGGTGGAGCTGGCGCCGTCGCCTGCCGGTGACGCGGACCGGCTGCTGAGCTGCCGCAAGCCGCGCGGGGACACCAAGGGCCGCGGCAGCCTGTGGCGGGAGCTGGGGGAGCCGGAGCAGCTGCTGCTGGGGGTTCAGTACGCGGGCCGGGTGCCGCAGCCGTCGCCGCTGGTGGTGCGCAATGCGGGGCACTGGCTGTGGGAGGCGACGGGCGCGGCGGAGGGTGACGCGGTGGAGGGCCTGGTGGCGGGTGAGGCGGACCGTTACTTCCCGCGGACGCCGCTGCCGGAGTCGACCGAGCGCATCCTGCTGGCGCACTCGCCGTACGAGGCGGCGGACGGGCGCCGCTGCCACCAGGAGACGTCGCTCTACCGGGCGCCGAGCGGTGCGTACGTCTTCGCGTCGGGGACCTTCGCCTGGTCGCCGGCGCTGGACCGGCCCGGGCATGTGGATGCGCGCATCCAGCGTGCGACCGCCAATCTGCTGGATCGTATCTGCAAGCACTGCTGAGTCCACAGGCGCATCCGGCCCGGGCGCCGCGACCTGCGCGCGCCGCATCCCTCCCGGTACGCGAGAATCAGGGGCTGAACCACCGATTGGGGAGGACGACCGATGCCCGGATTCGTCGACAAACCGGAGCCGGTGCAGGTGCCGGGACTGGTCCATCTGCACACCGGCAAGGTGCGCGAGCTGTACCGCAACGAGGCCGGGGACCTGGTGATGGTGGCCAGTGACCGCACCTCGGCGTACGACTGGGTGCTGCCCACCGACATCCCGGACAAGGGGCGGGTGCTGACCCGGCTGTCGCTGTGGTGGTTCGACCAGCTGGCCGACCTGGTGCCCAACCACGTGGTCTCGACCGAGGTGCCCGAGGGTGCGCCCGCGGACTGGGCGGGCCGGACGATGGTGTGCAGGTCGCTGCGGATGGTGCCGGTGGAGTGCGTGGCACGCGGCTATCTGACCGGCTCGGGGCTGCTGGAGTACGACGAGCACCGTACGGTGTGCGGTCTCGCGCTGCCCGAGGGCCTGGTGGACGGCTCGGAGCTGCCGGCGCCGATCTTCACCCCGGCGACGAAGGCCGCGGTCGGCGACCACGACGAGAACGTGTCGTACGAGGAGGTCGCCCGCCAGGTCGGCGCGGAGACGGCGGCGCAGCTGCGGCAGACGACGCTGGCGGTCTACGGGCGGGCGCGGGACGTGGCCAGGGAGCGCGGGCTGATCCTGGCGGACACGAAGTTCGAGTTCGGCCATGACGACCGGGGCGGGCTGGTGATCGCCGACGAGGTGCTGACGCCGGACTCGTCGCGCTACTGGCCGGCCGACCTGTGGGAGCCGGGGCACGCGCAGCCGGCCTTCGACAAGCAGTTCATCCGCGACTGGCTGACGTCCGACGCCTCGGGCTGGGACCGCAGCGGCGACGCCCCCCCGCCCGAGCTGCCGCCGGAGGTCGTGGAGCAGTCCAGGGCGCGCTACGTGGAGGCGTACGAGCGGCTGACCGGCACCCCCTGGTCGTAGCCCGGACGGTAGGAACGGCGAAGGCCCCGGTCGGGTGACCGGGGCCTTCGTTCTTCCTGGAGCGGACGACGAGATTCGAACTCGCGACCCTCACCTTGGCAAGGTGATGCTCTACCAACTGAGCCACGTCCGCAGGTCGTGCAGATACTGTACCCGATCGGCCCAGCGCACCGGAAACTGCTTTCCGCCGGGTGTGAGACCCGACACACGACGGGCACATGGCGAAGGCCCCGGTCATGTGACCGGGGCCTTCGTTCCTGCTGGAGCGGACGACGAGATTCGAACTCGCGACCCTCACCTTGGCAAGGTGATGCTCTACCAACTGAGCCACGTCCGCAGGTCGTGCTGACCACTCTACCCGATGCGCCACATGTCAATGACCGGAGTCATCGGCCGTGGCGCTTTCGCGTCGGCGATCGGAGCGGGCGACAGGAATTGCACACTGCGCCTCCCCCCTGGAAGGGGGGCGCTCTACTACTGAGCTACACCCGCATGATGTCCGCTGACCTGGCCTTTCGGTCCTGCCCTCGGCGTGCTCCACACACTAGCGGACGGATGGGGGTGGCTGTCCAGTCGGCCCCTGCCCGCCGTGTCGCGGTCGGAGCCGGGGGTGCGGCCGGCTGCTGACCGGTCGGTCGCACCCCCAACTGCCCTGCGTTCAGCCCGCCTTGTTGAACGCCTCGTAGACCTTCTTGGGAATGCGGCCGCGGGCCGGCACCTCGAATCCGTTGGACTGCGCCCACGCGCGGACGGTGGCCGGGGTGGGGGCGATGGGGGTGCGCTTGTAGGCGCGGCCGGAAAGCGTGCGGCGGCGGCCGGCTTCGACGTAGGGCGCCAGCTCGTGGCGCAGTTTGTCCGCGTTCTCGGACGAGAGGTCGATCTCGTACCACTGCCCGTCGACGCCGAATGCGATCGTTTCCGCGGCCTCGCCGCCGTCGAGATCATCGGCGAGGGTGACCAGTACGCGTTGCGCCATGGGGAATCGGTCCTTTCGTACGCCGTCGGCATGCCCCCGCGGTGACCGGCCGGTGTCGCCGGGGCCGGCGGCCGCGCCGTGCCGCCGTGGCCTCGCGGCCCGGTGCGGTACGGGTACGGCCCGGCTGTGGTGTCGCGGGCACGCCGACGCGCAGGTGTCGACAAATGTGCATTCAGGGCGGTGCTTGTGCGGTGTCACGGAATGGGACGGCAGATGTTACTGATAATTCCCGGCCGCGCGTCATCCCAAGCCTTGTACGCCATCGGGACCCTATGATTTTCCGCCGGGTTTCCCCAGGTATTTTGACAGCCGATACATAAACGTGATGCATGATCTGCCGCTGATCGGACGTACATCCCATATCTACTCGCGTAGAATTTCGCACCGGGTACGCTGGAGCCACCTCACGCACCACACCACCGGGAGTGCCAGTGGCACGCGTCGTAGTCGACGTCATGCTCAAGCCGGAGATCCTCGACCCCCAGGGCCAGGCAGTACAGCGTGCGCTGCCGCGCCTCGGCTTCGCCGGGATCTCCGACGTCCGCCAGGGAAAGCGCTTTGAACTCGAGGTCGAGGGGCCGGTCGACGACGCCGCCCTCGCCCGCATTCGGGAGATGGCGGAAACCTTTCTCGCCAACACCGTGATCGAGGACTTCGACGTAAAGGTCGAGTCGTGACTGCCCGCATTGGTGTCGTCACATTTCCCGGCACGCTGGACGACCGCGACACGCAGCGGGCGATCGGCATCGCGGGCGCGGAAGCGGTTCCGCTCTGGCACCGCGACAAGGACCTCAAGCAGGTCGACGCGGTCGTTCTGCCCGGCGGCTTCTCCTACGGCGACTATCTGCGGGCCGGCGCGATCTCCCGCTTCTCGCCCGTGATGGGATCGATTGTCGAACAGGCGAACGCAGGAATGCCCGTGCTCGGCATCTGCAACGGTTTCCAGGTGCTGTGCGAAGCGCATCTGCTGCCGGGTGCGATGCTCAGGAACACCGGGCTCCACTTCGTGTGCCGCGACCAGAAGCTGCGGGTCGAGACGGCAGCCACCGCCTGGACCGCGGACTACGCGGCCGGCGAGGAGATCTCCATCCCGCTGAAGAACATCGACGGCCGCTACACCGCCGACGAGCGCACCCTCGACGACCTGGAGGCCGAGGGCCGGGTCGTCTTCCGCTACCGGGACGTCAACCCGAACGGGTCGCTGCGCGACATCGCCGGCATCAGCAACGCGGCGGGCAACGTCGTCGGCCTCATGCCGCATCCCGAGCACGCGGTCGAGCCGCTGATCGGCACCGGCCGCACCGACGGCCTCGCCTTCTTCACCTCGGTCATCAAGAAGCTGGTCTCCGCATGAGTCTCGATACCGGAGCCGCCGAGGGAGCGACTGAGCGCCCCAGCCAGCGACGTCAGCACCACATCGCGCGAAGGAGCGACCGAGCGTGACCCTGGATACCGTCAAGCACGCCGCCGAGACCCCCGAGTCGGGGCAGCCCTGGAAGGAACTCGGCCTCAAGGAGGACGAGTACGCCCGGATCAGGGAGATCCTGGGCCGCCGCCCGACCGGCGCCGAGCTGGCCATGTACTCGGTCATGTGGTCCGAGCACTGCTCGTACAAGTCCAGCAAGGTGCACCTGAAGCAGTTCGGCGAGAAGGCGCCGCAGACCGACGCGCTGCTGGTCGGCATCGGTGAGAACGCCGGAGTGGTCGACGTCGGCCAGGGCTACGCGGTCACCTTCAAGATCGAGTCGCACAACCACCCCTCGTACATCGAGCCCTACCAGGGCGCGGCCACCGGTGTCGGCGGCATCGTGCGGGACATCCTGGCCATGGGCGCGCGCCCGGTCGCGGTCATGGACCCGCTGCGCTTCGGCGCCGCCGACCACCCCGACACCAAGCGCGTACTGCCCGGCGTCGTCGCCGGCGTCGGCGGCTACGGCAACTGCCTGGGCCTGCCCAACATCGGCGGCGAGGTCGTCTTCGACCCCTGCTACCAGGGCAACCCGCTGGTCAACGCGCTGTGCGTGGGCGTCATGAAGCACGAGGACATCCACCTCGCGCAGGCCTCGGGCGCCGGCAACAAGGTGATCCTGTACGGCGCCAGGACCGGCGGCGACGGCATCGGCGGTGTGTCGGTGCTGGCCAGCGAGACCTTCGACTCCACAGGACCCTCCCGGCGGCCCGCCGTCCAGGTCGGCGACCCCTTCCAGGAGAAGCTGCTCATCGAGTGCACCCTGGAGATCTTCCGCGAGCAGCTGGTCGCGGGCATCCAGGACCTCGGCGGCGCCGGCCTGTCCTGCGCCACCTCCGAGCTGGCCTCGGCCGGCTCCGGCGGCATGCGGGTCGAGCTGGACACCGTGCCGCTGCGCGACGCGACGCTCTCGCCCGAGGAGATCCTCATGAGCGAGTCGCAGGAGCGGATGTGCGCGATCGTCGAGCCGGACAAGGTCGACCGCTTCCTGGAGATCTGCGAGAAGTGGGATGTCATCGCGACCGTCATCGGTGAGGTCACCGAGGGTTCGCGGCTGGAGATCTTCTGGCACGGCGAGCAGATCGTGGACGTGCCGCCGCGTTCCGTGGCGCACGAGGGGCCGACGTACCACCGCCCCTACGCCCGCCCCGACTGGCAGGACACGCTGCAGGCCGACGACGCGGGCCGGCTGCCGCGGCCCGCGGACTCCGCGGAGCTGCGCGCCCAGGTGCTCACGCTGGTCGGCTCGCCCAACCAGGCGTCCAAGTCCTGGGTCACCGACCAGTACGACCGTTTCGTGCAGGGCAACACGGTGCTGGCCCAGCCCGAGGACTCCGGTGTCGTACGCATCGACGCCGACACCGACCTCGGCGTGGCGCTGGCCACCGACGGCAACGGGCGCTACGCCAAGCTCGACCCCTACACGGGTGCGCAGCTCGCGCTGGCGGAGGCGTACCGCAACGTCGCCGCGACCGGTGCGAAGCCGCTGGCCGTCTCCGACTGCCTGAACTTCGGCTCCCCCGAGGACCCGGCGGTCATGTGGCAGTTCGCCGAGGCCACCCGCGGTCTCGCCGACGGCTGCCTGGCCCTGGGCACCCCGGTGACCGGCGGCAACGTCTCGCTGTACAACCAGACCGGGGACGCGGCCATCCACCCGACCCCGGTGGTCGCGGTGCTCGGCGTGATCGACGACGTCAACCGGCGTACGCCGATGGCGTTCGGCGAGCAGGGCCAGCTGATCCTGCTGCTGGGCGAGACCCGCGAGGAGTTCGGCGGCTCGGCCTGGTCCCAGGTCGTCCACGACCACCTCGGCGGCATGCCGCCCGCAGTGGACCTGGAGCGGGAGAAGCTGCTCGCCGAGATCCTGATCTCCGGCTCGCGCGACGGCATGATCGACGCCGCCCACGACCTGTCCGACGGTGGCCTGATCCAGGCGGTCACCGAGTCCTGCCTGCGCGGCGGCCACGGTGCCCGGCTCGTCGTGCCGGACGGGCTCGACGCCTTCACCTTCCTCTTCTCGGAGTCCGCGGGCCGCGCGATCGTCGCGGTGCCGCGCTCGGAGGAGCTGCGCTTCACCGACATGTGCGGTGCGCGCGGTCTGCCGGTCACCCGGATCGGCGTGATCGACGGCGACGCGGTGGAGGTCCAGGGCGAGTTCGCGATCCCGCTGGCCGAGCTGGGTGCGGTGCACGAGGGCACGATTCCGGGGCTGCTGGCCTGAATCGCGCGACCCCTGGGGGGCGTACGCGGCGGCCCGGCGCTTCAGCCGGGCCCGCCGCGTACGCCCCCCGGTGCGTCACCGCCCACTTCGGCCCCGCCCCGGTGTCTGCACCCCTGCCGGACACGAACCGGGGACACGGACCGCGGGAAAGAGGCAGTGATGCGCAAGCTGATCGTGACGACGTACGCGACGCTGGACGGGCACGTGGGGGACCTGCAGGACTGGGGGCTGCCCTTCGACCACGAGGCGACGGCCCGCTACCACGGGAGTCTGCTGAAGAACTGCGACGGGCTGCTGCTGGGCCGCAGGACCTACCAGCTCTTCGCCGCCATCTGGCCGGGCAGGTCCGGGCTCGCCTACGTCGACAAGCTCAACAGCCTCCCCAAGCACGTGGCTTCGACCACCCTCACCGAACTGCCGTGGCAGAACTCGCAGCTGCTCGAAGGGGACGCGGTCGCGGCCACCTGCAAGCTCAAGGAACAGCCCGGCGGCGACCTGGTCGCCTACGGCGGCGAGTCCTTGACCGCGGCGCTGCTGGAAGCCGGCCTGGTGGACCAATACCGGGTGCTGGTCTCGCCGGTGCTGCTGGGCAAGGCGGGACCCCGGCTCTTCGAGCCGGGCTCGCGCCGGGTGGACCTCACGCTCGCCGAGGCCACCGTGATGGGACCGGGGGTGGCGGCCCTCACGTACTGCCCGTCCGCGTAGCGAAATTGGCTGGCAGGGGCGCTGCGCGGGCTGGTTGGGTGCGGGCATGACGCACGAACTGCCCGACGGCTACGAGTTGTCCACCGACCCCGCGCGGCTCGACGCGGCGCTCATCCACCGGTGGCTGTCACAGGACGCGTACTGGGCGCTCGGGCGTCCGCGGGACAAGCAGGACGCGGCGATCGCCGGATCCCTCAACTTCGGGGTCTACGACAGCGCGTCGGGCGCCCAGTCCGCGTACGCGCGGATCGTCACCGACCTGTCCACCTTCGCCTGGCTCTGCGACGTCTACGTCGATCCCGCCGCCCGCGGCAAGGGCCTCGGGACGGCGCTGGTGGCCGCCGTGCGCGACCACCTCGCCCCCTACGGCCTGCGCCGCATCATGCTGGCCACCGCCGACGCGCACGGCGTCTACGCCCAGGTGGGGTTCGAACCGCTCGCGGACCCGGGCAAGTGGATGGCGCTCGGCGAGCAGTAGCCGGCACGCCGTCCCGTCTCTTCACGCCTTTCGCGCCGCCTGCTCGCTCCCCAGGTGCTCGGCCGTAAAGCCCTCGCGCCAGGTCGGGTAGCGCGGCGCCCACTCCAGGGCCTGCCTGGCCCGGGAGTTGTCGGCGCCGCGCAGCCTGGTCATGAAGGCGGCGCCCCATGCGCCGGCGGCGAGCCGGGCCATCGCCGTGGGGACCTTCTGCGGCGCCGGGGCGCCGAGCAGCGCGGCCACCCCGGGCAGCCAGTCGCGCAGCAGCGCGGGCTCGTCGTCCACGATGTTGAGCGCCCCGGTCACCTGCGGGTGGTCCAGCGCGGCGACCACCGCGGAGGCCGCGTCCCGGGTGTGGGTGAAGGAGAAGGTGCCGCTGCCGTCGCCGACGACCGGCATCTTGCGGGCGCTGATCTGCGCCAGGCCCGACCCGCCGCGCCCGAAGGCGGTGCCGGGTCCGTAGAGGTGCCCGAAGCGCAGCACCAGGCCGCCGGCCTCCGCGGTGATCCGCTCCAGCGTCCGCAGCGCCTCCAGGGTCGTCGCCCACTGCTTGGGCGGCCGGTTCCAGAACGGCGCGTCCTCGTCGGCCGCGCCGGGCGCCGGGTCGTAGGCGTAGGCCAGGCCCTGCGCGAGGAAGCGGGCGCCGGCGTCGCCCGCGGCCGAGGCCAGTGTCCGTGCGGACTCGGTGCGCAGCCGGTTGGTCAGCGCGAAGTCCCGTTCCATCCGGCGCGGGTCGATCCGCGCGGGGATCGCGGTGAGCAGGTGCACGACGGCGTCCGGCTGCGCGTCCCGCACGCTCGCGGCCAGTGCGGCCTGGTCCAGGGCGTCCACGCCGACGGCCCGCACCCCTGCGGCCCGCTGCGGTCCCGGCCTGCGCGACAGCGCGACGACCTCGTGCCCCGCGGCGGTGAGCAGCGGCACGACCTGCCGCCCGACGACCCCGGTCGCGCCCGCGACGACTACTCGCATGATGACTCCCCTGCCTGTGCGTACTTCCCTCGCGTACTTCCTTGACGCGGGGAGGACGGGCGGGTGCGGGCGGGCGTGACAACCGCGGCCGTGACGCCGGTCACAGGGGGTCAGGCGGGCGGGTCCTGCGCCCGTCGCGCGAGGTCGGCGAGGCGCCGGCGGGCGCTGTCGAGGTTGTCGCGGACCGTGCGGGTCTGCGGGTGGTCCGCGCCGAGGGCTCGCTCCACGTCGGCGAGCAGGGGTTCGAACAGCGCGGCGGCCCGTGCGACGTCCCCGGTCGCCCTGACGGTGCTGGCGAGGTTGTTGCGCGAATTCAGGGTGTTGGGGTGGTCGGGGCCGAGGATGCGCAGCCGGGCCGCGAGGATCTGCTCGTGCATGGCCAGTGCCCGGTCCACCTGCCCCGCAGAACGGTAGGCGGTGGCGAGGTTGTTGCGGGCGATCAGGGTGGTGGGGTGGTCCGGGCCGAGGACGCGTTCGGAGTCGGCGACCAGCTGCTCGTGCTGCGGGATCGCCCGGTCGAGGTCCCGCTTCGCGTGGTACGCGTCGGCGAGGTTGGTGCGCGAGCCCAGGGTGTTGGGGTGGTCGGGGCCGAGGACGCGTACGCGCTCGGCCAGGTTGTGCTCGTGCAGTGCGATGGAGCGGTCGAGGTCGCCCGCAGAACGGTAGGCGAGGGCGAGGTTGTTGCGGGAGACCAGGGTGTTGGCGTGGTCGGGGCCGAGGATGCGCAGCCGGTCTTCGAGGTTCTGCTCAAGCAGCGGGAGCGCCCGGTCCAGGTCCCCGGCCTCCCGGTAGGTGTAGCCGAGATTGTTGCGGCTGGTCAGGGTGTTGGGGTGGTCGGGGCCGAGGATGCGCAGCCGGTCGGCGAGGTTCCGCTCGTGCAGCTCGATCGCCCGCTGGAGATGGCCCGCGCCTTCGTGGGCGAGCGCGAGGTTGTTCAGCGAGATCATCGTGCTGGGGCTGTCGGCGCCCTGCAGGCGCCGGTCGCTGTCGTAGGTGCGGCTCAGCTGGTCGATCGCGCGCGGCAAGTCCCCCTGGTCCTGCAGGAATTCACCGGTGAGGCCCAGCAGCCGGCAGGTCGTGAGGGTGTCGGTCTCCGGGGAGGTGTGGTCGGCGAGTGCGAGGACGTGCGGGAGCAGGCGGCGCCACACCGGCCAGGTCGCCGGGCTGCCCGGCTGCCGGGGGGCGGCGTCGATCAGCAGCCTGGTCGCCCTGGCGCGGGCCTCGTCGACCAGCTCCGGTGTGCGGTGCGGGTCCGCCGGGTCAGAGGTGCGGGAGACCGCCTGGACCAGGCGGTGGACGGCGAGCAGCGGTTCTTCCGGGTCGCCGCCGCGGGTGAGCATGTTGTACGCGGCCAGCTTCCCCAGCGCCTCGCCCAGGCCCGGCTGCGGGGCCAGGCCGTTCAGCAGGCCGGCCGGGATGCCGTCCGGGGCGAACCAGGCCAGGACCCGCAGGATCCGCCCCGGCAGCGGGTCGTCGGCGGCCAGCCGGTCCAGGATCAGCCGCCAGGTCCTGGCGATGGTGCGGCCGGGGTCGGTGTCCTCGTCGCCGGTCGCGTAAAGGTGCGCCGACTGCTCGGCCAGCAGGGCCAGATACGCCCGTGCCGTCAGGCCGTTCTGCGCGATGTAGCCGCCGGCCTGCACGATGGCCAGCGGGAGGTGGCCGAGCTGCGCGCACAACTCGTCGCCCCCGTCGAGGGTTTGCGCCGCCGCCCCGACGGTCCTGCCCAGCAGGGCCAGCGCCTCGTCCGGCGCGAGGACGTCCAGGCGTACGGGCGTCGCGCCGATCCGCTGCCAGCCGACCGCGCGGCGGCTCGTGGCCAGGAAGCGTCCGCCGCCCCCGCCCAGCCGCTCCAGCAGGGCGCTGATGTCGCGCATCGCGGTGACGTTGTCCAGGACCAGCAGCCAGCCGTCGTGCGCGGCCAGCCAGGCGACCGCGCGTTCCGCCAGCGCCTCGGAGGACAGGAAGCGGTCGAGCTGCGGTTCCAGCGCGATCGCCAGCCGGCGCAGGCCCGCCTCGACGCCGGCGCCGTCCTCCGCGGTGAGCCACACGACCTGGGTGAACTCCCGGGCGTGCAGGGCCACGTACTGCGCCGCCAGAGCGCTCTTGCCGATGCCGCCCAGGCCGTGCACGGCCTGGACCACGGCTCCCCTGCCGCCGGACAGGGCCTGCTCCAGCACGGCCAACTCCCGTGTGCGGCCCACGAACTGGCGGGCCTGCGCGTCGAGGCCGACGGGGCCTGCGGCGGGCGGGACGTCCGCGACCGGGGGGAGGGAGCCGACCGTCACGGCGGTGATCGGGGAGTGGTCGCCGGTGGTGACCGGGGCGTGGTTGGCGGCGCCGACGGTGACGGAGCGCTCGCCGCCGGGGGGTTGGGGGAGAACGGCTCCGGGCCGGGCGCCCGGGGGTGCGGTGTGTGCGGCTTCGGGCTGCGCGCCCGCGCCCGGGGGGCCGCCTGCCTGCGGTTCGGTGCTCAACCGCCGTCCCTCACCGGGGAGTTGTCGCCCGTCGTGATCGGCCCCGTGTTGTCGCCCGCGACGGCCACCGACCGGGTGCCGGTCGCATGCGCCTGCGGCCCCGCGGGGAACATCCCGGCCAGCTCGGCCGCCAGCTCCGGGTGCTCCAGCAGGATCCGCCGGACCTGCAACCGCAGTGCGGCCACCGCGTCCGGGTCGTCCTCCTCGGCCGCCGCGAGGTCCTCGACGGCGCCCTCCAACCGCCCGGGTTCCGCCGCCACACCCAGCAGCCGCGCCAGCAGCCGCCGCCCCAGCCCGACCGTGCCCTGCGCCGCCGCGTCCTGCACCCGGCTGAGCACCCCGACCCCGTACGCCCCGACGGCCGCACTGATCGCGGGCACCACCTGTCCCACCAACACCTCGACCTCGGGCATGGTCCCCCTCCGGCGCGAACGATCCGTCCCCCCATCGTAGGGACGACCCACCCGCGGGACACGCTTTACGCGGGGCCGGCCGCGTACGCCTCGTGCACCGGGACCTCGCGCATCGAACGTATCGGCGAGGCCAGCAGGATCAGCCCGGGCAGCAGCGTCGCCCCGGCCAGGACCAGCAGCGCCGGGCGCAGCCCCGCCCAGGTGGCCAGGGCGCCCGCCGCCAGCGGGCCGAGGAAGCGCAGGCCCTGCGCCAGGAAGCGGGTGGTCGCCGTCATCCGGCCGAGCATGTCCGGCGGGCAGACCAGCTGGCGTACCGACCCCGTCGCCGTCACCGCGACCATGCCCGTCGCGGTCAGCGCGGTGAAGGCCAGCGCCACCGTCCACTGCCCCGCCGGGCCGCGGCCCACCAGTGGCGTCACCGTCTCCAGCGGCGCCGACAGCAGGGTGCCCAGCACCATCGTCCGGCTCATCCCCACCCGTTCGACGACCCGGCGGGCCGCCATGCCGCCCAGGACGCCGCCGATCAGGCTCAGCCCGTACACCAGGCCCGCCGCGCGCACGCTCCAGTGCAGCTCCCTGATCACGTACAGCAGCCAGAAGGCGCTGACCCCGGCCAGCAGGAAGGTCGTCACCGCGTCGGCCAGCACCATGACCCGCAGCAGCGGGTGCCGCAGCACCAGGCGCAGGCCCTCGCGTATCTCGTGCCGCAGCCGCGTGCCCGCCGCCCGCGGCTTCGGGGCCGGCTCACGGAAGCGCATCAGCGCGAGCATGCCCGCGCTCAGGACGTACGAGGCCGCGTCGACGCTCACCGCGCGGGCCGCGCCCAGCGCCCCGACCAGGAAGCCGCCCGCGCTCGGGCCCGCCATCTCGGCGAGCCCGCGCCCGGTGTTCATCCGCCCGGTCGCCTCCACCAGCCGCTCCCGCCCCACCAGCAGCAGCGGCAGCGACCCGGCGGCGGCGTCGAAGACCACCGTCAGCGAGCCGACGACGAGGGCGACGGCGTAGAGCTGCGCGAGCGTCAGGTGCCACAGGGCGTTCGCGAGCGGCACCGACCCCATCGCGAGCGCGCACCCCGCCGCGCACCAGATCATCACCGGCCGCCGCCGCACCCGGTCCACGACGGCCCCGGCGGGCAGCGACACCAGCAGCACGGGCAGCGCCCCCGCCGCGCCGAGCGCGGCCACCTCGAAGTCCGAGGCGTGCAGGGTCACGATCGCCACGAGCGGCAGCGCCAGCCGGCTCACCTGCGACCCGAACTGGTCGACCAGCTGCCCGCCCCACACCAGCCCGAAGTCCCGCCCGAGCTTTTCCCTCTTCCCCCGCCACCACATCCGCCCGAGTCTAGGCGGCTCGGGCCACGCGGACCCGGCGGACCGACTTGCCGACGGCTACGCTCGATTCCTGGGCGCGGAAGCGCATCGAGGCGTCGAGTGTGATCATCCGGTCACGGACGGTTCGTTGATCCGATAGAGTGATGAACCGAGCGTGAATACCCGGACACAGGGAGGTACGGGGTGACCGCTGTGGACGACCGGCCGCAGGCGCGTAACCAGGCGCTGGAGCCCGAGGCTTTCGAGCACCTGGCCTCCCTCGCGGCACGAGAGACCGAGGGGCTCCGGCTTGAGCTCATAGGCGGAAAGCTGGGGGCCAAAGCCGTGCCAGATGTGATTCACACGGCGATGACGATGTGGCTGGTGCGGCAGTGCATCCAGCAGCGGCCGGAATGGGAGCTGAGCGTCGGGCAGGGCCTCAAGATCGAGACCTACCTCAACGGCCGCGCGATCCCGGACGGCGTCCTCGCCCCGGTCAACCACCTCGTCGAAACGTCCCGCGGCGAGTGGGCCGAACCGGACGGTGTGCTCATGACGGTGGAGGTCACGTCGTTCGACCGTGACACCACGCAGCGCGACCGTATCGAAAAGCCTCGCGCATATGCCGAGTCGGCGATTCCCGTGTACCTGCTCATCGACCGCGACACCCGTGAGGTCACCGTCCACAGCGAGCCGGACGGCGGTGTCTACCAGAAGCGGGTCATCGTGCCCTTCGGGAAGACCGTCAGCCTCCCCGAGCCCGTCTCCATCGACCTGGACACCGAGCAGTTGCTGACCTGGGTGCAGGGCGAGGGCGCCTGAGCGGGACAATGGCCCGGTGACCACGGAACGGCCCTGGCCTCCCAACGTCGCCGGTGAGCGCGAGACGCTGCGCGGCTTCCTCGACCACCACCGGGCGACGCTCGCCCTCAAATGCGACGGGCTCACCGACGAGGAGTTGCGGCGGCAGTCGATGCCGCCCTCGACGCTGAGCCTGCTCGGCCTCGTACGGCACATGGCCGAGGTCGAACGCGCCTGGTTCCGCCGGGTCGTCGCCGCCGAGGACATCCCCCTGGTCTGGTCCGACTCCCTGGACTTCCAGGTCGCCTACGACGCCGCCACCGCGACCCGCGAGGAGGCCTTCACGGCCTGGCAGTCCGAGATCGCCCACGCCCGCCGCATCGAGGCCGCAGCCCCCACCCTGGACGCGGTCGTCCACAACTCCCGCGGCCCGGAAGACCTCTCCCTGCGCACGGTGATGCTCCACGTCATCCTCGAATACGGTCGCCACAACGGCCACGCCGACCTCCTCCGCGAGGCCATCGACGGCACGGTCGGGGAGTGACGTACTTCTGCCGGTGCGCGCCGCGTGGCAACCTGGTGGCATGGATCGCCGCGATGCCAACGACCAGGTGCGCGCCGCCTTACGGGACGCGACGTACGAGACGCTCGCCAGGTCCTTCCGGGACAGCCCGGAACCCGTCTACCGGCTGCGGACGGCGTGGTTCGAGCCGTGCACGCTGGCCGAGAGCCACACCGTCGACGGCTCGCTGCAGTCGCTGACCCTCGCGTACGGCCCGTGGGACACCGGGCAGCCACACGTCAGGGTGACGACCTGGCGGGACCTGCTCGACCAGAACACCGTCGACGACATCCCGGCCGAACTCGCCGCCGTACCCCTCGAAGACGTCACGGTCGACATCGACGGCACCCCGCACCCCGGGGCGCTCCAACGGCACCCCGCCGGCGCCTGGGCGCTGCGCGTCGACCTCGGCTCCCACCACCTCCTGGCCTCCGGCCGCGGCCCCACCGGCGACCTGGCCTTCACCCCGCTCACCGACCTGACCCGGACGATCGAGGCCCGCCGCAAGTACCTCGCGTCCCGCCCCCGCTACAGTTCGCGGCATAGGTACTCGACCGCCACATCTAGCGACGAAGATTCCCGTGTCGAGGATCAGGCGTCGGGCCATGACGCACTTGGCCCATCCGTGAGCAGTTCGCGGGTCGCGTATACATCGCGGGCGAAGCCCTCGTCCGGACGATGTGCCGCCAGGATGTCGTTAATCACCGTCGGGCGAGCTGACCCCCGGCTGGGGCGGTCAGGGGCGCCAGGGGGAGGTCGCCGGACTTTATGGCGGTGATGAAGGCGGACCAGGCGGGGTGGGGGAAGAGGAGGGTTGGACCCTCGGGGTCCTTCGAGTCGCGGACGGGGCGCACGCCGGGTATGCCGTCCGCGACCTCTACGCAGTTGCCGCCGTCTCCGTTGCTGTACGACGACTTACGCCACTGAGCCGTGCCCAGGTCCCGCGCTGTGCTCATGTCTGCCGTACTCCTCTGCCACCGACTCCATCAGCGTCAGGGACGCCCCCGGTGACAGTGCGACGGCCCTGGCGCAATCGTATGACCGCTGGTACTCGCTGACGATTGCTGGTGAGTCCAGCAAGTGACCTGAGTGAGCACCTTCCAGGTAGACGGCGGGTGGTGCGTCCTCGAAGGTCATCAGGGTGAGGGCGCTTCCGGCGAGCGGATGGGCTCCCGCACTGAACGGGACGATCTGCACCATGATCCGCCTACTGCGGGCGAGTTCGGCGATGTGCAGCAGTTGCTCCCGCATACCCGCGCGATCGCAGACGCCCGTCCGCAGGGCGGCCTCGTGCAGGATGGCCCAATACTGCGGCGTTGTTGGGTCGTCGAAGAGGACAGCTCGCTCGATACGGGCGTGCACCCGCTCCTCGACCTGTCTGTCGGCCAGCAGCGGGCTGGTCGCCCGGATCAGGGCTCGCGCATACGCCTCGCTCTGCAGCAGGCCGGGCAGTATCTGCGCCGCGAACTCGCAGATCGCAGCCGCCTGCGTCATCAACTCCGCGACGTGCGCGAAATACTCCGCATGCTTCGTCGTCTTCAGCACCATCCGGCACAGCCGCTCCAGGTGGCCGCCCGTGTTCAGCACGGAGTCCATCCGCTGGGAAAGGTCCAGCTGCGGGCGGCGGTTGGCGGATTCGATCTGGCCGACATACGCGCCGGAGCAAAAGACGCGTTCGCCGAGGGCTTCTTGGGAGAGGCCCGCCTTCTCGCGTAAGCGGCGCAATTCTGCGCCGTAGAAGGACTGGGGGGAGTCGAAGGGGTTGAGTTCCTTGGGCTGAACCACGGCGTGCGGCCTTCCTGACAGTGCGGGAGCTGGGTGCCACTCCATTGCCGAGCCTAACTGCATACGGCAACGCTTGTACGACGGACGGTAATTGTCGTGTGACGAGAGAGTGGTGTGGGACGGATGGAGACTCTGTACGGCCGGGGTGTGAGCGCGGGGTGGAGCTTCACCCGGAGCGCGAAGGCCCCGGGCAGGGCGCGGCGGCTGCTGCGGGAGCAGATGGAGGAGTGGGGGGTGGGTGGGGACGTACGGGACGTGGCGGAACTGCTGGTCAGCGAGCTGGTGACGAACTCCGTGCGGCATGCGTGCCGTCCGACGGGGCGGCTGATCGCGGTCGGTGCGGAGATGGACCCGGGCCGGCTGCTGCGGGTGGAGGTCGCGGACGCCTCCGACGTACCGCCGGTCGTGAAGGCGGGCGCGGCGCCGGAGGCGGAAGGAGGGCGGGGGCTGGTTCTGGTGGCGGCGCTTGCCGCGGACTGGGGGACGTATCCGCGGCAGCACGTGGGCAAGGTTGTCTGGTTCGCGCTCGGGCTCAAAGCGCTGTGAAGGCCCGGCGGGAGGCCTCTCATCAGCGGGTTGGCCCGATGCGCACCCGCTTTTCTATATTCCTGGCCATGCCAGAGATTCAGCTCCTCCGCCCCGGTCACATTCCCGCCCTGCTCGACTTCGAGCTGGAGAACCGGGCCTACTTCGCCGCGTCGATCTCGGATCGGGGGGACGACTACTTCGCCCACTTCGACGAGCGGCTTCATGCGCTGCTCGCCGAGCAGGATGCGGGGATCTGCTACTTCCATGTGATCGCCGGGCCGAAGGGGGAGATCCTGGGGCGGGTGAACCTCGTGGACGCGGCGGACGGCGAGGCCGAGCTGGGGTACCGGATCGCCGAGCGGGCCGCGGGGGCCGGGCTGGCGAGCTGGGCCGTACGGGAGCTGTGCGGGATCGCCGCCAACAGCTACGGGCTCACCGACCTGCGGGCGGCCACGACGCTGGACAACAAGGCGTCGCGGGCGGTGCTGGCCAGGTCGGGGTTCGAGGTCGTCGGGGAAAGCGAGTTCGGCGGGCGGCCGGGGCTGACCTTCCACCGCAGCCTCGCCGAGTTCGCCGTACGGCCGAGCGCACCGGCCGTACCGTAGGCAGACCGGCGGCCTGTAGGCCGCCTCCCGGACAACAGCCGCACCCCTTGGCACCTCCCGTACCGGCAGCCATCCTGGGTCCGCCGCAACCGCGGCTGGCACCCGTACGGTTACCGAAAGGGACAGCGATGACCTCGTTCTCAGCCCCGTTCAACCGCCGCACTCTGCTGCGCGGCAGCCTGGCCGCCGGTGCCGGGGCAGCCCTCGGGCCGCTGCTGCTGTCGTCCTCCGCGTACGCGTACTCCTGGTCGCGCACCCTGTCGCAGGGGATGACCGGCGCGGACGTCACCGAGTTGCAGATCAGGGTCGCGGGCTGGCCGACGGCCAGTGCCGGGCACGTACGGGTGGCGATCGACGGGGACTTCGGGCCCGGGACGGCCGCGGCGGTGCGGCTCTTCCAGTCGGCGTACGGCCTGTCGTCCGACGGCGTCGCCGGCCCCGCCACCCAGGCGCAGCTCAACGCCCTGCAGCAGTCGGACGGTTCGACCGTGCACTTCGACTTCAGCGAGTTCACCGACCGGGTGAGCGGCACCTTCGACGGCGGCAAGGTCAGTGCCGCCGCCGCCAAGGAGAACGTCCGCCGGGCGATGTACAAGCTCGAAGCGCTGCGCAAGAAGCTCGGCAATGTGCCGATCACCGTCAACTCCGGCTTCCGCAGCATCGCGCACAACGCCGACGTGGGCGGGGCGAGCGACAGCATGCACCTGTACGGCACCGCCGCCGACCTCGACGTGCCCGGCGTCTCCAACCAGACGGTCTACCGCAAGGCGGAGACCTGCGGCTTCTCCGGTCTTGAGACCTACACCGAGGACCACCAGCACGTGGACAGCCGCGCGGACCTCGGCCGCGCCTGGTGGTGGCAGGACGGCACCATCTGAGCCCCGCCCACAGACGACGGGGCTCAGCCCAGCAACAACCAGGCCCGTCGCCGCCGCCCCCGCCGCCGTGAGGAACGCGAGGGCGGCGGTGCCGTCGGGGGCGGACGGTTGCGTTCCGCGCGGGCGGCGTGGACACCGGCATGGGGCGGTGCGAGCATCGGTCGATGGGCACCACGAGACAACCACCGCACCGCCGACGGGACTTCCTGCTGCTGTGGGGCGGGCAGACGGTCAGCGAGATCGGTTCGCAGATTTCCGTGCTGGCGCTGCCGCTGGTCGCGGTCGTCGTGCTGCACGCGAGCGCCTTCCAGGTGGGGCTGCTGTCCGCGGCGGGCACCAGTGCGTACCTGCTGGTGGCGCTGCCCGCGGGGGCGGTCGTGGACCGGGTGGCCAAGCGGCGGCTGATGATCGGCTGCAACCTGGGGCTGCTGGCCGTCGTCGGCTCGGTGCCCGCCGCGCACGCGGCCGGGGTGCTGACCCTCGGGCAGCTCTACGGTGTCGCGCTCGCCTCCGGTGTGCTGTCGGTGTTCTTCTCGGTCGCCTACCAGAGCTATCTGCCCGCGCTGCTGGAGCGCGAGCAGCTGATGGACGGCAACGGCAAGCTCGCCGCCTCGCAGTCCGCCGCCCAGATCGCAGGACCCGGCGCGGGCGCCGGGCTGGTCTCGCTGGTGGGCGCCGCGGCGGCGGTGACCGCTGACGCGCTGTCCTTCGCGGTGTCCGCGCTGTCGCTCGCCGCGATACGCGCCAGGGAGCCGGAAAAGGCCGAGGCCGCGGCACGGCCCACGCTGCGGGCGCAGATCGGCGCGGGCCTGAACCATGTGCTGCGCGACCCGATCCTGCGCAATGCGGTCGCGTTCAACGGCACCGCCAACTTCTTCGTGATCATGGTCGAGACGCTCGGCCCGGTCTTCCTGATCCGCAGCCTCGACCTGCGTCCCGGCCTGGTCGGGCTGCTGCTGGCGCTGGGCGCGGCCGGCGGGGTCGCGGGCGGGGTGGCGGCGGCACCGCTGGCCCGGCGGGTGGGCTCGGCCCGGATCAGCTGGGTCGCGATGACGGTGCTGTCGCTGCCCGGGCTGCTGATCCCGCTGGCCGGGCGCGGCTGGGCGGTGCTGCTCTTCGGCGCCGGCTGGATCTCCTGGACCTTCGCCTCCACCGTGACCGGCATCTCGCTGACCAGCTACCGCCAGGCCACCTGCCCGCCGGAACTGCTGGGCCGGGTCAGCGCCGCCGCCCGCTGGATCACCTGGGGCACTCTTCCGCTGGGCGGCCTGGCCGGCGGGGCGCTCGCCGCCGCGCTCGGGGTGCGGGCGACGCTGTGGATCGCGGTGGCGGGCGGCTGCTGCGCCGGCCTGTGGCTGCTGTTCTCGCCGCTGCGGCGGATGCGCGACATCCCGCTGGGCCGCCTTTCGGGACCGCTGCCGGCCGCCGGGGCGGCCTGAGCCCGGGAGGGGAGGGGCCTGACGGCGTACGGCCGTTCGTGGTTGGCTGTGCCGACCGCAACCGATCGATGCGAGGACCAGAACATGTACGAGTACAAGGTCGTCTCCTTCCGCGAGTCCCTGATCGGCGACGCGCTCGACGGGGACAAGCTGGAGAAGACCCTCAACAAGCACGCCGCCGACGGCTGGGCGCTGAAGTCCATCACCGCCGCCGACGTGAAGGGCCGCATAGGCCCCGGCGCCGTCGAGGGCCTCCTCCTCACCTTCGAGCGCCCCCGCCAGGGCTGATCCCCGCCAGGGCCGACCGCCCGGCCGCGGCTCGTCCGGCCGCGGCCCGTCGGCCCGCGGCTCACCTGCCCGCGGCGGCGGCCACCTTGCGTACGGTCCGGGCCAGCGACAGGCCGCCGACGGCGCCGACCGCCGACAGCGCCGCCATCCACTCCGCCGTCGTGGCGATGGCATGGCCCGAAGGACGGGACTGCGCCAGCGAGAGGAAGACGGTGCCGAAGGCGGCCACGCCGACGACCTGGCCCAGCTGCATCGTGGTCGTGAGCAGCCCGCTGGCGTCCGGCGCCTCCGCGGGCCGCACCCCGACCAGGGCCAGCGCCAGCAGCGGGCTGAGCGACAGCCCGGTGCCCGCCCCGCACACGACCAGGCCCGCCCACAGCAGCGGGCCGGTCTGCGTACCGCCGTGCAGGCCCGCGGCCACGGCGAGGTAGCCGGCCGCGCACAGCACCAGGCCCGCGGCCGGCAGCAGCGCGTGGGTGCGGGCCGGCAGCGAGCGCCAGAAGAAGCCGACCAGGCCGAAGACCGCCGCCATCGGTACGAAGGCGAGCCCGGCGCGCAGCGCGCTGTCGCCCAGGCCCGACTGCAGGTGCAGCGCGAAGGTGAACAGGAAGCCGCCGTAGGCGATCTGCATGCAGGTCAGGGTGCCGATGCCGGCCGCCATCCCGGGGGCGCGCAGCACGCTGAGCTTCAGCAGCGGATCGCCGCCGCGGGCCGCGGCCCGCCGCTCGACGGCGTAGAAGACCGCGGCGAGCACCAGGCCCGCGGCGATGCAGGCGTAGGTCCAGGCGGGCCAGCCGGTCTCGTGGCCCAGCACCAGCGGCAGCACCACCAGGAAGACCGCGGGTATCGCGACAGCCAGCCCCGTGACGTCCAGCCGCCGGCTGGCACGCGGCTCGTCGGCGGGGACCAGGCGGGGGACCAGCGCCACGAGCAGGGCGCCGAGCGGCACGTTGACCAGGAAGACCGGCCGCCAGGCGGCGTCGAGCAGGTCCGCGTCGACCAGGACGCCGCCCAGGACCAGTCCGGCGACCGCGCCGACCGACAGGACGGCGCCGTAGGCGGACAGCGCCTTGGCGCGGGCGGGGCCGGTGAAGCGCATCTGGATCACGCTGATGATCTGCGGCGCCATCACGGCCGCCCCCGCGCCCTGCACGAGCCGCGCGGCGACCAGGGTCCCGGTGTCCGGGGCGAGCCCGCACAGCAGCGAGGTGAGGGTGAAGACGCAGGCGCCGAGCAGGTACATGCGGCGCCGCCCGTAGAGGTCGCCGAGCCGGGCGCCGGTGATCAGCAGCATCGCGTACGCGACGGTGTAGCCGCCGACGACCATCTGCAGCGAGGCGCCCGAGGCGTGCAGGTCGGCGCCGATGGTGGGCATCGCCACATTGACGATGGTGACGTCGAGCAGGCCCATGAACTGCCCGAGCAGCAGCACGGACAGCATCAGCCACGGCCGCCGCACCTCCTGCGGGGGCGCCGCCGCGGGGCTGCCCGCGGTGCGCGCGGTGAGGTCGGGACCGGCCATGTCGCTCTCCTTCCGTACGAACGGGTGTGTCTCGTCGCCCGGTACCGATACGGCCGACCCGCCGATCTCATCGGCGGCGGGCGGGGCCGCCACCGATGAGATCGGGGTGCCGCGCGGGTCTACACCCGGCGAGGGCGCAGCTGCGCCCCGCACCCCGGACACGCACCCGAACCCGGACCCGGCAGGGAGGAGTGGCCTTGGACGGCGCGCGGAGCGAGGAGAGCGCAGAGGCGGAGTTCGCCCGGCTCACCGGTCCCCACCGGCGCGAGCTGCACGCGTACTGCTACCGGATGCTCGGCTCGGTCCACGACGCCGAGGACCTGGTGCAGGAGACGCTGCTGCGCGCCTGGCGCGGCTACGGCCGCTTCGAGGGCCGCTCCTCGCTGCGCACCTGGCTCTACCGCATCGCCACCAACGCCTGCCTGCGGGCGCTGGAGAACCGCGACCGCCGCCCGCTGCCCGCCGGGCTCGGCGACCCCGTCGAAGACCCGCAGGCGCCGGTGGCCGCGGCGGCGCCCGAGGTGCCGTGGCTCGACCCCTTCCCGGACGCGCCGGGGGAGGCCGCCGACCCCGGGGCGATCGTGGCGTCCAGGGCCGGGATGCGGCTCGCGCTGATCGCGGCGCTGCAGTACCTGCCGGCCCGACAGCGGGCCGCGCTGATCCTGCGGGACGTGCTGGAGTGGCCGGGGCCGCAGGCCGCCGAGATGCTCGGGGTGTCGCTGCCCGCGGTCAACAGCCTGCTGCAGCGGGCGCGTACGCAGCTGCGCCAGGCCGCGCCCGCGGAGGACGACCTGGCCGAGCCCACCGACCCGGACATGCGCGCCCTGCTGGACCGCTACGCCGCCGCCTTCCAGAACGCGGACGTCGGCGCGCTGACCCGGCTGCTCACCGAGGACGCGGTCTACGAGATGCCGCCGATCCCGACGTGGTTCGCCGGGCGGGCCGCGGTCGCCGTCTTCGCCGCGTCCCGGGCGCCCGCGGACCCGGCGGACCTGCGGCTGGTCCCCACGTCCGCCAACGGGCAGCCGGCGCTCGCCACCTACCGGCGCGGCCCCGACGGCCGCCACCACCCTCACTCGGTGCAGGTCCTCACGCTCGCGGGACCGCTGGTCTCCCGCGTGACCGCTTTCCAGGACCCGGCGCTCTTCCCGGTGTTCGGCCTGCCCGCAGTGCCGCCTGCCGTGCCGCCCGCCGTTCCGCACTGACTGCACTGACCGCACTGACCGCACTGACCGCGCACGCCGCAGACCCGGCGTTGTCACAGGCAGCGGTTACGCTGCCGGTATGCCGCCTGCCAGCCGCCGCCGTGCGCGCAGTTACGACCCCGACCGGACGTGGGACGCGCTGGTCGCGCAGGCCGGGCGGGTGCGGGACGCGGTGCGCGGGCTGGACGCGCAGGAGTTCGCGCTGCCGTCCGGGCTGCCCGGCTGGGACGTGACGCTGCTGGTCGCGCACATCGTGCGGCAGGTGGACGTCCTCGGGCTGCTGCTGGCCGAACCGGAGCCGCTGCCCGGGGGGCGGCTGACCGGCCTGGACGCCTGGACGCAGGAGACCGGCCCGATCGCCGCCCGGCTGGACGGGTCGACGCGTGAGGCGGCAGCCGCGATGGCGGGCGGCCCGGTCGCCGCGGTCGAGGCGGCGGTCGACGGGCTCGCGGGCCTGCGGGCCGAGGCGCTGCGGCCCGGCAGGCTGCTCCCCGAGCCCTTCGGCGGGATGCGCGCCCTGGACTTCACGGTGACCCGGCTGGTGGAGCTGGTCGTGCACAGCGACGACCTGGCCAGGGCGACGGGCCGTGACGTGCCGCTGGAGCGCCAGGCGTTGGCGGCGGCGGTGCGGGTGCTGGCCGACGGGCTCGCCGCGAAGGCGCCGGGCAATGCGGTGGAGGTGCGGGTGCCGCCCTTCGCCGCGGTGCAGTGCGTCGAGGGGCCGCGGCACACCCGCGGCACGCCGCCGAACGTCGTGGAGACCGACCCGGTCACCTGGCTGCGGCTGGCCACCGGCCGCACCGGCTGGCCCGAGGCGCTGGAGTCGGCGGCGGTGGCCGCCAGCGGTGAGCGCGCGGACCTCTCGCCGTACCTCCCGGTCATGCGCTGAGCCATGGGCGGAGCCGCACCGGGTCATCCGATATGTCCGGACAAATACCCCGTCGATCTTGGCGTAATTACGCCGGTAATCGCATTCGGTATATGCCGCCCTGTCGGCCGCTCCTAGAATTTCCACAACGGGGACGGACGGGAATGCCGAATTCCGGTCACGGGACCCGTTCGGAAACACGCCCGCCGGAACCCCCGTACCGGCGGGCGTTTCCGTGTTCGGGCGGTCGCCGGGCGCGCGGCGACCCTATGATGCGGGTCGCGAGCGCCGCCGGCCGGACGCCAACCCCCTTACCGGCCGGCTCGCACCTTCCTTGGGGGGCACGTCACACCCCCGTGCCCCCCAAGGCGCTACGCGCATAGAAGTGCTGATCGCGTACGTCCCCCGTTCGGACGACGGGCGAACCTGCCCTAGACTCGGAGACGTGCCTCGTGGTGACGGACGACTCAGCCACGACCTGCTCCCCGGCGAGAAGGGCCCCCAGGACGCGTGTGGCGTCTTCGGTGTCTGGGCCCCCGGCGAAGAGGTCGCCAAACTCACCTATTTCGGGCTGTACGCCCTGCAGCACCGCGGACAGGAGTCCGCGGGAATCGCAGTGAGCAACGGCTCCCAGATCCTGGTCTTCAAGGACATGGGCCTGGTCTCCCAGGTCTTCGACGAGACCTCGCTCGGCTCGCTGACCGGCCACATCGCCGTCGGCCACGCCCGCTACTCGACCACCGGCGCCTCGGTGTGGGAGAACGCGCAGCCCACCTTCCGGGCCACCGCCCATGGCTCCATCGCCCTCGGCCACAACGGCAACCTGGTCAACACCGCCGAGCTGGCCGAACTGGTCGCCGACCTGCCGCAGACCCCCGGGCGTACCAACCGGGTCGCGGCGACCAACGACACCGACCTCATCACCGCGCTGCTCGCCGGGCAGACCGCCGACGACGGCACCCCGCTGTCGGTCGAGCAGGCCGCACACCAAGTGCTGCCGAAGATCAAGGGCGCTTTCAGCCTCGTCTACATGGACGAGCACACCCTGTACGCGGCCCGCGACCCGCAGGGCATCCGCCCGCTGGTGCTGGGCCGCCTGGAGCGCGGCTGGGTCGTCGCCTCGGAGAGCGCGGCGCTGGACATCTGCGGCGCCAGCTTCGTACGGGAGATCGAGCCCGGCGAGCTGGTCGCGATCGACGAACAGGGCCTGCGCACCTCCCGCTTCGCCGAGGCCCGCCCCAAGGGCTGCGTCTTCGAGTACGTCTACCTCGCCAGGCCCGACACCGACATCGCGGGCCGCAACGTCTACCTGTCCCGGGTCGAGATGGGCCGCAGGCTGGCCAGGGAGGCGCCCGTCGAGGCCGACCTGGTCATACCGACGCCGGAGTCGGGCACCCCGGCCGCCGTCGGATACGCCGAGGAGAGCGGCATCCCGTACGGCTCGGGCCTGGTCAAGAACAGCTACGTCGGCCGGACCTTCATCCAGCCCTCGCAGACCATCAGACAGCTCGGCATCCGGCTCAAGCTCAACCCGCTCAAGGAAGTCATCCGCGGCAAGCGGCTGGTCGTGGTGGACGACTCGATCGTCCGCGGCAACACCCAGCGCGCCCTGGTGCGGATGCTGCGCGAGGCCGGCGCCGCCGAGGTGCACGTGCGGATCTCCTCGCCACCGGTGAAGTGGCCGTGCTTCTTCGGCATCGACTTCGCCACCCGCGCCGAGCTGATCGCCAACGGCATGTCGGTCGAGGAGATCGGCACCTCGCTGGGCGCCGACTCGCTCGCGTACATCTCGATCGACGCCATGGTCGAGGCGACCACCATCGCCAAGCCCAACCTGTGCCGCGCCTGCTTCGACGGCGAGTACCCCATGGACCTGCCCGACCCCGAGCTGCTCGGCAAGCAGCTGCTCGAAGTCGAGCTGGCCGGCGGCGCGGACGCCGCCGACGCCCTGCGCAGGCCGTGACCTCCGCCCTGCCACCCGACACGAAAGTGCCAGCAATGCCTGAGACAACCGGAGCGACCGGTGCCAGCTACGCCGCCGCGGGCGTCGACATCGAGGCCGGCGACCGTGCCGTCACGCTGATGAAGGAGTGGGTGCGCAAGGCCACCCGCCCCGAGGTCGTCGGCGGCATCGGCGGCTTCGCGGGCCTCTTCGACGCCTCCGCGCTGAAGCGCTACGAGCGCCCGCTGCTCGCCTCCGCGACCGACGGCGTCGGCACCAAGGTGGACATCGCCCGCCGCATGGGCGTCTACGACACGATCGGGCACGACCTGGTCGGCATGGTCGTGGACGACCTGGTGGTGTGCGGGGCCGAGCCGCTGTTCATGACCGACTACATCTGCGTCGGCAAGGTCCACCCCGAGCGGGTCGCCGCCATCGTCAAGGGCATCGCCGAGGGCTGCGTACTGGCCGGCTGCGCCCTGGTCGGCGGCGAGACCGCCGAGCACCCCGGGCTGCTGGGCGCCGACGAGTTCGACGTCGCGGGCGCCGGCACCGGAGTGGTCGAGGCGGACCGCCTGCTGGGCGCCGACCGTATCCGCAACGGTGACGCGGTGATCGCCATCGAGTCCTCCGGGCTTCACTCGAACGGGTACAGCCTGGTGCGGCACGTGCTCTTCGACCGGGCCGGCTGGGAGCTGGAGCGGCAGGTTCCCGAGCTGGGCAGGACGCTCGGCGAGGAGCTGCTGGAACCGACCAGGATCTACTCGCTGGACTGCCTTGCGCTGACCCGCACCGCCGAGGTGCACGCCTTCTCGCACATCACCGGCGGGGGCCTGGCCAACAACCTGGCCCGGGTCATCCCCGACGGGCTGCGGGCCACCGTCGAGCGGTCGACCTGGACCCCCGCCCCGATCTTCGGCCTGGTCGGCGCCGCGGGACAGGTGGAGCGCGCCGAGCTGGAGAAGACGCTGAACATGGGCGTCGGCATGATCGCCGTGGTGCCGCAGCAGTCGGTCGACGTCGGGCTTGGAACCCTGGCCGACCGGGGCGCCGAGGCGTGGGTCGCCGGGGAGATCACGGCACGCGAAAGCGGCGCAGCCGCCGTGGAGCTGGTCGGTGACTACGCGGGCTGACCCGGTGGCCGGGGTGCCGGTGGCCGGATTCGTACGCTCACCCGGTGGCACGGGGGCCGCCGGGGCACGACGAAACCCGGTCCGGGGCTGGTCGCCCCCGGCCGGGTCAGCGTGTGCGGTCTCTTCGCTGCGTCAAGCGCGACGGCGCTGCGACGAGGGCGAGGAGTCGGACGACTGGTCGTCCTCGTCTTCGTCGTCGTCGTTGTACAGATCCGCGTACTGAGCGTACGGGTCGTCGTCGTCCAACTCGTCGTCATCGTCCTCGACAGGCTCCGGATTAACCGGCCTCGACGGCGATGCGCCCAGCTCGTCGGCCAGACGTGAGAGATCCGTGCCGCCGCTGTTGTACTTCAGCTGGCGGGCGACCTTCGTCTGCTTGGCCTTGGCCCGGCCGCGCCCCATGGCTCGACCCCCTTAACGGCGGGGCTCATGGCCCCGAGTCTTGACACGCGTTCATGATGCGGAGCGGTCTCTCCGGAGAGAGACCGGTCCGTAGGGCCTCAACGGTACCTGCTTCCGACGCCGCACGGTACGTCGCCCGCACGACGCGCGTCGGATCAGGGGCCGTTCACGACCCTGTCCTGCCTGGTCAGGCCCGATTTTACCTTCTTCTAGCGCGAACTTGCTATCGGGCCGTGCGTTCGGTCACGTGCGTCACTCAAGGACGCAGCCATTCCGCCGCAGGAGTGCGTTCGGCCATCCGGTGCTCGGCGAGCCGGTCGGCGGCGACCGCGGGCGGCACCCCGTCGGCCTTCGCCCGGTCGAAAATGGCCAGGGTCGTGTCGTAGATCTTCGTCGCCTTGGCCTTGGCCCGGTCGAAATCGAAACCGTGCAGTTCGTCCGCGACCTGGATCACACCGCCCGCGTTCACCACGTAGTCGGGCGCGTACAGGATGCCGCGGTCGGCCAGGTCCTTCTCCACGCCGGGGTGCGCCAGCTGGTTGTTGGCGGCGCCGCACACCACGGTCGCGGTCAGCGCCGCCACCGTCGGGTCGTCCAGGGCGTGGCCCAGGGCGCAGGGCGCGTACACGTCGAGGGGGGTGCGGACCAGCACCTCGGCGTCGCCGACCGCGCCGACCTGCGGGTGCCGCGCGATGATCGCGTCCACCGCGTCGGCCCGCACGTCGGTGACCACGACCTCGGCGCCGTCGTCGACCAGGTGCTGCACCAGGTGCTTGCCGACCTTGCCGACGCCGGCGATGCCGACCCGGCGGCCGCGCAGCGACGGCTCGCCCCACTGGACGCGGGCGGCGGCGCGCATGCCCTGGAAGACACCGAACGCGGTGAGCACCGAGGAGTCGCCCGCGCCGCCGTTCTCCGGCGAGCGGCCGGTGGTCCACCGGTTCTCGCGGGCGACGACGTCCATGTCCGAGACGTACGTGCCGACGTCGCACGCGGTGACGTAGCGGCCGCCGAGCGAGGCGACGAAGCGCCCGTAGGCGAGCAGCAGCTGCTCGGTCTTGTCGGTGTCCGGGTCGCCGATGATCACGGCCTTGCCGCCGCCGTGGTCGAGCCCGGCGAGGGCGTTCTTGTACGACATGCCGCGGGCGAGGTTGAGCGCGTCCTCGACGGCCTCGTCGTCCGAGGCGTAAGGGAAGAAGCGGGTGCCGCCGAGTGCGGCGCCCAGCGCGGTGGAGTGGAGCGCGATGACGGCCTTGAGGCCTGACGCGCGGTCCTGGCAGAGAACGACCTGCTCGTGTCCGCCCTGCTCCGATCGGAACAGCTTGGCGACGACACTCTCGGTCTGTCGTACGTCGGTCACGGTGGTGACTCCCATAGTCCAGTGTGCCCAGTGCTTTCGGGTTGTCGCGCCCCCCGTGCGGGTGGCGGAGGGGTTGATGGCCACAGCGTAGGCCCTGCGGGACCGGGCGGGTGGCCGGGATCACGTCCGGGCGGTGCGGGCGCGTGGGACGATCGGGGTGACGGCACGGTGGCGCGAGGGAGCGGGTGTGGGCGGTTCACCGGTAGTGGTCCCGTACGCGGCGTATTTGCGGGTCTACGAGCCGCTGGCGGCCTTTCCCGAGCCCGAACGCAGCCACTGGTACCGCTATGCCGCGGCAGGCCACGGGCGGACCGCACAGGACGAGCTGCGGCAGTCGCTCGCGGGCCTCGTCCCGGTGCCGCCGATCGCCGTCCCGGTGCATGAGAGCGCCGACGCCTTCGTCGCCGTGGTCGGCGGGGTGACCCATGTCTGCCCCTGGCGCACCCGGCTGCGCGGCTGGCTCGCACTGGAGCGGGTCGGCGGCCGGCTCCCCGAGCCGGTGCTCGACGCGATGCTGCCGCCGGTGGTCCGCCGGCAGGCCGCCGCCGACCACGAGGCCTGGCGCGAGCGCAACCCCGACGCGCGGCCCTGGATCCGCACCGCCACCTGGCATGTCCCGGTGCGCTGGTTCGTGCTGGTCGGCGACGACGAGCGGGAGTACGAGCCGGCGGGCGCGGGCGAGTCCAAGGAGCCGCTGCTGCGCTACCGCACGCCCATGGTGCAGGCCAGGCGCCGGGTGGCGCGCGGCCTGCGGGTGCTCAAGGACTCCCTGGACGACGGCGGCCCGCTGGTCGACGGGCTCATCGACGTCGGGCGCTGGCTGGAGGAGTTCCACCCGCGCTCGCTGGTCGAACTGGACTACGGCGGCCTGGTCCATGTGATGGGACCCGAGCGGCTGGCCGAGGACCGCTCGGCCGCCGACGTCGCCGAGGGCCTGGCGGCGCTGCGGGCCGGCGACTCGGCGGCGGCGGGAGTGGCGTACGAACGCCTGACCGAGCGCTGGCGGGCGGTACGGGAACGCCAGTTCTCCAGCTGAGCCGGCGCCCTCCGGTGCGGACGATTTTGGATGTATGGCCCAAGGGTGACGGAGAGCACGTACCCGGAGTCTTGCCTGCATCACCATGTGTCATGCCAAAATGGGACAACGGGGTCCGCCTCGGTGCGCCTCGAAGGTGGGGATGTTGCAGATGATCGTACTGTGACTGATCGTCACGCTCGGGTGACTGTCCGTTATGACACGGTCCATCGTCTTCCGTCGAGCTTGAACACCTGAGAGGGCAAATCCATCGGTTTGGCCGACGCGGCTGGACGGATGGTGTAGTTGTAGTGCCGAGGACAAGCCGTTCGTCCTATTACCGACTCGGCCCGCGTCTGCCATTTCGGGCAACGTGGGTCAAGGTGCAGAATTTAGAGGAAAGAACCGCGTTGGTTCGGTTCTCTCAAGGAGGCCGCTCATGACCGCTCGCACCCCTGATGCCGAGCCGTTGCTAACCCCTGCCGAGGTCGCGACCATGTTCCGCGTCGACCCCAAGACGGTCACGCGCTGGGCCAAGGCAGGCAAGCTCACGTCCATCCGCACGCTGGGCGGGCACCGCCGCTACCGCGAAGCGGAGGTCCGTGCGCTGCTCGCGGGTATTCCGCAGCAGCGCAGCGAGGCCTGACAGCCCTTCTGGGCGCCGCCCCCCTTGTCGGCGCCCGGCCGCACGGCGCACCTGCCCCCATCAGGGACGGCCCGCGGCCTGTGCTCCACCGGCACCACCCGATCCACCCGCAGTACCCCGTACCACCACGCACCGCCCGTACCACCCGGATCCCGCCGGATCCGCCCGTAACACCACGGCAGCATCGCAGCGCCACAGGATCGCATCGGACTCCGCCGGGTCCGATGCGGTCCTTTTTCGTGCCTTGGGTGTACGTCCCGGACGGGGTGCCATTGCACATATTAAATCGACAGCCCTCCGGAGGGCGTTGGGTTCCGCGATTGCGAATCGACTTTACGTGACTCCCGTCACATGCGCGGCTCTTGTGGATCTTGCGGGCGGTGCGGTAGTGAACTCCCGCGCCTGGAGGGGGAGGACGGCCGCACCGGATGTGCGCCGGCGCACACGAAAAGACCCGGCCCGCGAGAGCGGTACCGGGTCGTGAGGGTGCGGTGCGGGGTCGTGCTGAAGTTGTGCGGTCCTGACGGGATTTGCTGTGGCCTTTTTGCGGCTGGCGCCGCGGGCGCGGCTTCGGTGGGTGGCCGGGCATGGCGGCGGCCCGCGTCCGCTGGGGCGCGGGCCGTTCATGTTGTGCGGTCCTGACGGGATTTGCTGTGGCCTTTTTGCGGCTGGCGCCGCGGGCGCGGCCTCGGTGGGTGGCGGGGCATGGCGGCGGCCCGCGTCCGGTGGGGGCGCGGGCCGTTCATGTTGTGCGGTCCTGACGGGATTTGAACCCGCGGCCTCCACCTTGACAGGGTGGCGAGCACTCCAAACTGCTCCACAGGACCTTGCTGCGAGACAGACTGTACAGCAGGTCAGGGGGTGCGGTCGAACTCGATCGCGACCTCAGGACCAGGCCTCGTCCAGGGCCTTGAAGACGCGCTTGTCCGAGACCGGGAAGGCCGTGCCCAGGGCGTGCGCGAAGTAGCTGACGCGCAGCTCCTCGATCATCCAGCGGATGTCGCGCACCGCGGCGGGGACGGGCCGGCCCGCGGGCTGGGCGGCCAGCAGCTCGGCGTACTCCGCCTGGATCTCGCGGACCTTCTCCATGCGCGTGGCGTCCCGCTGCGCGCCGGTGGGCATCTGCTGGAGGCGGCGGTCGGCGGCCACCAGGTAGCGCATCAGGTCGGGCAGCCGTTTCAGGCCCGTCTCCGTCACGAAACCGGGGTGCACGAGGCCCGCCAGCTGCTCCCTGACGTCCTGGAGGTTGGCCACCAGCACCAGGCTCCTGGTGTCCTTCAGGCGGCGCTCACAGGAGTGCCAGGCGGCCAGCACCTGCTGGACCTGCTTGATGCTGCGGCCGGTCAGCTCCACCAGGTCGGCCCGCACCGCGTCGAAGAGCTTGCGGTAGGCCTCCTCGTCCCAGGCGGGGCCGCCGTGCTCGGCGATCAGCCGGTCGGCCGCCGCGGTGGCGCAGTCCTCGAACAGCGCCTGCACGCTGCCGTGCGGATTGCGCGACAGCGCCAGCTTCTGCTGGTTGGACAGCTGGTCGGCGGCGAACTTCGCCGGGTTGACCGGCACGTTCAGCAGCACCAGCCGGCGTGTCCCGCGCCACATGGCCGCGGCCTGCTCCGGCTCGGTGTCGAACAGCCGCACCGCGACCGAATCGCCCTCGTCGACCAGCGCCGGGTACGCCTTGACCGGCTGCCCGGCCCTCCTGGTCTCGAAGGTGCGCGGCAGCGTGCCGATCGTCCAGTCCTTGAGCCCGGTGCGCTGCTCGACGCTCGCCAGCGCAGGGTCGGAGGCGCGCTCGAAGGCCTTGGTGATGGCCTCCCGCGTCTTCGGCTTGAGCCGCAGTTTCAGCGCGTCCAGGTCCTTGTCCTCGGCGACGGTACGCCGCCGCTCGTCGGTCACCCGGAAGGTGACCTTGAGGTGGTCGGGGACCTTGGCCAGGTCGAAGTCCTCCGCGCTGACCGGCACCCCGACCATCCGCTGCAACTCCCGCGCCAGCACGCCGGGCAGGGGGTCGGGTCCCGCGACCGCCCGCTCCAGGAAGGCCTTGGCGTAGTTCGGCGCGGGCACGTAGTGCCGCCTGATGGGTTTGGGCAGCGAGCGGATCAGCTCGGTGACGACCTGCTCGCGCAGGCCCGGGATCTGCCAGTCGAAGCCGTCGGGCACCGCCTGGTTGAGCACCTGCAGCGGTACGTGGACGGTCACGCCGTCGGCGTCCGCGCCCGGCTCGAACTGGTAGGTGACGCGGAACTTCAGCGCGCCCTGCCGCCAGGAGTCGGGGTAGTCGGCCTTGGTGACGGCCTCGGCGCCCTCGTTGATCAGCATGGAGTGCTCGAAGTTGAGCAGCTCCGGCTCCTCGCGGCGCCTGTGCTTCCACCACGAGTCGAAGTGCGCGCCGGACACCACGTGCTCGGGCAGCTTGCGGTCGTAGAAGTCGAAGAGGGTCTCGTCGTCGACCAGGATGTCGCGCCGCCTGGCGCGGTGCTCCAGCTCCTCGACCTCGCCGAGCAGCTTGCGGTTGTCGTGGAAGAACTGGTGGTGGGTGCGCCAGTCGCCCTCGACCAGGGCGTTGCGGATGAACAGCTCTCGCGACACCTCGGGGTCGATCCGCCCGTAGTTGACCTTGCGCTGGGCGACCAGCGGGACGCCGTAGAGGGTCACCTTCTCGTACGCCATCACCGCCGCCTGGTCCTTCTCCCAGTGCGGCTCGCTGTAGCTGCGCTTGACCAGGTGCTGGGCCAGCGGCTCGACCCACTCCGGTTCGATCTTCGCGTTGACCCGCGCCCACAGCCGGGAGGTCTCCACCAGCTCGGCCGACATGATCCACCGCGGCGGCTTCTTGAACAGCGCGGAGCCCGGGAAGACCGCGAACTTCGCGCTGCGGGCGCCCAGGTACTCGTTCTTGTCGGTGTCTTTGAGCCCCAGGTGCGACAACAGCCCGGCGAGCAGCGACTGGTGCACGCGTACCGGGTCGGCCGCGTCGTCGTCCGACCTCGGCTCGGTCACCGTGATGCCCAGCGACTTCGCGACCGAGCGCAGCTGGCTGTAGATGTCCTGCCACTCGCGGATGCGCAGGTAGTTCAGGAACTCCGAGCGGCACATCCGGCGGAAGGCCGAGGACGACAGCTCCTTCTGCCTGCCCCTGACGTACGTCCACAGGTGCAGGAAGGCCAGGAAGTCGCTGCTCTCGTCACGGAAGCGGGCGTGGCTCTGGTCGGCCTGCTGCTGCTTGTCCGAGGGCCGCTCGCGCGGGTCCTGGATGGACAGCGCCGCCGCGATCACCATCACCTCGCGCACACAGCCGTTGCGCTCCGCCTCCAGCACCATGCGGGCCAGCCGCGGGTCCACCGGGAGCTGCGCGAGCTTGCGCCCGGTCTGCGTGAGCCGCTTGCGCGGGTCCTGTGAAGAAGAGGGGCGTCCATCGGACTCGTTCAAGGGTGGTGGTGGGCGACGGGCGGGGGAGTCGAGCGCGCCCAGCTCTTCGAGGAGTTGGACGCCGTCCTTGATGTTGCGGCTGTCCGGCGGGTCGATGAAGGGGAAGCGCGCGATGTCGCCGAGACCGGCCGCGGTCATCTGCAGGATCACCGACGCCAGGTTCGTACGCAGGATCTCCGCGTCCGTGAACTCCGGCCGGGACAGGAAGTCGTCCTCGTCGTAGAGCCGGATGCAGATGCCGTCCGACGTACGCCCGCAGCGCCCCTTGCGCTGGTTCGCGCTGGCCTGGCTGACCGGTTCGATCGGCAGCCGCTGCACCTTGGTGCGGTGGCTGTACCGGGAGATCCGCGCCGTGCCGGGGTCGATCACGTAGCGGATGCCGGGGACGGTCAGCGAGGTCTCCGCCACGTTCGTGGCCAGCACGATGCGCCGGCCGGCGTGCTGCTGGAAGACCCGGTGCTGCTCGGCCGACGACAGGCGCGCGTACAGCGGCAGCACCTCGGTGTGCCGGAGGTTCTTCTTCACCAGTGCGTCCGCGGTGTCGCGGATCTCCCGCTCACCGGACAGGAAGACCAGGATGTCGCCGGGGCCTTCCGCCTGCAGTTCGTCCACCGCGTCGCAGATCGCCGTGACCTGGTCCCGGTCCGTGTCGTCGCCGCCCTCCTCCAGCAGCGGCCGGTAGCGCACCTCCACCGGATACGTCCGCCCGCTGACCTCCACGATCGGGGCGTCGCCGAAGTGCCGCGAGAAGCGCTCCGGGTCGATCGTCGCCGAGGTGATGATCACCTTCAGGTCCGGGCGGCGCGGCAGCAGCTGGGCCAGGTAGCCGAGGATGAAGTCGATGTTCAGGCTGCGCTCGTGCGCCTCGTCGATGATGATCGTGTCGTACGCGCGCAGCTCGCGGTCCGTCTGGATCTCCGCCAGCATGATGCCGTCGGTCATCAGCTTGACCAGGGTGGAGTCCCCGACCTGGTCGGTGAAGCGCACCTTCCAGCCGACCGCCTCGCCCAGCGGCGAACGCAGCTCCTCCGCGACGCGCTCGGCGACCGTGCGGGCCGCGATGCGGCGCGGCTGCGTGTGCCCGATCAGGCCGCGGACCCCGCGGCCCAGCTCCAGGCAGATCTTCGGGATCTGCGTCGTCTTGCCCGAGCCGGTCTCGCCCGCGACGATCACCACCTGGTGGTCGCGCACCGCCGCCAGGATGTCGTCCTTCTTCTGGCTGACCGGCAGCGCCTCGGGATATGTGATCTGCGGCACGGCGGCCCTGCGGGCCGCTATACGCTGCTCACCGCGCTCGATCTCGGCGTCGATCTCCGCGAGCACCGCCGCCTTGGCCTCCGGCTTGCGGATGCGCCGGGCGCCGTCGAGCCGCCGGCCGAGCCGCTGCTCGTCGCGCAGGGTCAGGCCGGCCAGGCGTTTGGCCATGTCACCGGTGGTCGGGTAAGTAGACATACGCGACCCATGCTCGCACCTGCGCGCCAGGAGGTGCGACCCCATTTCCCCGCGGCGCCACCCGTGCGCCCCCGCACTCCGGCGGCCAAACGGAGCAGGCCCCGTCCCTCGGGGGGACGGGGCCTACTCCGTGCGGTGGCTGGGGCCGGGGTCGAACCGGCGACCTACCGCTTTTCAGGCGGTCGCTCGTACCAACTGAGCTACCCAGCCGCAGCGGTCCTGACGGGATTTGAACCCGCGGCCTCCACCTTGACAGGGTGGCGAGCACTCCAAACTGCTCCACAGGACCTTGCTGTACTGCGTGTACTGCTTCGTGCGGGACAAGTCTGACACATCACGTGCCATGCTCCTGCACTGGTTTTCCGCGACGCTCCCGGTGACTTGCCCTCCGTGACCGGTTGAGCACTGCCTGACAGGCCGTTGTCGCTGGATCAGCGTATCAGACCCCGGGACCCCTCCCGGGCGGCCATCGTTACAACGGTGAGTCCAGGACGACCCCCCCGCAGGAGGAGCTGAGCGATGGATACCCGCAGGTTGCGTATCGGTACGGCGGCCGCCGCCGCCCTGCTGGCCGGGGCGGCGGCCTGCGGCCACGACTCGGGCGGCACCGCCCGGCAGGGCGCACCGACGCCCCCGCCGACGACGTCCGCGCCGACGACCGCGCGGCCCGCGCCGACGACACCGCCCGCGACCGAGCCCGCGGCCCCGGCGACCACCCCGCCCGTACCGACCCGTACGGCGACCACCGCGCCGCCCGCCCGGTCGGACACCGCCGCCTGCTTCGACGGGACGTGCGAGATCAGCGTGGCGGAACCGCTGACGATCCGGGTCGACAGCCACCGCTTCGGCTTCTCGTCCTTCCGGATCACCGAGGTCGGCGCCGGCGGGGTCACCGTCGAGGCGCGGACCGGCGGGACGTACCTCCAGTCGGGGGTCAGCCCGGGCGGCACGGCCGGTCTGAACGACCTCCAGGTGCGGGTGAAGTCGGTCCGCGGCGGCGTCGCCGACCTGGTGCTGTCGGTGCGCTGACCACCAGGACCGGCGCGGACGCTCAGGCGGACCGCAGGGCCTCCAGGATGCTGCCGAGCTGTCCTGCGGGCTCCGGGCCGAAGAGCCGCAGCACGACGGTGGTCGCGCCCGCCGCGGCCAGGTCGCGTACCTGGCCCGCGGCCTGCGCGGCCGTACCGGACACGGTGAAGACGTCCTCGGGGGCGCGGCCCAGCCAGGCCGCCTGGCCCTCGACCATGGGCCGCAGCGTCTGCTCGGCGTCGTCGCCGAGGGCGCCGAACGCGTACACCGTCAGGGTGTGGCCGGCGCCGGCGCCGCCCTTGCGGACGAGGGCGAGGGCGCTCTCCAGGTCGCGCGGCCCGTTGCCCTCGGCGAGCAGCGTTCCGTCGGCGACCCGGCCCGACAGTTCGAGGGAGCGGGGCCGGACCACGCCCGCGACCACGGGCGGCGGTTCGGTCGCCGGGTGCACCAACTGCACGCCGTCCATGCGTACTTCGCGCCCGTCCACGGTGACCTTCTGGCCCCGCAGCAGGGCGCGCACCGCGACGATGCTCTCCTCGAGCAGCGCCAGCGGGGACGCGGGCGCCACGCCGACGCCCGCCATCCACTCGCCCACACCGTGGCCGATGCCGGCCACCAGACGGCCGGGGAAGACCCGCGCCAGGGTGGCCAGTTCCATCGCCAGCAGGGCGGGGCTGCGCAGCGGCGCCGGGGCGATCCCGATGCCGACCCGCAGCCGCTGCGTCGCCCCGAGCGCCACGGCCGCCGCCGAGACCCCGCCGTTCCAGCCGAGATCCTCGACGACCCACAGGTCGTCGGCCCCGAGCCGCTCGACCTCCCGCGCGAAGGCCGGCAGCCCCTCGGGAGCCCAGTCGCGGTCGTACATCACGCCGATCCGTACATTCGTCATGCCCGGAACCTATGTCCGGCCCCGAGCACCCGGCAACGCTCAGTCCAGCGCCTCAGCGGCCCTGGTCAGCGGCCCGCCCGCAGAGCCGGTGTTGAGCGTCCCGGTCGGCTCGACAAGCAGGATCGCCGTCTCCTCGTCCGCCACCGGGCAGTGCTCGACCCCGCGCGGCACCACGTACAGCTCCCCGGGACCGACGACGACGTCGCCGTCCCGCAGCCGGATGGTCAGCCGCCCGCTGACGACCAGGAACAGCTCGTCGGTGTCGTCGTGCGTGTGCCAGACGAACTCGCCCTTGACCTTGGCGAGTTTGACCTCGTAGTCGTTCAGCGCTGCGACCGTCTTCTGTGACCACAGCTCACTGAACTGCGCCAGCTTCTCCGCGACGTTCACCACGGCAGCGGTATCGGACATGGCTCTCTCCTCCTCGACGCCTCCGGAAGGAGCCCTCCCCCTCCCGCCTCGACTCTGCCCGCGCCGGCGCCCGGGGTCTTGTACGTTCCTGCCCTGGCCCCTGGTCCTAGGCCGGGTTTTGGAAGTCCCGCCTGCCCCGCGACGCCTGGCACGCACGCTCGCTGCGTTGTCGGAGTCGTCCGGGTAGGCCCACTACGAGGACGACCCTCCGCCTTGCGATCGCACGCACCGGACGCCGCGGGGCCCGCCCTGTGGGCGGACGGCGCTACTTCCAAAACACGGCCTAGCCCGGGAAGAAGGCCGGCGGGTGGGCGGACGGGGCGGCGGTGCAGACGAAGAGGCCGCCGTGGGAGTCGCCGCGGCCGACGGACATGGCGGTCGGGCGGGACGCACGGTCGTGGGCGTCGGTGCCGGGTGCCAGGCCCTGCTCCTCGGGCGGGGCGAAGGCGGACAGGCCGTAGCCGCGGGTGTCGGACGGCAGGTACTCGTAGCTGTCGACCTGCAGCAGGAGGGCGTAAGGGGAGCCGCAGGAGGGGCAGTCCAGGTCGGCGGGCCGGGTGGCGGCCATCCAGTCCATGCAGCCGCCCGCCTTGCAGCCGGGGTGGGCGGACATCAGGTCGTAGAGGTCCTCCGCACCGGCCGCGGCGAGTCGGTTGCGCAGCGGCTCGGGCAGGGCGTCCTCCGGCGGGAGGTCGGGGAGCTGCTCGGGGTGCACGACGCAGGGGCGGGGGACGACGCCCTCCGGGTCGTCCTGCCATTCCGCCCAGCCGTCCGGCTGTTCTGCCGCCTCCTCGGTGACGTCGGCGGTGCGCCGCCACACGACGCGCCCGGCCGGACCCCAGCCCGCCGGGTGCGGCTGGTCGTGGTGGACCGGGCACCACAGGACCTGGAGCAGGTCGGTGCCCTCGGGGAAGGGCAGCCCGGGCGCCTCTGCGGCGTGCAGTTGGGCGACGGACACCAGGTCGTACGGGTCCTCGCCGGGGTGCCTGTCGCAGGTCGGCCAGGGTTCGGCGGCCGGCCACAGCAGCGGGCCGCCCAGGTGGGAGTCCCGGCTGCCGGGGGTACCGGGGCGCGGGTTGAGCAGTACGGTCGTCGTGGCGTGGGGGGCGATCTCCGGTACACGGGCCAGGAGTTCGCGCAGGGCTTCGGTGGCGGCGGAGTTCACGCGGCCGATGCTCCCAGGGCGGCCCCTGCCCCTGGGGGCCGCCCCTCCGCGGCGTCGGCCGCCGTTGCTGGCGTCAGCCGCCGTTCCTGAGGTCGGCCCGCGGCGCTGACGTCAGCCCGCGGCCAGCACCGCCGCCACGATCGGCCCCGCGGAGGTGTTGCCGTGCCCGGCGTCGTGGACGACGGCCGCCGCGGCGACGCGGCCCGCGTAGGCGGTGAACCAGCCGTTGGTGGTGTCCTGGCCCGCCAGCTCGGCGGAGCCGGTCTTCGCGCCCGAGTCGGGGCCGAAGCGGCCCATGACCCCGTGGGCGGTACCGGTGGTGATCGCGTCGCGCATCATCTGCCGCAGGCCCTGGCTGACCCGGGAGGACAGGCCGGGCGCCGTCGCGACGGGCCCCGCGACCAGGCTCCGGTCGACCAGCAGCGGCTGGTGGAAGTCGCCGCTCGCGGCGGTCGCGGCGACCGAGGCCATGACGAGCGGGCTCATCCGCAGCTCGCCCTGGCCGATCATCTCCGAGGTCAGCTCGTCGGGCGCGCTGCTGGAGGGCATGGTGGGCCGGCCGTCGAGGGTCGGGGTGCCGACCGACCACTCCTGGGTCAGGCCGAACCTGGCCGCTGCGGTCTTCAGCCCGTGCGCGCCGAGCCGGCCCGCCTGCCGGATGAAACCGGTGTTGCAGGACATGGCGAAGTCCCAGGCGAGGGTGGCGTCCGCGCGGTGCAGGGTGGGTGAGTCGTTGTGGTACATCCGGCCGTTCGCGTAGTTGTCGTCGGCCTTGCAGGGCGCGGTCGAGGACGGCGTCATGCCGGAGTCGAGCAGCGCGGCGGCCGTGACGATCTTGAACGTGGAGCCCGGCGCCGAGTCCTCCATCAGCGCCCAGTCGACGCCCTCGGCCGGGCTGTAGGCGATGGCGAGCACCGCACCGCTGCGGGTGTCGACCGCGGTGACGCCCGCCTGGTCCTTGCCCGCGACCGCCTTCTCCGCCGCGGACTGCACGGCCGAGTCCAGCGTCGTCCGCAGCCGCACACCGGCGCCCTTGCGCAGGACGTGCAGCATCGGCCCGTCGGAGCCGTCGGCCTTGTGGACCCAGGTGCCCACCGCCGGTGTGCCGCTGGGTAGTTGGTCGGCGTAGCGCTGCTTGAGGTCGGCGATGATGCGGGTCAGGGAGGGGTAGCGGTCGCCGGTCAGCTCGTTGCCCGCCCGGTCGGTGACCTCCACGTCCGCCGTGTCCTGCGTGCCGGTGAGCAGGACGTCGCCGTCGCCCAGCTCGGGGTTGAGGACGGCGGAGGACCAGGCGACCGCCGGGTCGCCTGTGGAGTCGCGGGTCACGGTGAGCGAGGAGGCGTACGTCCAGGTGGAGTTCTGGCCGCCGTAGGACAGGTGGGCGGTGACGGTGAAGCGTTCACCGCCGGGTGTCGCGGCGCCCGGGACGGCCTTGACCGAGTCGACGTGGGCGCCCGAGGCGTATGCCGTCAGTGCGGTGGACGCCGTATAGGGCGCGTCCGTCAGGGCCGCGGCGCCCGTGGTGTCGCCCGCGGACCACGCGGCCAGGAACTCCTGCGCGGTGCGGGCGATCTCCTTCGCCGACAGCGGCGCCGCGCTGGCCGGCGGGGCGTCCGACGCCTGGGTGCGGACGGCGGGCGTACGCAGGCCGTCCCCGGCGTTCAGGCCGGTGTAGATGTTGTACGCGCCGAAGCCGGCGACCCCCACCATCGCGGTGAACACCGCACCGACGATGCCGATCTTGACGCTTCTCGTGACGGGCACGCCCGACTCCCCCCTCATGTGCTGACCACGCCACCCCACCAGGGCGGCCATTGAATGGCGTCCCCGTCCCGTCGGGCGGATCAATCCCCGGACCAGGGCGGCCGGTCACTTGCCGGTCGCGTGCACCGCCCGTAGCGTGCGCATGTGGCCGCCGGGGGGCGGGATACGGCGGATACGGGTGGGGAGCACATGGCGGGACGTCCGGAGGGCCGGCTCGACCCGGCGAACGGGCCGGTGCAGCAACTGGCGTACGAGCTGCGCAAACTGCGGGTGGACGCGGGCAGCCCCACCTACCGGGAGATGGCCGCGGCAACCGGCTGCGGGGCCAGCACCCTGTCGCAGGCCGCGGGCGGCACCCGGCTGCCGTCGTTGCCGACGCTGCGCGCGTACGTCACCGCGTGCGGCGGCGACGCCGAGGTCGTCGAGCAGTGGGAGCAGCGCTGGCGCGAGGCCGCCACCGGGGAGACGGCCGCGCCGCCGCCCGACGCTGACACCCCCGTGCCCTACCGGGGCCTGCGGCGCTTCGAGGCGCAGGACAGCGAACTGTACTTCGGGCGCGAGGACCTGGTCGCGCGGCTGGTCGAGACGCTGGGCAGGCAGCGGCTGGTGGCGGTCGTCGGCGCGTCCGGCAGCGGCAAGTCCTCGCTGCTGCGCGCGGGGCTGGTCCCGGCGCTGCGCTCGGGGCAGGGGGCGCGGCCCGCCGCCGTGCGCATCCTGACACCGGGGCCGCACCCGGCCGCGCAGATCGCCGCCCGGGCGGCGCTGGTGCCGCCAGCGGAGGAGCAGGACGGCGACGCGGTCGTCATCGTCGACCAGTTCGAGGAGGTCTTCACCCTCGGCGCCGGCAGTGCGGAACGCGCCGCCTTCCTCGACCTGCTGCTGACCGCGGCCAGGCCCGGCGGGCGGCTGCGCGTCGTCATCGCGGTGCGGGCCGACTTCTTCGGCCGCTGCGCCGAGCACCCGGGCCTGGCCGAGGCGCTGCGGGACGCCACGCTGCTGGTCGCGCCGATGGGTCCCGCGGCGCTGCGGGAGGTCATCGTCAAGCCGGCCGCGGCGGCCGGGCTGATCGTGGAGCGCTCCTTGACCGCGCGGATCGTCCGCGAGGCGGAGAAGGAGCCGGGCAGCCTCCCGCTGGTCTCGCACGCCCTGCTGGAGACCTGGCGGCGCCGCCGCGGCCGGGCGCTCACCGAGGAGATGTACGAGGCGGCGGGCGGCATCCACGGGGCCATCGCCGCCACCGCCGAGTCCCTCTACGCCCGCCTGTCCCCCTCGCAGGCCGCGACCGCCCGGCACATCCTGCTGCGCCTGGTCACCCCGGGCGACGGCGCCCAGGACACCCGCCGCCCCACGTCCCGCGCGGAGCTCGCCGCGTCGGCGCCGCCCGCGGAAGGGGAGGAGGACGGGCGCACCGACGATGACGGGCGCACCGGCGTGGACCGGCGCACCGACGTCGACACCGTCCTGGAGATGCTGCTCCAGGCGCGGCTGGTGACCGCCGACGGGGAGGTCGTCGACCTCGCGCACGAGGCGGTGATCTCCGCCTGGCCGCGGCTGCGCGGCTGGGTGGAGGAGGGGCGGGAACGGCTCCGCCTGGTGCGGCACCTGACGGAGGCCGCACAGGCCTGGGAGGCGCTGGAGCGCGACCCGGGGGCGCTGTACCGGGGGAGCCGGCTGGCGGCGGCGGGCGACGCCTTCGGGGCGGAGGGCCGGGAAGGGCAGGCAGGACGGGAGGGCCGGGAGGGGCTCACCGCGCTGGAGACGGCCTTCCTGGACGCCAGCACCGCGGCGCGGGCGTACGAGGTCAGGATGGCCGCGCGGGCCACCCGCCGGCTGCGGGCGCTCACCCTGACACTGTCGTTCCTGCTCGTGCTCGCGGTCACCGCGGGGACGGTCGCCTGGCGGCAGAGCCGGGTCAGCGACGCGGCCAGGCGGGCCGCGGTCGCCGTCCAGCAGGTCACGCTGTCACGCCAACTGGCCGCCCAGTCCGCCTCGGTGATGAGCACCGACACGGAACTGGGCATGCTGCTGGCCGTACAGGCCTACCGGGTGAGCCCCACACCCGAGGCGACCGACGCGCTCTACCGGGCCGCCGCGGTGCCGATGGTGGGCCGGGTGGCGGGCGCGCAGGCTCCGGTGGTCAACCTGGTGTTCAGCCATGACGGCAGCCGCCTGGCGTGGACGACGGACGACGGGTCCGTGACGGCCGCCGACGTCGCCACGGGCAGGGCCAGGACCGTCCTGCCCGTGGGCACGGAGCCGGCAGGCCCGGGCGGCCGGAAGTCGCTCGCACTGGCCTTCAGCGCCGACGACCGCTCCCTGGTGAGCGGTTCGAACACCGCCCACGTGCGGACGACCGACCTGGCGAGCGGCAGGACCCGTACCGTGGTCGGCGGCTACGACGGCGACGCGTACAACCCCTATCCGACGTACGGCTCCCAACTCTCCGCCGACGGCCGCACGATGGTCACCTACGCCGCCGACGACCGCGAGGGCCTCGTCACGTGGAACACGGCGACCGGCCGGTCGCACCTCACCGCCGAGGGCTGGCGGGACCTGGAAGGCCTCAGCCCCGACGGGCGGGTGGTGGCCGCGTGGGGCACCCAGGGCGTCGGCCTGTGGGACACGGCGACCGGCCGCCGGCTCACGACCTTCGCGCACTCCGCGGGTCCCGCGGTCTTCAGCAGGGACGGCCACACCGTGGCGCTGAGCGGCGAGACCGGCGGTGTCGCCGTGTGGCACTGGACGGCGGGGCACACCCCGACGACGGTCTTCTCCGCCCCCGACACCGCCGCGACCGTCACCACCTTCGGCACGACCGCGCTGAGCCCGGACGGCGGGCTGCTCGCGGCCGGGTCGACGGACGGGGCCGTCCACCTGTGGAACACCGCAACAGGCCGCAGCCAGACCCTGCTGAACGACCTCGCGGGGGCGATCACTTCGCTGGCCTTCAGCGCGGACGGCCACACGCTGGCGGCCGGTATGGCGGACGGGACGGTCCGGCTGTTCGACACGACCGGCACCGCCCCCGTGGTCCTGGCGTCGGCCCAGCAGGGCCACGCGCCGGGGGAGCGTGAGCGGGACTACGACGTGGCCTTCGCCGAGCAGGGCCGCGTGCTGGCGGCCGGCTCCTCCGACGGCACCGTCCACCTGTGGAAGCCCGACCCGTGGCGCCGCGCGGGCGCCCTGGGCACGCCGGACGCCAAACGCCCGGTGCAGGAGGTGCGCTCCGCCGTGCAGGGGGCGGGCGTGCTGGGCCTGTCGGGCGACGGCACGCTGCGGCTGTGGGACGCGGGCACCGGCAAGGGCAGGGTGCTCGACCGCAAGGTGGGCTCGGCGGCGCTCAGCGCGGACGGCCGCACGGTGGCGGCCAACCTCGTCGACGGCTACCTCCTGAACGGCGGCTGGAACAGCGTGGTGCACGTGTGGGGCACCGCGGGCGGGCAGGCCGCCGACCCCGTGGAGTGGAAGACCGCGCTCAACACCTCCTACCAGTTCATGGCGTTGAGCCCCGACGGGCGCTCCATGGCCGTGCGCGGCGACAAGTACGGGGTGAACCTGCTGTCCACGGCGACCGGCAGGGTCCTGCGCAGCTTCCCGATGCCGGTGAAGGCCTCGGACGGCCCGCTGGCCGGCCACCCGCGGTATCCCACCGTGGCGTTCAGCTCGGACGGCGGGCTGCTCGCCGCGGGCGGCAACGACGGGACGACCTGGCTGTGGGACACGGCCTCCGGCGCCCAGAAGGCGGCGCTGACCGCCAGTACGTCACCGGCCACGGCGGTCGCCTTCAGCGCCGACACCCGCACCCTGGCCGTCGCGGCCACCGACGGCACGCTGCGGCTGTGGGACGTGGAGACCCGGCAGGTCCGGGTCACCCTCAACACCGGCCCCTCCGCCATCACCAGCGTGGCCTTCAGCCCGGACGGTACGAAGCTGGCCGCGGCCGCAGGTGACGGCACGCTGCTGGCGTGGAAGGTGGCCCTGCCGCGCCCCGAGGCGGCGGTCACCGCGATCTGCGGCCTGGTGCACCGCGCGCCGACCGAGCAGGAGACCGCACGCTACCTGCCGCAGCAGCACCTTCCCGCGCCCTGCCCGCAGCGCTGACCCGCCCCCGCCCCCTCCCGCAGCGCTGACCCGCCCCTACCCCCTTCCACAGCCCTGCTCACTCCTGGCGCAGGACCGCGGCGCCGCCCGGCGGCAGGGTCAGCCCGGCAGCGGGCACCGGGCGGCCGGTCAGCAGGTCGTGGCCCGCGGCCTCCACGGTCGCCGGGGAGTCGGTGTGGTTGAGCAGGAAGAGCCAGCTCACCGGGCCTTCCGGGGCGTGCCGCCGGACGGCCTCCACGCCCGTGGGGAGCGGGAGTTCGGGACCGACGCCCGCGGCGGCCGAGACGCGGGCGACCAGCGCGTCGTAGCCGGCGTCGTCCAGGCGGGTGGAGGCGTACCAGGCGGTGCCGGCTCCGTAGGCGTGCCGGGTCAGGGCGGGCCGGTCGGCGAGCATGCCGCCGGTGTAGGCGGCGACGGCCTCGGCCCGCCCGGTCAGGCGCAGCGACTCGCTCCACGCGGTGGACGTCGAACCGTCGGACAGCCGCAGGGCCGCGTCGGCGGCGAGCGGGCGGAACTCCTCGACCCGCACCCCGAGGGCGGTGCGCAGCGCCTGAGCGGGGTAACCGCCGAGCCGGGCCTGGTGGTTGGTGTCGACCACCCCGGCGAAGTGCTGGACCAGCAGGGTGCCGCCCGCGTGGACCCAGTCGCGCAGCGACTCGGCGGCCGCATCGGAGAGTACCGGCAGGGCGGGGGCGATCAGCAGCCGGTAGCGGGACAGTCCGGGGTCCCCGGGGTGTGCGAAGTCCGCGGTGATCCCGGCGTCCCACAACGCCCGGTGCGCGCGCCGCAGTTCGCTGTGGTAGTCCAACGACGCCGAGGGCAGGCCCTGCCCGTCCAGCGCCCACCAGCAGTCGGAGTCGTGCAGGACCGCGGCCTGCGCGGTGACGAGCGAGCCGGCGACCTCGCCGAGCCGGGCCACCGCCGCGCCGGTGTCGGCGACCTCGCGGAAGATCCGCGAGTCGGGTCCCGCGTGCGGGACCATCGCCGAGTGCCAGATCTCGGCTCCCGCCTTGGACTGCCGCCACTGGAAGAACATGGCGCCGTCCGAGCCGTGGGCGATGTGGGCCAGCGAGTGGCGCAGGATGTCGCCCGGCTCCTTGGGCAGTGTGCGGTCGGCGGTGTACACGGTGTTGGCGCCCTGCTCGACCAGCAGCCAGGGCTTGCCGCCGCCGAAGGAGCGTGCCCGGTCGGCGCCGAAGGCGATGTCGGCGGCGGCGCCCGTACCGGGGGCGTCCGGGTAGTGGTCGATGCCGACGACGTCGACCTCGCGGCCGAAGGACCACAGGTCGAGGATCTGGTAGCCGGGCACCATCAGGTTGGTGGTCACGGGCCGGTCGGCCGCGGTGTGCGCGCGGATCGCGTCGCGCTGCTCGCGGTAGGCGGCCAGCGCCTCGTCCGACCAGAAGCGGCGGAAGTCCAGCGCGAGCGCGGGGTTGCGGTGCCACTGGGTGGCGCGCGGCGGCAGGATCTCCTCCCACGTGCCGTAGCGCTGGCTCCAGAAGGCCGTGCCCCAGGCCTCGTTGAGGGCGTCCAGGGTGCCGTGGCGTCCGCGCAGCCAGCGGCGGAAGGCGTCCGCGGTGTGGTCGCACCAGCACACGGTCGCGTACTCGTTGTGGACGTGCCACATCGCCACCGCCGGGTGGTCGCCGTAGCGCTGCGCCAGCGCCGTCGCGACACGCAGCGCGGCCTGCCGGTAGGCGGGGGCGGCCAGGCAGTACGTGTCGCGGCTGCCGTGGGTGAGCCGCACACCGGTGTCGGTGACGGGCATCGCGTCGGGGTGCGCGAGGGTGAACCACGGGGGCGGTGACGCGGTCGGGGTGGCCAGGTCCACGGCGACGCCGGCGGCGTGCAGCCGGTCCAGGTGCGCGTCCAGCCACCCGAAGTCGTAGCGGCCCTCCTCGGGTTCGAGCAGCGCCCAGGAGAAGACGCCGACGGTGGCGAGGTTGACGTGCGCCCAGCGCATCAGCAGGCCGTCCTCCTTCCAGACGGCCTCGTCCCACTGCTCGGGGTTGTAGTCGCCGCCGAAGGCGAGCCGCCCGCCGAGCCTGCGGGTCAGGCCCTCGGTCATGACGCCTCCGCGATGGGCAGTTGCGCGCCGTCCCGCAGGAAGAGCGGGATGCGCTCCAGCGGCGCCGCGACCGTGGCGGTGGTGCCGCCCTCGTAGGCCTGGCCCGTCCACGCGTCGGACCAGCGGGCACCGGCGGGCAGGTAGACCTCGCGCTCGCGCGCACCGGCCTCGACCACCGGGGCGACCAGCAGGTCGGGGCCGCACAGGAAGGAGTCGGCCGCCGCCCAACTCGCCTCGTCCGCGGGAAAGTCCACGAACAGCGGGCGCATGGGCGGCAGCCCGCGGTCGGCGGCGGTGCGCATCTGCTCCATCAGGTACGGGCGCAGCCGCTCGCGCAGCAGCAGGTAACCGCGCAGGATCCCGTACGCCTCCTCCCCGTACGACCACACCTCGTTGGGCAGCCCGGTCATCGCGGGTTCCAGCACCTGCCCGGGGCCGCGGAAGCCGTGCAGGCGGAAGAGCGGGCAGAAGGCGCCGTACTGGAACCAGCGGACCAGCAGCTCGCGGTAGTCCGGGTCGTCGGGGTGGCCGCCGTGGAAGCCGCCGATGTCGGTGGTCCACCAGGGGATGCCCGACATCATCACGTTGAGGCCCGCGGCTATCTGGGTGCGCAGGGACTCGAAGGTGGTGGCGATGTCACCGGACCACAGGGCGGCGCCGTAGCGCTGGGCGCCCGCCCAGGAGGAGCGGTTGAGGGTGACGACCTCGCTCTCGCCCGCCGCGTGCAGGCCGTCCCACACCATGCGGGCGTTCTCCCGCGGGTAGAGGTTGCCGACTTCGAGGCCGGGGCCTGCGTGGTAGCGCAGGTTCGCGGGGTGGCCGGGCTTCAGCTCCGGCTCGCACGCGTCGAGCCAGAAGACCTTCACGCCGTGCGCCAGGTAGTTGTCCCGCAGCCGGTCCCACACGTACGCGCGCGCCTCGGGGCTGGTCGCGTCGTAGAAGGCGACCTGCGCCGAGTAGGCGCCGAGGCCCTTGTCGGGCCAGTCGGCGTGCGCCAGCGGGCCGTACTCGGTGCCGATCAGCAGGCCCCGGTCGCCCATCACGTGGAAGTTCTCGCTGGCCGGGCTGACCGACGGCCATACCGAGACCATCAACCGCACACCCATCGCGGTGAGTTCGTCGACCATGGCTTGCGGGTCGGGCCACTCGGCGGGGTCGAAGCGCCAGTCGCCCAGGTGCGTCCAGTGGAAGAAGTCGCAGACGATGACGTCGAGCGGCAGGCCCCGCCGCTTGTACTCGCGGGCCACTTCCAGGAGTTCGTCCTGCGTGCGGTAGCGCAGCTTGCACTGCCAGAAGCCGGCCGCCCACTCGGGCAGCACGGGCGAGTGGCCGGTGGCGTCGGCGTAGCGGCCCAGGACGTCGGCGGGCTGGCCCGCGGTGACCCAGTAGTCGATCTGCCGGGCGCTGTCGGCGACCCAGCGGGTGCCGGTCGCGGCCAGCTCGACCCTGCCGATCGCCGGGGAGTTCCACAGCAGGCCGTAGCCGCGGCTGGAGACCAGGTAGGGGATGGTGACCTCGCCGTTGCGCTGCACCAGTTCGACGACGGCGCCCTTCTGGTCCAGCATGCCGTGGGTGTGCTGGCCCAGGCCGAAGAGCCGCTCGCCGTCGTAGGCGCGGAAGCGCTGCTCCAGCCGGTGGTAGCCGTTGCCGGTCGCGGTGTGCAGGCGCGGCCCCGGCCACCAGAAGTGGTGCGGCTCCTCGGCCAGCAGCTCGCTGCCGTCCGCGGTGCGCAGGAAGGTCAACTGCCCTCCCGCGGCGGGCAGGTCGGGGGTCAGCCGTCCCTCGGTGCCGGCGTCGATCCGTACCGTGAGCGCGCCGTTGACGAGGGTCGCGGAATGCTCGCCGAGCGTCACCACGGGGGCCGAGGGCAGCTCGGGGGCCTCGGGCAGCAGTGCGCCGGGCAGGCCGTCGAGCAGGTCGCCGCCCGCGACGGCGCGGACGCGTACGGCGTCGGGACCCCACGCCTCGACGCGCAGGGTCTCGCCCCTGGCCCGCCACTCCAGGGCGTGGCCGAGGTCGCGGAAGAAGGTGGGCATGCGGAAGCTCCCTGGGGGTGAGGGTGGTGTGGCGCGGAGGAGTTGAGGGAGTGCGGGCCGGTGTCAGCGGACGGGTGCGGGGCCGCTGCTCTCCCGCGGGGTGAGTACCGGGGTGAGCAGGCTGACCTCGGCGGTGGGCCGGTCGTCCAACCGGTTCATCACCAGCTCGACGGCCTGCCGGCCCAGTTCGTGGGCGGGTCCTGTCACCGCGGTCAGCCGTGGCGAGTACTGCTCGGCCAGCGGTTCGGGGCACAGCGCGACGACCGAGGCGTCCTCGGGCACCACCCGGCCGCTGGTGCGCAGCAGGCTCAGCAGCGGACCGATCGCGCCCTCGTTCTGGACCACGAAGCCGGTGGTGTCCGGGCGGTCGGCCAGGATGCGGGACAGAGCGCCCGCGGTGCTCTCGTAACTGCCCTCGCAGGGGCGGTGCAGCACCCGCAGGCCGCGCTGCGCCGCCCGCTCGCGGAAGCCGCTCAGCGTGCGCTCGGCATAGCCCGCGTGCCGCTGGTAGACGCCGGGCGCGTAGCCGATGAAGGCGATGTCCTGGTGCCCGAGGTCGGCCAGGTGCTCGGCGCACAGCGCGCCCGCACCGGCGAAGTCGTGGTCCACGCAGGCCAGTCCGCGGGTGTCGGCCGGCAGGCCGATCAGCGCCGCGTGCGTACCGGTCTCGCGCAGCACCGGGATGCGCGCGTCGTCCAGCTCGACGTCCATCAGGATCACCCCGTCGGCAAGACCGCTCGCGGCGACCCGGCGCAGCCCCTCGGGACCCTCGTCGTTGGTGATCAGCAGCACGTCGTAGCCGTGCGAACGGGCCGCGACCGTCACGGAGATGGCGATCTCCATCATGACCGGCACATAGACGTCCGTCCTGAGCGGGACGACCAGCGCGATGATGTGCGACCGCTTCCCCGCCAGGGCGCGGGCGCCGGCGTTGGGGTGGTAGCCCAGTTCGCTGATCGCCCGCTCGACCCGCTCCCGGGTCGGGGACGAGATCGAGCGCTTGCCACTGAGGACGTAGCTCACAGTGCTCGCGGAGACGCCCGCGTGCTTGGCCACCTCAGCCAGTGTCACCATGCTGGTGAACCCTTCGTGTCGTGCCGCTGGTCTGGTTCGTGGGGCCGGTCCCGTCACGCAGCGGGGGATGGGCGTGCGGGACCGGCCCTGTCTGTGGGTTCAGCCCTTGATCGCCCCGGTAAGCATGCCCTTCGCGAAGTGCTTCTGCATGAACGGGAAGACGACCGCGATCGGCAGCAGCGTCAGCACGACGACCGCCATCTGCAGGGACAGCGGGGCCGTCTGCGAGTGGCCCGACACCCCGAATCCCGAGTTCACCTGTCCCGGCATGTTCATACCCAGATTGACGTATTCGTACAGCACGTACTGCAGCGGCCACTTCTGGCTGTCGGTCGGCAGGTAGAGCATCACGTTGAAGAAGGTGTTCCAGTAGCCGACCGCGTAGAAGAGCGTGATGACCGCGGTGACCGCCCGCGAGGTGGGCAGCACCACCGACCAGAGGATGCGCCACTCGTTCGCGCCGTCCATCCGTGCCGCGTCGATGAGTTCGGCCGCGGTCGAGGAGTAGAAGCTGCGCAGCACCAGGATGTTGAAGACGCTCACCGCGCTGGGCAGGATCAGCGACCAGTACTTGCCGTAGCCGCCCAGCTCGCTGACCACCAGGAAGGTCGGGATCAGGCCGCCGTTGACGAACATCGTGACGACCAGCACCAGCAGCAGGAAGCGGTGGCCCAGCGACCGGGAGCGCGACAGCCCGTACGCGCACAGCACCGACACCACCATCGAGATCGCCGTGCCGACCGCGGTGATCGCGAACGTCACCACCAGCGCCCGCCGTACGGGGCCGTCGCTGAGCATCGTGGTGTAGGCGTCCAGGGTGATCCCGTCGGGGACGATGACCAGCCCGCCGGCCCTGTTGATCGCCCCCGGGGTGGAGATGCTGGTCAGCACCACGCAGTAGACCGGGAAGACGATCAGCAGCACCACGGTGCCCAGCGTGAGGCCCTTGGCGGACTGGCCGACCGCGGACGGCGGTTCCTCCCACGCGGGCCGGTTGGGGTTGCGCGGGCGGCTGCGCCCGCGGGCGGAAGGTGCGGTGAGTGCGGTCATTTCCGGTACAGTCCGTCCTCGCCGAAGCGGTGGGCCAGCTTGTTGGCACCCCAGATCAGCAGCAGCGAGATCACGCTCTTGAAGATGCCCGCGGCAGCGCCGTAGCTGTAGTTCTGGGTGCCGATGCCGTAGTAGAAGGAGAAGGTGTCGAGCACGTCGGCCGCGTCGTGGCCGACGGCGTAGCGCTGGATCAGCAGCTGCTCGAAGCCCACCGACAGCGCATTGCCGAGCCGCAGCACGAGCATCAGCACGATGACGCTGCGCATGCCGGGCAGCGTGATGTGCCACATCCGCCGCCAGCGGCCCGCACCGTCGGACGCGGCGGCCTCGTAGAGGTTCTGGTCGATCGCCGAGAGCGCCGCGAGGAAGACGATGATCCCCCAGCCGGCGTCCTTCCACACCACCTGCGAGGTCACCAGCAGCGAGAAGGTGTGCGGGTTGGTCATGAAGTCCCAGGTGCCCGCGTCGTGCTGGCGCAGGAACTGGTTGAGCAGGCCCGCGCCGCCGATCATCTGCTGGAAGAGCGTGACGACCAGCACCCACGAGTAGAAGTGCGGCAGGAAGGTGATGGCCTGGATGACGGACCTGATACGGGAGTTGAGCACCGAGTTCAGCAGCAGGGCCAGCAGGATCGGGATCGGGAAGAACAGCACCAGCTGTACCGCGCTGATGTAGAGGGTGTTCTCCATCGCGTGCCAGAACAGCGGGTCCCCGAACAGCTGGCGGAAGTTGGCCAGGCCCGCCCACTCGCTGTTGCCGATGCCGTCCAGCGGGTCGTAGTACTGGAAAGCGGTGATGGTGCCGACCATCGGCAGGTAGTTGAAGACCAGCAGGAGCGCCACCGCGGGCAGCGTCATCAAGATCAGCGACTTGTCGCGGCGCAGCCGGATGCGCCAGGTGAGTTTCCCGGCCTTCCCCCTGCCCGTCGCCTCCGCCCCGCCCTCGGCCCCCGCATGCCGTTGCTGTTGCGGGCTGCGGCCCTGCTCGTCCTCGCCCTGTTCGGCGACGGTCGACGCCATCGTTCCTCCCTCGGTGATGCGTCGGGCCTGGACTACTGGCCGGTGCCGAGCTTGTCCATGACGGCGGTCTGGTACCAGGCGACCAGCGCATCGCCGCCGCCGCTGCCCTTCCAGGTGCTCAGCGCGTCCTGGAAGGCCGAGACCGGCTTGATGCCGTGGTAGACGTCCTTGATGGTGTCCTCGACGGCCTGCCCGGCGTCCGCGGTGGCGTAGCGGTTCGGCACGGTGATGTTCATGTTCCAGAACACCGGCTTGTAGGCGTACTTGGCCGCCTCCGAGTTCCAGGCGCAGCGGTCCTTGGTGACCTGCGGGAAGCCTGGGTTGGAGATGACGTTGACCGGCGTGGCGAGGAAGGGGTACGTCTGCGCCTGCACGTTGGCGATACCCGACTTGGTGGCCGCGGGGCCGTCGGCGCCCATGGTGTAGTCGACGCCCTCGACACCGAAGTTGACCATGGCGTACTCGACGGTGCCGTACGGGGCCGCCAGGTAGTTGGCGATCCGCAGGCACTCCTCGATCTGCGCCGGCTTGAGGTTGGCGTTGAGGTAGCTGAACTCGCCCGCGGAAGCGCTGAGGAACAGCCGCGGCGGCTTGCTGCCGTCGGCGGAGAACGGCTTGAAGGACGCTCTGCGGTAGTTCTTGTTCGCCGCGACACCGGCCAGCGCGTCGCCCGCGTTCCAGGCGCCCTGGCCGTCGGCGGTGATCAGCACCTTGCCTGCGTAGAAGCGGGTCTTGGCGTCGTTGTTGTTGCCGGCCAGCGCGTCGGGGTGCACGTAACCGGACTTGGCTACCTTGTAGCACCAGTTGAGCGCCTCGATGAACTCCGGCTGCTCGTACTTGTGGACCAGCTTGCCGCCGGTGACGGTGAACTTCTGCGAGAAGTCGAACATCTGGAAGATGTACGGCCACAGGTCGTCGAAGGCCCACACACCGCCCTTGGCGTCGGTCAGTTCCTTGCCCAGGTTCAGCAGGTCGTCGCAGGACTTCACGTCGTCGGGGTTGATGCCCTTGGACTCGAAGACGTCACCGCGGTAGAAGTACTGGCCCGGCAGCCCGAACCCGGTCGCGAAGCTCGGTATGCCGTACAGCTTGTCCTGCCACAGGCACGACGACCACGCACCGGTCGGCAGAGCGGCAAGGTTGGGGTACTTCTTGACCTTGTCGCCCGCCAGGTAGGGCGTCAGGTCGGCCAGCTGGGTCCCGCACAGCTCGCCGACCTTGAAGTTCGAGTTCCACCAGCCCGGCAGCTGCACCCAGTCGGGGAGCTTGCGGGCCGCGGTCAGCGTCGGGATGGTGTTGTTGTACGTGACGCCGTTGGCCGGCTTCATCGTCAGCGTCGCGCCCAGCGCCTTGTTCATGGCCTGGTAGAAGGAGTTGTTCGCGGCCGGGATGGTGCCCCACAGCGGGGTCAGCGTCGTGTAGTGGCCGCCCGCGCCCGGCACCTCGGGCACCGACTTCACCGGCGTCGCCGGGTACTTCAGGAAGCCCGGGTCGGTGAGCGCACTGCCGGCGCCCTGCGTCGAGGGGATGTCGGCCTGCACCGCGGTGCTCGGCACGTACGCCGGCAGCGCCGCGGCGGCGCCCTTCTTGCTGTTCGTGCCGCCCTTGCGCCGGGTCTCGCTGTTGCCGCCGCCACCGCCGCACGCCGCGATCAGCGGGGACATGGCCGCGGCGCCGGCGACGGCGACCGCGCCGTTCACAAAGGATCTGCGGTTCAACTCGATGCTCATGATGGGGCGGCCCTTCGCCTGAGAGGTTCCGTGACGAGCGTCGTGCAGGTGGGTGCAGGTGAGTGCAGGTGGGTGCAGGTGGGAGAAGTCCTGGGCGTCGCAGCGACGGATGCCGCGCACCGATGCCGTCCGCAGGGGTGCCGCACGCATGAGTCGAAGCGCTTCGACGTTGCGGCGAGAGTAACCACGGCCTATCAGTTCGACAAGTGGTTGCGCAAAAAGATTTCGGAGACGGCCCCGACCGCGGCTTTTCCGGCGTTCGACCTGGCCAGTACGGGTGCCGGGGGCGGTGCCGGGGTCGGTGGGGAGGTTCTCGCCGGTCGAACGACCTGACGCGGTGGCATGGTTGACACGGCCACGATCGACATGTCAGCGTCGAAGCGTTTCACCACCGGTGCCTACGCCTGCTGTCGGACCGGACACGTCAGCGCCGAACGCCGGCCCAACGCCGCACTCTGCAAGGGGTTTCCCGCTGTGAGTACCGTCTCCGTGCCCGCCGAGCTGCCCGCCGAGCCACCCGAGGACCGGCTGCCCTTCCGCGACCCGGCCCGCCCGCTGGGCGAGCGCATCGACGACCTGCTGTCCCGGCTCACCCCCGACGAGCGCATCGCGATGCTGCACCAGTACGGTCCCGCGATCCCCCGGCTCGGCATCGAACCCTTCCGCACCGGCACCGAGGCGCTGCACGGCGTCGCCTGGCTCGGCCCCGCCACCACCTTCCCGCAGGCCGTCGGCCTCGGCGCGACCTGGGACGACGAGCTGATCCGGGCGGTCGGCACCGCCACCGCCACCGAGGTGCGGGCCTTCCACCACCACCGCGAACCGGCCACCGGCAGCGGGCGGCACAGCCTCCAGACCTGGGCGCCCGTCGTCAACCTGCTGCGTGACCCGCGCTGGGGCCGCAACGAGGAGGGCTACTCCGAGGACGCCCTGCTGTCCGCCCGGCTCGGCGACGCCTTCTGCCGGGGCATGGCCGGCGACGACCCGGAGCAGCTGCGGACCGCCCCCATCCTCAAGCACTTCCTCGCCTACAACAACGAGGACGACCGCACCACCACCTCGTCCGGCGTACGCCCGCGCGTGCTGCACGAATACGACCTCGCCGCCTTCAGGCCCGCCGTCGCCGGCGGGTCGGCCACCGGCGTGATGGCCGCCTACAACCTGGTCAACGGCCGCCCTTGCCACGTCAGTCCACTGCTGGAGAGCGAGCTGCGGCGGTGGGCACGGCCCACCGGGCACGAACTCTTCGTCGTCAGCGACGCCGAGGCGCCCTCCAACCTCGTCGACACCGAGCACTACTTCGACGACCACGCCACCGCGCACGCCGCCGCCCTCAAGGCCGGCATCGACTCCTTCACCGACCACGGCGAGGACACGCAGACGACCTTCGGCCGCTTCACCGAGGCCGTCGAACGGCGGCTCATCACCGCCGCCGACGTCGACAGGGCGGTACGACGGCAGCTGTCGATCCGCTTCAGGCTCGGCGAGTTCGACCCCGGGCAGGGGCCGTACGCCGGCGTCGGCTGGGACGTGGTCGACTCGCCGGAACACCGGGCGCTGGCACTGCGGGCGGCGACGGAGTCGATCGTGCTGCTGAAGAACTCGGCGGTCGGTGACAGGGCTTCGGGGGCTGCCGGCGGTGCCTCCGGTGGTGCCTCCGGTGGCTCCTCCGACGGCACCGGAAACGCTGCCGGGCTGCTGCCGCTGGCCGTCGGAGGGCGGCGGGTCGCCGTCGTCGGGCCGCTCGCCGACAGCCTCTCCGAGGACTGGTACAGCGGCACCATGCCCTACCGGATCACCGCCGCCGACGGGCTGCGTACGGCCGTCGGTGCGCGCGGCGGCTCGACCGTCGTGGTCGAGGGCGTCGACCGCATCACGCTGCGCGCCGCCTCCACCGGGGGGCTGCTCACCGCGGCGGGGGAGGACGCCTGCCTCGTCGTCACCGACACCCAAGCCGGCGACGACGCCGCACAGTTCGACCTCTTCGACTGGGACCTCGGCGTCCTCACCCTGCGCAACGCCCGCACCGGCCGGTACGCCGGGCTCGTCGACGCCGACCAGTCGCTCGCCGCCGACCGCGTACAGCCCGCGGGCTGGGACGTGCACGAGACCTTCCGGCTCGAACCGCTCGGCGACGGCACCGAGGCCCTCCGCTCGGTGTACAGCGGGCGGTACGCGGTCGTGGACGCGGACAGCGGCGCCGTCGCCGTCACCGCCGAACGGGCCGCGGACGCCGAGCACTTCACGCGTACCGTCGTCAGGGACGGGGTCGCCGAAGCCGTCGCGGCGGCCACGGACGCCGACGCCGTCGTCCTCGTCCTCGGCAACGACCCGCTCATCAACGGCCGCGAGACCCAGGACCGGGCAGGCATCGCCCTAGCGCCCGCACAGGAGCGGCTGCTGCGCGACGTCGTCGCCGCCCGCCCCGAGACGGTGCTCGTCGTCATGAGCAGCTACCCCTACGCCGTCGACTGGGCCGACGCCCACGTGCCCGCCGTGCTGTGGACCTCGCACGGCGGCCAGGAGACCGGCAGGGCGCTCGCCGCCGTACTCCTCGGCGAAGCCGACGCGACCGGGCGGCTGCCGCAGACGTGGTACCGCGGCGACGACGAACTGCCCGGGCGGCTCGACTACGACATCATCAAGGCCGGCTGGACCTACCAGTACCACCGGGCCGCGCCGCTCTACGCCTTCGGACACGGCCTGTCCTACACCGACTTCACCCTCACCGGCCTCGCCCTCGACCGCACCCGCATCGCACAGGACGGCGAGCTGACGGCGTCGGTGACCGTCACCAACTCCGGGGCGCGCGACGGGGTCGAGACGGTGCAGCTGTACGTACGGGCGGTGGACGCGGCTTCCTACCAGGCGCCGCGCCTCACACTCGCCGGCTACCGCAAGGTGCGGCTCGCGGCGGGCGCGTCCGCCCGCGTCTCCTTCCCGCTCGCCGCGGGCGAGGCGCTGGCCCACTGGTCGGTGGCCGAAGGCGACTTCGCCGTCGAGGCCGGGAAGTACCAGGTGCTGGTGGGGCGTTCGGCCGCCGACCTCCCGCTGGGCGCGGACCTCACGGTGGACGGTGCGGCTCCCGAGCCGCGGCGAGTCGTCGGGCGGCGCGTCCGCGCGGTCGACTTCGACGACTACGAGGGGGTCACGCTGGTCGACTTCACGCCGACGGCGGGGGAGGCGGTGGCCGTGGGCGACGGGGGTGCCCACGGCACACTGCTGTACCGGGCCGTCGCGCTCGACGGGGCGCGGGCCTTCTCGGCGGAGGTCTCCCGGGAGGGGGCGGGGGCCGCGCGCATCGAAGTGCGGGCGGGATCGATGCTGCTGGCCTCGATCCCGGTTCCTTCCACCGGCGACCCGTACGCCTGGACCACGGTCACCACCCCCGTCCCCCCGCCCCCGCCGGGCACCCCCGACCTCCACATCACCCTCCACGGCGCCCACCGCCTCCACACCTTCACCTTCCTCCCCTGAACATCCGCTGCCCGCTGGCCGTCTCCGACGCAAAGGGGCAGTTCGGTGCGTGCCGGACCACCGGCGGGTGGTGGGCCGGCCGCACCCGCGCGGCGCCGGCCGCAGATCGGATGCAGCCCCGCCCCCCTGGAAAACGGTCACCCTCGCGGGCGGAGGGTGCCCCTGGCAGCGTCCGCCTCTGCGGCAGGGGGCAAGCCATCAGGGGCGCGGAGAACTGCGCGCCAAGCCCCCACCGGGGCGCGGGTCGTCTCCGGCCGAAAGGGGCTGTTCGGCCCCCCCAGGCGAAGCCCTGGGGGAGGGTTGCTCGCGCGGTTCCGCGCGCCCCCAGAAACGCTCACCCTCGCGGTTTGAGGGTGGCCCCGTCACGGGGTGAGGTCGTAGGGGCGGCCGGGGGGAAGGCGGAGGGTGCGGGGGGTGGACGTCGGGGATGTGACGCGGACTGTCGTGGGGCGCTCCGCGCGGAGACGCGCGGAGCGCAGCGTGGAGGACGACCACGTGAGGTGCTCGACGGTCACACCGCCCCGGGCGCGCAGCCCGCCGGCCGAGCCGGCCGGCCAGGCCGGGGGGAGCGCGGGCAGGAGGTCGAGGGTGTCGCCGTGGGATTGGACGAGCATCTCGGCGATGCCAGCCGTCGCCCCGAAGTTGCCGTCGATCTGGAAGGGCGGGTGCGCGCACAGCAGCGAGGGGTAGACGCCGCCGCCCCCGGCAGTGGCGGGGCGGAGCATCACGCCGAGCAGGCGGTGCGCGGCGGCCCCGTCGCGCAGCCGCGCCCACAGCCCGATCTTCCACGCCGTGGACCAGCCGGTCCCTTCGTCGCCGCGCAGCTCAAGGCTGCGTTTGGCGGCGGCCCGCAGCCGCGGGTCGGTGAGGGCGGCGCCGGGGTAGAGGCCGACGAGATGGGACAGGTGCCGGTGGTGCGGCTCGGTCTCGGGCCGCTCGATGTGCCATTCGAGGAGTTCTCCGCGGCTGCCGATCCCGAGCGGCCGCAGCCGCGGCAGTGCGGCGGCGATGTCGGCGAGCAGCCGGGGGTCCGCCACCGCGCCGGCCGCGTCCGCGGATTCGGTGAGGAAGCCGAAGAGTTCCCGGACCAGCGTGAGGTCCATGGCCGTGGACAGGTCCACGGAGGCGGGTCCTTCCGCGGTCGAGAAGCGGTTCTCGGGCGATGTGGCGGGCCCGGTGACGAGGTGGCCTTCGGCGTCCTCGGTGAGGATGCCGAGCAGGAAGCGCGCGGCCCCGGCCGCGACGGGCCAGGCCCGTTCGCGCAGGAAGTCCGCGTCGCGCCCGTAGCGCCAGTGCTCGGCCAGGTGCAGGGACAGCCACGCCCCGGCGAGGGGCCAGTGCGACCACATGGGGTCGTCGTTGCCGTCGCCGACGGGCCAGGTGGCGCGCCACAGGTCGGTGTTGTGGTGGCAGGTCCACCCGCCGCTGCCGTAGAGGTCGCGCGCGACGGACCGCCCGGCGTCGGCGAGTTCGGCGACGAGGTCGAGCAGCGGCTGGTGGCATTCGGGCAGCGCGGTGCTCTCGGCGGGCCAGTAGTTCATCTGGGTGTTGATGTTGACGGTGTAGTCGCAGTGCCAGGGCGGGGTGACGGAGTCGTTCCACAGGCCCTGGAGGTGGGCGGCCTGGGTGCCGGGGCGTGAGCAGGCGAGCAGCAGGTAGCGGCCGAAGTCGAAGAGCAGCGGGGCGAGTTGCTCGTCGCGCTGCTCTTCGCAGACCGCGGAGGCGTGCAGCCGTATGTCGAGCGGGCGGCGGTCGGCCGCGGGCGGCCCGTCGAGGCGCAGCCGCACCCGGTCCATGAGCGCGGTGTGCTCGGCGGTGTGCGCCGCGAGCAGATCGGCCCAACTCCGCGTCCAGGCGGCCTGGATGGAGGCCGCGGCCTGCGCCAGGCACTGTTCGGGGTCGCTGCCAGGTGCGCGGCCGTATCCCGCGTAGCCGGTGCGTACGTCGACGAGCAGGGTGCACGCCGTTACCCCGCGGAGCAGCAACCGGCTCCCGTCCAGGGTGACGTCGCCGTCGGCGGCGCGGACGCGGAGGAGCGCGGCGGCGGCCATGGCGCCGTCGCCGTGCTGGACGACGGGCCTGCGGTCGGCGTCGTCGCCGACGTGGGAGGGCGCGGTGAGCAGAAGCGCGAGCCCGTCGGCGCCGAAGGAGCGTATTTGGTGCCGCAGTTGGGGCGTACGCCAGCACAGCTCCGCGTCGAGCCCGCCGGGCCGTTCGGCGTGCAGGGCGATCAGCAGCAGCCCGGTCGCGGTGTCGGCGACGGCCTCCTGCCGCAGGCCGCCCGCGGACTGGCGGGCGACGCCGGCGCGCAGGTCCAGTTCGCGGACCAGCCCGCCGCCGGGCTCCGCGGTGCGCAGCACGAGGTCGCCGACGGGCTGGAAGGCCTCGGCTCCGCGCCCCTGCGCGGACGTGAGCAGGTCGCCCGCTGCCACGTGCCGTCCGGCCCGCAGGTGTGCGCGTACGCCGTCGAGCAGGACGGCGGGCACGGCGGGGGGTGCGGAGGTCGGCGGCCCGGACCAGAAGGTGTCCTCGTTGAGGGAGAAGCGCTGCTCGTGCGGCGGCCCCCAGACCATCGCGCCGAGGCGCCCGTTGCCGAGGGGCATGCCGTCGGACCAGCGGTGGGCGGGCCGGTCGTACCAGAAGGGGGAGGTAGGCAGCATCGTCACGAACACACACCTGTCCACGCCAGCTCCCCAGCCGTGGGCGACCTTACCGCCCACGGCCGGGGTGCGTACCGGGTGGGGTCAGCTGCCGGGGCGGGTCAGCAGCAGTTCGGTGTTGTGGTCGGGCGAGCCGCCGAGCTTGGCGGCGGGGGTGGCGTACGGGTCGTTGTAGGACAACTCCCGGTAGAGGGCGGCCAGTCCGCGCTCGGAGGTGTCGGCCGGGTCGGTGGCGTAGGGGGCGGAGGACTCGATGAGGGTGGTGAACAGCGACAGGGTGCCGTCGGCGTTGTCGGCCACCTCGATGATCCGCGCGTGCTGCGGGAAGTCCACGTGGGAGGCGGTGTTGATCTCCCAGAAGGAGCGCTCGGCGACGGCGTGCGCGTGCGGGGTGATCCGGTTGGCGTGGGTGTGGCCGTTCACCCAGGCCAGCACGTTGGGGTAGCGCTGCAGCAGGGACACCAGTTCGCCGCCGGTGTGCCGGGCCTCGAACAGGTGGTAGGGGTCGGGGAGCGTGTTGCCCATGGTGGTGCTGGTGTGGTGGCTGAAGATCAGCACGTACTGGTCCTGGGAACCGCGGCGTACGACGTTGCCAGCGGTGTCGTACCAGTGGGTGCTGTACGTCTGCAGCACCGACTCCAGCCACTTCAGCTGCGCCGTGCCGATCGAACCGTCGGCCCAGCCCGCCCGGTTGGTGGTGTCCAGGCTGATGCCGAGGACGCCTTCGGCGACCGGGAAGGTGTAGTAGAGCTTGCCGCTGGAGGCCGCGGCCTGCGTGAAGCCGTGCCCGTACGGACCGGCGCCGGTGTAGGACGGGTTGAGGTGCGCGGCGGCGAACTGCTCGGGCGTGAAGGGGGCGCGGCGCGGGTCGGGCGTGACGTGGCGGACCGGGCCGCCGCCGGTCAGCAGCTTGCCGAGCAGCAGCACCGCGGTGGCGGGGTCGTGCTGGATGGCGTCCGCGAGCTGCGCGGCGGTCGCCGAGTCGACGCCCTCGATCTTGCTGTCGCCGGTGTAGAGGGAGTTCAGCAGGCCGAGGTCGGGCAGGGTGCCCTCGATGCTGTCGTCGTGGTTGCCGACGGTGGTGTACCAGGGGGTGCGCAGGCCGGTCGCGGTGAAGGGGCGGACCGCCGCCGACAGGAAGCCGGGGACCTGCGGGAAGCCCGCGGCTTTGTAGCTGTCCTGGAAGGGCGACTCGGGGTTCCAGTAGTCGGCGGAGCCGGAGTTCTGCACACCCTCGTAGCGGGTCAGGTCGCCGGTGGACGGGGTGATCGCGCCGCCGCTCATCACCGAGAGGTACCAGTCGAGTTCGACCAGCTCGTGGTTGTCGGTGTTGTCGCCGGTCGCCATCACCAGCGAGAAGGGGGCGCCCGTGTAGGGGCCGCCGGGAAGGGAGTTGACCCGCTCCACCAGCGAGGCGGCGCCGCGTACGGTCAGCGCCTCGTGCGGGCGGTGGGCGGAGTCGATGTAGCGGGCCAGGTATTCGAAGCGCACCGGCGACTCGGTGTCGGCCAGGTGCAGGTCGGTGAACTGCACGAACGACGCGAGCGCGGTGCGCCGGTCGTCGCGCCCCGCGGCGCCCGCGGCCAGCTCGGTGCGCACCACCAGCGGCCATCCCGGTCCCGCCTGCAGCCGCACGTACGGCCCGGGTCCCGTCGGGGTGGCGACCTGTTCGAGGGTGGTACCCGCCACCCGCACGGCACGGGCCGCCGTGGTGGCCAGCGCCCGGTCGCGGGCCGCGGCCGAGGCGTACGGGCTGTCGGCGAGGGTCAGTCCCGCGGCGACTGCGGCGGCTCCTGCGACGAACTGCCGCCTGCTGTAAGAGGGCATGCCGAGTTCTCCTGACGCGGTCGGTCGTCCTACCGGCTGGTAATGAGACGTGCGTCAGCATCATGGCACCCGCTGGACGTGACGTGAACACGACGTAACGCCCCGCCATCACCCAGCCCTACGCCCGCCGCCACCCGGCGGTCGGACCCGCGCTACTCCAGGGTGCCGCTGATCAGGGCCGCCGCCGCGCACTGGGTGGGGGCCGGGCCGCCGCCTGCGGGGGTGCCGGGCTGGTGGCAGGAGACGGTGATCGTCACCTTCTGGCCCTCGGTGGCCAGGATCGCCGACGCCCAGTGGAAGTCCTGCTCGCGGAAGTTCTCCAGCGCGGGGGCCAGCAGCGTCTTGCCGCCGACCGCGATCGTCACCGTGCCCGAGTCGCCCTGCGGGTTCTCCAGCACCAGGTCGGTCAGCCGCAGTGTCTTGCCCGGCGGCACCGGGTAGGTACCGGTGCCCGAACCGCCGCCCGCTGCACCGGCGGTGAGGCGGGTGGAGAACAACTCGGCGTTCGCCGGGGCCTCAGGACCCTGCCCGGGGGCCAGCGGCGACGGCGTCGCACCCACCGACTTGGCGGCCTGCTCGGCACCCTTCGCCGCGTTCTTGGCGTCGTCCGCCTTCTGGTTGGCGCTCGCCGCCTGCGTCGCGGCCGTCGCCACCGGGTCCTTCACCGCCTCCTTGGCGGCACTGCGCACCGCCGGGCGCAGCAGCCCGTACCAGATCCCCAGCAGGATCCCGGCGAGCGCCACCACCGCGACCACCGCCCGCAGCAGCGCGCTGCTGAGCACCGGCTGCTGCACATACGTGCCGTCCAGCACCACCGGCTCCACGACCGCCTGCTGCGAGGCAGGCGTCACCGTCAGCTGGAAGGCGTGCGGCACCGCGACCCCGCGCCACAGCCGGCGCTTCGCCCGTACCGGAACCTGCACGAACGCCGCCCGCCCCGGGGCGACTTCCGTCGCCGCCGACGGCAGTTTGAAGTCCAGCGCCTGCGAGCGGTCCGCGCCCTTGAAGCCCACCGCCACCGGGTGGTTGCCCCGGTTGTCCACGGCGACCCGGAAACGCGCCCGGCCGCGCGCCTGCGTCATCTGCGGTGTCAGCTCCGCGGTGACCTCGGCGTAGGGCAGCACCTGCAGCGTGCCCTCGGGCACCGTCGCCGTCTCCGGCCGCTCCTGCGGCAGCACCCTTACGGCCAGCGGCATGTCACCCGGCGGTACGGTGGTGTCCCGCGGCGGGCTCGCCACCAGCGTCACCTGGCCCGTGGTATTCGGGTACAGCGACAGCCCGGCCGGCTCGACCACCGTCCACGCGGCCGGCGCGCCCAGCACCTCGAAGGTGTACGCCTCGACGATGGTGCCGCTGTTGCGCACCTCCAGGACGACCCTGGCCTGCTCGCCCGGAAGCACCGGGACGGCGGCCGCGTCCAGATGAGCGGATGTGGTCATGGCAGGACGGTAGAGACAGCGCCGACCGCTGACCGGCACCGGAGGGACACCCTCGGGGGCAGGCTGCGCTGCCCGTTGAGTCCATGTGAAGTGCCTGCTGACTGCCCCGGTGTTCACTGGTGCGCGAACCGGGGCGCGAAGGGGCTCCCCGGTTGCCCGGCTTGACCGGCCGTGGGGGCAAGGGGGACGACACATGCAATTCCAGGGGGGAAGCGGTGCGGTACGGATACCCGTACGCCTGACCGCACAGGACCCGATCACCCAGGCGGGGCTGGCCGGCCAGCTCAGAACCCGCCACGAACTGCGGCTCCTCGCCGACGGGGAGTCCGACGAAGGGCTCGACGGCGTCGTCGCCGTCTTCGCCGCGGACCGGGTCGCGGAGGGCGAACTCCAGGTCCTGCGGCGGCTGCAGCGCGGCGGCGAGGGCCGAACCGTGCTGGTCGCCACGGAGTTGGACGACAGCGGGCTCGTCGCCGCCGTCGAATGCGGCGTCGTCGGCGTCGTGCGCCGAGCCGACGCGTCGGCGCAGCGGCTCGCCGACACGATCACCGCGGTGGCGCGCGGGGAAGGCAGTGTGCCCGCGGACCTCCTCGGGCGGCTCCTCGACCAGGTCGGGCGCCTCCAGCGCCAGGTTCTCGACCCGCGCGGGCTCGCCTTCACCGGGCTGTCGCCCCGTGAGATCGACGTCCTGCGGCTCGTCGCCGACGGCAAGGACACGGCGGAGATCGCCAGGACGCTGGCCTTTTCGGAGCGGACGGTGAAGAACATCCTTCACGACGTGACGACGAGGCTGCAGCTGCGCAACCGGTCCCATGCGGTGGCTTATGCGATGCGCATGGGTTTCATCTAGGGCCGTGTTTTGGAAGTAGCGCCGTCCGCCCACAGGGCGGGCCCCGCGGCGTCTGGTGCGTGCGATCGCAAGGCGGAGGGTCGTCCTCGTAGTGGGCCTACTCGGACGACTCCGACAACGCAGCGAGCGTGCGTGCCAGGCGTCGCGGGGCAGGCGGGACTTCCAAAACACGGCCTAGCCGCACCATCTGCCGCGCACAGGCCGCCACCGGACCACCGGACGGTGGTGGGCTTGTCGCGCAGGGAACTGCGCGCCCAGCCCCCGTCGGGGGAGAGAAGCCACGTCACGGCAAGTGGCAAGCACCCGCGTGTCACCCGGTTGCCCGGAAGGGCAGGAGGTCGTACCCCGAGGGGTGCCCCGGGTCGGGGTGGTGAGGGGGCGGGGGGAGGGCGAGGGTAAGGGGACCGTTGGGGGAAAGGGTGGCGCGGTGGTGGGACGAGCAACAGCGCCGCGGCTGGCGGCACTTCTGCCAGTCGCCGGGCTGATCGCCGCGACGACGCTCGCAGCGCTCGGCGGATCGCGCACGGCCTCGGCCGACCCGGCCCCGGCCCCGGGCCAGCCGGACCCCGGCCGGCTGGCGTACGTGGCGTACGGCGAACACCGCTCGCTCCAGGTGGCCGGCCCGAACAGGGACCTGAGCCCGTACCTCCCGCAGGGCCTGGCGGGCAACGACTGCGAGGCCTCGGCGCGCGGCGCCGACGCCGTGTGGGTGAGCGACCGCGGCGGCGACGGCGAGGGCATCTACCTGCGAACGGGCACCGGCCCGGTCGCCACCGTGCTGCTGCGCCCCGGCTGGCGCCTGGTGGAGCCGGAGTTGTCGCCGGACGGGCAGTGGGTGGCGTTCGGCTCGTACGAGGACCGCTTCGGCGTCAACGACCTGTGCAAGGGCGAGGACATCGACGAGGAGGGGATCTCCTTGTGGGTGGTGCGCACCGACGGCAGCGGGCTCAAGGAGGTCGCCCCGCACGGCGGTTCGCCGTCGTGGTCGCCCGACGGCAGTCATCTGGCGTACGTCGACGGCGGGGTGGCGTACACGGCCCCCGCCGACGGGAGCGGCAGCGACCACCCGAACCGCATCTCGCCGCCCGAGGACGGCGACGTCTTCACCCCGGCGTGGTCGCCGGACGGCGGCCGTATCGCGTACGTCACGGTGGACCCCACCGACCACCAGCAGCGGCTGGCGGTCGCGCCCGCGGCGGGCGGCGGTGGGGACACGGTGCTCGCGCAGGGCGCCTGGCAGGGCGCGGACCGGGATGTCGCCTGGTCGCCCGACGGCAAGAAGCTGGCCTTCCTGTCCGGTTACGCCTACCTCGTCGACCCGGCGGGCGGCTGCGGCAGCAGCTGCGAGAGCAACCGGCTGCTGCCGGACAGCGTGGACAAGGGCGAGACGTTCGAGGACCTGACCTGGTACACGGCGGCGGGCAGCCAACCGGCCGTGCTGCTCAGCCGGTTGGACCAGGAGACGATCGCGATCGAGGGCGTGCGCGCGCACGCCCCGGTCGACCGGCTGCTGCTGCGGCCCACGATCGGCGCGGAGTACGACGTGGACGAGCCCGCGTACTCGCCCGACGGGCACCAGATGGTCTTCACCGCCACGCGGGCCGCGGCAGGCCAGAGCACCCGGGACGAGTCGTACCTGATGCTCGGCCCGGCCGACCGGCTGAACGACGCGGTCGTGGTGAACACCGGGTTCGACCCGGTGAGCCGGTACGGCAGGGCGGCCTGGTCGCCGGACGGCACGAAGCTCGCGGTCGCGCACGAAGCAGCCCTGCCGGACGGCGGGATCGCACCGTCGGCGATATCCGTCTTCGACGTGTCCGGCGGCGCCGCGGCGGCCCGGCTGCTCTACACGGTGCCGTGGCCGCCCGACATGGGTCCCGGCTACGAGTGCACGACCGACGACCGCGACCCCGCGTGGTCGCCCGACGGCGGCAGGATCGCCTTCTCCCGCTACCACCACTGCTCGTCGATCCTCAACATCGCCCCTGCGGAGCCGGGGAGTCCAACGGCTCGTACGACGTCGGCCGCGGTCGCGCCGATGTTCGCGATCGACCGGGAGACCCGGCACATCTGGACGGTCGCGTCCGACCGCGGGAACTATCTGTTCGACCTGACGGCCGCCGCCTGCGGCTCCGAGTGCAGCGTGCAGGACGTGCGCCCCGCCTACCGGCCCGACGGCAGCGGTGTGGCCTTCACCCGGCGCGGCGACGCCAACCCGCCCACCTCGTCGTCCCCTTCGCCCTCACCGTCGGGCGGCGGTGTCGTCGTCAAGCGGCAGCCGCTCGCGACGGCGGCACCGGTCACACCGAAGGCCGCGGCCCTCGGATACCCCGACAGCATGGTCCTGATGGTCCGCACCGACGGCGCCGGCTGCCACGGCCTGGTGCCCGCGACGGCCGGCTGCCCGCTTTCGCCGTCCCGTCCCGACCCCGACGCGGACTTCTACAACGCCGACGATGCGGCCTGGTCACCGACCGGCGACCGGCTGGCCGTCGACGCGGCCGTCGGGCAGGGCGACGGCTACGGCGTGCGGATCGCCGTGGTCGACCCGGCCACCGGAACCGGCGAGGTGCTGCCGAGCCAGCTCTACAACGACCAGTTCCGGCCCAGCTGGCAGGCCAGCGCCGACCTGGGGGTGACCGTCGCCGGGCCGACCGCGCCGCTGGTCACCGGTGAGACGACCGACATCACGCTGCACGTCACGAACAACGGCATCGCCCATGAGCCCGCCGCCACCGCCGACTTCACCCTGCCCGCGGGGCTGACCGCGGTCGGCGACCCGGTGCCGACGCAGGGCACCTGCAGCGCGCTGCACTGCGACCTGGAGGAGATCGCCGTCGGCGAGACCGTCGACGTCAAGGTGACGGTACGGGCCACCACCGCCGGCACCCACACCGTCACCGGGGCCGCGGCCGGTAGCCTGCTCGACCGCTTCCCGCAGGACAACTCGGCCTCCGTGGACATCGTCGCGGCCGACCCGCTGAAGTCCGACCCGGCGGTCACCGTGAGCGTCACCCCGCCGAGCGTGCTCACCGGCGACCCCGCCACCGTCGTCTACACCGTCACCAACCACGGCGACGGCCCGGCCACCGGCGTCGAACTGACCCTGTCGCTGCCGCCCGGCGTGACCGTCACCAGCGCCAACCCCGGCTGCCCGGACCCGACATGCGCCCTCGGCGACCTGGCACCCGGCGCGAGCGCCACCGTCACCCGGGTCGTCACCTCGGCAACACCCCTCAGCGGCAACGCCGTCGGCACCGTCAGCTCCACGTCGCCCGACGCGGACCCCGGCGACAACACCGCGACCGCGCCGCTGACCGTACGCGAACGGGTCGTGGTGACGGAGCCGCCCACCACCCCGCCCACGACCCCGCCGACGGCACCGCCGACCAGTGCACCGCCCCGCAGGCCCGCCGACCCCGCGGTCAGCCTGGCCCTGGCGCCGCCGACCGCGTACACCGGCGGCACCGGCACCACCGCCCGTGTCACCGTCCGCAACCTCGGCAAGGGCCGGGCCACCGGGCTGACCCTGGCGCTGACCGTGCCGCCGGGAGTGATCCCCGACGCGCCCTCCACGTGCGCGACGGCGGCCGGCTGCCCCGTCGCGGACCTCGACCCGGGCGCCGCCACCACCGTGACCGTCGCGCTCGCCACCCCCGGCGCCCTCACCGGCACCGTGACCGCCAACCTCAGCACCACGGGCAGCGACACCGACACCCGCAACGACACCGCGTCCGCCGCGCTCACCGTGCGGGCACCGGCGGTCGTCCTGAGCCCCGCCGTCGGCCCGCCCGGCGCCGTCACGCAGGCACTCGGCCACGACTTCCCGCCGGGCGCGCTGCTGCAACTGCGGTGGAGCCAGGGCGTCACCGTCGCCGCCGCACCCGTACGGGTCCGCGCCGACGGCACCTTCACCGCGCCCGTCCTGGTGCTGGTCCAGGACACCCTGGGGCTGCGCCAGTTGCTGGTCACCGACCGGGCCGCGGTGCCGCGCTTCGGCGAGGTACGGGCCGACTACCTCGTCGTACCGGGTGTGCTGCAGCCGTCCGGCTACAAGTGGCGCCGATGATCCACGAGGTGGACGACTCCCTGCGCGACCTGGTCAGAGCCGAACTGGGCAGCCCCGACATCGAGGTCGTCTTCGACGCGCCCACCCGCGACTGGGCCGCCCGGCGCAACGCCCCCACCGTCAACCTCTACCTCTACGACATCCGCGAGGACCTGCGGCGCCGCTCCCGGGGCCGGCACAACGTCTACGACGAGCACGGCACCGTCGTCTCCCGCACCCTGCCGCCCCGCTACTTCAAGCTCTCCTACCTCATCAGCGCCTGGACGCAGCGCCCCGAGGACGAACACCGGCTGCTGTCCTCCCTGCTGAGCTGCTTCCTGCGGCACGAGGCCCTCCCGGGCGACGGCCTCGGCCCCGAACTGTCCGCCACCGGGCTGCCGGTGCCCGTCACCGTCGCCCTCCCGCCCCCCGAGGACCGTGCCTTCGCCGACGTGTGGACCGCGCTCGGCGGCGAGTTGAAGCCCTCGCTCGACCTCGTCGTCAGCGCGCCCGTCACCGCGGCACCCGTCTACGACGCGGGCCCGCCCGTCTCCGAGGACGGCCTGGACCTGCGCATCGGCGACGACCCCGCACCCCCGGCGGCCCGCCCCGAGCCCGGCAGCACCGCCGGTTCCGTGCGACGGCGCAAGCGGTGACCGAGGCGGTGACCGCCGCGGACAGCCCGGCCGGCGGCGAACTCCCCGGCGACGGCGACCCGGGACTGCACTACCTCATGGCCCGGCTCGCCCGCGTCGAGGAACGCGTCCGCAGAGCCGTACAGGCCCGCAGGGCCGGCGACCCCGAACCCGACGACCCCTTCCGCGGCATCTACCTCACCGACGACGCCGTCCAGCGGCTGCTGGACGACCCCGCAGCCGTACCGGAACCCGACGCGATCGACCCGGACCGGGACGCGGAACTGACCGCCCTCGCCCACCCCGCCCTGCGACTGCCCGCACTGGAACGGGACTTCGGGCTGCAACCGCTCGACACCGAACTCCTCCTGGTGTGCCTCGCACCCGACCTCGACCGCCGCTACGAGCAGTTCTACGGCTACCTCAACGACGACGTCACCCGCCGCCGCCCCACCGTCGGCCTCGCACTCGGCCTGTGCGGCATCCCCCCGGCCTCCGCCGGCGCCCGCGCCCGGCTCTCCCCCGCCGCACCCCTCACCGCCCGCGGCCTCCTCGTCGTCGAGGACCCGGAACGCCCGCTGCTCAGCCGGGCCTTGCGCGTACCCGACCGGGTCAGCGCACACCTCCTCGGCGACGACACCCCCGACCCAGGGCTGCTCGACCTGCTCACCCCGCTGCACCCCGCCACCGCACCACCCGCCCACGACGACGCGGCACGGCACCTCGCCGCCGTCATCCGGCGCGGCATCGGCCCCGTCTACCTGCGCGAAACCCCCGGCGGCGCCGCCCGATCGCTCGGCGCGCAAGCCCTGGCCGCCGCAGGACTCACCGCCCACGCCCTCGACCTCACCCGGCTCGCCGCCCGCACCGACCCCGCGGACGCCGTCGCCGCCGCAGGACGCGAAGCCGCACTCACCGGGGCCGGGCTGGTCGCCGCACCCGTCGAGGCCCTCGCAGAACACCCTGCGCTGCTGCGCGAGTTGGCCGCCCTGCCCGTCCCCGTCGTCCTCGCAGGACGCGCCTCCTGGGACCCCGCATGGGCCGACCGCGTACCACTGCTCGCCGAAGCCGCCCGCATCGGAGCCGACCAGCGGTCCGCCCTGTGGCGCACCGCACTCGCCGCCACCGCCCCCGAAGGCGCCACCGGGCTCGACACCGTACGGCAGGACGCCGCCGCCGTCTTCCTGCTCTCCCCGGAACAGGTCGAACGCGCCGCCCGCACCGCCCACCAGCAAGCCCTGCTCTCCGGCGGCCCCCTCACCGACGCCCACCTCCTGCACGGCGCCCGCGCCCAGAACACCTCGGGCCTCGAACGCCTCGCCCGCCGCATCGAACCCGCCGTCGGCTGGGACGACCTCGTCCTCCCCCCGGCCGTCCTCGCCCGCCTCCACGAACTCGCCGCCCGCGCCAGGCACCGCGACCGTGTCCTCGGCGACTGGAACATGCGGCCGGGCGGCGGCCGAGGCCGCGGCGTCATGGCCCTCTTCGCCGGCGACTCCGGCACCGGCAAGACCATGTCCGCGGAAGTCATCGCCGGCGCGCTCGGACTCGACCTCTACACCGTCGACCTCGCCACCGTGGTCGACAAATACGTCGGCGAGACCGAGAAGAACCTCGAACGCATCTTCACCGAAGCCGCCGGCGTCAACGCCGTCCTCCTCTTCGACGAAGCCGACGCCGTCTTCGGGAAGCGGTCGGAGGTCAAGGACGCGCACGACCGGTACGCGAACGTCGAATCCGCGTATCTGTTGCAGCGGATGGAGTCCTTCGACGGCCTCGCCGTCCTCGCCACCAACCTCCGCGCCAACCTCGACGAGGCCTTCACCAGGCGGCTCGACCTCGTCGTGGACTTCCCGCTGCCAGAAGCGGAGCAGCGGATCGCGCTGTGGGACCGGTGCCTGGGCCGCGCGGTTCCGCGCGGTCCCGATCTCGACCTCGGCTTCTGCGGGCGGGCGTTCGAGCTCGCCGGCGGCGACATACGCTCTGCCGCGGTGACCGCGGCTTACCTTGCCGCCGAGGGTGGGGGCGGCATCGGGATGCCGCAACTCGTTGCGGCCGTGGCCCGTGAATACCGCAAACTCGGGCGCTTGTGCCTCCCGAACGAGTTCGGCCCGTACATGTCCTTCGCCCTCCCCCCGGGCGGGGGGACGTAGGCGCCTTCCGGCCGGCCGGGGGGGTGGTGCCACTTGCGGTGGCCCGCGCGCCTCTCCGCCGGTGGGTGGCTTGTCTCGCAGTTTCCCCGAGCCCCTTCAGGCCCTGCCCCTTGCGGTGGGCGGTCGCCTTTCCCCCGGCGGGGGTTGGCCGCGCAGTTCCGCCTCCCCAGAGCTTCGCCTGGGGTACCCCCAGCGCCTCCTGAGGGGTGCCCTCTGTTGCAGAGGCGGGTGCTGTCGGGCGGCGCCGTCTGCCGCCGAGGGCGAGCGTTTTCAGGGGCGCGGGGAACTGCGCGCCCAGCCCGGACGGCGCTGAGGTCGACCGCGCACCGCAAGGGGGGAAATTCGGGGGTCTTCCCCGGAGGGGGTGGTTGCCCTAAAGGGAGGGGAGGGGTGCCCCCGGTGGGGTGGGCGGGGGTGGGGGCGGGGTGGGAACGTGGGAGGACGCGGGGCGTCGTCGCGTTGGCGGGAGGCGGGGATATGCGCGGGCACGAGCACGAGCAGGGTGCCGACGGCGAGCCGTCGGCTCTACGGCAGGCGGAAAGGGGCGCGGCCCCGGACGCGTTGCTGGCGAAGGCGGCCGCAAGCGGCCGCGCGGACGTGCTGGGCTCAGCCGGCTGGCTGCGCCTGCAGCGCACGCTGGGCAACGGCGCGGTGGCCGCGATGGCCGAGGAGGAGTCCCCGGTGCACGCGGTGGTCGGCGGGGGCGGGAGCCCCCTGGAGCCCGAGGTCCGCGGCGACATGGAAGCGCGCCTGGGCGCGGACTTCGGCGATGTGCGGGTCCATACGGACGCGGCGGCCCACGAGTCGGCGCAGGCGGTGAACGCCCACGCGTACACGGTGGGTTCGCATGTCGTCTTCCAGCGGGACGCGTACGACCCCGGCTCCCACCAGGGCCGTACGACGCTGGCGCACGAGCTGACGCATGTGGTGCAGCAGCGCAGCGGCCCCGTGGAGGGGACGGAGGCGGGCGGCGGGGTGCGGGTGAGCGACCCGTCGGACCGTTTCGAGCAGGAGGCGGCGGCGACGGCGGCACGGGTGGTGCAGCGCGAGGAGGAGCCGGTCGAGGAAGAGGCCCCGGCGGAATGACCGGGGTGGGCCGCCCGGCCCCGCCCAGGAAGGCCGCGGAGCAGCCGGCCGTACGCGCGCGCAGCGCGACTCCCAGGACAGCACGAGGCGTTGGAGCCCTCCAGCGCCTCCAGACGCAGGCGGGGAACGCGGCGGTGGCCCGTATGGTCACCGCACAGCGGCTGGAGGCCGGCTGACCCGGTGCGCGACCAGCGGCGGGGCAACTGCCCGAAGGGGCAGCAGGGCATTCCCCCGGGGCCGTCCTGGCGGCCGTGCCCCCCGCGGGAGGCGGGCGGCACGCTTGGGCGGGCCAGCGCTGTCCCAGGGGAGGACCGAGGATGCCGTCGTACAAGTCGCCGGGCGTCTATGTCGAAGAGGTCGAGGCCGGGTCGCGGCCCATCGAGGGGGTCGGCACGGCGGTGGCCGCCTTCGTCGGCCTGGCCGCCAGGGGGCCGTACAACCGCCCCGTCCTGGTCACCAACTGGAGCCAGTACACGCGCACTTTCGGCGACTTCGTGGACGGCGCCTACCTGGCGCACTCCGTCTACGGCTACTTCCTCAACGGCGGCGGCACCTGCTACGTCGTGCGTATCGGCGAGCCCGCGCACGAAAGCGGTGACGCCGCGCCCGCCAGGTCGGGCAAGTCCCGCGGCAAGCAGGCGCCTTCGCTGCCCGCGGGGCCGCGGGTGGCGCTGGGCGGCTTCCAGGTGGCGGCGGCCGAGGGCAGCGGCGAGGGTCTGAGCGTCGAGGTCGCGGACGCGGGCGGCGAGGGCGCGGCCGAGGAGGCCTTCACCCTGCTCGTGAAGCGCGACGGCGAGGTCGAGGAGTCCTTCGACGTCTCGGCCAAGCGCAGCCAGCGCACCTACGTGGTCTCCGTCGTCCGCGACAAGTCGCGTCTGGTCGTGGTCGATGAGCCGAGCGGTACGGCCGCGGTGGCCCGCCCCGACAACCAGACCCTGGCCCTGCCGCCCGCCGAGTCCGGCCCGGCGGCGCTGCCCGCCGCGATCACCCCGGCCGAGTACGTAGGCGACGCCTCCGACCGCACCGGCTTCGCGGGCCTCGAAGCGGTCGACGAGGTCACGATGCTCGCGGTGCCCGACCTGATGAGCGCCTACGAGCAGGGCGCGCTGGACGCCGAGGGCGTCAAGGCGGTGCAGCTGGCGATGATCGCGCACTGCGAACTCATGGGCAACCGGGTGGCGATCATCGACCCGCCGCCCGCGCTGAGCCCGCAGGAGGTCAAGGACTGGCGGATGACCGGCGCGGGCTACGACTCCAAGTACGCGGCGCTGTACTACCCGTGGGTGAAGGTGGCCGACCCGTCCACGGGCCGTGCCCGCTTCGTCCCGCCGAGCGGCGCGATGGCCGGGGTGTGGGCGCGCAACGACGACACCCGCGGTGTGCACAAGGCACCGGCCAACGAAGTGGTGCGCGGCGCCGTGGAGTTGGCGGTCCAGCTGACCAAGGGCGAGAACGACCTGCTCAACCCGATCGGCGTGAACTGCATCAGGGCCTTCCCCGGCCGCGGCATCCGGGTGTGGGGCGCGCGCACGCTCTCCAGCGACGACGCGTGGCGCTACCTGAACGTGCGGCGGCTGTTCAACTACCTGGAGGAGTCGATCCTGCTCGGCACCCAGTGGGTGGTCTTCGAGCCGAACGACGACGCGCTGTGGGCGCGTATCCGCCGCACCATCTCGGCCTTCCTGGTCAACGAGTGGCGCAAGGGCGCCCTGTTCGGCCTCACCCCGGACGAGGCCTTCTACGTCAAGTGCGACCGGGAGACCAACCCGGCCCAGGGCATCGACGCCGGTGAGGTGGTGTGCGAGGTGGGGATCGCGCCGGTCAAGCCGGCCGAGTTCGTGATCTTCCGGCTCGCGCAGTTCTCCGGCGGGACCAGTCTCGTCAACGAGTGACGCAACCCTTTCCCACAGAAGGCAGGTAGTCGTTCATGGCACTCCCCGACCTCGACACCTCGGTAGGGCACTCCTTCGGCCTGGAGTTCGACGGCGTCGTGATCAAGCAGATCACCGAGGTGACCGGCCTGAAGATGGAGCAGGACGTCATCGAGCTGAAGCAGAACACCAGCGACGGCAAGTACGTCATCAAGAAGCTGCCGGGCCGCCCCAAGGCGGGCGAGGTCACCCTGACCCGCGGCCTCACCGCCGACCAGAGCTTCGAGAAGTGGATCAAGGACTCGCGGTTCGGCAAGATGGGCGACTCCCGCAAGGGCGGCGCGATCATCGTCTTCGACTACGAGGGCAACGCGATCAAGCGCTACACGCTGGTGAACGCGTGGCCCAAGAGCCTGGAGATCGGCTCGCTCAAGGCGGGCGACACCAGTGTGCTCACGGAGAAGGTCGTACTGACCTACGAGTCGATGGACGTTGCGTGAGGCACTGATGCGGCGCCAGATCATCGCGCAGCCGGAGGCCGCGGCACCGGCTCCGTCGCCGGCTGCGGAGCCGGAGGTGTCCGCGCGCGCGGACGCGGGCGGCGAAGCCGAGGTCATGCGGACCGAGTTCGGCTTCCGGCTGCCCCGCGGATACGTCGACGAGTCCGGGCAGGTCCACCGCGACGGCGTGATGCGGCTGTCCACCGCACGCGACGAACTCGTCCCGCTGCGGGACGACCGCGTGCGCGAGAACCCCGCGTACCTGTCGGTGGTGCTGCTCGGCCGGGTCGTGGTGCGGCTCGGCACCCTGCGCGAGGTCCACGCGGGCGTCATCGAGGACATGTTCGCCTCCGACCTGGCCTTCCTCCAGGACTTCTACCGCCGCATCAACGCCGAGGGCCACACCCGGGCCGAGGTGACCTGCCCCGCCTGCGCCACCGCCTTCGCGGTCGACCTGGCGGGTGAGCGCCTGGGGGAATCGTGACGTACGCGGCCGACCGGCTCTACGAGGACGTCGCGTACGTCGCCTACCACTTCCACTGGCCGCTCGACACGATCCTCGACCTCGAACACGCCGAACGCCGCCGCTACGTCGCCCAGATCGCCCGCCTCAACCAGCTGGCCGGGGGGCGGTGAGCGGTGTTCGGACGCCGGGGGAAGGGGCGCCGTGGCGGCACGGCACCGCCGTCGCCGCCCGCACCTGCCGCTGCCGCGGCGGCCGTGTCCGGTGGGCCTGTCGCGTCTGGTGCGGTGCCCGCTCCGGCGGTCGCGCCCGCGCCCCCGCGGGGGGAGTGGCGCCAACTCGCCGCGCAGCGGCTGACCTTCGGGGCTCCCTCGCTGGTCTCGACCCCCGACGCCTTCGCGGCGGGCCTCGGCGCGTGGCAGAACCCTTCCCTGGGAGGGGAGTTGGGCCACGCGGTGACCCCGACGGCCCCCTCGGGGCTCATCTCGGACGTGGCCGAGGTGGTGCAGGTGGACGAGTTGGCCGCGCCTGGTGCTGCGTCGGAGCTTCCACCGGGGGCGCCGGGTGCGCCGGGCGCCGGGCTGCCAGTACAGCGGACGCAGGCGGCGGGCGACGCCGGGTCGGTGGGTCAGGGGTCCGTGGCGGCGGGCGATGCCGGGTCCGTGGGCCAGCCGTCCCTGGCGGGTGATCTGCCGGTGGTCGTGCCCAACGCTTGGCCGGTGGCTCAGCGGTCGGTGGCTGCGGGTGACCTGCCGGTGGGCGTGCCGGACGACGGGTCGGTGCTTCAGCGGTCCGTGGCCGCGGGTGACCTGCCCGGGGTGACGCCTGACGCACGGGCGGTACGCGATCGGCCCGGGGTCGCCGGACCCGATGCCGGGTCGGCCTTCCAGCCGCTGGTCGGGGGAGGCGGCGAGGGCGGCGTGGCGGCGCCCGGCGTCGCCGCATCGTCGTACGCGATGCCTGTCCGGCCTGCCCCGCCGCAACCGCGGCTCACCGCTTCCCGGTCGGTCGACCTCGACCTGCCGGTACGGCCGCTGGCGCCGGTACCGCTGTCATTCGCGGTGCCGCCATCCGAGGTGTTCGCGCCTGCCGCGCCCTCCGCGTCCTCGCGTCCTGAGGGGGCCTCGCTCTCTGAGCCGGCGGCGGCCTCCGCGGCGCTCACGCCCCCGGCTTCGGCAACGGCGCCGGTCCAGCGGACCGTACCCCTGGTGGGGCAGGCGCTTGCGTCCCCGCCCGAGGCCACGACAGAGCCCGCGCCTGCCCCCGGGCTCCCCGCGCCCGCCCGGCCGCTCGGGCTGGGGGCGCCCCTACCGGCAGTGCCGCCGGTGGTCCAGCGCCAACGGGTCGAGGGCGGGCGCCCTCGACCCGGGTACGTCGGCGAGCCCCTGTCCGCCCTGCCCCCGTCGGCCGCGCCCGCGCCCGGCTGGGATGGCGGCTTCTCCGCCGGGCCGGGCGGCTCGTCCGAGCGGTCGGCGGGTGACGCGGTGCCACTGGTCCAGCGCGAGCCTGCACTGGACGGGCCGCTGCCGGGACGTGGTTCCGACATCTCGGGGCCGCCTCGGGCCGGGGCCGAGCAGCTGCCGGTCCAGCGGCACGCGGCTGACCCACCCGGGCACAGCACCCCGGTCGCGCCCCTCGCGGGCGACGCCGTGCCGCTGGTCCAGCGTGCGTCGGCGGTGGACGGGCCGCTGGACGCGCCAGGTCCCGGCGTCCCGGGGCTGCCCCTGGAAGGGGTGGTCCCGCCCGGTCCGCTCCAGCGCTCTGCCGAGCCCGGTGGGCCGGTGGCTCGGCCGGTGCAACGCCAGACGTCGGCGCCGGGCCTTGCCGGGCCGGGCGGCCCGGACTCGACGCCGCCCGTGAGCGTCCCCGACGCTCCGGTTGCGCCGCTGGTGGGTGATGCGGTGCCGCTGGTCCAGCGGGAGATGCCGCAGGGGCCTGGCCTCGATGCCCTGGTTGCGCCCTCAGGAGGGGATGCGGTGCCTCCCGGGCCGGGCGGCCCGGACTCGACGCCCGCCGTAAGCCTCCCCGACGCTTCGGTCGCGCCGCTGGTGGGTGACGCATTGCCGCTGGTGCAGCGGCAGGTGGCGGGGGCGCCTGGCCCCGGTGCCGCGGGGGCGCCCCCGGCAGGGGACGCGCTGCCGGTCGTACAGCGGCAGCCGGCTGCCGATCCGCCCGGGCGCGGCGCCGGGGCCGTGCAGCGGCTGGACGAGGGCGTACCCGTACGCATACCCGCCGTGCGCCAGGAGCTGTCCGCCGTGGCCGGGGCGGCCCGGGACGTGCAGCGGGTCGCGCTGGTCGGTGACCGGGGGCTCGGACTGCGGGCGGCGGCCACTCCGCAGGAGCCGGAGACGCAGTCTGCGGCGACGGCGGTCGTACCCGTTGTGTGGACGCGGCCCGCACAGCCGTCGGTGCAGCGGCTCGCAGAGCACGGAACACCGCCGCAGCCGGGGACCTCGGCCGCTTCGCACGCGGCGGGGACAGCCGTGCCGGGACTCGGCGATCCGGGTACGCGGCGACCGTCCGCGGCCGGACTCCCGGTACAGCGCCTCGGGTTCCCCGGCGCGGGCCGGGCGCTGTCGGCGCCGGACGACGGCAACGCGAGTGCGCAGTCGCGCGGGTCCGCGTCCCCGTACCCGGCGGGGTCGCCGACGTCCGGACTCGGCGCCGCGGGCGCGCAGGGACCGTATGCGGCCGGACTCCCCGTGCAGCGTCTCGGCGCGAGCGCGCAGCTGGGGGTGTCCGCGTCGCCGCACCGGGCGGGGCCGCCGATGGACGGGCCCGGCGCCCCGGGGGGCGAGCCCGGGCCGTACGCAGCAGGGTTGCCGGTCCAGCGGCTCGAACTGCCCGGCGCGGGGCGGCGGTCGGGAACGGCGGTGGCCGCCCGGGACGCCGGCGACCTCGCCGTCGGCGCCGGGATCGGCACCCGGGAGCCCGACGGCTCGATCGTCTTCGCACCGCCCGCGACCGTCCAGCGCGAGCCCGACGCACCGGCACCGGCGCCCGCCCCGGGGGGTGAGCCCGGGCCCGCGGCGCAGCCGGCAGCGTCACCGGGGGCGCCGCCGGCCGCCGCACCACCGCCCGCCGCGGCAGGCGAGAGCACTGACGAGCTGGTGCGCCGCCTCCTCGCCCCGCTCACGCGGCTGTTGAGAGCCGAGTTGCGGCTCGACCGCGAACGCGCGGGCATGCGCCTCGACTCACGCCACTGAGCCGCCGAAACCGCCGACCGCCGACCATCGCCCCGTACCGGAAGAGGAGCAGCCCATGGCCTCCCCCGCAGCCGCCGCCGACCCGGCGGTCAGCGTCTGCTTCGTCGTCGAGATCGACGACTTCGACCTGGGCGCGTTCAACAGCTGTGAGGGCCTGGGGTGCGAGGTCGTGCTGGAGCAGCGCGAGGAGGGCGGCAACAACGGCTACGTGTGGCAACTGCCGTCCCGTATCAAGTTCTCGAACATCAAGCTCACTCGGCCGATCACCAAGGACACCGAGAAGGTGACCAGGTGGATCGCCAGCATGGTGGCGGGGGTGACCCGCAAGACCGGGCACATCAGCGCGATGACGGTGGACGGGACGGTCGTCGCCCGCTGGAGCCTGATGGACGTCGTGCCGGTGCGCTGGCAGGGGCCGTCGCTGAGCGTGGACACCCCGAAGGTGGCCACCGAGACCCTGGAGATCGCCCACCACGGCTTCCTCGCCGCCGACTGACCCGTTCCCGTAGCCCCGTCAACCCCGCAACCCACGCCACCGCACCCGCGAAGGAGTCCGCCCGATGCCGCCACCGTCCTCACCTGTCGCCTTCTCGGCCGCCGCCCCGCCCGCTGCGGGTTCGGCCGCAGGGGCGCGGCCCAAGCTGGAGCGGGCGTACCTGGAGCTGCGCCAGCCGCCGCCCGACGGCGGCACCGGGACGCCGGGGCCGCAACTGGGCCGGGTGGACTTCCAGTTCAACCCCAAGGAACTGACGCTCGCGAAGTCGGCGAAGTGGGAGCGCAAGACCGCCCGCGGGGCGAGCCGGGCGGGTCCCGCCGAGTACACGGGTCCCGAACCCTCCAAGCTCACCCTGGAGATGTTCTTCGACGCGACCGACGCGCAGAGCGACAAGGTCGTCAAGACCGTCGAGCAGCTCTTCTCCTGCTGCGTGCCGACCGACCAGACGCAGGACAAGAAGAAGGGCACCCCGCCCTTCGTGATCTTCCACTGGGGCGGGCTGACCGGCTTCGTCGGCTACATCAGCCAAGTGCAGGCCAAATACACGCTGTTCACCGCGGGCGGGCTGCCGATCAGGGCGGTGTGCCAGGTGACCATCGAGGAGCTGGCGTCCCAACTGCCGGGCCAGAACCCGACGTCGGGCGCGCTCACCGCACGCCGGGTGCACCGGCTGGTGGACGGCGACACCCTGCCGATGCTGGCCTTCCGCGAGTACGGCGACCCGGCCGCGTGGCGGGACATCGCCGAGGCGAACGGCATCGACGACCCGATGCGCCTGACGCCGGGCCGCTCCCTGCTGCTGCCCGGCGCCGACGAGATCACCACCTGAGACCCACTGCAAGACCGAGAACGCGTACGAGAACGAGAACGAGGAGGGACGACGATGGCGGGGGAGACCTTCGCGAACGTGCTCACGGTGGAGGCGGCCGGGCAGCCGCTGCCGCCGGACATCGCGGCACTGCTGGTCTCCGGGTTCGTGGACGACAGCGTGCAGCTGCCCGACCTGTTCGTGCTGCGCTTCCGCGACCCCAACCACCAGGTGCTCGCCAGGACCGGGCTGACCATCGGCTCGCCGCTGAAGATCTACGCGACCGCGGGCGACGACCCGCAGCGCGAGCTGCTGGTCTCCGGCGAGGTCACCGCACTCGAAGTGGACCTGGACGCCACCGGCACATTCACGGTGGTGCGCGGCCTCGACCACTCGCACCGCTTCCTGCGCGGCCGCAGGGTCGCCGGATACCGGCAGATGACGGCGTCCGACGTGGCCGTACAGGTCGCGCACCGGGCGGGGCTGCCGGTCGGCACGGTCGACGCGACGAGCACCGTCTACGAGCACCTGGCGCAACCCGGTGTCAGCGACTGGGAGTTCCTGCACCGGCTGGCCGACCTGGCGGGCGCCGAGGTGTCGGTGGCCGACGGCACCTTCTGCTTCCGCGACCCGGCAAGGGCGGCGAAGGCGCCGAGCACGGCGACGCGGCCGGAAGCGAGCCCGTACGTCCTGGAGTTCGGGCGGAACCTGCTGCGCTGCCAGGTCGCGGTGACCGCGGCCGACCAGGTCGCGCAGGTCGAGGTGCGCGGCTGGGACGTCACGGCGAAGGCCGCGGTCGTGTCGCGGACGTCCGCGGGCTCAAGTGACCGGCTGGCGCTGGGCATCAGCCCCGGGCAGGCGGCGCAGCCGTTCGGCGATGCGGTCTTCCTGGCCACCGACACCGCGTACGGCACGCAGGCCGCGGCCGACCAGGCCGCGCAGTCGCTGGCCGGCGACCTGGCGGGCTCGCTCGCGGAGTTGGACGCGGTCGCGATGGGCATCCCGAAGCTGCGCGCGGGCACCGCGGTGACGCTGGCCAACGTCGGGCCGCCCTTCGAGGGGAAATACACGATCAGTTCGAGCCGGCACGTCTTCGACCCCGACGTCGGCTATCAGACGTGGGTCACGGTCAGCGGGCGCTCCAACCGCTCGCTGTACGGGCTGGCCTCCGGCGGCGGGCGCGACGGCGGCGGCTCCGGTGGTCCGGGTGCCGCCGACCGGGTCGGCGGGCTGGTCAACGCCACGGTGACCGACACCCGCGACCCGGAGGACCGCGGGAGGGTCCGGCTGGCCTTCCCGTGGCTGTCGGACGACTACGTCAGCGACTGGGCGCGCACGGCGGGGCTCGGCGGCAAGGGCGGCGGCGGCGTCTTCATCCCCGAGGTCGGCGACGAGGTGCTGGTCGGCTTCGAACAGGGCCGGGTGGACCAGCCGTACGTGCTCGGCAGCCTCTACAACGGCGTCGACCGGCCCTCCCCGCACGACGTCCCGCTCGTCGACTCCACCACCGGCGCGGTCAACCGCCGCAGCCTGGTGGACCGTTCGGGCGACCGGCTGGAGCTGCTCGACGCGGCGGGCGGCGGCCCGCAGGGCGTACGGCTGTCCACAGGCGACGGCAAGGTCACCCTGCACCTGGACCGTACGGCCACCAAGGTCGTGCTGAACAGCGACGGTTCCGTGGAGGTCGAGGCCAAGCAGAAGGTCACGGTGAAGGCCGAGCAGGGCGTCAGCGTCGACGCGGGCAGCGGGAAGCTGGAGTTGACCGGCGACTCGGTCAAGGTCTCGGCCCGCAGCGGTGTCCAGGTCGACGGCGGATCGGGCGCGCTGCAGCTGCAGACGCAGGGGCAGGTCGCCGTCAAGGGCGTCAGCGTGGGCGTCGAGGGCAGTGCCAGCACCGAGATCAAGGGCGGTGCGACCTGCTCGATCAGCGCGGCCCTCGTGAAGATCAACTAAGGAGCGGTGGGAGACGATGCCCCCAGCAGCGAGAGTCAGCGACCCGACCGGGCACCCCGGTGTGCTCGCGCCGCCCGGTGTACCGACCGTGCTGATCGGCGGCATGCCCGCGGCCGTGGTCGGCACCACGCACATCTGCTCCTTCCCGCCGCCCGCCGTGCACCCGCCCAACGCCGTGGCGCCGCCCGGGTGTCCGACGGTGCTGATCGGCGGCATGCCCGCCGCCCGGATGGGCGACATCACCGTGTGCGGCGCCCCGATCCTGGCGGGCGCCCCGACCGTGCTGATCGGCGGGTGAGGCGGCGGTGGGAGCGGAGTTCATCGGCGCGGGCTGGGCGTTCCCCGCGCGCACCGACCAGACCGGCGCGGTCGCACTGGTCACCGGGCGGCGCGAGATCGAGGAGAGCATCCGGCTCATCCTGGCCACCGCACCCGGCGAGCGCCCCATGCGCCCGCTGTTCGGCTGCGCCATCCACGACTACGTCTTCGCGCCCGCCGACGCCGCCACCGCGGGCCAACTCGCCTACGAGGTGCGGATGTCGCTGGAGCGCTGGGAGCCGCGCATCGAACTCGCCGAGGTCGCGGTGAGCTTCGACACCGGCGACCTCGGCAAGCTCTACATCGACATCCGCTACTCGGTGCGCGGCACCAACGACCCGCGCAACCTTGTCTTCCCCTTCTACGTGATCCCCTCCCACGAGGACCAGGACGCGGACGCCGGCGGCGGCCCGTACCAGGAACGCGGTGAGCACTGATGGCACTTCCGCAGCCGAACCTGGACGACCGGCGCTTCCAGGACCTTGTGGACGAAGCCAAGCGGATGGTCCAGCAGCGCAACCCCGCCTGGACCGACCACAACGTCTCCGACCCGGGCGTCACCCTCATCGAGGCCTTCGCGCACATGGTCGACCAGCTCATCTACCGGCTCAACCGGGTGCCGGACAAGCACCATGTGGCGCTGCTCGAACTCATCGGGCTGCGGCTCTTCCCGCCGGTCGCGGCCCGCACCGACATCACCTTCCGGCTGTCGGCGCCGCAGACCACGGTGGTGCCGGTGCGCGAGGGCACCGAGGTGTCGACCGGGCGCACCGCGACCGAGGAGGCGGTGGTCTTCTCCACCACCCGCGAACTGCTCATCGTTCCGTGCCAGTTGGACGCACTCGCGGTACGCGCAGGCGGCGCCGCCGGGGGCAAGGACGGGCCGGCCGTGGACCGTACCGCGGAACTCGCCGGCGGGCGCGGTGTGCCGTGCTTCTCCGAGGTGCCGCAGCCCGGCGACAGCCTGCTGTTCGGGCTGTCGGCCGCCGTGCCGTCCTGCCTGGTCGCGCTGCGGCTGCACTTCCCCGTCAAGGGTCACGGCGTGGACCCCGACCACCCGCCGCTGGTGTGGGAGGCGCGTACCGCCGAGGGCTGGACGCCCTGCGAGGTCGAGTCCGACGGCACCGGCGGCTTCAACCGCCCCGGCGACATCCTCGTCCACGTGCCCGACACCCACATCGAGGCCGCGGAAGGCGGCCGCAGGGCCGGGTGGCTGCGGGTCGGCGTCCTGCCGCCCGACGGTGTGCGGCGCCCCTACTCCGGCACACCGCAACTGCAGGCCGCGACCGCCTTCACCATCGGCGGCACCGCACCGGCCGCCCACGCGGAGAGCGCCGCAGCCGAGGTCGTCGGGCGCTCCGAGGGAGTGCCGGGGCAGACCTTCACCGTCACCCGCGCACCCGTCGTCACCGGCGGCGAACCCTTCACCGTCGAGACGTCGGAGCCGCAGGGCGTCACCACATGGGCCGAGATCGAGCACTTCGGCGGATCAGGCCCCGACGACCGGCACTTCCGGCTCGACCGCAGCACCGGCGAGGTCGCCTTCGGCCCCGCCGTCCGGCAGAGCGACGGCACCCTGCGGCAGTACGGCGCCGTGCCGGCGCAAGGCGCCGTCGTACGGGTCCTGCCCTACCTCACCGGCGGCGGCAGGCGCGGCAACGTCGCCCCCGGCGCCCTCAAGGTGCTGCGCAGCTCCATCCCCTACCTCGGCCCGCCCGCCAACCGCCGTGCCGCAACCGGCGGCGTCGACGGCGAGGACGTCGCCAACGCCAGGCTGCGCGGGGCACTCGCCCTGCGCACCCGGCAACGGGCCGTCACCGCGGAGGACTTCGAATACCTCGCCGGGCAGGCCGCCCCGGAGATCGCCCGGGTGCGCTGCGTCGCCGCCGAGTCGGGACCGGAAGCCGGCGCCGTCCGGGTGCTGCTGGTGCCCTGGGCCGAGGACGACGGAGCCGGGCGGCTGGCCTTCGAACAGCTCGCGTGCTCAGAGGAGCTGGTGCAGCGAGTGCGCGACCGGCTCGACCGGCAGCGCGTCATCGGTACCCGGCTGGTCGTCGAACCGCCCTTCTACCAGGGCGTCACCGTCGTCACCACGCTGCGCTCCACCGCCGCGACCGCACCCGCCCTCGTCCAGCAGGCCGCCGCCACCGCCCTCTACCGACACCTCAACCCGCTCACCGGCGCCGCCGACGGCACCGGCTGGCCCTTCGGCCGCGCCGTCCAGGCCGGCGAGGTCTTCGCCGTCCTCCAGCAGGTCCCCGGCGTCGAACTCGTCGAGAGCGTACGGCTCTTCCCCGCCGACCCCGCCACCGGCAGGCGCGGCGACCCCGTCGACCGCATCGACCTGCCGGCGGGCGCCCTCGCCTTCTCCTACGACCACCAGGTACGGGTGAACCCCTCATGACCGCTGCGGGGCGGCGGTTGCTGCCGGGCCTGGCCACCCGGCACCCCCTCGGGCGCCAACTCCCGGCCGTCTACGCGGCCGACGCCGTCGTCCAGGGCATCACCCAGGGCCTGGACGATGTCCTCGCGCCCGTGCTGTGCACGCTGGACAACCTCCCCGCCTACCTCGACCCGGCCCTCGCCCCCGCCGACTTCGTCGCCCTGCTCGCCGCATGGGTCGGCGCCGACGCGGAGGCGGACGCGGGCCGCGACGCCGTCGCCGGGGCCGCCGGCAGCCACGCCGTCCGCGGCACCTGCGCCGGGCTCGCCGAACAGATCCGGCTCGCCTTCGGGGTCACCGCGGAAGTGGACGACGGCGTCAGCGCGCTGGCGTCCACCACCGCGCTCACCCCGCTCCCGCAGGACACCGCGCCCCACCTGGCCGTACGGGTACGCACCGGCGACCCCGACGCCCTCGACGCCCGGGCGCTCACCGCCCTCGTCGCCCGCAACCGCCCGGCCCACGTGCCCTTCACCGTGGAAGTCCTCGGACCCCGCTGACCGGCCGCCCGAAAGGGCACCCGCCGTGGCCCGGGGGCTGCCCCGGCGTGACTGGCAGCGCGGCCCGGGCGGTCGCGACGATGGGCGCGGCATGCGCGGGTGGGGGAAGGGGCGTACCAGTGGTCGAATGCACGGCGTGCGGGCAGCGCTGCGAGCGCGGCGAGCAGTTCTGCGGGTCCTGCGGGGCGTACCTCGACTGGTCGGCCGAGGCCACGCCCCCGGCGCCTGCCGCGGCCCCGGTGGCGCCGCCCCCGGTTGCCGCCCCGGTCACGGCCGAGGCCGCGCCCGCGCCCGCCCCCGCACCTTCGCCGGAGCCGGTCGCCGCGCCCGTACAACCGCAGGCAGGACCCGCCGCCCCGCCCCCGCCGCGTACCGTCCCCCGGCCGCCCGACGAGCCGCCGCCCGCACCCGGCGAACTCGTCTGCGGCCAGTGCGGTGCGGGCAACGTCCCCACCCGGCGCTTCTGCCGCCGCTGCGGTACGTCACTCGCCGACGCGCCCGCCGCCCCCCAGCTGTCCTGGTGGCGCCGCCTCACCACCCGCACCCCCCGCCCCGCCCCCGCCGCGGGCACCCGCCCCGCCCCCAGCAGGTGGCGCCGCCTGCGCCGCCCCCGGCTGCTCGTCCCCACCGTCGTGGTGGTGCTCGGGCTCGCCGCGTTCGGCTTGCGCGGGCAGATCGGGGGGGCCACGGACAAGGTCCGCGACCGGGTCGCGAAGGGGTCCCAGATCCACGCGGTCAGCGTCACCGCGTCCAGTGCCGCCCCCGGGCACGCGGCCGGGCTCGCCGTCGACGGCACCACCGACCGCTACTGGGCGCCGGCCCCCGGCGGCGCGGCCGCCGGGCAATACCTCGACGCGCGCTTCGACCAGCCCTTCCGGCTGCTCGACGTCGTGATCCATCCCGGGGCCTCACCGGTCGAGGAGCAGTTCCTCAAGCAGGCCCGGCCCGAGTCCGTGGTCGTCACGACCACGGACTCCGCGGGTAGATCCGCCCCCCACGTCATCCACCTCGCCGACACCCCCGGCCCCCAGACCTTCCACCTGGCGGTGAGCAACGTGACCCGCATCCGCGTCACCCTCCAGTCCGCCTACGCCCCCTCCCCGACCCGCCACGTGGCGATAGCCGAGCTCGAGTTCTTCAAGCGCTAACCCTCCCCGAGGGTCCCCTTCCCCCCCGACCTCAGCCCCTGACCGGTCTCTCAGCCCCCCGAGCCCCCGGGCGATTGCCACGTGCCGTGGCGTTGCCCGCGACCAGCCACGACGGCGCCGCAGGTAGGCAATGCACCGCGTGGGGCGGGGCCTGGCGGGGCGCGGGGAACTGCGCGCCCGGCCCGGGCGGGCCGGAGGAAAGCAACGCCACAGCAAGTGGCACCCACCTCAGGAGGCGCTGGGGGTACCCCCAGGCGGAGCTCTGGGGGCGGAACGGCGCGACCGGCCCATCGCCGGGGGAAGGCGATCGCCCACCGCAAGGGGCAAGGGCTAGGCCGTGTTTTGGACGTGCCAGGCGTCGCGGGGCAGGCGGGACTTCCAAAACACGGCCTAGGGGGTGGCGGGGGTCAGACCTCGGTCAGGCCGCGGGGTGGGACGTCCAAGGCCGCGAGGACTCGGGCGTGCCGCATCGATGCCTGATGCGCTGCCGCCGGATCGCCGGCGGCGCGATGCGCCGTGACCAGGAGGCGCCAGACCGCGTCCTGGAAGGGGTCGACGGCCAGGCCGGCCCTGGCCGCGGCGGCGGCCGCCGCGGGCCGCCCGCGGTCGAGTTCGACCTCGGCGAGGGTGTGCGCCGCCCGCACCGCCTGCGAGCGGTAGTGCTCGCGCAGTGGCACGACCCACTCGGCGGGCCCGTCCTCGGGCAGTAACTCCCCGGTGTAGAGCCGCAGTGCGAGCCCGAGCGACTCGGCGGCCTGCTCGGCGCCCCCGGCGCCGTGCGCGGCGGCCCGCAGGCCCGTGGTGACGGCGGCTTCGAAGCGCTGCACGTCGCAACTGCCCCCGGGCGGCAGCGCGATCATGTAGGCCTCGCCCGAGCGGATGAGGAGCCGGGTGCGCCCCCGGTCGGCGCCGGGTTCGAGGAAGGTGCGCAGGGCGGACAGGGCAACCTGGAGGCCGCGGGAGGCGGTGCGTTCCGGGCTCTCGGGCCACAGCGCGGCCATGAGCCGTTCCCGGTGGACGGGTTGCCCGGCGTGCACGGCGAGCAGCCGGGCGAGCGCCCGTACCCGCGGCCGGGTGACGCTCCAGTCCAGCTCCTGTTCCCCGAAGGCCGCTTCGAAGCGCCGGAAGCACCGCAGGTGCAGTGCGGGCGGCGGCCCGCTGTCGGGCGGGAGCAGGGTCGGCCCCGGGGCGACGGCGGGTACGGGCGCGGCCCGCCGCCGTACGTGTTCGCGCAGCAGCGGCACGCAGTCGTAGCGCCCGTCGGCGCGGCGGCGTACGAGCCCGTACGCGGTGTCGAGTTCGTCGAGCACACCGCTGCCGTCGTCGTGCAGCCAACGCCCGGGCGAGGCGCGGCAGATGCGTTCGAAGTCGCGGGCGAGCGCGGCGGGGAGGACGCCGAGGACTTCCCGGTCGAGGTAGCCGCGTACGGCGGCGACCGCGAGCGTGCTGTCGGCGAGTGCGGCGACGCTGCGCCCGGTGCGGCGCGGCGACTGGGCGCACAGCCGCAGCGCGACGGGCCACCCTTCGGTGAGCCGGACGAGCGCTTCCGCCCGCCCGGCCTCGCCGCCGGCGGCGCGTTCTGAGCCGTCGGGCGCGGAGGCGCGCAGCACCTCCTGGATCTCGGCGGCGTCCAGGGCGAGTTCACGCGGGGTGAGGACGACTGCGCCGGACAGTTCGTGCCGGGCGAGGTTGATGGCGGGGCGGCGCCGCCCGGCGAGGACGATGCGCAGGTTGGCGGGTGCGAGGAGGGCCATCTCCTCCAACGCGGCTTCCACGGGGCTGCCGTGGATGAGGTGCGCGTCGTCCACGATGAGCAGTACCGGGTTGGGCCGCTGCTCGATCGCGGCGAGCACGGATTCGACGGTGGCGGGCTCGGCGCTCTCCCACGGGCCGACCTCGGGGCCGAGGCCCGGCCCGGTGCCGAGGAGTTGGCGGGTGACGCGGTTGAGGAGGGACGCGGGTTCGTGGGCGCCCCGGTGCGGGCGCCAGGTGAGAACCTGGCCGGTGAAGGCGGCGGCGTGCTGGGAGAGCAGTATCGACTTGCCGTATCCGGCCGGGGCCACGAGGAGGGCCAGCGGCGCGGCTTGTACTCCCGCGAGGTGTGCGACGACTCGGCCCCGCACCTCGGGGGGCGGGGCCGGTAACGAGCCGGGGCTCGACGCTGGTCTTCGGTGAGTCACGCGTGCGCTCCTTCCCGCGCCCGGGCCAGGGCGGAGAGGATGTGAAGAATCAGTGTTCACTGTAGGCAGCCGCGCGGTCACCCGCCAGCCGAATCCCCAGGTATGCCCCGCTTGTTCGTCCCCCTGTCACGGTATGCGGACCTTCGGCCCCGGCCGTCGCGGCGCCGCTCGTACGGCTGTACGCAAACGGCCCCTCGCGGCGCCCCCGACGCGCGTACCGTGAGGCTGTTCTGACGCGGTGGCAGAACCGACGAAGGGATGCGCGGATGTCCGACGAACTGATCCGGCCGTACGAGCAGCGGGACGGCGAACCGCCGGTGATCGACACGAGCATCGCCCATTCCGCCCGGGTCTACGACTACGTCCTGGGAGGCAAGGACAACTACCCCGTGGACCGCGAGGCGGCCGAGCAGATGCTCAACGGCTGGCCGCAGCTGCGCACGTCGATGCAGGAGAACCGCAAGTTCATGCACCGGGCGGCCCGTTACGCCGCCGAGCAGGGCCTCGACCAGTTCATCGACATCGGCACCGGCATCCCGACGTCGCCGAACCTGCACGAGATCGTGCAGGCGGTGACGCCTTCGGCCCGGGTGGTCTACGTCGACAAGGACCCGATCGTCTTCGCGCACGCCGCCGCCCGTCTGACCGGCACCCCCGAGGGCCGGATCTCCTACCTGCTGGCGGACATGGGCGACCCGGACGCCATCCTGGGCTCCCCCGAGGTGACCGGCACCCTCGACCTGTCCCGCCCGGTCGGTCTTTCGGTCATCGCGGTGCTGCAGTTCGTGCTGGACGCGAAGGCGGCGTACGACCTGGTGCGCAGCTACCTGGACCGGCTCGCCCCGGGCAGCATGCTGACGATCACGACGGTCACCTCGGAGACGTCCCCGGTGCGCGCGGGCACGGTGACCGCCGAGTACACCAAGCGCGGCCTGCCGGTGCGCGACAGCACCCTCGCCGACGTCGAACCCTTCTTCGAGGGGCTGGAGTTGGTGGATCCCGGGGTCACCCTGATCCACCGCTGGCGCCCCGAGCCCGGCACCGAGGGCCTGGTGGACGACTCGGAAGTGGCCATGTACGCGGGCGTGGCCCGCAAGCCCTGACGCCGTACGTCCTCCCCGCCGCCGGAGCGGGGAGGACACCGCGCGCTCAGCGCCGGACGGCGCGGTGCAGCGACAGGGCGAGCAGCACGACCACCGCGGCCGGCGGCAGCCACCAGGCGTCGACGCCCCCGGCCACCAGTGCGGCGGTCGTGCCGAGCGCGAGGACCACACCGAGGGCGATCCGCCAGTCGTCGCCGACGACGAAGTCGTACCAGAAGGCGCCGAAGCCCCGCAGCCGCCGCATCAGCCCCGCGCCGGTACCCGCATCCGTATCCGCACCGCGCCGCTTCACGCCGCCGCCCCCGCCGTACCGCCGCGCCGCAGCAGGGCCGCGTAGCCCGACGCCAGTGCCGCGACGGCCGGGACGATGACCAGCAGCGCCACGTCACCGCCGGGCCAGTCCGCGCCCGTGCCCTCGGTCGACCAGAACAGGCCGAAGGCGGTCAGCATCGTGCCGACGGCGAACTTCATGGTGTTCTCCGGCACCTTCGCCAGCGGCGCGCGCACCGCGAAGCCGACGCCCGCGACCACCGCGACCGCCGCGACCGCGCCCAGCACCGCGACCGGCACGTCACCCTGGTTGGTGCCGAACGTGACGACGATGAAGGCGACTTCGAGGCCTTCGAGGAAGACCCCCTTGAAGGACAGCGTGAAGGCGTACCAGTCGTGTACGACCCCGCGCCCGCCGTGGCCTGCGGCCTCGGCGGCCGCGACCTGCCGGGCGTAACGGGCCTCCTCGTCGTGCAGCGCCTTGTGCCCCGAGGCCCGCAGCACCGCCTTGCGCAGCCACTGCAGCCCGAAGACCAGCAGCAGCCCGCCGACCGCCAGCCGCAGCCCCCCCAGCGGGATCAGCCCGATGGCCGGCCCCAGCGCCCCGACGGTCGCGGCGAGCGCCACCAGCGCGGCGCCCGTGCCCTGCAGCGCCGACCCCCAGCGGCGGCTGGTCCCCGCGGCCAGCACGATGGTCAGCGCCTCGACGGCCTCCACCGCGCAGGCCACGAACACCGTCGCGAACAGCACCCACGCACTCACCCGCGCCCGGCTCCGTCCCGGCACCGCTGCCGGCGCCACCGTCTACAGCCCTGTAGGACTTCCGCCGCCGAGTCTGCCACGGGCCGCCCGCGGGCGGGAACGCTCAATGCCCGGCGGGCGGGCCTTCCTGCGGCCCGAGGGCCGGTTCGAAGGCCGCGGTGTAGCGGGCGAAGTGCTCCTGCCAGGCGTCACCGGCCGTCGCGTCCCCGGTCAGCCGGGCCAGGCAGACCTGCCAGCCGGCCGCATTGCGGGCGGCGAAGGGCGAGTCCAGCTCGTCGGTGAGCACCAGCCGCGTACGCCCGTCGGGCTCGGGCGTCAGCGTGAAGCGCAACGTTTCCTCGCCCCAGGTGTACGCCAGCACGTGCGGCTCGTCGACCTCCAGCACGACCCCGGTCAGGGTCGGCCCGCCGGCGAACGGGAAGCTGATCGCGGCCCCCGGCTTCCACGAGTCCGCGATGACCCCGCAGGGGAACCACGCCTTCAGCTCCTCGGGGTCGGTGATCGCCCGCCACACCGCTTCCGGCGGCCGCGCCAGCACCCTCTCCAGCCGCACGACCGGCCGGCGCCCCTGCGTACTGACGGTCGCCTCGCCGCCGTTGGTGGCCTCGTTCATGACGGTCCTTCCTCCAAGTGGCGTTCGAGCCGGTCAAGGCTCGCCTCCCAGAGCCTCCGGTACGGCGCCAGCCACGCGTCGAGCGCGGCCAGCGGCTCCGCCCGTATCCGGTACAGCCGCCGCTGCGCGTCGACCCTGACGCTCACCAGCCCCGCGTCCCGCAGGGCGCGCAACTGCTTGGAGACGGCCGGCTGGCTCATCCCCAGCTCCTCGACCAGCTCCCCGACCGCCCGCTCACCGTCCTTGAGCAGGTCGAGTATCCGCCGCCTGCTCGGCTCGGCGAGCACCGCGATGAGGTCGTCTGCTGCCGCCGGAGTGCTCATGCCCACCAATATGCCTCTCCGGCTATATGTCCGTCAAGGTATATGACCTGCCGGTCGGACGGGTGGGCGGCTCCTCGACGAAGAAGGCCTGGCCGGCCGGGTGGTCCATAATGATGCATTTTGCGGGCATTGCTGCGTGCGACCCGACGCTCGCCAGGACCCAGTCGCTGAGGGTCTGGATCGCCTGCGGGGTGGCGGCAGAGCTTGTGGCATATGCCATTTGACTATCTGACGGCATGTGCGAGATGGTTGCGCCCGAGGGAGGCGCGGGCTCCGCCGCAGAGGCCGTTGCCGGGTGGGCGAGGGTCAGTGAGGCGATGCATATCGCGGCTGCGACGACAGCCTTGATGCACTTGTCCGCAATGTTCATGAGTGCCTAATTTGCGCGCGACTGATAAGATCACGAGCTTAAGCGTGTGATCGCTGTCGAGCCAAATCGTCGTGCCTGCTTGCCACGCTGCGATAAGCTGGCGAATCCGTTCTGCTGCCGGGTTCCTGGCAGCTGCGGAGTCAGTCCGCCGACCCGTCCCTGAGTTCCGCCAGGCGGCGCCGGATTGCCGCGGCCTCACGGTGACCCTGGGACTGTGCCGCCTCCCATGCATGCCGCAGAAGGGCATATGCCGTGCGCGGCGCACCCGACGCGAGATGGACTTCCACCAGAAGCATCTGCGCTTCCACGACTTCGTCCAGGTCGCGAATTCTGGTGGCGGTCGCCACGGCGGCGGACAGGTACTCGGCGGCGGCGTCGAGACGACCCGCGGCGAACTCGACTCCGCCCAGGCCCCGCAGGGCCTCCGCGACCTGGTGGGCGGCGCCGATGTCCTGCGCGACCTGGAGGGCTTCGGAGTAGCGGGTGATCGCCTCCGCGTGCCCGCCCCGCTTGCCGAGCGCCCGGCCCATGCTGATGAGGGTGTCCGCCTGGCTCTTGCGGTCGGCGAGGGACTGGAATACCTCCAGCGCGGCCCGGCACAATTCGAGAGACGTTTCCGTCTCCCCGAGTTCGGTCAGGACGTCGGCGAGGCTGCTCTGTGCGATGGCCTGCTCCTGGCGGTGTCCCGAATTCCCCAGCAATGTGGCCGCTTCTGCGAAAGCGTCGCGCGCGTCGGTGAGCCTTCCGGTCCGCCACAGCCAGTCACCGATGTTCACCAGAGCCCCCGCGGCCCGCCTTTCGTCGGCGGTCGCGGTGAATCCGGCGCGGGCTTCCTGAAAATGCGCCTGGGATCTTTCGTTGTCGCCGAGATAGAGCAAAGACACCCCGATGTTGTTGTGGAGCCTGGCCAGGCTCCAGATGTCGCCCGTGCTCTCTTTCAGGGTGAATGCCTGCTGGAAGTGGTCGAGTGCGGCGGCGTGCTCGCCGCGGTGCCATTGGAGGGCGCCGACCGTGCGGAGGGCCTCCGCCTCGGCGGAGGGGTCGCCCGTCGTGCGGGCGAGGTCGAGTGCGCGGCGGCCCGCGTCGGCCGCGCCTTCGTACTGCCCGGTGTTGGCCAGCGCGTCGGACAGGTCGAGCAGGGCGCCGCAGAGGTCCGGGTGCGGGCCGTGTTCTGTCCAGCGGGCGACGGCCCGTTGCAGCACGTCCACGGTGTGCTGCCAGTAGCACTCGGCGTTGAGGAAGCCCGCGACGTTGAAGGCGAGTCGGGCGGCGAGGTCGGGGTGGCCTTGGGCCACGGCGAAGCGTTCGACGGCGAGGATGTTCTCGCGCTCGCTCGTCAGCCAGGCTTCGGCGGCCTGCGCGTCGGCCCAAGTGGGAATGCCCGCAGGGTAGTTGGCGGGGCCATCAAGATCACGCAGCCGCCGCGGGAAGGCGATGCGGTCGGCGCGGTCGACGGCCTGGACGTAGAAAGTGATCAGGCGCAGGGCGATCTGGTCGCGGAGATCGTCGCCGTCCTCGGTGGCGGTCAGGTGGCGGGCGAATTCGTGCAGGAGGTCATGGAAAATCACCCGGTCGGGAGCCGGCTCGCGCAAAAGATGGTTGGCCAGCAGGTTTTCGACAATACGTTCCGCCGCGTCGGGTGCGACGTCCAGAACGGCCGCGGCGACCGGGACGGTGATGTCGGGACCCGGGTGGAGGCTGAGTCTGCGGAATGCCTGACGCTGTGTTTTGGTGAGGGTGCGATAGGTGAGTTCGAAGATACGGGTGAGGTCACGGTCGTCGGTGTCGTGGATTTCGCTGAGGCGCCCGGGCCGGGCCAGGCGGTCCTGGAGGGTGGCGAGCGTCCACAGGCCGTGGGCCTGGAAGCGGCTGGCGATCAACTCCAGGGCCAGCGGGAGCCGGTCGAGCAGGTCGACGACGCGGCCGACCGCCGTGAGGTCCCTGGTGCGCTCCTCGCCGGCGAACCGGCGGAAGAGCGCGATCGCGTCCGGCTGCGGCAGCACGTCGAGTCGGACGTGGCGGGCGGTCGGCAGCCCGGTGATGTGGCGGCGGCTGGTGAGCAGCACCAGGGACGACGTGTCGTGGGGGAGCAGCGGGCGCACCTGGTTGGCGTCCACGACGTCGTCCAGGACGATGACGGCACGGCGCCGGGCCAGCATCGAGCGCCATAATTCGGCCAATTCGTCCAGCTCGACGGGGATGCCGTCGGACGGGGTGCCGAGCGCGCGCAGCAGGGCGGTCAGGGCTTCGGCGGGGCTCAGCGGCTCCTGGAGGGCCGAGTGGGCGCGAAGGTCCAGGTAGAGCTGGGAGTCGGGGTAGCGCTCGGCGAGTTGGGCGGCGGTGTGGATCGCCACGGCGGTCTTGCCGACGCCGCCCATGCCGCTGACGGACTCCAGGGCGATGACCGGGCCGTTCGCTGCGGTGGCGAAGGAGTCGGTGAGGCGGCGCAGTTCTTCGTGGCGGCCGATCAGCGGCGGCTGGCTGGGCAGATTCCGCGGGGCGCGCTCCCTCGCGGGCTCGGGGCGGGCGATCCGGGTGGCCCGCACCGGGGTTGCCGGCCGCTGCGGGGCGGGGGGAGCGGCGGCGGTGCGTACGAGGTCGGCCACCTGCACGTGGTTGAGCACGCCGAGGTGGATACGTTGCAGCGCCGGCCCCGGGCGCGCGCCGTACTCGGCCATCAGCACCCGCCGCGCCTTCTCGTACACCCGCAGCGCCTCGGTGTAGCGGCCGCAGCCGTAGTAGGCGAGCGTGAGGTGGCCGAGCAGGGTCTCGTCGTCGGGGTGTTGGGCGGTCAACGCGGTGAGTTCCGCGACGAGTTCGCGGAAGCGGCCGAGGCGCAGGTCGACGGCGGTGCGTGCGACGGTGGCCGCGAGGCGGCGCTCGGCGAGCGTCCTGCGGGCGGTCTCCGCCCACAGGCCGGGGATGGCACTGAGGGCCTCGCCCTCCCACAACTTCTCGGCCTGCCGGAAGAGTTCGGCCGCGTGGCCGTCCTCGGCGGTGGCGGCTGCGACGCCGACCAGGCGCTGGTAGCGGTGCCAGTCGACGGCGTCGGGGTCGGCTTCGAGGGTGTAGGTGTGGGCGCGGCTGGTGATCTGCGGGGCGTGCGGTGTGGTGCCGGCCCTGCGCAGCCGGCCGCGCAGCCGGGAGATGTAGGTGTGCGCGTTCTCCCGTGCGTGCGGGGGCGGGTCGCCGTCCCACAGCCGGGCCAGCAGCGCGTGCAGGGCGACGGGTCGCCCCACGTCGAGTGCGAGGGCGGCGAGGACCGCCCGCTCCTTCAGCGAGCCGAGTTCCAGGCGCTCGCCGTCCACCCGTAACGACACGGGCCCCAGTAACCGGATTTCCACCAGCGCTCCCCTCCCCGCTGGCCCCGTACCTGATGATGAGCATGACATGTGCATGTGCTCGGTCACCAGGGAGGGGGAACGGCCTGGCCGGATTACGGCCGTCACGGCGCGGATGTGCGCTTGGCACGCATGAAGATGACTCCGGCATATGCGCATAGCGATCGGTGTCCGGTCGGTGTGTGCGGTGCCCGGGATGGACAAGGGGGCGCAGATGGACGGTTCACCGCACGGCGGACACCGCAACAGCATCGCGGGAGACGCGCAGCTGACCGGGGTCACCATCCAGGCCAGGGACGTGCAAGGCGGCGTCCACATCCACGCCCCGGCCAGACCGGTGCCCCGGCAACTCCCGCCCGTCCCCGGCCACTTCATCAACCGGACGGCCGATCTGGCGGCCCTCGACCACCTGCTGGCACGGCACGGCGGCCCGGCCGCCGCGCTGCCGCTCATCGTGGTCAACGGCCCGGCCGGCATCGGCAAGACCACCCTGGTCTCCTACTGGCTCGGCGCCCGCACGGCCGACTTCCCCGGCGGTGTGCTCTACGCCGACCTGCGCGGCCACACCGACGAGGGGCCGGCCCTCGCGGGCGAGGTCCTGGGCCGCTTCCTGCGCTCGCTCGGCGCGTCCTCGGTGCCGGCCGACCTCGCGGAGCAGACGGCGGAGTGGCGTTCGCGGTCGGCCGGCCTGAAGGTCGCCGTCGTCCTCGACAACGCCTTCACCGCAGCGCAGATACGCCCCCTGCTGCCGGCCGGCCCCGGCAGCCTGGCCGTGGTCACCAGCCGCCGCCGGCTGAGCGGACTGGGCCTGGACGGCGCCCTCTTCCACCGCCTCCAGGGCTTCGACGCGGCCGACGGCGTCGAGTTGCTCGCGCTCGGCATCGGTGCGGACCGGGTCTCCGGCGAACTCGCCGACGCCCACCGGGTGGTGGACCTGTGCGCGGGCCTGCCGCTCGCGGTGTGCCTGGCCTCCGCCCGCCTCGCCTCCCGGCCAGGGCAGCCCGTCGCCGCGCTCGCCGAGGCTCTGGCCCCCGACGCCGACGGGCTGGCGGCACTCGACATCGAAGGGGAGGTCACCGTGAACAAGGCCCTGGACGCGTCCTACGCCGTCCTCGACGCCGACTCGGCCCTGCTCTACCGGCGGCTCGGCCAACTCCCGCTGCCTGCCGCCTTCGACACCCTCGCCGCGGCGGCCGCCTGCGCCAAGCCGCTGCGCTGGACGGCACAGCGCATCGACGCCCTCGTGGAGGCCAACCTGGTCGAGGCCACCGGCCCGGGCACGTACCGCTTCCACGACCTGGTCCGCTTACACGCGCAGGCCCTGGGGGCCGCCGACAGCAGCGACGGCGGCCCCGAGGCGACCCTGCGGCGGCTCTGCGACTGGCTCCTGCACACCGCGACCGCAGCGGAGGAGCGCCTGACGCCGACCCACCGGGTGCTGCCCCGCGACTACCGCTACCCGCCGGGCCTGCCCGTGCCGTTCACCGACGACACCGCAGCCCTGCAGTGGCTGGACGCCCACCACCTCGACCTCATGGCCGCCATGAAGTCGGCCGCCGACCGCGGCTGGCACACCCTCGCCTGGCAACTTGCCGACGCCATGTGGCCGTTCTTCCTCCGTTTGCGCCACTACGACCTGTGGCTGGAGGCCCACGACATCGGGCTCGCCGCCGCCCGCAATGACGCGAACCCGCGCGCTGAGCGGCAGATGCTCACGTCCGGTGCCAACGGGCTCAACGTGGTGGGGCGTTACGACGCGGCCATCGCCCGGTACGCGCTGGCGCTTGAGGCCGCCCGTGCCGCGGGCGACAGCAGGGGCGAAGGCCAGGCGCTGCTCGGTATCGGCCGCAGCCACCGGGAGGCGGGCAGGCCCGCGGTCGCGGCACCGTATCTGCGCCGGGCCATCACGGTGTGGGAGGCCTGCGGTTACCCGCGCGGCGCGGCGCTGGCCCGTACCGTCCTGGGCGAGACGGCCCTCGCGGCGGGCCGCCCTGAGCAGGCCGCGGGCTACTTCTCGCAGGCGCAGCAGACGCTCGCCGCAGTCGACGACCCCCACGACGCCGCCCGCGCCCTCGCCTTCCTCGGCCGGGCACTCGTGCTCGGCGGCCACCACGAGGGCGGCACCTCCCGGCTGCGGGAGGCGCTCGCCGTCTTCACCGCCTCGGGGGCGACGTACTGGCAGGGCCGCGCCCTGGAGATGCTCGGCGACAGCGCCCGCGAACACGGTGACCACCGCGGTGCGGCGGACCTGCTGACGCGGGCGCTGGCCTGCTACGAGATCACCAGCCCTGCGGATGCCCGCCGGGTGCGGGAGCGGGTCGGCGCAGGGGAGTCGGGGTCGGGATCGGAATCGGCGTCGGACTCGGATGCTGGCTCGGGCACGGATGCTGGCTCGGGCACGGATGCGGGCTCGGACTCGGGCTCGTACGAAGGGGCGGACGCGGCGCCGGACGCGCCCTGACGGCCAGGTCCGCCCCCGCCAGCAGGTCCGGCGGGACGCCCGCCACCAGGCAGGCGTGCAGGCAGGACGGGACCAGCGGGTGGTGGTCCGCGCCCCGGGCGGCGGTGAAGGCGGCCGGGTGGCGGGCACAGGCCACCGCCCAGCCGCCGCCCGCCAGCGCCACCGCGGTGAGTGCGGCCCCCGGGTGCCCGGCCCGGAGGGCTTCCAGCGCCCGCCACGCCTGGCCCGCGGGCCGGGGTACGTTCGCCGTCACCACGTCGGCGCAGGCGGCCAACCGCCGGTCCGTGCACGTATCGGCGTCCACGGCGACATGCTCGTCGAGTACGTGCGCGGCCGGCGCCGTCCCGGCGGCCCGGTGCGGGGCGGCCGTCAGGGCGAGGGCGCGCAGGCCCCAGCGCAAGGTGACGTCCACGCCCGCCGGCCCGCCGGCGTGGCAGGCGGTGCGGCGCGTGACGACGACGAAGCCGTTCACGCCGACTCCCGCTGCGTGCCCCACACCAGTTCCTCCCACCCGGGAGGCTCCGGCAGCAGCCTGGTCACCGCCGGGTGCGCGGGGCTGCCCAGGCCCATCACCCGGTACATCAGCGCGCGCATCTTCCGTGCGAAGAGCCCGGGTTCCGACGTGATGCGCGCGGCCACCGCCGCACGCTCGCGCCGCCGTTCGCCGTCCCGGTGCTCTGCGGCGGCGTACTCCAGCTGGTCGAGCAGCGGGTGCCCGGGCGACAGCGCGGGAACGGCGAGGGCGAGCGCCGCGGCCGGCGACGCCGGGTTGACCTCCTGCGCCGGCGGCCCGGCCAGCAGAAGCGCCGCCTCCGTCAACGTCGCGTACACGGACGACGACCCGTGGTCACCGATCACCACGTCGGCGGCGACCAGCATGCTCCGCCAGTCCGCGTCGGGCGGCACGAGCGCGATGCCCGCCTGCCGGCAGCGCGCCAACCACGAACGGACCTGCCACGCCCCGTGCCCCGAGTACACGTTCGGGTGCATGAGGACGGCCACCCGGTGCGTGTCGCGCGGCAGTTCACCCATCAGCCGGGGCAGCAGCGCGTCGAAACGGCTGAAGGACGACCACGGCCCCCACGTCGAGGCCGCGACCACCAGCGTCTGGCCCTCCGCCAGCCCCAGCGCGCGCCGGAAGGCCGGGCGCAGCGGGAGACTCGCGGTGATCCGGTCGTGCACCGGGTCCCCGACCACCTCCGCGCAGGCCACCGCCTCGGGGCAGCTGCGCCGCAGCTCGCGCAGCTCGTCCCGGTGCGGCAGCACGACGGCCGCGGGCAGCCGACCCGCGGGCATCAGATCGAGCCGCCGCAACCCGGCGACCCCCGGGTGCTCGGTGCCGACCACCCGCTTCAGATACGCCGCCCCGTGCGGCACCGTGACCAGCGGCGCCCGCAACCTTTCGACGCCCAACCGCCCCGCGGCCAGCGCGAGGTCGAACTCCATCCGTACGGCCTCGTCCCACGGCACCACGGCGCACCCCAGCCGCGCCAGCAGCGCGGGCACCTCGTCCCCGAACACGTGCGGAGGCGCGGTGAAGACCACCTGCACCCGGAAGTCCCCTTCCAGCAGCGCCAGTACGTCCAGCAGCCGCTGCACGTACGTGACGGTGTGCGCCACCACAAGCACTTTCCTGCAACCGACAACCGTCAGATACTGGCGCTGCTGCACGCCCGGCACCTGCCCGATCGCTCGTAAGGCTGACACGGCATCCCCCAGGTTCCTCGCTCCGGGCAACCAACCTGGCGCCCAGCGTCGGGATGCCCGACAGCCGGGACGGAACCCTGTCCGTACCCTTGCGAAAACCTTGCAGCGCCTGCTGCTGACTGCCGAAGTCCCTCACCGCCTCGGGTCCATCATGCGGGGTGCCGGCGCTCCTCCCGTGCGCGGAGGGGCGGTCGTCGTGGGGGTGGGTGTCGTCCGCGGCGGGGCCGCGGCGGTCGGTACGGCGGTGGTCGGGGCGCCGGGCGTGGCCGTGGGGCGGGTCGTGGAACGGGCCGTGGCGTCCTTCGTGGGCCGGGTCGTGGCGGGTGCGGGCGTCGGCAGCGACGACGTGGGTCCGGTCGAGGGCCTGCCGGCGGGGGGCGGGGCGAGCGGGGTCACCGGCGCGGCGGGTGAGCCGGGCTCTGCCAGGTACAGCGGCAGCGCGACGAGGGCGGCGACGACGCCGGACAGGCCGACGCCGACGGCGACGCGGAGCATTCTGCGCCGGGCCGCACCGCGGCGGAGCTGCTCGTAGCGGCCGGGTGTCAGGGCGAGGTAGTCGGGGTCGGGCCGCAGCAGAACGGTCAGGGGGTCATCGGGGTCGAAGTCGTGACCGTCGTCAGGCCGGGTGATCAAGGCTTCTCCTCAGATGGGCGCGGAGCAGTTCCCTGGCCGCGTGGAGGTCGGCCATCACGGTCCCTTCCCTGCGGCCGGTGAGCAGGGATATCTCCCGGATCGGGAGGTCAGCGTAGTAGTGCAGCAGGATGGGCACCCGCAGGCGTTCAGGCAGCGACTGCACGAGCATGCGCAGGGACGGGTCAGCCTGTTCCGCCGGCTGCCGGACGGCGGCTTCCGTGGTGGCGCGGTGGACGGCCCGGCGTTCGCGTTCCAGCTTGCGCCAGTGGTCCCGGACGAGATTGGTCACGGTGACGTAGAGGAATCCGCGCGGCTCCGCCACGGCCGTCCAGCGCGCCCAGAGCCGCATGAACGCCTCGGAGGCGATCTCGTGGGCCGTCTCGTCATCGTCGACCAGGCGGCGGCACCAGCCGGCGAGGCGTGGGTAGAAGGCGATGTACAGCTCGGACGCTGCCGTCTCGCGGGACCGGTTCAACGCTCTCCATGTCGTGGTGGCACTGGTCGAGCAGGTGCGTGCCTCGTGCGTCGTGCGGAGGGGATCCCGGGCCGCCGGCGTACGGCAGGGGCAGGCGGCCAGGGATCCCCGGGGGTGCGGGTCAGGAACTCGTCGAGGTCAGTGCGGCGAAGACGATCACGTTGTCGAGGTAGCCGCTGCCCTTGCGCGGGCCGCCGCAGGTGATCAGCCGCAGTTCGGGACGGTCCACGTCGCCGTATACCGCGTCCGTCGGGAAGTCCGACTTGGCGACGGTGCGTACGGCGGTGACGGTGAACTCCGGGACCGCGCCGTCCTCCAGGCGCGCGGTGATCCGGTCGCCCTGGCGCAGCCGCGCGAGGTCGCGGAAGACCCCGTCCCCGTAACGGCCGACCGTGACGTGGGCGAGGATCACCGACGGGCCGGTCTGGCCCGGCGTCGGCGAGTTCCGGTACCAGCCGGCACGGTCGTGCGCCGTGATCGGCGGGACCTCGACGGTGCCGTCCGCGGCCAACCCCAGCTGCATGACCGGGGTGTCGACCCCGATCGCCGGGATCTGCAGCCGGACCGGCACCGAACGCTCCAGTGCCTGCACCGTCTTCGCCGCCTTCGCCGTCTTCGCCGCAGGGCGAGCCGACGGTGACGCGCTCCGGGGGCGTACGGTCGCGGCATTGCCTGCCTGGTGGCCGCCGCAGCCGGCGAGCAGCGCAGCCGCCGCGGCTGTCGCAGCCGTGGCGAACGCCCGCCTGGACAGCGAGGTCACGCCCCGGCCGCCCGCCTCCGCCGCACGACGAGCACCGCGCCGCCGCCGATCGCCAGGACCAGCGCGGCACTCCCGCCGATCAGGCCGCCGTCGGTGCCGGAGTGCGACGCCACCGGCGCCACACCGGTGTCGGCGGCGCCCCTCGGCACGGCGACGACCTGGCCCGGCTTCGCCGGCCGGGCGGTTGCGGGCGTCGGCGCCGGAGCCGCGGTCGATGTGCGCGGTGCCGTGGTCGTCGTGGGAGTGGGGGACGCCCCGTCGGCCAGTGCGGGCACGGCGCTCGCCAGCACGGCGGTGCACGCGAGTGCCAAGGCGCTCAGGGTGGTTCGGCGCATGGAATCGCCCTCTTTCGTCGGTCCGACCGCGCTCTCACGCGTCGGGCTGCGTTACGGATCGACTGGAAGACGGAGCAGCGGCGGAGCAGATTGCAAAGACCTGGCAAAGCCACCGGAGTCCGGACCGGACTCGCGCTCGCCCCCATCACGACATCCCACCTGTGAGGTATCCGAACGAACCCGGTCGACCACCGGCGGCACGCCGGGCGGCACCCATCAGCCATGGCCACCCCACCAGTCTCCTGAGCCCCTCCCGGTGTCCGCCGGTATGGACTGCGCCCCGGTTCTCTCTATACATTCATCCCATGTCGCTGGGTCGTGATTCGCGGCCAGAGCCCACCGAAGGGGTGCCCCACGCCCCGAACCGCGGTGCGTCCCAGCCGACGGTCGGTCTCGAACGGCCGCGCACTCTCTGTCACCTTGGTCCCCCCACGTATTCGAGGAACAGAACAATGCAGCCTTCATCCATTGCGCCCGGAAGCTCGCAGGGACCAGGCGTCCAGCCAGGGCCTACCGCTGACCCGAGGGCCACTGCGTAGGGGAAGGCGGCGTCCTGCGGGGACCCCGTAGGGCCGCCGCGCGAAGCCTGCCCCCTGCCTCGTGCCCCCTGCCGTCCGCCTCGCGCGCCCTCGTCCGCCACCGGCACCCGTGTGACACCCCGTCAGGCACCGCCGTGCCCGCCCCCATGGGCGCGGACCCGTGCCCGAACACTTTCCGCAACGAAGACATGGAGGTCCGTCATGACATCGGGCATACGCATGCTCCGAACACCGCACCGCCGCTTGGGTGCTCTCACTGCCACGGTGGCCGCGGTCGCCGCGACGGCCCTGGCCGTCGTGTCGGCCACGCCCGCCCAGGCCGCTTCCCCGCTGCGGTCACTGGCCGAGGGGAAGGGCAAGTACTTCGGCACCGCGCTGACCGACGGCGACCTGAACGTCAGCGGCGAGATGGCCATCGCGAACACGCAGTTCGACATGGTGACCCCCGGCAACGAGATGAAGTGGGACACCACCGAGCGGTCCAACGGCTCGTACAACTTCGGCCCCGGCGACCAGATCGTCAACTGGGCGCAGGGGCACAGCGCCCGCGTGCGCGGCCACAACCTGGTCTGGCACTCCCAACTGCCCAGCTGGGTCAGCAGCCTGCCGCTGAACCAGGTCAAGGGCGTGATGGAGTCCCACATCACCACCGAGGTCAACCACTACAAGGGCAAGATCTACGCCTGGGACGTCATCAACGAGCCGTTCAACGAGAACGGCACCCTGCGCCAGGACGTGTTCTACCAGGCGATGGGCTCCGACTACCTGGCCGACGCGATCCGCACCGCCCACGCTGCGGACCCGGACGCCAAGCTGTACATCAACGACTACAACATCGAGGGCGAGAACGCCAAGAGCGACGCCCTCTACAGCGTGGCGCAGACCATGGTCGCCCAGGGCGTACCCCTGGGCGGCATCGGTCTGGAGGCGCACTTCATCGACGGCCAGGTCCCCTCGTCGATGCTGGCCAACATGCAGCGCTTCGCCAACCTCGGCCTGGACGTGGCGATCACCGAACTGGACGACCGCATCCAGCTGCCGACCAGCAGCTCCACCCTCCAGCAGCAGGCCAACGACTACGGCACCGTGGTCAACGACTGCCTGGCGGTCTCGCGCTGCGTGGGCGTGAGCCAGTGGGGCGTGGACGACGGCCACTCCTGGATCCCCGGCACCTTCCCCGGCTACGGCGCGGCCACCATGTACGACAGCAACTACCAGCCCAAGCCCGCGTACAACGCCGTGGTCAACGCCCTGAGCGCCGGCGGCAGCACCACCGGCGGAACGACCACCGGCGGAACGACCACCACGGGCGGGACGACGACCACCGGCGGGACCACCACCACGGGCGGGACGACCGGTAGCACGACCGGCGGCACCGGCGGCAGTTGCCACGTGACCTACACCAAGAACGAGTGGACCGGCGGATTCACCGCCGACGTCGTCGTCGCCAACACCGGCACCACACCCGTCAACGGCTGGACGCTCGGCTTCTCCTTCCCCGGCGACCAGAAGGTCACCAACGCCTGGAACGCCACCGTCACCCAGTCCGGCACCACCGTGAAGGCCGCCAACGTCGACTACGACTCCACCATCGCCCCAGGAGGCACAGTCGACTTCGGCTTCCAGGGCACCTGGGCGTCCGACGACACCTCGCCCAGCTCCTTCACCCTCAACGGAGCCGCATGCAGCTGACCCGCTGAGGCACGCACGACGTGGGGCCTGCCCGCCCGGCCGCGGCGGGCAGGCCCCACGTGGCCGGAAAGCAGTACCGCTGGTGAACATCCTGTAGACGCATAGTTATACGGCGGATACCGTAAACATCCCCCACAAACACGAACCGGAGGTACGTCGATGAGCAAAGCGATCAGCCGACGTCTCGCCAGTACGGTGTCCGCGGTCGCCGCGTTATCCGGCGCGATGCTGGTCACCCCGACACAGGCGCACGCAGCCTGGGGTAGCCAGCTCCCCTTCACGGAAGTGGCCAACGTGTCCGGCGGCGGCAGCAACTACCAGGTCGGCAGCATCCACGGCTGGGTGCAGTTCGACTCCGGCGGCCAGGACGCGCGCTACTCCCTGGACGTCTGCCGGCAGAGCGCCTACGTCGTCTACGTGACGGTCGCTTACAACGCGACGCAGAACTGGTCCACCGGCGCCTGGAGCCAGACCGTCGTCAGCAGCGGCACGCCCCCCTGGCAGAGCGCGACGTCACCGTGCTGGAACTCCGAGGCCACCCTCACCGGCACCATCCACGCGGCGGACCTCGCCAACTTCCACGTCCAGCTCACCGGCGGCACCTTCGTCAACGGCCAGAGCCTCGTCACCGACGACGACGACTACCTCCTCACCAACCCGTACTGATCCGCCTCCGGTACGGACCCGTTCCCGACCCGTTCCCGACCCGTTCCCGACCCGTACGATCCGGAGCCCGGCCCCGGCGCCACGCGCGCCCGGGGCCGGGCTCGATGCCGCCCCGCCCCGGTGCTTCCACCAAGACCCGGCGGAAACCCCCTCCAGGGCGTGCGCCAAGCCGACGCCCATTCGGCGCCAAGGGCGATGGGCAATATTTCCGCTCTCGCGGGCGTCCGCAGCGGCAGGGGAAGCGCGTGCGCGGAAGCCCATCGACCGGGAGGAGACAAGGCGCATATGCGACGTCTTTCAGTGCGGCGGATGCTGTCGGCTGCCGCCGTGGCGGCAGCGCTCGCCGGCCTGAGTGCCGGTCCGACAGGACCGGTGGCCGAAGCCACCGGTGGCCACCCGGCCACCCACCACCCGGTCGAACTCACCAGCGACGCACCCGTCACCGTCGTCGCCGGCGGGCTCAACGGACCCCGCAGCCTCGCCTGGGGACGCCACGGCCACCTCATGGTCTCGGAGGCGGGCACCATCCCGGCCACGTGCGACGGCACGGACCCGGCCACCAAGGTCTGTTACGGCGCGACCGCGTCGATCGCGGACGTCTCCTCCGGCGTGCCGGTGCGGATCCGCACCGGCCTTCCCTCGCTCTACTTCAGCGAGGGAATGATAGGTCCCAACGGCCTGACCTATGCCGACGGCACCCTCTACGCGCTGGAGACGGCGTCGCCGCAGTCGGTACCGGCCGGCCTGCCCGCGGACCTGGCCGCGACGCTCACCAGGCAGTACGGAGCGCTGCTGAAGATCACCGGCGGGTCCGTCTCCGTGGTCGCCAACCCCGGTGACACCGACTACCGGTGGATGATGTCGCACACCGACCAGACGACGTCCGTGCCCTTCGCCGACTCCTACTCGGTCACGCCCAAGCCGGGCGGCGGCTTCTACACGGTGGACGCGGCCGCGAACACGCTGGACTCGGTCGACCAGCACGGTCACGTCACCGTGCTCACCACCTTCCCGCGCACCCCGTTCGGCACGGACGCCGTGCCGACCTGCGTGGCCGTCGACCCCGACGGCGCCGTCTACGTCGGCCAGTTCACCGGGTTCGGCAACTCGGCCACCGCGGCCAACGTGTACCGGTACTCCCCGAAGACCGGCGCGCTGACGGTGTGGCAGAGCGGGTTCAGCACCATCAGCGGCTGCGGCTTCGGCGCCAACGGCGACTTCTACGTCACCGAACTGGACACCACCGGCTTCCCGTCGTCGCTTCCCCCCGACGGTGTGGTCGTCCAGATCGGCAGGGACGGCGAGCGCACCGTGCTGGGAGCGGGCAAGCTGTACGCCCCCGCGGGCTTCCTGGCCGGACCCGACGGCTCTGTCTACGTCGCCAACAAGACGACGCTGGGGCCGAGCGGCACCACCGACAACGAGACCGCGGGCGAGATCGTCAGGATCGGCTGAGGGGGAGTGCGCCCTGTCCGGCGGCGGGCCTTGCCGACGACCTGCCCGGGGCTCGGCCCGGAGGCCCGTCGGACGCACAGATACCGGTGGTGCCCCCAACGGGATTCGAACCCGTGCTACCGCCTTGAAAGGGCGGCGTCCTGGGCCACTAGACGATGAGGGCTAATCGGCCAGCCGTCAGCGCCTTGCGACGCAGTTCGGGGACGTGAGGAGCATAGAGGATCCGCGGGGGCTAAACCAAACACGTTTGGCCAAGCGGGCTTGGCCAAGTCCGCTTGGGCGGGCCCACCCCGCTCGACCGGGCGGGATCGGGGCGGGCAGGTCCGGTGTGCGCGGAGGCGGGGACCGGGACAATGGGGGTGTGCTGGAGATGAGCCGCGAGGCCTTCGAGGAGCTGGTCGGGGAAGCGCTCGACCGGATCCCGCCCGAGCTGACCCGCCTGATGGACAACGTGGCCGTCTTCGTCGAGGACGAGCCGCCCGCGGGGGAGCCGGACCTGCTGGGGCTGTACGAGGGGACGCCGCTGACCGAGCGCGGCGAGTGGTATGCCGGGGTGCTCCCGGACCGGATCACCGTCTACCGCGGGCCGACGCTGCGGATGTGCGACACCCGGGAGGACGTCGTCGCCGAGACGGAGATCACCGTCGTCCACGAGATCGCCCACCACTTCGGCATCGACGACGAGCGGCTGCACGCGCTCGGCTACGGCTGAGCGCCCCGGGGCGGAGGGGGCCGTACGGGCGCGGGCGCGTGTCCTGGCGGGGTGCGGGCCGTTGGACAGGGCGAGAGACCGCCCGGCGGCGTACGCCCGCAGTGTGCGCCGCGCTCCGTCACGAGCCCCCGAGGTCCGCGTCCGATGCCCTCAGCCCTGCCCCCTTCCCCGTCCCCCGGCGCCGCGGGAGACGCGCCAGGCCCGCAGCCGCGGCGGCGTGCGGGGGTGCGGGCCGCGGTGCTGGTCGCGCTGGTGGCGGCCGGGGTCGCGTCCTGCGTCAGCGCGGGCAGTGAGACGGGTCACACCGGCCGCCCCGCCCCGGCCGGCGGGGGCGTCGCCGTGACGGACGAGGGCGGCCGCGCAGCCCCCGGCCCCGGGCGCCCCGGCAGCGGCAAGGACGGGATGTCGCCGCCGCCCGCCGCCCCCGGCGGCACCGCCTCGCCCGGCCCGTCCGGGTCCACGGCCCCCGGCCGCCCCCGCAGCAGCGGCGCCGTAACGACCGCGGCCGGCGACACCTCCGTGCCGCAGCCCACCGCGGGCACCCCGCCGACCGCGGAGCCCACGACCACGGCCCCGCCGACCGCCGACCCGACGACGGCGCCCCCGGACGACCCGTCGTCGGCGCCGCCCACAGGGCCGGGCGACGGCCAGCCGCCGACGGGGCCGTAGGGCGTATGGTGGACGGCGTACCACCGGCAGTCAGCCCGCCCCCACCGGGGGATTCGCTAAAGCGGCCGCTGATGCGTATGCTGGTAGATCGTTTGATCCCCTGATCCCACTTGCCTGGCGCCTGATCCGTTGCGCGCCGCGTGGCGCGTTCCTTTTCTCCTGTGGCTGACCGCATCGAGGCGGTTGTAAGCAACCTGTGGAGCTGGCGCGTGCCGTAAGTCTCCGAGAGGTTTAGCTTCCGCATGTCCATTGACAGTGCCGACCGTTCCGCCATGCCCGAGAACGCCGCCGACGCCGCCACCGAGACCGTCGTGAAAAACGACGGCCAGACCGCCGCCGAGCCCACCGTCACCTTCGCCGACCTCGGCCTGCCCGAGGCCATCGTCCGCAAGCTGACGCAGAACGGCGTGGTCACCCCCTTCCCGATCCAGGCCGCGACCATCCCGGACGCCCTGTCCGGCCGCGACATCCTGGGCCGCGGCCGCACCGGCTCCGGCAAGACGCTGTCCTTCGGCCTGCCGCTGCTGACCCAGCTGTCCGGCGGCCACACCGACAAGCGCCGCCCGCGCGGTGTCATCCTCACCCCGACCCGCGAGCTGGCCATGCAGGTCGCCGACGCGCTCCAGCCGTACGGTGACGTCCTCGGCCTGAAGATGAAGGTCGTCTGCGGCGGCACGTCCATGCAGAACCAGATCTACGCACTCGAACGCGGCGTCGACATCCTGGTCGCCACCCCCGGCCGGCTGCGCGACCTGATCAACCGGGGCGCCGCCGTCCTGGACCAGGTGCAGATCGCGGTCCTGGACGAGGCCGACCAGATGTCCGACATGGGCTTCCTGCCCGAGGTCACCGAGATCCTCGACCTCGTCCCGGCCGGCGGCCAGCGGCTGCTGTTCTCCGCCACGCTGGAGAACGAGATCGACAGCCTCGTCAAGCGCTACCTGGTCAGCCCGGTCACCCACGAGGTCGACGCCGCCCAGGGCGCGGTCACCACGATGAGCCACCACGTGCTCGTGGTGAAGCCCAAGGACAAGGCGCCGGTCACCGCCGCCATCGCCGCCCGCAAGGGCCGCACCATCATCTTCGTCCGCACCCAGATGGGCGCCGACCGCGTCGCCGAGCAGCTCATCGAGTCCGGCGTGCGCGCCGACGCGCTGCACGGCGGCATGACCCAGGGCGCCCGCACCCGCACCCTGGAGGACTTCAAGGCCGGCCAGGTCAACGTCCTGGTCGCCACCGACGTCGCCGCCCGCGGCATCCACGTCGACGGCATCGACCTGGTCCTCAACGTCGACCCGGCCGGCGACCACAAGGACTACCTGCACCGCAGCGGCCGCACCGCCCGCGCCGGCAAGTCCGGCACGGTCGTCTCGCTGGCCCTGCCGCACCAGCGCAAGCAGATCTTCCGGTTGATGGAGGACGCGGGCGTGGACGCCTCGCGCCACATCATCGGCGGCGCCGGCGTCTTCGACGAGGACGTCGCCCAGATCACCGGCGCCCGCTCCCTCACCGACGTCCAGGCCGACGCGGTCCAGAACGCCGCCGCCCAGGCCGAGCGCGAGGTCGCCGACCTCACCCGGCAGCTGGAGCGCGTCCAGCGCCGCGCCACCGAGCTGCGCGAGGAGGCCGACCGCCTCACCGCCCGCTCGGCCCGCGAGCGCGGCGAGGACCCGGACGAGGCGATCGCCGCCAAGGCGGCGGAGGCCGCGGCCGCAGCCGCCGCCGTGGTGTCCGTGCCGGAGCCGCGCGAGGAGTCCTCCTACCAGCGCCGCGACGACCGCGGGAACTTCGACCGCCGCGACTCGCGTCCGTCGTACGGCAACCGCTCGGACCGGGACGACCGCCGCGACTCCAGGGACTCCCGCGACTCCCGTCCCTACGGGGGCCGTTCGGACTCGCGTCCCTCCTACGACCGCCGCGACTCGCGTCCGTCGTACGGGAACCGGTCCGACTCCCGTCCCTCGTACGGCAACCGGGACCGTGACGACCGCCGCCCGTCCTCGTCCTCGTACGGGGGCCGTTCGGACTCGCGTCCCTCCTACGACCGCCGCGACTCGCGTCCGTCGTACGGGAACCGCTCCGACTCCCGTCCCTCGTACGGCAACCGCTCGGACCGCGACGACCGCCGCCCGTCCTCCTACGACCGCCGCGACTCCCGCCCCTCCTACGGCAACCGCGACGACCGCGACAGCCGCCCGTCGTACACCCGCGACAGCAACGGCCCGTCGTCGTACAACGACCGCAAGCCGCGCTGGAAGCGCAACGGCTGACCGCCGCACCTCTGTCGAAACGGGTCCCCCGCCTGCGAGTTCGCAGACGGCGGGACCCGTTCCGCTGTCCGCCCCGCTGCTGCTAGAGTGCGGCGACTCGCAGGAGGCGGACGGCCGTGAGGCCGGAGACCGCCGGGGGGTTGTCGGGGCCGGGGGGCTCACACACATCGCGTCGCCTGGCGGCGTTCTTCGACGCTGCCCGCGTCCCGCCGCGCTCCACTCCTGCGCCTGTCCCGTGCATGCGCCGGCCCGTCCTGCGCACGCCCTGTGCAAGCCCGGTGCTCTCCCGCACCGGCAACGGAGGCATTTTCGTGGCACGTTCGGCGTCCCGCGCCCTGCGCAAGGGCTCTGCGACCAGGGGCGGACTGGCGCTGGCACTGACCTGCGCGCTCGCCGCCCCCTTCCTCGGCCCTGCGGTCCCGGCGAGCGCCGAGACCGCTCCCGCGGCCTACGACGTGGTGGTGCCGCCCAGCGCCGCGCCGCAACTCCTGTACGAGCGGGTGGGATTCGCCGGAACCACCGGCTACGAGCGGATCACCCCCGGCAGCCCCGCCAGCTGGATCGCCTACGACGGCGGTGCGTCCAGGGAGAGCGCCGTGGCCCCCCAGTTCGGGATACGCGGCCCAGACGGCACGGAGTGGCTCGCCACCCGCGAGAACGACACCACGATGCGGCTGGTGGATGCCGCCTCCGGGGCGTCCGTCGCCGTCACCCTGCCAGGCGGCGGCTACCATCCCGTGGCAGCCACGGGGACACCCGACGGGTGGACGATGCTGGCGGTCATCGTCACGGGCAGCAAGGCGGCCGGCTACGTGTACACGTACCGCCTGCTCGCCGTGCACGGCACCACCGTCGTCTCCGACACCCCGGTGACCGGCATTCCGCAGGGCCTCACGACCGGCTGGACGCAGACGGCGGAATCCGGCGGGCGGATGCTCGTCGTCCACGACGCTCCGGACGGCCGGCGGGACCTCATCCTGCTCGACCCGCTCACCGGCGTGGCCGACACCGTCCAGGGCTTCGTCCCGAACGGCCGCAGGTACCAGCTCATCACGACCCCCGACGCGATCGGCTGGTACGAGGAGGGCACCCTCCACCTGATGTCGCCGGCCGACCCGCGTACCGAGACCCGGACGGTCACCCTGCCGGCAGAACTCCACGCCGACAGCACCGACTCCTACCAGATCGCGCTGACCGGCATGTCGGTGCTCGCCTTGTCCGCCTACGGCTCGGGCTGGAACGACGGCCGGAGCGCCCCTCTCTACTCCGTCCCGCTGGCCGGCGGGCCGGCCACCGAACTCCTCCCGGACGCAGGCGATCTGCGCGCGTCCCACGACGGCGGCGCCACCGTACACGGCGGTCCGGACGGCGGGAGCTGGGCCGCCTACCGCGTCCCGCCGGGCGGTGGGGCGCCCACCGAGCTCTTCCCGCTCAGGAAGTTGACCCAGGTACGGTACGGACTCTCCCTCACCCAGGGCGTGTTGGGCTTCATGGAGGGCACCCCGGACTCCACCGGCCGGCTCACCACGGCCCGCCGCTACCAGGACGAGGGCGTCGGCGCTGTCCCGCAGCCGGCCGGTGCACCGCACGCAGGCGTGCCGATCCAGGATCCGCCCAGCACCTGCGACGCCCAGAACCACTGCACGACAGGCGCCGTGGTCGGGTCACTGAACAGCGGGGCGGCCTATGTGCGCCCTGGCGCGGACGGCAAGGACGTCGTCTACGCGGACGACTACGCGCAGTTCGGCGGCATCCGGCTGGACTCCACCGGCGGCCACGTCGTGGACGCGTCCGAGAACTTCGTCGTGTACGACAGCGGTTCGAACGGCAAGCAGTACGTGCTGTCGCCCGCATTCGCGTCCGTGGTCCTCACCCGCCCGATCGCCCCGGCCGCCCTGTGGGGCGACACGCTGTGGACCGCGTCCGCGACCAAGGGCCGCGTCGACCAGACCGACCTGCGCAGCCGCTCCACCGCCGGCCCCGTCGCACGGGCCTCGGTCACCACGGACGCGCCCTGCGCGATCAAGGAGGTGCAGGCGCTGGCCACATGGCTGTACTGGTCGTGCGGCCCGAACGGCCCGGCCGGCGTCTACGACCGTGCGGCCGGCAAGTCGGTCGCCGTGCCCGCAGGACCCGCGCTGCTCGGCGACGGGTTCGTCCTGCGGCACCCCGGCGGCGAACTCCAGGTCACCGACAGCAGGACCGGTGCGACCCGTACGGTGGCCCAACTGCCCGCAGAACCCGAGCTGGCCGGTGGTGACCGCCGCGTCACCTGGACCGTGGACAAATTCCGCGGCCAGATCGCGTACGTCGCGCCCGACGCCGCCATCCACCTGATCCCGTCCGGGACCGTGCCGTCCGCACTGTCCGGGCAGGACCAGTTCGACGTGCCGACCTCCTTCGAGGCCCGCATGATGCAGGACTGGGAGATCTCGCTGATGCTGTCCGGGCCGGTCGCGTCCTGGAAGCTCCAATTCCGCCCGGCGGCGGGCGGCGCACCGGTCAGCACGACCACCGGCGGGGCCGAGCGCTCCGAGATCGCGACGGGCTGGTCGGGCAGGGACAGCGCAGGCCATTACCTGCCCGTCGGCCGGTACGCCTGGACGCTGACCGCCCCACCGGCCAGCGGCATCGGGCCGGCCCTGGTACGTACCGGGACGGTCGACGTGCACCACGGGCTCGCCCTACCGCACGACTACAGCGACGACGGCATCGGCGACCTGCTCGGCATGACCCCCACCGGCCGCCTCGACGTACGGCCCGGCAACGGCAGCGGCACGGTGCTCCCCGCCCCCCTCGGCCTGCAGAGCAGCAGGTGGCCCACCGGGTCCCGCTACGTGGCCATCGGCGACCTCGCCGGCACCGGCTCCAACGACCTGCTGGTCCGGTCCCCTGCGGGCGTTCTGACCCGCTACAACGGCACCACCAACTTCCCGAACATCGCGACGTTCGGGCCGCACATCACCATCGGGGCCGGCTGGAACATCTACAACGCCCTGACCTCCCCCGGCGACCTCACCGGCGACGGCCGCCCCGACCTGGTGGCCCGCGACGCCGCGGGCGTCCTGTGGCGCTACGACGGCACCGCCACCGGCACCCTCGCCTCCCGGGTGCGCATCTGCGCCGGCTGGCAGGGCTACAACATGCTCATCGGCGACCCCGCGGGCGGCCTGCTGGCCCGGGACACCGCGGGCGTGCTCTGGCGCTACAGCCCCGACGGCAAGGGCGGCCTCCTCAACCGCGTCCGCCTCGGCGGCGGCTGGCAGGGCTACACCTCCCTCACCGCCCCCGGCGACCTCACCCGCGACGGCCGCCCCGACCTCCTGGCCCGCGACCCCGCCGGCGTCCTGTGGCGCTACAACGGCGACGGCAAGGGCAGCTACCTCACCCCCCGCGTCCGCCTCGGCGCCGGCTGGCAGATGTACACCACCCTCCTCTGACCCGAGCCCTGCTCCCGGGCCTCCCGCCCCGACACCCCACAACCCTGCTGAGCCCCTCCACCGACCCGGTTATGCTGTCGGTGCGGGCCGTTAGCTCAATTGGCAGAGCAGTGGACTTTTAATCCATTGGTTGTGGGTTCGAGTCCCACACGGCCTACGGGGTCGGGTGTCGTTGTACGCCTCTGACCTGCGGGTATGGTGCCCCGGTCGCCTTCGGGCGGCCGGGGCACCGCCATGCCGGGGGCCGTGCGTGAGCGATGCGTGAGCGGCGGGGCGGCTGACGGAGCAACTCGCGACCTCCGATGGTGGTTCCCGCGCTTGTCAGGGGCGGGTTGCTGCTGCCGGTCCGTTGTCAGAGGGCCGCCTTATGGTGCTTGGCAGCGGGGTGAGGTGACTTGGGGGTCATTCATGGGAACGAGCTACGAGGGCGCACTCGTCGTGGCCGGAGTCGAGCCGGTGCGTACGGCGCTGGTCCGGGCCGACGTGAAGGCGATCGTCGCACCTGTCGGGGCGGAGCGCACCGCGATACTGCCGCGTGAGGGCGCGTACAACGTCGCGGATGTGGACGAGCTGGGGCGGTACCTCAGCGGCGTCTGCGGGTTCAGCGTGCTCGTCCACAGTTTGTACGACTCCGACCTGCTGAGCTTGTACGTCTACCGAGGTGGGGAGTGCCTTCACGAGTACCAGTCGGAAACGGCCTTTCTGGGAACTCCCTACGAGGACGACGGTGAGATGAAGGTTGAGTTGGGGGGCGTACTTTACGACGCTGAAGACCCTTCGCTGCCGAGTGGTCCCCGTGGCGCCGACCCCGAGGTGTTCGCACCCTTCGGCAGCGGGGACGTGGACCTCGACCGGCTCGGCGCGCTGCTCAGGGGCGAGGGCCTGGACGAGGACGAGCAGATCTTCGCCGAGAGTCGGCATTGGGCCGTCGCAGAGGCGTTGAATCTTCAACCAGCCGCGCTGACCACGGCCTACCGTCACGCCACGATGGCTGATTACCCTGGCGCCGTACTGGTCGGCCCTTCGCGGACCGAACCGTCGGCTGGCTCCGCCCTGCGGTAAGAGGCCTTTAGATGTGGCGGAGAGCGCCCCGGGGGTTGCTTCACCGGCTCCAGGACAGGGCTCCAGTCATTCGAGAGGCCGGGGCTACGCGGGGTGCGGAACCCGTCAGCGAGTGCCACCGCTGGCCCTGCTCGATCCGCCCTTTGCCGGGCGGCCGCGGGGAACGAGGGCGGCGGCCTTTTCCGCGACCTCGCGATCCAACTCCGGGAGGAGGCTCGTGTACGTGTCCGAGGTCAGGGCGATTGTCGAGTGGCGCAGGACCTCCTTCACCGTGTGGATGTCGCCGCCGCCCGCGTGGGTGAGGGTCGCGGCGACGTGGCGGAGGTCGCGGAAGGTGATCGGGGGGAGGTCGGTCGTTGCGTGGATGCGGCGGAAGGTTTCCGAGACCATCTCCGGGTGGAGCCAGGAGCCGTCCTCGCGGGTGAAGACCTTGCCGGTGTCGTTCCAGGCCGAGCCCCACGTCTTGCGGTCCTTCTTCTGGCGCTTCCGGTGGGCGCGGAGGGCGGCGATCGTCAGGCTGTCCAGGGCGATGGTGTTGGCGCTGCCGTCCGTCTTCGGCTCAGCCTCGTACGGATCCCAGCCGTCGACCACGATCTCCTTGGCCGGGGTGATGAGGCCGGCCTTGAGGTCGACGTTGCTCCAGTCCTGGCCCACGGCCTCGCCCCGACGCAGGCCGCGGAAGCCGACGAGGTGGAAGAGGGCGTACAGCCGGTCGTCCTGGGCTGCGTCGAGGAAGATGCCGAACTGCTGCGGTGTCCAGACCATGACCGGGCCGGGTGTCTCGCCGGTCTGCCGCCACCGCCGGACGCGCTCGTCCGTCCAGAGCAGAGGCTTGGGCCTGCGGCCCGAGGCGAGTTCTACGTGGGAGGCCGGGTTGAAGGTGATGAGCTGCTGCGCGATGGCGGAGTTGAGCGCGGCGCGCAGGGTCCGGCGTATCGCCTGCTGGGTGGAGGGACCGGTCAGCTTGCGGAAGGGCGGCATCTCGGCGAGCTTCGCCCGTTCCGGGGTCAGCCGCGCCCGTTCGGCTACTACGGGCCGTCCCGGCGCATTCGGCTTGCAACGGGCGATCTGTACCCGACGCGCCTCGTTCTCGGCCGCGATCACCTCGTTGGCGTCGGCGATGGCGTCGAACATCTCCACGAGGTGGCCGACGTTGAGCCGGTCGAGCCGCACGTGGCCGATGCGCGGCTTGAGGTGGACGTTGATGTGCGATGCGTAGCCGTTGAGCGTCGTCTTGCGGCGCTTCTTGGACGCGAACCAGAGGTCCAGCCACTCGCCGACCGTCGTGCCGCCGCGTAGGTCGAGCCCGGAGCGGAGGCGCCGGCGGATCTCCTCCACGTCGGGGAGCGGCGCCTTCTCCTCGACAATGCGTTCCAGCAGGGCCGCGACTCGCTCGACGCTGTCCTGGTCGTCGGTGTCGGCGAGGCCGAGGAGGGTGCGGACGTGGTCCAGGTCCGCCTGGGCCGCCTTGAGGCTGTCGTACCCGGCGCGGCTGAAGGAGCGGCGGGTGCCGTCCTCGCGGGGCGGGAGTTCCTGGCGCACGGAGTAGGAGCCGTGCTTGCGGTTCGCGAGCTTGGGGCAGTTGCTGCCGAGCGGTCGGCCGGTTTCGGTGTCACGGCAGTAGAAGCGGCGGTGCGTCGAGCCCTTCATGGTGCTTCCCCCAGCAGGTTCAGAGACCGTCTGCCGGGGCGTCCTTCCAGACGATGTTGCCCTCGGCATCCATTGACCAGGTCCGTCGCGGTGCGGCTCTGCGCTCGCGCAGTTGGGGGCTGGGGCCGTCGTAGTCGTACGACTCGCCGGTGAACCACTGGAGTGCCGTGAAGGTGTCGGTCGGTTCCTCGTCGGGGAGGGCCTGCACGCGGTCCACGACGCCGACGGGATAGATCAGGCAGATCGGCGCCACGTGCAGAGCCTTGGCGAGCACCATGACCTCGACCAGGGGCAGTTGGGCACGGCGGCCGGATTCCATGTTGGCGATGACGTTGCGCGGGATGGCGTACCCGAGATCGGCGCAGGCGCGGGCCAGGTCCTCGCCGCTCATGCCCAGCTCCTTGCGGCGCCGACGGACCTCGGCAGCCACCGTCGCCGTGACCTGGTCTGCCCACTCGGGGGCGTTGTCTTCATTCCGCCCAGCATCAGCACCGCGTTGTGTCATGACGACACAATAGCTTGTTGCACCCTCCTGACCTGGGCTTGGAGACGGATGCGAGACCGCGTTCGCCGAGAGCTGTATGTGTGAGGAGGCAGGTATGCGTGAGAGCCGCACGACCCGGCCGGTGGTCAAGGGGATGGCCAAGGACGAGCTGCTGGCGCTGCCGACGGCGGTGGACCTGGAGACGGCGAACCGGGCACTGGGGCTGGGGCGGAGCAAGGGCTACGAGTTGGCCAAGCGAGGCCAGTACCCGTGCCGCGTCTTGCGGTTGGGCAGTTCATATCGCGTGGTGACGGCCGAGCTGCAGGCCCTGCTCGGGCTCGCTGCATGACGTCCGTGGTTCTCGTCCGCGCGCGCGTTGGGCGCCGTCAAAGATCCCGTGGACTGCGGCAGGCGTTCGTCGTACTGTCCGTGGTCGCTCGCGCGGCGCCAATCGCCGAGAACGAACGAGCCCCCGACGCGCCAACGCCGGAGGCTCACAACTCCCCTGTACGCCAGAAACGTTCAACCCAGGTGGGGCGGGCCAGCCAGCCTGCACCCACCGGTCGAGGAGCTACGCATGCAGCCTATGACAGCTGCTGTCCGGGACGCACCCCCTGCGGTGGCCTGGCCGCCGGTCACCGTACCCGGTCAGCCGGACCGTACAACGCGGCAGCCGCTCGCGGAACTGACCGCTGAGCCGAAGCCGTCCGCCGCCCGGTCGGCTGCGGTGACCGGGCCTCCTCCGGTCACTGACCGGCTGACCGGAACGCCCGGTCGCCTGACCGCGGTCACTGACCGAGAGCCGGTCACCGCGGTCGGTCAGCCGACCGGGCCGGTCGGTCCGCCAGCGGGCGACGCGCTCTCGGAAGGCGCTGACCTGCTGACCGAGCTGCGGTCAGCGGTTGCCCGGTACGTGGTCATGCCGAGCGGCGAGGCCCTGGACGCGGTCACCTTGTGGGTCGCGGCCACTCATCTGCAACCGGCGTGGCAGCACGCGCCGCGCCTGGCGGTGGTCGGCCCCGCGAAGCGATGTGGGAAATCGCGGCTGCTGGACGTGCTGCACGACACCGTCCACGACCCCTTCATCACGGTCAACTCGACCCCGGCGGCGATCTTCCGGTCGATCACGGAGCAGCCGCCGACGCTGCTGGTGGACGAGGCCGACACGATATTCGGCAGCGTGAAGGTCGCGGAGAAGAACGAGGAGATGCGCGGACTCCTCAACTCCGGGCACCAGCGAAACCGTCCCACCACCCGGGTCGTCGGCCCGGAGCACAAGCCGACCAAATTCCGCACCTTCGCCATGGCGGCGCTGGCCGGGATAGGCGACTTGCCGGACACGATCATGGATCGGGCGGTGGTGATCCGGATGCGGAGGCGCGCACCAGGGGAGAAGGTGCTGCCCTTCCGCTCCCGCCGAGACACTCCGCAGTTGCACAATTTGCGGGACCGATTGGCGGGATGGCTGGTGCCGCTGACCGACAGGGCGGCGTCGATGGAGCCGGTGATGCCGGTCGAGGACCGAGCGGCGGACACCTGGGAGCCGCTGGTGGCGGTCGCCGACCTCGCTGGAGGCAGTTGGCCGCAGCGCGCCCGGCAGGCGTGCCGCGTGCTGACGGCGCAAGAGGAAGGCAACGATCAGGAGGCCGCGCTCGCGATCCGCATACTGGCCGACATTCGCGCGGTGTTCGCCGCGTGCGGCGACCCGGCGCTGCTGTCGACCGAGCAGCTTCTCGCCGCGCTGCACGCCGACAGCGAGGCCCCCTGGCGCGAGCACGGCTCCCACGGCCTGACCGCTCGGGGCCTGCAACTGCTGCTGAAGGACTTCGGCATCGGTGCCGCCAACCGCCGCTTCCCCGACCGCAGCCAGCGCCGAGGCTTCGCCCGCCACCAGTTCGCCGACGCCTGGGCTCGCTACTGCCCCGGCTGGAGACGGCCCCAGGCGGCGAGCGCTGACCCGCATCCACCCGCCCCACCCGTCCCCGTGCAGGTCAGCACGGGGACGGGTGGTTGTCCCGCAACGGGTCGACCCGCATCAGGATTCCACCCGTACCTGGCCTGACCTGGAACGCAACGGGTGGGACAGGTCCCCGTGATCTCGGCCGACGTCGCAGTCCACGGCAGTGAAAGACGCCGGACCAGGCGAGTGGTAAACGAGGCCGGGCGGCGGCGAGCAAGTTGTGGGGTAAGCAGCGCTTACCCCGGAGGAGCAAGTTGTGGGGTAAGGACTCCTTGCCCCCAGCGGAGCAAGTTGTCGCGCGCGACGGTCCTACGGCCCGTCTTGCGCATGTGCCTCACCGGGGGACGGGGACTCGAGTACCGAGCGAGGGCGCCCGGGGCCTGGGGAGACGACGCGGCCTCTGCCTGTCCGCGTGTCAGCCGCGGACCGCGGGCACAAGGGATCCGTCCAGCGTGATGCCGATGCTCTCCCGGGACGTGACTCTGGTCAGCGTCGCCCGGGGCTAAAAGCTCGTGTCGAGGGCGCGTGCCAGGTCGGTCGCTTGCTCCGCCATCGCCCGCTTCCACAGTGCTTTGTCCTGCTCGGCGATCTCCCTCCACAGGGACGCCGTCGCCGCACCGAACGCCGCGAGGGCTTCGGGCGCTGCGTCGCGCCAGGACGGGAAGCGGTTGGCGAATTCGATCGCGGCCTCGGCCGGGTGGCCGGCGCCCATGAGGCGCAGCGCGAGGGCGCCGGGGTCGATCCATGCGGCGCCGCGTGTCGGCCAGGCCCAGTCGATGAGCCGTGCCCGGCCTTCGGCGATCAGGACGTTGTCCGGGGCGAAGTCCGTGTGCAGTAGCGCGTCACCGTCGAAGTGCTGCAACGTGCCCGGCGGCGTGTACTCCGCCCACCGGTCCACGGCCTGCTTGATCTCGACATCCGCCGGTGCGGCGATCCCTTGCAGTTCGGTGAGAGCCGCTTCCACGAGTGGCAGGTCCGGAGAGCCGGGCGCGTAATCCGCGTGGCGGCCCTCGACCACCTCGTAGCCCAGGAGGCTCCAGCCGTCGAGCTCCAGGTGCCAGAACAGGCGCGGGCAGGAGGCAGGCAGGTGCGGGGCCACCGCGGCCTCACGGTGCTGGGCTCTCACCTGGGGGTGGTCGGTCGGGATGCCCTTGACGAAGACGGGGCCGCTGTCCGTGTCGAGGACGGAGGCGATGCCTGAGTTCATGCCGCCGGGCGTGGTGACCGCCTGGTGCACGGCGCCGGTCTTGTCGGCGATGGCCTGGCGGACCTCGGCGGGTAGCTGGTCGAAGGGGATGCGGGACATGGACAAGACGCGCGGTTCCTTGGCTGCTGGGGGAATGGGGGTGCCGCCCCGGCCAGACTACGACCGGGGCGGCACTGGGCACGCCCACTCGGGGTTAGTACGGCTGGTCGTCGCCTGCCGAGCAAGAGCACTCGGCTCCCTCGGCGGCTTCGTCCAGGTCGGCGACGATCTGGAACTCGTCGTCCCCGATCGGAGCGACGGTCAGCGGTACCGGCAGGATGCCGGCCCCCTCGGCGGGCGGGCGCGAGCCGATGATGACCGGCACGGGCTGACGCGGCGGAGCCAGGGCAGCGGTTGGTGGTGTCATGATCCGTAACCTCCGTGTTGGCAGTAGAGATCTCTGCGGTCCCCCGCCTCCTGGTAGAGCTTGGCCAGCGGGCGACACGTACGGCACGTGCCCGCGATCGTGCAGCCCGAGCAGCCACCGGTGCGGAGCTGTAGGGACTCGGCGATTGCGCCGAGCCGGGGGAGGGCTTCGACGCCCTCGGTGATGAGGTTCACGCTCGGGTCGCGGCCGACCTTGCAGATCGACGCGATGCCGTGCGGGTCGACATGGAAGAAGGTGTGGCCGGCGTTGCAGCCGGTGAAGACGCTCCGGGGCCGCAGATGGTCGTACGCCTGGGTCGCCAGCGGGTTCGCCTCGCCGTCGATCGTGGGCGACATGCTCGTGTACACCTGGCGCGGGAAGCCATATGCCTCGGCCAGCCGGACCATGGCATCGACCTCGTGGGCGTTGTCGTCCGAGACGATCACGTTGAGCCGGACCGGCAGCCTGTCCTCGCGGGCGGCGTCCAAGCCCTCCACGAACCGGCCGAAGGCCCCGCGGTTCCGCGTGACCGCGTCGTACGTCTCGGCCGTCGCCCCGTACAGGCTCACGGTCAGGCGATACGGGCGGAGCCGGGCGAACAGCTCCCGGATCGGCCGCTTCCGCAGCGAGCTGCCGTTCGACGAGACCTGGACCATCATGCCGAGCTGGTGGGCGTGCTCGTACGCCGCGCCGAACTCGCGGTCGATCAGCGCTTCCCCGCCGGTGATCTGCAACCACAGGACCCCGGCGTCCCGCATCACACGGAGGAGCTGCTGCTTGCCGTCCCAGTCCAGGCCGGCGAAGCGCTTCTCCCCGAGGTAGCAGAACTCGCAGTCGTAGTCGCAGCCGAGGTTGATCTCCCACGACGCTTTGGCGTAGCCGTACCGGGACCGCTCCCGGACGATAAGAACTCCACGGAGTCCGGTCTGCGGAAGCTCCGTGCCCCAAGCTCGCGCGGCGGCGTCGGAAAGCCAGGCCGGGGTCTTCTGATCGTTGGCGGTAGCGTCCCGCAGCTCTTCGTAGCGGACTTCGGGGATGCGCACGCCCGCGGCGTGACCGGGCTGGACGAGCAGGTACTGGCCGAGGAACGGGCTGGCGACGAGGCGTGGTGCCTGGCTGACGAGCGGGCGTGCGGTCACGACGACCTCCATGAGTAGGCGGATGGTTAAGCGGGATGGGCGGCCCAGTCCTCGCGGGCGGCGATGAGCGCGGGGCGTACCTTCTCGTCGAGAAAGTCGGCGTGGGTGCGGAGCTTCGCGGCGACCTCGGCTACTCGCTGCGGGTCCAGGCCGAGGATCCAGCGCCCGACGCAGACCTGGAGGTTGACGACCGGCACACGCAGGCCGGGGTCGGGGTCGTAGGGATTGCAGTCGATGCTGCCCTCGAAGACCGCGTCCTCCTCGACTCCTTCCCAGACGTCCGGGGCGGTGAGGGGCAGCATCGGGCCTTCGAAGAAGTTCCGGTGGTTGATGCCGGCCAGCCGTTCCGGCAGCTGGTCCAGGGGCACATGGGCCTCGGTCGGATCGTCCTCGGCCCAGGCCGGGAGGTAGCCGGACGTCGCCGATCCGCTGTCGGTGGTGATCGTCCACTTCCCCGGAGTGCTCCAGGGAGGGGGCGTCCCGTCGGACGGCCCGAGTTCGAACCAGACGGTCTTCCCGGCCGGGTCGGGGGCGCTTCCCCAAGCGGTGGCCAGGGACTCGACCAGGACCAGGCCGCGCCCGCCCTCCGCCTCCAGCGCCCCGTGGCACCGCTGAGGGCGGGCAGGACTCACGTCGGTGACCTCGACCCGGACCCGCACGCCGGTCCAGCGCACGACCACCGCGCAGGAGGAATCGGTGTGCCGGACGGCATTCGTGATCAGCTCAGTGGACAGCAACTCCAGGTCGCCCAGGGTGTCGTCCGGCAGAGTTACGTCCCAGCCGCGCACCAACGCGAGGATCTTGCGCCGGGCTTCGGGCACCGCCTCGGATTCGGCTTCGACGCGGAATCCGTACGGGCTCGTGCGTCGGTCGGTCATCATCCGCGGCCCTTCACGTGAAGTCGGCCGCGATGACGCGGAAGTACGGTGCTGGGCATGTTGCTTGACCTTTCGGGAGCGCAGCGGAGGGATTGGCGACGCCCCGTTGCGTCACTTGGAGCAACGGAGCACCCTCAGTAGACGACTGCGGATCGCACGCAAGAGACTCCAGCGTGTGACTCCAACTTGGAGTCAGCGGGCGGCCCGGGCCGTAGCCTCGGAACAGCTATACGGAAGAGGGTGCTCGTGACCGGAAGGGAGCGGGAGCCGCAGGAGATCGTCGCGGGACTCCTCGCCGACCAGCGCCTGCTCGCGGCCTGCGCGGAGCGCGACATGGGCACGCTATTCCGGCTGCTCAACCACCGTGGCGTCAGCACCCGCCGCATCGCGGCAGCCGTCGACATCACCCAAGGGCGGCTCTACGACTACATGAACGGCAAGAGCCGGGTCGAGAAGCTCGCGATCTTCGAGCAGATCGCCGACGCCTTCCACATCCCCGGCCATCTCCTCGGCCTGGCGAAACGCCCGTGGGAGCCCGCCGCGCCGCCGCCACCTCCCGCACTTGGCGAGCCGCTCCCGGACGGCGACGACATGGCTGCCATGGACGCCTTCCGAACCGCAGACCGCCAGGCCGGTGGCGGACGCCTCTACAACGCCGTCGTCCGACACCTGCGTGACAACATCGGACCCCGGCTTGTCGACGCGGACGGCACCCCGCACGTCTTCGCCATCGCCGCGGTGCTCACCGAGATGGCGGGCTGGATGGCCCACGACTCAGGCCAGGATGGCGTGGCTGGACGCCACTTCACCCGCGCGCTTCCACTGGCCCGCGCCTCGGGCGACACCCCGCTCGCGGCCAGCATCGCCGCGAGCACCAGCCACCTCGCCCTGCAGACCGGCGATCCCGCCGCAGCCGTGCACTGGGCGCGGACCGGTCTCGATCTGGCGGAGGCCGGCCCCGTCGTCCCCACGCTGATTGCCCGCCTGTACACCATGTCCGCCCGAGCCCTGGCCGCAGCCGGTCAGCCCACTCCGGCGCTACGAGCCCTCGGCCGAGCCGAGGAAACTCTCGGAGGGGCGGCCGAAGCGGAACGCCCGTGGCTGAGCCCGTTCGACGCAGCGGCCCTGGCCCTCGAATCCGCCCTCGTCCTGCGCGACCTCCAACACCACGACCAGGCGCGCGCACGGGCCGAACACGCCATCCGCCTGCGCGAGTCGAGCCGTGCCCGATCGCTGGCCTTGAGCCGGATCACCCTCGTTTGCCTTCACCTGAGCTGCGATGAGCTGGACGCTGCGGTCACGGTAGGCCACGACGTGCTCGCAGCGGACCCCAACCTCGGCTCGATCCGCGTCCTTCGCCAACTCGATGACCTTCGCGCACTGCTCGCGCCCCACCGCAGCCATCCCCCAGTCCGCGCGCTGCTGACGCGATTTGACGAGACGCGACGGGCGAGAATGCTCTTACTCGCCGACATCGTTCCCCCGCCCAGCAAAGGCACCACCCCATGAGGCCCACCCCCGCCGACCCCGAAGCCTGGAACGCCTACCTCGCCGAAGGCAACGCCACCCAGGCCCGCAAACGCGTCTCCGCCGACGTCCTCCTCCGCGATGAGCAAGGCCGCGTCCTCCTGGTGAAGCCCACGTACAAGCCTGGTTGGGACCTCCCCGGCGGCATGGCCGAAGCGAACGAAGCCCCCGACGACGCGGCCCGCCGCGAACTGAAGGAGGAACTGGGCCTGGACGTCACCCTCCACGGCCTCCTGGTCGTCGACTGGGTCCCTGCACACGGCCCCTGGGACGACCAGCTCGCCTTCATCTTCGACGGGGGCATGCTCACTGGAGAACAAGCTGCTGCTCTGCGACCGCATGACAGTGAACTCGCCGAAGCGCGACTTGTTCCGACCGAGGAGGCAATCGGCGCACTTCGAGAACGCCTACGCGACCGCTTCCGTGCTGCAATCGCCACCTGCATGGCGTCTGCGCCCCGGTATCTGCACGACGGCGGCACCATCGTGTAGCTGTCTGCCGAGCGGATGACGGTCTGCAACGCCTTTCGGTGGGGCCATTTTGCACCGGACCGTGCTTCCAGAATACCCTATAGCACAGCTACGTTCAGTTTGCAGAGATTTCATAATCCTTCGCGCGGCGCTGCGGATAGCGGTTAGCATCGCAACCCCGGTCAGTCGGCTCTTCTGACTCGTGGAATACCTTTGCGTTGCTGGCCCTCGGAACAGTGAGAAGCATGAAGATCAAGCGCGTCCGCATCGAGAACTTCCGCTGCCTGTGCAAGGTAGATATTGAGATGGAAGACGTCACGTCCTTCTTGGGGCCTACGGGTGCCGGTAAGTCCACAGTTCTGCGTGCGCTTGATTGGTTCTTCAACGGCGAGAAGTCCGTCGCCTTGAGTGATGAGGACTTGCACTCTGCTCGTGGAAGTCGACGTATCAGCGTTGAAGTTGAATTCGATGGGCTGACAAGTCGTGACCGAGAGACGCTCGGGAATTATGCGTCGCCCGAGACCGACAGCATGATCGTCTGGCGCACATGGGAGGAGGGCGAGGATAAGATCACGGGTAAAGGACTCGCCTTCCCGCCCTTCGAGGCCGTCCGTCAGGAGGGTTCGGCGATGGACAAGCGCAGGGCCTACAGCAAGCTCCGAGATGAGCAGCCTGGCCTCGGACTGCCAGCGGCCGGCTCCGTTGCTGCTGTTGAAGAATCCATGCGGGCGTGGGAGTTGGACAACCGAAGTCAGCTGACGGAGACAGAGATTGAAGGGACGCATTTTTTCGGCTTCGCCGGCCAGAGTAAGTTGGCCGAGCTCATCGACTTCGTTTTTGTCTCCGCTGACCTACGCGCTTATGAAGAGGCCGACGATAGCAAGTCCTCGGCGCTCGGACGGATTCTCGATCACGCGGTGGACCGGAGTGAAGCCGCCAACGAGATCAGATCGGCTGAAGAAGGTATCGCTCAAGAGCGGGAAGAGATCCACAAGAAGGTTTACGGGGAGGTGCTGGACGGTATCTCGACGGCACTTTCGCGGGAAGTCTCGCTGCTTACATTCGGACGGTCTGTGCGCGTACTTCCTCTTGTGCAGGTCCCGAAGCCCGTGCGAACCGTCTTCCGAGTTCGCGTTCAAGATGGGGCGGCTGAGACCTCTGTCTATCGTCAAGGGCATGGATTCCAGCGAGCTCTGATCATTGCGGCCCTGAAGTACCTGGCTGAGCGGCGGCATCCGGAGGCTGGTACGCGGACATTGTGCCTTGCAGTCGAAGAGCCTGAGTTGTTCCAGCATCCGGCCCAGGCGCGAACTTTCGCCGAGGTTCTCAGGGGCCTGGTGACGTCCTCGGAGGGTCTCGCCCAGGTCATGTACGCGACCCATAGTCCGGTCTTCATTGACCATCGCCACTATCGGGAAGTACGTCGCCTGAGTCGTGACTTCACTGACGGGCACCCGACAACGACGGTGAATCAAGTATCCGATCTGGAGTTGTGTGAGGCTCTGGAGCCCTATGGTGTACAAGCCGACTCGGTACGGAGGCAAACAGGTCTCAGATGCGTGAGCACCCTGGCTGAGGGATTCTTCGCTGATGTCGCTGTGCTGGTAGAGGGGGACACTGACGCTGCGGTGATCCTCGGCTGTGCTGAGCGGCAGAACGTCAACCTTGGTGCGCAGGGGATTCACATCGTCAGCGCCGGAAGCAAAAGCAAATTGATGCTTTGCCACGCAATTCTGCATGCGTTGAACGTACGTTGCTACACGGTTTTCGATGGCGACGCCGGGATGGGCGAGCGGAAACGGGAAGGCTTGCAGGCGCACCTTGAGGGCCAGGAGTGGGCCGACGCGCTGCGCAAGATTGATGAGGCTGTACGAAGGAACATGCTGGACAACACCAACTTGCTAGGCTATCTCGGCGGCACGCCAACAGGCGAGCCGGCCGATGAGTCCGCACGTACGTACACCGTTTTCCATGACGACCTAGAGGGCTACTTGGGCTCTCACTGGCCGGATTGGGTGGAGCGGAAACAAGGGATGATCCGGGAAGGCGAGGGCTTCGCCGGGAAGAACGCCGCGACGTACCGCGAGGCGGCGCGCACAGCCGACTCCGAACCCCCGCTGCTTCTTCGACTGCTACTGCAGAATGTTCTGGCCCTTGCCGGGTGATTGGGGATCCAGGGTCTTTGCGGGAAGCTCGTTCAACGGATGGCGGTGCGTGCTGGCCGGTGCTCCTCCGGTTCCAATGCGTGAGCGATGCGTGAGCGGACGTGCTGGTACCGGGCGGTGCAGCGCGGACCGGGCGGCGCCCTCGGCCCGTCTGACCCTGCGGGTTTCGGATGGCACCCCATCGTCCGTCACCGCCCGGTACGCCCTGGCCAGGACTTTTAATCCATTGGTTGTGGGTTCGAGTCCCACACGGCCTACGGGGTCGGGCTCCTCAGGGAGTCGCTGACCTGCGGGTTTGGTGCCCCGGTCGCTTCCGAGCGGCCGGGGCACAGCCGTGCCGGGGCCCGTGAGTGAGCGATGCGTGATGGGTGGCTCTGCTTGACAAGGCAGCCACGCCGTCGGACGCCGCGGGTGGTTGGCCGGCTTTGCACCGTTCAGCGCGCCGCTCAGCCTGGGTAGAGCGCTTGCGGTGTCGGATCAGCCGCGCCGGTCAGTTCATTGAAACGGTCGGCTACAGACCGGAGTCGGTCCGCCAGTCCCTCGCCGAAACGGGCGTCACCTCGTCGTAGGTTGGCGCGAGATCAGCTGTCGGGGTCACTCCTCGTTCAGGAGTTCCGCGGCCGCCTTGGGATCCATCAGGGTCGACCAGGCCTGTTCGGCTGGGAGGAGGGAGCGGCTGGGGAGGGCGTATTCGGGGTACCAGTGGGTGGGCTCGCACCCCGGGACATGGCGCAGGACGACGGCAGTCAGGTCGTCGGGGACGGAGCCTGTGATGCGTACGGCTACGTAGGTCTCGTGGCCGTCGTCGGCGCGTACCAGGATGCCGAGGCGGAACGTGGCGAAGTCTGCGGCGTGCTCGTGTCCGTCGTGCAGAGATCCGCGGGTCAGATCACGGATCGCGGTGGCGAGCCGGCGTACGAGGCGTGTACCGGCTTCGAGTTGGTAGCGATCACGATCGTCCTGGTTGGGCAGGAGATGGCCCACGTAGGTCTTGCTGGTCAGGGGTTGGCGGTGGTCGGCGTTGTAGCGGGCACGTGCGGCCTGTGCGCTGGTCTCCAAGGCGGCATAGAAGTCATCTAAGGACCCGCCCTCGCGCTGACCGGCGGCTATGAGCCAGGGCAGATCCAGGTCTTGTCGGTCCAGACTGCTCCGCGCCATCTCTGGACCTTGACCTTGAAGAGAATCTCGTCGTCGATGGCGCGGATTCGCTCGCGGCCTGCCTCGTCGTCGCCGAAGAGTTCCCGGGCCTTTACGAGGAGGGGGTGGTCCAGTTCGTCGAGTGGCTTCCGCGCGAAAGGCAGCGCAAGCTCCAGGTCCTCGCGGAGCGTGCGAAGGGTGGGGCGAGCAGGCTGCACGGTCAGTCGTCCTCGCCCACGCCGCCGAGCTCCCTTATCCGCTCAGGTGACAGTCCGGTCAGGAGTGAAACGCTCGACTCGACGGATCCGTCGAGGTTGCGCATCTTCTCCCTCATGCTGGCGCGGACCTCCTCACGGCGGAGCTCCAGATATGTCCGGACTGCTGCGGCGACCAAGTCCTTCTTGGTCATCCCCAGGAAGTGGGCACCATCGGCGATCAACTCGTCCACCGCCGCATCCACTTTCAAGGGTGCGGTTGTGCGAGTTCCTCGACTCCGTGTTCCTTCTGCAATCTCCATGTGGGGCCTCCTGGTACCCGATGGTACTCCTATTCTTAGCTACGCGGATGCCTGGGTCCGCCCGCTCCCCAGCGTGGTCGTAGGTGCGTGAGCTATGCGTGAGCGGATGTGCCGGCACAGGCGGTACGTAGTGGACGGGGCGGCCAACAGCTGCCGCCTGACCTGCGGGTTTCGGATGGCGGCCCACCCTCCACCACCGCCCGGCACGCCCTGGCCAGGACTTTTGATCCATTGGTTGTGGGTTCGAGTCCCACACGGCTTACGGGGTCGGGCCTCTCTGGGGGCCGCTGACCTTCGGGTATGGTGCCCCGGTCGTCCTCGGACGGCCGGGGCAAAGGCTTGGGCACTGCGACATACTTCCCACCACGGGGCAAGCCGGTTCAGACGTCACCCGATAATACGGCAGACCCTCACGTCGGATGCCGAGCCGGGTGTGGCATCTCGCGCCTGTCCGCGAATCACTCGGGTGCCCAACCGTGTTCCGACCGAGCCTGCTCAGCGGCGTGATTTCGTGTGTATCAGTTGCGATCACTGTCACGATGCGGCGAAACAACAGGAGGACGCCATGCGCCGTCTGACTTTGGGTCTGTCACTCTGTTCGGCGGCCGTCTCCGCCGGGCTGGTGTGCTCGTCGGCGGCCACGGCTGCCCCGAGCGAAGATGCGGCGGTCCAGGAGCAGGTGCTCCGCCTGACCGCGGTGCGCAGTCAGGCGACACTGGATGCGCCGAATGGCATGGTCCAAGGGGCGCGCCTGATCTATGCCGAAGACCTGTACAACGACAAGGGCGCGAAGGCCGGCCACCTCGGCGGGGTTTGCACCGTGACATCCTCTGGCACCCAAGGAGTGCCGGAGGCTCAGTGCAACGTAACGGAGTCCCTGCCAGGCGGCGAGATCACGGCACAGGGTTTCATCTCTACCTCCGTACTCAGCGGAACTGGAATGTTCGACGACGCCATCACGGGCGGTACCGGCATCTACTCCTCGGCCTCCGGCACCATTCACGGTGTCGCCATCAGCACGACCACCACGAGGCTGACCTTCCACATCGGGCACTGATTGCCGGCCCGGAGCCGCGCAGCGGCCCGTGAGAGAGCCGGCTTGGTCGCGAATCCGGCGATGGAGGGCGGTGGTCCCTCCCTCTCGTCCATCGTGTCCGGGCCGCCTGTCCAGACGGCCGTGTGTCCGTCGAACGCGAGGCCGCCGGACGGCGATGGGGCCGAGCGGTCTGGTTTCGGCCGGGCGCACTCGAACCCCCTCAAGCAGTCGGTACCCGACTTCTGTCACTTCTGCCTGCGGTGGTGCTTGCGCGCGACGAGACAGATGGTGACTATGTGAGTACAAAGAGTGATATGGCGTGGGTCGTCGGAGAGCGCAGCCTGTCTCACCTGTTGCGCTTCCCCCGAGACGTCGAACTGGTCAGGAGGGGCGGCTGTGGGTCGTGTAACGCGGAAGCTCGGAGTGCCGCTGGCGTGCATGACGCTGCTCGGCATGGCCGCGTGTGGTCAGCACCAGGCGGTCGGCCGGGCACATACTGTCCCCGACTCGGCGGACACGGGGCTCGTTACCTCCCTGCGGAAAAGCGGGTTCCAGGTTAATCCGGGGTACACCGAGCTCTACACGCAGAAGGAGTGCAGGGACTACACCTACCCGGTGCTGAAGAATTGCCTCGCGAACAACCCCGCGGCGCCTTACGTGTCGCCCATTGTGAAGACCTGGCCGGACGAGTACGTGGACCCGGCCGCGGTCAACGCCTTCGGCAAGACGAAACCCGGCTACACCGGTTCCTTCCGCCTCGATCCGCAGGATGCGATCGTGCTCTACGGGAAGATGCCGCCGCCCGGCCGCTATATGAGCCTGCAGACCTGGGAGTTCAGCCAGAACGGGCGGTGGACGCCCGGCGACTACGACAAGTGGCAAAACACGCCCAACCGGCCCGTCCCCATGCAGTACCTCTTCGACACGATCCCGCCCGATGGCAGCCAGTCGGGGCGGACGCAGAGCGTTTCCGCTCTGGGCGACACGGTCAACAACGTCGTCATGGAGCGGCAGGCCGGCTACTCCTTCGGGAAGAACCGGTATTTCATCGTCACCCCCAGCTCCACCACCGACCATGCCGTTCGCAAGGCACTGCAGGCCCAGGGGGTCCCGGCCAAGGACATCTTCACCGAGCAGATCCCCTCCCGTGACAGTTACGGACCGATCGGCCCGCTGGGTATGGGCAGCGATGCCATCGACTTCGTCTCCGCGTTCCGATACGCGGTCCCGGACGCCGGTCAGGAGGCGGCCGCAGACGAGTGGCGCGCCCAACCACCGCTGAAAGTCCTGCGGCTGCGGGCACCCGCATCTCTCGGGCCGGTACAACGCTACGGCGCTCTGACCTTCGCGCCGCGAACGGCGAACGACGAGGGGTACCTGTCCGACGACCTGCAGAACCTCCTGCAGGCGGTGTGCGGCCGTGCCGTCGCCACAGCGCACCTGCGCTCCACGGACTGCGCGCGTCCGTCCTCGGCACTCTCCATGGTCGACCCGGTGCGGGACCTGGGGTGGAGCGGGCCGTACTGTCGTTCGATCAACATGAACTGCCTGGGCGACGAGCAGGATGCGATCTACTGGCTGGGCCGCCCCCTGCCGCTCGACTCCGGGCAGGTGTACGCGGTGGTCGACACTCTCGCCACCGAAACCGGCAACGCGACGTATGCCGCCTTGTCGGTGAACGACTCCTCGCTACTGGCAGGCGTGGCGAACATTCTGAACCCGGGCCTGAAGGGCTCCGCTGACGGCTACGGGAACGCCGTCCGCAACAGCGGCAAGTTCTTCGTCCACTACTTCACACGGGACTGCGCGGTGCTGCGCGGACTGCCCGACTGGCCGCGCAACTGCACCTCGATCACCACGCAGATGCTGCCGTCGCATGCCGACACCTCAGCGGAGGGCGACCCGGCACTGCACGGCACGTTCATGCCCTCACTGCGCGACTACATCAAACCCGGCACCGAACGAGGACCCAAGTCCTCCGAGGTGCTGCCTCCGAGAATCCTCACGTTCACCCAGACGGGGAAGTGACCGGCCCAGTGGGCGCCGGCGGCCAGCCCGGCAGCGGCTCGCCGGCTTCGTGAGCTGGGTTCGGCGTCATACCTGAGCGCGGATCAGGAGCGTACCGATGTGGTCAGGCTCGGGGGTGAACGCAAGCCGTACCCGAGTGACTTATCGGACGAGCAGTGGGCGTTGGTTGAGCCGGTGATCACCGCGTGGAAGGACCGGCACCGCTCGGTCAGTGGTCACCAGGGCGCCTACGAGATGCGGGAGATCGTGAACGCGATCCTCTACCGGGGGCGGACGGGCTGTCAGTGGGCCTACATCCCGTCGGTGAGCGCTGCTTCCACGAAGGGCAGGTCCGGTGAGCCGGGCGCGTAGTCGGCGTGGCGGCCGTCGACCACCTCGTAGCCGAGGAGGCTCCAGCCGCCGAGCGCCAGGTGCCAGTACAGGCGCGGGCAGGAGGCGGGCAGGTGCGGGGCCACCGTGGCCTCACGGCGCTGGGCTCTCACCTGGGGATGGTCGGTCGGGATGCCCTTCACGAAGATGGCACCGCTGTCCGTTTCGAGGACGGAAGCGATGCCGGAGTTCATGCCGCCAGGCGCGGTCACCGCTTGGTGCACGGCGCCGGTCTTGTCGGTGACGGCCTGGCGGACCTCGGCGGGTAGCTGCTCGAAGCGGATGCGGGACATGGACACGACGCGCGGTTCCTCGGCTGCTGAGGGAGGGGAAGGCGCCCGGCCAGGAGTGGCCGGCATGCGAAGAAAGGCGGCGAGACGGGTCCGACTCGGCTCAGGCCAGCGACCGGTCGGTGATGATGCGTACTCGCTCTTCGAACACCTTCGCTGCGTCGGGGGTGAGGGTCGCCAGCGCGACCATACTGCTGAGCATCACGTCGCAGAGTTCGTTCTGGACGTCTTCCCAGGTGTGGCTGCGGCCCTTGCGGGGGTTGGCGGAGACGGCGCCCATCGCCGCCTGTGCCACCTCGCCGACCTCCTCCTGGACTTTGAGCAGACGCAACAGCCGCGCCTGTGCCGGCGTTGCGTTGTCCTTCTCGTCCAGCCACTGCACGAGCTGGTGGATCTTCGGCCAGATCTCGTCGTTCACGGCGGTGGTGCTCCTTGCGTACGCGTGGGATCCAGATGCGTGGCGACGCTATCGGGCGCGGCGGGCGCGTAGGCTGCAATTTGCTGATCGATCACACCGGCGGGGGCCGTGTTTGTGCCGATGACGAGGACGGGCACCTGATGGCTGTGCCTGCTGGTCAGTCGATGCCTTCGATGATGCGGAAGTCGCGCTCGACGCTGTCGGAGAGGACCGCCAGGGCCTTCTGGTATGCCTCGCTCTCGTATGCCGCGACGGCCTGTTCGAAGCTGTCGAACTCGATCAGGACGACGCGTTGCGTGATTCCGGCCTCGTGGGCGACGACTCGCGCGCCACGGGACAGGACGCGTCCGCCCGCTGCCCGGACGGCCGGGCCGGCCAGCTTGTCGTAGGCGGCCAGCCTGTCGGGGTCGGACGTGGGGCGGTAGACGCTGACCCAGTAGCCCTTGGCCATGGAAGCCTCCTGTGTTCGGGTGGACGAGATTACATAAAGGATCAGCCGGCCACCGGGGTTGTGCGACGCCTTCCGTGCGATATGAGCATCACGTCCGCGGCCAACCTGGCCACCCTGCACAGTTTCGGCCCGCGACGGATCACCGATCTGGCGGTGATCGAGGGCGTCACCCAGCCCGCGATCGCGCCGGGCTATGCCTGGGCGCGGGCCAGGAGTGTGCCGATGTGGCCCGGGGTCGGGGCGTCCAGAATGCGGGCCTCGGCGGTGGCGAACCCGGCTCGGGTCAGCAGGCGCTCCCAGACGGGCGGGCGGTAGCTGTAGCGGTAGGTGAACATGGCCTTCCCGGCAAAGCCGCCCTTGTACATGCCCTGCGGACCATATGCCCCGGGGATGGCCGGGGGCTGTGAGAAGACGAAGACGCCGCCGGGGTTGAGGCGCTTCCTGACGAGCGGAAAGAGCTTTGACGGGTCGGTGAACCAGGCGGCTCCGAAAATGGAATACACCGCGTCGTAGGCCTCGGCGGTGGAGCCGAGGTAGTCCAGTACCTCGGCGCAGTGGAACTGCGCACCGGTCGCCCCCCACCGCTCGGTCGTCCTCGCGACCATGACGGGGGACAGGTCCACGCCTGTAGCCTTCACGCCGCGCTGCGCCAGGTGGGCCAGCGCACGTCCGGTGCCGCAGCCGATCTCCAGCACACACGGGCGTGTCGAGGATGAGCTGGTGGACGCCGATGTCGACGAGCTCGCCGAGCCGAGGTGTCAGGTGCGCGATGTGCGGTTGGACGGCGTTCGAGGGTGGACGGTTTCGCGGCTAGGCCGTGTTTTGGAAGTCCCGCCTGCCCCGCGGCGCCTGGCACGCACGCTCGCTGCGTTGTCGGAGTCGTCCGAGTAGGCCCACTACGAGGACGACCCTCCGCCTTGCGATCGCACGCACCAGACGCTGCGGGGCCCGCCCTGTGGGCGGACGGCGCTACTCACAAAACACGGCCTAGGGGGAGCGAGGGCCTGACGCTCCCTCGAATGCGGCCTGGCCTCCGGAGTCGCAGTAGCGAACTCCCATGCTGGCCTGGCCAAGGTGTTTGGAATGCGACCGACCCGAAGGTGAGGAACTGCCGAGTTCACCAGGTGGGCCGCCCTTGGGGGCCACGAAACCGCCCCTGGAGGCGCTCAGACCGTGGCCAGTGCACGTACACCTGGCGCGAGGGGGTGCCTTTCCTGGAGGTCGGTGACGATGCGGCGAATCGCGGGCCGGTCGCGCACCTCGGCCGGGGCGACCCGGGCAGCGGCCAGGAGTGCGGCTGCGGTCTGCTCAGGCCGACCCCACTGCCACCACGCGCGCGCCATGTCAGTGTGGAACCGGCCTCGCCGTTCCGCGGTGGGGAACTGCTGCGGAAGCAACCTGCTGCCGATGTCCAGCGCCGTCCCGGAGTCCCCAAGTGCCCAGTGCACGCTCACCGCGTAGGCGTCAACTGCAGCCGACGTCACCGGGAACGGGCGCTCCCTGGGTGCCGCGTCCGGCAGGTTGCGGGCGGCGTCCGCCGCTTCCCGGATCATCGTCAGGGCTTCCGCGCGGTCACCCGACTGCGCCGCGGTGTACGCCGTGGTGCACAGCATCTGGGCGTAGGCGGACCTCTGGGCGTCCGTCGTCAGGCCGGTGGCACCCACGGCCAGTGCGGCGTTGGTGACCAGCTTCTGGGCGGCCTGGGGCTGGCCTTGGTGTCGTAGGACGATGGCCATCTCGCGGGTGGCCGCGGCCGCGGCCAGCGCGGAGCCTGACAGGTCCGCGTAGACCGTGGCCCGGTCGGCGGCGATCCGCGCACTGTCGTATCTCTCGATCTTGATCAGGGCCTGTGCGGTGAGCCCGTAGCAAGCCGACAGGCGCCCGTAACCAAGGTCGGAGCGAGTCCGCGCAGCTTGGTGAGCGGCGCCGAGCAGACCCGGGAGCCCCTCCAGGAGGGACGTGTACCGGCCGGCGTCGAACAGAGCCCGAGCGCCGGCCACGCGGGACTGCAATGCGATCGGCTCGGCGGTGGGTGCAGGCACGGCGGCCAGCGCGTCATCAACGAGCGCGAGCAGTTGGGTCGGGGCGACCAGACCGGCGGCTGCGAGCACGGATCGGCGGCGCATGGGATCCTCCTCGTCGCGACTGGCCGCAACTGTAGTGGTCCCGAACCCGGTTAACCCCAGTGCCGCACCGAGGGCGCCGCCAGGTACACCGACCTCGCGCGCGGCTCGTTGGAGAAGCCGCAGATCCCCAGCAGGACCGTTCTCCAGCCGCGATACGGTCGATGCGGAGCAGCCGATCCGGCGCCCCAGCTCGTCCTGCCGCCAGCCGAGGCGGCGGCGCCCTATGCGGACCAGCCCTCCAGGCTGGCGCTTCGTGACGTACTCGCGGGCCTGGGAACTGCTCCAGAGCGGATCGACGTTTCGCATAGCGTCTCCACGAGGCCGAAGGGCCGTTCTACCGACGGTATCCGTAGCGGCACGCTCCGTCGATGACGTGTGCAGAATCTGCAAACCGCTTGCACAGCCCGATAGCTGGTCACTGTTCACGTCCGGCCGTTGGTCTCCTGGAGCCAGCGCCCCCACGACGGGGGCCGCCCCCGAAGGGAGCACATCGTGACTACCGTCCTGGAACCCCTCACCAGCGCAAGCCCGCTCGCCCCGACCCGCGACCCGCGTGACTTCGTCACGCCCGACCAGTGGGAGAAGCTGACCGGCCTCCTCATGAGGGACTACCCCTTCGACAGCGTCATGGCGCAGCGCGTCCTCGGGCAGGGCATCGCCTACCTGATCACGGCCATGGAATGCCGGGGGCAGGGGCTGGGCCTGGGCCCCGGAAGCATCGTGGACATCGGCGTCCACATGATGATCCTCGACACCGTCGCCTACGCCGAGTTCTGCCAGAAGTACAACGGCGGCCACTTCCTGCACCACGTACCCGACGTCGCGATGAAAGTCGACGGCTCCGTGGCGCGCACCGCTCAGCAACTCGCCCGCCACGGCTTTCTCGTCGACGAGCCGCTCTGGGACGCCGACAGCTCCAAGTGCACCCCCTGCCGCCCCGGAGAAGACGGTCACTGACCGACAATTTCCCGTCTGGCCCCCGCTTCGTACCAGAGGTGGGGGCCAGGCGTGCGTCATCCGAGTGGATTCCCCGCAGCCGGCCACGTGCCCGCCCCCACCCCGCCAGGATGTGGCGGGTGACTTCCTCCATCTCACCCGGCACCGATCTTTGGCACCGCTACGGCCAGAGCCTGGTCTGCGACGACGTGAAGCGCGGTGTGGACGGCCGCCTGTTCTGGGACTGGTACCAGCGCACCGGCCCAGGCGCTGAAATCCTCGGGGAGCTGACCGGCCGCACCGTCGTCGACGCCGGTTCCGGGAACAGCCGCCAGGCCGCCCACATCGCCGAGGCACTCAACGCCGCACGGGTCGTCGCCATTGACGCCTCCGCCGGCCAGATCGACCGCGGCCGGGAGATGTTCGGGCATGTTGCCCGGCTCGAGTTCGTCCACGCCGACGCCGCCGACCACCTTGCAGCCGCACCGGACAGCGTCGACGTGGCGTACTCGCTCTTCGGGGCCGCCGATTTCACCGACCCCCGCACGTTGCTGCCCGCCATCGCCACCGCGCTGCGGCCGGGCGGAACACTCGTCATCGCCACCCTTGCCCACTACAGCAGCGGTCAGCCGCCGGAGACGGACCTCCGGCCGGCGAGCATCCCGGTACGGCGCGCGGACGGCGCCCGGACCACGATGCTCCGCTGGGTCCTCGACATTCCCGTGTGGGAAAAGGCGCTCACCGAGGCTGGGTTCGGTGATCTCACCACCGTCACGATCCGGGACGCGGGCACCGAGCAGCAGAAGCCCATGGCGACGAACCTCTTCCGCGCTGTTCGATACCCCGGCTGAGTGGCTCTCGGTAAGGCCGGCCGCGCAACCGACCGGAAGCCGTCCACCGAGTGCGTGAGCGATGCGTGAGCGGACGTGTTGGCACGTGGTAGTGCGCAGCGGACAGGGCGGCAACCTCGATCCGCCTGACCTGCGGGTTTCGGATGACGGCCCACCGTCCAGCACTGGCCCGCACGCCCTGGCCAGGACTTTTGATCCATTGGTTGTGGGTTCGAGTCCCACACGGCCTACGAGCGACAGCGATCCAGGGCTGCGTCGGCCTCCCTGAGGCGCAGTGCGAGGGCGCCCGCTTTCGCAGATCCGGGGCGTCCCCGTGAAACTCCTCCCCGGCGAACGTCACCCGTACGGCGGCCGGATGGCGTTGTAGGGGGCGAACGGGCGTCCCGACGCCGCCTCGACGGAAGGATGCCCACTCCCTCACGGAACTTAGGACTCACCCCACCACGTGCCCGGACGCCGCCGCGGTGCGGGCGATGCCGAGACGCGCCTCCCATGCCTCGGCGGCGCCGCGGAACGCGCGCTGATGCGCACGGCCACGGCGGCCGGCGAGGCCGAATTCGCCGACTGGGCAACGGCGTCCTGGCGTGGGCTGCCGCGGATCGCCTACATGCTCACACCCCGAGGCGGAGGTCGATCTCTACGTTCGGCGGTCGCTGGTCAACAACCACCGCAGCCGGCTGCGCAGAAAGCGGGTGGTCCAGTTCCTGACGGCCTCCGTACCGGACCGGGGCGACGGCGGCCAGAGCGAGACGGTCGAGCACCGCGTCGTGCTGAAAGAGGCGCTGGCGTCACTGTCCACCCGCCAGCGTGCCGCAGTGGTCCTGCGCTACTGGGACGACCCGACCGAGACGCAGACGGCGGACATCCTCGGCTGCTCACCCAACTCGGTCAAAGTCCACACCCGCCGCGCGCTGGCGGCCCTGCGCGGCCACACCGCGCTGGCCGCCGCCGGATCGCGGGCGCGGCGGTGGGCGCCGTACTGCTCGGACCTGCGGCGCACGCGTTCCTCCCGGACACCGGCACCGCCCCGCGCACCGCCGGGCACGTCCGGGTCCTGGCACCCGGCGAGAAGGTGACCGTGTACGACACCACGCGGGTGTGACCGACGTCGTCAGCGTCTACGACCCGGCACACCGCACGATCGTCGGCGCGACCGAAAGCGCGCCGGTGTGGTCGCCCCCGACCGCTCCACCCACCCCCGACGGCCGCCCACGGCCCGCGCGCTGACCTCTCGCGTCCCGCGTCCCGCGGCAGTTCGGTAGGTGACGCGGGCGGCCGGTCGGACTCTGAAGTCCGCGTGCGGCACCGCACACGAGGCGGCGACCACCGCGTCCCCGGACACCCGCCTACGCGCCGGCCCGGACGATCAGGGCCGACGACGTCGTACGCGTCCGTCGTCCCATCCAGGTACTCGAGGACCGGCGACTGGCCGAAGGGCAGGAGTCGCAGCGGCTACGGGACCGGTCCGGGACCGAAGGGTCGCAGCCTTGCTCGGAGCTGTCACCGTCGCGTGCTGCCGCGCCAATCGGACGTGTATCGCGAGCCCCTTACCCGGGGGTACCTGGGGGTTTCTCGCCGGCGTTCAGGCACCTTTGGGAACAGTCCGGATGCCAGCCGCTGCACGGGCGGGCGGAGAGAGCCAGAGCTGTTGCGGGATTTCGGCGGGAGGATCCGCTTCACGGGTAAGAGCATCGGCGTTTGCTGGGGCGTCGGTTGCGGCCAGGGCGCTCATGCACTCGGCGGCGATGACTTCCGTCAGTATATGGCCGCTGAGACGGCCGGCGGCCGAGCGGTTCCGCATCGTCACGCAGAACGGTCACGGGCGCTGAGAGCGGTGCTGGGCATTCCCCCATTCCACTTGCGGCGATCACGGGAGGGACGGAGTGGCCGGATTGTTCGTCAACTACTCGTTTATCAGCCCCCCGCATGATTGATGGAGTTCGCCGGGCCGTCCGAGCGAACTGAAAGGGAGATCAGACCGATGCGAAAGAAGTTCGCGACCTTAGCCGTCGCTCTCCTGCTGGCCGGCGGGACACTCGCCACCGCCACGTCGGCCTCGGCCGCACCTGCACAGCCCAGCGCCGACAGCTGGGACCACATCTGGACGACCGCGGACTCCGCCCACGGCGGCACGATCTACATCCACGAGCACGGCGACACCGTCCGCCTCTGCGACACCGCCGCCGACGGAGCCACCCCTCGGGCGTATGTCTCCTGGGACGGGGGGTGGTACTACCTGGCGGCCTACGGTGGCAAGGGCTATTGCATCGAGGCCAACGCCACGATGGCAGGTTTCGACCTGCCGGAGAACACGGAAATCTACGTTGACATCTATCGGGGCCCGAACTACGCGGATGAGACCTTCCACTCCTACCTCAACGACCACTGAGCTCGGTGTTTGATCCCGGGTGTCACTCGACCTGCTGATCAGCGGTTCCTCCCGGGACATCGGCGGCGGCCGTTCTTCACGCTTCGAGATGTCGAGTCACGAAGCACGGGAGAACGGCCGCCGCGTATGAGTCTGCTTCTCCCCGGGTCCCTTGTGCAGGGACGGGAACGTGCAGGCTCTGGTGGATGCATCAAGGCCGGTCGGCGTTGTCGCCGAGCCAGGTCCAGCGCCTGGGCCAAGCTTCGTGCGGGGTCGGACAGCATCTGGAAAGGGAGGCGGAGCCGCTCGGTGACCTCACGTTGGTAGTCGCTGTCCTGGCTGGAAAGGCCGTACACCTGGGTCGCGCCGGCCGCGAGCAGGTCCTGGCGGTGGTCGCGGAAGCCGCATGTCTCGGCAGTGCAGCCACGGGCGCCGGGGATGGAGTCCCAGCCTTCGGGGAGACCGGTGCCGGGGCGGCCCGTCAGCGGGTAGATGTAGAGCACCGTGCGACCTGCACCCAGCGCCTTCAGGCTGACTGTGGCGCCGTCGGTGGCGTGGAGGTCCAGCTTCGTCGGGGGAAAGCGGCTGTTGCGGTGAGCCGCCTCGTGCGGGTGCGCCACCACGGAGACGGCGCCCATCGCCGCCTGTGCCACCTCGCCGACCTCCTCCTGGACCTTGAGCAGCCGCAACAGCCGTGCCTGTGCCGGGGTTGCGTTGTCCTCGGTTCGGGCCTCGCGCCGCTGTCGTGCTTGAGGCAGCCGGGCACCGCGAAGGCCCCCGTCGCGCAGGCGGGCAGGGGCTATGGGGCATCGCGGTGCAGTGCGGGGGACTGGGCGATCTCTTTTTCTGCCGCTTCGATGATGGTCAGGACCGCGGCCGCCGCTGCCGCGGGATCGCCGGCCGCCACGGCTTCCACGACGGCGCGGTGGCCGGGCAGCGAGGCTTCCACCGCGCCCGGGGTCTGGGTGCTGATGAGGAAACTGTGTTCCAGCGCGATGTCGATGGCACGGCCCAGTGAGCCGAGCAGACGGTTGCCGCCTGCGTCGAGCAGGGCCCGGTGGAAGGCGATGTCGGCCTCGACGTAGCCGCTGCGGGCGGGTTCGGCCGCGGCGGCCTCCATGGCGGCCAGTGCGTCGTACAGGGCTCGTACGTCCTCGGGGCCGGCCCGGCCGGCGGCGAGCCGGGCCGCCTCGGGCTCGACGATCCGGCGCAGTTCGCTCGTGTCGCGCAGCAGTGCCGTGGCGTCCCCGGCCTGCTTCCAGCGCAGGACGTCGCGGTCCAGGTGGTTCCAGAGCTCGGCGGGCAGGACGCGCGTGCCGGTGCGGGGGCGCACCTGCAGCATCCCCTTGGCCACCAGAGCCTTGACCGCTTCCCGCAACGCGCCCCGGCTGACGCCGATCTCGGCCGCGAGCAGGTCCTCGACCGGCAGCGGATGCCGCGGTTCCCACACGCCGCCCACGATGCGGCGGCCGAGCTCGTCGACCACGCGCTCATGCATGGTCGGGAAACGCACCACGATCTCCGTTCACCCCTGGACGTCATTCATCGAATCATTTAATGATTGCTCCCAGACTACGGCCTGCGGGCACCCACCCGACACCGCACCACCGAGAACCAGCCGACACGAGAGCTACGGAGTACCCACATGACCGATGGGAACCGGACGAGCCGTCGCAGCCAGGCGTGGTTCGGCGCGAGCGGCCGCAGCGGCATGCTGTACCGCTCCTGGATGCGCAACCAGGGATTCGGGCACGAGGTCTTCGACGGCCGCCCCGTCATCGGTATCGCGACCAGTGCGTCCGAACTCGCCCCGTGCAACGCACATCTGACCCGCGTCGCCGAAGCCGTCAAGCGCGGCGTGTGGCAGGCCGGCGGCTTCCCGCTCCAGTTCCCGACCATGGCCACCGGCGAGACCCTGATGCGCCCCACCGCCATGCTGTACCGCAACCTGATGGCCATGGAGGTCGAGGAGCTGATCCGGGCCAACCCGCTCGACGGCGTCGTGCTCCTGTCCGGCTGCGACAAGACCACTCCCGCCATGCTCATGGGCGCTGCCAGCGTCGACCTGCCCGCCGTCATGGTCACCGGCGGGCCGATGCTCAACGGCAAGTACCGGGGTCAGGACGTGGGATCCGGCACTCACGTGTGGAAGTTCGAGGAGGACCTGAAGACCGGCCGGATGACCGAGGAGGAGTGCTTCTTCGCCGAGGGCTGCATGGCCCGCTCCGAAGGCCACTGCATGACCATGGGCACCGCCTCCACGATGGCCTGCATGGCCGAGGCGCTCGGTATGCAGCTGCCGGGCTCGGCGGCCTGGCCTGCGGTCGACTCCCGGCGGACGGAGGTCGCGCAGTCGGCGGGGCAGCGCATCGTGCGCATGGTGGAGGAGGAGTTGCGCCCCTCGCAGATCCTGACCCGGAGGGCGTTCGAGAACGCCGTCCGGGTCAACGCGGCCATCGGCGGCTCCACCAACGCCATCATCCATCTCACCGCCATCGCCGGACGCGTCGGTGTCGACCTGGACCTGGAGGACTTCGACGAGCTGGCCCGCGCGGTGCCGACCCTGGTCAACCTGATGCCCAGCGGCACGTACCTGATGGAGGACTTCTGCTACGCGGGCGGGCTGCCGGCGGTCATGGCCGAGCTGCTGCGCGGCGGGCTGCTGCACGGCGAGCAGATCACCGTCACCGGGCGTGGCGTCGCCGAGAACGTCGGCAGCGCCGGGAACGACGACACCGACGTCATCACGAGCCTCGACGCCCCCTTCCAGCCGGCCGGCACCGGTACCGCCGTCCTGCGCGGCAACCTGTGTCCCGACGGCGCCGTGATCAAGCAGTCCGCCGCGTCACCGCACCTGCTCACCCACCGCGGCCCCGCTCGGGTCTTCGACTCCCCCGAGGCCTACCACGCGGTCGCCGACGACCCGGATCTCGATGTCGACGAGAACACCGTCATCGTCATCCGCAACGCCGGTCCCAAGGGCTACCCCGGAATGCCCGAGGTCTCCAACGTCCCGCTGCCCGCCAAGGTGTTGAAGGCCGGGATCACGGACATGGTGCGCATCTGCGACGGCCGGATGAGCGGCACGGGGTACGGGACCGTCGTCCTGCACGTGGCGCCCGAGGCCGCGGTCGGCGGACCCCTGGCGCTGGTGCGCGACGGCGACCTCGTCGTCCTCGACGTCCCGAACCGCACCCTGGACCTCGACGTGGACGCCGCCGAGCTCGCCCGGCGGCGGAGGGCGTGGAAGGCACCCGCCGAGCAGCACACCAGCGGCTATGCCTGGCTCTATGTCCAGAACGTGGAACAGGCCGACCGGGGTGCCGACTTCGGCTTTCTGCGCGGAAGCCGTGGACACGAGGTTCCCCGCGACTCCCACTGAGCCCGCGCCCGGCGACCGGACCCCTCGGCCCCCTCGAATCCAGGAGAGCATCGATCATGGAACCGGCAGCAGCACGCCCCCGCCCTGTCCTCACCGCAGCCTCCGTCCTTCCGGAGGACGCCGACCAGGCCGCTCTTGTTGCACGCGTCCACGTCCCGGAGTGGGGCGGGCCGTGTGTGGCCGCGGTCCGCAACGGGCAGCTCGTCGACCTGACATCCCTCGCCCCCACCGTCTCCGACCTGCTGGAACGTGACGACGCGGCGACGGTTGTCCGGGAGGCCGAGGGCGGCCGCACCTGGAGCCTCGACGAACTGCTGCAGGCCCCCGCCGGCCGCCAGGACCTCCCGCATCTGCTGGCCCCCGTCGATCTGCAGGCGATCAAGGCCGCGGGCGTGACCTTCGCCCGGAGCCTGCTGGAGCGCGTCATCGAGGAGCGCGCGGGCGGCGATCCGGCGCAGGCCGCCCGGGTGCGCGAGCGCGTCGGGCAGGTGGTGGGCGGCGCGCTCGACGGCATCCGCCCCGGTTCGCCGGAGGCGGGCAAGGCCAGGGAACTGCTGGTCTCCGAAGGACTCTGGTCGCAGTATCTGGAGGTCGGCATCGGGCCGGACCCGGAGGTGTTCACCAAGGCCCCGGTGCTGTCCGCCGTCGGTACCGGAGCCGATGTCGGAGTGCTCAGCGCCTCGGTGTGGAACAACCCCGAGCCCGAGGCCGTACTCGTGGTGGACTCGCGTGGACGGGTACGCGGCGCGACGCTCGGCAACGACGTCAACCTCCGCGACATCGAGGGACGCAGCGCGCTGCTGCTGTCCCAGGCCAAGGACAACAACGCCTCATGCGCGATCGGCCCGTTCGTCCGCCTGCTCGACGACGGTTTCGGCCTCGACACCGTACGCGGGCTGGACATCGACCTGCGGATCGACGGCGCGGACGGCTACGTACTGCACGGCAGCAGCTCCATGCGTGAGATCAGCCGCGACGTCCTGGACCTGGTGGCCGCCACACACGGTTCGCACCACCAGTACCCGGACGGTTTCGCGCTGTTCACCGGAACCCTGTTCGCCCCCACCGAGGACCGGCACGAACCCGGCGCGGGTTTCACGCACGAGTACGGCGACATCGTGCGGATCTCCACCCCTTCCCTCGGGGCTCTCGTCAACACCGTGATCACCAGCGAGCAGGCCACGCCGTGGACGTTCGGCGTACGGGCGTTGATGCGCAACCTCGCCCGACGCGGCCTGCTGTGAAGCGCACACCCCGTTCAGGCCCGGCCCACCGGTTCGTGCCCGAACGCGGCATGGAGGCGCCTCGTGTGATCCACGTGGCGGACGGCTCCGGTGAGCGTGACCCTGGCCGTCAGGCGGGCATCCGCGGCGGAGGCCGCCAACCGCACTTCCAGTTCGCCCGGTTCGACGACGCGCCGGCCGTCGCGGCCGGTGAATGACGCGAGGTCGGCCGGGACCGTGACGCGGACGCGGTGGGCCTCGCCCGGCTCCAGGTCGAGGCGGGTGTAGCCGGCGAGGCGTTGCACCGGCTGGACGACGGAGGCGACCGGGTCGTGCAGATAGAGCTGGACGACCTCGGTGCCGGACCGCTCGCCGGTGTTGCGCACGGTGAATGCGAGGGTGAACTCCCCGTCCGTCGGGGCCTCCTGGGTGTCCGCGGTCAGGTCGCTCCAGTCGAACGCCGTGTAGGACAGGCCGTGGCCGAATGCGAACGCCGGGGTCGGGTCGATGTTCGACACCGCGCTGGCGTGTGCGAGCCGCGCACCGAGGTACGTGGCCGGCTGGGAGCCGGGGTCTCGCGGCACGCTGACCGGGAGCCGCCCGGAGGGATTGACACGGCCGCTGAGAACCCCTGCGATCGCACGGGTCCCCTCCTCCCCGGGGAAGAACGACTGCACGATCGCCGCGGACTCCTCCACGGCGCGGCCGAGGGCGTACGGCCGTCCGGCAAGCAGAACCGTGACCACGGGTGTGCCCTGATCGAGCAGGGTGTCGAGGAGGTACTGCTGCTCGCCCGGGAGGATCAGCGAGTCGGCGTCGCAGCCCTCGCCGCTCGTGCCCCGCCCGAACATCCCCGCACGGTCGCCGAGCACCACCACGGCGACGTCTGCCTCGCGCGCCGCCCGGGCGGCCTCGGGGATGCCGGAGAGGTCCTTGTCGTCGACTCCGGTGCCGCGGGCGAGCGTGATCTCGGCGTCGGGGAACTCGGCGGCGAGAGTGTCGTGGAGCGTGGGCAGTTCGATGCCGAGGGGGGTACCGGGGTGGCGGGCGCCGATGTGCTGCGGGAAGGAGTAGCAGCCCAGCACGGCAGTGGCCTCGGTCGCGTTGGGACCGATCAGGGCGATACGGCCGGGCCGGGGGAGCGGCAGGGTGCCGTCGTTGGCGAGCAGGACGATCGCCTTCTCGGCGATCTCACGGGCCAGCCGGCGGTTCTCGGGACGGTCCAGATCGACCGTGCCGCGCAGGGCCTGCGGGTCGTCGGGGTCCGCGCCGTCGAGCGCGGCCGGCATCGGGCTCCAGCCGGGGTCCAGCAGGCCGAGCGCCGCCTTCTGGGCGAGGACATGACGCAGGGCGCGGTCGATGAGTTCCTCCGGTACGCGGCCCTCGGTGACGGCCTGCACGAGGGGCGCGCCGAAGGTCTTGACGTTGGGCAGTTCGACGTCGATGCCCGCCGCGAGTGCGGTGCCGGCGGCTTCGGCCCAGTCGGCTGCGATGCCGTGCAGGGTCTTGAGGAAGGCGATGGCGAAGTAGTCGGCGACGACGGTGCCGTCGAAGCCCCAGGTGTCGCGCAGCAGTCCGGTGAGCAGGTCCTCGTCGGCGGCGGAGGGCATGCCGTCGGTGTCGGTGTAGGCGTTCATCACCGAGCGGGCGCCGCCCTCGCGGACGGCCATCTCGAAGGGGGGCAGCAGGACGTCGGCGCGTTCACGCGGGCCGACGGAGGAGGGGGCGAGGTTGCGGCCGGCACGTGAGGCCGAGTAGCCGACGAGGTGCTTGAGGGTGGCGACGACACCGGCGGACTCAAGGCCCTGCACGTACGCGGTGCCGATGCTGCCCACGAGGTAGGGGTCCTCGCCGATGGTCTCCTCCACGCGGCCCCAGCGGGCGTCGCGTACGACGTCGAGGACGGGTGCGAGGCCCTGGTGGACGCCGACGGACCGCATGTCGCGGCCGATGGCGGCCGCCATGCGGCGCACCGCGTCCGGGTCGAAGGTGGCACCCCAGGACAGCGGAACGGGGTATGCCGTCGCGCCCCAGGCGGCGAATCCGGCCAGGCACTCCTCGTGCGCCAGAGCGGGGATGCCGAAGCGGTTCGCCGAGGCGATGCGGGCCTGGGTGCGGGCCAGGGAGAGGGCACCGAGTGCGGGGTCGACGGGGACGGTGCCGAAGGGGCGCGTCAGCTGGCCGAGTCCGGTGGGCAGCAGCGCCTCAAGGTCGACGGCCTCCTCCATGTCGTGCTGGTGGGGGGCCACTTCGCCGCCTTGGTCGGAGGCGCCGACCCATACGCCGAACAGCTGTGCGGTCTTCTCCTGAAGGGTCATCGCGCCGATCAGGGCGTCGACCCTGGTGGCGGCGGGAAGGGCGGGGTCGTTCCAGAGGGGCATGCCGGGGGTGGTCCCTGCGGCCACGCCGGTCACCGGCTGAATCCGGCGGTCAGGCCGCTGAGCATCTGCCGGCGGCCGAACGCGTACAGGACCAGGACGGGCAGTGTGGTGAGGACGACGGCGGACAGGACGGCGGGGACGTTGATGCCGTACTCGCCCTGGAAGGTCCACAGTGCCAGCGGCAGGGTCCGGCGGCCCGGGCTCTGGGTGAGGACCAGTGGCAGCAGGAACCCGTTCCAGATGGTGAGCCCGTTGAAGATGCTCACGGTGAGGATGGCCGGGCGGGTCAGCGGTACCGCCAGCCGCCACAGCGTCGTCCACTCGGTGGCGCCGTCGACCCGCATCGAGTCGAACAGCTCCTCGGGTATGTCGCGGACGAAGTTGGCGAGCACCAGCACTGACAGCGGGATGGCGAAGGCGATCGACGGGAGGATCAGCGCCAGCAGGCTGTCGTACAGCTTCAGCTTGATGATGAGCAGGTAGACCGGGATCACCGTCGCCTGCAGGGGGATGGCCAGGCCCATGAGGAACAGCCCGTTCATCGCGCGCAGGACCCGCATGCGCCAGCCGCGCACGATCGCGTAGGCGGCCATGACGGAGAAGGCGACGGCCGGCAGGACGGCGCCGACGGTGACCACGGCGCTGTTCGCGAAATAGCGGATGAAGTCGGACTCGATGACCAGCCGGTAGTTGGCCAGCGTGGGGTCGCCGGAGGGCACCAGCGGGTTGCTCGCGTAGTAGCGGCTCTTGTCCTTCAGACTGGTGATGACAATCCAGTACAGGGGTATGGCGACGACGACCAGCCAGGCCCATCCGGCCACGCCGGCGGCCCAGTTGTGCCGGCGGGCCGCCGGGCGGGAGCGGCGTTGCCTTTCGCGGCGGGTGTCCTTTTCCGGACGGTGCGTCCTGGTGAGCGTGGTGGTCACGTCAGGCCCCCTCGAGTTGGCTCTCGCCGGCGTCCCGGCCTCCGAGCCGGCGCAGCAGCAGGGCGAGGGCGAGGCCGACCAGGACCAGGATGGTCGCGATGGCGCTGGCCGGCCCCATCTGGCTGCCCCGCCATCCCCGCTTGTACATGTCCAGCGCGAGAACCCGGGTGGCGTCTCCGGGGCCGCCCTCGGTCAGGACCCAGATGAGGTCGAAGAAGGTCAGCGAGCCGACCACCATCAGCGTGGACGAGGTGATGATGGTGTACTTCAGCTGGGGCAGCGTGATGCTGAAGAACTGCCGGATCCGCCCGGCACCGTCCAACTGCGACGCCTCGTAGAGGGACTTCGGAATCTGCTGGACCCCGGCTTGGTAGATCAGCGAGTGGAACGGTATGAACTGCCAGGAGACGACGAAGACGACGACGCCGAACGCGAGCCCGGGTCTGCCCAGCCAGTCCTTGCTGAGCGCCCCGATCTTCAGTCCGGCGCCCAGGCCGAAATTGGGGTCCAGCAGGGCCTTGTACGCGACCGCGATCGCAGCGGAGCTGAGCAGCAGCGGGATGAAGTACACCACGCCAAGCGCCGCCCGGTAGCGTTGGCGGCCGGCCATGAAGGTGCCCAGCAGGATGCTCAGCGGGGTCTGGACGGCCCAGGACGCGATCATCACGAGGAACGTCACCTGGAGGGCGTGCGGCAGCCCGGGATCGGTGAGGACCGTACGCCAACTGCTCAGCCCCGCCGCGTGGATGGCGCCGATCCCGTCCCATGTGGTGAAGCTCAGGACGAAAACACCGACGAGCGGAACCACGGCGAAGCAGACGAAGACCACCAGCGCCGGAGCCGCCAGCCACGGCAGGATGCCGCGCGGTCCGCGACGCGGCGGGCGGCCGGTAAGCGCGCTCATTTGCCGATGACCGCGTTGAGGTTGCCGGCGAACTGCTTGGGCGAGACGGACAGCTGGAACAGCTTCGAGATGTTGTCCAGCAGCGTCTCGGCGGCCATCGGGCTGAGCGCCTGGTCCCAGGACTGGCCGAACGTCTTGGCCTTGCTGGCGATGCCGTAGGTGAACTGCAGGAAGTCCGCGCTCTTGGAGGCGGCCAGCAACTTCTCCGTGCCCACCCGGATCGGCAGCGACCCGATGCCGATCCACTGCTTCACTTCGGCGTCCTGGAGGACGCCGTTGGCGAAGAACTCCTTGGCGACCTCCTTCTCCTCGGCGCTGGCCTTCGAGGATATGGACAGGTACTGGGCGGGGTTGCCGAAGCTGTTGCTCGGATCGCCCTTGCCGCCCGCAACGGGCGGGAAGTTCATGTAGCCCAGCCCGCCGCTGGAGACGAAGTCCCCGCCGTCGGCCTGCTGGATGCCGTACGACCAGGCGCCGTGCAGCATCATCGCGGCCTTGCCGGTGTACAGCAGCGCCTGGTCGGCGTTGGAGTCCGCGGTGATCGAGGAGAAGCCCTTGATGAACCCGCCTGCCTTGACCAGCTCCTGCACCTTGGCCAGCGCGGTGAGGGCGGCCGGGTTGGACCAGGCGTTCTTCTCGCCCTCGATGACGGCCTGGAACACCTCGGGTCCACCGATGCGGTCGAACAGGAACTCCAGCCACATCATGTTCGTCCACTGGGACTGGCCGCCCAGGGCGAACGGTGCGATGCCCTTCGCGTTGAACCTGGGCACCAGCGCCATGATGTCGTCCCAGGACTCCGGCGGGTTCACGCCGACCTGCTCGAAGAGCCTCTTGTTGTAGTAGAGGATGATCGGCTGCACGCACTCGCACGGCAGCGCGTAGATCCTGCCGTTGACGGTCGCCGCGCCGAACGAGGACGGGAACACCCGCTTCTTGACCTCGGAGTGCTCGCCCATCCACGAGGTGAGGTCCTCGACCTGGCCTGCCTCCACGTAGGTGCGCAGTGTCCCGCCGCCCCAGCCGTAGATGATCGTGGGCGCCTGCCCGGCGCCGATGGCGGACTTGATCTTCGTCTTGTACGCGTCGTTCTGGAAGGTGGTGTCTTTGATCCGCGTCTTGGGGTGGGCCTTGTTGAAGGCCTTCACCGCGCCGGCTCTGACGCCTTCCTGCGGCTGGCTGCTCAGGTACCAGTACGTGGCGCCGACGTTGCCGCCGCCGGGACCGGACGAGCCGCAGGCGGTCAGCGCCGCCGAGACCGGCAGGCCGGCGGCCAGGCCGAGCAGGGTCCGCCGGGACAGGGCACGTCGAGAGACAGGGATGTCCATGGTGTTCTCCGCGATCGAGGGCCACCGGCGTCTCATGGGTCATGCCGAAAAGGTTTCGAAAACACCGGCTGACTTTTCTGTGAGTGCACGCTAGATTTCGAAGTATCGTCGTGTCAAGAGATGTGCAAGCGCATCGCTGAGAGCCCGTCACTTCTCCGTGAGGTCAGGCCAGTGCAACGGTTGCGAGACCCGGCAGGGATCGAAATATTTTCGAAATATCGAAGATCGGGGCGCGGTGGAGTGGGTATTGGCCGCGGGGGCGACTCCCGTCTCCGCGCTCCCTGCCGCGTTGCCGTACCGTTGAGCGGGCCCACCCGAGTGACCGGCCATGGTCGACGGCTGACCACACCGGTGGACATGCAGCTGAGAGGAACCGATGCCACCGAACGCCAGGCGCGCCACTTTGGCTGACATCGCCCAAGTAGCCGGGGTCTCCGTCGCCACCGTGTCCAAAGTGGTCAACGGCCGCGGTGACGTGGCCGCACAGACCCGCGCCCGAGTGCAGGAACTGCTGTACCAGCACGACTACCTGGCACCCGTGTTCCGCCACACCGACGCCCTGGAAAGCCCGATCATCGAGGTTCAGTTCCAGGGCTGCGTCAAGTCGTACGTGGCCCAGACCCTGGAGGGCATCATCGACTCCGCCGCCGAGTCAGGAGCCTCGGTGGTGATCAGCAAGGCGTCCCGCGGCCCGAACTGGGCACGGGATCTGGTCTCAGCCGGGCGCCGCGCCCTCATCGTGGTCACCAGCGTGTACACCGCCGCGCACCTGAAGGAGCTGGCCAGGGCCGGGCTGCCGCTGGTCGTGCTGGACCCGCTGCACCTGCCGGACAGCCGGGTCCACAGCGTCGGGGCGACCAACTTCTCCGGTGGCCTGGCCGCGACCCGGCACCTGCTCTCCCTCGGCCACCGCCGTGTCGCCTATCTCGGCGGACCGGCCATGGCCGTGTGCAACCAGGCACGCATGCACGGCTATCGCGCCGCCATGGAGGCGGAAGGAGCGCGTGTACCCGAGGCGTATGTCCGGCCAGGGGAGTTCACGTACGAGACCGGCCTGCTCGGCGCGTCGCTGCTGCTGGACCTGGCGGAGCCACCGACGGCGATCTTCACGGGCAACGACGAGATCGCCCTCGGTGTCATCGAGGCCGCCCGCGCCCGGGGCCTGCGCGTCCCCGAAGACCTGAGCGTGGTCGGTTTCGACGACACGGACCTCGCCCGGATGGCGTCACCGCCACTGACCACCGTGCGCCAGCCGCTGAGGGAGATGGGCGGTGCCGCCCTGCGTACCGCCCTGCGGCTGGTGAACGGCGACAAGGTCGAGTCCCACCACGTCGAACTCGCCACCGAACTGGTGGTACGCGCCTCGACGGCACCGCCCCGGGGACGGGACCTCACCACCTGAACCCGCCGCGCCGGGGCCGCACCGCCCCGTTGTTCCGCCGGGTGCCCGCTGTTCCGCCGGGTGGGGGACAACCAAATCCGGTCGTCGGCTGTCTTGTCCGAGAAGACCCGGGAGGACCGGGGCGAGGGGGAGGGCGGATCGATGAGAGGGTTCGGCAGGGTCGGCGGGGTGGTGGCGGCGCTCGCGCTGGTGGTGCTCGGGTCGGCAGGGGGCGGGGGGCGGGCTGTGGCCGCGAGCCCGGTGTCGGTGCGGGTCATGGCGTTGCCGCAGTCGGTGTTCGTGCCGCGGCACGGCGACTCGGGGTACGCGGAGCCGTATCTGCTCGCGCTGGCGTCCGGCGGGGTCGACGGCAGCGGTGACGAGACCGATCTGACCGACGTCGAGGCGGTGTTCGACCTGTCCTCGCTGGCGGGCAAGGTCGGGGTACAGCTCACCTCGGGCGGGCCGTCGTGCACCGAGGACCAGGGGGTCGTACGGTGCCCGCTGGGGGACTTCTACCAGCGGACGGAGCTTTCGCCCTTCAAGCTCACGGCCCTGGAGGGCACTTCCGTGGGCGTGGCCGGCACGATCGGGCTCACCGTCACGGCGTCGAACGCCGCGACCGTCACCCGGACGACCCAAGTCGTCGTCGGCAGCCCGCGCTTGACCACCGACCCGGTGACGTCACAGGAGTTGACCGGGGGCAGCGTGCAGGTGTCGCCGGCGTTCGGCAACCGGGGGGACATCGCCGTCACGCAGGGCATCACCTTGCAGGTCAGCAGCGCCGCCGGGACGACCGCGCGCTACTCCAACTGCCGTTACAACCGGGCGGATGCGCCGACCGTCGCCGAGTGCACCTTCGACCGGGCGCTGGCGCCGGGCGACGCCTTCCGCACCGACGGCGCCTTCTCCTTCGCCCCGCCGGACGCGTCGTCCGGCGTGACCGTCACGTACGCGGTGTGGCCGACGGGGAATCCGCCCGACCTGGCAGGGGCGTTGCCCGCAGACGCCCCGCGCGGCACCGGCGGGCCGCTCGGGCTCACCGCGATCGACGGGTCCGCGCTGGTCGCGGGCGGCTCCACGGAGTTGACCTTCCTGCCGCCCGGCGGCACCCATGTGGACCTCGCCGCAACGGCGTTCACCATCACCGGGAAGATCGGCAGGACGGTGGACGTCAACGTCCCCTACCCGACGACGCCGAAGGGCGGCTTCGACCGGAGCATGGTCGAGGGCCCGCTGGAGGTGACGATGCCGCCGGGTACGACGGCGCTGCCGCTCGGGCGCGACGAGGAGACCGAGGCGGTGTACTGCGTACCCGCCGACGGGGGCACCAAGGCCACGTGCGGCTTCGGCCCCGACGGCTTCGGCACGGTGCTGCGCGTGCGCATCGACCGCAAGGTGGCGGGCGCGACGGGCACGATCACCGTACGGCCCAAGGGGGACATCGACCCGAACCCGGCCAACAACAGCGCCGCGATCACCGTGGCCGTGCAGGGCGGCTCCCCGTCGGGCAGCCCGAGCGCCACGCCGACGTCCGGCTCGTCGCCCGACTCTCCTGCGGGCAACCAGCCTTCCCCGATCGCGACGGCCCCCGCAGCCGGTGACGGGAACGGCGACCGGCTGGCCGCCACCGGCACCTCCGGCGCCCCACTGCTCGGCGTCGGAGGCGCCGCATTCCTCCTGGGCGGCGTCCTGCTGGTCGTACGGCACCGCCGCCGCCGCACCGTCTGACCGAAAGCCGGCCCGTCAGCCGGACCGTCAGCCGGACCGTCAGCCGGACGAAGCCGCGGACAGGATGACGTCGACGAGCCGGTCCGCGGCGTCCGGGCGGCCGTGCGACCTGGCGCGCTGGGCCATCGCGGCCCGGCGGGCCGGGTCGGTCAGCAGCGGCGAAGCCGCGTCGCGGAGGGCCGTCGGCGTGACCTCGCCGGTCAGGGCGACGGCGGCACCGGACTGCTCCAAGTGGCGTGCGTTGTGGGCCTGTTCGTTGCCGGCCGAGGTGGCGAGCGGGATGAAGACCGCGGGCTTGCCCAGGGCGGTCAGCTCGGCGAGCGTACCGGCGCCGCTGCGGGAGATGACGACGTCGGCGAGCGCGAGGACGTCGGGCAGTTCCGGTCCGACGAAGCCCGTCGGGTAGTAGCGGTTCGCCAACTCCGGTGGCAGGGCGGCGGCGTGGCGCCGCAGCGCCTCGGCGTGGGCCGGGCCGCACTGGTGGACGACGTTGGCCCGCTCCAGCAGCCACGGGAGCGTGTCGCGTACGACGTCGTTGATCTGCTGGGAGCCCTGGGCGCCGCCGGTGACGTACACCGTCGGCAGGCGCGCGTCGAAACCGTACAGGCCCAGCGCCTCGACGGCCTTCGCCGGGTGGCCGGTGAGCACTTCGGGGCGGATCGGGTTACCGGTGACCACGGCGATGCCGCGTACGGACTCGGGCAGCAGCGGCAGCGAGGACTCGGAGGAGACCGCGATCCGCGTGGCGGAACCGGCGAGTTTGCGGTTGGCCAGGCCCAGCCGCACGGTCTGCTCGTGCAGGACGAGCGGGCGGCGGCACATGCGGGCGGCCAGGCCCGCGGGGACGGCCACGTAACCGCCGGTCGCCAGGACGACGTCGGGGCGGAAGTCCGACACGACCTTGCGGGCCTGCGCGACGCCGAGCGGCACGCGCGCCATGTCGCGGACGTTCGCCGGTGACACCATCTTCAGCGGGTTCGCCGAGCGGCGGATCTTTCCGGTGGCGACGGTGGTGAAGGCGATGCCCTCGGCCGGGGCGACCCGCGCCTCCAGGCCGTCGGGGGTGCCGATCCACAGCACGTCGAGCGTGCCGCCGGCGGCCGCCAGCCGGGCCTGGAGGGTGCGGACCGCCGTCAGTGCCGGGTACGTGTGGCCGCCGGTGCCGCCGCCCGTGACGATGAGCCGGAAGGTGCGGGGAAGAGGAGAAGGGCTGTTCACCCCGCGCACCCTACTGGCTCGCCGGCCGCGGAACCGGCGGCCCCCGCTTCCGCTTCCGCCACCTGCGGGGAAGTGGGGCGGAACATTCCGGGTGCGGTCGGCGTTGGCGACCGTATGGCCACCTTGGGACTCATCGGCAGTGGACAGATCGGCGGCACTCTGGCGCGCGTCGCGGTGGATGCGGGGCTGGACGTGGTGCTCAGCAACTCGCGGGGGCCGCAGAGCCTCGCGGGGCTCGTGGCGGAGCTGGGGCCGCGGGCCAGGGCCGGGACGGCGCAGGAGGCGGCGTACGCGGGTGACTGGGTCGTGGTGAGCGTGCCGGTCAAGGCGTATCCGCTGATGCCGCGCGAGGCGCTGGTCGGGAAGACCGTGCTCGACACCGGCAACTACTACGTGCAGCGCGACGGGCACATCGCGGAGCTGGACAGCGGCGAGACCACGCACAGCGGGTGGCTGCAGCGCCACCTGGAGGGCGCGTCCGTGGTGAAGGTCTTCAACAACATCTACTTCAAGCACCTGGGCGCCCTGCCGCGGCCCGCGGGTGCCGGCGGCGACCGCGCCGCCCTGCCCATCGCCGGCGACGACGCCGGCGCGAAGGCGCGCGCCACCGAGCTGCTCGACGTGCTCGGCTTCGACGTCGTGGACGCCGGGCCGCTCGCCGAGGGCTGGCGCTACCAGCCGGACACGCCCGCCTACGGAAGCCCGTACGCGGACCAGTCGGTCGCCGACTTCACGGCACAGCCGCCCGTCCCGGCGTCGGTGGACGACATCAAGGCGGCCCTGGCGGCGGCCCGGCGCTGAGGACATCCGCACCGGAGAGGCCGGCGCCGGCCGCACATGGTCGGCGTCGGCGCGACATGGTCGGCGTCGGCCGAACCACTCGCCGTTCAGGGGTTGTTGAGGTAGGCGAGGACGGCGAGCACCCGCCGGTTGCCGTTGTCGTCGTCGGTGATGCCGAGCTTGCCGAAGAGCGAGGTCGTGTACTTGCCGATGGCGCTGTCGCTGAGGAAGAGCCGCCGGCCGATGGCCTGGTTGGACAACCCCTCGGCCATGAGGGCCAGTACGGAGTGCTCGCGTTCCGTCAGGGCGTCCAGGCGCCGGCTGGAGGAGCCGCTGGAGAGGAGCTTGGCGATGACGGCCGGGTCCATGGCGGTGCCGCCGCCGGCGACGCGCTCCAGGGCGTCGATGAACTGGTCGGCGTCGAAGACGCTCTCCTTGAGGAAGTAGCCGACGCCGCCCGTGCCGTCGGCCAGCAACTCCCGTGCGTACAGCTGCTCGACGTACTGCGACAGGATCAGGACGGGCAGCCCCGGCACCTCGCGGCGGGCGGCGAGGGCGGCGCGCAGGCCCTCGTCCGTCTGGGTCGGCGGCATGCGGACGTCGACCACGGCGGCGTCGGGCCGCCACCGCAGCAGGGCGTCGAGCGTCTCGGGTCCTGTGGCCGCCGTCGCCACCACCTCGTGCCCGCACGCTTCGATGAGGCGGACCATTCCGTCGCGCAGGAGGTAGAGGTCTTCGGCTACGACGATTCGCATGGCACCATCATCCTCACCCGCGTCGGGCCGCCCGCGGGGCTGCTGATCTCCAGCGTGCCGTCGAAGACGGCGAGCCGCCGGCGCAGCCCGTCGAGCCCGCCGCCCGCCCGCACCGCGGCACCGCCGCGCCCGTCGTCCTCGACCTCGACGGTGACGCCCGCGGAGCCGGCGGCCACCGAGATGCGCGCCCGGTCCGCGTGCGCGTGCTTGGCCGCGTTGGTGAGCAGCTCGGCGACGGCGAAGTAGAGGGCGGACTCGACCGGCGGCTCCAGGCGGAGCGGGGCGTCCGCGGTGACGACCGCTTCGAGCGGGCTGTCCAGGGCGAGGGCGCGGAGCGCGTCGACCAGGCCGCGGTCGTTCAGCACGGGCGGGTTGATGCCCCTGACCAGTTCGCGCAGCTCGGCCAGCGAGGCGGTCGCGCCGGCCCGCGCCTCCCGCATCAGCGCCCTGGCCTGCTCCGGGTCGGTCTCCATGAGCTTCTCCGCGGTCGCCAGCGACAGGCCGAGCAGCACGAGGCGGGCCTGCGCCCCGTCGTGCAGGTCGCGTTCGATGCGGCGGATCTCGGCGGCCTGCGCGACCGTGGCGTCCGCACGCTGGGCGGTCAGCTCGTCCACCCGGTCGGCGAGCGCCATCGCGGGCGACGGGCGCAGGAAGCGTACGGCCGCGGGCACGACGCAGCGCCAGGCGTACGGGGCCGCGGCGACCGCCACGAGCAGGCCGAGCGCCCCGGCGACACGCCAGGCGGTGTCCTGCCGGCTCAGCCCCAGGGCCGCCAGCGCCACCCCGGCGGGCGGTACGCAGGCGGGCAGGCCCGCGGCGAACGGCACGATCGCGGCGAAGCGCACGTCGCGCCGGTTGGCCGGGTCGGTCACCCGCAGCCGCCACTGCTGGTCCATGAGGGCGTCGCGGCGGGAGCGCTCGTAGCCGAAGCCGTTCCACCAGTAACCGGTCGACAGCTGCGTCACCGGCGGGGCCTGCCGGTATCCGCCCGGGATGACGGTGGACGTCCACCGGGCGACCAGGAAGCGGACCGCCCGGCACACCGGGCGGGCCAGGGCCGCGGTGCCCAGGCACACCAGCAGGACCGGCGCCAGCCACGACCACGGGTTGGCCGCACCCCACCAGATCCCCAGCGCCACCGCGGCGGCCCACACCGCGGGCACCAGCATGCTGACGGCGGCGACGGCGCACGCCCGTACGAACCCCACGCCGGCGCGCACCGGCCACGAACCCCGCTGTCCCACGATTCCTCCGCCTGCCGTCTCCATGCCTCCACTGTGCACCGCCCGGGGCGCGCTGCGGGCCTGGTCAGCCCGGGAGTGGGGCCAGCCCCACCCAGGTGTGGGTCCAGACGGATACCCCGGCGGCGGGGCGCTTCGTAGCGTCGTCGGCATGGACACCACACCGCACAGCACGCCGGACAGCACCCCGCACAGCACCCCGGGCAGCACCCCGGACGGCACGCAGAACAGCACCGCCGCGCCGGCCCTCCGCCGCAGCCCCGGCGCCCGGGAAGCCCTCGCCGCGGCCAAGAGCGGCATCACCCTCTACGGCGCCCTCGCCTGCGCCGCCCTCGTCGCGGTCGCCGCACTGGCCGGCGCCGGACAGACGGTGAACACCTTCATGTGGGTGCGGGCGGTCCTGCTGCCCGTCGTCGCCCTCCTCCTGCACCGGATGACCGCCGCCGCCTCCCGCGGCGCGCGCCGGGCCTTCGACCGCGTCAGCACCCTCACCGCGGTCATGCCGGTCGCGATCATCGGCGTCGACCTGATCCCGGGCATCTGCCCGCTGTGGTACGCCGCCGCGCAGACCGTCTGCATGCTGCCCGTCGTCCGCGTCGCCTTCCTCACCCGCGGCCCCGCCCTGCGCGCCGCCTTCCCCAAGTCCTCCACACCGGCCTGACGTCAACGTCCCCGCGACCGCACCCCTTTGAGCACCGCGCGCAGCACCGCCAGGCGCTGCGCGGACTGGACGGGGTCGGACGGGCGGAGCGCGGATCGGGCCGCGTGGACGGCGAGCACGCCGAGGATCAGCCGGACCACGGCGCCGCTGACGGCGGCGGAGGCCAGGACCCACACGGTGGCGCCCATGGTGAGGGTGAGCATCGTCGGTCACCTTTCTGAAACCGGGGAGAACTCCGGTGTAGCGCGCGGGGCGGCGGCACGGCTTCCCCGCAGCCGCGCGGAACCGCCCCCGGCGCCCCAACTCCGCGCAGCTGCGCCCCTGGTGGCCGACCGGGGGATCAGGGAGCATCCGGCCCATGGACGACATGGACGCACCGAGCGGCCCCCGGGCGAAACGGGAGCTGCCCTTCCCCTACGACCTGGACCTGTCGGGGGTCCTGCGCAACCTCAACCGCCGCACCCGCTGGGGGCGCGACCGGCTCGCCAACGACCGCGTCACGGCGGCCCTGCTCGCGGCCGGCATGCGGCTGCTCGAACGCCACCTCGGCCCGGGGGTCCGGCAGCGCGTCAACAGCGAGCGCCTGCTGCTGGGTTCGCTCTCGCAGCGCCGGGTCGCCGAGGAGTTCGCCCGCAACCCCGCGCCCTTCACCCGGTACGGCAACGGTGTCTCGATGCTGCGGGACCGCTGGAGCCCGCACTCGGACTTCGTGACCGACCTGATCACCTTCGCGGTCTGGCGGGAGAACTACCGCCCGGAATTCCGCGAACAACGCGCCGCCAACGTAAGGCGGTTGGTCCACGGCACGGACTTCGTACGGGCCGTGCACGACATCGCCTACCAGCACACGGCAGAAGGCCTCGGACTTCCGTCGGTGCGGCTCGGCCTCGCCCTGATGACCGCCGCCGAGGGCGACGAGGAGGTGACCCGGATCATCTCCACGGTCTACGAGGACTACCTCGGCTCGTGGAAGAAGCTGTACGCGACGGTGTTACGCGAGCGGCACCTGCAACTGCGCAGGGGCCTCACCCTGGACGACCTGGCGAACGCCCTGTCCGCGGCCACCGACGGCATGACCCTGCGGGCCATCGGCGACCCCGCCGCGGGAGTCGTGGACCACGCCCACCGCAGCTCCCTCATGGGCACGGTGGCGCTCGCGGTGATCCACGCCTTCCTCGAACCCGACGACGACGCGAGCGGTCTCACGCTGGAGCAGGCGGTCGCCGCCCGGTTCGACAGACGGCCCTGAGGTGCGGGCGAGTCGCCCCGGCGGGGGTTACTTGGTGCGGAAGCAGGGCGAGGAGACGGCGAACTGGATCAGCGGGTCGCCGTACTTGAGGTTCTTCTCCCAGGTCACATCCATCTGGATCTTCGTCGCCAGGTGGGTGGCCAGGATCTCCTGGTTCTTGCTCATGCTGGAGTCCGGGCCGTTCCTGACGATCTTCCAGCCCTGCCCGGGCAGGCGCGCGGCCAGGTTGGCCATGCCCTTGCCCAAGGCGGTGTTGTCCTTCGAGTGCACGCTCCACATCTGGGACAGCACGCGGTCCGGGCTGTCGTCGTCGCCGTCGTCGCACGACAGGTCGGTCGGGGTGCTCCGCGGCGGGAAGGCGCCCACCTGCTGTCCGGTCACGTGGGCGGCGTTCATGACAGCTGCGGACTGCGTCATGACCTCGCTCCTGACGGTCGCCGCGTCGCGCTCGGGCGTGCCGCTGCCCCCGCATCCCGCGGCCAGGGCGAGCCCACCAGCGACCGCGGCGGCCCGCCAGGCGGCGGCGAGCCGCGTCACTGCCCGGGCTCCTGTGCCGAGACGAAGAAGCGGGAGTAGACGGAGAAGGAGATCAGCGGATCCCCGACGTCCGCATTCCGCTCGAAGGTCGCTTCGAGCTGGACGTGTGTCGCCAGGTGGGTGGCCAGGATCTCCTGGTTGCGGTTCCGGCTGGAGTCGGGGCCGTTGCGCACCACGTGCCAGCCGTTCTCCGGCAGCCGCCGGGCGAGTGCGGCCATTCCGTCTTCCAGAGCCGACTCCTCCACGCCGTACAGCGACCACAGGTGCGTGACGTTGTGGAACTCGTCGGGGTCCTCGCCCTGGTCCCAGGGCAGTTCCATGGGGCCGCCCTCGGACACCCTTCCCTTGACCTGCACCATGTCGAGCACGGCGCTGGACAGTTCGGCGACCTGCGCCTTCACCTCCCGGGCGGGAAGGACTCGTGGCTGGTAGCCGAGACGGTCGGACACGTCGTTCATTTCCCCACTACCTCGGTGCTCCGTACGGCGACTGGTGTGTCAGCTTCACGTTGTCGTACCGGCCGACGACGACCTCGGCCTGGTTCTTCAGGCTGACCGACGGCTTGCCGTTGTCCATGTTCCAGTACGCACTGTGGTTGTGGGCGTCCGACGCCATCACGTTGCCGCCGAACGCCGGGTCGGTCGGGATGTTCCCGCCGCCGCCCAGGCCCATGAAGCGGCCACCGTCGCGGACGACGTGGTCGAGGCCGCCGCCGCCCTCCGCCCACATGTGCGTCGGATCGAGGCCGAGGTCGCCGGGGTGCTTGGCCTGCATGCCCGGGCTGCCCACCGCGATCACGTCGTCGACGGGCAGCGGGTCGGCCGTGCGGAAGTCGTTGTCGGGGTCGTACTTGGCGGTGTCACCGATCAGCGTGCTGCCGTAGCTGTGGCCGATGAGCGTCGTGTGCGCGTGGCTTCCGGTGGCCGCCTGGTGGGCCGCCGCGTTGCCGTCGAGGAAGTTGCGCAGCTCGGGCGCACCGGCGTGGGCGTACGAGTCACTGGTGGCCGCCGGGATGTTGTCGGGGGCGTTGTAGTCGAACCACGTGATGGTCGAGATCTTGGAGTGGGAGTCCTCCAGGTTGCTGGCCTGCCACAGGTTCACCCCCCGGTTGATGTCGCCGCCGATCTTGTCGAGCTTCGACGTCGTGCCGGGCACGTAGATGGCCGTGTGGTCCGCGGTGTCGGGGTTGCCGTTGGCCAGGATGACCTTGCCGTCGCCCTTGCCCTCGGGGTCGAAGCCCAGCAGGTACGCCTCGGGCAGGCCGTCGGTGCCGGTGGCGTCGAAGCGGGCCTGGATGGCGTCCATGCCCTTGACCCGGCCGCGGATGTGGCTCATGTCGCGGTACTTGTCGCCGTACATCGCGTTCCACACCGTCCACTCGGGGGTGTGGACCCCGCGGCCCGAGGGGTCGGCGATGTCCGCCCAGACCTGCTTGGGCGGCGGCGGGATCGAGTCCAGCTGCGTCTGGTAGTTGCCGCGGGTCTCGGCGAGGACCGTGCGGTTGGCCTCGTCGCGTACGGTCGCGGGCAGGCCGTCGAGGGCGCCGATGCGGTCGGGGTAGGCGGCGATGTAGTCGGCCTGGTCCTGCGGGGACAGGCCCTTCCACCAGTCCGCGTTGTCCTGCGGGGTGCCGTGCTTGGGCGGCGGTTTGAGGTGGCTGAGGTAGGAGGCGGCGTCCTTGTCGACGCCGGCCATGTCCTTCTGGGCGTCGGCCCAGTCCGCCGCGGAGACGGTCAGGTCGTCGTCGGCCATGAGCTTGCGCAGCTGCGGCGCCCACTTGTCGTCGGCCGCGGTGGCCTCGCGCAGGGCGTCGGATATGCGGTCGGCGATGTCCTGGGCCACGGCGTGGTGGGGGTTGGGGTCGAAGTGGGCGGCCTGGTGGTCGATCGCGCGGACCGAGGCGTCGGCGGCGCCGGTGACCGTACCGCCGTGGACGGGCTTGCCCTTGTCCTCGCCGCCCTCGGGATAGGTGACCGAGCCGTCGTCGCCGACGGTGAACTTGTGGGCCGCCGCGTCCGCGACGGCCGCGTCGAACTTCGCCTTGGCCGGCGTGATGTCGGAGACGAAGGCCCGCAAGGCGGTGCTGACCAGGCCGCACTCGACCTGTATGTAGTGGAAGTTCTCGGCGACCTCGCTGAGTTGGCGGTGCGCGGCGTCCGCGCCGACGCCGGCGAGCCCGGCGACGCGCATCTTCGCGCTGATGCCGTTCTCGATGTCGCCCTTGCCCTGGTCGGCCATGTCGCTGAGCGCGCGGTAGCCGTCGGCGAGGCCCTCGAACTGGGCGGTCTTGAGGAACTTCAGAGCGGGTACGTCCACAGGTCAGCCCGCCTGGTTCCGGCCGCCGACGGCAGGGGTGTCCTTGTAGGGGTCGTCGAGCTTGTCGAACTCGGCCTTGACCACGTCGTCGCTGACGCACAGGGTCGCGCCCGCCGCCTCCAGCTGCTTCTGCAGCGCCCCGCACCGGGTCAGCAGGCTGTTGACGTAGCCGCTCCAGGTGGGGTGCAACTCGGCCTGGGCGGTGAGGGTTTCGAAGGTGCAGTCGGAGAACTGCAGGCTGGTGTCCATGGCCTGCTGGGCCTCGTAGAGCTTGGTGCCGGCCTTGGACAGGTTGTCCGCCAGCGTGCCGACGCCCTTGGCGGCGGCCTTCCACGCGGCGATGTCGGAGGCCATGCCCGCGTCGCCGCCCGTGGCGTCGGGAGTGCCCCCGCCGCCCCCGCCGTCAGCGGCTGCGTCGGCGTGCGCCAGCGTCAGCACCGGCCCGCCGGCCACCTCCTGTTTGATCCCGGCCCATTCCGCTTCGAAGGTCACGGCCCCCACCCCTCCCCGATCACGCGTCACTTCAGGTGATCCTCGCCCCCACGCTACCCGGCGGGGTGCGGCCCGGGGCATGAGTCGCCGTACTCAGATCGGCAGCGGATCGGCCGTGGGGCGGCCGTCAGACAGCCGGGGCTCAGCCCTCGGTGGGGCTCGGCGGGGCGTCGGGGACGGACTCGCGCAGCACCGCGAGCAGGTCGAGCAGGAGGGTGCGCTGCTTGCCGGACAGTCCGCGGGTGGCCCGCGCCAGCGCGGCCCGGTCGATCTCCTCGGCCTTGGCGTGGGTGGAGCGGCCGAGCGGGGTGAGGGCCAGCAGGTACGCCCTGCGGTCGGTGGGGTGGCGTACCCGCTCGACCATGCCCTCCCGTTCCAGCGCGTCGACCAGCGACGTGACGGTGCGGGCCGCGACGTTGAGCGCCTCGCCCAGGTCGCGCATCCGCAGCGGCTCGTCGGCGGGGGTGTTGGCCAGCGCCCGCAGCAGGCGCAGCCGCGGTACGGACAGGCCGTGGCCGCTCAGCTGCCCGTCGACGTAGGTGCGCAGCCGCACCGTGGTCCTGAAGAGGTCGTCGACCAGTACGTCGCTGCTCCGGGTGTCCACCACTGGGTCCCGCCACGCTCCTTCTTCTGCCGTCGTCCGCGACTGCCCTTGCCGCCGTCGGTTCTGCCGCTGATTGTGCCGCTGCCCGTCTTCATGTGCCGACTCATAGTGAGTAGACTCAGCATATCCGCCGCCGACAGGAGGCCCATGCCCGGCCGTCGCCTCGACCAGCGCCTGGTCGTACCCGTCATGTTCGTCGCCACGTTCTTCCTCGTGGTGATGGACGGTTCCATCACCACGGTCGCGCTGCCCTCCATTGCCCGCAGTTTCGGCGTGTCGGCGGCCGGCAGCGACAGCGTGGTCGTCGTCTACCCGGTGTGCGTGGGCATCAGCATCCCCGTCTCCGGCTGGCTCGGCGACCGGTTCGGCGCCAAGCCGGTGCTGCTCACCGCGATGGGCCTGTTCACCGCCGCCTCCGCGCTGTGCGGAACGGCCGGCAGCCTCGGCCAACTCGTGGTCTGCCGCGGCCTGCAGGGCCTCGCCGGCGGCCTGCTCACCCCGGTCGCCGGCGCGATGCTCTTCCGCACCTTCACCCCGGCCGAGCGCGTACGGGCCTCGCGGATCATGACCCTCCCGCAGCAGATCGCGCCGTCCATCGCGCCCATGCTCGGCGGCACCCTGGTGGACGGGCTGTCCTGGCGGTGGGTCTTCTACGTCAACCTGCCCTTCGGCGTGGCGGCGCTGCTCTTCGGCCTGTTCTTCCTCGACAACCCGCGGCACGGCGAGCCCGGCCGCTTCGACATACCCGGGCTGCTGCTGTCGGGGGCGGCGATGTCGCTGCTGATGTACGGCGTCTGCGAGGGCGCCCGGCAGGGCTGGTCGTCCCCGGTGATCACCGGCTCGCTGGCCGCGGGTGCCGCGCTGGTGGCGGCCACGGTGCTGGTCGAACTGCGCACCGCCGCACCGATCCTGCGGCTGCGGCTGTTCAGGGACGCGCTCTTCCGCGACACCAAGATCGTCGTGCTGCTCGGCTTCGTGCCGTTCATGGGCGCGATGTACGCGGCGCCGCTGTTCATCCAGGAGGCGCAGGGCGGCAGCGCCTTCGCCTCCGGCAGCAGCACCTTCACCGAGGCCGTCGGCGTCCTGCTGACCGTGCAGCTGGTGGCCCGCGTCTACGACAGGGTGGGGCCGCGGCGGATCATGGCCGCGGGCCTTTTCTGCGTGGCCGTCGTGCTGGCCGTGATGACCACGGTGGAGGCGGGTACGGGGCCGTGGGCCTTCCGGATCTACATGTTCCTGCTGGGGCTGGGCATGGGTGCGGTCTTCATGCCGGTCACGGTCGCGTCGGTCAGTACCATCCCCAAGGAGGACATGGGGCAGGCCTCGACCCTCAACAGCGTGATCAGCCAGTTCTCGATGGCCCTGGCGCCCGCGCTGGTCGCCACCCTGCTCATCGCCGACACCCCGGCGGGCGCGCACACCGCGCCGCCGTCCGCCTACCGGACGGTCTATCTCGTGCTCGCGGTGATGGCCCTGGTCGCGGCCCTCTTCACGCTCACCATCCACGACGCCCGCACGTCGCGCGCCCCACGCACCCCGCAAGGCCCGCGCGCCCCGGGGCGGCGGGCGCCGGCCGCCCGCAGGAAGGAGCATTGGTCTGGACCTTGACAGGTCCAGACCAATGCGCTGGAGTGTGCCAGGACCCCACTCAACCCCCATAAGGAGTGGTCACGTGTCGAGACAACGTCTCATCGCGTTCCTGGCCGCACTCGCGGCCATCGTCGGCCTGGCGATCCTCGTGCCCATGTCGTCGCCCGCCTCCGCGGCGACCTGCGCCTCCGCGTGGAACTCGTCCTCCGTCTACACCGGCGGCATGACCGCCTCCTACAACAACCACAACTGGTCGGCGAAGTGGTGGACGCAGGGCGAGACGCCCGGCGCCGCCGACGTCTGGGCCGACCAGGGCAGCTGCACCGGCGGCACCGGCGGTACGACCGGCGGCTCCACCTGCAGCTACCCGGCATGGGCGGCGGGCCACTCGTACGTCACCGGCGACATCGTGCGCTACACCAACGGCCTCAACTACATCGCCACGCACGACAACCCGGGCTACGACCCGACCATCAGCACGTGGTACTGGAGCCCGTACAGCTGCTCAGGCTCCGGCGGCACCACCGGCGGGGGCACCCCGCCGCCAGGCGGATTCGTGGTCAGCGAAGCGCAGTTCAACCAGATGTTCCCGAGCCGGAACTCCTTCTACACCTACAGCGGCCTGACCGCGGCGCTCAGCGCGTACCCGGGCTTCGCCACCACCGGCAGCGACACGGTCAAGAAGCAGGAGGCCGCGGCCTTCCTCGCCAACGTCAGCCACGAGACCGGCGGCCTCGTCTACATCACCGAGATCGACAAGTCCGGCAACTACTGCGCCGCCGAGCCCTACGGCTGCCCCGCCGGCACCTACTCGTACTACGGGCGCGGCCCCATCCAGCTGAGCTGGAACTTCAACTACAAGGCGGCAGGCGACTCGTTGGGCGTCGACCTGCTCGACAACCCGGGCCTGGTCGAGACCGATCCGGCCATCTCCTGGAAGACCGGCCTGTGGTACTGGAACACCCAGACCGGACCCGGCACCATGACCCCGCACAACGCCATGGTCAACGGCGCCGGCTTCGGCGAGACCATCCGCAGCATCAACGGAAGCATCGAGTGCAACGGGGGGAACCCCGCGCAGGTGCAGTCGCGCATCAACGCGTACCAGAGCTTCACCGCGATCCTGGGCGTGCCCACGGGCAGCAACCTGTCCTGCTGACCGGCTGTCCGCCCTGAACGGTCTTCTCCGACCGGGCGCCCCGCCTCCCCTCCTGGGGGCGGGGCGTCACGCGTTCGGGGCCGCCGTGGCGGTCGCGGTACGGGCCACCGGGCGGGTCATGGTGACGTCGACCGGGTCCTCGGCGGCCATGACGAAGCCGTGCCGCTCGTACAGGCGGCGGGCAGGGCTGCCCTGCAGGACGACCAGGCCCACCGCCGCACCCTCCGCGTCCGCGCGGGCCAGCACCGAGCGCAGCACCGCAGAGCCCAGGCCGCGGCCCTGCACGTGCGGGGCGAGGTAGAAGTGCTCAAGCCACAGGCCGGTGTCCACCGGGCGGACGGTCAGGCAGCCGGCCAGGTCGCCGCCGACCGTGACGACGCAGGTGTGCCGCGCGTCGAAGGCGTCCCGGAAGCGCTGCCGTACGCGGTGCTCGTCGTAGCGGCCTAGCCGCACCAGGTCGGGGCGCATGACGAGGGCACGCAGCTCGGCTATCGGCTCGACGTCGGCTGCGGCCGCGGGGCGCAGCATCCACTCGACGCGCTGCGCGCTCTGCGCGTTCTGTGCGCTTTGTGCGCCGGGTGCGCTGGTCGCGCTGTTTGCGCTGGTCATCGGCGGATCATCTCATTCCGCACGTGCGGCTCCGCTGCCCGGGTGGCCTGGTCCGGCCCCCGGGCAGCGGGGGTGGTTCAGCGGCAGCGGACGGACTGGCTGCTGGACCCGGTCGCGGCGGCGGGGTCGGTGGACGCCGTCACGCCGATGAACGGGCGGTGCCCGCCGTCGCGGTAGGTGAAGTTCGACGTGAAGACGTAACTCGTCGCACCCTTCGGCAACTTCACTGTCTGCGGGTCCATGAGCGCGGCACCCGTCTGGGTCGGCAGCACGTTGCGCCACCACACCAGGTGCAGGGTGCCGCCCGCGGCGCCGTCGTACTCCACCCGCACGACCGCTCGCGCGATGTTGCCGCCGGGCACGCAGGTGAGCGTGGCGGTGACGGCCGTCACATGCGGACCGGCCGGCGCCGCGGGCTTCGTCGGCACCGGCGGCCTGGTAGTCGGGGCCTTGGTAGGCCGCGGCTTGGGCCGCTTCGTCGCAGGGGTGGTCGCGGGGGTCGTCGGCGGTGCGGTCGTGGTCGGCGCGGGCGCCGTCGTGGCCGGGGCCGCGGCAGGGGCCGAGGTGGTCGTCGCGGTCGCCGACGGGGTCGTCGTCACCGTCGCGGCGGCGTCGTTGCTGGTGCCGGTCGCCACCGCGGCGACCGTCAGCGCACCCGCGACGACCGCTGCCGCGACGGCGAGCAGCAGCACCTTGGTGCGGCGGCGAAGGCCGCCGCCCTCCCCGGGTGCGTCGTCGGGGACGAAGGTGAAGGGCAGCGCCGACTCGGTGGGCGGTACGGCCACGAGCAGCGGCTCGGCGGCCGACCGCGCCAGCAACGGGGCGACCAGCGCGGCCAGTTCGTACTGCCCGCGCGCCTCCCACTCCTCGCCGTACGCCGCCACGGCCACGGACTCCACCTCGGCCGCGAAGTCCCGGGCGCCCGGGGCGGGTTGCGCACCGTCCGCGGTCAAGCCGCGGGCGACCAGGGCCTGGACGTCCGGGTGCGGCTCGGCGCCGCCGGCCAGGCACGCCGAGAAGGCGGCGGTCGCCGCCTGCACCCCCGTCGCCTCCGCGCCGCCCGCCGCGACCCCGAGGTCCGCGAGCCTGACGCCGCCCCCGGCGGACACCAGGACCTTCGACGGTACGTACCCGGCGTCCCGCAGCCCGGCCTCCTCGGCCGCCGCCAGCCCCAGCAGCGAGCCCTTCAACACGGTCAGCGACGCCTCGGCCCCCGGCCTCGCCCCGCCACCTGCCAGCAGCACGTCCAGGGCGACCCCGTCCACCGCCTGCCGGATGACCGCCGCGTGCGGCCCGTCCTCGACATACGCGTACAGCCGTGCCACGTAGGGCGATTCGAGGCCGCTGAGCCCCTCCGCGGCCTCCCGGAAGTCCGCGGCCTCCGCGGCGGGCAGATACGTGATCACGACCGGCGTCCCCGACACCTGATGCCGCGCCCGCACCACCACATGCCCGGCACTGTCCTCCCCGGCTTCCCCTTCCTCGACATACCCGCCAAGCCGCCACCCGCCTGGCGGCGCGCTTTCGACGGCGGGGGTGGCGGTGGCCGGGCTTGCGGCGGCGACCGGGGGCGCCGTCGCGGCGGGCGTTGCGGACGCGTTGGCCGCGGTGGCCGAGCTTGCGCTTGCGGTCCCGGCCGCGGGCGCGGCCGCCTTCGCGGCGGGCCGGGTGCCGGTGGCGGCGGTCTTGCCTGTACGCGCGGCTGTGCGCTTGGCCGTACCGGCCGGTCTGGCCTTCTTCGGGCCGGCCTTCCCGTCGGCCGGGGGCGCCACGTCCACCGCGCCGGGCGCGGACTCGGGAGCCGCTGCGGGGTCGGCCACCGCGTCCGCCGGTGGCGTCGCCGCTGCCTCGGCAGCGGTGGCGGACGCCTTCGCCGCGTCGGCCGGTGGCGTCGCGGGCGGGGTGGGCGCGGACTGCTTCGCGCGCGTACCCGACGGGGCGGCCTTGCTCGCGTCGGCCGCGGGCGCCTTCGCCGCGGCCTTGTTCGTACGCCTGCCCGCAGCCTTGGCCGTACCGGCCGGGGCGGTGGCCTTGCCCCGGACGTCGTCGGCCGGCGGCGCGTCGGGTGTGGCCGCGCCGGCCGGGACGGGCGCGCTCCCCGCGGACTTGCGCTTGGCCGTACCGGCCGGTGAGGCCTTCTTGGCCTCTGCCGCGCCGGGCGCGGTCCCGGGATCCGCTGCGGGGTTGGCCACTGCCTCGGCCGGGGGCTTCGCGGGCGCCTCGCCCGTACGCCTGCCCGCAGCCTTGGCCGTTCCGGCCGGGGCGGCCGTGCTCGCGTCGGCCGGCGGTGGCGCCGACACCTCGGCGGCGGTTGCGGGCTGCTTCGTAGGCGTGTCCGCCGGGTTGGCGGTATCGGCGGCGGCCTTGCCCGCGTCGGCGGGCTCCTTGGGCGCGGACTTGGTCGTAGGCGTGCTTGCCGCGGGGGCCGTACCGGCCGGGGCGCTCGTGCTCGGCTCCGGCGCGGGCGGCGTGGCCGCAGCGTTGGCCGTAGCCGTCGGGGCGGCCGTGCCCGGGCTGACCTGGGGCGGCGCGTCCGCCGCGCCGGGCGCGGTCCCGGGAGCCGCTGCCGGGTTGGCCACCGCGTCGGCCGGGGGCTTCGCGGGGTTGGGCGGACGCTTGGCCGCCGGGGGCGTGCGCGGGGGGCGGGGGGTGACGCGTTTGGTTGGGGGGTCGGCGGCGGGCGCCGGGGGGGTCTGCTGGGTCTCGCCGGGTATGCCCGTGGCGTCGTGGTCGTGGTCCACCTGATTCCGTCCCTTGCGCACTGCCCCTGGTGGCGGGGCCGCCGTCCGCAGCCCCGCGTTCCTCCGGCTGCCGAGCGGTCCTGCCGGGGCTCGCTCACGGCGTCTGCGTGGACGGCGGCGAGGACACGAGGGTACTGGCGTTCGGCGGAATGCGGGTGCCCGGGGCGCAGGCCCGTCTTCCGGCGCCCGGGAGCGGCGCCGGAAGGCGGGCACATTCAGCGGCGGAACGCCGTACGGGTCAGTGGTGTTCGGCCGGGAGGAGGATGCACAGCAGGGAGCAGGCCACGGCGGACGACGGGTCGGTCGTCGTGGGGTGCGTGCCGTGCGGGGAGTTGGCGGGCGTGAAGCTCGCCGTCGCTGTGTTCTTCATCGGGAGCGCCAGCAGGAAGGAGTCGCAGTAGACCTGGCGGCTGGTGCCGGACGCCAGGGTGAAGGTGCCTGCCGCCGACGAACACGACGGCGTGCTCGGGTCGTTGACGGTGACGCCGGTGGCGTCGACCGGCCCGGCGTTGGTCACGGTGATCCGCCAGTAGGCCGTGCCGAGCAGCTGGAGCAGGCCGACGGGGCTGGACTTGACCCAGGGGCCTGCGCCGCCGGGGCCGCAGGCGTGCCACGACGTGCCCGCGCAGATCTCCTTGTTCACGGTCACGTGCGGCTGGCACGCGGAGCCGGGCTGCACCGGCACGGTGACCGTGTTGGAGGTGAGCGCGCCGGTGGAGTCTGTGCCGGTCGCGGTGTCGGCGACCTGGCTGGTGGCGCAGTCGGTGGTGACGGTCGTCCGCAGGCAGATCTGCGGGTCGTCGCCCTGGAAGTACGCGGTCAGCGCGGGGTGCGCCCCGCCGTCGAAGTCGCTGGTGTCGGTGAGGCTGAACTGCACCGTGACGGTGATCGACGGGTGGTCGGCGGCCGAGATGCCGGACAGGTCCACGGTGCCGGACGGCGACAGCGCGGGCGTCGCGATCACGGTGCCGTCGGGGTCGGTGACCGCGACCGCCGTCGCGGCCTGCTCGGTGTGCGCGAGGTCGAGGCCGGTCAGCCGGGCCTCGGTGTAGGCGGCGGTGTGCCCGGTGCCGCCGTCGCAGTAGAAGTCGGCGGGCTTGAGGGTGACGGAGGCGCCGGTGTGCAGGCAGGGGGAGCCGCCGGTCGCGGGGTCCATCGAGAAGAGGATGCCCGCGTCGCCGAGCCCGATCAGGCAGCGGGTGGTGGCGTCGTAGGAGTAGCCGTAGTCGCGTGTGACACCGGAGTTGACCGCGGGGTGGCCCGCGGCGGCGGGGAATCCGGCGCAGGGCTGGGCGTGGGTCCAGCTGTAGCAGACGGTGTTGCCGGGCAGCGGCCCGCCCCACACGGCGAAGTAACTGCGGTTGTCGCCCCCGGCGTTGACGACCTCGGGGTTGAAGACCAGGGTTCCGGCGGGCAGCGCGTCGAGTCCGGTGGCCGGGGCGGCCAGCGGGCCGCCGTCGAGCGCGTAGCAATTGGTGGACGGTGAGCCGCCGGTGGTGTCCGCGGTGCAGACACCGGTCGGGTGCCCCGCGGTGTCGTAGGCGGTGAAGGCGTTGTACGTGTTCGCGTTCGCGTCGGGTCCCGCCGGGTGGGGGGTGTCCCAGCCGGCGCAGACGGCGTCGGTCGCCGGGTCGAAGCAGCCGAGTGCCGGGCGGCCGGGGGCGGTCGAGCCGCTCGCCAGGGGCGCGGAGGACGCGTAGATGCGGCCGTCGGCGACGGTCAGGGAGCCCTGGTAGAGGGCGTAGGTGTTGCCGGGCAGGTCGTGGTTGGGCGGCACGATCGCGGCGAAGGGCTGCCCGGCGCACGGGGATTGGGTGGCGATGTCCAGGCACAGCACCTGACCGGTGCTGGCCACCCCGTACAGCCGGCCGCCCTGGGCGGCGAGCCCGGCAAGTCCGTTGGCGCTGCTGGGGGAGCCGGTCGCCGAAGCGAGCGGGAAGAAGCCGCAGTTGGCGCGGGCGCCCAGGTCCAGACAGCCGGCGCCGACCGAACCGGCGGCGACGGCCGGGTAGTAGACCACTCCGGGCCGCCCCGGGTCCATGACGTACTGCGGGGTCAGCGTCGTGTAGACGTTCCCGGTGTCGCCGGAACCGAGTGCCCCGGGTGCGGTGTTGAGCGGGCGCGGCCAGGGGCCGCCGGGGCAGGGCTGGCCCGAGGACAGGTCGTTGCAGACCACGAGGCGGGCGGCGGGGCCGCTGTGGTGGTAGATGTTCCACGCCTCGACGTCGCCGGAGGCGGCCCGGTAGAGGATCGGCGTGAAGCCGTCGCCGCCGGTGGAGCGGGTGGCGGCCTGGACGGGCGGCAGCAGGTCCCCGCTCACGTTGGTGCCCGACCCGACCGCGCTGTCGTCGACCGCCTGGACGACGGTGGTCGCGGCGCCCTGGTCGGTGGCGGAGAAGGTGCTGCCGTCGGTGGACCAGCCGGGGGTCCAGCCGGGCGGCACGTGCAGCGAGCCGGGGACGTAGGTCTGCCCGGCGCCCGCACTGCTGATCGGGTCGGTGATGGTCGCGGGCGCGGGTCCGCCGGTGGCGGAAGTGTCGTACGACACCGTCCAGTTGAGGGTGTCGGAGTGCTGGGCGAGTGAGCTGCCGGGGGTCGTGACGTTCTGCACGGTCTTCTGCAGGCCGTCCCCGCTCGGAGGCGGCGGTGTGCCGCCACCGCCTCCGCCGTCGTGGGCGGTTGCCGGGGTGAGCGAGCCGGCCGCCGTCGCGAGCAGCGCCGCCGATATGGCGACCCCGGCCCGCGCGGCGAACCTGCGCGGTCTCGGGGTCGGTGGGTGGTGCGCGGAAAGGGAGCGTAAAAGCCGGAGCATGAATGTCCCCACCTTCGTCTCGGTGCGCGCGGGCGCCTGGCCCGCGCCGCGGAACAAGGTAGGCGGCACAATGTTCGCGAGTCACCCGATCGGACGAAAGGGAAGGGGAGTTGAAAGCAATTATCCGCATGCTTTCGAGAGGGTGCGGAAGTGCGTCGATGCCGCGGCGCTTTTCCGGCCGCAATTGCCCGTCGAAGGGAATACCGAGCCGGGCGTGCGACCCGGCGCGTATCGGTTCGAGTATGCGCTTCTTTTCGCGGCGAAGCGATGTTTGGTGCGGCGGGTGTGCGGTCGTGGCAGGGCGGGTGCGGGGTCGCGGTGCGTCCCGGTACCGTGGTCGCGCTGGGGTGGTTGTGGCGGGTGGGAGGCGTGGTGAGAGGGATGTTGCGCGTGACACGGCACCGCCGCCGGTTCTGCGGGTGCGGGCGGGGCGCCCCTTCCGCCTCGGTGTCCGCCAACTGGGCTTTTCTGCAAGGGAATTGGACCCGTCAGGCGCCCCTGGCATAGTCGACAACCATGGACACCGACTCCTTCTGGACCCTCCTTGAGGACTCCCGGCGGCAGGGAAACGGCGGTGACAAGCGTGATGCCTGGCTGCGCCAAGCGCTCGCCCGGCTGCCTGCCGACGGGATCGTGGGCTTTCAGGCCTGCCTGGACCGGTTGACGGATGAAGCCTTCACCTGGACTCTGCGGGGCGCGGCCGACCGGGTCTTCGGCGGCTGGTGTTCCGACGACGATTTCCGGTCGTTCCAGCACTGGATGATGGGTCTGGGCCGGGCGGTTTTCGAGGCCGCGGTGAACGACCCCGACGTCCTCGCGTACGCACCCGAGGTCTTCCGGCTGGCCGGCCGCCCGCGCGCCGCGTGGTCCGCCGAGGACCGCCCGGCCTGGGCGGCGCTCGACACGCTCGGCCTGGAGGCGTACGAGCTGGCGACCGGCCCCTCCGAGGACTTCGGCGACGCCTTCTACGCGGCCGTGCGGGCCGTCGTGCGTGCCGCCTCACGCGGCTCCTCGTACGGCTCCTCGTACGGTTCCCTGCCTGGCTCCGCGCGGGGCGTCCCGCGCGATGCCGACGCCGCGGGGCGGGCCGGCGCACCGCCCGGGCCGGACGGCTCCCGCGACCCGGCCGGGATCCGCTGGACGGCGCTGGACGAGGAGGAGTCGGCCAGGCGGCTGCCCCGGCTGAGCGTGATGTTCCCGCTGGAGCGGCCGGCGCCGCCCGGGCACCGGCCGCGCTGAGCCGGTCCGGGGGGCGGCGCCGGACCGGCTGGGGGGGATCAGGCGGTCAGACGCCGTTGACCAGCCGCATGTAGCGCACCCAGTCCCAGTTCGGCCCCGGGTCGGTGTGGTCGGTGCCGGGCACCTGGTAGTGGCCGATGATGTGGTTGCGGTCCTTGGGGATGCCGTACTTGTCGCAGATCTCCGCGGTCAGCGCGGCGGAGGCGTGGTACATCGCGGTGGTGAAGTAGGACGGCTGGTCCACCCAGCCCTCGTGCTCGATGCCGATGCTGCGGGTGTTGTAGTCCCAGTTGCCCGCGTGCCAGGCGATGTCGTGCTCGCGCACGCACTGGTCGATGGCGCCGTCGGCGGACCGGACGACGTAGTGGGACGCGGCGGCGTGGGCCGGGTCCTGGAAGAGCGAGATGGTGTCGGCGAAGGTCTCCTGGGTGACGTGGATGACCACCATCTGGATCGGGTAGCTGGTCGGCCGGCTGGAGGCGGTGTAGTTCGCGGTGCTGGCCGGCGCCCAGGTGGCTGACGGGTAGTCGACCGTGACCGCACGAGGTGCGGCGGGCGGGGTGGCGGCCCGGGCGGCACCGCCGGGCGAGAGGTCGGCAGCCAGGCCCGCGGTGGCGGCGGCGCCGAGGCCGCCGCGGAGCAGAGAACGGCGGCTGGGCACAGCGGAGTTGGGGCGTTCCATCGAAGGCTCCCTGAGGCGTCATGGTGGGGACGGGTGCATGACAAGAACGTCGGGCTCGCCCATCGTGCGGCCCGCGCCCGCGGCATGCCAAGCGGTTCGCACATTGGCACAGGTCCAGACCACTGGTGCTGCCGCGCCGGTCACGCGGATATCTCCGCGCACGCCCCGTTCCGGCCGCCGCGTCTCCGCCCGTTCGTGCTGCCGTGCCGCGCCCCGATGGCCCCGCCCGGTCCTGGCTCCCCTGCCCCGCTCGCCCCGCCGCTGCGGGCCGCCGTCGCCGTCTCACCGTCCGTAGTCATGCCACCCCCTCCGATAACAACTGACGCACACTCACATCACCGCCCGGCCACACCGACTGTCCGGTTCATCCATTCTACGTACACCGTGCCCGATTGGTTCCCGGTGCCAACTCTCCGATTCGGCTTGGAAAACCTCTCCGGCTCTATTAACGTTCGATAACGCAGCGCGGTCGTCACCGCCGCCGACAGGCGGCACCGTGCGCTTGCCGAATCCCGTCCGCGGGAACCGGGGACCCGCCCTTCCGCTACCGCGGGAGGGGTCCAATGGGGTGAATCGGGCAGCCGCCAGGCCCGTAGGAGACCTTCCTGCTCCGAACCCGTCAGCTAACCCGGTAGGCGAGAAGGAAGGAAAGGAGTGCGCCCCCGTGGCGTCCAACCAGCCTGCCTACGCTCCTTCCCCGGTAGCCGCACCGACCGGGGAGTGGCCCTTCGGGGAGCGGGACGACGAGTCCCCGCGGCCCGCCGCCTCCGCCCCCTCCTTCGACGCGTACGACCAGGGCTCGGACCCCGGCTCAGGCCCCGACGACGCGGGCACCCGCGGGCAGCTGCGGCTCCCCCGGCAGCGCACCGGGCTCCCCGCGCGCGGCGCCGCCGTCGGCTCGGCCGTCCTCGGCATCGCGGCGATGGCAGCGGTCGGCACCGCGGGAGTGGCCGCCGCGGCCGACGCGCCCCCGGCCGCGCCGCCCATATCGGTCCCCGACGCACCCGGCTTCCCCGACGCCCTCCCGCCGGTCGCGGCTCCCGCCGCCCAGCCCGAGGTCGCGGTCGGCACGCCGTCGTACGACCCCTCGGCCGTGTCACCGGCGCCCGCGCCTGCGCCGGCCCCGGCTTCCGCCCAGGACTCCCCGCAGGCCGGCGTCACCGACCCCGGCGAGGCCCTGCGCGCCCGCATCATCGGCCAGGTCACCCGGCAGCGTGAAGCCGCCGCCCAGGCCGAGCGCGACGCCGCCGCGGCGCAGGCCGCCAAGGAGGCCGCCGCCCAGAAGGTGCGCGACCAGGCCGCCGCCGCGAAGGCGGAAGCCGAGGCCAGGGCCAGGGCTGCCGCGGAGGCCGCGGCGAAGGCCGAGGCGGAGCGGCTGGCCCAACTCGCCGCCTCGTACGTCAAACCCGTCGCCTCCTACACCCTCACCACCGCCTTCGGCGAGACGGGCAACATGTGGGCGACCCACACCGGCCAGGACTTCGCCGCCCCCACCGGCACCCCGGTGCACGCGGTCCACAGCGGCACGGTCACCTCGGCCGGCTGGGCGGGCTCGTACGGCTACCGGGTCGTCCTGCGCCTCGATGACGGCACCGAGCTGTGGTACTGCCACCTGTCGACCATGGTCGCCACGTCCGGCCAGGTCACCACGGGTGACACCATCGGCCGGGTCGGCGCGACCGGCAATGTGCCCGACCCGCACCTGCACCTCGAAGTGCGGCCCGGTGGGGGCGCCCCGATCGACCCGGTGCCGTGGCTGTACGGTCATGACGTCGCGGTCTGACGCCGTGCCTGCCCCCCGGCCCGCGGAAAGCCCGTAACAGGCCCGTACCAGGCCTGCGGCGGCCCGCACGGCGCCCGACCCCGTACCGCCCGTACCCGACCTGTACAGCCGCCCAAGAGCAGCCGGCGGCCCCGGCGTACACCCCCCCGACGCCGGGGCCGTCGGCACGTCGGCCCCCGTTGCGCGTCCCCTCAGCCGCCCGCTGGTGCGTCCAACTGCCCTGCGGGTGCGGTCAGCCGCCCGTGCCCGCCGGTACGCTCCCGGCCGCGGCGCCGTCCACCGCCGCCTCCCGCCGGTGGGCGAACTCGGCCGCCATGCCGACCAGGGCCACCAGGTCCGGGCGGCCGGTCTCGCCGTTCAGCGCGCGGTATTCGACCGCGGCGAGGATCGCCATCCGCTCGGTCAACCCCCAGGCGGGGTAAGGGTCGGCGGCGATCAGCTCGGCGGCCAGCACCGGCAGCGGGCGGCCCGCCTGGTGCCCGCGGTGGATCGCGGTGCGCAGATCGAGCAGGTAGTCGGCGTAGCGGCGCACCTCGGCCGGCGTCATCACCGGGCCGTGGCCCGGCACCACCACCCGCGGGTCGCAGTCCAGGATCGCCAGGCACGCGCGGTGCACCGACTCCAACGGCCCCGCCCAGTGCACCGGGTGGTCCTCGTTGAAGACGACGTCGCCCGCGCACACCACGCCCTCCTCCGGCAGGTGCACGATCAGGTCGCCCGCGGTGTGCGCGGGACCCACTTCGACCAGCCGCACCGCCACCCCGTCCGCGTCCAGCTCCAACTCCCCGCTGAAGGTGCGGTCCGGGTGGACAGCACGCACCACGCCGAAGTCGCCGTAGCGCCCGAAGTGCCGCCGCATGTACGCCCCGAGGGCGGTGCCGGGGTCGCTCCCGGCGATCAGCCCGGCCAGTTCCGCGGGTGCGGGCTCGGCGCACAGGTGCTCGCCGTTGGCCTCGGTGGCGATGATCTCGGCGCCGGGGAAGAGGCCGTTGCCGTACGAATGGTCTCCGTTGCCATGGGTGTTGACGACCGTGCGGATTCCCGGGCCGGGAGCGTTTCCGGAGCCTGTGTCGGCTTGGGCGCCGAGGCCGTCGATCAGCTGCTGGAGGTGCCGGGTCATGCCGGCGGTGTACGGGGTGTCGACGAGCAGCACGGCGCCCGACCCCGCGCTCCGCCCGGTCACGGCGACGCAGTTGGCCATGCCCCAGGTCGCGTGGCCGTCCGGGAGCCATGCGTGGACGTTCGGTGTCAGCGCCTGCAGCGCGTGCGGCAAAGGGGAGTTCATGGGGCCTCATTGTGCATGCGGAGGGGCGGGGTCCGGCGGAGCCGGATCCCCCGGGTCTGCGTCTCCCGGGTCTGCGTCTCCCGGGTCTGCGTCTCCCGGGTCCGGATCGACCGGGCCGCTGGCGGGTGCGGACAGGGCCGGTGCGTGCTGCGGGCGCTCGCCCTGGTCGAAGAGCACGAACATCAGCCGCCCGCCCGGCACCCCGAAAGGCCCGGCCGCGCACAACGTCGCCCAGCCAGGCCCCAGTTCGCTGTGCAGCAGCGGTAGCGCGTTCTCCGCCCGCGGCCCTATGTACTCCCCGGGCGGCGCCTGCAGCACACGGGCGACGACCGGGTCGCGTCCGGCGTCCGCCTGCAATTGCGCCAGCGTCCTGTTGTGCGGGTTGGCCGCCACCGCCGCCCGCAACTGCGGTACGAGCAGCGGCAGCCAGCTGTGCTCCCAGTCCCCGAGGGTGACCCGGGCCTCCGGGTGCAGCAGCATCCAGCGCATCACGTTGCCCGGCACCTCGCGGCGCCGGAAGACGCGGGCGAAGGCCGCGTTGTAGGCGACGACGTCCCAGGCGGCGTCGTTGACGTACGCCATCTCCCGCGACCCGTGCAGCACCCGCTCCCACGGGCTCGGCACCGCCCGCCCCAGCTGCGGGTCGAGCCGGTAGGCCGGCGGCACACCCGTCGCGTACAGGACCAGCGCCTCCCACTCGTGGTCCGACAAGTGCAGGATGCGGGCGATGGGTTCGAGCAGTTCGGTCTCGATCACCGCGAGCCGGCCGCGCTCGACGTAGCCGTACTTGTGCTCGGGCCAGCCGAGCAGCCGGGTCATGTGCTCGTGCGTGAGCCCGGCGACCTTGCGCCCGCGCGGGTCGCCGCGCGGCGCGAGCCCGAACTCCGACGGTTCCACGCGCGCCCTGGCCCGGGCCAGCAGGGCCTGCATCGCCTCCCGGTCGCGCATGCCCCCACGGCTCCCTTCCGGCTGTCACGGCCCCTGCGCGGGGCCGCACCCCTCACAGGTCCCGCGGGTCGACCTCACGGGCGAGTTTGTACCCCGCCTCGAAACGACTGCCGGCGTCCAGCCGTTCCATCAGCGCGGCCATCACCGACTGGACGTCGGGTGCGGTGATGCCCAGCTTCCTGGCGATCCGCTCGTCGCTGTAGCCGTTGGTCATCAGCCGGATCACCGCCCTTTCCCGCTCCCCGAGTCGGGCGTGATGCGGGCCTGCCGACGTACGCGACAGCGGGGTCGCGCGCTGCCAGTACGACTCGTAGATCGCCGCGAAGGACGCGGCCAGCAGCGGACCGCGTACCCGTACCAGCGGTGCCACCGCCCCCTCGCCCGCAGTCAGGCAGGCCGTCTGCCGGTCGAAGACCATCAGGTCGTGCGGCACATGGTCCAGGACCCGTACGCTCACCCCGGCCTCCGAGACCCGCCGCAGATGCGCCGCGTGCCGCGGCACCGCCAGCAGCGCCCGCGGGTACACCGCCCGCACCCGCACCCCCCGCCGGGCCATCGCGGCGTCCAGCGCCAGCGCCACCCCCGTCCACTCCCCGCCCTGCCGCAGGGCGTCCGCCGACTCCCGCACCTCCGCGGTCAGTTCGCGCAGCACCTGCTCGTGCTGCTGCGGCAGCGGATACTCCTCCACGACCACCCCGGCCGGCACCTTCGCCCCCGCCCACGCCCCCGCTCCGGGCACCGTGCAGAACCGCCCCGCGCCCGGCATCCGCCCGGCCCTCGCATCCTGCTGCACAGCCCGGCCCTCCTCGCCCACATCGCCCGCGACCGACGACCCCTCCCACACCGCCCGCACGCCCACGCGCCCCCGTGCGTTTACTGTCGACACGTCAGATGCAGAGTGTTACAGGGGTGTCACACGTTTTCCAGGTCGAATCCGTCGAGGAAATCAACCACCCTAAACCCCCTGAAAAGCCGCGCCTTGTACTGCGTCAGGTGGCTGCGGACCTGTCGCGCTGAACGGAGCGCTCAGTCTCCGGCCCTGGTCCGCCCCGCGAGCTGTACCCGGACGGCTTCCGGCGTACGCCAGGACTCGCCCTCGAAACGCCGGTGACACATCCGGTGGCAGTTGGCGCAGAGGAACGCAAGATCGCTGAGCGTGGTCTGGCGTACACCGGATACATGGAGCGGCAGCACGTGATGCACCTCGATGTAGCCTTCGCCGACGGGGCCGTAGAAGTCTGCGAAGCCGAAGCCGCACACTGCGCAGGACAGCGGCGTGCCGGTCCTCCGTGCCTCCGCGATCTTCGCGAGTCGCAGGGATGGGCTCCGCTCCCGGGCCATGAGGACACGGGTCAGGAGGCGTCCCTCGAGCGCCGCGCCGCCAAAGTCGTCAGTCTCCTCCGGCTGCGGCTGAGCCGCCTCAAGTTCGCCGGAGGCATAGGCCTTGCGGAGAGCGCCTGCCATTGCCAGCATCTCGGTGGGCCGCTCAGTGAACTGGGCGATCACGACGTGGTCGAGCTTCCCGCACCGAGTCGGCACCCCCGGGAAACCGGGGCGGTTGGTTGCAAGATCCGTCGTCTTCCGGCTCACGCTGCCGGGGGACCGGAACTGCGGTACTGAACGGACCACTTCCGCGTCGTGGATCGTGAGCGACCGCAGCATTTCAGACAGCTCCTGGACCGCCCTGTGCCCCTCGCGGAGTTCGCACCAGTCGTTCTCTACCACAAGAGCGCCGGCGAGCAGCAGTTCATCCCATGTCCATGCAGGGCTGCGCATAAGTCATATTGTATGGCTTGCGCGACGGATCTAGGGTCGCCAGCGGGCGTGGGTGTTCCTGCATGCAGACTGGTGGCTGGATTGTCAGTGGTGTCTGTCACCCTCTGTGTTGGTGGACTGCACCGTGTGTCTGCCAGTGGACGTTACGAAGGAGAGTGCATGACTCGCACCGGGCCGGAGGCCAGTTTCACATCGGTGGAGATTTGCGCTGGTGCTGGCGGTCAGGCTGTGGGCCTGCACATGGCCGGATTCCGTCACCTCGCACTGATTGAGATCGACCAGGACGCCTGCGCGACCCTGCGCGCCAACGTCGAGAAGGACTCCAGCTGGGGGGACTGCAAGGTCATCAACGCCGACCTCAAAAAATTCAAGAGCGATGACCTTGGACTGAAGCCGGGCCAGCTTGATCTCCTGGCGGGCGGCGTCCCTTGCCCCCCGTTCTCCTTCGCCGGGAAGCAGTTGGGCGCCGACGACGAGCGTGACCTGTTCCCGCGGATGCTGGAGATGGTGGCTGAGCTGGAGCCCAAAGCAGTGATGATCGAAAACGTGCGTGGGCTGCTTGAACCAGAGCACAAGTTTGCCGCCTACCGCTCGGAAATCGTTGAGGCGCTGGAGAAGATGGACTACCGGATCTGTTACTGGAGGGTGCTGGAGGCCCGTGACTACGGAGTTCCGCAACTGCGCCCCCGTGCAATTCTGGTGGCAATGAAGGCCGAGTACCACCGGCACTTCAAATGGGTTGAGCCGCAGCATGCAGTCGTCACAGTAGCTGCGGCACTGCGGCAGTCGATGCGCAGCCGCTTCCAGGCTGACGGCAGTGCAGGCTGGGAGAAGTTCTACAAGAACTGGCTGGACCAAGCCAAGCTGGGCAGTGTCGCCCCGACTCTGGTCGGAGGGTCGAAGAAGCACGGCGGTGCCGATCTCGGCCCGACAAGGGCCAAGGAAGCCTGGGGAAAGCTTGGTATCTGCGGACTCGGTGTTGCCAACGAGCCGGAGGAAATGACGTCTCCTGAGCGCGATCTTTACAGCCCGCGCGGGCCGAAACTCACTGTCCGTCAGGCTGCGATCATCCAGGGGTTTCCGAAGACCTGGAAATTCTCAGGCCGGAAGACCGCGGCCTACCGCCAGGTGGGCAATGCCTTTCCGCCGCCCGTAGCCAAGGCGGTCGGGGAGCAGATTTTCGCCGCACTTGATGCAGGAAAGAAGGAACTGGAGCGCCGGAAGGCCGAGGACCACGGAAAGGAAATGCTCTTCGATATGACGGTGCCGGCGCCGTCAGGGCCGCCGCGGTCGGAGCTTGTCGACAGTCGCCGCAATCTGAAGCGCGCAAAGGTCAGGTGACTCGTGCTCCCAGAAGCGGAGCACCGTCCAACCTGCATCGACGAGGCGCAAGTCGGTGTCCCGGTCGCGGGCCATGTTCGTGGCGACCTTCACTGACCAATAGCCCTGGTTGGTCTTCGGCGGGACGTAGTGCTCGGGGCAGCCGTGCCAGTAGCACCCGTCGATGAACACAGCTACCTTCGCCGGGCGGAAGACCACGTCAGCTGTCCGGCGAAGATCCGCCAACGGCCGTGCTGCCACGCGGTAGCGCAGGCCGTGTGCGTGCAGCAGGCTCCGAATCAGCCGCTCAGGTTTGGTGTCCCGGCTCCTGATCGCTTGCATGTTGCGGCGGCGAGCTTCGGATGACGCCCACGATCCGTCTGGTGGTGTCCAGCGTGCGGATTCCATGTCCCTCTGCCTACGCTTCCTTGCGGCCCTGAGGCTCGGGAATCCTCGGTGCCGGACCAACCTGAGCACTCGGTTCAACAACCACCCAGTATCGGCCGTCCAACTCCGCCTGAGGCAACCCGGCGTGCTGCGGCCCCGCCGGTGCGATCTTGAACGCCACAAACTCACCTGCCCCGGGCACCGGCCCGCCAAGCGCCTGGGCCACGGCCTGGTGCGACAGATAATCGCCGAGAATAATGATCCCTTCTTCCCTCAGCTTAGGCCGTGCTCGACCTCGGTCGCCTTCCCGTACCCGTGCCATGTAATCGTACTGCTGAGCCACTGTGCGGACCACACTCCGGCTGATGCGGCGACTGTGTACGAGTCGGAACAATTGATTTACGCGCTTCTGGCCTTTGTTTCTGCCCGGTAGCAGGATCTGCTCCCTCGTTGCGGCATCGAGGTGGAGCAGCAGATTTTCAGGCAGTTCGCTGTTCCGCCACAGCCAGCAGATATTCCTGCGGCTTGCAGCTTTGATGCTGCGCTTCCCGTCCCGATTCTTGCCAGCGTTAAGAATCTCTTCGCTGATTCGGATCAGCCCACCGCTCCACGTGCTCGTACTGTCATCTGCGCAGAGGAGCAGGCATAGATGGCCCATAGCCTCCGGCGGAATCATCCATCCGCCGAAATCTTGAGAGTACTTACAGTCGACTTCGATGTCTTCGATCCGGTAGTCCATATCGGACCCGTCGTCGAAGTCGAACTCCCGGTGCAGATTGATTTCTACCATCGAGCCGGCGTGCGTTTTCTCCGTCTGACGGAGCTGCTCCCAGGCGTAACGGCCGGTTGTCTCGCCGCTGAGTAGCTGATCGAATGTTTCCCGGATCACCCTGCCGAACCTCTTGCCATCCGGATCAAGAAGGAGGAGCCGGTCCCGCACGATCATCAGTTCGCTGTCGGCTTCTATCTCGGCGGCGGCCTGGATGTTCCGTGCGGCTACCACGTCGTCTTCGAACGGGAGCAAGCTGGCACCTAGTTTCATGGGATGTCCGAGAGTATCCGTGCCGGCTCGCCCTGGCGTGGGCTCAGCCGAAGATGAAGCGCACCAACGATCCGCGCGGCAAGTGCCTGCTGTCAAATAGGGCTGTGTCTACCGTGCAGCGATTGGCCATGGCACCCACGGCTGGAGCGGTCCGCGTCAGGAAGTCGTCGGGTACGGGCGGAGGTCGGTGGTCTCCAAGGTCCAGGGGCCGACGACGACGGGGGAGCCGAAGGCGTAGTCGTGCTGGGCGCGGTAGCGGGGTCCCTCGGGGGAGGGGCCGGGATCGGTGAAGACCGTGAGGGTGGACTTGCGCGGGTCGACCACGAGGTAGAGCCCGATGCCCATCGCCGCGTAGTCGTGGACCTTCTCGACGTAGTCGTTGGTGTGGTCCGACGGTGAGACGACCTCGACCACCAGTGGGACGTCCTGGGGGTCGAAGGGGGCCATCGTGGACTCGGCGAAGATGGCGTACGGGACCACGATCACATCGGGACGACGGAGCTTCCCCAGCGCAGCGTGTTCGACCTCGCCACCGGTGTGGGCGACGAGATCAGGGGGGAGCTGCTTGTCGAGTTGCTGGCGGATGCGCAGAGCCACGTATTCGTGCGGCCTCGACGGCGGCATCATCATGACGATCTGGTCGTCGCTGATCTCGAACCCGCGCACGAAGTCAGGCGCGCGGTTGGCGAGCTCCTCGGCGACTGCATGCATGCGTGCGTAGTCCATGCCGTCATTGTCCTACAGGTGCTTCGGTCCCGGGGGGAGCCATGTGGCCGGGGGGTGGGTGTATTGGGGCAAGTACGGCGGGCGGGGGGGGGGGAAGGGGGGTGGCCAGGGGAGGGGGGTGGACTGGAGGAGGGCGGGTTGGGCCAGGGGGCGGTCGCGCCAGAGGTGGTGGAGGAGTTCGGACTCGCGGGCCGTGAAGTCCTGGGGGGTCAGGCCGCGGGTGGCGGCGGCGCGGAGGAAGGCCAGGTGGGTGGCGTAGCCGGCGTAGTCGCGTACCGCGCGGGCGCCTGCGTCGCCGTGGAAGCGGCGGGCGGTGTCGCGGGCGTCGGACCTTATGCGCATCGAGCCGAGCGCGACGGGCTCGCGGGGGTGGAGCCAGCCGGCGGTGGCGTAGACGGCCAGGTGGGTGCGGATGGTGCGCAGTTCGCCGGCGCGTGCCCAGAAGGCGAGCCAGACGACCAGGCCGAAGACGGGGATCATCACGGCGACGTAGACGGTGAGGAAGCCGACCGGGGACAGCTGCGAGGAGCCGTTCCAGGCGCCGTGCAGGACCATGGCGAGCAGCCAGCCGCCGACGGGGGCGATCCAGCGCCAGGGGCGGCCGGGGCGGGTGGTGGCCGCGATGGCGAAGCCGATGCCGGTCATCGAGGTGAACAGCGGGTGCGCGAAGGGCGTCATCAGGATGCGGACGAAGAAGGTCGCCGCGGTGGTGGAGTCCAGGACGCCGGCGCCCACGGCCTTGTCCTCGCCGAAGGCGGTGCCGAGGTAGAGGATGTTCTCGGTGAAGGCGAAGCCGGTGGCGACCAGGCCGCTGAGCACGATGCCGTCGAGCAGCGACTCGATGTGCCGGCGGCGGAAGAGGAAGAGCAGCAGGATCGCGGTGCCCTTGGCCGTCTCCTCGACCAGTGGGGCCACGAAGGTCGCACCCCACCTGTCGGACTGGGTCTGGGTGGCGGACAGGGTGGTGGCCAGGAGTTTGGCACCGTACTCGTTGGCGAACAGCGCGACGAGCGTGGCGGCGCACGCGCCCCAGGAGAAGGCGAACGCGACATTTTGCCAGGGGCTGGGGGCGACCCGGTCCAGCCACAGGAAGGCCCCCACCAGCAGCGGTACGGGCAGGACGGCCAGGGCCAGGCCGACCAGGAAGGGCTCGGTGCCTATGTGCTTGCGTACCAGCGCCAGGATGACGACCCCGCACACCGCGAGTGCGGTGAACAGCGCACCGGTACGCACCGCCCGGCTCTCCCAGAACGGCCGCCGCGGGGCGTAGTGCCAGGAGCTGGGGGCGACCGGTACGTACATCTGCTCGTCGGACCGGCGGCCGTCGGACGGCGGGCCGGGCTCGGGTTGGGACGAGAACGAGTACGTGGCCACCTGTCGACAGTACGGGGCGACTGCCCTGCTCCGCGAGGGTAATGGGTAGCCGGATACGTGTGCTGGCGCCTGCCCCGGCGCGGGGCGGAAGGGAGTCGGGACCGGGTTCAGACCCGGGTGAAGATCAGGTCGCGCACCACGTGGCCCTTGGCGAGGCCCTGCCGTTCGAACTTCGTCATCGGCCGGAAGTCCGGCCGCGGCGCGAAACCCGTCGACGGGTGGGCGTTGGCCAGTTCGGGCGCGGCGCTGAGCACGTCGAGCATCTGCTCGGCGTACGGCTCCCAGTCCGTCGCGCAGTGCACGACCGCACCGGGGCGCAGCAGCGGTGCGACCAGGGCCAGGAAGGACGGCTGGATCAGCCGCCGCTTGTGGTGCTTGGCCTTGGGCCAGGGGTCGGGGAAGTACACCCGCAGCCCGGAGAGCGACGCCGGCGGCAGCATGTCGCGCAGCAGGACGATGGCGTCGCCGTTGGCGACCCGTATGTTGCGCAGGCCCGCGCGGTCGGCGAGCGCCAGCAGGTTGCCCTGCCCCGGGGTGTGGACGTCGACGGCCAGGATCCCGGTGGCCGGGTCGGCGGCCGCCATCGCCGCGGTCGCGTCGCCCATCCCGAAGCCGATCTCCAGCACGACCGGCATGCCGGCGCCGCCGTAGAGCGCCGCCAGGTCCAGCGGGCTGCCGTCCAGCTCGACGCCCCACGTCTCCCAGTGCCGGTCGATCGCGGCGGCCTGCGCGTGCGTGATACGGCCGCGCCGGGCGTGGAAGGAGCGGATACGGTGCTCGCCGCGCGAACCGGCGGGGTCGGCGGCCGGCCCGTCCGGGAAGCGGGCGGCCGGGGACGCGGCCGCAGCGGGGGACGCGGCGGAGGCAAGGGAGGCGGGGGATGAAGTGGACACAGTAGGTCCGATTCTACGGGACTGCGCCGGTGGCCCCGCCGCAGGTCACAGCGCTGCCAGCACCCGGCGGGCGACCTCGCGGCCGATCGGCAGGGCGGCCGTCGCGGCCGGGGAGGGCGCGTTCAGCACATGCACGAACGGGGGCGAGCCGGCGAAACGGAAGTCGTCCACCAGGGTCCCGTCGGGCAGGACGGCCTGGGCGCGTACGCCCGCGGGCGCCGGGCGCAGGTCCGCGGGCCGCAGCGCCGGCAGCAGGCGCCTGGCGTTCGCGGTGAAGGCCCGCTTCGACAGCGAGCGCAGCACCTCGCCGGCCTCCTGCCGCCAGTGCCTGCGGGCGATCCGCCAGGTGCCGGGGTACGCGGCGGTGCCCGCCAGGTCCCGCGGGCGTACGGTCCAGCGGCCGTACCCCTCCCTGGCCAGTGCGGGCACCGCGTTCGGGCCGAGGTGGACACCCCCGTGGACGTCGCGGGTCAGATGCACCCCGAGGAAGGGGAAGTCCGGGTCGGGAACCGGGTAGACCAGGCCGCGGACCAGCCCGCGGCGGGCCGGCGCCAGCTCGTAGAACTCGCCCCTGAACGGCACGATGCGCAGCCCGGGGTCGTCCCCGGCCAGCCGCGCGACGCGGTCGCTGTGCAGGCCCGCGCAGTTGACCAGCACCCTGGTGCGAAGCCGGGGCCTCTCGGCGCCCGCGTGGGCGGTCACGGCGACCGTGCCGTCCGCGTCGCGGTCGATCGCGGTGACCCGCAGGCCGTAGCGGATCGTGCAGCCCGCGTCCGCCGCGAGGCCCGCCAGTGCGGCGGCGACCGCGCGGAAGTCGCAGATGCCGGTGGTGCCGACGTGGATCGCCGCGAGGCCGGCGACCTCCGGTTCGTACCCGGCGATCTGGACCGGCCCCAACTCCTTGACCGGGATGCCGTGTTCGCGCCCCCGCTGGACCAGCGCGTGCAGGCGCGGCAGCTCCGCCTGCGCGGTGGCCACGATGAGCTTGCCGGTGACCTCGTACGGGATGCGGTGCTTCGCGCAGAAGTCCGGGGTCTCGGCGCAACCGGCCAGCGCGTAGCGCGCCTTGAGCGAACCGGGGCGGTAGTAGATGCCGCTGTGGATCACGCCGCTGTTGCGGCCGGTCTGGTGCCGGCCCGGGGCGAGTTCCTTCTCGACCACGGCCACGCGGATGGCGGGCTCCGCCCGCACCAGGGCGAAGGCCGTCGACAGGCCGACGATTCCGGCGCCTACGACCAGCACGTCGTACGCCTCTTCCAGAGCCGCGCTCATGCCACGTCCTCCTCACGGGCCGCCCGTGATCAACTTACGCGCTCCAGCTCCCGCTGGGGGGTACGTCTGCGCCCTCCGTCGCGCTTCCGCCTGCCGGCGGGGGTGCCCTCTCCGCCGAGGGTGAGCGTTTTCCGGGGCACGGTGCCCGCGGGGCGCCCCTTCGGCAAGGGGGCAACCATCAGGGGCGCGGGGAACTGCGCGCTCAGCCTCCCCCAGCGCTTCGCCTGGGGGTGCCCCTACTCGCTTCGCTCGCCGGCGGGTGGTCCGTCTCCGGACCGAAGAGCCCCTTTGGGTCGGTGACGACCCGCGCCCCGGTGGGGGCTGGGCGCGCCCACGCGGCGCCAGCCGCAGATCAGACGCAGCCCCGCGCCCCTGAAAACGCTCACCGCCCGCCGCAGGCGCACCCCTCAGCCCCTGCGGCCAGCGGATGGCTCGGCCCCGCCGAAGAGGCACCCTCCGCGCCCCGGGTGGTTGCCCCCTGCGCAGGGGGAGCCGCCTGAGCCGCCGCGGCCAGCGGATGGGCACCCCTACGCGGGGGCGGCCAGGAGGGGGCGGGCTCGTTCGCGGAGTTCGAGCACGCGCGGCTCGTCCGCGTACGGCTCCAGGCGGTGGAGCAGGTCGCGGACGTACTCCGTGGTGCGGGCCGAGGAGATGCGGCCGGCGACCTCGACGGCCTTGACCCCCGCGGCGCAGGCCGCGTCAAGGTTGCCGGACTCCAGCTCGGCGACCGCCGAGACGACGAGCCGCAGCCCGTGCGACCGCACGAACTCCTCGGTCGGCCGCGCCAGCGCATGTTCGGTGAAACGTTGCACCTGGCGCGGTATGCGCAGGTCGCGGTAGCACTCGGCGGCGTCGGCGGCCAGCCGGTCGTAGGAGTAGAAGCCGAGCCAGCTCGGGTCCGCGTCGCCCTCCCTGGCCCGCTCCAGCAGCGCTTCCGCCGCGGCGAGCGAGGCCCCGCAGGCCGCCGCCTCGCCGGCCTTGGCGTGGGCGCGGGCCTCGACGAGGTGGAAGAAGCTCATGGTGCGGGCGGTGGCCAGGCCGCGGTTGCGTTCCAGGGCGGCCTGGGCGAGGTCGACGCCCTCGTCGGCGAAGTTGCGGTAGGTGGCCTGCAGCGACATCGACGCGAGCACGTACCCGCCGAGCGGCACGTCGGCGGCGGCCCGGGCGAGCCGCAGCGCCTGGATGTAGTACCGCTGGGCCGCCTCCTGCTGGCCGGTGTCGAAGGCCATCCACCCGGCCAGCCGGGTGAGTTCGGCGGTGGCGCCGAAGAGCGCGCGGCCGACGTCGTCGCTGTACGAGCCGAGCAGCAGCGGCGCCGCCTCGACCCGCAGGCACTCGGGCACCATGCCGGAACGCCAGTCGCCGCCACCGTACTTGGAGTCCCAGCGGCGGGCGTCCTCGGCGGCCTCGCGGAGTTTGGAGACATCGGTGTGCCCGACGTGCGCCATGCCGGGCGCGGGGGCGTCGCGGGCGACCGTGGCGTCCGCCGGAGTGATCAGCCAGCGCGACGCGGGCGTCACGTAAGCGCTCACTGCGAAAGATCCGGCCAAACTCTGCCAGATGCCGGCGCCGCCGGGTCCGCGGCGGCCCGCGAGGTCCAGCCGCCACAGATCGGTGGCCGATTTCACCGCCTCGCCGACGTCCCGCGGGAAGGCGAGCCCGACCTCCGGCGCCGGGTCGGCGTCCGCCAGCCCTATCTCGTGCAGCGGCACGGGGCGGCCGAGTTTGCTGCCGATGGCGGCGGCGATCAGATGGGGCGCCGCGCCCTGCGGCACCATTCCCTTGGCGACCCAGCGGGCGACGGACGTCTTGTCATAACGCAGCGTCAGACCGCGTTGCGCACCCAGGTCGTTGACCCGGCGGGCGAGTCCGGCGTTGCTGATGCCGGCCAGACCGAGAAGGGTGCCGAGTTTCTCGTTCGGCCCGCGGTGTTCTCTGTTCACTGCGGTTCACCTCGTGATGCCGCTGGGGCAGGCCGGCGGGCCTGGTCTGTCGTCGGGGGTGCGGGGGTCACCCTCCCCTGGAGTCCGATTCAGCCACCGCGGAGGCCTGTTGGCGGCGATCACGGTGCCTGTGCCGGTTGTCCGAGCCGCGCGTACGGGTGCGAACCGGATGCACCCAGCGTAGTTCGCCGCCTCCCGACCGTTAAGGGTCTCGTGTCGGATGGCGCGAATCCAGCCCCTTACAGGAACGCGACGGTGGCGCGGAAAGTGCCCCGGGTGAACTTCCGGCGGGCATCCGATGATTCGCCGCCGCGGGTGCCCGACTCGGCGCCGGCGGACCGCCGTTCGTGTCCGGCGGCGCGTGCTCCCGGTATATGTGGCCGTGCGCCTGCCTGTGCGCTCTGTGCCGATGTGGCTGCGGGCGGTTGCATGGGGAGCCGTGGGTCGGCCCGCGCTTCCGCCAGGCGGCTATGGCGGGGTGCGGCGGGCCAGCGAGTTCCGCTGCCACAATCCCCGCGGGTGGCGGACCGGCCCGGGGGGCGTTGAGTCGCTTCCCGGGCCGTGTGTTGTGCGCGGGCCGCCCCCTCCGGCCGGGTGCCGCGGCCCCGATCCGCCTCCCCGCCCGGCGGCGGGCGGCACGCAGCGTGCTGTGTGCCGCACACGCGCGGTAGTCGCACCGGCCGCGGCCGGTCGCTCCGGGTCGCGGGCGCGGGCCGCCCGGCGGTCCGCCGGAGCCGGCTCGGCGGGCTCCGGACGAAGATCGGCGGCGGAAAACGATCGCCTCAACCGGGCTCGGTTACCCGGCATATCACCCCCGGCATGTGCCGGGGCCGCGGCAAAACTTTGGCGCGAACCCGACGTTTCGGCCGGGGGGCGACTTCGGGGTGCCGGTGGTGTCCGCAACGCCCGTATGGGGGGCGTTTGGCGCCCGCCCGGGAGCGGCGGGGTGCGGTGCTGGTACGGTCATCTCCCGTACGGCTTCGGCGAATTGCTGCGATTTGCGCGGTTTCGCCTCCCGGCGGCGATGGCCGACAGGTGTCGGGCGCACGAACCGGCGCACCCGGGAGCACTCATGCGCCTCCTTGCGCGCATCCTCGTGGCAGCATGGTCTTTCGGACGTCAGACGTGGCGGCACGGCGGGGCGAGGCGCGCGCGAGGGAGCGGTGGGTCGGAGCCTGCGCATCGGCTGTCCACAGCCTGTGGAGGCGACGATGCGGTGGTTGGTGGGGTGGAGCAGTGCCACCGCGGGTCCCGTTCCCGGCGACGGCGGCAGGACCCTGCTGCCGGTCGGCGCCCAACTGCTGTGGGGCGACGCCGATCCGCTGTGGGCGGTGGGCGACTGGCGCACTGACGAGGTCCGCGTCGTCCACGCGGACTCCGCTCACGCGGGCGGTACGTACGGGGCCGTGTCGTACGGGTCCTCTCCGTCGTCGTCTTCGTCCTCGTCGTACGGCTCTTCTTCGTCTTCCCCGTACGGTTCCGCTCCGTACGGCTCCTCCAACGGCAGCGGCTCCCAGGGCCTCGCGCGGCTCGCGGTGCTCGGGCGGTGCGGTGCCAGCGACGCCGAACTGCGGCTCGGCCTCGTCGCCGCCCGCGGCGGCGCCCTGCGGCACGTCACCGCCTGGCCCGGCAGCTACACCGCCGTCCTCCAACTCGGCCGCCGCATCACCGTCCTGGGCGACCTCGCCGGTGCCAGGCCCGTCTTCCACACCCGCTTCTCCCGCGGCACCGCCTACGCCACCGCCGCCCTCCCGCTCGCCGACCTCATCGAGGCCGGGCTCGACGTCACCCACCTCGCCGCCGTCCTCGCCTGCCCCGACGCCCCGGAAGCCCTCGGCGACGGCACGCCCTACCTCGGCGTCCGCCGCGTCCCACCGGGCCACGCGCTGACCCTGCGCGAAGGCGCCCCCGAGATCACCGGCTACGAACCCACCGCCTCGCTCGCCGTCGGCCACCAGCCCGCCACCTCCGCCGACGCCGACGCGGCCATCGCCTCGATACGCGACGCGCTGGTCGAGTCCGTGCGGGCGCGGCTGGCGCAGCCGCGGTTCGTGCCGGACGTCGGGGCCGGCGGCCCCGACGACGACTTCGGCGCGCTCAGCCCCGCCCCCGGCATCGGCGCCGACCTCTCCGGCGGCAGCGCCTCCGCCACCCTCGCGCTGCTCGCCGCCGGGCTCCCCGGCATGCCAGGCACCATCCCCGGCGCCCCCGGCTCACTCGCCGGCGAACGCCTGCTCGCCGTCACCTTCAACGACCTCACCGCGGGCGGACTCCCGCTGCGGGACGGCGAGTTGGCCCGCGCCGGGGAACTCGCCGCCGACCCGCGGCTGCGGCACGTCGTCGTACCAGGTGGCGAAGAAGCGCTTCCCTACGCCGACTTGACCGGCGGCCCCGCCGTACCGCTCACCGACGAGCCCGGCCCGTCGCTGATCGTCGCGGAACGCCACCGGCGCAGGCTCGCCGCGGGCGGCGCCGACCACCTCATCGGCTTCGGCGCCCGGCAGGTCCTCGACGCGCACCCCGCGCGGCTCGCCGACCTCCTCATGGACCGGCGCCGGCGCCACCTCGTACGGCCCGTCGCCGCACTCACCCGCGCGAGCGGGTCCGCCGCGGCCGGGCCATCCGTCCTCGTGCCCTTCACCGTGCCGATCACCGTCTACCGGGCCGCGCGGCGGCTCGCCCGCACCCCTTATCAACAGGGTGTGGAGGACGCGGCGGCCCGGCTGCTCCGGTACGCCTCGGGTTCCGCCGCTGCCGGGGCAGGCAGCGCCTTCGACGGTCCCATCGGGGCGTCGCTCGCCGCGATGGCCTGGGTCCGGCCGGGACCTGCCGCCCGCTGGCTCACCGGGGAAGCGCTCGCCGAAGTGTCCGTACGGCTGCAGGACGCCGCCAGGCGGCCCTGGCCCATCGAACGCCCCGGCGAGCGGCGGGCGCGGGCCGCGCTCGCCCGGCACGCCGCCGACTTCCGCGTCCTGGAGCAGGCAGCCGCCGTCCCCAGCCAGCGGCTGCACGCGCCCTACCTCGACAACGCCGTCGTCCGCGCCGCCCGCGCCCTCCCCGGCGCCCTGCGCGTACGGCCCGGTGCGCGGGCCGACATCCTGCGCGACGTGCTGGCCAGCGCGGGGGTGCGGTCGCTGCCCGCGGGGTGGGGCGCCGCCTCCCACTCCTCGGCCGCGGCGGCAGCCGCCCGTGCGGGTGTGCGGTCGGCGGTCGACCCCCTGGTCGAGCTGTTCGAGGCCCCGCTGCTCGCGGACGCGGGCCTGGTCGACGCCCGCGTCGTACGCGACGCCCTGCGCTCGGCGGCGACGACGCCGGGGGCGCCGCTGGACGGGCTGGGCGAACTGGTCGCCGTCGAGCTGTGGCTGCGGCGGCTGCTGGCGCGGCGGGGGTCGTGCTGGACCGGCACGGAGTCGCCTGGGCGGCGAGCCGTCGCGAGCGGGGTGCAGCGGCTGTCGTTGTGACCGGGGTGGTGCGCCTGCGCTGTGCGGTCGGGGTCGGTGCCGTGCGGTGCGGTGTCCCCGGGGGTGCGCGTGCTGTGCGGTCGGGGTCGGTGCCGCTTCGGGGGTATCTCCTCGGCCTGCGCGCCTCGGCCCTTCCCGAACGAGGCGGCGGGAGTCGCGCGCATGCCTGCGGGGACACCCCCGAATCGTCCCCTCGGGCCGGTTTGGCGGCTTGCGGTCGTCGTCTGTGGGGTGGGCTTTGCTACGTCCTCGGCAGCGGTAGCTGCTGGCGGTTCGCCGGTGTGCACGAGCCTGCAGTCGCCGATGGTGGGGGCGCCCCACAAGGAGGCCCGCACTCGACATCTCATCTGCACGGGTCTGGGGGCACCCCCACGCGGAGCTGTGGGGGAGGGTGGGAAAAGGAACCCGCGCCGTCAGGCGCGGGCGCGTTGCGTGGACGCTATGCAGAGGAGGACGGCGACCGCGGTGGCCGGCGCGGCTGGGGGGACCTGTTCGGCCAGGAGCAGGGCGGACCACGCCAGGGTCAGGAGCGGCTGGGCCAGCTGGAGCTGACTGGCCCGGGCCACCCCGATGAGCCCCATCCCGCGGTACCAGACGACGAACCCGCCGAATTGCGAGACCGCGGCAACGTAAAGGAGCCCGCCGACCCCCCGAGGGGTGACCGGAACAGCCTCCGCCGGCCAGGCGACGAGCGCCGTCACCGCGGTGACAGGAAGGGCCGCCACCACGGCCCAGCCGATGACCTGCCACCCGGCCATGTGCCGGGAGAGCCGCCCCCCTTCGGCGTACCCCGCGGCGCAGACGAGCAGCGCACAGAAGAGGTAGAGGTCGGCGAGCGTCGGCGCCCCCTGGCTCTGCTGGAGCGTGAAGGCGATGACGGCCACCGCCCCGGCGACCGCGCCGTACCAGAAGCGCCGGGAGGGCCGTTCGCCGGTGAGCGTGACGGACATGACGGCGGTCGCGAGCGGCAGCAGGCCGATGACGACAGCGGAGTGCGCCGTCGAGGACGTGCGCAGCGCGAGGGTGGTGAGCAGCGGGAAGCCGATGACGCACCCGGCGGCGACGGTGAGGAGTCCACGCCAGTGGCGGCGTTCGGGGACCGGTACGCGCCGGGCGGCCAGGCAGGCGAGGGCCAGGAGTGCGGCGAGCACGCCGCGCAGCCCGGTGGCCGTCCAGGGTCCGAAGCCGTCGAGTGCCCAGGCGGTGGCGGGGAAGCTGAAGGAGAACCCGAGGACGCCGAGCGCGGCGAGTGCGGTTCCGTGGTTCGCTGCTATCCCGGGGATTCGGGTAGCGCTATCCTGTGCTGTCATGAATGAGGGTAGCAGTGTGGCGCATTTGCTGGGCGTATTGCGGGCCGAGCTTGCGCGCTACCCGGAAGGCGGCAAGTTGCCGTCCAGTCGTGCCCTGATGGAGCAGCACCGGGTGAGCCCGGTGACCGTGTCGCGGGCGATCGCGGCGCTGGTCGCGGAGGGTGCGGTGGTCTCCCGGCCGGGGGCCGGGGTCTTCCGGGCCGCGGCGGTGGCGCCCGCGGGGTATCGGGGCGACCTGTCGTGGCAGGAGGTCGCGCTCAGCGCGGGGCAGCCCAGGGTCGCCGACTCCGGTGGCGTCATGGCCACGTTGGCGGTGCCGCCGGCCGGGGTCGTCGACCTGGTCGGCGGGTATCTGCATCCGTCGCTGCAGCCCGAGCGCGCGCTGGCGGCGGCGTTGGCCAGGGCCGGGCGGCGGCCCGGGACGTGGGACCGGCCGCCGGTGGAGGGCGTGGGGGAGCTGCGGGACTGGTTCGCGCGGGACATCGCGGGGGCCGGATCGGCGTTGGGCGGCGCCGATGTGCTGGTCACGGCGGGCGGGCAGAGCGCGCTCAGTACGACGTTGCGCGCGCTCGTCGCCCCCGGCACTCCGGTGCTGGTGGAGTCGCCGACGTACCCGGGCATGCTGGCCGTCGCCCGGGCGGCGGGCCTGCGTCCCGTACCGGTGCCGGTCGACGCGGACGGGGTGCGTACGGACCTGCTCGCGGACGCCTTCGCGGCCACCGGCGCGCGCGCCTTCGTGTGCCAGCCGCTCTTCCACAACCCCACGGGGGTGTGCCTGTCGGCCGAGCGGCGCCGGGAAGTGCTGCGGGTCGCCCGGGAGGCGGGGGCCTTCGTGGTCGAGGACGACTTCGCCCGGCGGCTCGCCCACGCCGACGCCCCCGCCCTGCCGCGGCCCCTTGCCGCCGACGACCCCGACGGCGTGGTCGTGCACGTGCGGTCGCTGACCAAGGCCACCTCGCCGAGCCTGCGGGTCGGTGCGCTGACCGCGCGCGGCCCGGCGATGGACCGGCTGCGGGCCGGGCAGGTGGTGGACAGCTTCTTCGTGCCCCGGCCCTTGCAGGAGACCGCCCTCGAACTCGTCGGCTCGCCCGCCTGGCGCACCCACCTGCGGGCCTTGCCCGGCGCCCTGCGGGACCGGCGCGCAGCGACCGCCGAAGCGGTGGCCCGCGAGCTGCCCGACGTACGGCTGCGCGTCCCGTACGGCGGCTACCACCTGTGGCTGCGGCTGCCCGACGGCACCGACGAAGCGGCGCTGGCCGCGGCTGCCCTGCACAGCGGTGTCGCCGTCACCGCGGGCCGCCCCTACTTCCCCGCCGAGCCGCCCGCCCCCCATCTGCGGCTGAGCTACATCAGTGCGGTGAGCACCGAGCAGCTGCGGGAGGGCGTGCACCGGCTGCGGCAGGCATACGATCGGGTCTGACCGGTGGGTGAAGGGAGTGTGCGGTGACCGTATGGGACGACGTGGTCGGCCAGGCCCCTGTGGTGGCCGAGCTGTCCGCCGCCGCGACGGACGCCGACGCGCTCGTGACGACCGGCCAGGGCGGGGCGCGGATGACGCACGCCTGGCTCTTCACCGGCCCGCCCGGCTCGGGCCGCTCCACCGCCGCCCGGGCCTTCGCCGCCGCCCTGCAGTGCGTCAGCCCCGACCGCGCGCTGGGCGCCGCACCCGGGTGCGGCTTCTGCGACGGCTGCCACACGACGCTGGTCGGCACGCACGCCGACGTCGAGTTCGTCCGCACCGACCTGCTGTCCATCGGCGTCAAGGACACCCGCGACCTGGTACGGCGGGCGTCGATGTCGCCGGCCGGCGGCCGGTGGCAGGTCATCGTCCTTGAGGACGCCGACCGGCTGACCGAGGGTGCGGCCAACGTCCTGCTCAAGGCGATCGAGGAGCCGGCCCCGCGCACGGTGTGGCTGCTGTGCGCGCCCTCCGTCGAGGACGCCCTGCCCACGATCCGCTCGCGGTGCCGGCTGCTCAGCCTGCGCACACCGTCGGCGGAGGCCGTCGCCGACGTGCTGACCCGGTGCGACGGCATCGACCCGGGGCTCGCGGCGGAGGTCGCCAGGGCCACGCAGGGCCACATCGGGCGGGCCAGGCGGCTGGCCACCGACGAGGCCGCGCGGGAGCGGCGGGCGGCGGTGCTGCGGGTGCCGCTGCGGGTCGCGGACGTCGGCGGGTGCCTGCGGGCGGCGCAGGAACTCGTGGACGCGGCGGCCGAGGACGCCAAGGCGGTCGCCGAGGGCGTCGACGCCAAGGAGACGGAGGAGCTGCGGGCTGCGCTCGGGGCGTCGGCGGGCGCGGGCTCGCGGATGCCGCGGGGGACGGCGGGGGCGATGAAGGAGCTGGCCGACCGCCAGAAGCGCCGCTCGACCCGCACGCAGCGGGACTCCCTCGACCTCGCTCTCACCGACCTCGCCTCCTTCTACCGCGACGTGCTGACCGTTCAGTTCGGGATGGGGGAGCGCATCGCCAACACGGAGGTGGGGGACGGGATCAGGAAGATCGCGGCGAGTTCGCGGCCTGAGCACAGTCTGCGGCGGATCGAGGCCGTGCTCGCCTGCCGCGAGGCCCTCGACCGCAACGTCGCCCCCCTCCTGGCCGTCGAGTCCCTGACCCTGTCCCTCCGCACGCCCTAGCCCCGCCTGCCCCGTTCCAACGGCCCCCTTGCGCAAGGGCGCGCGCATCCGCCGGCCGCGGTGGCTCCGGGGCTCCCCTTGTGCCAAGGGCGCGCATCCACCGGCTGCGGTGGTCGCACGGCTCCCCTTGCGGCGGGGGTATGCTTCCGCCGGCCGCGGGGGTCGGGGTGTCCCTTGCGGCTGGGCCGAGCACGTAGGGGCGCGGGGAACTGCGCGGCCGGCCCTCCCCCAGGGCTTTGCCTGGGGGTGCCCCCATCTCGCTTCGCTCGCGGCCGGTGGTCCGGCACGGACCGAAGAGCCCCTTCGGGTCGGTGACGACCCGCGCCCCGGCAGGGGCTGAGCGCGCCGTTCCCCGCGCCCCTGGGGGGTGCCCCCTTGCGGAAGGTAACCGTCCGAGCCACCGCGGCCGGTGGAGGCGTGCCGCCCCGGCGCAGGGGCAGCGTCCGAGTCACCGCGGCCGGCGGAAGCGCGCCGCCCCGGCGCAGGGGCAGCGTCCGAGCCACCGCGGCCGGTGGAGGCGTGCCGCCCCGGCGCAGGGGCAGCGTCCGAGCCACCGCGGCCGGTGGAGGCGTGCCGCCCCGGCGCAGGGGCGCCGTCCGAGCCTCGCGGGCGGCGAGAGGGTGCCCTCGCGGGCAAGGGGAGCCGTGGGGCCGCTGTGCCCAGCGGAAGGGCGCCGCCCCGCGGAGGGGAGCCGTTTGGGTGATCGACCGGGGTGTGGGCGCGACGACACCCCGGGCTGGCGCCGCCGCCGTTGCATGGTGCAGGCAGTGGTCCCGCCCGCCGTGCCCCCCTCGGGACCGCAACCGTCCCGAAGGGTGTGCCGTGGCTGACGTCGTGCGGTCGGTAGCGATGGTGCTGGCCGCTGCCGCGGCCGTACTGCTCGGGCACCGTGCCCTCCGGCACTGGTGGTCGGAGCGCGCCGGGCGGGCGTACGAACTGCCCGAGGACCGTACCGGCACCGCCCTGCGCGCGGGCGCCGCCGGAGCCGCGGCGCTGCTGGCCGCAGCGCTGGCCGTACCGCTTCTGGGCAGCGGCGCCGCCGACCGTAGCGCGGCCGGCACAAGTGCGGCCGCGCCCGCGCTCGTCGCCGTACCGCCGCCGCCGGCCCGTACACCGGAACCCGCACCGCCGCCGCCCGAGGTGCGCACCCTCGGGCACCCCGCGGGCGGCACCCTCGACCAGCTGCAGGAAGGCACCCGGGTATGGCTGCCCCCGCAGTACGCCTCGCCGAAGGCAGCCGGCATCGGCTTCCCCGTCGTCGTCGCCCATGTCGCCGCCGACGCGGACCCCGACCTCTACGACGGCTTCGTCCTCGCCGCCAAGCGCGGGCTCGCCGACTCCTTCGTCCTCGTGCTGCCCACCGGCTGCGCCGGTGACTCCGCCGCACTCGCCGAGGTCGCGCGCCGCTACCGCGTACTGCCCGCCCCTACCGCCACCGGCGTCATCGGGGTCGGCGCCGGCGCCCCTTGCGCCGTACACGAAGCACTCGCCACCACGGGCCGCTACGGCGCCGCCGCCGGGATCTCCGGTCTGTACCCACCTCTGGCCCCATCATCACTTCCGCATCCCTCCTTGCTGCTCGCCGCGGCCCCCGGTGAGACCGCCGCGGGCGCCGCCGCACTCCGCTTGCGCGACGCCCTGCACCCGCACGGCGACGAGGTGCGCGTCATCGACGGCGTCGCCACCCACCGCGAACTCTTCGCCCTGGTCGCCGGCTACCTGACGGAAAAACTCGACGGTCCGGCCAAGGCCGTCACCCCGCCGTCCCCCGCACCAACCCCCGTAGCCCCCGCGGCCCCCATCGCCCCCGAAGCCCCGTCCTCCCCTACGGCCCCCGCATCACGTGCTCCCCTCGCTCCTCACGCCCCGCTCATCTCCCGCACCCCCTCCGCGGCCCCACAAGCTGCCTACCCACCCCACACCGCACCGCAATCCCGCAAACCGGCGCAAAACTCGTAATCACTCATTAGGGGACACCGTTCCCGGCTGCCACCGCCCGCGGCCGGTTACGCTCGCACCCATCCGTCGGGAGGACCTGAGCAGCCGATGCACCCCACGCACCACGTGCACCCCATGCACCGCACCCGCCCCTTCCGCATCCCGGCCGCCGTGATCGCGGTGACCGGGCTGCTGCTGTCGGCCTGTTCCGGCGGCACCGGCCACCAGGCCGCCGCCTCCGTCTCCGCCCCCTCCTCCGTCCCGGCCGCGACCGCCGCCCCCGCCCCGTCCGACACGGCCGCCTCACCGACCACCACGGCCACCCTCGCCCCACTCCCCGCCGCCATCCCCGCCGACCTGGAGCCGTACTACAAGCAGAAGCTCAGCTGGCGCTCCTGCGGCGTCCCGGACTTCGAGTGCGCCTCCATGAAGGTCCCGCTCGACTACGCCCACCCCGTCGCGCGCGACGACCTCAAACTCGCCGTCGCCCGCAAGAAGGCGTCCGGCCCCGGCAAACGCCTCGGCTCGCTGCTGGTCAACCCCGGCGGCCCCGGCGGCTCCGCCATCGACTACCTGCAGTACGCGGCCACCGGCTACCCCGCCGCCGTCACCGCCCGCTACGACATGGCCGCCGTCGACCCCCGCGGCGTCGCCCGCAGCGAGCCCGTCAAATGCCTCAGCGACAAGCAGATGGACGCGTACACGGCCGTCGACTCCACCCCCGACACCACCGCGGAGACCGAGAAGCTCGCCGCCGCCGACCGCACCTTCGCCGACGGCTGCAAGAAGATGTCCGCCGCCCTCATCGGCCACGTCTCGACCGTCGACTCGGCCCGCGACATGGACGTCCTGCGCCAGCTGCTCGGCGACCCCAAGCTCAACTACGTCGGCAAGTCCTACGGCACCTTCCTCGGCGCCACCTACGCCGGCCTGTTCCCCCAGCGCGTCGGCCGGCTCGTACTCGACGGCGCCATGGACCCCTCCGTGAACGCCCTGGAAAGCTCCCGCGTCCAGGCCGGCGGCTTCGAGGTCGCCTTCGACGCCTTCGCCCGCGACTGCGTCAAACGCTCCGACTGCCCCCTCGGCCGCACCTCCGCCGCCGACGCCGGCACCCGCCTCGACGCCCTCTTCGCCGGCCTCGACAAGCACCCGCTCCCCACCGGCACCGACCGCCCCCTCACCGAGGCCCTCGGCACCACCGGCGTCATCGCCGCGATGTACGACCAGGAGGCCTGGCCCGCCCTGCGCGGCGCCCTGATCAGCGCGAACAAGGGTGACGGCGCCCCGCTGCTGCAGCTGTCCGACAGCTACTACGAGCGCGACGAAGCCGGCAAGTACAGCAACCTGATGTACGCCAACGCCGCCGTGAACTGCCTCGACCTCCCCCCGGCCTTCCGCTCCCCGGCCGACGTCAAGAAAGCCGTCGCGAGCTTCCGCGCCGCCTCCCCGCACTTCGGCACCGCCCTGGCCTGGTCCTCCCTGATCTGCGGCTACTGGACGCTGCCCGCCACCGGCCACCCCGAACGCATCCAGGCCAAGGGCGCCGCCCCGATCCTGGTCGTCGGCACCACCCGTGACCCGGCCACCCCCTACACCTGGGCGCGGTCCCTCGCCGCCCAGCTCTCCTCCGGCCACCTCCTCACCTACGACGGCGACGGCCACACCGCCTACGCCCGCGGCTCCACCTGCATCGACACCGCCGTCAACGCCTACCTCCTGTCCGGCACCGTCCCCCCGCCCCACAAGAAGTGCACCTGACCTGCACCCTTCCAAGATCCCCACCCGGTCAGTACCACCCCCCACAACCCTGTAGACTTGCCCCCGCTGCGCCTGCCACCCTTGGCCCCGAGCGCGCAGCACGCCGCCTTAGCTCAGTTGGCCAGAGCAACGCACTCGTAATGCGTAGGTCTCGGGTTCGAATCCCGAAGGCGGCTCCATGGTGAACCCCAGGTCAGGCTGCTGACCTGGGGTTCCTTGTTTCGGGTGACCTTGGAATCCAGGCCTATCGGACACTCGTGGCCGACGTATCGCAATGCGTAGGTCAGAGGTTCTAGCCGCGTAGCGCTCTAGTATGGTGAGCCCCCTGACCTGCGACTTTGTTGTGATCGGTGTTGAGGGCTGGGTACGTGCAGGTCGTAGCCGTGGCCGAGCCGTGGCCATGTGTGCAAGGAGCGTGCAACGGCGCTGGCAGAACTCAGTCCACGCAAGGTTGAAGTCCTGTCGACTTCCTACAAGGTGTCGAGCGTGGCTTGCTTTCGGACCTGCGCTGCACCGATTGAGGGCCTGAAGCCTGAACGCGGCATGAGGCGCTCCTTGGCGAGGGGCTGTATTCAGGCGTCTACGGCCAGAGTTCTTTGTCCGAGTGCGGGGTCCGTCGTGCTTGGGTGAGGTGTCAGGTCGCGCCGAGGCCGTTCAGGAGGGTGTCGGCGACGAGATCGGCGGCCTGCGGAGGTTCCAGGTCGGGGAACCGGTGGGCGACAGTGTCGACGAGTTCGTCCAGGATCGTCCGCGCCCAGGCCGCGTCAACGTCGGCGCGCAGGTAGCCCTCGTCCAACGCGCGGCGGATGAAGGCGTCGAGGCGTGCACTCTGCTCTTGTCGGCGGACACGGGCGGCGGGGTCTTTCTGCATCATGAGGCGCGTGTCGACCGGCCATTCGCGGCTGACGGGGATGATCCCCTCCAGGTAGCGGTGGAGGGCGACCGGCAGGGGGGCCTCAACCAGGCGGGCTTCGTCCAGAACGCGTTCGGCGGAGTCGAGCTTGGCCTGGAAAACGGCGCTGAGCAGGACTTCACGGTTTGCGAAGCGACGGTGGACGGTGGTCCGGTCCACCCCCGCGGCGCTGGCGATGGCCGCCATGGAGGTACCCGGGTCCTCGGCCAGGAGTTGAGCTCCGGCATGGAGGACGGCAGTCAGGTTACGCGCGGCGTCAGCTCTCATGATTCCGCTATTCTACTCGCGAGCCCCACTTAGATGCCGAACCTCCCGATGTGAGATGCAACACTACTAAGTACTGCATCGCAAGTGTTGCAATTAAGTCAATTTCGTCTACGGTGGAGTTGCCGTCCCGTTCGGGGCGGTGAACAGGAGACGAAACGAGGCAACGCGTCATGGCACGGACTTGGCTGATCACGGGGGGCTCGCAGGGCCTGGGTAAGGCTCTGGTGCTCGCGGCCCTGGAGGCCGGCGACAACATTGTGGTGACTTCCCGCAAACCAGAGGCGCTGGCTTCCCTGGGGGCCGGGCACCCGGACCAGCTGGTGGCGGTGGCGCTGGACGTCACCTCTCCGTCCCAGTCCCGGGACGTGGTGGCCGCGGCGGTGGAGCGGTTCGGATCGGTTGACGTCGTCGTCAACAACGCCGGCTACGCCACCAGCGGCTCGGTAGAGGACTTCCCCGAGGATGAGTTCCGCGCGCAGGTCGATACCAACCTGTACGGCGTGGTCAACATGACCCGGGCGGTCCTTCCCGTCATGCGCCGCCAGCGGTCCGGGCACATCGTGCAGATCTCCTCTATCGGCGGACGTGTGGGTGGTACGCCTGGCCTGAGCGCCTACCAGACCGCGAAGTTCGCCGTCGAGGGGTTCTCCGAGGCATTGGCGAACGAGGTGGCACCGTTCGGTGTCAAGGTCACCATCGTCGAGCCGGGCGGCATCCGCACCGGCTGGGCCGCGGGTGCGGCGGAGTCTTCCGGTCCCGTAACCCCCGACTACGAGGAGACCGTGGGCCTGTGGCTGGCCCGGTTCGCGGACTACGCCGGCAACGAGCCCGGTGACCCTGACCGCATGGCCCGCGCGATCATCGGCGCCGTGGATGCCGAGGAGCCCCCGCGTCGGCTGCTGCTCGGCAGTGACGCCCTGGGGATCGCGATCAGCTCGGAGGAAGGCCGTCTGGCCGAGGCCAACAAGTGGGCCGAGGTCAGCCGTTCCACGGACTACCCCACCACCTGACGGAACCGTGCGGGCGCGGCGGCGGGCTGGTCGAAGCACCGGATCCCCGAGCCGCCCGTAGCCTGGACCTCCCGCGCCGGCCGACTGCCCCGCTCCGCCGGGTCGGCCACCGATTCCCCGTAGGGGCGAGAAACAGTGACCAAGACCTTTCTGATAGCCGGGGCCGCCGGGGGCCTGGGCGGCCGTGTCGTCGCGGCGGCGCTCGCCGCCGGCCACAACGTCGTCGCGACCGACCTGGCACCCGACACGGTGCCCGTCCCCCACGAGCACCGTGACCGGCTGCGTGTACGGGCACTGGACGTGACCGACCCGGCCTCCGCGCGTGACGCGGTCGCCCACGCGGTCGCCGAGTTCGGAGCCGTCGACGTGCTCGTGAACAGCGCCGGCGTCCGAGGTGTCGGCTCGATCGAGGACATGCCCGAGGACGAGTTCCACCGCGATGTGAACGTCAACTTCTTCGGCGCGGTCAACACGGTCCGCGCCGTGCTTCCGGTGATGCGCCCGCGTCGTTCGGGCAGCATCATCAACCTCTCCACCATCGGAGGCCGGCGCAACCAGCCCGGTCTGGGGGCCTACCAGTCGTCGAAGTGGGCGCTGGGTGGGTTCACCGAGATCCTCGCGCGTGAGGTCGGCCCCATCGGGATCCGCGTCACGCTGGTGGAGCCGGGCGGCATCCACACCCCCTGGGCGGTCGCCCCGATGCCGGTGCCGGACATCCACGACGAGTACGAGGAAACGGTCGGCGCCTTCGCCCGCACCTACAACAACAACCCCGACGTGCAGCGTGGTGACCCGGCCAAGATGGCCGCAGTGATCCTGCGCCTCACCGAGGAGCCGGCCCCGCCGACGCGGCTTCTTCTGGGCTCCGACGCGGCCTGGCTCGCCCCGCAGATCGCCCGGGCACGTGCTGCGGAGGACGCACAGTGGCATGAGCTCAGCGTGTCCACCGACCGCGACGGAGCCGGCGATTTCGCCGACTCCGCGGTCGCCAAGATGGTCCGCCCACCCGAAAAGGGCTGACCGGGAGCGATCCGCGTGCCGGCCGCCCGGGCCGTGCTCCTGCCCGACTGCCGGCGACATCACCACAACGAACTTCTGCGCTGCTGGGCGCACGCCCCAGAGCGTGCGGCCACGGCTGGCGGCAACGTAAGTCCCCGGCCGCACCCGCAGCTCGTCTGCCGGCGCAGCACCGATCGGGGTGCGCACCGGCGATGCGCACCCCACATCTCCCTCCCCCTTCCTTATCCGCCACCGCACTTGAAGGAATGACAGACATGACTGTGCGCGACAATCTGTACATCGGTGGTTCCTGGGTTGCTCCCAGCGCTCCGGAGCTGACGCTCGACATCCTCTCCCCGCACGACCAGTCGGTGCTCGGCCGCGTGGCGCAGGCCGCGCCGGCAGACGTGGACAAGGCCGTCGCCGCGGCCCGCGGCGCCTTCGACCACGGTCCGTGGCCGCACACCACGCCGGCAGAACGTCAGGAGGTCGTGCGTCGTTACGACGCGCTGCGTACCGCCCGCGCCGACGAGATTGCCGCGGCGATCTCCGCGGAGAACGGTTCCGCCGGCTGGTTCACCAAGGTCGGCCAGCCCTTCCTGACCCGCCAGGTCAACGCCTACCTCAAAGCGGCCGAGGAGTTCGGCTGGGAAGAGGTCGTCGCGCCGTCCGACCCGTCGGTGGCCTTCGACACCATCGTGCGCCGTGAGGCGATCGGTGTGGTCGCCGCGGTCATACCCTGGAACTCGCCGTTCTCCGCTGCCACCGCCAAGCTGGTCCCGGCCCTGCTGGCCGGTAACACCGTCGTGCTGAAGGTCTCCCCGGAGAACTCGCTGAGCATGGCCCTGCTGGCCGACCTCTGGAACGAGGCAGGCCTGCCCGAGGGCGTGCTCAGCGTCCTTCCGGCAGACCGTCAGACCAGCGAGTACCTCGTCTCGCACGCCGGGGTGGACAAGATCTCCTTCACCGGTTCGACGCGGGCCGGCCGCCGTATCGCCTCCATCGCCGGCGAGCAGCTGAAACGGGTGGGCCTGGAGCTGGGCGGCAAGTCCGCCGCACTCATCCTGGACGACGCGGACCTTACGGCCGCTATGCAAGGTCTGCGGTTCGGCTCCCTGGGCAACAACGGCGAGGCGTGCATCCTGCAGACCCGCATCCTGGCCCCCCGCAGCCGTTACGAGGAGGTCGTGGCCGCGGTGAAGGAGATGGTCGAGTCACTGAAGGTCGGCGACCCCTCCGCCCCCGACACCTTCATCGGCCCGATGATCCGCCGCGACCAGCAGCAGCGCGTCATCGACTACATCAACATCGGTATCGAGGACGGCGCCCGCCTGGTGACCGGCGGCCCGCACGTCCCCGAAGGCCTGGAGAAGGGCAACTACGTCACCCCCACCGTGTTCGCCGACATCGACAACAGCATGCGCATCGCGCAGGAGGAGATCTTCGGCCCGGTTCTGGTCGTCATCGCCTACGACGACGATGACGACGCCGTCCGCATCGCCAACGACTCCGAGTACGGCCTGTCCGGCGGTATCTGGACCTCTGATCCCGACCGCGCCCTGGCCACCGCCCGACGGCTGCGCACCGGCACCGTCACGCTGAACGGATCGCCGATCAGCTTCGACGGCCCCTTCGGCGGCTACAAGGCCAGCGGCCTCGGCCGTGAGTACGGCAAGGTCGGTCTGACCGGCTACGTCGAGCACAAGTCGATCACCCGCCCCCGGTAGTCACACCCCAGCGGGACGGACTACCGGAGAACGAAGGGCCCGTCCCGCATTGCTCCCCGATCCGCCCCCCACCCAGGGGCCCCGCTCGCAGACCACGGGGGAGCCCCGCCGTCGCAGTCCGGACGGGACATTCGATCCACGCCCGGTAGCCCGGACGGTTCACCCGACCGAGCAGACCGATTGCACACAGTGCGAGCGTGGAAATCAGCCTGGTGCGACGAACAACCGTCCCGCCGCCCCGGCGAACCGGCCTCCGGAGCCGACTTCCGCAAGGTCGCGACGGTGCACACGTTCGGGGACTCATGGACCCGTACCGCACTGTCGACGCACGACCGATCCCTGGTCTCCGTCGCCATCGCCGCGACGCTGGGCGCGTTCGAACCGCTGCGCGGACAGCTGCGCATCGCGCTCAACAACGGCGTCACCCGGGACGAGATCGTCGACCTCTTCATCCACCTCGCCGCCTACGCAGGAGCGGCCCGCGCCTTCGAGACATACCAGGTCGCCTTGTCCGTCTTCGCCGAGAACACTTCCTCCAACCCGGTTGAGTCGGCCTGAAGCGCGGTTCCGGTGTTGCCACCGGCCCGTTTCTCCAGGCCGCTCTCCGAGCCCGGCGTACGGCCCTGGGCGGCGAGCTCGGTGGCCAGACGCCGCAGCGACTTCGTGGTCCAAGTCAACGGCTCGGGTCACCTTGCGTGCTGTCCTCGACCAACGCCAACAGTGCAGCCCGGAGTCCCGGGTCCTTCGCCGCCAGCGCGGGACACCCCACACCTCGCCGACGTACCCGGTCATCGGACTCGGCATCGTGGTCCAACTCGGCCGGGCCCCGACTGACGCACCCCGTGGAGACCCCCGCGGCCCTGGCGACAGCCGCGATCCCGCATGTCCGGGCACCCGGTGACCCACGACGTCATCGATCTCGATGAGCGCCACCGGATCGACGATCTGGCCATCCGCACCCCGGCCGCCGGACAAGGTCGCCCACCGCCGAAATCAGACGCCTTCGCGCAGGTACAGGTCGCGCAGCAGGCCGATCTCGCCGCCGTGATGTGTGACCTCTTTCAGCGCGTGCAAGCGCGAGCTTCAGATAGGTCTCATCGGCAACCGCCCGTGCCCATGCCTATCGGCGCCAGGAGGCGCTTGTCGCCGAGGGCTGCGATACGGGAGATGAAGTGCTCCCAGTCCTCGGCCAGCGCCTAGACGCCCCTTTTCGCGGTGCCCGGCCACTCGTGGCGGTCGCCGAGCTCGGGAAAGTCCTCGAAGAAGTGGATCACATAACCGCGCAGGCAGAGGCTGCCGATGTGCCAGATGCGCCAGGCGATCGTCGTGAGGGGGTCCGATGCCTCCGGACTCGATTCCGGAAACGGCGTGGCGACGCAGAAGACACCGTCGTCGCCGGGGCGGACGCTGATGCGGTCGCTGACCGGCGCCCAGTGGTACTCGGCGTCGGTCAAGTCCTCCAGGCGCTCGAACAGCCGGAATCGCACGTTCTCGAAGATCGAATGTCGCGCGTGACGGGGCCGGGCACGATCATGTCAGCCATGTCAGCTCCAGGGCCCGGTGGTTCCGGGGCGGTCGCGCAAGGCGGTCAGGAGCGGGGCGGCGGGCGTGCAGCCGCGTCGTGCGGCTCTTCCCGTGCCTCGATGATGTGGGGCCCGTGCCTGGCCTGGTCCCGGCGGCACCGTCGGGTTCGGGCGCGGGCGGCCAGGATTGCGGGCGAGCTCGGTTGCGTCGCACGCGGTGGCCTCGCGTCGGTCGGTACGCCGCCCCGGTGGGCGGGGGAGGGGAGAGCGGTGCTGCGTAGCTGCCGCAGGTACGAGCTCGGCTCAGATCTTGATGATCCGAATACCTGGTCCGCAGAGCAGGAGGAGATCCTCGGGGTCCGACGTCAAGATGGTGGCGGGGGAAGGCGCAGCCAGGGCGGTGGCTGCCACGATCGCGTCGATGGCGTATTTGTGGCCGTGCAGTCCGGCTGCCGCGAGGAGTTTGCTGGCGTGACGTGCGATCGCTTCCGTGGGCGGAATGACGTTCACACGTGAGATGGCATAGTCGAAGCGAGCCTGTTTGGTTCGGGGGTCGCGAGCCTCCACGAGCGTGACGGAACTGGTGACGACGCGGATGTCCTCCGATTCGGCTGCTACCAGCCACTCGGTGAGTTCGGGCGTGGCCTGTACGAGCTTGGACAGCCCTTCGCAGTCCAGGACGAGCGTCCCGCTCATGCGGCGTCTGCTGAATCGCCGGCGGTACCGCGGAGGACTGATCGTTTGGTCTCGACTGCTGCCGGGTCGACCGGCCCATGCTTGCTCTCTGCGTCCTCGATCAACTCGCGCAGCCGGTCCCGCTCCAGCTGCCGCTGGATGAGGTGTTCGACGTATGCAGACATGCCTCGACTGCCCGTGCGCTCCTTGAGCGCCGCGATGGTGCCTTCGTGCAAAGAAACGGATACCGGCCGGGTGGGGCCTTCGCCGGGAGCTGGGGGTGTGGCCATGGATGGATTATAACAAATGAAATGTTATTCTGGGTCGGGTGCGCTGATGCCGGAACGTGTGGGCAACGGGTGAGCGGACGGGAGCGCGCGCGTTTGACTCGAGCGACAGCCGACCTCTGCCAGCAGATCCGCCGCCACCTCATGATCTGAACCCAGCACGCCACAGGCTGAGCGACCTACAGGCACCGGCATGAGCGTTCCTTGTCGGAGGACGACAATCCCGATGAACGAGGCCCTTGGCGTCTTCGGTGGCCAGCCGGTGGCCGGACGCCTTTGGGCGACGTAACACGAGGCACCACAGGCCAACAAGCCGCACGTGCTCTGATCAGGCAGAACAGCACCAGACAGCACGACCGGGCACCACACAACACGAAGACTCACGGTCTCGTAATGCGTAGGTCCCGGGTTCGAATCCCGAAGGCGGTTCCGCCGAAGCCCAGCCCGGACAGTGTCTGAGCTGGGTTTTCTCGTTCAGCGGATCCGGCGTCGGCGCCGAGCGCGTGCGGACTTGCTGCCGGTGGTCTCAGTCCTGGTCCCAGTCCCCGATCCGGTTCAGGGCGTCCTGGGACAGGCGGGAGCGCCCCCACCCCCCTCCCAGGCATCTCCTGCCGCGGACCGCAACTGCTGTTGCTGTGCTATCCCAGGGTCCACTGTTGGTTGGGCTGGGCGTTGCAGGTCCACAGTTCGGCCAGGGCGCCGTTGGCCGTGGAGGCGGCGGTGACGTCGAGGCACAGGCCGGACTGGACGCCGGTGATCGTGCCGTTGGAGTTGAGCTGCCACTGCTGGTTGGACTGGCCGTTGCAGGACCAGGTCTCCACCTTGGTGCCGGCGGTGGTGCCCTTGTTCGCGGCGTCCAGGCACAGTTGGGTGCCGCCCAGGGTGACCGTCAGTTCGTTGGAGGAGGTCCGGGTCCATTGCTGGTTGGCCTGGCCGTTGCAGTCCCAGATCTGGAGCTGGGTGCCGAGCGTTGTGGAGGAGTTCGGCACGTCCAGGCACTTGCCGGCGCCCACCGCGTGCAGCGGGCCTGACGTGCCGCCGCCCGAGGTGGTGCCGCCGTAGCCGGCGGCGGCGATGTTGGCCTGGACGGCGTTGTCGGTGGCGTCGGAGGGGTAGCCGGCGACGATGGCGCCCTCGTAGAAGGTGCCCTGGGACTGGTTGGTGTTGCCGTTGCAGCAGTCGCCGCCGCTGCCGAGGATGATCGCGCCCTGCTTCTTCATCGGGCTGTAGCCGGGGGGCAGGGAGCCGTCCCACAAGGTGGTCAGGCCGCCGGACTGGGCGTTGGCCCCCTTGATCGCGAACCTCGACGTACCGTTGTTCTTGAGCATCGCGGTGACGTATCTGCTGGTGAAGGCGCGCTGGTTGCCGTTCCAGGACTGGCTTCCGCCGGAGTACAGCCCGTATTCCAGGTCGGCCTGGACCCAGGGGCCGCTGCCGGAGCAGCCGCCGAACCAGCAACTGGTGCCGAAGTAGATCGCGTCCATCGCGCCGGCGCCGTCAGCCCGGCGGTCGGTCTCGCTGTTGCCGTAGTCGAAGCAGCAGCCGCTGTTGACGTGCGTGCCGCTGGTGACCATGTACGCGCCTTCCGGCGCGCTGCCGGTGGGCACGCCGGTGAGGTGGCCGTCGCGCCAGTAGCTGTTGCCCGGGTTGATGTACAGCGAGTACACCTTGCCGCCGCTGACCGTCAGCGACTCCGAGGTCGCCTTCGCGGGGGTGTCGGAACCGCCCGCGCCGCCGGGGCCCTGGTACATCACGTCGTTGCCGTGCCCGGACTGGTCGTACACCGTGGTGATCACGCAAGTGGTGCCGGAGCAGAAGGCGTCCTGCGCGGCCGCGTCAGCCCGGCCGCCGGCCGCCACCACCCCGATGTTCTTCGTCGCGTTGTCCGACGAGCGCCGGACCTGGTACAGGCTCCCGGTGTACGAGCCGTACAGGGCGCGCACGGTGCTGTGCGCCGCCACGCACGGCGTGCCGCCGGAGGCGTAGATGTCGCACGCCTGCTGTGTCGCGGCTTGCGACGTGGCGGCCGTGCCGGTCAGAACGCCGGCGGCGAGTGCCACCACGGTGCCCGCGCCCAGGAGTGCGCGCCGCACGCGGCGCATCCACGATCGGTGCATGGTGAGTTGCTCCTTGTCTTGGAACTCTTCGGAACTCGTCGGACGTCGGCGGACGGGACGTCGGCACGTCGGGACGTCGGAGGCGGCAGAGACCACATCGAGGCAGGCAGGACTCCTTTAGTTAGCGCTAACATCGCATGGGGCTATTGCGCCGTGGGATTGCCCACGGGTTTCGGAGAGACGGTCCTCTCCGTGTCGCAGACCTGTCAAGAGGCGTGAACCCGGATTCGGACAGCGGCTGTCGGCGTACGGCGGTACGTCCCGGGCCGGACATCCCATCTTCCGAGCCGAGGGCGGGTCGCCTGGCCTGCTGAAATGTTAGCGTTAACGCGCTAAGTCCAGGTATACCCGGCGCCGTGGCCGGGGGCTCTCGCGGGCTGGCTACGCTGAGCCCAGGTGCCGAGTGCGGGGAGATGGCGAGTGGCGGGGAGGCCGTCGACGGGCCAGGCCGTGGAGCTGCTTCAGGCTGAACTGGAGACCGGGCGGCAGGCGCTCGGTGGCCTTGACGCCGAGGGCGCCTGGCGTGCTTTCCTCCGCTTCGCCTGGCTGCGCTTCGACCTTACGGACACACCTGACGCCGACGGTCTGCTGTTCCAGTACGGGACCTACGCGTTCGACGGTCCTGCGGTGTTCATGGTGGACCTCACCCGGCAGTTCGAGATCGCCGACAGGCAGGGCGACCACGACCACTTCCTGCAGGTCCACTGCGAGCTTCGGTTCGGAGCCGCACCCGCACTGCTGGCCCTGGGGAGCTTCGACTCGTGGTTCTTCCACGGTGGCGGGGGCGATCTCGACGAGTGGGCCGAGGCGATGAGCGGGCGGGAGGGCTGGGCGAGGATCCGCACGCTGAAGCCCGCCGGGATCAGGGTGCACCAGGAGCGGGTGTAGCCGCTGACAGGCGAAAGTGCCCGTGGCCCGCTACGGGCGTATGGCCGAGGCGGGCTCGTTGACGCGCGTCCGCCCCGGAGACCAGTTCGTGCTGTACACCGACGGGGTCACCGAGACCCGCGACCCCTCCGGCGAGTTCTGCCCGCTCGCCGAGCGCCTCCGCTCCTGGGGCGACGAGGCGCCCCACCACCTCCTCGAGCACCTCCACCGCGACCTGTCGCCTACAGCTCCGGCCGGCTCGACGACGACATCGCCGCGCTCGTGGCCCAACGGCGCCCCGGCCGGAACCCGAGATGAGGCTCTGACCAGTACGCTCCGGCAGCCCGCCGGCGTGGTCAGGCGGGCTGGCCGAGGGGGCGGATGGTCAGGGTGTTCAGGTCGACGCCCGGGGGCTGGGTCAGGGCGAAGGAGATGGCCTCGGCTATGGGCTCGGGGGGGAGGGCGAAAGAGGGGACCGGGGTGTCGTGCCAGAAGGGGGTGGCGGTCATGCCCGGGTTGACGAGGGTGACGCCGATGCCGCGGGTGGTGGCGTACAGGCGCAGGTTCTCGGCGAGGCCCGTGGTGGCCCACTTGGTGGCCGAGTAGAGGTTGGCGGGGGAGTTCTTCAGGCCCGCGACGCTGCCGATCAGGATCAGGCGACCGGCGGTGGCCTCCAGGTGGGGGACGGCGGCGTGGGCCAGCAGGGCGGGGCCGAGGACGTTGGTCAGGACCATGGGCGCCCACCGGGCCGGGTCGCCGGCGCCGATGGAGTCGCCGGACATGAAACCGGCGTTGGCCACCGCCGCGTCGAGGGCGCCGAAGTGCTCCACCGTGCGGGTCACGGCGGACTCGGTGGCCTGCCAGTCGGCCGCGTCCGCGACCAGGCCCAGCAGCCGGTCGGGGTGGCCGGACTCGTCGACGAACGCCCTCAGCCTGCTCTCGTCGCGGCCGGTGACCGCCACGCGGTGGCCGCGGTCGAGGAGCAGGCGCGCGGTGCGGGCGCCGATCCCGCTGGTCGCTCCGGTGATCAGTACGGTCTTGGCCGTCATCGTCATCCTCCTGGGATGTGAAGGGGGAAACCAGGTGCTGCCACCACGAAACCGGCGGCCCCCAAAGCGGACAAGCTCGTGTTTATGGGGGGTATAAACGCGACCCCTCTCACCCGCCCCGGCCCTGGGTACCGTGGAGGAATGGAACCCCCGCCGGAGAACCGCTCGGACAACCGCTCGGACAACCGCTCGGACATCCGTGACTTCCTCGTCAGCCGGCGGGCCAAGGTCGCACCGGAGCGTGTCGGGCTGCCCGCCGGACGGCGGCGGCGGGTTCCCGGGCTGCGGCGCGAGGAGGTCGCGGTCCTCGCCGGGGTGAGCACCGAGTGGTACACGCGGCTGGAGAAGGGCCACATCAGCGGGGTGTCCGAGAGCGTGCTGGAGGCGGTCGCCCGGGCGCTGCTGCTCAGTGAGGACGAGCGCACCTACCTGCTCGACCTGGCCAGGGCGGCCCGGCCCGCCCGCCGCGAGCCGCACCGCCGCGAGCCGCACCGCCGCAAGGACGTCGCGGTCCCGGCTTCCGTCCGGTGGACGCTGGACGCGATGACGATGGCGCCCGCCTTCGTACGCAGCGGGCGGCTGGACATCGTGGCGAGCAACGCGCTGTGCAGGGCGCTGTATTCACCGATGTTCGGCAGCGTCACCACGGCCGGGCGCGGGTGCGCCAACTTCCCCCGGTACTTCTTCCTCGACCGCGGCTCCCGGGACTTCTTCGCCGACTGGGAGGAAGGCGCGAGGGCCACGGTCGCGGTGCTCCGCGCCGAAGCCGGACGTGCGCCGCACGACCGGGACCTACGTGGACTCGTCGGCGAACTCTCCACGCTCAGCCCGGACTTCCGCACCATGTGGGCCAGCCACGACGTCCGGATCCACCACGAAGGCGTCAAGCGGATCGACCATCCGGAGGTCGGCCGGCTGGAGTTGGCCTTCCGCTCCCTGGACCTCCCGCTGCCGCAGCGGACGGCCGACGAGCTGGTCGTCTACGCGGCCGAGCCCGGCACCCCCTCGGAGGACCGGCTCAAGCTCCTGGCCAGCTGGACGGCACCGCAGGCCGCGGAAGCCGTCCGCCCGCCCCGCTGACCTCACGCCCCCGCTGAGAACTCGGCCGAGATGCCGGGTCCGCGCCCCGGTGCCACGCTGGAGACCCAGGGCACAGGGACGGACGGGAGTGCGCGCGTGGGGAAGCTGGGTGACGACCTCGGGACGTTGAGCCGTGAGGCGTACTTCTCCCGCCCACCGAGCCGCTGGCCCTGGTCAACGGGCTGATCGGCAGGGAATTCCTCGCCCGCGCCTACGTGATCCACTTCGACGCCGGCGCGCTGCCCCCGGTCGAGGCCTTCTGGTCGGTGACGATGTACGACGCCGAGGGCTTGCAGGCGCCCAACGAGCTGGACCGCTACGCGCTCGGCGACCGCGACCCGCCGACGTACAACGCGGACGGCTCCCTGGACCTCCACCTCGGCCGGAAGAACCCGGGGCCCGGGCGCGAGCCGAACTGGCTGCCCGCCCCCGACGGCCCGCTCGGCGTCACGCTGCGGCTGTACGCGCCCCGCCCCCAGGTCCTGGACGGCCGCTGGACCCCGCCGGTCGTACGAAAGGCCTGACCGCGAGGCCGGACCGCAACGCCTGAGCCCGAGAAGCAGCCGTCAGCCCTTGCCCGCCGCCGGACCCTCGGGGGTGCCGAAGGCCCGTTCCCGCCGGGCGCCGGAGGCGAAGACGACCGACCAGCTCAGCACGGCGCCGATCCTGCTGCGGAAGCCGGTGAGGAAGGCCAGGTGGATCAGCAGCCACACCAGCCAGCCGAGGAAGCCCGACAGGTGCAGCCGGCCGACCTTCACCACGGCCCGGCCGCGGCAGATGTAGGCGGCGCTGCCGAGGTCCAGGTAGCGGAAGGGCCTGGGCTTCTTCTTACGGCCCTCGACCGAGTGCCGTACGTGCCGGCCGGCGTACGCCCCGGTCTGCATCGCGACCTCCGCGAGGCCGGGCAGCCGGTCCAGGCCCATCACGTCGCCGGTGACGCGGATCTCGGGGTGCCCGGGAAGGGTGAGGTCGGGCTGCACGGCGATACGGCCGGCCCGGTCGGTCTGCGCGCCGGTGGCCCGGGCCAGGGCCGCGGCGATCGGCGGTGCCTCGACGCCGGCCGTCCACAGCACGGTGCGGGCCGCGAAGCGGGTGGTGGTGCCGTCGCGGTCCAGCACGTCGAGGCCGTGCGCGTCGACGCCGGTGACCCGGGTGCCCAGGCGCAGCTCCACGCCGAGGCTCTCCAGGGTGCGGGCGGCCCGCTGGGTCAGGGGCCGGCCGAAGGCGCCCAGCACCTCGTCCGAGCCCTCGAAGAGCAGGACCCGCGCCTCCGCCGGGTTGATCGTGCGGAACTCCCGGTCGAGCGTGTGCCCGGCGATCTCCCGGATCTGGCCGGCGAGTTCGACGCCGGTCGGGCCGCCGCCGACCAGCGCGAAGGTCAGCCACTGGCGCCGCTCCTCCGGGTCGGCCGCGGTCTCGGCCATCTCGAAGGCCCGGTAGAGCCGGCGGCGGATGTCCAGGGCGTCGTTGAGCGTCTTCATGCCGGGGGCGTGCTCGGCGAACTCGTCGTGCCCGAAGTAGGACTGGCGCATGCCGACGGCGACGATCAGGTCGTCGTAGGGCAGCGCCAGTTCGCTGCCGTCGGGCCGGCGCGCGTGCACCACGCGGGCGCCGGCGTCCACGTCGGTGGCCTCGGCGAGCAGGCAGCTCACGTTGTGGTGGCGGCGCAGGACGGCCCGCAGCGGCTGGGCGATCTGGCCCTCGGACAGGATGCCGGCCGCGCACTGGTACAGCAGCGGCTGGAAGAGGTGGTGGGAGCGGCGGTCGAGCAGCGTCACCGCGACCGGGGCACGGCGCAGCGCGCGGGCGGCGAACAGGCCCGCGAAGCCGCCGCCGACGATGACCACCCGGCGGGGCGTGACATGGGCCGGCAGCTCCGCGGCCTCCGCCCGGCTCTCGTCCTGGTGTGCCATCGGCGCTCAGCCGCCGGTGGCGAAGCCGGGGAAGAGCGTCATGCCCCCGTCGACGAACAAGGTGGTGCCGACGACGTAGTCGAGCAGGTCGGAGGAGATCGCGACGACGGCGTTGGCGATGTCGTCGGGGTCGCCGACGCGGCGGTAGGGGATCAGCTTGAGCAGTTCCGCCTCGGCTTCCGGGGTGTCCCAGGCGGCGGTGTTGATGGGGGTGCGGATGGCGCCGGGGGCGACGGCGTTCACCCGGATGTGCTGGGGGGCCAGCTCCTGGGCGAGGGTCTGCATCAGCATGCCGACACCGCCCTTGGACGAGGCGTAGTTGACGTGGCCGCTCCAGGGGATGACCTGGTGGACCGAGCTCATGCAGACGATCTTCCCCGCGGACTTCGACACCTCGGGGACGACACCGCGGCGGACGAACTCCTTGGCGGCCTCGCGCGCGCACAGGAACTGCCCGGTGAGGTTGACGTCGATGACCTTCTGCCACTGGGCGAGCGACATCTGCGCGACGGCGGCGTCCCGTTGCAGGCCGGCGTTGGCGACCATGATGTCGATGGTGCCGAACTCCTCCACCATGCGGGCCACCATGGCGACGACCTGGTCCTCGTCGGACACGTCCGCCTCGTGGGCGTAGGCGCGGACCCCGAACCCGGTGATCTCGTCGACGACTTGCCGGGCCGCGTCGGCGCCGGCGACGTAGTTGACCACGACGTCGGCGCCGGCCCGGCCCAGCGCGATCGCGGTCGCCTTGCCGATACCGGAGTTGGCACCGGTCACCAGCGCCTTCTGCCCTGCCAGGAGTTGTACGGACGTCATGGGCCGAGCGAAGCACCCGCCGCCGGAGGCGGGCGCCCGGACGCGCCCACCCCGGCGCACAACGGCAGGGCAGGTCACCGGAACGGGCTACGCCCCGGGGGTCACAGGCCCAGCAGGGGGCGTACCCAGGCGGCCAGCCGGGCGATCGCGTCGTCGGCCTCGGGGGCGCGGCCCGCCATCATCTGGAAGGTGTGCTGCATCTCGGGGAAGACGTCGAGGCGGACCTCGACCCCGGCCTTCTCGGCGTGCTCGGCCAGCCGCCGGGAGTCGTCGAGCAGCACCTCGTGGCCGCCGACCTGGATGTACAGCGGCCCGAAGCCGGTCAGGTCGGCGTACAGGGCGTTGACGTACGGGTCGCGGGGGCTGGTGCCGTTGAGGTATCCGGCGGCCATCTGCGCCACCCAGGGCTGGTTGAACAGCGCCTCGACCTCGCGGTTGGTCTCCATCGTCCCCCCGGTGACCTCCATGTCGACCCACGGCGAGATCGGCATCGTGGCTGCGGGCAGCGGCAGGCCCTCGTCGCGGGCGCGCAGCTGCAGCCCGAACAGCGCGACGGCAGCGGCGGAGTCCCCGGCCAGGGCGATGTGCTCGGGCCGCACCCCCGTGGCCAGCAGCGCCTTGTACGAGGCGAACACCGTGTCCAGGGCGACCGGGTGCGCCCCCTGCGGCAGCAGCGGGTAGCCGACGACCAGGGCGCGTACGCCGGCGGCCTTCGCCAGGTGGGCGAACATCCTGCGGTGGGTGTGGACCGACCCGGACACGAATCCGCCGCCGTGCACGCAGAAGAGCACCCGGTCCCGGTCGCTGTCGTGCGGGGTGACCCACCAGGCGGTCGACCCGGCGACCTCGGCCTCCTGGTAGTCGACACCGCCCGGCTCGGAGGTCAGGACGTCCCACTGCCGCTGGTCGTGGATCGGATCGCCCTCGGCCGGTCCGGCCAGCCACGTCCGGTAGATCGCCGCCACGGCGGCGGACTGCGCACTTGCCATTGTCGTTCCCGTCCTCGTGCCCCTGGCCTTCCCCGGGGCTGTCCCGGTGCCCCGCGGGGCCCTCGTCCGTACGGACACCGCTGACGGCCGGAAGTCACCGCACGGACCGGACGGGCCTGCGGTCAGGTCGCGGGTGCGGGCGGGGACGGCGCGCGGCCCGGGCCGGAGGGTGTCCGGGCCGGGCCGCGCGTCCTCCAGGGGGTCAGAAGGCGGTCAGGCCGAGGGGTGTGCCGTTGCCGGTCGGGCCGTCGTAGCCGGGGACGGCGGTGCACTGGTAGTCGCCGCCGCAGTCCGTGCCGGCCGCGTTGCTGCCGGTGGCCACGTCGGTCAGGCCGGCAGCGGCGGTGTAGAGGCGGGAGGCGTCGGGGAAGCGCGCCGGGTGGCCGGCCAGGGCGATCACCGCGGCGAGCATCGGTGACGAGGCGCTGGTGCCGCCCACCACCGACCAGCCGGCGGCCTGCCCGCCCGTCTCGTCGGTGGTGTACACGGCCAGGCCGGTCTCGGGGTCGGCGTCCATCGAGACGTCGGAGGTCATCCGGCCGGGGCAGTTGGGGTCGTGCTGCCAGGCGGGCTTGTCCACCCAGGCCGAGCAGCCGCTGCCCGCCCCCTCCCATGCGCTCTCCGTCCAGCCGCGGGCGCTGCCCGGGTCGGCGGTGAGCGTGGTACCGCCCGCGGTGATCACGCTCTGGTAGGCGGCGGGGACGCTGGGGATGCCGTAGCCCGCGTCGCCCGAGGACGCGACGACGGCCACACCGGGGTGCGTGTAGTGGGCGGCGAAGGCGGCGTTCTGGTTGCTCTCCGATGCCGCGTAGCTGTTGGAGATCTCGGTGGCGCCCAGGGCGGCGGCGGTGTCCACCGAGGCGGCCAGCGTGTCGCCCGCCGCCTGGTCGGCCTCGACCAGCAGCAGATGGCAGGACGGGCACAGCGCGGAGGCGGCGTCCAGGTCGAGCGCGGCCTCCACGCCCCAGCCCAGGTCGGGCGGCAGCGGGGCGGCGTCGCCGCGCTGGTTGGCCTTGCGGAAGCAGCCGTTGGCCGTGGTGCAGGGCGGCAGGCCGAAGGTCGTGCGGTAGACGGCCAGGTCGGCTTCCGCCTGCGGGTCGTCGCCCGCCTCGACGACGGCGATGGTCTGGCCGGTGCCGCCCTCCGCGGGCAGCCGGTAGGCGGCGCGCAGTTCCGACGGGCCGTATCCGGGCGGCAGTTCGGCGAGTGCGGTGCTGCGGGCGTTCGGGCCGCGTACGCCGAGGCCCGCGTGGACGTCGGTACGCACCTGGGCCAGGCAGTGCACGGCGCCCGGGTCCGCCGGGCCGCACACCGCGCGTACGGGGGCGGGGGACGCGGTGGCAGGTGCGGCGGGGAGCAGGAGGAGGGCGGCGGCGGCCGCCACGCACCACAGCGACGTCCTGCGGGCGGACCTCGGACGGGCGGGCCACCCAACGGTGCGTGTCATCGCAGACCCCCCTCGGCCAGGCTGTACGCGGCGGTGACCGTCTGGGTGAGGGTGCCGCCTGCTGCGTCGGCCGCGGTGACCTTGAGGGCGGGGGCGGCGGTGCCGGTGTTCTGCCAGGTGGCGTGGTAAGTGCCGGCCGCGCCGGTGAGGGCCGCGGGCTGCCAGGTGGTGCCGCCGTCGAAGGAGACCGACACCGCGGCCGAGGTGATCGCGGCCTGCGAGCCGCGGCCGTCGTAGGACAGGTGGCCCACGGTGAGGTCCATCGCCTGCCCGGCCCCGGTGCTGGTGTTGGACTGGTCGGTGTCCAGGCGGTAGGTGAGGGTCAGGGCCGGCATGATCCGGCAGTCGGTCTCCGGGCACGGCACGTTTGCGGGCAGGGCGAGCGCGGGATCGCTGCCTCCGGGGTCGCGGAAGCCGAGGTCGGTGTGGGTGCGGGTCGACTGGGTGGCGCCGGTGCCGGTGCGATCGGTGTCGAACACCGCCCGGTAGGTGGCGGGTTGGCCGGTGGCCGGCACCTGGGCGCCGATGACGTCCGGCTCGTCCGCGACCTTCGTGCCGTTCTGGTAGAGCGTGAAGTTCGTGGACGTGGCGGAGGTGCTGCCGATGTGGTCGGGTTCGCTGTCGCCGGTCGGGAAGTACAGGCTGAACAGCCCGCCGCCCGCGCAGGCCGTGCAGTCCCGCAGCTGCTGGTCGCGGTGCGCGCCCAGGCCCGGCGCGAGCGGTCCGTGCGCCCAGTCGATCCGGTGGGTGGAGCCGGCGGCCAGGGTCGTGATGTCGGCCTCGAACGTGTCCAGTTGCGGGGTCAGTTCGGTGTACGACCAGGCGCCGCCGTCGGCGGTGCCCATGTACTCGGTGCGGGTGCCGGGGATGTGCGTGGCGCCCTGGTCGACCGGCGGGGCGAGGACGGCCTGCCCCGCGGCCTCCACCGCCCGGGTGAAGTCGTCGACGGGCAGCACGTAGAGGGCGCCGGAGAAGCCGCCGCCCGCCGGGTCGGCGGAGAAGTGCTGCTCCATGGTGGCCAGTTGGTCGTCCCGTACGGCGAAGGACTGGTCGGCGGGTACGTCGTCGGAGCCGAAGGCCACGTCGTAGCGGTAGGCACCGCTGCCGGTGGCGGAGCCGGAGCTGCCGCCCCACTGGACGGTGTAGCGCGAGCCGTCGGGCGCGGCGGGCTGTGCGTTGACGTACACCGCCTCGGTCGAGGGGTCGCCGATCTGGACGCTGTCGAAGGAGACCAGGCCGGTCGGACCCTTGCGGAACCAGGTGAGTTTGAGCAGGTCGGCCTTCGCGGGCCGGGGTGTGGTGACGCCGACCCGCCGGTCGGCGGCGCTCTCGTCGGCGGTCACGGCGGTGGTGCCGCCGCTGTCGGCCACGGTGGCGTTCTGTGCGACCTCGCGGTAGGCGACGGCGTTGCCCTGTGCGTCGTGGTCGAGGAAGACGGTGTAGATCGCGTAATGGCCCGCGGGGACCTGGACGTTGCCCTCGCCGCCGTCCACCGGGACGGCGGTGCCGAAGCGGCTGACGTCGTCGGTGTTGAGCACGATGCTGCCCATCGGGGTGTCGGCCGGCGCCCCCGCCAGGCCCGCCGCGGTGATCTGCAGGGTGTGCAGCGGGAAGTCCGGGTGGGCCGCCGCCTGCGGTGCGCCGCGCAGCCGTACGGAGGCCAGCGACGGCGGGAGGCGGTGCTCCCGTACGGCCTGCGCGAAGGCGGCGGGCGTCAGGTAACCGGCGGCCGTCGAGCGGCCGGTGGAGGTCGAGGTCGAGGTGAGCTGGACGCCGTGCGGGGCCGTGGGGGTGGCGCCGTCGGCGAAGTCCAGCGTCACGGGTATGCGGCCGTCCTGCGTGGTCTGCCGGGCGAGCGCGGTGACGTCGAAGAGCGACAGGTCGAGCCCGCGGCCGATCTGCGGCATGGCGTCGGCGGGCAGGGTGTAGCGGTCGCCGCCGCCGACGCCGAAGGACAGCAGCGTCCCGTCGGCGCCCGCGCCGGGCAGCACACGGTAGGCGGTGACGCGTTCGCCCGCCATGTCGACGCGGATGCGCTGGCCCGTGACGAGTGTGAGGGTCTTCGAGGCGGGCGGTGCAATGGGCCGTACCTGGGGGGAGGTCGGGGCGGGGGCTGCGGTGGCGGGCGGGCCGCCGGTCAGTGCCGCGGCGGCGGCCACCGCGGCCGAGACCGCGAGCGCGGACGCCGCGCGGCCGTTTCCTCGTGTGGTCATGGTGTTCCTCCGTGGGGGGATTTCTGGGGGATGTACGCCGCGCCGTCCGCGTACCTGCTGCTGCGGACGCCGATTCGTGGCACCCCCACGGGAGTTCACTGTGACACAAGTTACTTCGGTGACCCAGGGTGCGGTCGTGACGCGTCGTCATGGACAGAACGCGGCAACCGGCGCTGGGAGCCCGGGCCTTGACGGCGGGCGGGGGCGGTCAGCCGTGACCGTGCGCCGCTTGGGCGTGCCGCGGCAGCAGGCCCACCAGCAGCAGCGTCACCGTGTTCAGCGCTGCGGTGACGGCGAACACCAGCGCGGCCGCGGCCAGGTAGGAGTGCGGGGAGTGGGCCGGGGCGTGGGCGGCGCGGCTGAAGAACACCGTGCCCAGGGCCGCGACGCCGACGGCACCGGCGAACTGCTGGACGGCGTTGAGCATGCCGGCGCCCGTGCCGACCTCCTCGGCGGTGGCGTCGCCGATGACGAAGTCGACCAGCGGCACGAAGACCAGGCCGGAGCCGAAGCCGGTGACCAGCAGCGCGGGTGCGAGCCGCCACACCGTGACGTCCGTGCCCCAGCGGGCGGTCGACCACCACAGGGCCAGCAGTCCGGCCACCGCGACGGCCAGCCCCAGCTGGAGGCTCGCGCGGCCCAGCCGCTCGGCGAGCACCGCACCGGCCAGCAGTACGGCGGCCGCGGTGCCGGCGGCCCACGGGACGAGGGTCAGCCCGGTGTGCAACGGGGTCCAGCCCAGGCCCAGTTGCAGCATCAGGTTGACGACAAGGACGAAGGCGCTCAGCGAGGCGTAGAAGCCGGCGACGACGACCAGGCCGCCGACGAAGCTGCGTCTGCGCAGCAGGGTGGGCGCGATGACCGGGTGGGCGCTGCGCCGCTCGGAGACCACGAAGAGGCCGAGCAGGACGGCGGCGCCGCCCATCATGGCGTACGTCCAGGCGGGCCAGCCGAGGTCGCGGCCCTGGATGAGCGGGACGATCAGCAGCGCGGAGGCGGCGGTGAGCAGGCCGACGCCTGCCAGGTCGAGGCGGGCGGCCGGGTCCTCGCCGCCGCGGCGGGGCAGCACGCGGCGGGCGAGCAGTCCCGCGGCGACCCCGAGGGGGACGTTGATCAGGAAGATCGGGCGCCACCGGCTGCCGTAGAGGTTCAGGTGCAGCAGCCAGCCGGCCAGGACGGGTCCCGCCACGGTGGCCAGGCCCATGATCGGGCCGATCGGCATCAGCGCCTTGCGCAACCGCTCGGGCGGGAAGACGACCTTCACCAGGGCCAGGCCCTGCGGGATCATGACCGACCCGCACAGGCCCTGCAAGGTGCGGGCGGTGATCAGGAAGACCGGTCCTGGTGCGAGGCCGCAGGCCAGCGAGGCCGCGGTGAAGCCGGTCATGCCGAGCAGGAAGAGCCGGCGCCGCCCGAGCAGGTCGCCGAGCCGCCCGGAGGTGACCAGGCCGAGGGCGAAGGCCGCGGTGTAGGCGCTCAGCACCCACTGGACGGTGACCTGGCCGCCGCCGAGGTCGGCGCGGATGGCGGGGCCTGCGAGGGTGGCGACGCTGGAGTCGACCAGGTCCATCAGGTCGGCGAGGAAGACGACGGCCAGGACGAGCCAGGCGGTACGCGGTGGCAGCGTGGCGGGGGTCGGGTGGTCGGCGGGTGGTTGCGACACGTGCTGGTCAGTAGACACGAACACTGTTCTACAGCGGAACGCTGTTCTATACAAGGCGAACGGTGTTCTTCGTGATGTGGAACACTGTTCGTGGCGATTCGCTAGACTGCCCGCATGTCACCGAACCCGCAGCAACGGCGTGCAGCGCGTCACCGGCTCGGCACCGACCAGGACGCCCCCGCGGCCCGGCGCGGGCCCTCCGGCGGGCGCAAGAAGCCGATCACGGTCGACGCCATCGTCAGCACCGCCTTCGGCATCGTGGAGCGGGAGGGCTACCCGGCCCTCACGATGCGCCGGGTCGCCGCCGTCCTGGAGACCGGGCCGTCCTCCCTCTACGCCCACGTGGTCAACAAGGAGGACCTCGACGAGCTGCTCATCGGCCGGCTGTGCGCCGAGATCGAGCTGCCCGAGCCCGACCCCACCGCCTGGCGGCAGCAGATCGCCGGCGTCTGCACCCAGCTGCGCGACCAGTACCTGCGCTACCCCGGGATCACCCAGGCGTCCTTCGCCGCCGCCCCCTCCAACCTGGACACGCTGCGGGTCGGCGAAGGCATGCTCGCCATCCTGCTGGCCGGCGGTGTGCAGCCGCAGGCCGCCGCCTGGGCGATCGACTCGCTCTCGCTGTACGTCAACGCCTACTGCCTGGAGCACTCGATGGCCCGCGGGCGGCTCCAGGACGGCGGCGAGGGCTGGGTGCTCAGCCGCGCAGAACTCCTGCGCCGCTTCGCCGCGCTGCCCGACAGCTACCCGCAGACCAAGCGCTACGCCGCCGAGCTGACCGCGGGAACGGTGCACGACCGCTTCGACTTCACCCTCGGCCTGATGGTCGACGGACTCCCCAGGAGCGGGGCCGCGGATACGTGAAGCTCCTGTGAACACCCTGCGCCTGCGCTGTCGGAGGGGCGCCTATGCTTCGTCCGACGATCACGCGGACCAGGGGAGGGCGCGCCACCGGGGCCGGTCGTCCGGCCGGGGTCCGGCATCCGGCATCCGGCGTGCGCCGGTCATCCGGTCAGGGCCGTGCGGAGGAAGGCGGTGATCTCCGTGCGGGCCGGGGCGGCATGCGGGGCCATGCCCGGCATGCTCAGGAAGGCGTGGCCGGCGCCCTCGTACTCGGTCAGGCGGGTGGGGGTGCCGGCGGTACGGAGGGCTTCGGCGTAGCGGCGGCCGTGGTCGGCGACCGGGTCGTGGGTCGGCACCACCACGAGCGCGGGCGGCAGCCCGCCCAGGTCGTCGGCGTGCAGCGGCGAGAGCGGGCGCGGGTCGGTGCCGCTCGGGACGGCGAGCCGTTCGAGCCTCTACCGGCACTTCCGTAACAAGACCGACCTGCTGCGTGCGGTCGCCGACCGCATCCTGGTGTCCGCCATGGAGGGCCACCGCCCCGAGGGCGACTGGCGGCAGCGCATCCACACCCTGGCCCTGCGGCTGCGCGAGGCCTTCGGGCAGCAGCCGCAACTCGCCGCGGTCTGGGGCCGCTACGCCTCGGGCGGCACCGGCGCCCGGCTGGTCATGGAGGAGCTGCTGCAGGCCCTGCGCGCCTCGGGACTGCCCGACGAGGACATCCCGGCCCACTACCACCGGCTGGTGATCCTGATCGCCGCCCTGCTCTCCGCCGAGGCGGGCGTCAGCTCCCTGACCCCGGAGGAGTACGCCCAGGGCACGGAACTCTTCCGCGTCTCCGTCCTGGGCGCCGACCCGGCCGACTACCCCGCCCTGTCCCACTTCGCCCGCGCCCTCCAGCCCCTGGGCGCCGACCGCCCCGCGGCCTTCGAGTCCATCCTGACGGCCCACCTGGACCACATCGCGGCCACCCTCCCCTGAGCGCGGGGGCGTTGCGGGATTCCCGGGACCCCGCGCGGGCGGGTGCGCCAGGATGGGCGCCTGGATCCGGCGCGGCGCGGCGGTGGTGGGAATGGCGGTGGGTGTGAGCAGTGGGGATCTGGTGCGGCTCGGGATCGCCGGGTTTCTGGAGATCGGTGTGCTGCCGCCGCTGTGCTACCTGGCGGCCCGGCTGATCCTGCGGGAGATCGGCATGTCGAACTTCTGGCGGGGCGGCCGGGTGCTGTTCGTGTGGCCGGTCCGGGTGGACGAGCGGCTGTGCCGGCGGCAGGCCAGGCGGATGCTGGCCGTGGTGCGCTACCACGGGCACCCGATGGGTCTGACGACCGCCGAGCTGTCCGCGGCGCTGCGGCACGCGACCCGGGTGCAGCGCACCGTCAGGTCGACCACCAACGCGGTCTCGCTCGGGGCCGGCATCCCGGTGGTGGCGGCCTTCGGCGCGGTGGTCTGGGCGATGGTGGCCCAGGCGGCGGCCTACGACGTCGCCGTCCTGATGGTCACCCTGGTCGCGGTGTACATGTGCGGTGCGGCCGTCGCGCTGCAGGCGTCGCGGCAGTCCAAGGACTGGGCCAGGTTCGTCGCGGACGACGCCGCGGCCGTCACCTGCCGGCAACTGCTGCTGGAGTTCGCCGACTTCGCCCGCAAGGACGGCAGCCCCGTCTACGTCGAATACCTCGCGGGCCGGCTCTGCCGGGAGCTGGGCGACTTCGTCTCCACCGAGCGCAACTTCCCCGACAAGGAGCGCTCCAAGCAGCTCAAGGCCCATGTGGCCGCGGTGCAGCAGGAGTTGCACGCCCTGACCAACGGGGTGCTGCGGGACGGTGCGGGCGCGGTGCCGGCCTTCGCCGCCGCGATGTCCGTCCTGACCGAGCGGCTGGTCCAGGAGCGCTGGCTGCGGCTGCTGGACGTGGCCGACGTGGCCGAGGACCCGGTCCGCACCGAGACCGCGACGCAGCAGGAGGCGGCCAAGCGGGACGGCTGGATCGTCGTCGGCGGCTCGCTGACCGCGGCGCTCGGGCTGGGCGCGGCGGCGACGCTGGGCATCCCGCTCGCGGCGGCGGTGCCCGCGGCCGTCGTCTTCCTGCTGGGGCCTGCGACGCTGTGGGGCAGCAAGAACCTCGGCTGGTCGCCGCGCGACCTGCTGCGGACGGCCCAGCGCAGCGTCGAGCAGACGGCCGCGCAGCCGCAGGCGGCACCCGAAGCCGCGCCCGCCGCGGCCCAGGCCGCCGCGCCCGGGGAGTCGCCGGCGCAGCCGTGAACCGATCCGGGGCGCACAAACGCAATCCCTTTGCGCCCCGCGTCCGTAACTACGGTGTGCGGATGGGGACACCGGGTGAGCGGTTGCCGGATGAGGCGTTGCTCGCCGGGCTCGTGACGGGCGACGCCGACGTCGCCGTGGCGTTCGTCCGCAGGTTCCAGGGGAGGGTGTACGGGGTGGCCGTCGCGGTGCTCGGCGATCGGGGGCTCGCGGAGGACGTCGCACAGCAGACGTTCGAGCGGGCGTGGAAGCACGGGCGGGTGTACGACGCGCGCCGCGGTTCCGTGCAGGCCTGGCTGTGCACCATCGCGCACAACCTGGCCGTGGACGTCGCCCGGGCACGCCGGGCCACCCCGGTGGACCCCACGGAGGTCGGGCGGCTGCTCGACGCCGTCGTCACCACCACCGAGGGGCAGGCCCTGGCCCGCGAGTCGGTGGCGGAGCTGCGGGCGGCCATCGCGGACCTGCCCAGGGAGCAGGCGCGGGCGGTGATGATGGCCGGCATCTACGGGCTGACGGCCAAGCAGGTCGCCGAGAGCGAGGGGATTCCGCTGGGCACCGCCAAGACGCGCATCAGACGGGCCATGGGGCGGCTGCGGGCCGCGCTGGCGGGCGAGACGACGGGCCGGCCGTGACCGGCGCCGCCGGCGGCTCCCCGCCCCCGCCCTGCCCCCGCCGCGACCTCGCGGCCGACCTCGCACTCGGCGTGCTGCACGGCCAGGAGCGGGCCGCGGCGCTCGCGCACGTCGCGGACTGCGAGGAGTGCGCGGGCCGCCTCGCGGCCTTCACCGCCGTCGGCGACGGGCTGCTCGCCCTGCTCCCGGAGGTCCAGCCGCCCGCTGGCTTCGAGCAGCGCGCCCTGGCCGCGCTCGGCCTGGGCGCCCGGCCCGCGGCGGCCCGGCGGTGGGTCCCCGCGGCTGCCGCCGCTGCCGCGGCGGCGCTGGTCTTCGGTGCCGCCGGCTGGTTCGCGGCGACCGCCGCGCACCACGGGCCGGGCGGCACCGCGGCCCCGGTCAGCAGGACCGCACCGCTGCTGAGCGCCGACCACCGCCCGGCCGGGCGGCTCTTCCTCTACGCCGGCGACCCGGCCCGGCTCTACATGGCGGTCAGCGGCGACCCGGGGCTGGGCGACCGCACCGTCTACTGCCAGCTGCTGCGGCGCGACGGCAGCGTCGTACCCGTCGGGTCCTTCCGGCTCGTCGGCGGCTCTGGGTGGTGGGACGCGCCTGCGCCGGCGGACGGGGCCGCGGTCACCGGTGCCCGGCTGGTGACCGCGGCCGGTGCGGTGCTGGCGTCCGGCAGCCTCTGACGCCGGGGCGGCAGCCGGTGCCGATGGGGGAGTCACCGGCTGCCGCGGACCGGCCGGGGGCGGCGGCCGGGGCCGAGGAGGGAGGGGTCGAGGAGGGCGGGTGCGGGCCGAAGGCGTGCGCGGGAGCGTCAGTCGGGGATGCCGACCACCTGCTCGGGGTCGGTCACGGTGATCTGCGGGTCGCCGCCGCAGCCCGCGCTCTGCCGGTCCAGGGTGCCGGTCATGAAGTAGAGGCCCTGGTCGTCCTCGGTGCCCTGCACCGAGCCGGTGTAGCGGCAGGTGCCCTGCGACGTGGTGATGTCCAGGTCGATGCCCGCGAGGGTGAAGGAGCGGCCCCCGCTGGTGCTGGTGAAGGTCCAGCCGAGCGAGTGCGGGGCCACGGTGACGCCCTCGTCGCAGGTCATCGTGAAGCTGTCGATGCGGGCGACCACGTCGCCGCTGCCGTCCGACGAGGTCACGGAACCCCGGAAGACGTCACCGCAGCTCGGTGCGAAGTACTCGTGCGTGACGCCGCCGAGCGAGGTGTCCCACCCGGTGTATCCCACGACGGTGGGCACTTGCGTGGCGCCGGCCGGCGAGGCCGCAGCCGGCGACGCCTGCGTGGCGCCGAGGAAAAGGGCGGCGGCTGCGCCCGCTCCGAGTGCGCCGAGCTGTACGGATCTCCGCCGTGCGGTCATGTCGTCTCCCTCAGGTGCGTCGCGATTGCCTTGCGCACTCATTACGTCGGGACGCGTCCGCGGGATTCGCCTCCCGTCCCCGGCCGTATGTGACGTGGGCCACTCAGGTGACCTGACGCCGTACCGTGCAGAAGAGCTGACGCCGTGTGAGGTCGCGGAAGGGGCCGTGTCATGATTGGTGACGCAGTGCGAGCCCGTCGTGCGGGAGATCCTGCGCATGGCGGTGTGACCACCCGTACCTTTGACCAGCTGTTACGGCTCGATTCACCGCGAGGAGCACTCAACGCCATGTCCACGCAAGGAAGCATTCCCGGTTACGAAGCCGGTACGTGGGTGATCGACTCCGCACGTTCCGAGGTCGCCTTCCAGGTACGCATGCTCGGCTTCATGAAAACCCGCGGCACCTTCGACGCCTTCGAGGGCACCGTCGTCTTAGCCGACAACCCGCTGGACTCCTCGGTCAACGCGGTCATCCAGGCCACGTCCATCAACACCAAGCACAAGCGGCGCGACCAGGACATCCAGCACGCCGGCTACCTGGACACCGGGACGTACCCGACGATCACCTTCGCCTCCACCGGGGTGCGCACCGACGGCGCCGACTTCCTGGTCGACGGCGACCTGACCGCGCTGGCCGTCACCAAGCAGTCCACGCTGCGGCTGAAGGTGCAGGGCATCGAGACCGGCGCCGACGGCAGGAAGACGGCCAGGTTCTCGGCCACCACCGAGGTCAGCAACAAGGCCATCGGGGTGACCAAGGGCTCGGCCTTCATCAACGACACCAGCCTGGTCTTCCTGGAGATCGTGGCGACCAAGCAGGACTGACACCATCGGGGACTTCCTGGGGGAGGGGGCCGGCCGCGGCCCCCTCCCTCACGGTTTGAGCGCCCGGTCCACCAGGGCTCCCGCCGCCCCGGTGTAGGCGGCCGGGTCGAGCAGCGCGGCCAGCTCCCGCCGGTCCAGCACCCCGTGCAGCTGGGGCAGTTCCGCCAGGACGTCGGCGAGGTCGCGGCCCTCGCGGGAGGCCCGCGACGAGGCCGCCGCCAGCAGCTCCTTGGCCGCCGACTTGCCCAACCGGGGTGCCAGGACGGCCGATACGCGCTCGGCGGCGATCCGGCCGCCGGTCGCCGCGAGGTTGGCGCGCATCCGCTCGGGGTGCACGGTCAGGCCCGCGGCCAGTTCGACGGCCGTGTGCGCGGCCCCGCCCGCCAGCCGCAGGCACTCGCGCAGCGGCAGCCACTCCGCCTGCCACAGGCCCGCCGCCCGCTCGTCCTCGGCGGGCAGGACCTGGGTCAGCACCGAGGCCAGCGCGGGGACCTGGACCGCGGCGGAGCGGATGAGGGTGGCGAGCACCGGGTTGCGCTTCTGCGGCATCGCGGAGGACACGCCGCGGCCCGCGGGCGACGGCTCGGCGACCTCGCCGATCTCGGTGCGGCTGAGCACCAGCACGTCGACGGCGATCTTGCCGAGGGCGCCCGCGGTGTGCGCGAGGACCGCGGCCAGGTCGGCCAGCGGGGTGCGCAGGGTGTGCCAGGGCAGCACGGGCACCGCGAGGCCGGTCTCGTCGGCGAAGGCCGCGACCAGGTCGACGACCGCGTCCGGGCCTGCGTCCTCACCGGCGTACTGCTGGTAGCCGGCGAGTGTGCCGGCGGCCCCGCCGAGGGACACGGGCAGTCCGCCGTCCGCGACCCGCTCCAGGCGCTCGGCCGCCTCCAGCACCACCTGCCGCCAGCCGGCGGCCTTGAGGCCGAAGGTGGTGGGCACCGCGTGCAGGGCCAGGGTGCGCCCGGCCATGACCGTGTCGCGGTGGGCGGCGGCCATGCCGGCCAGCGAGTCGGCGACGGCCCGCAGGTCGGCGCCGATCAGCCGCAGCGCCCTTGCGGCCACCAGCATCGCGCCGGTGTCCATGATGTCCTGGCTGGTCGAGCCGCGGTGCACGTACTCGGCGGCGGTGGGGGACCGGTCGGCGACCACCGAGGTGAGCGCCGCGACCAGCCCGACGACCGGGTTCGCCGTCTCGCGCGCGGCCACTGCCAGGGCGCGCACGTCGAGGTTCTCCGCGCGGGCGGCGGCGGTGATCGACGCGGCGGCGTGCGCGGGCACGGTGCCGCAGCGGACCTGGGCGCGTACGAGCGCGGCCTCCGCGTCGAGCATCGCCTGCAGCCATGCGGTGTCGCCGACGGCCGCCTCGACCGGGGTGCCGGCGCGGACCGGGGAGAGCAGGCCGGTGTCGGCCCAGGGGTCATGGCTCATGCGCCCGCACCCGCTGCGGTGCCGTAGCCGGTCAGGACCTGCTCGGGCAGCCGCACCGGCGGCAGTTGCGGTACGGGCAGGGCGAGGACGGCGGCGGCGATCGCGTCGGAGTCCTCCAGGGTGACCGAGCCGACGCCCGGCCTGATGCCGGCGGCCGTCACCCAGTGCACGGACTCGGTGGGCACCCCGTAGGCGAACCTGCGCGGGTGCGCCCTTCCGCGGGCGTCCAGCAGCCGGTAGGGGCGCTCGGACACCGCCAGGCCGCCGGTCTCGTAGTCGGTGCCGTCGGACCCGGCCACCCGGTAGGGGCGGCACTGACCGGTGCGCAGCAGCTGGCCCATCAGCGGGTCGGCGGTGCGCCGCAGGTCGATGTCCGGCAGCCGGCCCTCGATCAGCACGGTCGCCCGCACCAGCACGTCGGGGATCTCCCGCGAGGTGCACACGAAGGCGGGGGCGCCGGGGTCGGTGTCGATCTGCATGCCGGGGCCGGTCACGGCCAGCACCCCTGCGTCGATGAGCGCGGCCATCTCCTCGATGCGGGAGGCGGGCGGGCCGATCGACAGGTAGGCGTTGAGCGGGGTGTACCAGCCGTCCAGCTCGTCGCGGTGCGAGGCGGCGTCAAGACCGCCGTGGTCGACGGCGAGCCGCACCTCGTTGCGCAGGTCCCGCAGGATGTCGAGGGCGGCCTTGAAGGGGCCGCTGACATTGCCCTCGTGGGCCTTGCGCACGTCCTCGTCGAGGTAGCCGCGCAGCCAGGCGCGGAAGGCGGCCAGGTCGTGCAGGTCGCCGGCGTCGTAGGGGCGGGCGACGCGCGCCCAGTCCCAGCGCTCGGCCTCCTCGATGCCGGCCTCCTCCAGCAGCTCCCGCTCCGCCTCGCCGGGTGCCGAGGTGAGGTAGCGGGCGGCGAAGTCGGCTGCCGCGGTGGGGGTTTCCCTGCGGGCGATCAGCGTCTCGTAGTAGACGCTCTGCACTTCCATGGCGATCAGCGACCACAGCCCGGTGCCGAAGCGGATCGGCTCGCGGGCGGTGGAGGGGGTGCGCAGCGCGGCGACGTACTCGGCGGTCAGCAGCCGGGGGGCGTAACGGCCGTGCGCGCCCTTCTCGTTGTCGCCGCGGGCCTGGTAGGGCACACCCCGCCGGGAGCCGGCGAACAGCCGCGGCTCGCGGCCCGAGGGGCGGTAGACCAGCTGCCCGTCGACGCGTTCGAAGACGCCGCCCCTGCCGTGGGTGAACAGGGCCATGTAGTCGAAGAAGTTCAGGCCGAGGCCGCGGATCAGCACGTGCTCGCCGGGGGCGACGGACGACAGGTCCACGTCCGCGGGGTTGGCCGGCGGCACGTAGGTCAGGTTGGCGCCGGCGGCGAAGCCGGCCAGCTCCGCCTCGTCCCCCGTGGGCAGCACCGGTACGTGCCCCTGGGCGAGCATCACCGCGGAGAGTCCGGTCAGCAGGGTGCCGTCGTCCAGCAGTACGGTCTGCGGCCCGGCGCCGCCGAGGTCGGCGTCGCCGTCCACCAGGCCGATCGCCCGCGCCTTGTGGACGCGGACCGCCACGTGCGCGGGCGCGTTGGCGGCGACGTGCCGGAAGGCCCAGGTCAGGTACTGGCCGTAGAGCGCCCGGGTGGGGTAGGTGTCGGGGCCGAGCGCCCGCGCCTCGGACAGGGCCGCGTCGTCCATGGACGTCGCACCGGAGGTCGCCGCGATGTGTTCGAGGGCCTTGGCCCACTGGTAGAGGCTCGGCCCCTCCTCCAGCGGCCCCTCGATGTGGACGCTGGCGTCGGTGAAGACCGTCACCTGGGAGGCGACGGTGTTCATCAGCAGGTGCCGGGACTGGGTCGGCCGCCACACCCGGCCCGCACCGGGCGGGTCGGGGTCGACGACATGGACGGTGAGGGCGCGCCCGCGGGCGGACCTGCGCTCCTGGGCGCAGATCCGCTCCAGCAGGGAGAGGCCGCGCGGGCCTGCGCCGACGAGGCACACTTCGATGCGTCCGCCGCTCACAGCGGGACTCCGTTCACTGGTGGTCGCGGCTCACTTGGCGGTCGGCGGCTCGAAGCGCAGCGGGGTGATCTGGTGGACGTCGTAGCGGTCGCGCAGCTTCTGCACCGCACCGGAGTCCACCGTGGTGCCCGCGGAGAAGATCTCGCAGATCTCCTCGAAGTAGCGCTCGTGGTCCGGCGGCGGCGAGGCCTGGAAGAGCATGCGGACCGGGGTGTCGGTGGCGTTGGTGAAGGCGTGCGGGGTGTGCGTCGGCACGAACATGCAGCTGCCGGGACCGGCCCGCAGGATCTGCTCCCCGTCGGGGGACTTCCAGTCCCGCCAGTCGTCCTCCGTGCGCTCCACCGGCTCGAACGCGAAGACGTCCAGCTCGCCTTCGAGGACGTAGAAGAACTCCGTGGAGTGCTCGTGGACATGGGCGCCGACGTTGAAGCCGGGCGGCACGACCACCTCGAAGGTGGAGGCGAAACCGCCGTCGGCGCCGGTGACCTTGAACGTGACGTCCTGTGCCTTGGTCAGCAGCCTTTTGCCCTGGCCGGGCGGGACGATGAGGCCCTTCATGCGACGTGCCCTCCTGTGGCTCGGCTCTGCAGCAGCTGCGACAGCTCGATCCTGCGGACCTTCATGGTCGCGGTCCTGGGAAGCTCGGACTGCGGGAGCTGCACCGGGTCCGCCAGCTGCGGGAAGTCCGCGGCGGCGGTGCGCCAGCGCTCCATGTCCAGCGGGCGGTCGCCGTCGGTGCAGATCACCGGGATCGGCTCGGCGTTCGGGCCGATGACCACGACCAGCTCGGTCAGCTCGTCGAGCCGGCTGATCATCAGGTCCTCGATCTCCAGGGTGCTGCTGGTCTCCGGCACCATGTCCACCTCGCGGTCGAGCATGTGCAGGCAGCCGCGCCTGGTGCGGTAGCCGACGTCGCCGGTACGCCACCAGCCGTCGTGCTTGTTGGCCTCGTAGCGCTCGGGCTCACCGAAGTAGCTGTGTGCGATGCCGTCCCAGCGGACCTCGATGGAACCGGGGTTGGCCTTCGAGGGACGCTTGCCGTTCCGGCTGACCACCCGGATCTGCGCGCATCCTGGCATCGGGTAGCCGACGCAGCGGCCGTCGGTGCGGTGCACCGACTTGCTGAAGTAGGGCCGCCCGACGGCGGGGCCGACCTCGCTCTGCCCGTAGATCTGGAAAAACAGCGGCACCCGTCGCTTGGACGCCGAGATCAGCCGGGTGATGGTCCTGGGGTGGATCGCGTCGAAGGTGCTGCTGAAGTACTTCACCGACGCGAAGGGCTTGCGCGGGTCGTCGGCCAGCGGCTCCCAGTCCATGAACGCGTTCGGCAGCGCCTCGATGAAGGTCGGCTTGTGCGCGGCCAGCATCCCCGCCACGTCGTCCGGCTTGGGGTTGTTCATCAGCAGCACCGGCATCGCCTTCATCAGCACCAGCGACATCGCCGCGTACATCCGCGAGTGCACGAAGGGCAGGTTGATCGCGACGGTGTCGCGCCGCCACATCAGCGACAGCAGCCACCACTGCGGGCGCAGCCGTACGCCCATGGTCCGCGGGGTGTGCACCACGAGCTTGGGCACACCGGTGGTGCCGGAGGTGTGGGTGATCATCGCCGGCTCGTCCAGGCCGCGGAAGACCGGCTCGACCCGCGGGGAGCCCGCCAGGTCGGTGAGCGCCACCGCTCCGGGCCACTCGCCGTGCGAGACGATCACCGTCTTGGCCAGTTCCATGACCGGCACGTCGGCCAGCACGTGCAGCTTGGGCAGGTCGGTCAGCAGGTGCGGCCGGTGCAGCCGGCCGAGCAGGATGCCCACCGTGGCGCCGTCCAGCGCCGGCTGGAGCATCACCGGGACCGCGCCGACCCGGGCGGCGGCCGAAGCCAGCATCCACACGTCGAAGTTGGGGGACTTGTAGATGGCGATGGTGTCGCCGGAGCGGACGCCGGCGGCGGCCAGGCGGCCCGCGAGGTCGTCCACGTGCTCGGCGAGCCGGCCCACCGTCAGACGCCGACCCGCGTCGGGGAGCACATGGAGGTCGTGGTCGAGGCTGAGCTGGGTCGCGCTGTTCTTGGCCGCGGCCATTTCCGGCATGCTGCCGAGCTGAAGACCGTGCTTGGATATCGCACGGTCGACCATGAAGCCCATCATCGTTGGACCAGCTCCCTTTCCAGGAAATGCGATGGAATTCGGGTCGTCGCCGGCTCGGCGGCGCGAGAGGACACGCTCAACGAGCACCGAGGCGTCCCAGCATCGGCCACCTGGCTTGCGTCGCACTGTCGACGGGGTTGGCGCCGGCTTGGCGGTGGGCTGGCGGGCAAACCGAAGAATCAGCCCGAATTCGGGCGAGAGCGCGACATTTTTCGGGCCTTGACAGGGAGTCACCCGATGGCCACGCTCGTATCCGGTCATCAATCGGGAGCTGTTCCTGGCTGTGTCTGTGTGATTCACGGGGGTGCGGCCATGATCATGGCCGGGCAAGACAGCAGTGCTGGTGGCGGTCCTTTTGTGGAATTCCGGGCGCTCGGGCCCGTGGAGGCCGTCGTCGGCGGCCGGATGGTCGATCTGGGTACTCCCAAACAGCGGGCGTTACTGGCCCTGCTGGTGAGCCGCGTCGGCCGGCCCGTCACCGTCGACGTGATGCTGGAGGAGCTGTGGGAGGGGCGCCCGCCGCCCTCCGCCCGCACCTCGCTGCACGCCTACGTCGCCAACCTGCGCCGGGTGCTGGAGCCGGCCAGGGAGCGCAGGACGCCCGCGACGGTGCTGCGCACCCACGGCCAGGGCTACCTGCTGGACAGCCGGGCCGTGCGTGTCGACGTCCACCGCTTCTGCGAGCGGGCCACCGCCGGGTGGCACGCGTGGGGCCGCGGCGACCGGCGGCTGGCCCTCGGCGAGTTCGAGGCGGGTCTTGCGATGTGGCGGGGCCAGGCCTACGCGGAGGTCGCCACCGCCACCCATGTGGTGCCCGAGGTCGAACGCCTGGAGGAGCTGCGTCTGTCGCTGGTCGAGGGCCGCTGCGCCGCCCTGCTGGCCGCCGGCGCCCACGAGATGGCGGTCGCGGAACTCGAAGCCTTCACGCAGGCGCACCCGTTGCGCGAGTACGGCTGCGAACTGCTGAGCCTGGCCCTCTACCGGGCCGGGCGGCAGGCCGACGCGCTCGCGGTGCTGCGCACCAACCAGCAGCGCCTCGCACGGGAGTTGGGCATCGACCCCAGGCCCGCGCTCCAGCACCTGGAGAGCGAGATCCTCAACCAGGCGCCCGCGCTCGACTGGCAGCCGCCCGCCCCGCCGGTCATCCGCGACCTGCCCACCGTGCCGGCCCCCCGCACCGCCGGTTCCGCGCCGGACGCCGACGTCTTCGTCGGCCGGGAGGCGGCGCTGCGCCGGCTCGCCGAGGCGCTGCCGGCCGCCGCGGCCGGGCACGGGCAGGTGGTGACGGTCTCCGGCGAGCCGGGGATCGGAAAGACCGCGCTGTTACGCCGCTTCGCCGCGTCCGCCGGCGTCCCCGTCCTGTGGGGCGCGAGCCCCGAGCATGTGGCCGCGCCGCCGCTGTGGCCCTGGCAGCAGGTGCTGCGCACGCTCGCCGCGTGCTGCCCGCAGTGGCCGGTGCCCGACCCGGTGGCCGAACTCCTCGACAGCGAGGTGCTGCGGGCCGGGGAAGGCGCCGACGCCGACACCGCGACGCTGCGGCGCTTCGACGCGATCGTGGACTACCTGACGGGCGCCTCGCAGGGCACCCCGCTGGTCGTGGTGCTCGACCACCTGCACCGGGCCGACACCGGCTCGCTGCGGCTGCTGGCCCACCTGGCCGACGCGCTGCCCGCCGGGCGGCTGCTGGTCGCCGTCGGCCACCGCTCGGGCGAGCCGGCGCTGACCGAGACCGTGGCGGCGCTGGCCCGCGCGGAGACCACCGGGATCGTGCTGGGCGGCCTCGACGTACAGGAGACGCAGCGGCTCGCGGGCGCCATGCTGCACCGGGAGGTCGGCGCGCACACCGCGCAGGCGCTGTGGGACCGCACCGAGGGCCACCCGTTCTACCTGCGGGAGATGGTCAAGCAGCTGACCGGTGAGCAGCGCATCGAGCAGCCGCACACCGTGCCGGTGCCCGTGCCCGTACGCGAGGTGGTGCTGCGCCGGGTGGCCCAACTGCCGCCGTCCGCCGCCGGGGTGCTGTCGGTGGCCGCGGTCGCGGGGCGGCACTTCGACATCGACGTCGTCGCCGAGGCCGCGCCGGTCGGCATCGACGCGGCACTCGAAGCGCTGGACGCGGCCGTGGCGGCGGGGCTGGTCGCCGAGGACCAGCAGCGCCTGGGCTGGTTCCGCTTCACCCACGCGCTGACCGCCGAGGTGCTCTACGGGTCCACCGGGCGGCTGCGCAGGGCGCACCTGCAGCGCAGGATCGGCCAGGCGGCCGCCCGCAGCAGGGCGGGGGAGACCTCGGAGTTCAGCTGAGCCCGGAGACAGGGGACCTCGGAGGTAGGCCGAGCCGGGAGAACCAGTCGACCGTCATCGCCAGGCCCTTGTCGAAGTCGACCACCGGCTGCCAGCCCAACTCGGCCCGGGCCAGGGTGATGTCGGGTCTGCGCAGGCCCGGGTCGTCGACCGGCCTTGCCACGAAGGCGATCGGTGAGGCCGACCGGCACAGGTCGCGGACCCGGCGGGCCAGCTCCAGGATCGTCAGCTCCACCGGGTTGCCCAGGTTGACAGGTCCCGGGTGCACCGCGGCCGCCGCGGCGAGGATGCCGCCGACGGTGTCGTCCACGTAGCACAGGGACCTGGTCTGCGAGCCGTCGCCCGCGACGGTCAGCGGCTCGCCCGCGAGCGCCTGCGTGACGAAGGTCGGCACCGCCCTGCCGTCCTCGGGCCGCATCCGTGGGCCGTAGGTGTTGAACAGCCGCACGATGACGGTGTCCACGCGCCTGGCGCCGCGGTAGGCGGTGGTCAGCGCCTCTGCGTAGCGCTTGGCCTCGTCGTACTGGCTGCGCGGGCCGACCGGGTTGACGTTGCCCCAGTAGTCCTCGGTCTGCGGGTGGACCAGCGGGTCGCCGTACACCTCGGAGGTGGAGGCCAGCAGGAAGCGGGCACCTTTGCGGTGGGCCAGGTCCAGGGCGTTGGCGGTGCCGTGCGCACCGGCCCGCAGCGTCTCCAGCGGGTGCCGGGCGTAGTCGTGCGGCGAGGCGGGCGAGGCCAGGTGCAGCACCAGGTCGACGGGACCTGCCACGTCGAAGGGGTCGCACACGTCCCGCACCTCCAGCGAGAACCCCGGATCGGCCGCGCGCGCCCGCAGGTTGTCGGTGCTGCCGGTGATGAGGTTGTCGATGCAGACCACCTCGGTCCCCTCGGCGCGCAGCCGGTCGCACAGGTGCGAGCCGACGAAGCCGGCGCCGCCCGTGACGACCGCGCGGCGCACCGGCCGGCCCTCGCCCATGTCCCGCTCCTCGTCCGTCGTGTCGTCCTGCCTGCTGTCCGTCCCGCCGGGCTCCGCTGTGCCGCGCGCCATGTCAGGACTCCCGCAGCGAGCGGCCGGTCCTGGTCAGGAACACGTCGTCCAGCGTGGGCCGGTGCAGCTCGATGGTCGTCAGCTCCACGCCCACGTCGGCCAGCGCCCGCATGATGCGCGGCATCGCCGTCTCGCCCGCGTCCACCGCAAGCCGCAGGCCGCCCTCGTCGCGCAGCTCGGCGGACCGTACGCAGTCCTGCTGGGCCAGCACCTCGGCCGCCTTCGCCGCGTGCTCTGCGACCTCCACCGTGACGACCTCGCCGGCGATCTCCCGCTTCAGCTCGGCGGGGGTGCCCTCGGCGACGATGCCGCCGCCGTCGATGATGGCGATCCGGTCGCACAGCGCGTCGGCCTCGTCCAGGTAGTGCGTCGTCAGGAAGACGGTCATGCCCTCGGCCCGCAGCCGGCGGATCTCGTCCCACATGTGCGCGCGGCTCTGCGGGTCCAGGCCCGAGGTCGGCTCGTCCAGGAACAGCACCTTCGGCCGGTGCACCACCCCCAGCGCGATGTCCACCCGCCGCCGCTGGCCGCCGGAGTACGTACGGCAGTGCCGGTCGGCGTACGCGGTCAGGTCGAAGGCGTCGAGCGCGGCCGTGGCCCGCTCCTGCGCCTCGGCCCTGCCCACCCCGTACATCCTGGCCTGCATGACCAGTTCCTCGCGGGCCGTCACGTCGTCCCAGGTGCCGCCGCCCTGGGCGACGTAGCCGATGCTGCGGCGGACCGCCGCCTGGGCGGTGCGCAGGTCCGAGCCGGCCACGACCGCCTCGCCGCCGTCGGGCGGCAGCAGCGTGGCCAGCATCCGCAGGGTCGTGGTCTTGCCCGCGCCGTTCGGGCCGAGGAAGCCGAATATCTCGCCCTCGGCCACCGCCAGGTCCAGGCCCGCGACCGCCTCCACGGTCGTGGCCTTGCGGCGGCGCCCGGTGCGGAAGGACTTCCGCAGTCCCCTGGTCTCGATCATGGAGGCGTCCTAACGTCTGTGTGGGGTACGGGGTGGGGCGCACCGGTCGGGTACGGTCCGGCGGTATGGCGCACCGGTCGCGTACGCCGGTCCCGTAGGTTCAGCGCACCGAGCGGGCGAACAGCCGGGCCGACCACGCCAGCGCCAGCAGTGCGACACCGGCCAGCAGCGCCAGGCTCTGCCAGACCGAGGCGTCGCCCGCGTGCCCGGCGAACAGCGCGCGCATGCCGACGACCGCCCGGCTGAAGGGGTTCCAGTCCGAGACCCGGCGCAGCCACAGCGGGGCGAGCGCCAGCGGCAGCAGCGTCCCGGACAGCAGCATCAGCGGCTGGGCGATGTTGTTGACGACCTGGCCGAGCGTGTTGGGGTTGCTGACCTTGAGCGCGATCCCGTAGCTGACCGCCGAACTGGTCAGGGTGATCAGCGCCAGCAGCGCGTACGCCAGCAGCAGGTCGGTCACGTGCACGAACAGGCCGAGCGGCATGGCCAGCAGGACGATGACCGCCGCCTGCACCACGAGCACGACCACGTCGCGCAGCGCCCGCCCGAGCAGCAGCGCCACCCGGCTGACCGGGGTCACCCTGGCCCGTTCGATCACCCCCGAGGCCAGCTCGGCCAGCAGCCCGAAGCCGACGTAGAGGCCGCCGCCGAGCGCGAGCGCGACCAGCATGCCGGGCACGTAGATGCGGTAGGCGTCGGTCATCGAGTCGGCGCCCATCGACGCCAGCGCGGGTTTCAGCAGCGGCGCGAACAGCGCCATGTAGACCACCGGCTGGGCCACGCCCAGCAGGATCGACAGCGGCGACCTGGTCAGCAGCAGCATGTGCCGCTGGAAGACCAGCCAGGTGTCACGGGGTGTCTTCATGCCGGGTGCGCTCCATCCGTCGGGCGTCGGTCGGGCAGTGGCCCGGGGACGTGGTCGGTGCTCTGGTCGAGCAGCTTCTCCAGGTGCCGGGCCGCGGCTGCCGCGCCGCCCGCCGCGGCGAAGGAGTCGCGTACGCGGTGGGCGGCGGCCCGGTAGGCGGGGTCGTTTAGGACGGCCAGCAGGTCCGCGCGCAGCTGCTCCGGCCGTACGCTTGCGAACCTGACCCGGCGGCCCGCGCCGACCGCGGCGACCCGGGCCGCGTTGATCGGCTGGTCGCCCTTGATCGGGGCGACGACCAGCGGCACCCCGTGGGCGAGCGCCTCGCACACGGTGTTCAGGCCGCCGTGGCTGACGACCGCGTCCAGCCGGGGCATCAGGTCGAGCACCGGCACCCGGGAGCGCACCAGGACGTCGTCCCGCGGCGGGTCCTGGACCGTGCCGTCCGGTGCCACCACGACCGCCTGCACCTCGCGGCCCAGCGGTCGCAGCGCCTCGACCACCCGGGCGTGGAAGTCCTGCGCCAGGTCCATCGACAGCGTGCCGACGGTGACCAGGACATGGCGTCGCGCCGGGTCCCACCAGTCCCAGGGGAAGTCGGTGTCCGGCGGGCGCCGCGCCAGTGCCGGGCCGACCAGCACCGCGTTGTCCGGCCAGTCCAGCGGGCCGTTGAGCGCGCTGCCGGTGAAGGCGACCAGCAGGTGCGGCGAGAAGCGCAGGTCGTGCGGCGGCCCGCCCGGCATGCCCGCCGCGGTCCAGGCCGCCGCCATCCGGCCCTGTATCCACGCCTCGACCTTCGGCAGCACCCGGTAGGGCCGGGTCAGCTCCATCGTGGTCGGCGCCAGGCTCGCCCAGGGCAGCCCGGCCCGGTGCGCGGCGATGGCGCCGGCCACCGCGTGCTGGTCCACCGCGAGGACGTCGGGCCGGAAATCGGCGACGGCACGCTCGATGCCGGGCAGGGTGACCTTGGCGTGCGGGACGACATAGCCCTCCCAGCGCGACCTGGCCGCCGCCATGCCGCGGTCGGCCTGGCCGCGGTGCGCACGCAGCGGGATCGGGGCGATCGCCGCGTCCGGGCCGAGGACCGGCCGCAGGAAGGACTCCGAGCCCGCCCACAGCACCTCGTGCCCGCGCTCGGCGAGCGCCGCGGACACCGCGGCCATCGGGTTCACATGCCCGGTCAGCGGCAGCGAGACGAAGAGGTAGCGGCCCATCAGCGGCGGTCTGGGCCGGGTGCCGGATCGGCGTGGGCGCCGTCGGTGCGGTGGGCGGCCACGTAGGCGGCCACGTCGGCGACGGTCAGCTCCACGATCCGGTCGATGTCCAGGCCCGCCACATGGCCCGCGAGGTCCACGCCGTCGCCGTACGCCCGGCTCAACGCCAGGCTCCACGCGGCCAGTTCGTGGCTCTCGACCAGCAGGTCGCCGTCCACGCGGGTGGTCGGCACGACGGAGTCCAGCCAGGCGCCGTCCTCGCCGACGACGGCCCGCAGCAGGTCGGCGACCGGGCGGATCAGCGCGTCCACCGCGGGGTCGCCGTCGGCAGGGCGTATCGCGCGCAGCGCCCCGTAGGTGACGACGCCGGTGTCGAAGCCCTTCTTCATCAGCGGCCCCGCGTGGAAGAAGCCCAGCACGTCCACCCCGCGCTCGCGCGCCAGTTGACGCATTGCCGTCCTGCCCTGCTCCAGCCGCCTGATCTGCGCGAAGGACGGGTCCCAGGAGTTGGCGACGGCCGGGCTCCAGTCGACGGTGGCGATCTGCTCGAAGCCGGCCGCGGCGGCCAGTTGCTCGTGCTCTTCGAGCGAGGAGAAGTCCGGCATGACCTGGTGCTGAAGGATCTGCCGTACGAGATCCCGCTCGCCGGCGTCCAGTTCGCCCTCGCGCACCGACCAGGTGGCGACCGCCAGGGTGCCGCCGGGCCGCAGCAGCCGCATCGCCTCGGCGAAGAAGGCGGGCCGGTCGGGCAGGTGCATCAGGCTCTCCAGCGCCCACACCACGTCGAAGGACGCGTCGGGGAAGCCGGTGGACAGGGCGTCCAGCTGGTGGAAGCGGGCACGGCCGGCAACTCCTGCGGCCTGCGCCTTCTCGTTGGCCCGCGCCGCCTGCTTGGCGCTGAGCGTGACGCCCTCCACGGTGCAGCCCATCCCGCCCGCCAGGTGCAGTGCGGGGCCGCCGATGCCGCAGCCGACGTCCAGGACCTTCGAACCCGCGGGGACGCGGGCGAAGTCGACGAGTTCGCGCACCAGCCGGTCGGTGGCCGCATGGCGGTCTGCTCCGCCCGCGCCGGGAATCTCTCCCGGGTCCCAGAAACCGTGGTGGACGTGTTCGCCCCACAGGTCCTCGTACAGATCAAGAGTGATGTCGTAGTAGCGCTCCACGGCCGTGTTCAGGCCGGCGCCGGTCCCAGGTTCCACTGATGGCCAATCCTCGAATGCTGGCAGGAATGCGGAATACGAAGGCAGCACAAATAGAGCCGTCGGCTCGGACCGGTTCGATCCGTGAATTGGTCTCTACCGCATGGGCGTGCACGGTCATGCGGAGGGTAAATGTTGCACCCTTCGGGTGCGAGGGGAGAGCGCGCGCAGGAGGGCACGAAGAGCAGGCCGTGAGGGTGGCCGCAAGGAAAAAGGACCGCCTAGCCGTGAGGGGCGGCTAGGGGATCACTTGTACGTGGTGCAGGTGTTCTGGGCTGGCAACTTGCTGCCGGATCACGGCAGTTGGCCAATTGGCGCCATGCTAGCGGCGGGTGTTGCCCTCGTCAATACGGGGAATTTGTGTCCTGAGTGACTGATTGATACGCCAGAGAATATTGGGAAGTTGTCCGTGCGGGCAGCGGATCCTGCCCTTCCGGCCGGGTCTTGACAGCGCCGAATTCAGAGTTGAAAGTTCGGCGTGGGAATTCCGTCGGCTCTTTTGATCGCGTCGGGAAAGAGGTTCTGGCTCTTCATGAAGGCTGCATCGACAAACCAGCAGAAGAGCGCCGCCGTGGACCCCGCGTGGGTGGACGAGGTCCTGCTCGCCGGCCCCGGCGCCGACGTGTGCCTGGTCTTCGAAGCCCCCGTCACCCGGGACGAGTTGCGCCGCCAGGTCGCCGAACGGCAGGCCGCGCTCACCGCGGTGGGCCTGCGCCCCGGCGGCTCGGCCGCGCTGTGCCTGGCGCCGTCGCTCGCCCTGGTCGCCAACCTGCTCGCCGGGTGGCGGATCGGGGCGCAGGTCGCGTTACTCGACCACCGGCTCACACCGTTCGAGACCGAACGCGCGCTGGGCCGCCTGGAGAGCCAGGTCGTGGTGTCCGCGGGACCCGTCGCCGCGGGACCCGCCCGCGGCTTCCACGCCCAGCGCGACACCGCACGCGCCCGCCCCGGCAGCCCCGCCCGCACCCCGCACGCCCTGGTGCAGCTCAGCTCCGGCTCCACCGGACCCTCGAAGATCATCGGGCGCACCGTGGACGACCTGATCGCCGAGATCGGCAGGTACGCGGTGATGGAGGGCGTGCCGCAGGCCGGCGAGCGCATCGTCTCGATGGCGTCCGTCGTCCACGTCCTCGGCCTCGTCGGCGGCCTGCTGCACAGCCTGCACGCCGGCGTCCAACTCGCCTTCCCCGCACGGGTCACCGGCGAAGGCATCCTCGCCACCGTCGCCGAAGGGCGGCAGCCGACCACGCTGCTCGGGGTGCCCTTCCACATCCAGCTGCTCAGCTGGGTCGCAGAACCGCCCGCCCTGCCGCAGCTCACCGGCATGACCACCGGCGGCGAGATCGTCAGGGCGCAGGTGCACGACGCCTTCACCGCCCGCTACGGCATCCGCCTCGGCAGCATGTACGGGATGACCGAGGTCGGCGTCATCGCCACCGACCTGTACGGCGAGCACCGGCCCGAGGTCACCCCCGCGCCCGGCATCACCGTGCGCGAGTCCGGCGGTGAACTCCTCGTCGCCACGGACCAGTCGCCCTACCTCGGCACCCACGACCCGACGCGCTGGTCCGACGGCTGGCTGCACACCAGGGATGGCGGCACCGTCGACCCCGGCACCGGCCGCGTCCGGGTGCTCGGCCGGCTCGACTCGCAGGTCTCGGTCGGCGGCCTCAAGGTCGACCTCACCGAGGTCGAACACACCCTGGCGGAACTGCCGCAGGTCGCCGACGCCGTCGTCGTCTACGGCACCTCGATCGAGGCGTACGCGGTGCTGCGCGACCCCGGCACGGGGGCGGCGGTGGAAGCCGGGCTCGCCGAGCGGCTGGCCGCGTACAAACGGCCCCGCCGGCTGCACTTCGTCGAGCAGCTGCCGCGAACCGCCACCGGGAAGCTCGTCCGCGACCAGGCCGTCCTGCGGGCTGCGGACCGCAGCCGCAGCTCGTGACGGCCTCCGTTGTACCGCCCCTAGCCCGTACCGACCGAAGGGAACCCGCGCGATGTCCACAGGGACTGGGATCACCGACGAGATCCGAGCGTTCGTGCTCGGCTCGCTGACCGAGATGAACTACAGCGTCGCCGGGGTGGACGACGACACCCCGCTCGGCCCGGCCGGCGTCGACCTGGAGTCGCTCTCGCTCGCCGAGCTGGGCATCCGGGTCGAGGAGCGCTTCGGCGTGATGTTCGAGGAGGACGAGGCCGAACTCCTCGGGACCATGACCGTCGGCGAGTTCGGGGCGGCGCTGGCCGCGCGGATCGCCGCGGCGCCGGCCGCGGGCCAGTGAGCGAGGCGGACGCGCCGGGGGCCGGCCCCGGGCGCGAGGAGATCGTGGCGATCCTCGCCGCGTTCGGCGACCGCCCGCCGGAGGAGGTGCCCGAGGGCATCGACTCGATGGAACTCGCCTGGCTCGTCCACCAGATCGAGGAGCGCTACGGCGACAGCGTGGACGACGCGGCCATGTCCCGTATGACGACGGTCTCCACGGCCCTCGACGTGCTGGCCGAACTGCGCTCGGGGCGGCACTCGCCGGGCGGGCCGGCTGCGTGAGGACCGCCTTCGGCGACCGGGACAGGAGAGGAGGTGAGCGGGATGGCAGCGACGGGCATGGGCGCGACGGGCGGGGTGCGGCGCGGGCCTGAGGACGTCGTCATCACGGGGGTGGGCGTACTCAGCGCCTTCGGTGACGGGGTCGGGCCGGTGCTGGACGCGGCACTCGCCGGGCGGCCCGGCTTCGCGCCCGTGCGGCGCTTCGACGTCGCCGGGCGGCGCACCGTCCACGCCGCCGCGCACCCCGGAAACCCGGTGCTGGGCGAGGAGTTGGTGCGGATCATCGGGCACGCCTGCGACGAGGCGGGCCTGAACGGGGCGCAACGCGCCGAGAGCGCACTGTACTTGGCGGTGCACGGCGACCCCGAGCTGCCCCGGGTACCCAAGCACGAGCGGGCCGCCCACGGCGCCGACACCTTCGCCCGCGGCATCGCCCGCCGCGCCGGGCTGTCCGGCGCCGCCCGCGCCTACACCTCGGCCTGCGTCGCGTCGAGCACCGCGGTCGCCGACGCGGGTGCGCTGGTCGCGCGGGAGCGGGCGGAGCGGGTCGTGGTCGCGGCGGGATATCTGGTCGAGGCCGACCAGTTCGCCGTCTTCGACGCGGGGCGGGCGCTGGCGCGCGACGGCCGGGTACGGCCCTTCAGTGCCGGGCGGGAAGGGCTGCTGCTGGGCGACGCCGTGGTGGCGGTGGTGGTCGAGTCGGTCGCCGCGGCCAGCCGGCGGGGAGCCAAGGTGCTCTCCCGGCTGGCGGGTTGGGGGCGGGCCGGCGACGCCCACCATGTGTGCAGGCCGCGCCCTGACGGTGCGGGCCTGGCCCGCGCGATGGCCGACGCACTGGCCCGCGCGGACCTCGCGCCCGGGCAGGTCGGCTACGTCAACGCGCACGGTTCCGGCTCCCCCGCGGGTGACGCGGCCGAATCCGCGGCGATCCGGCGGGTCTTCGGCGAGGACGCGGCGACCCTCGGGGTCAGCTCCACGAAGTCCGTCCACGGCCAGGCCCTGGAGGCCGGTGCCCTCCTCGAACTGGCGGTCACCATGGCGGCCTTACGAGCCGGCCGCCTCCCGGTCAACGCCGGCTACCTGGCCCCCGACCCCGCCTGCCCCCTCCCGCTGATCCTGACCCACCCCACCCCCTCGTCGTCCCCCCACGCCCTGAGCCTGACCACCGCCTTCGGCGGCGCGAACACGGCCCTCCTGGTGACCACCCCATGACCCCCCGCGCCCGCACCGGTGTGCGGCTCCCGTCGTCCGGCCCGTTTCTCGTCGGCCGTCGCCGACCCCGTCCCCCTGGTGGCCCCGCCATGACGCCGACCTGCGGCCCGTCCTGCCCTCGGCCCGGGTGCCCCGCACCGGTGTGCGGCTCCCGTCGCCCGGCCCGTTTCTCGTCCGCTGTCGCCGACCCCGTATCCCTGGTGGCCCTGCCATGACCAGCACCCCGCAGGCGGCAGTCGACCGCCTCACCACCCGCGCAGAAGCCGCAGGCCTACGCGTCGTCGCCGCGGCCGCCTGGCCCGAATCCCCCGCCGACACCGACCCCCCACCCATCCCGGGCTTCGTGATCTCCACCTTCAGCCCCCTGGCAGCGGCCACCGCGACCCGCTGCTTGACCCGAGCCACACCGCCTGCGGCGGGCGCGGAAGTCAACGAGCGCGCGGCTCGCGCGACCCCCGCGCCCGCAACGCCACCTGCCGCCTCCGCCGGCAGCGTGCCTGCGGCCGTCGTTCCCGTGCGCCGGGGGTCGGTCAGTGACGGTGTGGCGGCGTCGGCGGCCGGCAGCCTGCCGGGTCTCGCACCCCGTCTCGCCGCGGCGCGGACCGCGGTCGTCGTGGTCAGTGCGTTCGGCGATGTCGTCGGCGCGATGCATGTCGCGGATGTGGTGGATCGCGGGGGGCGGCCGGGGCCGTTGATGTTCTTTCAGGCGGTGCCGAATGCCGTGGCCGGGCATGTGGCCGTGCGGTGGGGGCTGGAGGGGGCCGTGGTGTGTGTCGGGGATGTGGGGGCCGGGGTCGAGGTCGCCGGGGGGCTGATCGAGGACGGGGATGCGGACGAGGTGCTGGTGGTGTGGGTGGAGCAGCTGCCCGACCGGGCGGAGGCCGTGCTGGTGGCAGCAGGGGGAGGGGAGTGAGCGTGAAGGACGTGGTCGTCAGCGGGATGGGGATGGTCACCCCGGTGGGGTGCAGTGCCGGCGAGGTCTGGGGGGCGATGTGTGAGGGGCGGTCCGGGATCGGGCGGCCGGAGGCCGGGAGCCTGCTGGACGGGAGCGTGGAGGTCGCCGCGTTCGGGCCGGCGATCGAACCGGAGTCCGTGCTGTCGGGGCCCGAGGCGCGGGTCGTGGACCGGTACATCGTGATGGCCCTGCGGGCCGCGGCGGACGCGCTGGCCGACGCGGGCATCGAGGTGGGGCGGGACGTGGACCCGTACCGGATCGGGGTGATCCTGTCCGGGACCGGCGGGCTGGCCACCCTGGAGGCGCAGGTCGTCACCAGGACGCAGCGCGGCCGGCTGGGCGTCAGCCCGTATCTGCTGCCGGGCATGCTGCCGAACATGGGCGCGGCCCGTGTCGCGATACGGCACGGCATCCGCGGCTACAGCTCCTCGATCGCCACCGCGTGCGCGGCGGGCGCGCAGTCCGTCGGCGAGGGCCTGCGGCTGCTGCGGGCCGGCGAGGCGGACGTCGTGGTGGCCGGGTGCAGCGAGGCGCCGCTCTTCCCGACGCTGGCCGACACCTTCGGCAACGCCCGTGCCCTGGCCCGCGGTTGGGCCGACGACCCGACCGGCGCGAGCCGGCCCTTCGACCGCCGCCGCAACGGCCTGGTGCTGGGCGAGGGCGCCGGCGTCCTGGTCCTGGAGCGTGCCGAGCACGCGGACGCCCGCGGCGCGGCGGGCTACGCGAGCGTCCTGGGCTGGGGCGCCACCAACGACGCCCACCACCCCACCACCCCGCACCCCGAGGGCGAGGGCGCCGCGGCCTGCATGCGCCTGGCCCTGGCGGACGCGGGCCTGGAACCGGCCGACATCGGCTACGTCAACGCGCACGGCACCAGCACCAAGATCGGCGACCGGGCGGAGGCCCTGGCGATCCGCCGGGTCTTCGGCCCGGACACCCCGCCGGTGAGCGGCACCAAGGCGGTCACCGGGCACATGCTCGGCGCCTCCGGCGTGGTCGAGTCGGCGGTCGCGGTGCTGGCGCTGCGCCGCGGGCTGCTGCCGCCGACGTACAACCTGGACGACCCGGACCCGGCCTGCGACCTGGACCACATCCGCAAGAGCCCGCGCCCGGCCCCCCACATCGGCCAGGTGATGTCGAACTCGTTCGGCTTCGGCGGCCACAACGTCAGCCTCGTGTACGGCCTGCCGGGCACCCGGCTGTCCCGCGCGGTGTGACGACACCGATCAGAAGGAGCGGAAATGGACTACCTCGGCATCGATCATGTCGAGTTCTACGTGGGTGACGCGCGCCAGGCGGCGTTCGTCCTGTGCTCCGCCTTCGGCTTCCGCCTGTGCGGGCAGGGCGGTCCCGAGACCGGCCTGCAGGGCCGGCGCAGCCTGCTGCTGGGCCAGGGCGACTGCCGGGTGCTGCTGACCTCGGGCCTGCTGCCCGACCACCCGGCCGTCGAGTACGTCTCCCGGCACGGCGACGGCGTCGCGGTCGTCGCCTTCGGCACCGACGACGCCAAGTCCGCCTTCGCCGAGGCCGTTTCGGGCGGCGCGACCGCGATCGAGGCGCCGCGGACGTACGAGGGCAAGGACGCGACCGTCACGACCGCCACCGTCTCCGGCTTCGGCGACGTGGTGCACCGGCTGGTCGAACGGCACGGCACCGAGGGGGACTTCCTGCCCGGCGGCATCGAGATGCTCGACGGGCCGCCCGCGGACGCGTCGCCGGCCGGGGAGCCGGACCTGCTGCGGACCATCGACCACGCGGCCGTCTGCCTGGAGTCCGGCACCCTGGAGGCCACCACCCGCTTCTACCGCGAGGCCTTCGGCTTCGACGTGATCTTCGAGGAGTACATCGAGGTCGGCGGGCAGGGCATGTTCTCGCAGGTGGTGCAGAGCCCCGGCGGCGGTGTCACGCTCACCCTGATCCAGCCGGACCTGAGCCGGTCGCCAGGCCAGATCGACGACTTCCTGGCCTGGCACGCCGGCCCCGGTGTCCAGCACCTGGCGCTGAGCAGCCACGACATCGTCGCCGCCGTGGACGCGCTCGGCGAGCGCGGTGTCGGCTTCGCGCCGACCCCCGACAGCTACTACGGCCCGCTCGGCGACCGGCTCGGGGCCGTCGACCTGCCAGTGGAGCGGCTGCGCCCGCGCGGCATCCTCGTGGACCGCGACCACTGGGGGCAGATGTACCAGATCTTCGCCAAGTCGCTGCATGTGCGGCGGACCTTCTTCTGGGAGCTGATCGAGCGGCACGGCGCCCGCACCTTCGGCACCAGCAACATCCCCGCCCTGTACGAGGCCAAGGAGCGCGAGCTGGCCGCCGTACGCGAGACCACGCAGGCAGGCCTGTCATGACCGACACGACCACCGTGTCCGCCGAATCCCCCACCTCCTATTCCCTGACCGACGCGGACGCCGCCCTGCTGCCGGACGACGACGACGTCGCCTTCTACGCCGAGCACGGCTGGTTCCTGACCGAGAAGCTGCTGACCGACGCCGAGGTGGACGAACTGGCCGCGGCGAGCGAGCGCTACTACCGCGGGGAGCGCAGCCGTACGCTGCCGGTCCGCCCGCCGCGGCTCGCTGCCTGGCAGCCCTCGGACGGACCCGTGCAGCGGCACAACGACTACGTGCACGTCGAGAGCGACCCGATCGCCCGCATCCTGCGCAAACCGCTGATCGGCGCGGTCGCCGCCCGGCTCGCGGGGGCCGCGGAGATCCGGGTCTTCCAGTCGACGCTGATCCTCAAGCCCGCCGTCGAGGGCGAGCCCAGCAACATCGTGCCCTGGCACTTCGACAAGCACTACTGGGCCACGTCCACGTCCGAGCGGATGCTGACCGCCTTCATCCCCTTCCACGACTGCGACGAGGAGATGGGCACCCTCACCGTCGTCGACGGCAGCCACCGGTGGAAGGAGACCGGCCGCGAGGACTCGATGACCCGGCACTTCGCCGACCGCGACAAGGACGACCTGGAGCGGGTGCTCGCCGAGAACGCCGCCTACAACAACGCCGAGATCCGCAAGGTGCCGCTGGTCATCCCCAAGGGCCACATGAGCTTCCACCACTGCCTGACCTACCACGGCAGCGGCCCCAACCGCAGCGGCCGGCCGCGCCGCGCGGTCTCCTTCCACCTGCAGGACGGCGGCAACGAATACCGCGCCTTCGCGCTCAGCGACGGCACCCAGGCCGCGTACAACCACGACGTGCTGGTCCGCCGGCTGCCCGACGGCCGGCCCGACTACGCCGACCCCGCCTACTGCCCGGTGCTGTGGCGCGCGGACCGGCCGTGACCGCCGGGCAGGCCCCGGGCGCCGCGGGGCTCTACCGGACCGTCGCCCTGATCAGGGGCTTCGAGCAGCGCGCCGTCCAGCTGGTGCGGGACGGGGTGATCCGCGGCGGCATCCACCCCTGTACAGGTCAGGAGGCGGTCGCCGCCGGCACGTGTGCCGCGCTGCGTCCCGACGACGTCATCACCAGCACCCACCGCGGGCACGGCCACGTCCTGGCCAAGGGCGCGGAACCCGCCCGCATGATGGCCGAGTTGGCGGGCCGTACCACCGGGCTCAACCAGGGCAGGGGCGGCTCCATGCACGCCGCCGACTTCGCCGCGGGAGTGCTGGGCGCCGACGCGATCGTCGGCGCCGCGGTGCCGATCGCGGCGGGCGCGGCCTGGGCGATGCGGCAGGCCGGCTCCGACCGGGTGGCGCTGGCCTACTTCGGCGACGGCGCGGTCAGCCAGGGCGTGGTGCTGGAGAGCTTCAACCTGGCCGCGCTGTGGCGGGTCCCGGTGGTGCTGGTCTGCGAGAACAACGGCTTCGCCACCTCCATGCGCCCCGCTGACACCATGGCCGGCACGGTCCTCGCCCGCGCCGCCGCCTTCGGCATCCCCGCGGCCACCGTCGACGGCATGGACCCGCAGGCGGTGCTGGACGCGACCGCGCAGGCCGTCGAGCGGGCCAGGTGGGGCGGCGGACCCACGCTGCTGGAGTGCGTCACCTACCGTTTCGACGCCCACCACACCTGGGAGCACACCGCACGCCCCCGCTACCGCACCGCCGAGGAGGTGGCCGCGGGCACCGCCCGCGACCCGCTGGAGATCCAGGGCGCCCGCATCCCCGCGGCCACCAGGGAAGCCGTCGACGCCGAGGTCGCCGCGCTGCTCGACGAGGCGGTGCGCTTCGCGCTGGACAGCCCGCACCCCGACCCGGCCACCGCCCTCGACCACCTCTACGCCAGCGGCCTGCGGGCCAGGGCGGGGGCGCTGTGACGCGGCAGCAGGGAGGTTCGTGATGCCGAAGCTGTCCTACCTCAAGGCGCTCAACCGCGCGATCGGCGACGAGATGGAACGCGACCCCGCCGTGTGCGTGCTCGGCGAGGACATCGGGGTGGCCGTCACCTACGCCACCGCGGGCCTGCTGCGCCGCTTCGGCCCCGACCGGGTGCTGGACACGCCCATCTCCGAGCAGGCGTTCACCAGTTTCGCGACCGGCGCCGCGATGGCCGGTATGCGGCCGCTGATCGAGTTCCAGATCCCGGCGCTGCTCTTCCTGGTCTTCGAGCAGATCGCCAACCAGGCGCACAAGTTCTCGCTGATGACCGGCGGCCAGACCCGCATACCGGTCACCTACCTGCTGCCCGGCTCCGGTTCGCGGGACAGCTGGGCGGGCCAGCACTCCGACCACCCCTACAGCCTGTTCGCGCACGTCGGGGTCAAGACGGCGGTGCCGGCGACGGCGGCGGACGCGTACGGGCTGCTGGTGACCGCGATCAGGGACGACGACCCGGTCGTGGTCTTCGCGCCCTCCGGCGCGCTGGGCCTGCGCGAGGACGTCGACCTCGGCGGGCTCGCCCCCGTACCGCTCGGCTCGTCCCGCATCCACCGGGCGGGCAGCGACGTCACCGTGGTCGCGGTCGGGCACCTCGTGCAGGACGCGCTCGCCGTCGCCGAGGAGCTGGCCGGCTCGGTGTCGGTCGAGGTCTTCGACCCGCGCTCGCTGTACCCCTTCGACTGGGCGGGCCTTGCCGCGTCGCTCGACCGTACGGGCCGGCTGGTCGTGGTGGACGACTCCAACCGGTCCTGCGGCATCGGTGCGGAGATCGTCGCGACCGCCGCGGAGGAGATGCGGCTCGTCGCACCGCCGCGCCGGGTGACCCGCCCGGACGGTGCGGTGCTGCCCTTCGCCCGCGACCTCGACCTGGCCTGCCAGCCGACCAGGTCCCAACTGCGGGCGGCGGTCGAGAAGTCGGTCGGTGCGGGGTGACGCGGGCGCGGAGTGAGGCGGCCGGCCGAGATGACGTGTGGCGAAACCGAGGAGGAGAGCTGTGACCGGCACCAACATCCGGGCGAGGCTCGCCGCCGACCCGGGGGTCGGCGCGGGCAACGTCCTGCCCAAGCTGTTCGAGCACGGCGCCGACCCCGACGGTCCCGGCGCCGCCTTCGACACCCCCGTCGACGGCCACCCGGCCTGGCAGCAGCTGACGTTGGCGCAGCTGCGCGAACGCGTCGCCGCCCGGGCCGCCTGGTGGCGGGCCAACGGCATCGGCCCGCGCGACCCCGTCGCCATCCATGTGTCCACTGCCGCGGACTGCCTGCTCACCTTCCAGGCGCTGGCCTGGCTCGGCGCGATCCCCGCGCTGATGAACCCGCACCTGCCCGGGGACATCGCCGCCGAGTACGTCCGCAGGCTGCGCGCGGTCGCCATTGTCACCGACCCCGAGCACCGCGACCGGCTCGCCGGGCACTCCCTCGGCGTCGCGCTGCACGCCGACGCGGCCGAGACCGGCACCGGCGACCCGGCGCAGGCGCCGCCGCCCTACCGCCACCACGCCGACGACCCGATCGCCATCACCCACTCCTCGGGCACCACCCGGATGCCGGCCGCGGTCGTGCACTCCAGCGCCAGCCTCTTCGCCGCCACCCGGCTCTTCCGGCTGTCGGCACCGCGCGCCCGGGGTGCCGAGCGGATACTGAGCACACTGCCCGCCGCGCACGCCGCCGGCATCTCCGCGCTCAACATGGCGCTGTGCCTGCGCAGCGACCTGCTGCTGCTGTCCACGCAGAACGACGGCCCGGCGGTGCTGCGCGCCATCGAGCGCTGGAAGCCCAGCGGTGTCCTCGGATTCGCCGCCACCTGGACGCAGTTGGCCCGCCACGACCTGGCCGCGTACGACCTGGACTCGGTGTCGCTGTGGTTCAACACCGGTGACTGCGCGCACGAACCGCACATCCGCCGCCTGGTCGCCGTCGGCTCCCGCGAGACCGTCACCCGCGACGGTGTGCGCCGCACCCCCGGCTCCAGCTTCGTCGACGGCCTGGGCTCCACCGAGATGGGCCACTCCGCCTTCCACATCACCCACACCTCCACGACCGAGCGTTACGGGCGCTGCGTCGGCGTCCCGCACGGCTTCGCCGACGTGGCGCTGCTCGACACCGCCACCGGCGAGCAGGTGGGTGTCGGCCAGGTCGGCCAACTGGGCCTGAAAGCCCCCACCTTGGCCCCCGGCTACTGGAACGACTCGGCGGCCACCTACCGCAACCGGCTCGACGGCTACTACCTCACGGGAGACCTGATGTACCGCGACGAGGAGGGCTACTACTTCCACGTCGACCGGGCGGTCGACGCCGTCGACCTCGGCGGCGAATGGCTCTACACGGCCATGTCGGAGGAACGCATCCTCGCCGCCTGCCCCGACGTCCACGACTGCACGGTCGTCTCGGTGGACGTCGGCGGCCGGGTCGTCACCGACGTGCTGCTCGCCCTGCACACCGGCGCCGACGCGACCGCCGACCGTACGCCCGCGGTCCGCGCCGCCCTCACAGACGCCGCCGCGGCGACCCTGCGCAAGGTCGTGGTCATCGCCGAGTCCGACCTGATCACCGGCCCCACCGGCAAGGTCCGCAAGTTCCTGATGCGGCAGCGGCACCGCGCCGAGACGGCGGGGGTGTGACATGGCAGCCGAGACCGGGCCGCGGCCCACGGAGCGGGTCGCCGTCGACTTCGCAGGCGAGGGCGAGGGCAGCGACGAGCTGTCGTGGGGCATGTGGGAGATCTGGAACGCGATGCGCCGGCAGCGCAGCGCCCTGCCCATCGGCGGCCGGGCACCCCTCGAACCCGGCACGACCGTGGCCGACCTGGCGGCAGAACTGAGCTACCTGATGGGCCGCTTCCCCTCGATGCGCACCCGGCTGGTCATGCACCCCGACGGCAGGACGACCCAACAGCTCTTCGCCACCGGCCGCATCGACCTCGACGTCTACGACGCAGAGCCGGACGCCGACCCCGAGGAGGTCGCCGCCGCGGTCGAACAGCACTACCGGGACACCGAGTTCGACTACGCCGGCCGGTGGCCGGTCCGCATGGGTGCGGTACGCCACCGCGGCACGCCCACCCATCTGGTCACCGTCATGCACCACCTGGTCACCGACGCACTCGGCGGTGCGCTCATGCTCCGCGAGGTCAAGGCGCGCGAGACCGCGCCCGTCACCGGCCTGCAGCAGCTGGAGCAGGCCAGGTGGCAGAACTCGCCCGCCGGGCAGCGGCAGAACGAACGGTCGCTGCGCCACTGGGAGTCTGTGCTGCGCACCGTCCCCGCCCGGCAACTGCCCGGCCCCACCGACCCGCGCACCCCGCGCCACTGGGCCGGCTTCTTCCGCTCACCCGCGCTCGACGCGGCCCTGCCGGGCGTCGCCGCACGCACCGGCGCGGAGATCCCCACCGTGCTGCTCGGCCTGTACGCGTACGCCCTCCACCAGGCCACCGGCATCAGCCCCGTCGTCTTCCGGCCGATCGTCAACAACCGCTTCCGCTCCGCGCTTTCCGACGTGGTGTGCATGGTCGCGCAGGCCGGCGTCTGCGTGCTCGACCTGGAGGGCGCCACGCTGGAGCAGGCGGTCGAGAAGGCCGGGCGCAGCAGCATGTCCGCCTACAAGCACGCGTACTTCCACCCGAACCGGCTGGTCGAGCTGGTCGAACGGGTCTCGCGCGAGCGCGGCGAGGACGTCAGCATCGGCAGCTTCTTCAACGACCGCACCGCCCGCCGCCCCGATCCCTCCGCCCCACTCCCGACCGCCCAGGACCTGCACGAGCTCCGGGCGCAGACCTCCTTCACCTGGACCCTGAAGGAGGACACCCAGACCGAGCGCTTCTTCGTCAACGCGGACGACGCCCCCGACGGCACGGTCTTCGAGATCCGCATCGACACGCATTTCGTCTCGCCCGCGGAGGCGGAGGATTTCGCCGCGGCGATGGAGGCGGCGGCGGTGGCCGCCGCCGGGGCCGAGGCGTCCGGCCGGGACGTCGCGGCTTCCGCCGCGGGGGGAGTTGAGCCCGAGGATGCGGCTCACGGTGCCGTGGGTGCGGAGGGGTGCGGCCGGGACGTTGCGGCTTCCGCCGCCGCGGGGGCTGAGCCCGAGGCTGCCGCTGCCGCTGCCGCTGCCGCTGCCGCTGCCGCTGCCGCGGGCTCGGGCGCGTCCGGCCGGGACGTTGCGGCTTCCGCCGCGGGGGACCAGCCCGGTGGGCCGACCGGCGGCGCGGTGGCTGGCGCCTCGGCCGACCTCGGCGGGGCCGACGGCCGTGCGGCGGATGGCGGCGGGGCGGACGGCGGCTCGGCGGATGGAGGCGGGGCGGACGGCCGTGCGGGGGCTCGCCGCGAGGCGGCGGCTGCCGCGCTGGGTGCGCGCACCGCGTCCGGTGCGGTCTCCGGCGGGGGCCACGGATGACCGCCGTGGTGGGGGTCGGGGTGTGGGTGCCGGAAGGGCGGGTGGGGATCGAGGAGGTGGGCGGGGAGCTGGGGCTGAGCGGGATGCAGGTCAAGATCTTCCGGCGCTACCACCGGCTCGGCGAGATCGCCCGCGACCCGCACGGCGGGCTCGCCGAGTTGCTGCGCGGTGCGCTCGACGGGCTCGACGCCCTGCGCGGCCAGGAGCACCGCGTGCGGTACGTGCTGCACGCCCGTACCTTCCCCACCGTCGTGCCCTACCCGCACGACCCCGTGCGCGAGGTGTGCGACGCCTACGGCCTCGGCCACGCGGCCGTCTTCGCGGTCGGCCACCACGCCTGCGCCTCCGGCCTGCTGGCCCTGGACGCGGCGGGCCGGCTGCTCGCCGCAGAGGGCGACCACGACGGCCTCGCCCTGGTGCTCACCGGCGAGAAGACCTTCACCGCCGAGGCCCGGCTCGTCCCCGGCACCTCCTTCTTCGGCGAGGGCGCCGCCGCCTGCCTCGTCGCCGCCACGGGCGAGCGTGACCGGCTGCTCGCCTACGCATCCGACCTGCGCGGCGACATCGACTCGGGCGACGAGGAAGCCGCCCTGGCATTCCAGCGGGTGTACGCGGACACGCTCGCCGCGACGATCACCGCCGCGGTGGCCCGCGCGGGCCTGGCGATGGACGACGTCGGCGTCGTCCTGCCGCACAACGTCAACCGCGTCGCCTGGCACCAGGTGTGCCGCACCCTGGGCTACCCGCGCGAGCGGGTCGTGCTCGACAACGTGGCCGCCACCGGCCACCTCTTCTGCGCCGACAGTTTCGTCAACTACCGCACCGCACAAGCCCGCGGGCTGCTCCGGCAGGGCGAGCCGTACGTGATGGCCGCCGCCGGCGCGGGCAGCGGCGCCGCCTTCTCGGCGATGGCCTTCGTCCACTGACCCCACCACTCCCACTTCCCCCGCCAGGAGGCACCACCGATGACGGAGCAGGACACCACAGCCGAGGCCGCCGACCCGGCGCTGCGCGACCGCCTGGTCGACAGCATCCGCGACCTCCTCCCGCAGGTCCTCGGGCGCGAGGTCGCCGGCGTCACCGCCGACACCGCCCTCATGGACGCGCTCGGGATCAGCTCCACCACCGGCCTCGAACTCGTCCTCGAACTGGAGGAGCGCCTCGAACTGGAGATCAGCGTCGAGGAGCTGGGCCGCGACGACTTCGGCACGGTCGGCTCGCTCGCCGCGTACGTGGCGGGAAACCTGCTCACGGAAGCGTGATGATGCGGACCTTCGTGCCCCATGCCGCCGCCGACGAGGCCCCCGCCGGGTGGGGGGTGCGCCGGGCCGCCCGGCTGGACTTCCCAGGCCCCGCGGCCCTCGCCGCCGACCCCGTGCACACCGAACGGCTGCGCGTCTACCTCACCGACCTGCTGCACCCCTACGGACTCGCCCTGGACGAGGCCGCGTTGGCGCGCGGCGGCCAGTCGTACGCGGAGATGGGCGAGGCGCTCATCGCCCTCGCCCTCCCTCCCGGCGAGTCCGTCGACCTGCTCGTCCTCGCCTACGCCGTCCCCGACATCGCCCCCGGCCGCGCCACGACCACCCGGCTCAGCCACGTCTGCCCCGGCGCCCCGATGGCCTTCGCGGTCACCGACCAGGCCGCGACCGCCCCGTTCACGGCCCTGCGCCTGATCCGCGCCTACGCCAGTGCCCCGGCCATGTCCCGCGCGCTGCTGCTGATCGCAGAACAGCCGTCCGTCCCCTACGACGCGCACCTCCCCCGCACCCTCCCGCACACGGCAAGCGCCGTGGCCTTCGTCCTCGGCCCTGACAGCCCTTTCCCACTGACGCTGCCAACGGCGCCACCCGCGCCGGGGAGAGTGGGTGCGGTGTCGCCGCCCGCGGGCGGGGGAGCGGGTGGGGCGATGGCGCTGTCCGCGCCTGGGGAAGCGGGCGCGGATACCGTGCGGCCCGCGCTCGGTGGAGCGGACGCGGTCGGCGCGCTGATCGCCGCTGCACCTGGCCCGGTGACCGCGATCCTCGGCCCGGGCCTCACCCCTGCCGCCGCCCCCGGCGCGCACCGCGCGCGTACCGCAGACCCGGGGCGACCCACCACCGGCGTGTGGTGGGAACTGGCCGCCGAGGTGGCGGCCATGCGGGACGCGCCGGCCGCCGCCCCGCCGCACCTGCTGGTCGCGGACCGCGACGCAGCCTCCGGCGCCCTGTCACTGGCCGCCCTCACCCCCGCACTGGAAGCCGCCGTGTCCGGGAGCCAGCCATGAACGCCCCCACACCGCCCCCGCCCCCCGCCGCAACACCCCGCCCCCCCGAGCCCATCCTGACCACCCCGCCCAACTCGGCGACGAGTGCGCCGCCCGCACCGATCCTGGCTGCCGCATCTGGCCCGCCGCCTGCGCCGGCCTCGGCCGCGACGCCTGGTGCGGCAGCCGGCTCGGCGCCGGCACCGACCGCGCCCCCCGGCACGCGGCCCGCTGCCGCCGGAGTCCCCGGCGCGCCGCCCAGGCCCGCCCTGGCCGCGACGTCCGGTCCGCCGCCTGCGCCAGCCGGGGCCGCGGCGGCCGACTCGACGCCCCCGCTGGCTGCGGTGCCCGGCTCAGCGGCGGGCTCGCGGCACGCGTCGGCTCTGGCCGCGACGTCCGGCCCGCCGCCTGCTCCCGGCTCGGCCGGGGCATCCGGCCCGGCTGCCGGCTCGCCGCCCGCGCCCCCCGGCGCGCTCGCCGGAGACCTCGGTCCGAGGGGCGGGCAGGCTGTCGAGGGTCGGTCGGTGCGGGGGGTGCCCGGGACCGTGGAGGGGTATCGGGCGCTGGCCCGGGGGCGGCTGGGGGGCGAGGTGTGGGACTTCTTCGAAGGCGGGGCCGAGAGTGAGCGGACCGTCGGGGACAATCGGCGGGCGTTCGGGCGGGTGACGTTGCGGCCGCGGGTGCTGGTGGACGTGTCGCGGTGCGACACCGCCGTGGAGGTGCTGGGGGCGCGGCTGCGTACGCCGGTGGGGGTGGCGCCCACCGCCTACCACCGGTTGGCGCACCCGGACGGCGAGGTCGCGACGGCCCAAGGCGCCGGCGCGGCGGGCGCGTTGTTCGTCGTCAGCATCTACGCGAGCCGCACGATCGAGGACGTCGCCGCGGCGGCGACGTCGCCCTGGTGGCTCCAGCTGTACTGGCTGCGGCGCCGCGACATCCTCGCGGACCTCGTCGCCCGGGCGGCAGCCGCCGGGTGCGGGGCGGTCGTCCTGACCGTGGACGCACCGCGGCTGGGCCGCAGGCACCGCGACGCCCGCAACGGCTTCGCGCTCGGCCCTGGCATCCGTGCCGCCAACCTCGACTCCGCCGTGACCGCCTCCGCCCACCTGCCGGCCGCAGGCCGCTCCGCGCTGGCCGCGCACGCCGTGGAGGCCGTCGACCCGTCGGTGACCTGGTCGGACCTGGCGTGGTTGCGGGCGCGCAGCGACCTCCCGCTGGTCCTCAAGGGCGTCCTCACCGCCCAGGACGCGGCCCTGGCCGTGGACCACGGCGCCGACGCGGTCGTCGTGTCCAACCACGGCGGGCGCCAACTCGACCGCGCACCCGCCACGTTGGACGCCCTGGCCGAGGTCGTGGCCGCGGTCGGCGGCGCGATCCCGGTGCTGCTGGACGGCGGGGTGCGCGGCGGCACCGACGCCTTCGCCGCGCTGGCGCTGGGCGCCCGCGCGGTCCTGCTGGGCCGCCCCGCCCTGTGGGGTCTCGCGGCGGGCGGCGCCGCCGGGGTGGCCGGCGTACTCGACCTGGCCACCGAGGAGTTGGCGCACACCATGGCCCTGGCGGGACGCCCCGACCTGGCGTCGATCGACGGCTCGGCCGTACGGCTGCGGGCGGAGGCACGATGACGGTCCTGCTGCGACGCGACGACCTGCACGCCTCGGTGTCCGACCCCGAGTCGGCGTCGATGAACTTCCTCAACGAGGTCGCCGCCCGCTTCCCCGCCGCGATCTCGCTGGCCGCGGGCCGCCCCTACGACGGTTTCCACACCACCGACGACCTCGACCGCTACCTGCGCGGCTACCTCGCGCACCTCGAAGCGCTCGGCCTCAGCCACGAGCAGCGGCAGCGCCAACTCCTGCAGTACGGGCGGACCAACGGCCACCTGGGCGCGCTCATCGCGCGCATGCTGCTGGTGGACGAGGGCATCGAGGTGCCCGAGCAGGCGGTCATGGTCACCAGCGGCTGCCAGGAGGCGATGGTGGTCGCGCTGCGCGGCCTGTGCGCGCGGCCCGGCGACGTGGTGCTCGCCGTCGAGCCCTGCTACGTGGGGCTCACCGGAGCCGCCCGGGTGCTCGGCGTCGAGGTCGTCCCCGTGCCGGAGTCGGCGGAGGGGCTCGACCCGGACACGGTGCCCGCGGTGGTGGCCGCGGTCAGGGCCTCGGGGCGCCGGCCCCGCGCCCTCTACCTGGTGCCCAACTTCGCGAACCCGTCCGGCGCTTCGATGCCGGTGGCCGCGCGGCACCGGCTGCTGGAAGTGGCCGCCGAGTGCGACCTGCTGCTGCTGGAGGACGACCCGTACGGCCTCTTCGGCCTGGACGACGAACCCCGGCCCACGCTCAAGGCGCTGGACACCGGCGAACGGGTCGTCTACCTCGGCTCGTTCGCGAAGTCCTGCTTCCCCGGCGCCCGGGTCGGCTTCCTGGTCGCCGACCAGACGGTGGTGGACGCGGTCGGCCGGCGGACCCTGCTGGCCGAGGAACTGTCCGCGGTCAAGAGCCTGTTGACCGTCAACACCTCCCCGGTCGCGCAGGCGGTCATCGGCGGCTTCCTGGTGGAGTCGGGGTGCAGCGTGCGGGCGGCCGGCAAGGAGAAGACCGCCTTCTACCGGCGCAACCTGCGGACGCTGCTCGGCGCCCTGGAGACGTCCTTCGGCGGCGATCCGCGGGTGCACTGGAACACCCCCGCGGGCGGCTTCTTCGCCGTCCTCGACGTGCCGCTGACCGCGGACGAGGCGCTGCTGGAGACCTCGGGGCGGGACTACGGGGTGCTGTGGACCCCGATGAGCTTCTTCTACGGCTTCGACGGCCGGGGGCCGGGCGGCGGGGGCCGCCGGCAGATCCGGCTGTCGTGCAGCGCGCTGCCGCCCGAGGACATCGGCGAGGGCGTACGGCGACTGGCACAGCTGGTCGGCGACCGTGCGGAGGAGGAGCGGTGACCGCCGACGAGGTCCAGGTGTGGCTGGTGCCCGACGTGCGGTCCGAGCAGGTCGTCGCGGACCTGCTCGGCGTACTGGACGACGGTGAGCGGCAGCGGGCGGCGGCGTACCGCTCGGCCGACGACCGGCGGCGCTTCGTCGTCGCCCACGGCGCCCTGCGCCACATCGTCGCCGCCCGCACCGGCGCTGCGCCCGCCGCCATCCGCTGGGTGCGCGGCCCGCACGGCAAGCCGGACATGGCCGGCCCGCGGCCCGCCGTACAGGTCAACCTCTCGCACTCCGGCGACCTCGCCCTGGTCGCGGTCACCGCGGTGCGCCGCGTCGGCGTGGACGTCCAGCAGGTCCTGCCGCACCTGGACGCGGCCGCGGTGGCCCGCCGCTACTTCCCGCCCGCGGAGGCCGAGTCGGTGGGCGCGACCGCCGACCCCGCGGGCCGGGCCGACCTGTTCGCGCGGCTGTGGTCGCGCAAGGAGGCGCTGACCAAGGCACACGGCGGCCGACTGACCCAGGGCCTGCGCATCCCGGTCCTCCCGCACCGGGTGCCGCCCGCCCGCCCTGAGGACGCCTGGTCGGCCGGCTACCGCATCACCGACCTGCCGGCCCCGCCCGGCTACCGGGCGGCCGTCGCCCTGTCCGGCCCCGCGGACTACCGGGTGGCCCTCAACCACTGGACCCCGCAGGCCCCTTCACCGCAGCAGCCGGAGCAGCCGCAGCAGCCCCAGCAGCCACCGCACCCGTCAAGCCACCCGCCGCCCGGAGGTCGCCGACCGTGACGCTCGACCCGCAGATCCAGGACATGCGCGACCGGCGCGCCCGTACCGGCGAACCGCCGCTGTACACACTGTCGATCGCCGAGGCGCGGGCCGCCGACCTGGCCGCGATCCAGGCGGACGCGGGCACCCCGCGCGCCCTGTACGAGGTGCACGACCGGGAGATCCCCGGCCCCGGCGGTCCGCTGCCGCTGCGGATCTACCGACCCGGACCTGACCCGCAACTCCCGGTGCTGCTCTACTACTTCGGCGGCGGCTGGACGCTGGGCAGCATCGACACCGCGGACGCGGTGTGCCGGGCGCTGGCCGCGGAGGCCGGGTGCCTGGTCGCGAGCGTCGGGTACCGCCTGGCGCCCGAACACCCCTTCCCCGCCGCCGTGCACGACTGCCACGCCGCCCTGCGCTGGGTCGCCGCGCACGCGGCCGAGATCGGCGCCGACCCGGCCAGGCTCGCCGTCGGCGGCGACAGCGCGGGCGGCAACCTGGCCGCCGCGGTGACCCTGCTGGCCCGCGACGCCGGCGGCCCCCCGCTGCTCGCCCAACTCCTGGTGTACCCCAACACCGACCAGTCGGCCGACGACGCCTCGATGCGCGCCAACGACGACCCGTGGCTCTTCAACCACCACTCGGTGGCCTGGTACGCCCGCCACTACCTCGCCACCCCGTCCGACGCGGCCGACCCCCTCGCCTCGCCGCTGCGCGCCCCCGACCTGGCGGCCCTGCCCCCCGCCCTGGTCATCACGGCGGAACACGACCCCCTCCGCGACCAGGGCGAGTCCTACGCCCACCGCCTGACCGCCGCCGGCGTCCCGGTGGAACTGACCCGCTATCCCGGCATGCCCCACGGCTTCTTCGCGATGACAGCCACCACCCCCGCGGCCGCCAGGGCGCAGTCCCGGTCCGCCGCCTTCCTCCGCACCCGCTTCGCCCGCGAGGCCTAGGCCGTGTTTTGGAAGTAGCGCCGTCCGCCCACAGGGCGGGCCCCGCGGCGTCTGGTGCGTGCGATCGCAAGGCGGAGGGTCGTCCTCGTAGTGGGCCTACTCGGACGACTCCGGCAACGCAGCGAGCGTGCAGGCCAGGCGTCGCGGGGCAGGCGGGACCTCCAAAACACGGCCTAGTCCAACCGGCTCGCCAGCCAGGTGAGTTGGCGGCGGGTGTGGAGGGCCTCGCCACCCTCGTGGTGGTTGAAGGGGTAGACGTGGACCGTGCGGTCCGCGGCCGCGTAGTGGTTGTAGGCGGCGAAGACCGTGCTGGGAGGGCAGACCGTGTCGCGCAGGCCCACGCCGACGTGGAGGGGGGCGGTGGCGCGGCGGGCGAAGTGGATGCCGTCGACGTAGGCGAGGGTTCTGCGGACGGCGGGTTCCGCCTCGCGGTTGACCGCGAGGTAGCGGACGATCTCGCCGTAGGGGTCGGCGTCGGTGAGGTCGATGGCGCGCTGGATGTGGCACAGGAAGGGTGCCGAGATCATCAGGGCGGCGAGGTCGGGGACCAGGCCCGCGGCGGCGAGGGCCAGGCCGCCGCCCTGGCTGTTGCCGACGGCGGCGACGCGGCCGGGGTCGACGCCCGGGAGGGCGCGGGCGGCGGTGACGGCGCGGGCCGCGTCGGTGATCAGGCGGCGGTAGTAGTAGTCGTGCGGGGTGAGGATGCCGCGGGTGGCGACGCCGGGGCCGCCGGGGGCGGCGGGTGCCGGGTCGGGGGTGGCGCCGCCGTTGCCGTACAGGTCGCCCTGGCCGCGGCTGTCCATCAGCAGGTGGGCGTAGCCGGCGGCGGCCCAGGTGAGGCGCTCGTGCGGGAGGCCGCGTCCGCGTCCGTAGCCGAGGTATTCCACGACCGCGGGCAGGTCGGCGGTGGCGCCGCGGGGGCGGGTGAACCAGCCGCGTACCGGCTGGCCTTCGTAGCCGGCGAAGGTCACGTCCCAGGTGTCGACCAGGCTCAGCCCGGTGTCGGCGGGTGCGACGTCGATCAGTACGGGGGTCGCGTCGGCCTGCTTGAGGGTGGCGGCCCAGAAGGCGTCGAAGTCGTCGGGTTCCGGCACGTCGGGGGCGTACTGCTGCAACTCCCCGAGCGGTAGGTCGAACAGGGGCACGTGTCCTCCAAGGGGCCTGCCGGGTAAGGGGGTTGGGCTGCGACGCGGGTTCGGCGCACCGGCGCCGGCGTACGACCGGGCGCGCGGTTCAGGGCGCGGGTCTGGGCGGTGCGGTGCTGGCGCGGACGACCAGTTCCGTGCCCAGGTCGATGCGGCTGGTCGGCACCTCGACGCCGGCCGCCAGGTCGAGCAGCATCCGGGTGGCGGTTCCCGCCATGTCGTGCAGCGGCTGGTGGACGGTGGTGAGCGGGGGTTCCATCCACTCGGCGACCGGCAGGTCGTCGTAGCCGACCACCGACAGGTCGCCCGGCAGGTCGAGGCCGAGGTGGCGGGCGGCCCGCAGGACGCCCATGGCCTGCGCGTCGGACCCGGCGAAGATCGCGGTCGGCGGGTCGGGCAGCCGCAGCAGCTCCATGCCGTACTCGTAGCCGGCGTTGAGGTAGAAGGTGCCGTGCCGCACCAGCGAGGGGTCCATCGCCAGGCCCGCCTCGTCGTGCGCCGAGCTGAATCCGGCCAGCCGGGCGCGGCTGCACAGCAGGTCCTCGGGCCCGGAGATCATGCCGATCCTGCGGTGGCCGAGTTCCAGCAGGTGGCGGGCGGCGACCAGGCCGCCGTTCCAGTTGTTGGAGCCGACGGTGGGCACGGACGCCGGGGTCGCGCTGTCGGTGTCGACGGCCACGAAGGGCACCCGCTGCCTGCGGAGTTTCTCCTGCTGACCGGGCGTCAGCCCACACTGCACCAGGAGTACGCCGAGCGGCTGGCGGCCGACGATGAGATCGAGCCAGGTGTCGGAGGGCCGGTGGCTGCCGCCCATCTGGGTGAGCACCAGTTCGACCCCGGCGGCCGCCGCGGCCTCCTCGACGCCACGGATGATCTCCATGGCCCACGCGGAGTCGAACTCGTGGAAGACCAGGTGGACCTGGCTGGTGGCCTCGGCGGGGCGGCGGGTCCTGCGCCGGTAGCGGTGCCGTTCGAGGCTCGCCTCGACCCGCGCCCTGGTTTCCGGGGCGACGTCGGCGCGTCCGTTGAGCACCTTGGAGACGGTCGCGACCGACACGCCGACCTCCGCGGCGATGGTGGCGATCGTCGCGGCACGCTGCCCGCCTGCTGAAACGGAACTGGTCAAAGGGGGAGCCCTACGCTGCTGGGTCTGCTGGGACTTCGAAACTTTCGGTTTTTGTCGTGAAACTGTCTGAACCGAACGAGTGGCCAGGCGGTGAATATACGCCACCTGGGGCGGCTCGGCCAGGCTGGAAACCCGCTGTCGCGCCTATTGACACCCGTTCTGCCACGTCCTTAGGCTGCCCGACACATTAAGCACGAGTTTCGAAAGTTTCGACTCCGCCCGCTAGTTCTCATGCCGCCTCCTGGAAGGCCCTCCCCGGCCTGACCAGTGCCAGCGTCGGTGGGCGTGCGTCGCCCATCCACCGCACGGAGGCCCACGATGAGCACGACCAGGACGGTGGACCTGCCGTCCGACGCGCCCGGCGCGGGCGGGCGGAGTTCCGCCCGGACCCGGCCGAAAGGGCGCGTCGGGCGCATGGGCCGCAACCGCAGCCAGGGGCGGCGCACCTGGCGCCAGTCACTGCGCCGCGACTGGCAGCTCTACTCGCTCGCGGTGCTGCCGCTGACCTTCTTCGCGGTGTTCCGCTATCTGCCGATGGCCGGGAACGTCATCGCCTTCCGCCGCTTCCACCCCGGCGGCAGCATGTTCGGCGACCAGTGGGTCGGCATGCGGTACTTCAGGCTGTTCTGGCACGACCCGACGTTCTGGCACGTCTTCACCAACACGCTGGTCATCGGGCTGCTGACGCTCGTCTTCTGCTTCCCGATGCCGATCGTGCTGGCGCTGCTGCTCAACGAGGTGCGCAGCCGCAAGTTCAAGAAGCTGGTCCAGTCGGTCTCGTACCTGCCGCACTTCCTGTCCACGGTGATCGTGGCCGGCGTGGTGATGCAGTTCCTGGCCGCGGACGGCCCGGTCAACCAGGCGCTGCACCACTTCGGGCACTCGCCGATCCTCTTCATCCAGCAACCCGGCTGGTTCCGCTCGATCTACGTGTCGTCCGAGCTGTGGCAGACCGTGGGCTGGGGCACCATCCTCTACCTGGCCGCGCTCACCTCGATCGACGACAACCTCTACGAGGCCGCGCGGATCGACGGCGCCAACCGGTGGAAGCAGACCTGGCACGTCACGCTGCCGGGCATCCGGCCGACGATGGTCACGCTGCTGATCCTCAACATCGGCACGTTCATGGCGGTCGGCTTCGAGAAGATCCTGCTCCTGTACAACCCGCTGACCTACCCGACGGCGGATGTCGTCTCCACGTACCTGTACCGGATGGGCGTGGTCTCCAACAACTTCAGCTACGCGGCCGCGATCGGCCTGTTCGAGTCGCTGATCGGCCTGGTGCTGATCGTGTCGGCCAACCGGATCTCCCGTCGCACAGTGGGGACGAGCCTGTGGTGACCCTGGACACCAACGCCACCATCGAGGACCGGCCGACGCAGCCGGCGGGCATCCGCACCACCCGCGGCTACCGGGTCTTCCAGGTCGTCAACGGCCTGATCCTGACCGGGGTCGTGATTGCGACCCTCTACCCGATCGTCAACATCGTGGCCCGCTCCTTCAGCAGCGACGGCTACATCCGCTCGGGCAAGGTCAACCTGCTGCCGCGCGGCTTCAACGTCACGACCTACAAGGCCGTGATGACCAACTCGATGTTCTGGACCGACTACCGCAACACGGTCGTCTACACCGTGGTCGCCACGGTCGTCGCGATGGTTCTGACCACTGCTTACGCGTACGTGCTGTCCAAGCGGGACCTGCGCGGCCGGGGCGTGCTGGTCGGGGTCGCGGTCTTCACGATGTTCTTCTCCGGCGGCCTGATCCCCAACTACGTCCTGGTCACCACCCTCGGCCTGAAGAACAGCGTGTGGGCCATCGCGCTGCCCAACGCGATCAGCGTCTTCAACCTGCTGGTGATGAAGGCGTTCTTCGAGGGGCTGCCGGTCGAACTGGAGGAGGCCGCCGCGATCGACGGCCTGAACACCTACGGCATCCTCTGGCGCGTGGTGCTGCCGCTGTCCAAGGCGGTGCTGGCCACGATGGTGCTCTTCTACGCGGTCTCCTTCTGGAACTCCTGGTTCGCCGCCTTCCTCTACATGGACCACTCCGACCTCATGCCGGTCACGGTCTACCTGCGCAACCTGATCTACGGGTCGACCAACGCGACGTCCGTCGGTGCCTCCGAGGCCGACGCGAGCGCGCTCGGCGCCAACATCCAGGCCGTCACGATCGTGCTGACCACGCTTCCGATCCTGGTCGTCTACCCCTTCGTCCAGCGGTACTTCGTCTCGGGAGTCACCCTCGGCGCGGTCAAGGGCTGACATCCCACCCACCTCGAACTCCCGCGCACGGCGGGAAGGGAGTCTGACATGAACAACATCTCCCGGCGCTCGATGCTGGTCTCGCTCGGTGCGGCCTCGCTCGGTGCGGCCACCCTGGGGCTCACCGGCTGCAGCAGCGACAGCGGTTCCGACGACAAGGGCAAGGACCTGTCGAAGAACAGAGAAGACGCCATGGACAAGTTCGGCGTCAACGAGCAGTTCAAGGCGGCCAAGCCGATCGCCTTCACCACGCTGCTCAACGACAACCCGGGCTATCCGGAGAAGGCCGGCTGGCTGTTCTGGACCGAGCTCGCCAAGCGCACCAACGTCACGCTCAAGCCGACCGTGGTGCCGCTCAGCGACTACGAGAACAAGCGCAGCGTCCTGATCGGCTCCGGCAGCGCCCCGGCCCTGCTGCCGAAGACCTACACCGGGCAGGAGGTGCCCTTCGTCGCCTCGGGCGCGATCCTGGCGGTCAGCGACTACGTCGACCTGCTGCCCAACTACCGCGACAAGGTCGCCCGGTGGAATCTGCAGGGCGACGTGGAGACCCTCCTGCAGGACGACGGCAAGTACTACGTGCTGCCCGGTCTGCACCAGGACGTGTGGATCGACTACACCTTCGCGATCCGCACCGACATCCTCGAGGAGCTGGGTCTGCAGGTCCCCGAGACGCTCGACGACCTGCACAACGTGCTCAAGGCGATGAAGGCCGCGCACCCCGACTCGTACCCGATGTCGGACCGCTGGAACCAGCCCACCGCGGGCGGTGCGCTGCTGCAGACCATCGGCCAGGCCTACGGCTGCGGTTACGGCGGCGGCTGGGGCTACCAGAACGCCACCTTCGACACCGCCGCCGGCAAGTTCGTCCTCACCGGTGCGATGGACCAGTACAAGGGCATGATCGAGTACGTCCACACGCTGGTGGCGGAGAAGCTGCTGGACCCGGAGAGCTTCACCCAGACCGACGACCAGGCCGAGGCGAAGTTCACCTCCGGCAAGTCGTTCGTGATCAGCACCAACGCGCAGGAGCTGGTCAACATCTACCGTCCGGGCCTGGCCAAGTCGGTCCCGAACGGCAAGGTCGCCAAGATCCCGGTGCCGATCGGCCCGGCCGGTGCCGTGAAGGTCGGCCTGCGGCTGGAGAACGGCCTGATGATCTCCACCAAGGCGCGCGACTCCAAGGACTTCGTCGCCATGATGCAGTTCGTGGACTGGCTGTTCTACTCCGACGACGGCCAGATCTTCGCCAAGTGGGGCGTCGAGGGCGTGACGTACACCCGTGACGCGGCCGGCAACTTCCACCTGACCAACGACGTCGACTACGTCGGGCTCAACCCGACCGCGACCAAGAAGCTCAACGTGGACTTCGGCTTCTCCAACGGCAACTTCGCCTACGGCGGCAGCACCCAGCTGCTGGAGTCGACCTTCTCGCAGGAGGAGAAGGACTTCCAGAAGGTGATGAACGCCCGCAAGACGCTGCCCGTGCCGCCGCCGCACCCGCTCAACGCCGACGAGCAGGAGCAGTTCGCGCTGTACGAGGCGCCGCTGAAGGACTACGTCCAGCAGCAGACCCTGAAGTTCATCCTCGGCGACCGCCCGCTCAGCCAGTGGGACGCCTTCAAGAGCGAACTCAAGGGCAAGAACGGCGACCAGTACCTCAGCCTGATCAACGGCGCCTACGACCGCTACAAGAAGTCCAAGGCCGGCGGCGACAAGAGCTGACCCCGGCGGAGCAGAACCGGCCGGCACCGACGCAGTCACAAAAGGACCACACCACATGCGCATCCACGTTCCCGACCAGCCCGCAGGACAGCTGACGGAGGCCTGGCGCCTCTGCGTCGGAACCGGCCGGTTCGACCTCGCGCTGCGGCGCGACTACCAGGACTCCCTGGCGCTCGTGCAGCGCGACATCGGATTCCGGCACATCAGGGGCCACGGCCTGCTCAGCGACAACGTCGGCATCCACCGGCCGTACGAGTACCAGGGGGTGCGGCACGTACGGCACTCCTTCGGCTACGTCGACCAGGTCGTCGACGCCTACCTCGACCTGGGGATCAAGCCCTTCGTCGAACTGGGCTTCATGCCCTCGGGCCTGGCCTCCGGCGACCAGACCGTCTTCTGGTGGCAGGGCAACGTCACCCCGCCGCGCGACTGGCGGGAGTGGGCGGAACTGGTGCGCGCCACCGTGCGGCACCTGATCGCGCGCTACGGCCTGGAGGAGGTGCGGACCTGGCCCATCGAGGTGTGGAACGAGCCGAACCTGGACGTCTTCTGGGAGGGCGCCGACCAGGACGCCTACCACCGGCTCTACGAGGTGACCGCGTCCGCCGTCAAGGACGTGGACGCGGCACTGCAGGTGGGCGGCCCCTCGCTGGCGCCCGGCTACCAGCCGGAGTGGATCACCCGCTTCGCCGACTTCGTCGCCGAGCGCTCGGCGCCGATCGACTTCGTCAGCCGGCACGCCTACACCTCGGGACCGGCCCAGGAGGTGCCCTTCGGCACCCACCAGACCCTGGTGCCCGCCTCGGGGCTGCTGGAGCAGTTCGCGGCGCCCGGCGAGCAGCTGGCCGGCACCGAGCTGGCCGAACTCCCGGTGCACATCACCGAGTTCAACTCCTCCTACCGCCCCGACAACCCGATCCACGACACCGCGATGCACGCCGCCTACCTGGCGCCGGTGCTGGCGGCGGGCGGCGACCTGGTCGACTCCTTCTCCTACTGGACCTTCAGCGACATGTTCGAGGAGGTCGGCATCCCCACCACCCTCTTCCACGGCGGGTTCGGCCTGCTGACGCACCGCCAGATCAAGAAGCCGACCTACCACCTGTACGCCTTCATGGCCCGCATGGGCGACACGGTGCTCGCCCGGGGCGAGGACCACCTGGTCACCCGGCACGACGACGGCCGGGTCACCGTCCTGGCCTGGGCGCCGGTCGACGTCACCGGCGGCGAACCGGTCGACGGCCACACCGTACGGCTGTCGGTCCCGGTGGGCGGCCCCGAGGGCTCGGCCGTCTACGCCCACCGCTCCACGGTCGCCGAGGACTCCGGCAACGCCTACGCCGCCTGGTGCGAGATGGGCCGGCCCGCCTCACCCGGCCGGCGCCAGCTCGACGCCCTGCGCGAGGCGTCGGAGCCCGCCCGCAGCCACCGCTCCCTGCCGGTGGCCGGCGGGCGCGTCGACTGCGACCTGGTGCTCGCCCGGCACGAGGTCACCCTGCTGGAACTGACACCGGTGCAGGACGAGACCCCCGCATGGTGGGACGAGAGCCGGCTGCTCGGCCTGGCCCCGCAGCCGCAGCGCGACGGAGGGGCATGACATGACGACCGCGTCCGCGGCACGCAAGGAGTTCGGCGAAGGCCCGCTGGCCCGCGCCGCCGCCCTGGTCTACAGCCTGCTCGTCCTCGAAGTGCTGCTGGTGCTGGGCGCGGCGCCCGGCCTGGTGCTGCTCGGGCTGCTCGACCGCGACGCGAGCAACGTGCCGCTGGCCGCGCTGTGCGCACTTCCCCTGGGACCGGCCTGGTCCGCGGCGCTCTACGCCTGGCACCACCGCAGCCGCGACCTGACGGAACTGCACCCGGCGAAGGCGTACCGGCGCGGGTACCGGGCCGCCGTCCCCGGGGTGTTCACGCTGTGGGCGCCGTGGCTCGTCGCGATGGGACTGGTCGGCACCGTCCTCACCCACCGCGACGCGGCCGGTGTGCCCGGCTGGTGGCTGGGGCTGCTCGCGGTGATCGCGGCGGTCTCCGCACTGTGGATGGCCAACGCGCTGGTGATCACCGCGCTGTTCACCTTCAAGGCCGTCGACACCGCACGGCTGGCCGCGTACTTCCTGGTGAAGTCCTTCAAGGCCACCGTGGGCAACCTGTGCGTGCTGGCCGCGGCCGTCGCCGTGACGGCCGCCGGCGCCCAGCTGCTGCCCCTGCTGCTGGCGTCGGTCGCCGCCGCGGGCACGCTGCTCAACAGCCGCCCGATGATCACCGAGATCCGCGAGGAATTCACCGCATGAGCCTGCCCGCCACCCCCAGCACGCCCTACGGCGGGGACTACAACCCCGAGCAGTGGCCGCAGGAGGTGTGGAAGCAGGACTACCGGCTCTTCGACAGCGCCCGCATCGACACCGTCACCCTCGGCGTCTTCACCTGGGCGCTGACCCAGCCGGCCGAGGAGACCTACGACTTCACCGTCCTGGACCGGATCGTCGCGGAGGCCGAGGCGCACGGCCGGCGGATCTGCCTGGCCACCGGCACCGGCGCCCACCCCGCATGGCTGGCCCGCGCCCACCCCGAGGTCACCCGCACCGACTTCGAGGGCCGCAGGCACCGCTACGGGCAGCGGCACAACTCCTGCCCCAGCTCCCCGGTCTTCCGGCGGCTGTCCGCGGCCGTCGCAGGGCGCATCGCGGAGCGGTACGCCGACCGGTCCGCGGTCATCGCCTGGCACGTGGGCAACGAATACGGCGGCGCCTGCTACTGCGAGAACTGCACGGCGGGCTTCCGCGGCTGGCTGCGCGAGCGGTACGCGACCCTGGACGCGCTCAACACCGCGTGGAACACCACGTTCTGGTCGCACACCTTCTCCGACTGGGACGAGATCGAGGCGCCCTCCGCGCTCACCGAGCACTGGCGCGGCCCCGACCACACCGCCTTCCAGGGCATCACCCTGGACTACCTGCGCTTCATGTCGGACGCGATGCTCGCCAACTTCCGCGACGAGAAGGCCGCGATCCGCCGCCACAGCCCCGACACCCCGGTCACCACCAACTTCATGGGCATGTACCGCCCGATCGACTACCACCGGTGGGCGCCCCACCTGGACTTCGCGTCCTGGGACAACTACCCGCCGGAAGACCAGTCGCCGGCCTGGATGGGACTGAGTCACGACCTGATGCGCGGCCTCAAGGACGGCCAGCCGTTCTGGCTGATGGAGCAGGCGCCGAGCACCACCGCGTGCCGCGACGTCAACCCGCTCAAGCGGCCGGGGGTGATGCGGCTGTGGAGCTGGCAGGCGGTCGCCCACGGCGCCGACGCGGTCCTCTTCTTCCAGATGCGCGCCTCACGGGGCGCCAGCGAGAAGCTCTTCGGTGCGGTCATCAACCACGCGGGACGCGACGACACCCGGGTCTTCCGCGAAGTCGCCGCCCTCGGCGAGGAGTTGGAGCGGCTGGGCAGTGCGGCGCTGGGTGCCCGCACACCGGCGCGCACCGCGCTGCTCTTCGACTGGGACAGCTGGTGGACGCTGGAGATCTCCGACGGCCCCTCCCGCCTGGTCCGCTACCAGCAGGTGGTGCTCAGCTACTACCGGGCGCTGTGGGAGGCGGGCGTCGACGTCGACGTCGTCCCGGTCACCGCCGACCTGTCGCGTTACGACGTGGTCGTCGCCCCGGCCCTGCACATGGTCAAGGGCGACCTGGCGCAGCGGCTCGAAGCGGTCGCCGAACGCGGCGGCTCCGTCCTGTCCTGCTACCTGTCGGGCCGGGTCGACGAGTCCGACAACGCCTTCCTCATGGACGTCCCCGGGCCGCTCGGCCCGCTGATGGGCGTCAGGATCGACGAATGGGACGCCCGCGGCCCCGAGTTCGCCAACCCGGTGCGCTTCGGCGACGGTTCCCCCGACGCCGAGGCCCGGCTGGTCTTCGAACTGGTCGTCCCGCAGGGAGCCGAGGTCCTGGCCACCTACCAGGCCGACTTCTACGCCGGTACACCCGCCGTCACCAGGAACCCCTTCGGCGCCGGGCACGGCTGGTACGTCGCCGCCGGGCTCGACCAGGCCGGCGTCGGCCACGTCGTGCGGCAGGTGCTCGACGCACACGGCATCGCGGGCCGCCACCCGGACCTGCCGCACCTGGAGACCGCCGCCCGCGTCGCGCCCGACGGGACAAGGCTGCTGTTCCTGCTCAACCACGCCGCCGAGCCGGTCGAGGTGCCCGCGGGCGCCGGAGGCCTGGACCTCCTCACCGGTGAACACATCACTCCGGGCCGCCCGTTCGGCCTGGACGCATACGGGGTGCGGGTGCTGCGCGAGGACGACTGAGCCCGCGCTCCGGCCCAGAACGCCGCCGCCCCTCGTCCGGAGGGCGGCGGCGTTCGCCTTTCACCGTCCGCCGTTTCGCCGTTTCGCTGTCCGCCGCTTCGGCGCCGGCCGGTGTGCGGCTACGGGATGTGCCGCCCGTGCGCGTCCGGCACCCCGGACTTGCGCAGGAAGTAGGCGTTGACCTGGTCGCGCCACTCCTGTGCGCACCGCACCTGCTCGTCCAGGCGCTCCGCCACCCGCGTGTGCAGGGCCGCGTCGACCAGGCCGCCGCCCGCCAGCTCCGCCCACCGCGACCGCATCGCCTCCGCCTCCAGGGCGCCGGCGAAGTGCGTGTCGTAGATGTGCTGGATCACCGTGGTGCCCGAGTGCAGCACATGCCCGTACGGCACGTGGTGGAAGAACAGCAGCAGTTCGTCGGGGCACCGCTCGGCGGACTCGTAGACCTCCGACCAGGGCTGCGGGTACTGCCCGGTGTAGCCGGTGCCGGTCGCGCGGGTGCGGTCCACGCCGATGCCGTCGCGGTCGGCGTAGTGGTAGGTGCCCCACGGGGTGTACTCGTAGCCGTCCACGTCGGGCCCGTAGTGGTGGCCCGGGCGGACCATGAAGCCGACGCCGAGCGGTGCGGTGTAGCGCTCGTAGGTCTGCCACGAGCCGTCCATCACCGCGTGCAGGGTGCTGCGCAGCGGGGCGGGGTCGCCCGACGGCAGCGCGCCGAAGGTCAGGTCGATCCACTCGTCGAGCAGCGCCGCCGGGTCGCTGTCCGGCGCCCAGGCGAGCCGGCCGAAGGCGTACAGGTTGGCCTGCGCCAGCGGGTGCCCGGTCCAGTACGGGTCGTCGCCGACGTTGGACACCGCGACCAGGCCGCCGCCCGCTGCCGGGTCGGCGGCCAGCGCCGCGACGTCGCGTGCCTCGCCGCCGTCGCCCCACGGCCGGAAGCCGAGGACGCCGCTCCACATCGGGGCCAGGTAGCACACGTGCCGCTGCTGCCCGGTGTACTCCTGCGTGACCTGCAACTCCACCGCCAGCCGGGTGCGGGGCATCGCCGCGATCACCGGGGAGACCGGTTCGCGGGTCTGGAAGTCCATCGGCCCGTGCTTGACCTGGAGCACCACGTTCGCGGCGAACTCGCCGTCCTGCGGGGCGAAGTGGTCGTAGGCGGCCCGCGCGCGGTCCGTCGAGCGGTCGCGCCAGTCCTGCTGGTGGTTGTAGACGAACGCCCGCCAGTGCACCTCGCCGCCGAAGGGCGCCAGCGCCTCGGCGAGCATGTTGGCGCCGTCGGCGTGGCTGCGCCCGTAACTGAAAGGCCCCGGCTGGCCCTCGGAGTCGGCCTTCACCACGAAGCCGCCGAAGTCCGGTATCGCCTGGTAGACCCCCGCGGCGGCCTTCGCCCACCAGGCACGGACCTCGCCGTCCAGCGGGTCGGCGGTCGTCAGCGCCCCCAGCACCACGGGCGAGGCGAAGTTGACCGACAGGTGCAGCCGGATGCCGTACGGGCGGAAGACGTCCGCGAGTTCGGCGACGTCGCCCAGCCGGTCGGTCAGCAGGTGCGTCTCCGCGGTGTGCACGTTGACGTTGTTCACCGACACCGCGTTGATCCCGGTCGCCGCGAGCAGCCGCGCGTACGCCCGCACCCGCGGCAGGTCGCCGCGCGGCCCGCCGTCCCGCCAGAAGACCGACCCTCCTGCGTAACCCCGCTCGACGTGGCCCATCACCGGGTGCACTTCCAGGTTGTCCCAGTGGTCCAGCATCCGGGTGCGCATCGCCGGGCGGTGCGCTGCGGCCGGGACGTCGCCGCCCTCGAAAGCCGACCCGCCGAGGCGCACCACGTGGAAGAGCCCGTACAGCAGCCCCGCCGCCGCGTCGGCCAGCACGAAGCAGACACCGCCGACCCGGGCGAAGACGAACCCCTCCTCGCCGAGCGGCTCCGCACCGGCCGCGGCCCGCACGTCCACCACCGCGGGCAGCGCGGGTACGTCACCGGTCAGCGCGAACACGAGGTCGTACGGGCCCGCCTCGGCGTCGGGCGAACGCCCCACCCGGCCCCCGTAATCGACGCAGGCCCGCGCCACCTCCTCGTACACCGTCACCGCGAGCGGCCCGTCGCCCCGCACCAGCACCCGGTGCGAGCCGAGCGCACGGAAAGCCTCGGGCGGCAGCCATGCCGCGTGTACACCGGTCGCTGTGTCCATGCCCACGGAGAATTCCCGCCTCACTCGCCCGACGGCCGCCATGGCGCGGCCCGGCACCGAATCTACAGAATCCGAATAACGAGGTAAATGCCGAGGTCACGGCTGGTGCGGAAATCCTTGCGGAGCGAAAAGTTTCGAAGCTCCAGTGGATTGCCGCGACTTCCGGTATTTCCGCCGGCAAGGCCGCCGCATTTGTCGGGGCCGCCGCAATTCGCGGCCGCGGCGGCCCCCCGGGCCGGTCACCCGACGGCGACGACCCTGGCCCAGCCAGGCGGCGGATTGCGGGAGTAGCGGGCGTCGTCGGACGGGTCGCGGCGGAAGAGACCGACCACCGTACGGAAAGGCGGGCGGACCGCGGGCCAGGGAGTGTGGCCGTCGGTCAGCACCACCACGGCGTCGGGGCGCTGCTGCCCGGCCCTGGCGAGGCCCGCCCGCAGATCCGTACCGCCGCCGCCGACCAGCGGGATGCCGCCCGCGCCCGCCAGCCGGTGCACCGCCCCCGCGGCGGCGTCGCACGACAGCACGCCCACCCGGTCGCGGCCACCGCCCACCGCCCGGGAGATCGCGGTCACTTCGAGCAGCGCAGAGCCCAACTCCTCGTCGCTGACCGACCCCGAGGTGTCGATGACCACGCACACCCGCGGCGGGTTGCGCCGCAGGCTCGGCAGGACCGCGCGCGGCACCGCCGCGGAACGGCGGGACGGCCGCCGGTAGGAGTAGTCGTCGCCCGCGCCCCCCGCGGACGCCGCCGAGCGGATCGCAGAACCCAGCAGGTCACGCCACGGCTGCGGCGGGTGGAAGACCTCCTCCGCCCAGCGCCGCCAGCCCTGCGGGGCCTCCCCCGGAGCGGCGTTGATGCCCTGCGCGACCCGGAAGCGCACCGCGTCCCGCTCCTGCGCGCTCAGCCCGTGCGCACCGCCGGGGCCCAGCTCCCAGCCCCGCTCCACCCCGTCCACACCGCTGCCGCAGTCCAGCCACGCCAGCCACGCGATGTGCGGCCCCAGCCGGAACCGCCGCAGGTAGTCCTCCATCAGCTTGCCGCCCGGCAGGCCCAACATGTGCGGGGTGACCGCCCCTTCCGGCCGGGCCAGGCCCTCGCCGAAGGCGTCGTCGTTGATCTCGCAGTCCGCCGCGATGTTCATCCGCAGCCGGTCGGCAGGTCCGCTCAGGCCCTCCCTGCGGGCCAGTTGCTCGCCCCGCCCGTGGTGGTCCCGCAGCAGGTGCGACACCTCGTGCACCCACACCCCGGCCAGCTCCTCGACCGGAGTCACCGCCACGAACGCCGGTGCCGCATAGCACCGCCAGTGCCGGTCCACGGCCATCGTCGGCACCGCACGCGACTCCACGACATGCAGCGCGAACAGGGCCGAGGCCAGGTAGGGGCGGGCACGGGCCGCCAGCAGGCGGGCGGTGAACAGCTTCTCGAAGTCCAGCGGGGGGAGCGGCGGTTGGGGCGCGGGCTGCGCTTTCGGCGGTACGCGGCGCGGGCGGACGTCCCGCGGCGTCGGGCGGCCGCTCACCGGCCCGCCCGCGCGGCCTGCGCGACCCGCGCCGCCGCGCGGTCCGCGCCCCGGGACAATGCCACCACGCCCGCCAACCGCTCCACGGCCGCCGGTACTTCCCAGTCGTCGCGGCGCAACGACGCCAGCGTCGTGGCCGGGACCACCACCAGGTCGGGGGCGCCGCTCTGCAACGCCCGCACCAGCAGCGCCCACGCCGCATCCCAGCGCTCCCGGGTCGGCTCCCTGCGCACCGCGGCCACCACGCCGTCCAGCACCGCCTGCCGCAGGTCGCCCCGCTCCGGCAGCATCGCCGCACCCGGGTCCGCGAGCAGCGCCTCCGGGTCCGGCAGGTCCATCCGGTCCAGCCACGCCAGCAGTTCCAGCCCCTGGCCGTCGCCGACCGTGCCCCGCACCAGCAGCGACAGCACCTCGCGCGACGAGCCCGCCGCGGTGGCGAACGCCACCAGGCGAAGCGCCATGTCCCAACTCCGCGGCGACGGCCACGCGCCGCCCCTGCGCGCCTCGCTCGTCGGCAACTGGTGCACAAGCGCCGGGCGCACGGCCAGGAACGTGCACACCGCCCGGCGGGCGAAGGCCACCGCGTCCGTGAGCCCGTCGGCCGCCAGCCGCGGCAAGGTGGCCCGCGGCCACGTGCCGCCCAGGCCCCGGACCACGACGTCATGGTCGTGCGCCCACTGCAGGTGCACGAAGCGGTTCGCCAGCGGCGGGCTCAGCTCCCAGCCGTCCGCGGCCGAGGAGCGCGGGTTCGCCGCGGCCACGATCCGTACTCCCGGGGGGAGTCGGAGGGCACCGACGCGGCGCTCCAGCACCACCCTGAGCAACGCGGCCTGCACGGCGGGCGGCGCGGTCGACAGCTCGTCCAGGAACAGCAGCCCCCGGCCCGCCCGCACCAGCCGCACCGCCCAGTCCGGCGGCGCCATCGCGACCCCCTGCACCGCAGGGTCGTCCCCCACCACCGGCAGCCCCGAGAAGTCCGAGGGCTCGTGCACGCTGGCGATGACCGTCGTCAACGGCAGTTCCAGCGACCCCGCCAACTGCCCCAGAGCCGCGGTCTTCCCGATCCCCGGCTCCCCCCACAACAGCACCGGCAGATCCGCCGCCACGGCCAGCGTCAACGCCTCCAGCTGCCCATCGGAACGCGGTTCCGTCCCCGTCTCCCCGAGCAACGCCAGCAGGTCCCCTGCGACCTCGAGCTGCGTCGGGCCTTCGTTTGTCATCGTCATATGACCTCACCTTCTGTGTGTACCGACCCGCCTGCGTCAGGCGGCTCACTGGTTGATGCCGAGCGTTTTCGTCTGCGCCGAGCCACTGGGGGCGCCCCCAACCGGCCGGTGGTCCGGGGCGGACCGGGCAGCCCCTTCGGGTCGGTGGCGGCCCGCGCGCCCGGTGGTGGCTGGTCGCGCAGTTCCCCGCGCCCCTCAAGAGCGCCGCCGTCCGCAGCGGTACCGCCTCACCCCGGCGGGGGCCGCCGCTGCCTGCGAGGGCAACCCCCAGGGGCGCGGGGCTGCATCTGATCTGCGGCCGGCGCCGCGTGGGCGCGCTCAGCCACCCGCCGGCCGGTGGTCCGGGGCGGACCGGGCAGCCCCTTCGGGTCGGTGGCGGCCCGCGCGCCCGGTGGTGGCTGGTCGCGCAGTTCCCCGCGCCCCTATGTGCTCGGCCCCGCCGAAGAGGCACCGCTTCGTAGCCCGGGGCGGGTCGGGAGGGCGCGCCCCGGAGGGGGGAGGTTGGCGCGGTAGAGCGCGTGGGCTGTGCGGCGGGTGGATGCCGAGCGGAGGGCGGTGGCAAGTTCGCCGTCGCGCAGGGACGCGCCCGGGCCGAGGAGGGCCTCGACGAGGGCGACAGCCGCGGCGGTGTCGCCGTGGTCGAGGCGGCCGCGTACCTCGGGCAGGCAGTCGGGCCGCCGGTGGGCGGTGTCGATCGCCCGCAGGCACGGCAGCGGCGTACCACCCAGCGCGGTGAGCAGCGATTCGCGGTGGAGTTCCGCGGGGCCGTGGTCGAGGGGGGCGAGGACGCCGTCGACCAGGGCGATGCGGTGCCGGGCGCCCCGGCAGTCCACGAGCCGCAGCTGCTCCACCGGGTCCGGTGGCGGCGGACGGGTGCCCGCCTCGTACCCGGGGACGAGTGCCGCGGCGACCAGCGGGTGCAGCGCGCCCGGCCCGATGAGCCCGGCCCGCAGGAGTTCGCGGTCGGGCAGCGCCCAGGTGGCGGCGTCCGGCAGCAGGGGCAGGACAGGCGGTGGCGGCGGGCTGTCGCCGCCGACGTGCAGGACGAGCCGGCGCCGGGCGCCGAGGCGTACGGCGACCGCACCGGCGGTGCGCCCCTCGTCGCGCAGGACGAGCGCCGCTTCCTCCGCCCAGCGGTCGGCCGCGCAGCCCAGCCCGTCCGCACCGGAGCGGGTGCGCAGTTCGGCGGACCGTTCCGCGTCCCACAGGTGCCGGTGCAGGTCGAGGCGGAAGCGCCGGTGGGGGTGGCGGTGCGGGTGTCGGGCGCCGGGTCCCGCCCAGGTGCCGTCCCACAGCGCGAGGCTGATGCGCTGCCCGCCGTCCGCCCAGGCGGGGGGTGTCCTGGCGACGAGGTGCACGGGTGGGCCGTCGGCGGTGTCGTACCTGGCCAGCGGGATGGTGAGGCCGGGTCTGAGCACCCCGTCGGGGCCGACTCTCGGCATGTGCCAGCGCAGCAGGTCGGGAGCGAGCCGCCGCAGGTCTGCCCGTACGCGCGCGGCCAGCTCCCGGCCGTGGGTGCGTGCGACGGAGCGCGGGCTGAGATCGACGTCGAGACCGGCGGCGGCGCATGCGCCGGCCCAGTCGCCGGCCTGGCGGCGGGCGGTCGCGGTCTCGATCATGGGGGCCGGCACGGCGTACTTCCGCACGCGCAGCCACAGGGAAAGCCGGGAATCCTCGTGCGCGGTCTCGGTGGGCATCAGCACTCACCTTGCGCGGACGGGTCCCCCAATCTGCGGTGAGATCGGTTCGTCATCGGCGCGAGCATAGCGCCCGGCGCCGGGGGAGCGGAAGAAGTTCCGTCCCCCGGCGCCGGGTTGAGGGCCGGGCCTCGACCCGGCACGCGGGTCACAGGCCCAGGTCGAGGGCCACGCAGGACCAGGAGACGAAGGAGCGCTCGGGGTCGTACGCGTCGCCGGTCACGGGCGTGGAGCGCTGCTCCTGGACCATGTCCTCGTACCTGATCCGCTCGGGCAGGCTGCCGAACCGTGCGTGCCGTGCCGCCGCCGCGGCGCTGTCCCTGGTGCCGGTGCTCTCCATCGTCGCCCCTCCGCTTCCTGCCGTGCCGTGCGCTCGCGCGCCCTGCACGCATGACGGTGCCACCGATCGCGTCACCTGTCAAACCGGTGACGTCAACCGGTTCGGCAGCTGGTCGCCGATCCTGGCGACCTCCTGCCGGTAGGGGGTGTCGGACAGCACGAAGTGCGTGATGCCGAGCTTCGCGTACGCGTGCAGCGCCTCCGCCACGTCGTCGGGTGAGCCGACGAGCCATGTGGTGCCGGCGCCTCCTCCGCCGACCATGCCGGGTGTGGTGTACAGGCACGTGTCGAGCACCTCGCCGCGTTCGGCGAGGTCGTGCAGCCGCTGCTGGCCCACCGCCTTGCGCCAGTTGCGGGTGATGTCGGAGTCGGCCCGGTCCGCCATCGCGGCGACCTTCGCCTCCGCGTCCCGCCAGGCCTCCTCGGTGGTGTCGCGCACGAGCGTGGTGATCCGCAGGCCGTACTCCAGCGGCGCGTGTTCGCGCCCGAGCGACGTGCTCGACTCCCGCAGCCGGTCGATGCGTTCCGCGACCCCGTCGAGCGGTTCGCCCCAGAAGAGCTGGACGTCGGCCTCGGCGGCCGATACGTGTTCCGCCGCGGCGGAGGCGCCGCCGAAGTAGAGCCGCGGGGTGCGGCCCTGCTCGGCCACGTACGGCCGCGGGCTGACCGTCGAGCCCTCGACGGAGAAGAAGTCGCGGAAGGTGACGTCCTCCTCGGTCCACAACCGCCGTACGAGCCGCAGGAATTCGTGCGTGCGGTCGTAGCGGCGTGCCGGGTCGGCCTCGCCGTCGCCGTATGCCGCCGGGTTGTCCGGGCCGCTGATGATGTTGATCAGCAGCCTGCCCCGGCTGAGTCGGTCCAGGGTCGCGGCGGTGCTGGCGAAGTGCGCGGGCTGCCAGTAGCCGGGGCGTATCGCGACCAGCGGTTTGAAGGTGGTGGTGCGGGCGGCCGGCGCGGTCGCCACGGTGAAGGTGTCGGGCCGCCCCCAGCCGGTCCCGAGCAGGGCGCCGCCCCAGCCGTGCGCCTCGGCGGCGCGGGCCAGTTCCGTGGAGAAGTCGAGTGTGCCCCAGCCGGTCGTCGTGTCGTCGCCGCGGTGGCCGGGCTCGGCGGTGTTGGGGATGTACCAGAGGAACTCGTGGCTCATGCCAGGACTCCGTATGTGCGGCAGGGCAGGGCGGACCGCCGCCCTGGAAAGGTGTGGGAAGAGGTGTCGCGTAGGCGTCGGAGGACGCGGGCGGGGCTGTCGCCGGGTAATTCCTCGGCGACGAGCGGCCGTCGGCCGTGCTACGGCTGCGACGGCCCTACGGACACGGTGCGCTGGCCGACCGGAGGAGGTCGACGTGGAGGCGGCAGACCAGCCTCATTCCCTGATGCACGCGCCCGTCGGTAATCGAGGCGGGGCGCCCTGGCGACGAGGCCCCGGGCGCCCGACCGGGTGATGGTGCAACCAGGAGGTTGCACGACGGCACGGGGTGTGCAACGCTGGAGTTGCGGCTGAACGAGGTCCGCGGATGTGACGGACGGGCGACGGACGACGGACGAAGGAGCGAGCCATGGCTGAGGACCGCATCGAGCGGGAGACCCTGATCGAGGCGTCGGTGGAGAGGGTATGGTCGCTGGTGGCCGAGCCCGGCTTTTGGGCCGCCGACGCGGGAAGCGTCTCAGGAACGGTGGCCCGGGAGGGCGAACTGGTGGTGGCCAAGCACTCCGAGTACGGCGTGTTCCCGGTCCGGGTCGAGAAGGTCGACCCGCCGACGTACCTCGCCTACCGCTGGGCCAGTGCCTTCTCCGGGCAGGAGCCCGACGAGCGGAACAGCACGCTGGTGGAGTTCACCCTCACCGCGGAGGGCGACCGAAGGACCCGGCTGCGCGTCGTCGAGAGCGGGTTCGCGGCGCTGAACGGCTCCGAGGAGCTGCGCGCGGGCGCCCACCGGGACAACACCGGTGGCTGGGCACAGGTCGTCGACGCGCTGAAGCAGCGCGCGGAAGAGCAGGCCGGGTGACCGGAGAAGCCGGCACCGACAGCGGGGCCGCGGCCGTCGACGGCGTGCTCGCGGCACTCGCCGATCCCACGCGCCGCAAACTGCTCGACCTGCTCGCCGCGCGGGGCGAGGTCTCGGCCACCGCCCTGGCCGAGCGGCTGCCCGTCACCCGGCAGGCGGTCGTCAAGCACCTCGCGGTGCTGGACGCGGCGGGCCTGGTGAGCGGCCACCGCGTCGGCCGCGAGGTCCGCTACGAGGTCCGCCCCGCGGCCCTGGACGCCACCGCCCGCTGGATGGTCGCCCTGGCCGCCGACTGGGACCGCCGCCTGGCCACGATCAAGCGGCTGGCGGAGGCGGCGGAAGCCGCGGAGGCCGCCGACGCGGCGGAAGGCGACGACGGGCGGGGCTGACGCACGCGCCCGCGTACGAGCGAGGCCGGGACGCCCCCCGTCGGGCTACCGGGGCGGACCGCGTTGAGCCGTGCCGGGCACCCCCGGCCTGGACGCCGCGTCGAGCCGCGAGACGGTCCGGGGCACCCCGGGGCAGGGCTGCCGGACGCCTCCCGCCCGCGGGGGCGGTTCGGCGGGGGCGCCACCCGAGGCCGGGTGGGCCGGGGGCCTACAGGCCCGTCACCGAGCTGGACGCCGTGATGTCGTACGTCAGGGCTATCTCGCGGTGTTCGCCCGGGGCGAGGCGGAGGGTGTAGCGGGCGATGCCCTCCGCGTCGAAGGAGTCGGGCTGCGGTTCGCATTCCGCGGGGCGCAGGTCGACCTCGACCGCCGACACCTCGGAGACCGGGACGCGTTCGCGTACGGTGATCTCCCGCTCGGGGGCGTCGGCGCGGGCGTCGAGGCGGGAGACGAACAGCCGGACCCTGCGGGTCAGCACGGTTCGCTGGTTGATCGCCGCCAGGCCCGTGGTGTCGCGGCTCTCCTCGGTGTGGCGGACCACCCGGAAGGTGTCCTCGCTGCCGAAGGCGACCTCGAACTCCTCGCCCGCGCTCGCGAATTCCAGGGTGCCGCGGCCCACGAAGCCGCTGCCGCGCACCAGGTCGACCGGCCCGGCCAGCAGCACGTGGCCCGAGGTGTTGGCGAGCCTGGCGGTGGTCACGACCAGCGGCGACAGCTCGGGGGCGGCGGAGTTCTCGACCGTGCAGGGCGCGGTGAAGGACGTCAGGTGCACCCGGTGCGGGCGGTGGTCGGACGGCACGGTGACCGGGTGCGGTGCCGCCAGGACGCGGACGTCGCCGCCGTCGTGCAGCCCGGGCAGCGCGGCCGCCGACGCGGGCGAGGCGCCGCCGACCGTACGGATCTCCTCCTCGCGCAGGTTCACCTCGACCGTGCGCCGCTCCTCGGCCGAGCGCTCCCGCAGCGTCAGCACGTCCTCGCGCAGCACCGGCGGGCTCGCCGCGAGCGTCGGGCGGGCGGTGGAAAGCGTCAGCCGCACGCCCGTCCAGTCCTCGCCGGTCTGCTGCCATACGAAGGCGTCGGTCTCCACCCGCACCGACTGCCGGTCGGCGGCGAGCGTCGCCCGGTAGGCGGGCCGCCACAGCGCGCACGGCACCAGCGCGGTCACCCGCAGCTCCGCCGCCCCGTCCCGTTCCGCCTCCACCACCAGGTCGAGGTACGCGGTGAGTTGCTGCGGCTCGGTCTCGACGGCGAGCAGCGCCTCCCGCGCCTCGGCCAGTTCCTCGGTGATGTCGTGCAACCGGCGCCGCAGTCCGTGCAGTTCGCCGATGCGCGGCTCGGCCTCCTGCTCGACCCGGTCCAGCCGGTCGGCCCACCGCTCGGGGTCCGCGTCGCCGCCGCCCGCGCCCTGCACGATGTCGCGGTGCAGATCGGTCCTGGCCTGCCCGATGACTTCGAGGGCGCTCTCCAGCCGTTGCCGCAGCAGCTGCGCGTCGGCCAACTCCACTTCCAGTTCGTGCACTTCGCGGCGCAGCCCGGAGGCGTCCCGCCCGGGGTCGCCAGGCGGCACGGGCGTGTACGTGCGGACGACCCGCGCGTCGACCACCCTGGCGCCGCTGCCCGCCGCGGCGTCGGCGCGCAGCGAGCGGTCCGCGGTCAGCGGGGAGACCGGGCCGACCCGCAGCCGCGTGACACCCGCGGTGAGCGCGACGGTGCCATTGCGCTCGACCTGGGCGCGGTCCTCCATGCAGGTCACCGCGGTGATGGGCAGCGCGGTGACCTCGGGCAGGCCGTCGTCGGGTGCGGCGTCGTCGGGTGCGGCGTCGTCGTCCTTGCCGTGCAGGGCGTCGTCCACGGTCAGTTCCTCCTGTTGCCGCCGACGACGGCCTTGCCCGCGGGCAGCCGTATCCCGTAACCCCCGTTGAGGGTGGCGGTGCCGCCCGCCTCCAGCGCCACGCGCCAACTGCGCACCCCGCGCACGTAGTCGTCCTCCTGCCCGTCGACCGGGCGCTCCGCCGGGGTCCACGGCGGGCTCGCCTTGTGCTCCTCGATGCGGACGTCCTTGTCAGCGGACACGGGTACGCGCTCGCGCACCTGCACCACGACCGGGTACGGCAGGCGGTTGGCGACGTCGATCTCGACGGTGTGGTCGAGCACGGTCGTGCCGCCGCGCAGGCCCGCCGTCGACTCGCGCATGTGCGCCCGCCGGGCGACCTTCACGCTCTCGGCGACGCCCACCCCGACGGCCTGCCGCTGGCCGGGGGCCAGCGTCGGCAGCGGGGCGGTCAGGACGAAGTCGCCGTCCACCATGACGTCCACCGGGCCGGCCAGCAGGGCGTGCGCCGAGTCGTTGGTGACCAGGACGGTGCCGAAGACCGCCGGGTCCACGGCGGGCACGCACACGTACTCGAACTCGGTGCTCACCGGCACCTCGTTGACCGGGACGGTGTGCCAGCGGCCGTCCGCCGCGACGTCCACGGGGGCCGCGGTGTCGAAGCGGTAGTCGAAGGACCCGGCGGAGGCGCGCACGTCCACGGCGTGCGCAGGCCGCGCCAGACCTGCCACCGCGGCGGCCCGCCGCTGGTACTCCGCGGCGGCCGGGTGCGCGGCCCTGGGCGCGGGCCGCAGGGTGCCGCGGCCGACGGGCGCGTCGGGGCCGGCGAGGGTCAGCCGGGCGTAGTCCAGCAAGTCGGCGCCGGGGGAGGGGGGTTCGGCCGGCGCGAAGGGGGACGGCTGGGCGGCGGGGCCGCCGGCGAAGGCGTCGCTCTCCAGGGCGGGGCCGCCGGGGGCCGCGGCGGCCAGCCCGGCCCGCGCCATGGCCGCCCGGGGGCGGGGCGCCGCGGGGGCCGCGGGGGCGGCACCGTAGCCGCCGACGGCCGCGGGCATCGGCGGCGGTACGGGCGCGGAAGCCGACACCGGCAGCGGTACGTCCGGGCCGCGGGTCACGGGCGCGGCCACGGCGGCGGCGTCGTACCCGGCGAAGAGGTCGTCCAGCCCGGCCGGGGGCTCGCGCCAGCTGAGGTGGGCGGGCTCCTCCTGGCGACGCCCGATCCGCAGCGACCGCAGCTCGGGCAGGTCGGCCCGGCGCAGCAGGTCGGCGGTGGACAGCCCGAGCCGCACCCCGCTCCAGTCCTCCCCGACCCTCTGGGCCACACACGCCCGCAGCACGAGCGTCCCGGCGCCGCTGCGCCCGTCCAGCCGCAACTGGTACACCGGCGCCCAGGTGGCCCCGGGCACGTGGTACTCCAACTCAAGCTCGACGGCGACGCTTTGCCCTGCGTCCGCGCTGCCGGATGCCTGCGGCGCCCGCGGTCCGAACGGCTGCGGCGCCGGAGTGCCGGGTGTGCTGCCGCCGGTCCAGTCGGTCCCGTCCGCCTGTTTCGCGTCCGCGCCACCGGGCGGCTGCGGGCCGGGTGTGCTGCCGCCGGGTGCCGACACCGAGTCGGCGGGTCCCCCGCCGGCCGGGCCGGGCTCGCTCGATTCCGCGTCCGGGCGGGCGGCGTCCGGCCCGTGGGCGAAGGTCACCAGGGCCGTCGCGGACGGGGCCGTACGCGCCGCGGAGGTGGCCGTGGACGCCTCGGTCAGGCGGTGGTGCAGGACGTCGGCGGCGTGGTCGGCTTCGGCCAGTTCGTCCTCGACCGCGCGCAGGCGGCGGTGCAGGACCGACAGGCGGGAGTCCACGAAGCCGGCGAGGGCCAGGATCGACTCGACCGGCGCCCAGCGGGGCGGGTCGCCGCGGCGGGGGAGCGGCGCTTCCGCGCGCAGGGCGGCGACCTCGGCGACCTCCGCGGTGAGCCGGTCCCGGCGGTCGCGCAGCCGCGACTGCCGGTCCTCGGCGTCCTCCAGGTCCAGCCGCAGCCGCGGCAGGTCGTCGCCGCGGCGCAGCGCCGCCCCGAACTCGACGCGGATGTCGGTGATCCGCAGCCCCTCGGGGCCGGACACGACCCGGCCGCGCAGCGAGTCCTCGTGCAGGGTGGGCGGCAGCCCCGTGACGCGTACGGCCGCGGTGCCGGCCGGCAGGCCGAGGCGGGCGGTCCTGGTGCAGACCGCACCCGAGGAGTGCACCACCACGGACGTCACCGCCGACCCCGTCACCGGCCCGTCACCGGTCGGTATGCGCGTGCTCGCGTGCACCCTCGCTCCCCCTCAGGCCGCGGGCCGAACTCTCGTCCGTACCCTACCGGTCAGCCCACCGGCGGAGCCTCGTCCGGCCACTTCACCGTCAGCACACGGGGGTTGCCCTGCGGAGTGAGGCGGATGATCGGTATGGGCTTGGCGACGGGATTGCTGCCGGTGCGGCTGGTCTGGTAGTTGGCGGTGAACTGGATCGGGCCGCTGGCCCCCAGCACCTTGTGCGCGCCCTGCAGCGCGCCCAACTCGTTGACCACCGCGTCGGGTTGCGGCTGCTGCTGCTCGGTGAGCCGGATCGCCGCGGTGGCGGTGAGCGTGGCGTCGTAGGCCATCATCGCGTTGCCGTCGCCGAGGTAGCCGCGCGGGAAGAGCTGGTGGAAGGCCGTGTCGAAAATCCGGAAGCCCTGGGCGCCCTCGGCCGCCGCGGCCGCGTGGGCCTGGTCGTGCCCCGCGGAGTCCGACCACTCGCCGGGGTGGGCGACGCCCGCGTAGTCGACGGTGACGTGCCCGCGCAGGTCCTGCCGCAGCTGCTCGCTGTCCGGCAGGTTGGTGACGTCGTCGCCGCTGACGATGCGGATCTGCTTGTCCAGGCAGGTGTTGGAGAAGGCGTGCACCAGCACCCCGAGGTCCTGCCCGCGCCCGGCGAAGAGCACCACGGCGGGCTGCGCGGCGCAGATGTTGGTGGTCATCTGGCTGATCCGGGTGGCCACTTCGGTCTGGTGCCGCCTGCGCTCCTCCGCCGACTGCCCGTCGCGGTCGCGCTCCGAGGTGTCGTACGGTTCCACGCCGACGATCCGGTGGCCCGGTATGGCGGAGAACTTGCGGAAGCCGCTGACCAGCGTGACGTCGTAGGAGTCGTCGGCGTTCCCGTCCTCGACGAGCACCGCCCGCTTGTAGTCGGACTCGACGTAGGACAGTGCGGCGGCCATGTTGTCGACGTTGCTGGGCGAGGCGCGCACGAAGCCCTTGATGTTGTCGTAGTTGTCGGAGGTGAGGGTCGCGCCGAAGGCCGGGATGCTGTGTGCGGTCAGCTCCTTGATGGCGCTCTCGGTGCCGGCCAGGCTCAGCCCGAAGCCGGTGACCGCGGCGATGTGCCGGCTGTGGTCGCCGACGATGGTGGAGACCGCGGACTGCCAGGCGTTGGCCTGGTAGCCGTCGCTGCCGATGAGCAGCTGGACGTACGGCGTGATGCCCTCGACGTTGTTGCGGTTGGCGTAGTGCTGCGCGGTGAAGGCGCCCTGCAACTGCTCCAGGGCGTTCGGCATCGACAGGATGCTGCCCTTGTCGGCGGATATCGGCAGCATCAGCACCACGCTGACGTAGTTGGTGGCGTGGTGGTCGAGGACGTCCCGGTTCTCCTTGCGGATCGCCTCCTCGGCGTCCCGCAGGGTGGGGTGGAAGACGTAGGAGCCGTCGGTGATCCCCACGCACTCGCCGTTCGAGCCGTGGTGCACGACGGCCGTGGCGCCCTTGCGCATGCAGGGCTTGTTCAGCAGATGGTCGACGGGGACGTACACGCCGTAGCCGACCGCGGCGAGCGCCAGCACGCAGACGACGGCGAGCAGCCGGCGTGCGCCGACCGGTAAGTGCCCCACATACGCGCGTACGGTGGCGAACACGTCAGTCCTATCTCTCGTGTCGGGCGGACTTCCTCCTCGCTGCCTCCGCGGACGGCCTCGTGCCTCGGCCGGCCACTGCGGCAGCTCGCTCGTCAGTCCTTCCAGTTGTTCTCGACTCGGCGGAATCTTCCCGCCTCGCGATACAAGACCTCGTTGTCCTCGGTGATCTCCGCCAGGTGTTCGTACTCGGTGGCGATGGTGTGGGCGAGTTGGTGCGCCGGGTCGAAGGTGCGGTCGGCGTGCAGCCAGCGGGCCACCGTCAGGCGGGTGATGGCCCGGCGCCGGTTGCGGGCCTCGGCAGCGCCCGCCAGCGAGGTCACGAAGGTCCGCGGGTCGAGCGCGGTGCTCAGCCGGTTGGGCGCAGCGGTGACCTGGTCCAGGACCCGCAGCCAGGCGGCGGAGTCGGCGCTGCGCTCGTACTCCTCGTCCAGGTGCCCGACCACCGTGGTCAGCGGCTCGCGGCGGCCCAACTCGACCTGCGCCAGGGTGTGGTGGTGGCGCAGCGGCGCGTCGGTGCGGCTTGAGTAGTGCGTCGCGTAACCGGTGTGCACCGCGCGCCATGTCTCGGGGGTACGCGCCAGCCAGCGGCGCAGCAGCAGCGCGACCAGCGGGTGCAGCCGCAGCGCCTCGCCCTCCGGGGTCTCCTCCAGCCACATCGAGGCGGTCAGCCGCAGCTGCGCGGAGTCCGCGTCGACCCCGCTCCACCCCAGGTAGTGCAGTGCCGCGTTGCAGGCGCCGCGGCGCAGGCCGGGGGTGGCGGCCAGCGCCGCCATCGCGTTGAGCACCGGGTTGTCCTCGGGCGCGAGCCGGCCGTCGGCGCCTGCGGTCAGGTGGTCGGCCAGCGCCCGGCGCAGCAGGTAGTCCTCGACGGTGCTGTCGCCCCGGGCCGGGGCCGGCCAGTGTTCGGGCAGGGCCTGTTCCTCGGCGAGCCGGCTGCCCAGCAGCTGCCGCGGGTCGAAGGGCTCGGGCAACTCCGCGGGCGGGCGGCGCGGGTCGCGCGGGGGAGTGCGGCCGTAGCGGGCCAGCAGGACGGCCAGCCGGTCTGTGGACTCCGGGTGGCCGCCGGTGAGTTCGTAGAGGAAGTCGGCGTCGCGGTTGTGCCGGCCGAGCACGCTGCTGGTGCACAGGGCCAGCACCTGCTCGCCGTTGAGGTCGGCGAGCGCCACCGGGTACCACCACACCGGGTGCCCGTCGCCGCCCGGCGCGAAGGGGTGGCGCACCCCGAACTCCAGGCGCTCGTCGGTCGGTTCCAGCAGCCGGTCGGCCTCGGGGCGCACCCGGCCGCGCTGTACGGCCACCACGACGGCCGGATCCGGGCGCTGCCCCGCCGCCGCGGCCTCCCGGCGGCATTCGGCCAGGAGTTCGAGGAAGAGGTCGGCGGTCCTGCCGCCGGCGTTGTCCAGCAGCAGCAGGCAGTTGCGGGGGCGCTGCATGCGCGGCCAGGAGTCGTTGAAGTCGGCCCGTAAGTCGGCGAGCAGCGCCGCGCATAACGTGCGGGCCACGACCCGCGGGGTGCCGGTCGGGGCGTCCTGGCCGTGGTGCTGCCGGTACAGCTCCCACAGCGAGTCGTACTCCCGCCCGCCGTCGCCGCGTTCCGCCAGCCAGCGCAGCGCCTTGTCGTTGCGGTGCCGGCCCACCGCCGAGTGCAGCGCGCCCAGCAGCCCGGTCAGCGCGTCCAGCAGCCCGCGCTGCTCGGGGCTGAGCAGCACCGCGGCCCGGTTGCCCCAGTCGGTCAGCGCCGACTGCACCTGCGCGTCCTGCGGGTTGGCCCGCAGGTAGGCCTCGAAGGCGGTGCGCCCGCCGCCGGAGTCCACGAAGCTCAGCGCCTTGAGCAGCATCGCGGTGCGCGGGAAGTCGACGGCCCTGATGCCGGGGATGCGCCGGCCGAGCCCGCGCACCGCAGCCAGCACGATGTCCTCGACGCCCTGCGCCGCGCGAAGGTCGAGCCGCACGCTCAGGCAGTCCGCGGCGAACTGCGCCCACATGGTGTCGAGCAGCACCGAGCCGCCGGACCCGCGGGGTCCCGCGAGCAGCACGACCGGCAGCGGCCGGTCGGGCACCCCGCGGCGCACCAGCGCCGCCCTGGTGTACTCGACCACCCGCTCACGGCCGTGCAGCCTGACCCTGGCGTCCGTCATCACAACTCTCCGCTGTCGCTGGGATGGGGATCGTAAACCGATCCGGCGGGGACCGGTCCCGTATCCACGGAATCCGACCGGGCTTCATCCGCCCGCACAGCGGCGCGGCCGGACCAGGGGGCGGAGGCTAGGCGGCGTCCATGGCCTGGACGAACTGCTTCGGCGTCATGCGCTTGTTGAAGACCTTCTGCAGGTCGGTGAGCATCGTCGCGGCGGTGTCCGGCGGCAGCGCCTGGTCCCAGGACTGGGTGAAGGTCGGTGCGTCGGCGACCATGCCGTAGATGAAGCCGGTGTAGTCGGGGTTGATGCCGCCCATCAGCTGGCCCTTGATGCCGGCGATGGCCGGCACGTGGCCGATGGACAGCAGGTCGGCGATGTAGGAGGGCTGGTCGACGGTGTTCTCGATGAAGTCGACCGCACCGGACTTGTTGCCCGACTTCTCGGTCACCGAGAAGTAGTTGCAGGGGTTGCCGACCACGTTCTTCGGGTCGCCCTTGCCCTTGGGGACGGTCGGGAAGGGCGCCCAGCCGAGCTTGCCCGCCTTGACGAAGTCGGGCGCCGAGGTGAGCAGGTCGGCGTAGGCCCACGAGCCCATCAGCTCCATGCCCGCCTTGCCGCCGGCCAGCAGGGCGTAGGCGCCGCCCGAATCCTGGCCCACGGTGCTGTACTTGGTGCCGAAGGCGCCCCGGTCGACCAGGTCGCGGATCATGCCGAGTGCCGTCTCGACGGCCGGGTCGGCCCACGCCCCGGGCCTGCCCTCCTCGATCGCTGCGAAGACCTTCGGGCCGCCGACCCGGTCCAGCAGGTATTCGAGCCACATCAGTTCGGTCCACGACTGCGACCCGGCGAGCGCGATCGGGATGATGTGCTTGGCCTTCATCTTGTCGATGTCGGTGAGCAACTGCTGCCAGGTGGCGGGCGGTTCCTTGATGCCGGCCCGGTTGAAGACGTCCTTGTTGTAGAAGAACGCGACGGGCTGCACGCCCTCCATCGGGACGCCGTAGACCTTGCCGTCGACGGTGCCGCCGGCCAGCACGCTGGGCAGGAACTCGGCCTTGAAGTCGGAGTCCAGCCGCTTGCTGAGGTCGGTGACGGTGCCGGCCTTGACGTACTCGGCGAGGTTGCCGCCGCCCCAGTTGAGGAAGACGTCGGGGGCGTCGTCACCGCCGAGCCCGGTCTGCAGCTTCTTCTTGTACGGGTCGTTGATGAAGGTCTTGAGGGTCACCGACCCGCCGTGTACGGAGTTGTAGGAGTCGATCGACTGCTTCTGCACCGGGTTGAGGGTGTCGTTCTGCAGCGACCACACCGTCACCTTGCCGGACCCGCCGGACCCGGGACCGCCGCTGCCGCAGGCCGACGCCGTCAGTGCGAGGGCCGTCACCGCGGCCACGGTCGCCGCGGTGCGCAGGGACGCGAAGCGATTCATCGTTGGCACACGATCCTCCGGGAGCCGGAGTGCGGCTCTGCTCTGCCGAAAGTTTCGGAATTTTCGTTTTATGCTTGAAGGAACGTAGGGTTACGTTGACGTTTCGTCAACCGTCCTCCGGGTAACGTTCTGGGCCTCGCGGGGCCGAGAAGCCCCCCAGGGTGGGCCGGAATCGCCGCGCACGGCCCGCCGTGCAGTCGCACGGGCGTCCGAAAGAATCGCCGGCGCCATCGAATCATCGACTTCGCACAAATTCGCGCATGTCGCCACCCGGGTTGTCCGATCTCGATCAGACCGTCACCCGCGGTACCGAGGCGGGGTGACGGCCCGTCGGCGCCGCTGCCGGCCTCATATGCCCACGTCGGATGGGACGGGTGTGACCCGTGATCGCCATGGGCGATCACGGAGGTCATCCGACCTGTTGCCGTACGCATTGACAGGGCGGGGCAGCGGGAGTTGTCTTCCTGGCGAGATCTGTTGCTTTCAGGGTCCTTCACGGCTCGACAACGTTGTCGTCCCCACTCCCCACGGCAGACAGGAATCCCCCCATGAAACACCCCCGCACCCTCCTCGCGACCGCGCTGGCCGCGGCGCTCGCGGCGCTGTCCCTGCAGGCCGCGCACGCCGCCCCGAGCGCCCCGGCCGCCGGCGCCCCCGCGGCCCCGAACGCCGCCGCGGCGGCCGTCTGCAACGCCTACTGCGACGCCCGCGACCCGGCCCTGAGCACCCAGGACCGCAAGCCCGTGACCGCCGGCATCTTCTCGCGCACCCTCACCCTGCACTTCGACGACGCCGACGCCATGGGCTGGGCGTCCATCGACAACGGCAACCCCGGCGACGAGGTGTGGCTCGACCGGTCCTTCGACGGCGGTAGGACGTGGTCGTCCGGCAGCAAGCTCGGCGACACCACGACCCCCGCGGGGCAGCGCGGTTGGCGCACCCTGATGTACAACGTGGACGACTGGGGCACCGAGGGCGTCGGCGCGCTGCGGGCCTGCGGCAAGGCAGGCGACCGGCCCGACATCGCGTGCACCGCGTGGGCGCGCACCACCTGGAACGCCGGCAACCGCCGCACCGCCGCGGCCACCGCTCTGATGATGTCCTACGACCGCTCCACCAAGCTCTTCGGCGGCAACGGCTGGTGGACCGCCGCCAACGCGCTCACCGCGGTCATCGACGACATCCGCGTGACGGGCATGGGCAGTTACCGGTACGCCATCGCCGAGACCTACGACAAGAACCTCGGTGCGCAGGGCGGCAACTTCACCAACGACTACCTGGACGACACCGGTTGGTGGGGCCTGGCCTGGATCGACGCCTACGACCTGACCGGCGACAGCCGCTACCTGGCGACCGCACGCGCCGACGCCGACCACATGTACGCCTACTGGAACGGCACCTGCGGCGGCGGGGTGTGGTGGAACCAGTCGAGCACCTACAAGAACGCCATCACCAACGAGCTGTTCCTGCAGCTCACCGCCGCCCTGCACAACCGCATCGGCGGCGACACCACCTACCTCGGCCGTGCACAGGCGGAGTGGAACTGGTTCAAGGGCAGCGGCATGATCAACGGCGACCACATGATCAACGACGGCCTGACCTCGTCCTGCGCCAACAACGGGCAGACCACCTGGACGTACAACCAGGGCGTGGTCCTCGGCGGCCTCACCGAGCTGTACCGGGCCACCGGCGACGCCGGGCTGCTGACCACCGCCCGCACCCTCGCCGACGCCTCCACCGTACGGCTCACCTCCGGCGGGGTGCTGCGCGAACCCGGCGAGGGCGACTCCTGCACCGGCGACGGCCCCACCTTCAAGGGCGCCTACGTGCGCGGCCTCGGCAAGCTCAACTCCCAGCTGTCCGACCACCCTTACAGCGGCCCCCTGTCCACCTGGGCCGACTCCGCCTATGCGCACGACCGCAACGCCCTCGACCAGTACGGCCCGCACTGGGCAGGCGGCAGCGGCAGCAGCGACTACGGGTGCCAGGGAAGCGTCCTTGACCTCCTGAACGCCGCCGGCTGACCCCCGCTTCCCGACCCCTCCTGCCCCGAATCCTCCAGCGAAAGGGACCCCCCACCATGTCCCGACACCGCAGACTCGCCCCGCTGTGGGTGCTGACTCTGCTGGCCGCACTGCTGGCGGCCTTACCCCTCGCCTCCGCCCACGCCGCCACCTCCACCTCGATCACCGTGGACGGCACCCAGGGCGGGCGGACCTTCGACGGGATCGGCGCCATCAGCGGCGGCGGCGGCAACTCCCGCCTGCTGACCGACTACCCGGCCGCCCAGCAGTCGCAGATCCTGGACTACCTCTTCAAGCCCGGCTACGGCGCGAGCCTGCAACTGCTCAAGGCCGAGATCGGCGGCGACGCCAACTCCACCGACGGCTCCGAGCCCTCGATCGAGCACGTCCGCGGCACCGTCAACTGCAACGCCGGATACGAGTTCTGGCTCATGGAGCAGGCCAAGGCCCGCAACCCGGACATCAAGCTCTACGGCCTCGCCTGGGCCGCCCCCGGCTGGATCAGCGGCGGCTTCTGGTCCACCGACACCATCAACTACCTGATCTCCTGGCTCGGCTGCGCCAAGCAGCACGGCCTGCCCATCAGCTACCTCGGCGGCTGGAACGAACGCGGCCACGACGTCACCTGGTACATCCAGCTGCGCAGCGCCCTCAACAGCGCCGGGTACGGCAGCGTGCAGATCGTCGGTGACGACTCCGGCTGGGGCGTCGCCGACGACATGGCGGCCGACTCCGCCTTCGACAACGCCGTCTCGGTCATCGGCGCCCACTACCCCTGCCAGGGCGGCGACGGCGGCAACGCCGACACCTGCTCGTCCACCACCACCGCCAAGAACAAGGGCAAGCCGCTGTGGGCCAGTGAGAACGGCTCCATCGACATGGACCAGGGCGCACCCCCGCTGATCCGCTCCATCGTCCGCGGCTACGTGGACGCCCGTATGACCGCCTACCTCAACTGGCCGCTGGTCGCCGCGATCTACCCCAACCTGCCCTACGCCACCGTGGGCCTGGCCACCGCCGCGTCCCCCTGGTCGGGGCACTACACCGTCGGCGAGAACACCTGGGCCACCGCCCAGGTCACCCAGTTCGCGCAGCCCGGCTGGAAGTTCGTCGACTCCGCCTCCGGCTACCTGGGCGGCGCCGAGAGCAACGGCAGCTACGTCACGCTGAAGTCCCCGAACGGCAGCGACTACTCCACGGTCCTGGAGACCACCACCGCGACCACCGCGCAGACCGCGGCCGTGCACGTCCAGGGCGGCCTGTCCACCGGCGCCGTCCACGTGTGGGCCACCCGGGTCAACGCCCCCAGCGCGGCGACGGACTTCGTCCACACCCAGGACATCACCCCCTCGGGCGGCAGCTACTCGCTGACCCTGCAGCCCGGCTACGTCTACACCGTCACCACGACCACCGGGCAGGGCAAGGGCACCGCCGCCGCACCCGCCGCCCACGCACTGGCCCTTCCCTACTCCGACACCTACGAAGGCACCGCCACGAACACCCAGGCCAGGTACCTGTCCGACATGCAGGGCTCCTTCGAGGCCAGGCCCTGCGCCGGCGGGCGCGGCGGGCAGTGCGTCCAGCAGGTCGCCCCGGTCAAGCCCATCGAATGGCAGGACGACTCCGACGCCTTCACCCTGGCCGGCGACCCGGCCTGGTCCGACTACACCGTCAGCACCGACGTGGAGATGCAGCAGGCCGGCACCGTCACCCTGCTCGGCAGGGCCGGCACCCAGAACCGCCCGCAGAGCCACCAGGCGGCGTACCAGCTGCGGCTGAGCAACACCGGTGCCTGGTCCATCGCGAAGAACAGCAGCTCCGGCAACCTCACCACGCTGGCCTCCGGCACCCGCGCGGGACTCGCCCTGAACACCTGGCACACCATGGCCCTGGGCTTCTCCGGCGACCGCATCACCGCCACCCTCGACGGCGTCACCCTCGGCGCGGTCAACGACAACTCCTACGGCAGCGGCCAGATCGGATTCGGCGTCGCCGGCTACCAGACCGACCAGTTCGACAACCTGTCCGTCACGCCCAACGCGCCGGGCAACGTCAGCGGGGTGCTCAAGGGCCGGCAGTCCGGGCTGTGCGCCGACGTGCCCGCGTCCAGCCAGGACAACAACACCGCGGTGGCGCTGTGGGGCTGCAACGGCGGCCCCAACCAGACCTGGACCGCGACCCCGTCCAAGCAGCTGATGGTCTACGGCACCAAGTGCCTCGACGCGGCAGGCGGCGGCACCGCGGACGGCACCGTCGTGCAGATCTACGACTGCAACGGCACCCCGGGCCAGCAGTGGACGGTCAACGCCGACGGCACCGTCGTCGGCGCCGGCTCCGGCAAGTGCCTGGACGCCACCGCCAACGGCACTGCCAACGGCACCCCGTTGGAGCTGTGGACGTGCAACGGCGGCGCCAACCAGAAGTGGGACCGCGGCAGCGTCACCACCGCGCTGCGCGGCCAGGAGTCCGGCCGCTGCGTGGACGTACCCGCCGCCAACGAGGCCAACGGCACCCAGCCCGCGCTGTGGGACTGCAACGGCGGCAGCAACCAGGCCTGGACGTCCACCGCCAACGGGCGGCTGACCGTCTTCGACACCAAGTGCCTGCAGCCCGTCGGCGGCGGCACCGCGGACGGCACCGGCGTGGAGATCCACGACTGCAACGGCAGCGCGGGCCAGCAGTGGAACGCCAGGTCCGACGGCACGGTCGTCGGTGTCGCCTCGGGCAAGTGCCTGGACGCCGACGCGCACGGCACGGCCGACAGCACACCGCTGGACATCTGGACCTGCACCGGCGGCGCCAACCAGATCTGGAGGACCGGACGATGAGACGACTGACCGCCGCCCTCGCCGCGGCACTGACCACCGTCGCCGCACTCACCGCGCTGGGCGGCACCACAGCCCGCGCCGCAGCACCCGCTGCCGCCGCGGCCCCCGCCCCGCTGCGGCTGATGCCGCTCGGCGACTCCATCACCTGGGGCGTCGGCAGCAGCACCGGCGACAGCTACCGCTCCGCGCTGTGGAACGACCTCGCGGGCGAAGGCCACAGCCTGGACTTCGTCGGCAGCGGGCGCGACGGCGCCATGTCCGACCCCGACAACGAGGGCCACTCCGGCTGGCGCATCGACCAGATCGCGGGCATCGCCGACTCCGTCGTCGCCCGCTACCGGCCCAACGTCATCACGCTGGAGATCGGCACCAACGACCTCAACCAGAACTACCAGGTGCCCACCGCCACCGACCGGCTGCACGCGCTGGTCGACCAGCTCACCGCCGACGCGCCCGACGCCACCGTGCTCGTCGCGTCGCTGATCATCTCCACCAACTCCACAGAGGAGACCTACCGCCCCGCCTTCAACCAGGCGGTGCCCGGCATCGTCCAGGCCGAGCAGGCGGCCGGCAAGCACGTCGGCTACGTCGACATGAGTGCCCTGACCACCGCCGACCTCGCCGACGCCCTCCACCCCAACGACGGCGGCTACGTCAAGATGGCCACCGCCTTCAACTCGGCCGTCCAGGCCGCCGACGCCGCCGGCTGGATCCACGCCCCCGTCGCCCTGACCTCGGGCGTCATCCACTCCGGCATCGCCGGCAAGTGCCTGGACGACAACGGCAGTTCCACCGCGAACGGCACCGCGGTGCAGCTGTGGACCTGCAACGGCACCAACGCCCAGGTGTGGTCCGCCGCCGGCGGCACCCTGCGGGTGCTCGGCAAATGCCTGGACGCCACCGCGAACGGCACCGCCAACGGCACCAAGCTGGAGATCTGGGACTGCAACGGCGGCGGCAACCAGCAGTGGCAGCCCTACAACGGCGGCTACCGCAACCCCGTCTCCGGCCGCTGCCTCGACGACCCGTCCTCCTCCACCGCCGACGGCACCCAACTCCAGCTCTACGACTGCAACGGCACCGACGCCCAGAAGTGGAGCGCCCTGCAGACCTCCTGAGACCCCGCCCCCGGGGCGCTCACGAACCCCGCCCCTCCCGGGGGCCTTCCCCCGCGCCCTGCTCTGCCGGACCCCTCACCGGCGGGGCGGGGCGCGCTTCTGCGCGTGCCCGGGACAGCACCCCGCGGCACGGGATACCGTCTTCCCAACGGCCTTTGCGTACAGGGGTGTCCATGCTGGACGAAGCACTCGCCGCACTCGCGGCCTCGGGGGGAGCGGCTGTCGCCACGGCAGCCGGTACGGACGCGTGGGCCGGCCTGCGCGACAGCCTCGCCCGCTGGTTCGGGCGCGGCAGCGAACGCCGCCAGACCGCCGTGCTGGAACGGCTCGACCAGACCGGCGCGGAGCTGGCCGCGGTCGGACCCGCACAGGCCGAGTCCGTACGCGCCGCCTACCGGGCCATCTGGCAGACCCGCATCCAGGACCTGCTCGACGACCTCGACGACCCGCTGGAAAGGAACACCGCCGCGGCGCAGTTGCGCGCCCTGCTCGACCGGCTCCCCGCCGCGCAGGCACCGGTCGGCGCCGACCACGGCGGCGTCGCCGTCGGCGGCAACCTGTCGATCACGGCGCAGGGTTCCGGGTCCGTCGCCGCGGCCGTCGTACGCGACGTGCACCTCGGCAGGACCGACGCCGTACGCGCCGACGACGGACAGGAACGCCCTACGCCGCCGGACGCTCCCCAGGGCTGAGCGATCCGGCGCCCCACCGCCCAGCCGCGCCGACGGTCGCGCGGGCCGCACGTGCCGAAGCCGCGGAACCGGCCGCACAGGCCGCACCCGGCGCACCGCAGGCACGCGGCCAGGCCGTACCCGCCGTGCCCCTGGCCGCCGCCGCACCGCTGATCGGCGGGCAGATGCACGTCGAGAGCAGCAGCGGCGGCGTCGCCGTCGGCAGGGCCACCACCTTCAACCACTTCCAGGCCTCCGCGCCCCTGACCCCCGTACCGCTGCCGCACCGCATCGGCCGCATCCCCGTCCAGGCACCGCACTTCCAGCCCCGCGACCTCGCCGAGAGCCTGACCGCACACACCGGCCGCCCGCTGGTCCTCACCGGCACCGCAGGCACCGGCAAGACCCAACTCGCCGTCGAATACGCCGAGAACGCCTGGCGCAACGGTGAGTTAAGGCTGCTGCTGTGGGTCGCGGACGCCACCCGCGAGAGCGTCACCGCCGCCTACGCCCAAGCCGCCCAGGACATCCTCGGCCGCTACTTCTTCGACCCGGCGGAAGGCGCCCAGGCCTTCCTCAACTGGCTGCTCCCCGCGGGCGGTACGGAGCCGCGGCCCTGGCTCGTCGTCCTCGACGGGGTCGCAGAACCCGCGGAGCTCGCCGAAGGGCTGTGGCCGCCCGCCAGCCCCGTCGGCCGGGTCCTGGTCACCAGCAGCCGCCGCGACTTCGACCGGGCAGCCGACCCCGTGATCGTCCAAGTGCGGCCCTTCCAGCGGCAGGAGGCCACCGCCTACCTCGAACGTGCCCTCGCCCGGCACCCGGCCGCGGCCCGCCCGCCCGCGGCGCTCACCGCACTCGCCGACCGGCTCGGCGCCGTACCCGCCTCGCTGGCCCTCGCCGTGCGGCACATCACCGCCGAGGGCATCGACGTCCCCACGTACATCCAGCGTCTCGACGACCGCGGCTCCGGCGTCCCCGCCGCCCACGCCCCGCTGCGGCTCACCGTCGACGCCGCCAACAGCCGCCACCCGGCGGGCGTCGCCTCGCCCGTGCTCCAACTGGCCGCCGTCTTCCAGGAGGCGGGCGTCCCGCGCGACGTGCTGGCCACCGGACCCGCACTGGCCCTGCTCACCCGGCTGCGCGGCGGCGACCTCGTCACCGCGCAGGACGTCACCCGCGCGGTCCGCGTGCTCTACGACCTGAGCCTGGTCGAGATCCAGGAACTCCCCGCCGCCGCCACGGTGCTGGTCGAGGCCCCCGTACGCGCCGCCGTCCTGGCCGCGCTCACCGACGACACGCTCGGCGACCTCGTACGCGCCGCCGCCGGCGCACTGGCCGCCGCCTGGCCGCAGACCGAGGGCAGCCTGCACCTCGCCCGCCTCCTGCGGTCCAACGCCTGGCACCTGCTGCAGGAACACGGGAGCACCGTGCTGCTGCGCGACGGCGTCCCCGCCGTCGCCTTCCGCGCCGGCCGCAGCGCCGCCGAATGGGGCCAGGCCCTCGAAGCCGTCGACTACTTCCGGCTGCTGGCCCGCCACGCCGCCGCGGTGCTCGGCCCCGAGCACCCCGACGTCCTCGACGCGCGCTCCCAGGCGGCCGTCTCGCGCGGCGAGAGCGGGGACCTGCGCGGCGCCGTCGAGGAACTGACCCAGGTGCTCGACGTGCAGCAGCGCTTCGGCAGCAACCGCCTCGACACCCTCGCCACCCGGCACCACCTCGCCGTCTTCCGCCGGGCGACGACCGACGGCGGCGCCGAGGCCATGGCGGACCTCGCGGCCGTACTCGCCGACCGCACCCGGATCCTGGGAGCCGACCACCTCGGCACCCTGGAGACCCGGCGGGAGATCGCCTGGGCACATCTGCTGGCCTTCCGGGCGGAGTTCGCGGACGAGGCGCACGCCGTGCTCGCCGCCGTCGAGCGGGCCGCGGGACCCGACCACCGGCAGACCTTCAGGGCGCGCGAGGCCGTGGTGCTCGCCCACGTACGCGCCGGGGAGACCGACGCCGCCGACGCCGCCGCCAGACAGGCGGCGGAAGCGGCACTGCGGGTCTTCGGCCCCGACCACCTGGCCACCCTCGAATGGCGCTCCTGGGTGGCCGCGACCGCCACCGCCCGCGGTGAACTCGCCACCGTGGAAGCCGACCTGACCGCGCTGCTCGGCGACGAGGAGCGGCTGCTCGGCCCCGAGCACCCCGAGACCCTGGACACCCGCGGGATGCTCGCCCTGCGCCTGCGCGAGGCGGGGGACGCGGCCGGCGCGCTGCGCGAATACCTGGCCCTGCTGGCCGACCGGCGCCGCATCCTCGGCGACGACCACCCCCGCACCATGGACACGCTGTGGCTGGCGGCCGACTGCCACGGCCTGTGCAAGCAGCCGGTCAGGGCGGTCGTGGCGCTGGCCGAAGTCGTCGCGCGCAGGACCCGCACCCTCGGCCCCGACCACCGCGACACCCTCATCGCCCGGGCGAACCTGGCCCGTTGGCGCGGCGAGGCGGGCGACACCGTCGGCGCCGTCATCGACCTCGCGGCGGTGGCCGCCGACCAGGCGCGGGTGCTCGGCCCCGACGACCACAACACACTGATCACCCGGCACAACCTGGCCTGGTACCAGGGCGAGGCCGGCGACCCGGCGGGCGCGGCCGACAGCCTCGCCCAGGTGCTCGCGGACAGTGAGCGCGTCTGGGGCGCGGAACACCGGCAGGCCGTGACGACCCGGGAGGCGCTCGCCGAGTGGCGGCGCAAGGCGGGCCTCGCGGACGGGGATTCCTGAGGCGGCGCCGCCGTCGGGGGGCGGCGGTCGTCAGTCGTGCAGCAGCGCCGCCACCGCCGTGACGACGACCTCGCGGCGGTGCGCCGCCGAGTCGTCGCCGCCGGGGACCACGGCGTCGTACTCGGGCACATTGCTGCTCCAGAAGCCGGAGAGGTGCAGCACGAGGCCGAGCAGCTCCGCCGGGAGGAAGCGGGTGGTGAGCCGGCCCGCCTCCTGCGCCTCGGCGACGGCGCGGATCTTGGCCGCGTTGCTGTCCAGGACGACGGGCAGCAGCGCGCCGCTGCCGGCCCGCTCCAGGCGGTACCAGGTGGCCAGCCGCTGCGCCCAGGGCCTTTCCACGTACGAGTCGTGGAGGCGCCCCGCGTACTCGGGCAGGTCGTCCGCGTCGATCGGGACCGCGTCCACCGTCTCGCGGCACATGGCGTCGAAGACGGCGTCGAAGAGGCCGTCCTTGCTGCCGAAGTAGTGGTAGATCTGCGCCTTGTTGCTCCGGGCCTCCGCCGCGATGCGGTCCACCCGGCTGCCGGCGATGCCGTACGCGGCGAACTCGCGGGTCGCCGCGTCCAGCAGGCGGCGCCTGGTGGCCTCCGCGTCCCGGCCGATGACCTTGCTGGCGGCGACGTCCCTGTTCATGACACCCACCTTATCAACTAACCGGACAGTTGACATCGGCCTCGGATGGGTGTTCTCTGGATGCAGACAGTTACTAATCAACCGGTTAGTAAGCCGCCTGTCGGTCGAAGCCTGCCAGTCGAAGGAGCACCTCATGTCCGCCACCCCTTCCTCTTCCTCTCGTTCCTCTCGTTCCTCTCGTTCCTCTCGTTCCTCCGCTTCCGCGGTCTTCCTGGTCAGCGGCGCGTCGCGCGGGCTCGGGCGGGAGATCGTCGGTGCCGCGCTCGGCGCGGGGCACCGGGTCGTCGCCGGGGTGCGCAGCCCCAAGGCCCTGGACGACCTCGCCGAGGAGTACGGCGACCGGCTCGCGGTCGTCCCGCTCGACGTGACCGACGACGCGGCGGCGCGCGCCGCGGTCCGCACCGCTGTCGACCGCTTCGGACGGCTCGACGTGCTGGTCAACAACGCCGGGTATGCCAACGTCGGGGCGGTCGAGGACGTCGGCTTCGACGACTTCCGCACCCAGGTCGACACCAACCTCTTCGGCGTCGTCCGGCTCACCCAGGCCGCGCTGCCGCTCATGCGCGAACAGCGCTCGGGGCACATCGTGCAGGTGTCCTCGGTCGGCGGGCGGATGGCGACCCCCGGCCTGTCGGCGTACCAGTCCGCGAAGTGGGCCGTCGGCGGCTTCTCCTCGGTGCTGGCCCGCGAGGTCGGCCCGCTGGGCATCAAGGTGACCGTGCTGGAGCCCGGCGGTATGCGCACCGACTGGGCCGGCTCCTCGATGCGGGTCGACCCGGTCCGCCCGGAGTACGCCGAGACGGTCGGCGTGTTGGCCGCGATGCACAATCCCGAGTCGACCGCGGCCAGCGATCCGGCGAAGGTCGCCCGGCTGCTGCTCGACGTCGTCGCACTCGACGAACCGCCGCTGCGGCTGCTCGTCGGCCCGGACGCGTACGCCTACGCCACCGCCGCCGGGCGCGCGCTGCTCGCGGAGGACGAGCGGTGGCGCACCCTCAGCGAGTCCACCACCGCAGACGACGCCACACCCGAGCAGATCGACCCGCTGGGCCATGCGCAGTGAGAGCGCCGGGTCCCGCCGGACGCCGGACTTCCGTCCCAACAAGAGCTGGAACAGGGGCAGTTGGGACCAGCGTCGGAAGTCCCTGACTCCCGTGGCATCCTGTGACCTTCACGCTTCGCCGGTCGCCGGAGGCGAACGGACAGGGGGGTTGGGGGGAAGGTCGCATGAAGCTCTGCTTTCTCGTGGAGGAGAACTACCGCCACGACGGGATGCCGGTCGAGGTGATCCGCCGTCTCCACTCCTGGGGACACCACGTGGACGTGCTGCGACCGGGGGGATCGCTGCACCGGATGACCGAGGTCGTCAGCGCGGGCAGCCATGACGCGTGGGTGCTCAAGACGGTGTCCGGCGGACCGGGCCTCACCCTCCTCGAAGCCGCCGCCGCGGCCGGGATGACCACGGTCAACGACGCCCGGGCCATCCGCGGCGTCCGCGACAAGGCACTCGCCGCGGCGATCGGACGCAGCCGCGGCCTGCCCATGCCCACGACGTACGCGGCGGCCAAGCCCGAACTCCTCGCCGACATACCGGAGTCGGAATACCCGCTGGTCGTCAAGCCCGCGCACGGCAGCTCCGGCCGGGCCGTGCACCTGCTGGCCGCCCCCGACCGGCTGCCCGCACTCGTCCCCGTGCTGCGCGGCGAAGGCCTGCTCATCGCGCAGCCGTACGTGCCCAACGCGGGCGTCGACATCAAGGTCTACTGCGTCGGCGACGACTTCTACGCCACCGAGCGCCGCTCCCCGCTGCACCCCGACCGCCCGCACCGCGAACTCCGGGTGCCGCTGTCCCGGGAGGTCGCCGCGCTCGCCGCACAGGTCGGCGCCGTCTACGGACTCGACCTCTACGGGCTCGACGTCCTCCTCGGCCCCGACGGGCCGGTCGTCGTGGACGTCAACGACTTCCCCAGCTTCCGCCAAGTGCCCGACGCGGCATCGCGGGTGGCCAGCGCCGTCCTCGCGCTGGCCGCGGGGGAACGGCCCACCCCGGCCACCGCGGCGGTCACCACCGCCCCGGTGCCGGTCGCGGTCGGCGACACGCTGTGAGGGTCGGCCTCATCACCCCCGACCCCGGGCACCCCCTGCTGGCGGCGGCGACCTCACTGCTCACCGGCGCGGGACACCGCGTCGAGGTGCTCGACCCGGCCAGTGCGCAGGCCCCGGCCGACCCCGCCGACGTCTACCTGCTCAAGGCCCGCACCCCGCGGGCGCTGGCACTGGCCCGGCAGATCGAGGCCGGCGGTGTGCCCGTGGTCAACACGTCGGCGGCCACCGGGCGCTGCCAGGACCGTACGGCGATGGCCGAGGACGCCCTGCGGGCCGGCCTGCCCTTCGCGCCGACCCGCACCTACGCCTCCGGCGGCGACCTCGCCCGCGGGCTCGCCGAGACGCCGCCGCCCGGGGCCGTCGTCGTCAAGAGCCGGCACAGCCGCAAAGGGGACGTGGTGGTGCGGCTCGACAAGGCAGGGCAGATAGCGGAGTTCGCGGCGCGGGCCGCCGCCGAGCCCTACGTCGTCCAGGACTTCGCCGCCAACCCCGGCTGGGACCACAAGCTCTGGGCGATCGGGCCGCACGTCTTCGCGGCCCTGCGCCGCTCCGAACTGTCCCCGGCCGCCCCCGGCGGCGGCCCCGTCCCCCTCACCGACCTCCCCCCGTCCTGGCCCGCCCTGGTCCACCAGGTCGGCGAGGTCTTCGGCCTCGACGTCTACGGCGTCGACGTCATCGACGCGGGTGGCGGGCGCCCGCTCATCGTCGACGTCAACGCATTCCCGGGCGTCCGCCACCAACCGGGTGCCCCGGAAGCCCTGGCGACCCTGGCCTTGCGCCACGCCGCCCCCCGCCCCTAGCCGGGGCCGGCCCCTGCCCCTTGCGGTGGGCGTTCGCCTCCCGGTGGGTGGGTGATTGGCCGCGCAGTTCCGCCCCCAGAGCTTCGCCTGGGGGTACCCCCAGCGCCCCCAGGTGGGTGCCTCTTGCGGTGGCGTTGCCTTCTTGCCGCCCGGTGGGGGCTGGGCGCGCAGTTCCCCGCGCCCCTGAAAAACGCTTACCCTCCTGCGCGGCGGGCGCCGCCTGACAGCGCCAACTCTGCGGGAAGAGGGCACCACCCAGGGGCGCGGGGAACTGCGCGCCCGATCACGACGCACCGGAAGGTGCGAGCCCACAGCAAGTGGCAATCACCCAGGGGCGCGGGGAACGGCCGGGGGAACCCGTCACCCGGGGGAAGGGGAAAGGGGGGCGCCCGCCGTAGGGGGGCGGGGGCTAGGCCGTGTTGTGGAAGTCCCGCCTGCCCCGCGACGCCTGGCCTGCACGCTCGCTGCGTTGTCGGAGTCGTCCGGGTAGTCCCACTACGAGGACGACCCTCCGCCTTGCGATCGCACGCACCGGACGCCGCGGGGCCCGCCCTGTGGGCGGACGGCGCTACTCACAAAACACGGCCTAGGTCAGGGTGTGGAAGGTGGTGCGGAGGCGCTGGGCGGTGCGGAGGCGACGTTCGTACGTCGCGCCGACGTAGAGGAGCAGGAGGCCGGCGCCTGCGACGGCGACCCAGTGGGGGAGCCGCCCCACCGTGTGGGCAACACTCGGTGCCAGCTCCCGGGCAGCGTCAGCCAGGAGCACCGCCCCGCCGGTGAGCAGCGGCGCCCGCAGGCGGTGGCGGGCGCCGAGGAGGGTGACCGCGAGGGCGGTGAGGCCCAGCAGGAGCGGGCGCAGCCCGTGCGTGCCGGCCCAGGCGGCGACGAGGCTGGGCAGCAGGGAGAAGGCGAGGCCGGACCCGTATGCGGGCCAGGAGCCGAGCGCGGGGTCGCGGCGCCGTCGCAGGTAGCCGACGGCGAGGAGTACCGCGGAGACGCTCACCGTGTAGGGCTCTGGTGCGGTCACTCCGGCGAGCCCGAGGCGTACCCAGGAGGATGCGGCGAGCAGCACGCCCGCCGCGACGGCGCCGCGGGTGCGGCGGTCGGCGCGGACGGCGGTCCCGGCCGCTCCGGCGCCGGCGACGCCGAGGGCGGCGCTGAGCGCGTCGGGGTGGGCGGCGGTGGCGGCGAGGGCGACGGCGCCGAGGGCGTAGCCGCTGTGTTCGACGGCGAGCCCGACCCGCCCCCGAAGCCGCGCAGCGACCGGCACGGTCGCGATCCCGACGCCGAGGACGGCGAAGGCGGCGAGGTGCGGGGCGAGCCCGGCTGCGGCGCCCGCGCGAGCGGCTTCGTAGCCGAGGGCGCAGACGGTGAAGGCGGCGGCGGGTACGGCGTGGCGTCCGGCGGCGGTGAGGCAGGCGGCGAGTGCGGCTGCGGCGGCCCAGACGGTGAGTGCGGCGGCGTCGTGGGTGAGCGACCAGGCGAGGGCGACGGCCGCGGGGGCGAGCAGTGCGCAGGCCTGCGGCAGGGCGTCGGCGGCGGGCCGGCGCAGCAGCCACAGGCCCGCGCCCAGCGCTGCCGTACCGGCGACGGCGAGCGAGGCCGCGTAGGGCCACCCGGCGGCCGGCGGTGCCGTCACCACCGCGCCCGCCGCGGCGAGGGCGGCGCCGCAGAGCAGGGGCGCGCGCTGCCGTCCGAAGCGTTCGGCGGCCCCGGCCAGCAGGGCCGCGAGAACGGCGGCGACGACCGGCACGTGGCCGCCGGACCGCATCCGTACGAGGGCGTGTGCGAGGTCGGGCAGGACGTCCGCCGTGCCGAGGGCGAGTACGGCCGCGCCGGCCGCGAACACCCCGCCCCGCAGCGGGTCCTGTACCCGCCGCACGGGTCCGACAACCGGCACCGGGGTCATTCCCGCCAGGGCGGCGAAGCCCACGGCACCGGCGGCCCCGGCGACGCCCGCGACCCGCCAGCCGTCGCCGAGTACGGCCCATGGCAGCGCCCCGACGGCTCCGACGAGCGCCAGCCCGCCGAGTACGGCGGCGGCCCAGGCCCGCTGCTGCCCGGCACGGGCGGCGGCCAGGGATCGGGCCGCGGCCGGCGGCCCAGCGGCAGCCAGGGGCCGGGCGGAGGCCCAGGCCCGCTGAGGCCCGGACGGGGCGTCGGTCAGGGACGCAGCGGAGGTCAGGGACCGGGCGGCGGTCAGCGGCCCAGCGGCGGTCAAGGACCGGGCGGCCGTCAGGGACAGGGCGGCGGCCAGGGCCAGCGGGGTGGCGGCGCGCAGGGCGCTGGGGAGGGTCGTTGCGGCGGAGGCGGCGGGCGCGGCCAGCAGGACGGCCGCCGCCGTCACGGCGAATGCGGCGGTGCGGGCCGCGGGCATGCGCAGGGCCTGGGCCACTGCCGCGTCGGCCACGGCGGCGGCGAGCAGGGCGTAGGCGAAGCCCGTCGTGTCGAGCCGCAGGGAGGCCGCGACCAGGAGGGCGGGGCACTGGAGCAGCAGGAGGGCCGCGTAGGGGACGAGGCGGGAGCGGGTCGCGCGGGCGTAGGCGGCCGCGGCGGCGGAGGACAGGGCGGTGACCGCGGCCCAGTAGGCGGCGGCGTCGGTGTGCGCGAGGCCTGCGATGCCGGCGGCCCTGGCGGCGTAGGCGTCGAGCAGGACGAGTGCCAGGCCGACCGCGGAGGCGGTCTCCGCGGTGGCGTCGAGGCCGCGGCGGCGCAGGGCGAGGGGCGCGGTCAGGACGAGGGCGGTCAGCGCGGTGAGGACGGCGCCGCGCCCGCCGATGCCGAGGCTGCCCCAGCTGACCAGGGTGAAGACCAGTCCGGCCACGACGACCAGCACACCGCCGAGGCTGAGCAGGACGTTCTGCGCGGAGCGCGGCGGGGCGTCCGGCAGCGGCACGCGCCCGCCGCCGGCCGCCGCGTACTGCCTGGCGCGCAACTGCCCGACGAGTGCGGCCCTGCGCTGGTGCAGCACCGCCCGCCGCGCCTCGACGGCGCCCAACTCGGCGTCCAGTGACCGCAGTTCGGCGATCTCGGGGCCTTCGAGCGGCAGCCGGCACACGGGGCACACCGCGGGGCCGCCGTCGGCGACGGCGGGACCGGCGTAGGCATGGCAGCCCGGGCAGCGATATGCGTCCATGCGGCGAGTGTGCGAAGGGACGCGCGGCACCGCATGAGTACCGGTACTCAACCTGGGCGCCGGGGAGGGGGCCACGGGTCCGGCCAAGAGGCGCCTCCGCGGTGCTGGCATGCTGGGGGCCGTGGAGAGCGTACGGGTACGGCGGACGCGCAAGCTGCTGCGCGACGCGCTCGTCGACCTGATCGAGGAGCGCGGCTTCGAGCGGGTCACCGTCGCCGCGATCTGCGAGCGCGCGATGGTCAGCCGCGCGGCCTTCTACCGCAGCCACCGGGACAAGTACCAGCTGGTCGAGCTGGTCTTCGACGAGGCCGTCGCGGAGATGCTCGGCTCCTTCGGCGCGGCCGACCGCACGCCGCTGGAGCGCTGGGTCGGCTTCTTCGAGCACGTCGACGCCTACCACCGCTTCTACGGCGCCCTGCTCGGCCGCAACGGCAGCGCCTGGTTCGCCGACCGGATGCGGGCGACGCTCGCCGGGACGGTCGCCGCCCACCTGCCGCCCCCGCCGGGCGGGCGCACCGGCCCGGACCTGGTGCCGGCCGTCCTGGCGGCGATGTCCGTGCAGTCCATCACCTGGTGGCTGGACAACGGCCGCCCGGTCCCGCCGCGCGGGATCGCCGTACGGTCGGCGCGGCTCGCGGGCGTGGTGATCGCCGAGGCGCAGTCCTGGCGCACCCCCGGAATCGGCCCCTGATCCGGACCGGGACAAAAAGGTGCAAAGTTAAAGCCCGCGTAAGTGGCCAGGGAGCTGCCTACGGATTTACGCTGAGTAAGGATGCGGCAGATCCGGGGCGGAGACCCGGAGGACATCCGTCGGTAGGAACGACACGAAACTGCACTGCACACTGCGAAGGAGGTGGCTGGAATGGCCACCGATTCGACTCACTCGACATCGCAGATCGACACCCATCCGGATCTGATGGCCCTGCGCGGCCGTTACGCGGAGGCGTCTGCGAAGCCGATCTCGGGGCTGATCGAGGGCCTCTGCTTGCTGACCGGTCTCTACCTGGCGATCTCGCCCTGGGTGGTGGGCTTCCAGAACTTCACGGGCCTGCGGGTCAGCAACCTGATCACCGGTATCGCGCTGGCCGTGCTCGCCATGGGCTTCGGCTCGGTGCTGGAGCGGACCGTCGGCCTGGGCTGGTGCGCCATCGCGATCGGCGTGTGGACGATCGTGGCGCCCTGGGCCATCGCGGGACCTGATGCGTCCACGACGCACACGGTGGTGAACAACGCCATCGTCGGCGGCGTCGCCTGTGCGCTCGGGTTGGCCACGATGGGCCTCGGGTTCATGGGAGGCAAGGCAGGCAAGCGGCGCGCGCGCTGACGCGGAGCGAG
>NZ_JAFFIX010000019.1 GCF_016916835.1 Actinacidiphila bryophytorum | reverse complement strand
ATCAGTGCGGTGAGGGGTCCCGCGGGGGCTTGCGGTGGGGGGCGCCATCAGTGCGGTGAGGGGTCCCGCGGGGGCTTGCGGTGGGGGGCGCCATCAGTGCGGTGAGGGGTCCCGCGGGGGTGGGCCTGCGGGTGGGGGCCTGTAGGGGGTCGGTGATGGTGGGGGCTAAGGCACGGGGGTGAGGGACGGGGTGTCCTCCTTTGAGGCGGGGGTGGGGGTCGGGGTGGTGCGGGACGGGAGGAGGAGGGCTGCTGCCAGGGCGGCGGTCAGGATGGCGGCGCCGACCCAGAGGGCCGGGGTCAGGCCGTTGACGAACTGGGTGCCGGAGCCGTAGCCGCCCTGGGCGGCGAAGATCGAGCCGAGGACGGCGACGCCGAGCGAGCCGCCGACCTCGCGGAGTGCGTTGTTCGCGCCGGAGGCGATGCCCTGCTCGCGGGGGGCGACGCTGGACATGACCACGCTGGTCGCCGGTGCGATGAAGAGCGCCATGCCGGCCCCGGAGATGATCAGCGCGGGCAGCTGGGCGGCGTAGGAGACGTCGGGCGACAGGATCGTCGCGAACCACCCGAGGCCGATGGCCTGGAAGGCGAGTCCCGCGGCGACGACGGGCCGGCCGCCGATGCGGTCGGACAGGAACCCGGCGATCGGCGCGACGATCATCGGCATACCGGTCCAGGGCAGCATGCGCAGCCCCGCCTCGGTCGGGCTGTAGCCGAGCACCGTCTGCAGGAACTGGCTGAGCAGGAAGATCGACCCGAACATCCCGGCGAACATCAGCGAGCTGGAGATGTTGATCGCGCTGAACTGCCGGCCCCGGAAGAGCCGCATGGGCAGGATCGCGTTGCGGGCGGTCATACCGTGCCGGACGAAGGCCGCCACCAGGATCGCGCCGCCGATCAGCCCGGACAGGACGCGCGCACTGGTCCAGCCGTGGGCGGTCGCGTTGACCAGGGCGAAGACGATGCCGAACAGGCCGAGGCTGATCAGTACGGTGCCGCGGCCGTCGAGCCGCGCGCCGGGCGCGGTGGACTCGGCAAGGCGCAGCCGGGCGAGCGGGATCAGGGCCAGGCCGAGCGGGACGTTCAGCCAGAAGATCCACTGCCAGGAGATGTGCTCGGTCAGGCTGCCGCCGATGAGCGGGCCTGAGGCGACCGCGAGGCCGTTGACCGCGCCCCATATGCCGAAGGCGGCACCGCGGCGTTCCGCCGGGACGGCCGCGCTGAGCAGGGTGAGGGTCAGCGGCATCATGATGGCCGCGCCGACGCCCTGGACGGCCCGGAAGGCGATGAGTTCGTTGATGCCGGGCGCGAGGGCCGCGGCGGCGGAGGCACCGGTGAAGATCGACAGGCCGGTGATGAAGAGCTTGCGGCGGCCGAAGCGGTCGCCGAGTGACGCGCCGAACATCAGGAGCACGGCGAAGGTGAGTGTGTAGGCGTTCACCGTCCATTCGAGGTCGGAGAGCGCGCCGCCGAGGTCCTTCCTGATCGACGGCAGTGCGGTCGTCACGACGAGGTTGTCGAGTGCCGCCATGAATCCGGCGACACTGGTGATCACGAGCGCCCATGCCGCGGTGGCGGGCCTGCGGGCCGCGGCTGTTGTGGGCGTGGCTTGCTTGTCCAGCTTGGCCATTGCCTTGCTCTCCCTACTCCCCATGGTGGGTCTTCTCTGGGACCCTTGGTTAGTTATTGATGACTAACTTCGACGGGCAAAAAAACGGCCGGCCGCCGGGAACGGCCGGCGCTCGCTCACTCCGGCCTGGAGGACTCGTAGAAGCCCTCCCAGACGCGGTGGTCTGCGGGAAAACCCAGCGACACCAGGGTGTTGATGAGCATCCCGTAGGCCAGGAACGTCGTGGTCTCGTCGGCGTCCGCGGACAGCTCGACCTGGACGGTGTCCCACAGCTGCATCCAGGACGCCCTGATCGCCTCCCCGAAGGCCCGGTCGCCCGACGCCTCCGCGGCGGCCACGGCGACGTAGGTCTGCATCTGCATCAGCAGCTTCTCGGGGTCCTCGTGGATCATCCGCTGGTACGCGTTCCCCATCGCGTGCAGCCTCTCCTCCGCCGGCACACCCTCGGCCGCCTCGGCGAACAGCCGGCGTGTGGTGTCGATGCAGCGCTGCGAGGCCGCAAGGAAAATGGCCTGCTTGTTCGGGAAGAGCCGGAAGAGGTACGGCTGCGAGACGCCGACCCGGCGGGCGATCGCCTCGGTGGACGTCCCCTCGTAGCCGCCGTGTGCGAACTCGCTCAACGCCGCACGGATGACGCTCTCGCGTCGCTCTTCTGCGCTCATCCTGACCATGGGTCTTAAGTTAGTGGTCAATCACTACCTTGTCAACCTGGGGGCGGGTTCTCGTGGGTGAGGAAAGTCGTAAGGACCGCCCGTCTTTGTGGGCGGTCCTTACAGGGGGGTGTTCCGGCGGGCGGGCTCAGGCGAGGCGGACCACTGCCCGGGACATGCCGAGCACCTTCTGGCCCGCGGACATGGCGACCAGGTCGACGCGGACCTGGTTGTCGTCCATCTTCACCGCGACCTTCGCCGTGACCTCGATCAGCGCGCCCTCGTCGTCGTTCGGCACGACGACCGGCTTGATGAAGCGCACCCCGTAGTCGACGACCGCACCCGGGTCGCCGACCCAGTCGGTCACCACACGGGCCGCGGACGCCATCGTGAACATGCCGTGCGCGATCACGTCGGGCAGCCCGACCTCGCGGGCGAACTTCTCGTTCCAGTGGATCGGGTTGAAGTCGCCGGACGCGCCCGCGTACTGCACCAGCGTCGCCCGGGTGACCGGGAAGCTCTGTGCGGGCAGCTCGGTGCCGACCTCGACCTCGTCGTACGCCACGGTCGCCGCCATCACGCGTCTCCGTCCTGCTCGGGGTCGGCCGCGCGGGCCACCAGCTTCGTCCAGGCCGTCACCACGTGCTCGCCCGAGGCGTCGTGGACCTCGCCGCGGACTTCGAGGACGTCGTTGCCCGCCAGGGACTTCACCGACTCGATGGTGGACGTCACGGTGAGCCGGTCGCCGGCGCGCACCGGGCGCGTGTAGGAGAACTTCTGGTCGCCGTGCACCACCCGGCTGTAGTCAAGACCCAGTTCGGGGTCGGCGATGACCAGGCCGGCCGCCTTGTACGTGATCGCGAAGGCGAAGGTCGGCGGCGCGACCACGTCCGGGTGGCCGAGCGCCTTGGCGGCCTCGGGGTCCGTGTACGCCGGGTTCGGGTCGCCGATCGCCTCGGCGAACTCGCGGATCTTCTCCCGGCCCACCTCGTAGGCGGGAGTGGGCGGGTAACTCCGCCCGACGAAGGACTGGTCCAGAGCCATCGGCACCTCGGGTGTTTCGGGTGAAGGGGAAAGCACCGCGAGGCCGTCCCCGGTGTGGACGGGGACGGCCTCGCGGTTACGGCCTGGTACTGCTGGTGCTGCGAAGGGGCGTCAGCGCGTCTCGCGGTGCGCGGTGTGCGCGTTGCAACGCGGGCAGTGCTTCTTCATCTCAAGACGGTCCGGGTCGTTGCGCCGGTTCTTCTTGGTGATGTAATTCCGCTCCTTGCACTCCACGCAGGCCAGCGTGATCTTCGGGCGGACGTCGGTGGCGGCCACGTGAGTGCTCCTTGACGAACGGGTTGATGAACACAGAAAGAGTAGCCGATCGAGGGACCGATCCCGCAATCGGCTACGCAGAGTAGCGGCGACCGGACTTGAACCGGTGACACAGCGATTATGAGCCGCTTGCTCTACCGACTGAGCTACGCCGCTGCGACGAACCGACCCCCGCCGGCGAGGCGGGGACCCGATCCATCAGAGCCCCAATACGGAATCGAACCGTAGACCTTCTCCTTACCATGGAGACGCTCTACCGACTGAGCTATTGGGGCGAGCGAGGAAGACATTACACGGTCCGCTGCGATACGTGAAATCCGTATCCGGCAGGGCACATCGGGCTCAGCGGACACCCGCACCACCCGGCGCATCAGTACGACTAATGCACTCCTCCCGGGTGTCCTGCCGCGACCTGCCGGACGTGCGCGCGGCCGACCCCTAGGCTCGACCATGCGTGACCGGCCGGTGACTCCCCCGGCTCCCGGACGGTCCCGTTTCAGGCAGCCGGAGACTCCCCACCTGCACGTATTCGCCGCCTGTACCTGTTTCGTCGTCTGTACCTGTTCGCCGCCTGTATCTGCTTGCCAGCCCACCCGCCCGAACCTCCACTGCCTCCCACGCCCGTTCCGCACCCGTCCCCCCGGGCGGGAGGCACCCCAGCACCGGAGGAGCGCGATGACCGACAGCCCGCGCGGTACCGCCGCCGAGACCGCCACCCTGCTGCTGTGCAGCGCCCGCCTCACCGACGGGCGGACCGTCGACGTCCGGCTGAGCGGACCGCGGATCGAGGCCGTCGGCACCGCGGGCAGCCTCGCCGCACCCGGCTCCGCCGCCCGCCAGGGCGGCGGCACCCGTATCGACCTGCGCGGCTACCTGCTGCTGCCCGCGCCCGCCGAGCCGCACGCTCACCTCGACCTCGCCCTGACCGCTGCCGCGGCCGCCGGCGGCCCGCCGCCCTCCGACGCCGCCGACGTCCAGCGCCGCGCCACCGAGGCAGCCCTGCTGCAACTCGGCCACGGCGCCACGGCCGTACGCAGCCACGTACGCGTCGGCGACGTCCACGGGCTGCGCGCACTCGAAGCGGTGCTCCAGGCCCGGCGGGCGCTGCGCGGCCTGGTCGACGTCCACGCCGTCGCCGTACCGCGGCTGCTCACCGGGACCGCGGGCGCCGACGGGCTCAGCATGCTGCGGGACGCCCTCAAGATGGGCGCGTCCGCGGTCGGCGGCTGCCCCGACCTCGACCCCGACCCCAGCGGGCACGCCGAGGCCGTCATCGGCCTCGCCGCGGAGTTCGGCGTCCCCGTCGACCTGCACACCGCCGCGGCCGACCCGGCCCGCCTCGCCCGGCTCGCCGCCATGGCCGGCGGCCTGCGCCCCGGGGTCACCCTCGGCCCGTGCCACGGGCTCGGCACGCTGCGGCCCGACGCGGCCGTGTCCGCCGCGGAACGGCTCGCCGCCGCCGGGATCTCCGTCGTCGCCCTCCCGCAGGGCGGCTGCGGCGGCCTGGAGACCGTCCGGCGCGGCGCCGCGGGCCTGCACACCCCCGTACGGCTGCTGCGCCGCGCCGGCGTCCCCGTCGCGGCGGGCAGCGGCGCACTCGCCGACCTGGCCAACCCCGTCGGCCGCGGCGACCCCCTGGAGGCCGCGTTCCTGCTCGCCTCCCACGGCGAGGCCGAGCCGCTGCGGGCCTACGACCTGATCAGCACTCAGGCCCGCGCCGTCCTCGGCCTGCCCGAGGTACGCGTCGAGGCCGGCTTCCCCGCGGAGCTGCTCGCCGTACGCGGCGACACCGTCGAGGGCGTGCTCGCCCTCGCCTACAGCCGCATCGTCATCCACCACGGGCGGGTCGTGTCCCGCACCAGTGCGGTACGCGAATACTGCGACACCTCCTCCGACCCGGCCTTCGACCTCCCCCGCCAATCCCACCGCGAACCCTGAACTTCCCCCCGGGCACGGCCGGGTGACCCCCCTCCCCGCCGAGGGCGCGCGTCTTCCGGGTGCCCCCGATGCGCGGGGTGCCCCCGCGCGCAGCGGTGCGGCCCCCTTGCGCAGGGCGGCGAGCGTTCGGGGGACTTCCTGTCTGAGACGGACCACCCGCCGGTGGGGGCTGAGCGCGCAGTTCCCCGCGCCCCCAGATGGGCACCCCCACCGCGCACGGTGAGCGTTTTTCAGGGGCGCCCCCTAGGTAAAAGCCCCCCGGCCGCGGGGGTTGAGGGGGCGCCCCTTCGGTAGGACGGCAACCCATAGGGGCGCGGGGAACTGCGCGGCCAACCCCCACCGGGGGCGCGGGGCGTCACCGGCCGAGAGGGGCAACTCCTGTCGGAGACGGACCACCGGCCGGTGGGGGCGCGGTCTTGCGCCAGGGGCACCCGGACGGCGTGGTTCGGGGCCGGGGTGGGCGGGAGGACGTACCGTCGGGGGATGCGGACCGTAATTGCCGGCGGGCACGGACAGATCGCGCTGCGCCTCGAACGCCTCCTCGCCGCCCGGGGCGACACCGTGGCGGGGCTGATCAGAAATCCGGCCCAGGCGGACGACCTGGCGAAGGCCGGCGCCGAGCCGATCGTGCTGGACCTGGAGTCGGCGTCAGCCGACAGCGTGGCGCAGGCCCTGCGGGGCGCGGACGCCGCCGTGTTCGCGGCGGGCGCGGGGCCGGGCAGCGGGGTGGACCGCAAGCAGACCGTCGACCGCGACGCGGCCGTACTCCTCGCCGACGCCGCAGAACGCGCCGGCGTGCGCCGCTTCCTGGTCGTGTCGTCGATGGGCGCGGACGCCGGGTCCACGTACAGCGAACCGGTGTTCGCGGCGTATCTGCGGGCGAAGGGCGCGGCCGACGACGCGGTCCGGGCGCGTACGTCCCTGGACTGGACGATCCTGCGCCCGGGCGCGCTGACCGACGAGCCGGGGACGGGGAAGGTGCGGCTGGCGGAGCGTACGGGGCGCGGGTCCGTGCCGCGGGACGACGTCGCCGCCGTCCTGGTCGCGCTGCTGGACACCCCGGCGACCGCGGGCATGACGCTGGAGCTGGTCTCCGGCGACACCGCCGTCGCCTCGGCGGTCAGCGGCCTCGGCTGAAGAGGTCGTGGGCGGCCCTGAGCACCACCTCGGGCCGCTCCTCGTGGACGAAGTGCCCGCAGCCGGGGACGACTTCGACGGTGAGGTCGTCGGCGTACCGCTCGTACCCCGGCATCAGGCTCGGCGGCAGGACGAAGTCCTTCTCCCCCGCGAGGATGTGCGCCGGCGTGCTGAGCCGCAGCTTCTTGTAGCTGCCGAGCACCAGGCGGCGGATGTCGCGCAGCGCGTACGCACGGTGCATGGCCTCGCCGGCCCGTGCGCGGCGCGGCTCCGCGGTGGAGCGGGTGAACTCGGCCATGGCGGCCGCGTCCCGGGCGGCCGGGTCGACGATGCCCTTGCGCAGCAGAAGCCGCGTCAGACCTGGTACGTGGCGGAGCACGAAGCGGCCGACCAGCGGGGCCTCCAGCGGTGAGGTGTACCAGTAGCGCCAGGCCTGCGGGATGGCGCGGCGGTGCAGCGGCCAGGGGTGGACGGCGTTGACGGCGAGCAGGTGGGTGACGCGTTCGGGGGCGCGCAGGCAGAGCATGAAGGCGGTCCAGGCACCGAATTCGTGCGCAATGAGCCGCGCCTTGTCGACGCCGAGCGCGTCCATGACGGCGAGGATGTCCGCCACGCGGGTGTCGGTGTCGTAGCCCTTGGCGGGGGTGTCGGACCAGCCGAAGCCGCGCAGGTCGATGCACAGGACGCGGTGGTCCGCGGCCAGTTGCGGGATGACGCGGCGCCAGGCGTACCAGTGCTGGGGAAAGCCGTGCACCAGGACGACGGTGCCGCCCGGTGCGTCCTGCCGGCCGGCCTCCGCAACGTGCAGGGCGACGCCGTCGCCTATGTCCACGCGGCGGTGCCGTATCGCCGGCATGCCGGCGACCTCGGGCATCGGGGGGCGTTCTGCGAGTGCGCTGCTCATGGGCGCTCCTTGGGCTGCGATGTGGTGTCGCTTTCCGGAGGGGGCGGGGGGCGGAAAGGTTCCACCGGCCGCGGGCGGACACACATTCGGGTGATCCGCCCGGCGTGTCACGCCCGGCTCGGCCATGGCGCCGCCACTGTGAGAATCAGGCGGGTGGTCTGTCACGACAGCGTGGGACATCCGCGGCGTGGTGGGAGGTGTGCCGTGGTCTTCAACGGCTTGTGGCAGACGGTGCAGCGGGCGATCGAGTCCCAGGAGAAGACGGCCCGGCTGATCGCCATCCTGATCACGATGGGTGCCTGCGCGGCTCTCTTCGCCTGGCTGTGGCGGGCCTGAAGCTCGCGCACTGCGTATACGAGTGGGCCGGGCGGGTGAAAGGCCTGGTGCCTTCAGGCACCCCGCGCGGCTTTCGCGCATCCTTGCGGCGCTTTCCGGATACACAGTGCGCGCCATGTCAGCCCGAGTGTGAGGCCCGACCATGTTCAAAGCCGCGCTGCGGATCGCCTGCGCCACCACCCTTGCCGCCGCCTCGTTGACCTTCGCCTCGTCCGCCGGGGCCACGACGGAGCCGCTGCCCGGCACCCCGGAGCAGATCCGGGACACCGGAGCGTGCGGCCCCACCGGCGGGTACAGCCCGTCGGACTGGCGGCAGACGACGACGGACCGCTCGATCCAGTCCAAGGTGGAGGTCGCCGCGGTCCGCGAGGACTGGTACTGGCGGCACGACGTCAACACCCTCTGGCGCGGCGACACCCGTCCCGACCCGCAGGCCATCTTCCAGAGCGGCTTCACGGCCAAGGGCACCGACCTCAGCCCCCTGGCCAAGTGGATCATCGGCGGCGGCGGCCAGAACACCGCCCACCTGAGCACCAGTTGCGACCGCTGGGTCGCCCAGGGCTTCGCCACCGGCGGCGGCAAGGACGGCTGGGTCTACGCGATCCAGGCGCCCGGCGGCATCGACGTGAACGAGACCGCCCGGATGACCGGCATCCAGTCCCAGTACCTGTGGAACAAGGAGATCGACTTCCCCGGCGGCATCCAGTCCCGCTTCATCGAGGGCGCCTGCCAATACCACTGGGCAGGCGCGGACCCCGAGACGAACGTGAACATCTACAAGAACCTCGGCTGCGTCACCAACCCGGCCTTCCGCCCGGTCTCCCAACGCCAGCCCCTCGCGAGCTAGCCCACCCGCCCACGCGGGAAGGTCCCCGAGAGGCCTAAAACAAAGGTCCCCGGCCTGCATCGATGCAGGTCGGGGACCTTTTCCATGTGGCGGCACGTGGATTCGAACCACGGTAGGCTAAGCCGACGGATTTACAGTCCGCTCCCATTGGCCACTCGGGCATACCGCCATGGGATGACGCCCCGGGCAGGGTCCGCTGTGGGCGGTGGTCCGTGGCGACGACGTAAACGATACCTGATGCGCGGGGGTGGTTCGCCACTGGATTGATCAGCGCGCTGAGGGGGGTGCGGTGGCTAGGGTGGTGGGTGACGGGTCGGCGACGGGCCGTGGGAAAGATTGATCGATGGAACGCTGATGGAACACAGTCAAGGAGCCCACTGAAGATGGCCGACTCCAGTTTCGACATCGTCTCGAAGGTCGAGCGGCAGGAGGTCGACAACGCCCTCAACCAGGCCGCGAAGGAGATCTCGCAGCGCTACGACTTCAAGAACGTCGGGGCGTCGATCGCGTGGTCGGGCGAGAAGATCCTCATGGAGGCGAACTCCGAGGAGCGCGTGAAGGCGATCCTGGACGTCTTCGAGACGAAGCTGGTCAAGCGCGGGATCTCGCTCAAGGCGCTGGACGCGGGTGAGCCGCAGCTGTCCGGCAAGGAGTACAAGATCTTCGCGTCGATCGAGGAAGGCATCTCGCAGGAGAACGCCAAGAAGGTCGCGAAGATCATCCGCGACGAGGGGCCGAAGGGCGTCAAGGCCCAGGTGCAGGGTGACGAGCTGCGGGTCAGCTCGAAGAGCCGGGACGACCTGCAGGCTGTGCAGGCGCTGCTGAAGGGCAAGGACCTGGACTTCGCGCTGCAGTTCGTGAACTACCGCTGAGCCGCCAGGGCCGCTCGGGGCCGTCGGGGCGCTCGTGGCGCACCGGCGGCCCCTCCTGGCGCGGCCGCTCGCAGAGGGCTACTGGGCGGCCTGGAGCTGCTTGACCACGGCGAGTGCGTCGTCGATGTGGCCGCCGATGTTCGTCATCGAGGAGAAGGCATGCCGGATGACGCCCTCGCGGTCGATGACGTAGGTGATGCGGCCGGGCACGACGCCGCCCAGGGTCGCGGCGCCGTACTGCTTGCGTACGGCGCGGCCGGCGTCGGAGAGCAGGGTGAAAGGCAGCTCGTGGCGGCCGGCGAACTTCTCGTGGGAGGCGACCGAGTCGGAGCTGACGCCGATGACGACGGCTCCTGCGTCGGTGAAGCTCTCGTAGCTGTCGCGGAAACTGCACGCCTCGGCGGTGCAGCCGCGGGTGTTGTCCTTGGGGTAGAAGTAGAGCACCACGACCTTCTCGCCCAGGAAGTCGCTGAGGGCCACCCGCTGCCCCGACTGGTCGGGGAGGGTGAAGTCCGGTGCCTTGTCGCCGACTTGCAGGGTGCCCATGGGTCATCTCCTTGACGTCTCGGCATCTTTGCCGGTCGGCGTCCATCCTCGCTCAGCCCGGGGCGCGGCGGACCAGGGCGTCGGCTGCGCCGGGCGGGGCCGGGCAGGCCCCGGCGGGCTCAGCGGGTCGCGAAGGGCTGGTCGCTGGGGACGATCTCGCGGCCGAGCGGCATCAGCGACAGCGGGATGAGCTTGAAGTTGGGGATCGCCAGCGGGATGCCGATGATCGTGATCGCCAGGGCGATGCCGGTGACGATGTGGCCCAGGGCCAGCCACCAGCCGGCCAGGATCAGCCACAGCACGTTGCCGACCAGGGAGCCCGCGCCGGCGTCGCGGCGCTCGACCGTGGTGTAGCCGAACGGCCAGAGCGCGTACACACCGATACGGAATGCGGCGATGCCGAAGGGGATGCCGATGATGGTGATGCACAGGATGAGCCCGGCCAGGAAGTAGCCGAGGCACATCCACAGTCCGCAGAGCACCAGCCAGATGATGTTCAGAATCGTCTTCATCAGGGACGGCCTGCCATCTGTTCGAGGCGGGAGATGCGCTCAGCCATCGGGGGGTGGGTCGAGAACAGCTTGGACGCGTCACCCGGGCGGAAGGGGTTTGCGATCATCATATGACTGGCGGTCTCCAGGCGCGGCTCGGGAGGAAGCGGGAGCTGCTTGGTGCCCGCGTCGAGCTTGCGGAGAGCGGAGGCCAGGGCCAGCGGGTCGCCGGTGAGCCGGGCGCCTGAGGCGTCGGCCTCGTACTCCCGGGAGCGGGAGACGGCGAGCTGGATCATGGAGGCGGCGATCGGGCCGAGGATCATCATCAGCAGCAGGCCGAGGATGCCGGGGCCCTCGTCGTCGTCGGAGCGGCCGATCGGGATCAGCCATGCGAAGTTGACCAGGAACATCACCACGGAGGCGAGGGCGCCGGCGACCGAGGAGATGAGGATGTCCCGGTTGTAGACGTGGCTCAGCTCGTGGCCGATGACACCGCGCAGCTCGCGCTCGTCGAGTATGCGCATGATGCCCTCGGTGCAGCAGACCGCGGCATTGCGCGGGTTGCGGCCGGTGGCGAAGGCGTTGGGCGCCTCGGTCGGCGAGATGTACAGCCGCGGCATGGGCTGCCGGGCGGCCGTCGACAGCTCCCGTACGATCCGGTAGAGCGCGGGTGCCTCGAACTCGCTGACCGGGCGGGCACGCATCGCGCGTAGAGCCAGCTTGTCGCTGTTCCAGTACGCGTACGCGTTGGTGCCCAGGGCGATGACGAGCGCCACGATGAGCCCGGTCCGGCCGAAGAAGCTGCCGATGACCAGGATGAGTGCGGACAGAACGCCGAGAAGAACGGCGGTCTTCAACCCGTTGTGCCGGCGGTGCACGTGCGCCCTCCAGATTCTGCGGTGTGGCGGGTGGGGGTGCTCCCCCAAGGAAAACCTCCCGCTCTTCTCAACGCCACCCGGGCGGCGCTAGTTCCCTTGTGCGTTTCGGCGCGCACGGACAGCTACGGGTGCACAAGTGCCCCGAAAACCGGCGAAGAACCCCCGACGGACCCCGGGGCGGACCCTGTGACGGACCCTGGAAGGGTCAGAGCAGGGCGCCCTGGGCATAGCGCAGGATCAGCTGCGGTGCGCCCGACAGAGCGACGCCCGCCACCGCCGTGACCGCGACGGCAAGGCCGAGCCCCGCGGGCGTACGGACCGCGGCAGCGCCCGCGCCCGCACCCGTGTCCGCATCCGCCGCCACCGCGGGCTCGGGCGCCGCGGTGAAGAGCAGTGCCGTCCAGCGCAGGTAGTAGACCAGCGCGATGACGACGTTCACGGCCATGATCACGGCGAGCCAGCCGTGCTGCGCGCCGACCGCGGAGGAGAAGACGGCGACCTTGGCGAAGAGCCCGATGACGCCGGGCGGGAGCCCGGCCAGGCACAGCAGGAAGAAGGCCAGCGCAAGGGCGGCGGCGGGGCGGGAGGCGTACAGGCCCCGGTAGTCGGTGAGGCGGCTGTGCGGGGCCGTGCGCTCGACCAGGGCGACGACGGCGAAGGCGCCGAGGTTGACCACCGCGTACATCAGCGCGTACGCCACGGTGGTGCCGATCTCGTGCGCCGGGTCGTCGGCGGAGCCCGCGGCGGCCATCGGGACCAGCAGGTAGCCCGCCTGGCCGATGGAGGACCAGGCCAGCAGCCTTACCGCGCCGCGGGGCACGTCGGGGCGCTGGCGCAGGGCGCCGACATTGCCGACGGTCATGGTCAGCGCGGCCAGTACCCCGATCGCGGGACCCCACACATGGGCGTACGGGCGGAAGGCGACGACGGTGACCAGGATCAGCCCGGAGAAGCCGGCCGCCTTGCCGACGACCGACAGGTACGCGGCGACCGGCAGCGGGGCGCCCGCATAGGTGTCGGGCACCCAGAACTGGAAGGGCGCGACGGCGAGCTTGAAGGCGAAGCCGACCAGGGTGAGGGCGACGCCCGCCCTGGCCAGGGTGTGCAGCTGGTCGGGGGTGTGGGTGAGGCCTTCCGCGACGGCGGTCAGCTGCAGGGTGCCGGTGGCGGCGTAGACGAAGCTGATGCCGAGCAGCGAGACCGCGGTGGCGGTCACCGAGGTCAGGAAGAACTTCAGCGCGGCCTCGCCGGCCAGCCGGTCGTCCCGGCGCAGGCCCACCAGGGCGAAGGCTGGCAGCGTCGTCACTTCGAGGGCCACGATGAGGGTGGCCAGGTCGCGGGAGGCGGGCAGGAGGGCGGCGCCGGCCGCGGAGGACAGCAGCAGGAACCAGTACTCGCCCGCCGGGATCTTCTCCCGCGTGTTGATCGACAGCAGCGCGGTGAGGGCGGCGCCGCCCAGCACCAGCACCTGGACGACGAGGGTGAAGTGGTCGGCCGCGTACGAGCAGCCGCCGCCGGTCTCCGGCTGGCAGAAGGTCGTGCGGTGGCCGTCGCGCAGCGGGATGACGGTGAGGGCCGCGGCGGCGAGCCCGGCGGCGGTGACCCAGCCGAGCAGCGGTTTGCGCCCCTGCGGCAGGAAGAGGTCGGCGACCAGGACGGCCACGGCGAGCGCGGCCGGGACGATGACGGGGGTGAGCGCCGTCCAGTCGACGGGCTGCACGAGGGATGCCATCAGTGGCCTCCGAGCAGGGAGCGTACGGCCGGTTCTGTGAGCCCGAGCAGGGCGGCGGGCCACAGGCCGGCCAGGACGGTGAGGGCGGCCAGCGGTGTCCAGGCGGCGAACTCGTACGCCTTTACGTCGGCGAGCGCGGGCTGCAGCTCGCTGGTCTCCCGGTCGCCCATGCAGACCCTGCGGACCACGGTGAGCAGGTAGCCGGCGGTCAGCAGGGTGCCGAAGGCGGCCAGCGCGGTGAAGGTGAGGTAGGCGGGGCGGCTGAGGTCCGCGCCGGGCTTGAAGGCGCCGAACATCGCGAGCATCTCGCCCCAGAACCCGGCCAGGCCCGGCAGGCCGAGCGAGGCGACGGCGGCGAAGGCGAGCAGGCCGCCGAGCCGGGGGGCGCGGCCGTAGAGGGCGGCGCCGCCGCGTCCTGCGAGCTGGTCGAGGTCGCTGGAGCCGTAGCGGTCCTTGATCGCGCCGACCAGGAAGAAGAGCAGGCCGGTGATCAGGCCGTGGGCGATGTTGGCGAAGAGCGCGCCGTTGACGCCCGTGGGGTTGAGCGAGGCGATGCCGAGCAGCACGAAGCCCATGTGGCCGACGGAAGAGTAGGCGATGAGGCGCTTGAGGTCGCCGCCGTTGCCGCGGCGGGCGAGGGCGAGGCAGGCGAGCGAGCCGTAGATGATGCCGACGACGGCGAAGGCGGCCAGGTAGGGGGCGAAGGTCTGTATGCCGCCCGGGGTGTCGGGCAGCACGATCCGCACCAGGCCGTAGGTGCCCATCTTCAGCAGCACACCGGCGAGCAGCACCGAGCCGACCGTGGGGGCGGCGGTGTGGGCGTCCGGGAGCCAGCTGTGCAGCGGCCACATCGGGGCCTTGACCGCCAGGCCGAGGCCGATGGCGAGGACCGCGATCAGTTGCGTGGAGTGACTGAGGTGTGACCCGTTGTCAGTGGCGAGTGTCACCATGTCGAATGTGCCCGCCTTCACGCCGATGAGGAGCAGGCCGAGCAGCATGATCACGGAGCCGAGGAGGGTGTAGACGATGAAGCGCAGGGCGGATCGTTCCCGGTCGCCGCCGCCCCAGCGGGCGATCAGGAAATACATCGGGATGAGGACCGTCTCGAAGGCCAGGAAGAACAGCATCAGGTCGAGGACGGAGAAGGTGGCCAGCGTGCCCCCTTCCAGCAGGAGCAGCAGCGCCACGAAGGACTTGGCCGAGCCGCCGGCCGGCAGGTGGAAGTAGGAGTAGAGCGCGCACAGGAAGGTCAGCAGCGCGGTCAGTACCAGGAGGGGGAGCGAGATGCCGTCGATGCCGAGGTGGAGGTGGATCCTCAGTGCGGGGATCCAGTTGAGGTCGGTGCTCGCCTGCATCGTGGCCGGGTGGTCGTGGTCGAAGCCGGCCGCGAGCACGACGGAGAGGACCAGGACGGCGCCGGTCACGGTCACCCCGTGCCGCAGCACGGCCTGGTCGGGGCCGCGGCCGCGCAGACCGGGGGGCGGCGGGAGCAGGGCGCCGACGGCGCCGAGCAGCGGCAGCACCACGATCGCCGCGAGGACGTACTGGAGGGCGGTGTCGTTCACTGGTTCTCAGCCTCCGACGGCGACGAGGACGGCGAGCACCACGGCGCCGGCCAGCAGCGCGCTGAGGTAGGTCTGGACGTTTCCGTTCTGCGCCCTGCGGACGGCGGCGCCGAGCAGTCGCGGGGTGCCGCCGGCGGCGCGGACGTAGGTCTCGACGACCTCGCGGTCCAGGAAGCGGACCAGGTTCGCGGCGGCGAGCACCGGGCGGACGAAGAGCGCGCTGTAGACGGCGTCCAGGCGGAAGCCGTGGGCGGCGAGCGGGTGCAGTCTGCCCAGCAGCAGCCGGCCCGGGTCGCCGGGGTCGTCGGCGGCGGCGATGTCGCCGTAGACCTCCTGGTGGGTCGCGGTCGCCTCGGCCTCGACCAGGGCGGGTTCCGCGTCCGGGTCGGCGGTGACCACGGCGCCCACCGGTACGGCCATGCGGGTCGCCGACGACGCCGACCAGGCGCCGTAGGTGACCAGGACGCCGACGAGGGCCAGGCCCGTGCCGAGGACGGAGGTGAGCAGGGTCGGGCCGAGCGGGGCGCCGCCGAACCAGTCGGGCAGCTCGCGGTAGGTCAGGCCGCCGAAGGCCAGGGTGGGGACGGCCAGCACCCACAGCACGGTGGTCATCACGACCGGCTGCCTGCCGTGGTCGGGGGCGTCGGGGCCGCTGCCGCGGAAGGCCAGCAGGAAGAGCCGGGCCGCGTAGCCGGCGGTGAGCAGGGCCGCGGTCAGTCCGGCGACGAGCACGGTCCAGCCGACGGCGGACGGCACGTGGGCCGCGTCGCCGGAGGAGGCGTGCTCGGCGGCGCGCAGCACCGACTCCTTGGAGAAGAAGCCGGTCAGCGGAGGGAGGGCGGCGAGTGCGGCGAGGGCCAGGCCCATCGTCCACATGGCGTCGGGGACGCGCTTGCCGAGCGAGCCCATGCGGGACATCGCGGTGAGCGAGTTGGTGCCGGCGGCGTGGATGACGACGCCCGCGCCCAGGAAGAGCAGCGCCTTGAAGGCGCCGTGCGACAGGAGGTGGAAGACGGCGGCGTCGCGGTCGCCGACGGCCAGCGCCCCGGCCATGTAGCCGAGCTGCCCGATCGTGGAGTAGGCCAGCACGCGTTTGATGTCGTCCTGCGCGAGGGCGGCAAGGCCCGAGCCGACCATCGTGACCGCGGCCATCGCGGCGAGCACGGCCAGCGCGGCGGCCGACGCGGTGAAGACCGGCAGCAGCCTGGCGACCAGGTAGATGCCGGCCGCGACCATCGTGGCCGCGTGGATCAGCGCGGACACCGGGGTGGGTCCCGCCATCGCGTCGGGCAGCCAGGTGTGCAGCGGGAACTGCGCGGACTTGCCTGCGACACCGGCGAGCAGCAGCAGTGCGACCACGGTCGGGTGGTGCAGCCGGCCCTCGGCGGCGGCGGCCAGGATGCCGTCGATACGGAAGGTGTGCGCGTCGGAGGCGAGCGCGAACACCCCGATCAGGAAGGGGACGTCGCCGAGCTTGGTGACCAGGAAGGCCTTGATCGAGGCGGCGCGGGCGGCCTCGGTCTCCCAGTGGTGCCCGACCAGGAAGTAGGAGCAGATGCCCATGACCTCCCAGCCCACCAGCAGCACCATCAGGTCGCCGGTGTAGACGACCAGCAGCATCGCGGAGGTGAAGAGCGAGACCAGGGCGGCGTAGGAGGGGTAGCGGGGGTCGTCGCGCAGGTAGGAGACGGAGTAGAGCTGCACGCAGGTCGCGACCAGGCCGACCAGGACGGCGATCAGGACCGAGAAGCCGTCCAGGTGCAGGGCGAGGTCGATCGGTACGGACCCGGTGGCGGTCAGCCGGTGGGCCGCGTCGGTGGGGGCGCCGGTGCCCTGCCGGGCGGCGGTGACCGCAGCGAGCACGAAGGATGCCGCGGTGGGCAGGACGGCCAGCGGGCGTACGAAGCCGGGTGCGCGCCGGCCGAGCAGCAGTCCTGCGGCCGCGCCCAGGAAGGGCAGGAGGGGTACGAGCGCGGCAAGGGCGGTCAGGGTCACGCGGAGGCCTCGGCCTTCTCGTCGTCGGCCGCCGGTGTCGGCGTGGCGTCGGATGCGTCGGGTGCGTGCGGTGCGCCGGGGCCGCCGTGCGGTTCCGCGAGGCCGGTGAGCCGGTCGACGTCGGAGCTGCCGCGGTGGCGGAAGACCAGCAGCACGATCGCCAGGCCGAGGCCGATCTCGGCGGCGGCGATGGTGATGGTGAAGAGGGTCAGCGCCTGGCCCGCGTGCACGGTGTCGCGCAGCCAGACGTCGAAGGCGACCAGGTTGAGGTTGACGGCGTTGAGCATCAGCTCGACGGACATCAGGACGAGGATCGCGTTGCGGCGGGCGAGCACACCGTAGAGGCCGACGCAGAAGAGGAGGACGGCCAGGACGGCGGGATAGGCGAGGTGCATCAGCTCTGCTCCTTGCCGGTGGCGGAGTCGGCCGGGGAGCCGGCGCCCGTCGTGGCCCCGCCCGGGGAGCCGGCGTCGCGGCGGGAGAGCACGATCGCGCCGACCAGGGCGGCGAGCAGCAGCACCGACAGGGCCTCGAAGGGCAGCACCCAGTGCCGGAAGAGGCTCTCGCCGGTGGCGTGCGAGGAGCCCTGCGCGACCCCGTGGAGGTCGACCCAGGTGGTGCGGAAGGCGTCCACCACCACCCACACCAGGGCGGCAGCGGCGGCGAGCGCGACACCGAGGGCGACCAGCCGGTTCTCGGAGTCGGCGTCCGGGGAGCGGCCGATGGGCGCCTTGGTCAGCATCAGGCCGAAGAGGAGGAGGACGACGACGGAGCCCACGTAGATCAGCACCTGCACCCAGGCGATGAACTCGGCGGTGAGCAGCAGGTACTCCACGGCCAGGCCGCCGAGCGCGACGACCAGCCACAGGGCGGCGTGCACCAGCTGCCGGGTGGTGACGGTCAGCAGGGCCGCGCCGAGGGTGGCAAGGCCGATCAGCACGAAGGTGATCTCGACGCCGGTCGGGGACAGGAAGCCGGGGTGGGCGGCGGCGCTGAGGTTCACGCGTCTCCCTCGTCCTGGTCGTCCCTGCTGCCCTGGTCCCTGCGGGCCGCCTCGGCGGCTGCCGCGGCCTTCTCTGCCGCCTTGCGGGCGGCGGCGATCTCCTTCGGCTCCTCGGCCGCCGGGTCGAGCGCGGGCGGAGCGGGCACCGTCCACATCCAGTCGCGCAGTTTGTCGCGTTCGTGGGTGAGGTCGAGGATGTCGGTCTCGGCGTACTCGAACTCCGGTGACCAGAACAGCGCGTCGAAGGGGCACACCTCGATACAGATACCGCAGTACATGCACAGAGAGAAGTCGATGGCGAAACGGTCCAGGACGTTCCTGCTGCGCTCGCGCCCGCCGGGGGCGGCCGGCGGCGCGGTCTCCTTGTGCGAGTCGATGTAGATGCACCAGTCGGGGCACTCGCGCGCGCACAGCATGCAGACCGTGCAGTTCTCCTCGAACAGCGCGATCACCCCGCGGCTGCGGGGCGGCAGTTCGGGAAGCGCGTCCGGGTACTGGGCGGTGACCGTGCGCTTGGTCATGGTCCGCAGCGTGACGGCCAGGCCCTTGGCCAGGCCGGAGCCGGGAATGCCGGGAATTCCGGGAAGGGGTGCCATGGCTAGGAGATCACCACCTTGACGACGCCGGTCAGGGCGATCTGGGCGAGGGACAGCGGGATGAGCACGGTCCAGGCGAGCTTCTGCAGCTGGTCCTCGCGCAGCCGCGGGTAGCTGACCCGCAGCCAGATCACCACGAAGGCCAGCAGCGCGGTCTTGACCAGCGTCCACACCCACCCGGCGCTGCCCGACCAGGGGCCGTGCCAGCCGCCGAGGAAGAGCACGGTGGTCAGCGCGCAGAGCACGACGATGCCGGCGTACTCGGCGAGCAGGAACAGCGCGAAGCGCAGCCCGGTGTACTCGGTGTAGGCGCCGAAGATGATCTCGGAGTCGGCCACCGGCATGTCGAAGGGCGGGCGCTGGAGCTCGGCGAGCCCGGCGGTGAAGAAGACGACGCCGCCGACCAGCTGCCAGGGCGTCCACCACCAGTGGTAGCCGTCGAGGATGCCGGGCAGCGACAGGGTGCCTGCGGCCATCGCGACCGAGGCGGCGGTCAGCAGCATCGGCAGCTCGTACGCCATCAGCTGGGCGGCCGTGCGCAGGCCGCCGAGCAGCGAGAACTTGTTCGCCGACGCCCAGCCGGCCATCAGCGAGCCGAGCACGCCGACGCCCATCACGGCCAGGACGAAGATCAGCCCGGCGTCCAGGGTCTGCCCGACGAAGCCGTCGGGGCCGACCGGGATCGCGATGAGCACCAGCAGGTACGGCAGCAGGGCCACGGCGGGCGCGAGCTGGAAGACCCGGCGGTCGGCGTCGGCCGGGACGATGTCCTCCTTCTGGGCGAACTTCACCCCGTCCGCGACGAGCTGCGCCCAGCCGTGGAAGCCGCCGGCGTACATGGGGCCGAGCCGGCCCTGCATGTGCGCCATGACCTTGTGCTCGGTCTGCCCGACCAGCAGCGGGAAGACCAGGAAGACGACGAGGACGGCGACCAGCCGCAGGACGACGTCGAGCGTGTCGTTCATGCGGTGTCGCCTCCTTCAGCGGGCGGTTCCTCAGGGGTGGGCGGCTCGGCGGCGGGCGGCTCTTTCGGGGCCGGCGGCTCCTTGGGGGCCGGCGGCTCGGCAGAGGCAGGGCGCTGCTGCCAGGGGGCGTCCGGGGTCTGGCTCGCGGAGCCCTCCGTGACGCTGCGGTTGCGGCGGGCGGGGCGCTCGCCGGGGGCCGCGGCGCCGCGGGCGGCACGCGCCGGGCGGGCGGGGGCCGGCGGGAGCTGGCCCTTGAGCGGACCCCACTCGTTCGGGTCCGGCACTCCCGGCGGCTGCATCTGCCGGCGCTTGGGGCCGCCGTCGTGCGACTCGCCCGGCTCCTTCGCGCCCGGCCAGGCCTTCGCGACCCGGGCGGCGAGCACGAAGTCCTTGCGCAGCGGGTGCCCCTCGAACTCCTCGGGCAGCAGCAGCGGCGCCAGCCCGGGGTGCCCGGTGAAGGCGACGCCGAACATCTCGTACGTCTCGCGCTCGTGCCAGGCCGCGCCCGGATAGACGCCGGTGGCGCTGGGCAGGGCGGGGTCGTCGTGGCCGACGGTCGTCCGCAGCAGCAGCCGCCGCACGGCCGTACGCGTACCCGCCGCAGGACCCGTATCCGCAGCCGCCGCCGGACCCGTGCCCGTAGCGGCCGAGCCCAGCGCCGCCACGTGCGCGCACACCCGGAAACCCGTGCCCGGCTCGTCGACCGCGCTGAGCCAGTCGAAGAAGGTGCAGCCCAGCTCGTCGCGGGCGGCGGTCAGCGCGTCCAGCCACGCCTCGGGCGGCACGTCGACCGTCAGCAGGCCGTACGCCTCCTCGGCCGTGGCGCCCGCGCCGAAGATGTCCGCGGCCTCGCGCGGCAGCCACCCGGTCACTTGGTGTCCCCGGAACCGGAACCGGAACCCGGGGCGGGGGCCGGCGGGGTGACGAGCCCGCTGGTGAGCGCCTGCACCGACGGCTTCGCGGGCGCGTACCGCTCCCCCGTCGACTCGCGGGCGATCTTCTCCTGGAGCTTGAGGATGCCCTGCAGCAGCGCCTCGGGCCGCGGCGGGCAGCCGGGCACGTACACGTCGACCGGGATGATCTGGTCGACGCCCTTGGTCACCGAGTACGAGTCCCAGTACGGGCCGCCGCAGTTGGAGCAGGCGCCGAAGGAGATGACGTACTTGGGCTCGGGCATCTGCTCGTAGAGCCGCTTGACGGCCGGCGCCATCTTGTCGGTCACCGTGCCCGACACGATCATCAGGTCGGCCTGCCGCGGCCCGGGCGCGAAGGGGATCACGCCGAGCCGGATGAAGTCGTGCCGGGACATGGACGCGGCGATGAACTCGATGGCGCAGCACGCGAGACCGAAGTTGAAGACCCACAGGCTGTAGCGGCGGCCCCAGTTCAGGACCACCTTCATCGGCTCCGGCGCGAGGCGGGCCAGCGGGCCGAGCCGGCGCGGCTCGGGGAGCGGCTGGGCCGGTGGGGCGGGGTCCGGGGTCATGTCCATTCCAGGACGCCCTTCTTCCAGGCGTAGAGCAGCCCGACCGCCAGGAAGCCGATGAAGACGAACATCTCGACCAGCGTCGCGCCCCCGTAGCCGGGTGCGGCGAAGACCGTGGCCCAGGGGAAGAGGAAGATCGCGTCGACCGCGAAGATCACGTACAGGAAGGAGTACACGTAGTAGCGGATCTGGGTGTGCGCCCAGTCACCGCCGACCGGGTCGACCCCGCACTCGTAGGTGAGCATCTTCTCCGGCGTCGGCACGACCGGCCGCAGCAGGCGGCCGGAGGCGAAGGCGACGCCGACGAAGAGCACACCGACGACCGCGACAAGGCCGACGACCGAGTAGCCGTGGAAGTAGTCCACGTCCGTCCGCCCCTCGTTGACTCGTTCGCTCGTTCACTCATCGACCGGTGGTGTCCAGCGGTCCGGTGGATCTTTAGCCGATCTATACGGAGGGAGTCTAGGCCCTGGCCTGATCGGCACCGCCCGCCGCGTCCCGTCCGCGCCCGACCTGGGGATAACCCCACCCAGGTCCGGCCCACTCCCCCCATGGCGCGGCACACCCCTTCTTCGGCAGGCTGGGGGCCATGAACGCCTCGCCGCCCTCCCGCCACCCCGGCGCCACGGCCGCGGCGGCCCACCCGGCCGACCCGGCCGGCAGTGCCGCCCTCCCGCCGCCGCGTTTCGCCTTCGACGCCGTGACGTGGAAGGAGATCCTCAACCTGCTGCTGAACCTGCCGCTGACGATCGCCGGCTTCGTCTACGTCGTGACCACGATGTCGGTCGGTGCGGGGCTGTCCGTCACCGTCGTCGGACTGCCCGTGCTCGCCTTCAGCCTGCTCGGCTGCCGCCTGCTGGGCAGGCTGGAGCGGGCCAGGGCGCGGGCGCTGCTGGGCGTGCAGGTGGAGGAGCCGCGCCCGCTGCGGCCCGGCACCTTCGGCTTCCTGCCCTGGCTGTGGATGACGCTCAAGGACCCGGTGGCCTGGCGGACCGCGCTGTACCTGGCGATCGGTCTCCCCTGGGGGATCTTCACCTTCACCGTGACGCTGACCTCGCTGTTCGTGGCCTGGCCGGTGCTGCCGTGGCTCGCCCGCGGCATGTCGTCGGTGGACCGGGCGCTGGTGCGCGGGCTGCTGCAGCCCTCGGACGAGCTGGAGAGGCGGATCGCCGAGCTGGAGTCCGACCGCGGTGTCGTCGTCGACACCGCCGCCGCCGACCTGCGGCGCATCGAACGCGACCTGCACGACGGCGCCCAGGCCCGGCTGGTCGCCCTCGCCATGGACCTGGGCCTGGCCAAGGAGAAGCTGCTCGAAGACCCCGAGGCCGCGGCCCGCATGGTCGGCGAGGCGCACGGTGAGGTCAAGATCGCCCTGCAGGAGCTGCGCGACCTCGCCCGCGGCATCCACCCGGCGATCCTCACCGACCGCGGCCTGGACGCGGCCCTGTCGTCGGTCGCCACCCGCTGCACGGTCCCCGTCGCGGTCACCGTCGACCTGGTTGCAAGACCCGCGGAGGCGATCGAGGGCATCGCGTACTTCACCGTCTCCGAGCTGCTGCAGAACGTCAGCAAACACAGCGGCGCCGCCCGCGCATCGGTGGACGTGTGGCGCACCGACGACCGGCTGATGATCCAGGTGCGCGACGACGGGCGCGGCGGGGCCGACGTGTCGGCCGGGTCGGGGCTCGCGGGCCTGGCGGAACGGCTCGACTCCGTCGACGGGCTCTTCGTCGTGGCCTCCCCGGTCGGCGGGCCGACCGTCGTCACCGCGGAACTCCCCTGGCGGGACCGCGACTTCCGGCGCTGACCGTCCTGTCCGCCGCGTTCTTCCAGGGGCGCCCTCCACCGCGGAGGGCGCCCCTGCACGCGCCGGGCCGACGGTGGGCGTCAGGGCAGGTAGGGATAGCCCCACCCCCAAGAGACCGATCCGCACCATGGGGGCGGCGGCGGGGAGACGCCAAGGTGGTGGGTATGACGAGCAGTGCGGAAAGGACGGTCCCGACCATGGCGTACGGCTACCAGCCCGAGGAGCAGCCGCGGCACCGCGTCCCGGCCGCGGTTCGCGCCCCCTTCGAGGCCAGGACATGGCGCGAGTTCGGGTACGCGCTGCTCAACCTGCCGATGGCGATCACCGGCTTCGTGTGGACCGTCACGATGCTCTCGCTCAGCGCGGGCCTGCTCATCACCTTCGTCGGCCTGCCCCTGCTGGTGCTGACCCTCGGCGGCTGCCGGGCCATCGGCCGGGTCGAACGCGGGCGGGCGCGCTCGCTGCTCTTCCTCGACGTGGACGAGCCCGGCCCGGTCCGCAGCAAGGGCCGCGGCTTCCTCGCCCGGATGGGCGCGCAGCTCGGCAGCGGCGTCAACTGGCGGCACGTGGTCTACACACTGCTGCACTTCCCCTGGGGCATCGCCACCTTCTCCCTGTCCCTCAGCCTGTTCACCTACGGCTGGGGCCTGTTCACCTACCCGCTGTGGCGGTGGATCTTCCCCGTCTACTTCGGGCAGGACGGCCTGCAGATCTACGGCAGCGACGACGGCCACCACGGCTGGTGGCTGCACACCCCCGCGGACATGGCGCTCGCCGTCACCGTCGGCGGGCTGCTGGTCCTGCTCACCCCCTGGGTGATCCGCGGCATGGCGCACGTGGACCGCATTCTCGTCACCGGCCTGCTCGGCCCCTCCCGGCTCGACGACCGCGTCACCGAGCTGGAGTCCGACCGCGGCATCGTCGTCGACACCGCGGCCGCGGACCTGCGGCGCATCGAGCGCGACCTGCACGACGGTGCCCAGGCCCGGCTGGTCGCCCTCGCGATGGACCTCGGCCTGGCCAAGGAGAAGCTGCTGGAGGACCCGGCGGTCGGCGCGGCCATGGTCGAGGAGGCGCACGGCGAGGTCAAGATCGCGCTCCAGGAGCTGCGCGACCTCGCCCGCGGCATCCACCCGGCGATCCTCACCGACCGCGGGCTCGGGCCCGCGCTCTCCGCGGTCGCGGCACGGTGCACCGTGCCGGTGGAGGTCACCGTCGACCTGCCGGCCAGGCCGGTGCCCGCGATCGAGGGGATCGCGTACTTCACGGTGTCGGAGCTGCTGCAGAACGTCAGCAAGCACAGCGGCGCCGCGCGCGCTTCTGTCGACGTGTGGCAGGTCGAGGACCGCCTGATGCTCTACGTGTACGACAACGGGCGAGGCGGCGCCTCGCTCTCCGCCGGGTCCGGGCTGGCCGGCCTGGCCGAACGGCTCGACTCCGTCGACGGGGTCCTCGCCGTCGACTCCCCCGCGGGTGGCCCCACCCGCATCACCGCCGAGCTCCCCTGGCGAGCCTGACCACTCGCCGGCCGCGGCGGCTCGGGCGGTTCTCCTCCCGCAGGGGGGTGCGCTTCCGCGGGCCGCGGCGGCTGTACGGCTCCCCTCCGGTGAGGGGGCAACCCCAGGGGCGCGACGCCCGCTACTACCGGGGGTCGACGGCGAGCAGCGTCTTGCCGACGGTGCTCCCTGCGGCCATGGCGGCGAGTGCGTCGCCGGCCTGCGCGAGCGGGACCTCGGCGGTGACGTCGAGCCGTATCGCGCCGGAGGTGAGGAGGGCGAAGGCGGACAGGGCGTGGCCGCGGACGGTGCGGGGGGCGCGGCGGGCGAGGTCGCCGATGTTGTAGCCGGTCAGTGAGCGGTTGCTCTTCCAGAAGGGCAGCACTGGCAGGGTGAGGTCGGGTTCGCGGGCGGCCTCCCCGTAGACGGCGAGCCGTCCGAAGGGCGCCAGCAGGGCGAGGCTGGCGAGCCGGGTCCTGCCGCCGACGGGGTCGAGGACGACGTCGAGGTCGCGCAGCCGGTCGGCGAAGGCGTCCCTGAGGTGGACGGCGTCGTAGCCGAAGCGCTTGGCGTAGGCGGCCTTCTCGGCGGAGCCGACGGTGCCGTAGACGGCGGTGGCGCCCAGTGCGCGGGCGATCTGTGCGGCGGCGGAGCCGACGCCGCCGGCCGCCGCGTGGATGAGGACGGTGTCGCCGGCCCGCAGCCTGGCGGCGCCGACCAGGACACCGTAGGCGGTGGTCAGGACGAGCGCGGCGCCGCCGGCGTCCCGCAGGGACGTCCCGTCGAGCGGGAAGGTGAATTCGGCGGGCGCGACGGCGTACTCGGCGTATCCGCCGCCGTCCGGCAGGTAGGCGGCGACGGGGTCGCCGACCGCGAGCGAGCTGACGCCGGGGCCGAGCGCCGCGACCTCGCCGGAGACTTCGAGGCCCGGCACGTCGATGCCGCGCGGTCCTTGGGGCGGCCCGAAGTCGCCCAGCACGTGCTGGAGTTCGCCGTAGTTGACGCCCGCGTAGGCGACCCGGACGAGGACCTGCCCGGCGCCGGGCACGGGGGCCGGCAGGTCGAGCGACCGCAGCACCCCGGGGTCGCCGTTGACGTCGAATCCGACCGCGTGCACGCGCACTCCTCTCCCTGGCCGCCGCGAGGGATCGCGGCGCCCACCCGGCTGCCGGGCGCAACCTTGCCCACGGCAACCGTATTCCCCATTCGCCTGCCGTTGCTGGGATGCTGGTCGGGACAGTCGACACGGGGGAGCTCGGACGGGTGGAGGACAAGGTGCGCGTGGTCATCGCCGAGGATTCGGTCCTGCTGCGGGAGGGCCTGACGCGGTTGCTGACCGACCGCGGCCACGACGTGGTGGCCGGGGTAGGCGACGCGGTCGGGCTGATCAAGGCGGTGGACGAGCTGGCCTCGCAGGGCGCGGCGCCGGACGTGGTCGTCGCGGACGTGCGGATGCCGCCCACCCACACGGACGAGGGCGTGCGCGCGGCCGTACAGCTGCGCAGGGACCATCCGGAGGTCGGCGTCCTCGTTCTGTCTCAGTATGTGGAGGAGCAGTACGCGACGGAGCTGATCGCGGGGAGCAGCAGGGGGGTCGGATACCTGCTGAAAGACCGGGTCGCGGACGTTCGGGAATTCGTGGATGCCGTGGTCAGAGTGGCTGAGGGCGGTACGGCCCTGGACCCGGAGGTGGTGGCGCAGCTGCTGGGCCGCAGCCGTAAGCAGCATGTCCTCGCCAATCTCACTCCGCGAGAACGGGAGGTGCTGGGCCTGATGGCTGAAGGACGCACGAATTCAGCCGTCGCCAAGCAGCTTGTGGTAAGCGATGGGGCGGTGGAGAAGCACGTCAGCAACATCTTCCTGAAACTGGGACTCGCCCCGAGTGACGGGGATCACCGTCGCGTACTGGCGGTGCTCACGTACCTCAACTCCTGAGGTACGCGGCCTCCGTCGGGGATTTTGTCTCAGTGGATGGGACGGCATCTCACATCACAAGACAATTGATCGTACGCGCGGCTCCCAGATCGCGGGACGTCCGGGGAAGGCGACCCTTACCGCCGTACGATGACCGATGAGCCGCCGCCTCGAAGGAGGTCCGTTTCCGTGACCAGCCAGGTCAGCAGCCCCATCACCGCGGGCACCGCGGATGAGCCGCACGTCGTCGTCGACGTACTCGGTGAACAGCGCAAACCGGCCAAGGAGACCAGGCAACTGGACCGGGTGATCATCAGGTTCGCCGGTGACTCCGGTGACGGCATGCAGCTCACCGGCGACCGTTTCACCTCAGAGACGGCGTCCTTCGGCAATGACCTGTCGACCCTGCCGAACTTCCCGGCCGAGATCAGGGCGCCCGCAGGCACCCTCCCCGGGGTGTCGTCCTTCCAGCTGCACTTCGCCGACCACGACATCCTCACGCCGGGCGACGCGCCCAACGTGCTGGTCGCGATGAACCCGGCCGCGCTCAAGGCGAATCTGGGCGACCTGCCGCGCGGCGCGGAGATCATCGTCGACACCGACGAGTTCACCAAGCGCGCGATGGCCAAGGTCGGCTGGGCGGCCAGCCCCCTGGAGGACGGCTCGCTCGGCGCCTTCGCCGTGCACCCGGTGCCGCTCACGACCCTGACGCTGGAGGCCCTGAAAGACTCCGGGCTGGCCCGCAAGGACGCCGAGCGGGCGAAGAACATGTTCGCGCTCGGCCTGCTGTCGTGGATGTACCACCGCCCGACGGAGAACACCGAGGCCTTCCTGCTGCGGAAGTTCGCCAAGAAGCCGGACATCGCGGCGGCCAACGTCGCGGCCTTCCGCGCCGGGTGGAACTTCGGCGAGACCACCGAGGACTTCGCCGTCTCCTACGAGGTCGCCCCTGCCTCCGCGGCCTTCCCCAAGGGCACCTACCGCAACATCTCCGGCAACCTCGCCCTGTCCTACGGGCTGATCGCCGCGTCCAAGCAGGCGCAGCTGCCGCTCTTCCTCGGCTCGTACCCGATCACCCCGGCCTCCGACATCCTGCACGAGCTGTCCCGGCACAAGAACTTCGGTGTGCGCACCTTCCAGGCCGAGGACGAGATCGCCGCGATCGGGGCGGCGCTCGGCGCCTCCTTCGGCGGGGCGCTCGCCGTCACCACGACCTCGGGACCCGGTGTGGCGCTCAAGTCCGAGACGATCGGGCTCGCGGTGTCGCTTGAACTCCCGCTGCTGGTGGTCGACATCCAGCGCGGCGGCCCCTCCACGGGCCTGCCCACCAAGACCGAGCAGGCCGACCTGCTCCAGGCGATGTACGGGCGCAACGGCGAGGCGCCGGTCCCGGTGGTCGCACCCGCGACCGCGGCCGACTGCTTCACCGCCGCGCTGGAGGCCGCCAGGATCGCCCTGACCTACCGCACCCCGGTCTTCCTGCTCTCCGACGGCTACCTGGCCAACGGCTCCGAGCCGTGGCGCATCCCGCAGCTCGACGAACTGCCCGACCTGCGGGTCGAGTTCGCCTCGGGACCCAACCACACCGACGCCGACGGCACCGAGACGTTCTGGCCCTACCTGCGCGACCCGCAGACCCTGGCCAGGCCCTGGGCGGTGCCCGGCACCCCCGGGCTCGAACACCGCATCGGCGGCATCGAGAAGCAGGACGGCACCGGAAACATCTCCTACGACCCGGCCAACCACGACCTCATGGTCCGCACGCGCCAGGCGAAGGTCGACGGCATCGCCGTACCCGACATCGAGGTGGACGACCCCTCGGGAACCGCCCGCACCCTCGTCCTGGGCTGGGGCTCGACCTACGGCCCGATCACCGCGGCGGTGAGGCGTATCCGCCGCGAGGGCGGTCAGGTCGCGCAGGCCCACCTGCGGCACCTCAACCCCTTCCCCGGCAACCTGGGCCAGGTCCTCAAGGCCTACGACCGGGTCGTCGTCCCGGAGATGAACCTCGGTCAGCTGGCGCATCTGCTGCGCGCCAAGTACCTGGTCGACGCACGGTCGTTCACGCAGGTGACAGGGCTGCCGTTCAAGGCCGAGCAGCTCGCTGCGGCAGTCACAGCGATCATGGAGGAGAACGCTGATGTCGACGTCTGAGGCGTTGTCGCTGGTGCCCAAGGCGGCCGGCAAGCAGACGATGAAGGACTTCAAGTCCGACCAGGAAGTGCGCTGGTGCCCCGGCTGCGGGGACTACGCCGTCCTGGCCGCCGTCCAGTCCTTCATGCCCGAACTAGGCCTGGCCCGCGAGAACGTGGTCTTCGTCTCCGGGATCGGCTGCTCCTCGCGCTTCCCGTACTACATGAACACGTACGGCATGCACTCCATCCACGGCCGCGCCCCCGCCATCGCCACCGGCCTGGCCACCTCGCGCCGCGACCTGTCCGTGTGGGTCGTCACCGGTGACGGCGACGCGCTGTCCATCGGCGGCAACCACCTCATCCACGCGCTGCGGCGGAACGTCAACCTCAAGATCCTGCTGTTCAACAACAGGATCTACGGGCTGACCAAGGGGCAGTACTCGCCGACGTCCGAGACCGGGAAGATCACCAAGTCCACGCCGATGGGCTCCCTGGAGGCGCCCTTCAACCCGGTGTCGCTGGCGATCGGCGCGGAAGCCTCCTTCGTGGCCCGCACCATCGACTCCGACCGCAAGCACCTGCAGTCCGTGCTGCGGGCCGCCGCGGACCACCCGGGGACCGCGCTGGTGGAGATCTACCAGAACTGCAACATCTTCAACGACGGCGCGTTCGAGGCGCTCAAGGACTCCGCGACCGCGCAGGAGGCGGTCATCCGCCTCGAACACGGCGAGCCCATCCGCTTCGGTGCGCCCGCCGAGGACGGGCTCGGGTCCAAGGGCGTCGTCCGCGACCCCGCCACGGGTGAGCTGTCCGTCGCGGACGTCGCGGAGGTCGGTACGGACCGCGTCCTGGTCCACGACGCGCACACCCCCAACCCGGCCGCCGCCTTCGCCCTCTCCCGCCTCGCCGACCCCGACACGCTGCACCACACGCCGATCGGTGTGCTGCGCAACGTGGCCCGGCCGGTCTACGACACGGACATGGCCGATCAGCTGGATCGGGCCGTCTCCCTTCACGGCGAGGGCGACCTCGCCGGCCTCCTCTCCGGCACCGACACCTGGACGGTGCCGTAGCCTCCCTCTCCGCCACCCCCCGCCGGCCGGTGGTCCGTCTCCGAACCGAAGAGCCCCTTCGCGCCGGTGACGACCCGCGCGCCCGGTGGGGGCTTGTCGCGCAGTTCCCCGCGCCCCTTATGGCTTGCCCTCTGCGCGAGAGGGTGAGCGTTTTTCAGGGGCGCGGGGAACTGCGCGACAAGCCCACCACTCGCCGCGGGTCCGGAGTGGACCGGACCGCCCCTTTGGGGCGGTGACGGCCGGCGCCCCGGCGGAAGGGGTACGTCAGGGTGGCCAGGAGGAGGAAGGGCGGGAGGAAGAGCGCTGCGAGGAAGGGCATCGGGGGCTCCCGGGGGACTGGGGGGAACCACCGTGCGGGGGGCCGGGGTTGTACCGGGTTGGCCCGGGGGAGGTGGGCCGGTGAACGCCGGACAACGAGGGGTTGGCCCGGGACAATGGCGGGGTGGGGCAGGACAGGGGCGGGCGGCCGTTCGGGCCGATACGGGCGGAGACCCGGGAGGCACAGGCGCTGGCCGAGTTCCTGCGGGAGCTGGTCCGCGGAAGCGGCAGGTCGCTGGAGAGCCTGACCGGCCCGCTGGGGGTGTCGACCACCACGATCGGCGTGTACCTGGGCGGCAAGGTGCCCAGGGAGCGCTTCGTCACGTCACTGGTCGCGGCGACCAGCGGCCGGCACGCGGACCGCGTACGGGCGCTGTCCCTGCTGCGGGCGGCCCTGTCGCCCGCCCCGGTGCGGCCGCCGGAGCAGTCGGCGCCGGCGCAGGTCGCCGAGTTGCAGGGGCAGTTGATCGAGGCGTACCAGCGGCTGACTCGGGCGCAGGACCAGCGGGACGAGCTGCGGGAGGCCGCGGACAACTACGGCCGGCTGGTCATGGTGCTGTGGACGATGGTGCACTTCCTGCGGCGCCGGGTCGACGGCCTGACCCGGGAGCGCGAGGAGCTGCGCAACAGGGCCGCGGACTCACCCTGGTTGGAGCAGTCCGCGCGTGAACTCGCCCGCGCCCAGGGCCAGGAGAGCCGGGCGGTGGCCCGGCTCGACGGTGCTCAGGAGATGCGGCGCCGCGCCGAGGACATGCTCGCCCGGGTCATCGACCAGGTGGGGCGGCTGAGCCAGGAGCTGGAGGAGCTGCGGGCGGGCGCGGGGCTCGGCCCCGGCGAGGTAAGGGACCCGGAGCGCCCGCCCGTACCGGTGGAGGTGGCGCCGGTGACCGAGGACATCGACCGCGCCCTGAACAGGGCCGACGAGATCAGCGCGGAGAGCGCCCGCACCCTGGAACGTATCGGCCGGGAACTGGACGCACCGGTCGGGGCCGAGACGGCGCCCGCAGTCCCCGCGGTGTCCGCGGTGCCCGCGCGCGAGCAGATCGCGGTGGTCCACGCGGCGGAGGACACCCTGTGGGCCGAGTGGGTGGGCTGGCTGCTCACCGCCGCGGGCTTCGACGTGCTGTCCCGGCAGCTCGGCGGCACGCCGGATCCGTACGGGCCGCAGCCGGCCGTCCTGGTCTGGTCCGCGGCCACGCAGCGGCACCGGGCGGCGGCGCCGACCTACGTACCGCGGCTGGTCGTCCTGCAGGTGGCCGGCGCGTCCCCCGTCCGGTGGGGGGCGTCCGCGGTGAACCTGGCCACGCTGGGCGAGACCGCGGCGAGCGAGGCGGTGCACCAGGCACTGGGCCTGGAGCCGCCGGAGCAGCTGCCGCAGCCCGGGCGCGGCGGGCGGCGCCCGGCCTTTCCCGGGGACTTGCCGAGGATCTTCAACCTCCCGTCGCGCAACGCGGAGTTCACCGGCCGCGCCGGGCAACTGGCCGAGCTGCGCGAGCGGTTGCGCCCGCAGCTCTTCCCGGACGACCAGCCGTCGTACGAGCCGCCGCGGTACACGACCATGCCGCAGGCGGTGTGCGGGCTGAGCGGTGTCGGCAAGACGCAGCTGGCCCTGGAGTACGCGCACCGGTTCGCCGCCGAGTACGCCGTGGTCTGGTGGATCTCCGCAGAGCAGTCCGAGTCGATCGCGGCCTCGCTCGCCGAACTCGCCTTCCGCCTGGGCGAGTCGCCCGAGGAGACGCAGAACCTGGCGGAGGCCGCGCAGTCCGCCCTCGACGCGCTGCGCCGGGAGCCGCAGGGCCGCTGGCTGGTGGTGCTGGACAATGCCGACGACCCCGACGCCGTCATGCCCTACCTCCCCTCGGGCCCCGGCGACGTCCTGGTCACCAGCCGCAACAGGACCTGGAATCTGCGCACGGGTGTCCTGGAGCTGGACGTCTTCACCGTCGAGGAGGCGGTGGACCACCTGCTGCGGCGCCTTCCCGGTGTCGGACGTGAGGACGCGTCCGAACTCGCCGCCGAGGTGGGCCACATACCCCTGGCCGTGGAACTGGCCGCGTCCTGGCTGTACGAGACGGCGACGCCGGTCGGCACGTACATCGAGCAGCTGCGGGAGCAGACCGTCCTGGCGCTGAGCGCCGTCACGCCGGCCGATTCGCCCGTGGCGTTCGGCGCCCCGTGGCAGGTGGCCTTCATGCGGCTGCTGCGCGACATGCCGGCAGCCGCGCGGCTGCTCCAGCTGTGCTCGTTGATGTCCGCCGAGCCCGTGTCGGTGCAGCTCCTGTACGGCGACCGGATGGTCGAGGCGCTGCTGCCCTACGACGAGCGGCTGCGGGACCGGCTGATGATGGGCCAGGTGCTGCAGAGCCTGCGGCGGTACGGACTTGCGGTCTTCGACAGCGCCAAGGGCACCGTCCAGGTGCACCGGCTGGTCCAGGCGGTGGTCAGGAACGACATGGGCGACCAGGAGCTCGAAGACGTACGGCACACCGTCCACCGCGTCCTGGCGGGGGCGCGTCCCGCGTTCGGCGGCACCGACGACCGCGCCAACTGGCCGCTCTACGCCCGTGTCTGGCCGCACCTGGGCGCGTCAGGGGCGGCGGCCTGCCCCGACCCGGAGACCAGGGAGCTGTTCATCGACCGGGTGCACTACCTGTGGCAGCGCGGCGAGTTGTCCATGGCCGAGCAACTCGCCCGCGAACTGACCCGGCGGTGGGAGGAGTTGTTCGGCGAGCGGGACCGGCAGTTGCTGCGGCTGCGCTCACAGCTGGCCGCGGTCCTGCGCAGCCAGGGGCGTTTCACGGAGTGCCTGCCCCTGGACGAGGACGTGCTCGCCCGTATGCGCGAGGAACTGGGCGAGGACCATCCGCAGACGCTGCGGACCGCGGGTGCCGTCGCCGCCGACCTGCGGGTGCTCGGCCGCTTCCGCGAGGCCCTGGAACTCGTCGTGGACGCCCGGGCGAGGATGCAGGAGATGATGGGCGAGGACCACCCGGACGCACTGGCCCTCAGCCACAGCCACGCCGTGGACCTGCACATCGCCGGGAGCTACCAGGCGGCCCGGCGGCTGAACGAGGAGGTGGCCCGGTCGTCCACCACGGTCCTGGGCCAGTGGCACCCGCAGACCTTCGACGCACTCGCCGCCCTGGGCGCGGACCTGCGGGCGCTCGGCGAATACGCCGAGTCGGTGGCGCTGCTGCGCGACCTGGCGGAGGCGCCGGAGGAGGACCCGCAGGGTCCTGCCGCGCTGGCCCGGGCCACCTCACTGGCCCTGTCGCTGCGCCGGGCCGGGCAGGACGAGGAGGCACGCGAACTGCTGCGGCAGACCCACACGGCCTACCGGGAGCGCTACGACGACGCCCTGCCCGGCGCCCTGGCGTGTGCGCTGGCCCTGGCGTCGGCCCGTGCGGATGCAGGCGAAACGGAGGCGGCGCTGGAGCTCGGCCGGGCCGTCCACGAGCGCGTGACGGCCTCGCTGGGCGCCGACCACCCCTCGGCCCTGGTGTGCGCCCACAACCTCGCCGTGCACCTTCGGCAGGGCGGCCAGGCCTTGCAGGCGGTGGAGCTGAGCCGTACCGCCGCGGAGGGGCTGCGGGCCGCGCTCGGGGAGCATCCGTACGCCATGATCGCCCAGGTGACGCTGGCGAACGCGACGGCCGAGGCCGGCGACCCGGGCGCGGCGGTCCCGCTCACCCGCGAGAGCCTCGACTGGCTGAGCTGGCGGCTGTCCCCCGAGCACCCCGACGTCATGGTGGTCAGCGCCGACCTGGCGGTCGCCGTACGCGAGGCGGGCGTCTTCGGTGAGGCGATGGTGCTGCGGGACGACGCGGTGGCGGACCTGGCCCGCGTCCTGCCCGACGGGCACCGCTGGCTGTCGGCGGCCAGGGCGGGGCGCAGGATCGACCGGGACCTGGAGATGTTCCCGCAGTGACACGTACACGGGTCACGGCCAGGCGGCGGTCCTCCCGGCGTCAGACGCGTGCCGCGTCGTAGGCCGACTGGGCCTCGGCCACTGCCGCGACCCGGGACTCGGTCCACACCGCGAGCGCCCGCACCTTGCCTGCGGCCTCGCGGCCGAGGTCGGTCAGGTCGTAGTCGACGTGCGGCGGTATGACGGGGCGGGCGCGGCGGCGTACGAAACCGTCGCGCTCCAGGGTCCGCAGCGTCTGCGTCAGCATCTTCTCGCTCACGTCCCCGATGCCGTCGCGCAGTTCGCTGAACCGCAGGCTCTCGGCGTCGAGCAGGGCGGCGAGCACCAGGACGCCCCACCGGCTGGTGACGTGTTCGAGAATGGCCCGCTCAGGGCAGCTCACCTTCATGTATGTACCGTACGTCAAGGTGGGTACTTTCCATAAGTTAGCGTGCCGGTTACGGTGATCACGACCGCAAGGAACGCCACCCCCTGGAGATCCACCGTGAGCATCGTCGTCACCGGAGCCACCGGCCACCTCGGCCGCCTCGTCATCGCCGACCTGCTGGAGCGCGGGGTCGAGCCCGCCGGCATCGCCGCCGTCGTGCGGCGGGCGGACAAGGCCGCCGACCTCGCCGCGGGCGGCGTGCAGGTGCGGGTGGCCGACTACGACAACCCCGCGAGCCTCAAGGGCGCCTTCGCCGCGGGCGACCGCGTCCTGCTGGTCTCGGGCAACGAGGTCGGCCGCCGCATCCCGCAGCACACCGCCGTCGTGGACGCGGCAGCCGAGGCCGGCGTGGCGCTGCTGGCGTACACCGGCGTGCTGGGCGGCCCCGCGGCCGACTTCGTCCTGGCCGACGAGCACAAGGCCACCGAGGAGCACATCCTCGCCTCGGGCCTGCCGTACGTCTTCCTGCGCAACGGCTGGTACACCGAGGTCTACACCGCGAACCTGCCCGCCGTACTCGAACACGGCGTCGTGATCGGCAACGCGGGCGACGGCCGGGTCTCCTCCGCCGCGCGGGCGGACTACGCTGCGGCGGCAGCGGCCGTGCTGGCCGGCGAGGGCCACGAGAACAAGGCGTACGACCTGAGCGGCGACACCGCCTGGAGCTTCCCCGAGTACGCGGCCACCGTCGCCGAGGTCGCCGGCCGCGAGGTCGCCTACCACGACGTGAGCGCCGAGGAGCGGCAGGAGATCCTGGTCGGCGTCGGGGTGCCGGCCGACTTCGCCGCGGTGCTGGTCGACGTGGACCGGGCGATCGGGCGCGGCCTGCTGGCCGGCACGAGCGGCGAGCTGGCCCGGCTGATCGGCCGCCCGACCACGCCGCTGCGGGAGACCGTCGCGGTGGAGGTGCGCGCACTCGGCGCCTGAGCGCCCCGGCGGCTGAATGCCCGAGCGCATCTGCTCCCACCGAGTCGTCAGGACCAATACGCGATACGGGCCTGGCAGTGCGGTCGTCCTGCCGCTACCGTCGGACTGCCGCCCGTACCCGCACCGCGTACGGCGGGTGTGGGGAGGACGAGGCGATGGGCGAGAACCGGGCAGGGCTGGTCTACGGTTTCGCGGCCTACGGGCTGTGGGGGCTGTTCCCGCTGTACTGGCCGCTGCTCGAACCCGCGGGCGCGGGCGAGATCCTGGCCCACCGGATGGTGTGGTCGCTGGTGGTGGTCGCCGTCATCCTGCTGGCGCTGCGCCGGTGGGCCTGGATCGCCGACGTCGTGCGCGAGCCGCGCCGGCTCGCCCTGCTCGCGCTCGCCGCGACCGTGGTGTCGGTGAACTGGGGCATGTACATCTGGGCGGTCAACGCCGGCCACGTCGTGGAGACCTCGCTCGGCTACTTCATCAACCCGCTGGTGACCATCGCGCTCGCCGTCCTCGTCCTGCACGAGCGGCTGCGGCGCGTGCAGTGGGCGGCCGTCGGCATCGGCGCCGTCGCGGTCGCGGTGCTCGCGGTCGGCTACGGGCGGCTGCCGTGGATCGCGCTCACCCTTGCGCTGTCCTTCGGCACCTACGGCCTGGTCAAGAAGAAGGTCGCCATGGGCGGCCTGGAGTCGCTGGCCGCGGAGACCTCCGTGCAGTTCCTGCCCGCGCTGGCCTTCCTGCTGGTCCTCGGCTCCCGCGGCGACTCGACCTTCACCCACCACGGGCCCGGCCACGCGGGCCTGCTCGCACTGTCCGGCCTGGTCACCGCGGTGCCGCTGGTCTGCTTCGGCATGTCGGCGAACCGGCTGCCGCTGTCCACGCTCGGCCTGCTGCAGTACCTGGCGCCGGTCTTCCAGTTCCTGATCGGCATCCTGCACTTCCACGAGACGATGTCGACCGAGCAGTGGATCGGCTTCCTGCTGGTCTGGTCGGCGCTGGTCCTGCTGACCGCCGACGCCGTACGCAACGCCCGCCGCACCCGTGCCGCCGCCCCGCTCCCGGCGACCGCCCCCGCGGCGGACGCCGCCGACCCGGCCGCGGCCCCCGCGGGCACCCCGTAGACCCTGCGGGCGGGGCGGTGTGATCCGGATCGCTTGACGGTGCTTTGGATGCGCGCGCAATATATGCACATGCATGACTTCACGGGGCGACGCTTCCTCTTCCTCCTCGGCAGCACCCGCAGCGGCGGCAACACCGAGGCCCTGGCCCAGCAGGCGGCGGCGCAGCTGCCCTCCGACGTCGAGCAGCACTGGGTGCGGCTCGCGGAGATGCGGCTGCCGGACTTCGCCGACCTGCGGCACGACGGCGACGGCTCCTACCCCGCGCCCACGGGCCACGCCCGCACTTTGCTCGACGCCACCCTGGAGGCGACCGACGTGGTCGTCGCCTCGCCGCTGTACTGGTACTCGGTCTCGACGCCGACCAAGCAGTACCTCGACCACTGGTCGGGCTGGATGCGCGTACCCGGGGTCGACTTCCGCTCCCGGATGGCAGGCCGCACCCTGTGGGGCGTCACCGCACTGGCCGGCACCGACTACTCCGACGCGGACCCGCTGGTCGGCACCCTGGAGAAGACCGCCCGCTACATGCGGATGGACTTCCGCGGTGTGCTGCTGGCCAGCGCCACCCGCCCCGGCCAGGTCGCCGACGACCACGACGCGGCGCTGCGCGCGAAGACCTTCTTCACCCCCTGACGCTCCACCCCCCGGCAGGCGCCGCCCCCGCATACGTCCGCCCCGCACGGCCACCGGGCCTTGCGGGGCGGACGCCGGCTACGGCACGTCAGGAGAACGTGCAGGTGATGGAGCCGTTGGGCAGGTTGATACCGGACGAGGAGTTGGCGGTGAAGCCGAACGTGGTGTTGCCGTCCGGTGCGATCGTCCCGTTGTAGGCGGCGTTGGTGACGCTCGCATTGCCGTTGCTGGTGGTCAGCACGCCGTTCCACAGACTGGATATCTGTGTCCCGTCACCTGGCTTCCAGGTCACGGTCCAGTGGCTCGACGGTGAGGTGCCGTGGTTCATGACCTCGACCGATCCCTGGAAGCCGCCGCTCCAGGAGTTGGTCACCGAGTACATGGCCATGCAGTCGCCGTCGACCGGCGGCATGGAGGTCGGGGGCTGGGACGTCGGCGGCTGCGAGGTGGGCGGCTGCGACGTCGGGGGCTGGGACGTGGGGGGCTGGGAGGTCGGGGGCTGGGAGGTGGGCGGCGTGGTGGAGCCGTTGTGGATGCCGGTCACCTCGCCGTGGCCGCCGTCGAAGGCGATGTCGGAGCAGGAGAAGAAGTTCTCGTTGCTGTCCGAGCGCACCCACTGGATGAACAGCAGGGCATCGCCGGTACGACCCGAGGGCAGCGCCTGGTCCCAGTAGTAGTGGCCGCCGTCAGCACCCGGCGAGCCCACCGCGGGCGGGTTGGTGCTGCTGCCGATGTCCACCAGGTCGGCCCACGCCAGCGGAGTGGTCGGGGACCAGCCCTGCTTGGTCACGTAGACATGGAAGGTGCCCGGGTGCGCGGCCCAGTTGCTGTACTGCAGCTGGATCGTCGACCCGGAGGTCAGGTGCGTCCTGGGCCAGTCGTCCCGGGCCGCGTTGTAGGCGGAGAAGTCGTACGGCGACTTGTTGCCCGCGCTGCAGATCGTCCCGTCGGGCACATAGCCCACGTTGCGGCCGCCCGCATTGGAGTCGAGCACCGCGAACCAGTTGTACAGCGGTGTCGTCCCGCTCTGGGCGACGGCCGCGGCACACGCCGGGTTGGTGGGCACGAGCGCGCCCGTCGAGGTCTTGGCGTCCTCGTAGCACAGATACGTCCGCGAGCCCGGCGACATGGCCACGCCGTGCGCCTGCGCGGAGCCCTGAGTGAGGAAAACGATGCCGAGCGCCGAGACCAGCGTGGCCAGCACGGCCATTAAGGAGAGCTGTCTGTTTCTCTTCAAGGTGGTGACCTTTCCGGCAACGTCCCCGAGGCCGTGGTCCACCGCAGCCGGGTCCTCAGGGGCGGAGTGGGGGGAATGTCATGGGCACGCACATGGGAGCGCTCCCATGCCGTGAAGCTAACAGCCCAACCAGGGCCTGTAAACAGCCGCGGGCCAGGTCGGTGGCCCGGGGCCGTTCAGGACGTGATGTCGCGGGTCGTGAAGCGCGCCCAGGCGGCGGAGCCGAAGACGGCGGCGTAGAGGGCCTGGAGGGCGAGGTTCTTGACGATGCCGTCCCATATGACGGGTGCGCGCATCACGTCGGCGAAGCTCAGCCAGTAGTGCGGGAAGAGATAGGGCTGCAGTGCGTGCAGCTGCGGGATGTTGTTGACGATCTGGATGGTGATCAGCAGGCCGACCGTCGCCGCCATCGCGCCGATGCCGCTGTCGGTGAGGGTTGAGATGAACAGCCCCAGCGCGGCCAGCCCGATCAGCGACGACGCCACCAGCAGCGCGATCAGCAGCCCGCGCAGGATGCCGTCGGACAGCGAGACGGTGTTGCCCGACAGCAGGGTGACGTCCCCGACCGGGAAGAGGGAGAAGCCCACGACCACCGCCGACAGCACCACCACCAGTGTCGCCGCCACGCAGAAGGTCAGCACCGAGGCGTACTTGGCCAGCAGCAGCCGGGTGCGGCCGGCCGGGGCGACCAGCAGATAGCGCAGGGTGCCGGTGCTGGCCTCGCCGGCCACCGCGTCGCCCGCCACCACGCCGATGGCCATCGGCAGGAAGAACGGCAGGGTCGCGGCGAGCGAGGCGAAGGCCAGGAACAGCCCGTTGTTGCTGATCTGTTCGAGGAACGCCGGGCCTCCCCCGTCACCGCCCCCGACCGAACTCCCGTCCCTGGTCTCGATCCTGACCGCGATGCCGACAAGCAGCGGCACCCCCGCCAGCACGGCCAGCAGCGCCAGGGTCCGCACCCGGCGGAAGACGATCAGCAGCTCGGAGCCGAACAGCCCGAGCGTCCACACCGCCCGGCCCGCCCGGGGTGCGGGTGGCGCGGGAAGGCGCTCCCGCCCGCTGTCCTGCCGCCCCACCAGGGGCTGCCCCTGCTCGCCGTCCTGCAGGCCGGGGCCTGCGGTGGTCTCAGCCCGCGACATCGAAACCCTCCCCCGTCAGTGCCACAAACGCATCCTCCAGCGACGCCCGCTGCACCCCGAAGCCGCGCACCCGCACCCCCGCGGCGACCAGGGCGGCATTCAGCTCCGCCAGGTCGGGCGGCTCCGCGGGCAGCTCGCCGGTGACCTCGCCGGTGTGCGGGTCGGTCACCAGGTCCGTCACCCCGTGGCCGGCCAGCACCTCAGTGGCCCGCGCCGGGTCGGGGGTGGTGACCGCCAGCCGGCCGCGGGTGCCCGCGGACAGGTCGGCCACCGGCCCCTGGGTGATCAGCCGGCCGCGGGCCATCACCGCGGCATGCGAGCAGACCTGCTCGATCTCGTCCAGCAGATGCGACGACAGGAAGACCGTGGTGCCGTCGCCGGCCAGCTCCCTGACCAGTGCCCTGATCTCCCGCATGCCCTGCGGGTCCAGGCCGTTGGTCGGCTCGTCCAGCACCAGCAGCTCGCGCGGCTGGAGCAGGGCGGACGCCAGCCCGAGCCGCTGCTTCATGCCGAGCGAATACGCCTTGGCCTTCTTCCTCGCCGCCGCGGTGAGCCCGACCCGGTCGAGCGCGGAGCCCACCCTGGCCTTCCGGGTGCGCGGGTCGGCCGTCGGGTCGGCGGCGTCGATACGGATCAGGTTGTCCTGGCCGGACAGGAAGCCGTAGAGCGCCGGCCCCTCGATCAGCGCGCCGACCTTGGGCAGCACGCTGCGGGTCGAGCGGGGCATGGGGCGGCCGAGGACGCGGGCGCTGCCCGCGGTCGGCTCGATCAGGCCCATCAGCATGCGGATCGTGGTCGTCTTGCCCGAGCCGTTGGGGCCCAGGAAGCCGAACACGCTGCCGCGCGGCACCTGGAGGTCCAGGCCGTCCACGGCCAGGGTGCCCCGGTACTGCTTGGCCAGACCGCGGGTCTCGATCACCACGTCGGCGCCCTGGCCGTCCGCGGCGGGCGGCTGGTCCATCGCACTCCTTCGTCAGCGGTCGATACGTCAGCGGTCAGGTCGGTCAGAGGTCGGGGCGGGCAGCGGCCGGAATCGTCAGCCGCCAGGTCCCGTCAGCGGTCGGGCCGGTGAGGGACGCCCCCGGGGGTGGTGGCCCCGCCGGGTGGCGGGGCCACCGGGGTCATCGTGCGGCGCCGCTCGCGGCTGCGGTCAGCGCGGACTGGTCGACCGCACCGGCGTAGACCGTGCCGTCCTGCGTGAGCAGGACGTTGACCAGCCGGGTGTGGAAGAGCGTGCCGGTGCCGAAGGAGCCGCTGACCTGCTTGCCGAAGCCGCCGAGCAGCGAGGCGGCCCCGCCCTTGGCGTTCTTCTCCGGGGCCGCGGGCAGCGCGCCCTTGGCCTTGAAGACGGCGACGGTGTCCCAGCCGGACCCGATGAAGGTCGGCTCGCCGAGGCCCGACATCCCCTCGGGCGACTTCTGCTCGCGGGCGGTGTCACGGCCCTCGGTGACCTTCGCGCCCTTGGGCGGGGTGAAGGAGAAGGTGCTCGCCGACGGCTTGTCGAAGCTCACCTTCGTGTAGCCGATGTCGATGGCCGCCTTGCCCTTGCCCTTGGGCTGGAGGCTGAACTTCAGCGGCACCCCGGTCTTGGAGTCGACCGCGATCCTTATCGAGTCGACCGTGGTCGCCGACGCGTGCTGCGGGCGGATCAGCAGCTCGTAGGCGCTGCGGCCGGCCACCCTCGCGGTGCCGTCGGGGGTGATGGTCGCGGTGCCCTGCGCTGCTTTGAGGACCTGCTGTGCCGCGGCCTGCGGTGTCGCGGGGAAGGCGTCGGACGGCGCCTGCCGCGGGTGCGCCCGGTCCTCGCCCGCCTCGGCCGGCGCGGTGGCGTGGTAGGCCTCGTTGGACGCGCTGTCGTACGCCCACACCTGCGAGCCGTTGTGGATCAGGCTGTACTCGGCGGCGGACTCGATGATCGAGACCTTCTGCCGGTCCTGGCCGTCCACCGCCACATGCAGGGTGTGGCTGCCGATGAGCAGCTGGGTGAACTGCCGCTGCGGGTCGGCCCGCGAGCCGTCGCGCGAGCCCGTCGAGGGCGGTGCCACAGCGCCGCCGAACAGCGAGCTGCCGCTGCCCCCTGACAGCACCGAGGGCAGGCCCAGGTCGGTGCTGATCTTGACCGTGCCGTCCACCGTCTGGGTGTCGGACGCCGCGATCTTGGTGATGATCTGTTCGGCCGTGAGCGACGGCAGGGACGGGTCGCCGCTGTCCGCGAGCGCCGGAACCAGTCCGATGGTCGCCGCGGTCACACCCACGACCGCCACCGGGACGGCATAGCGCACCGCCTTGCGCCCCCGCCGCCCTCCTCCGGGCTCGTGCGCCTCCGGCTGTGCCGGTTGGATCAGTGCCATTACGTCTCTACCTCCGTCGTCAGCGGCGGTTTGCTGTACTGCACTCGTCCACTCCCCAGGCCATTGTCGCCCGGTCCGCCCCGAAGTGGTCTGTATCCATCTCACCAAATCGGTCGCCCCGCCACATCAGCCCCCGGGGCCAACTCCGTGTACAACCGCGGGATGACGGACTCCGCGTCCCGTACACGTTCCGGCGTAACAGCCCTGACCCCTTCTCAGGGTCGCCGGGGCGCTGCGAGCAGGCAGCGGGCGGGCCGGCGAGCCGTCGACGGGCCCGGCCCGGCCCGGCCCGGCCGGAGGAGTCAGCCGGCCCGGTGCACCACGGCGTCGCACAGCCCGGCGAGCGCCTGCTTGGCCGGCCCTTCGGGCAGCGGCGCCAGCGCGGTGCGCGCCTCCTCGGCGTACCGCAGCGAGTCGCGGCGGGCCTGGTCGAGGGCCGGGTGGGCGCGCAGCATGCCGAGCGCCTCCGCGTGCAGGCGGTCGTCGGTGAGGTCGCCGTCGAGCAGTTCGATCAGCCGCCGGTCGTCGGCCGAGACGGCGCCGCCGGCCAGGGCGTACTGCTTGCGCACGTGCAGCACCGGCAGCGTCGGGATGCCCTCGCGCAGGTCGGTGCCGGGGGTCTTGCCCGACTCGTGGCTGTCGCTCGCGATGTCCAGGACGTCGTCGGCGAGTTGGAAGGCGATGCCGATGCGCTCGCCGAACTGGGTCAGGGTGTGCACGACCGCCTCGTCGGCGCCCGACATCATCGCGCCGAACCGCGCGGAGACCGCCATCAGGGAGCTGGTCTTGCCGGCCAGCACCTCCAGGTAGTGGTCCAGCGGGTCGCGGCCGTCGCGCGGGCCGACGGTCTCCAGGATCTGCCCGGTCACCAGGCGTTCGAAGGCCTCGGCCTGCACCCGGACGGCCTCGGGGCCGAGGTCGGCCAGGATGTGCGAGGCGCGCGAGAAGAGGAAGTCGCCGGTCAGCACCGCGACCGAGTTGCCCCAGCGGGTGTTGGCGCTGGGCACACCGCGGCGGGCGTCCGCCTCGTCCATGACGTCGTCGTGGTAGAGCGTGGCCAGGTGGGTCAGCTCGACGACCACCGCGGCCGGCACGACGCCGGGTGCGAAGGGGTCGCCGAACTGGGCGCCGAGCATCACCAGGAGTGGCCGGAAGCGCTTACCGCCGGCCTGGAGCAGATGCCGGGCGGCGTCGGTGATGAACGGGACGTCGCTCTTGGTGGCCTCCAGGAGGCCTTCTTCCACCGCCGCGAGTCCGGCGCCGATGTCGGCGTCCAGAGCGGGGTCCCACACGCTCAGCCCGAAGGGTGGCCCGACGACGTTCACGAGGGGTGCTCCTGTCGCTGATCTGGCTTCTGGCGGGGTTCTGGGACGGCGCTTCGCGGGCGGCTCCGCTGGCGCTGACGTGGTGCTCGGCTCGTATTGCGTACACGGGCAGCGTAGCCGGTCGGCTGTGGATCACCGCCGGGGCATCGCCCTACGCCGGGGCGCACGGGGCTGCGGCGGGGGCAGCGGGGCAGGCGGCGCCCGGCGGCGTACGGGAGGCCGTGCACCGTCGCTCCGCGTATGATCCTGATCGCGGTGTTTCGAGGCGGTACGACCCACCTGCGGTACGGCCACCGGGTGAACGCCGGGCGGCATCCCGCCGACCGGTGAACGTTCACCGACACGTAAGACCATCTCGTCACACGGCCAACTAAAATCGCCGCAGCACCATGTGACATGTCCTCTCATCGGGGTAGACCTCAACGGGAAAAAATCCCGCCGGAATCCCCGAGGGAAATCGAAGAGGAGGTGGATCGATGACAGCCGAACTGCCGGAGGACGAGGCAGAGGCGCATGTGCGCGGCGTCTGTTTCAAGACCGGGCCGCCCATGCGGACCGGGGTGGAACTTGAGTGGCTTGTACATGACCGCTCTGATCCCCGAAAGCTGATAACCGCCGACCGGCTGGACGCGGCACTCGCCCCGGTCGAAGTGCCCGGTGCAATGCCACGGGGCAGCAGGATCACCCGCGAACCGGGTGGCCAGGTGGAGCTGAGCTCCCCGCCCGCAGGTTCGCTCGCCGAATGCGTCGAGGCGATGGCCGCCGATGTCGCGGCCCTGCGCGAGGCCATGGACCGCGCGGGCCTGGTCCTGACGGGCCTGGGCCTCGACCCCTACCGGACCCCGCCGAGGATTCTGGACGACCCCCGCTACACGGCGATGGAGTGCTTCTTCGACCGTGAAGGCCCCTGGGGCCGCACCATGATGCGCCGTACGGCGTCGCTCCAGGTCAACCTGGACAGCGGGGACGACTCCGGCGGGATCACCGGCTACCGGCAGCGCTGGGAGCTGGCGCACCGCATAGGCCCCGTCCTGGTGGCGGCCTTCGCGAACTCGCCGCTGAGCGACGGGCGCCCCACCGGCTGGGTCTCCACCCGGCAGGCGACCTGGGGCGCGATGGACGCGGGCCGCACCCGCCCGCCCGACCACGACCCCGACCCGCGCGCCGCCTGGGCGCGTTACGCGCTGGACGCGCATGTGCTGTGCATACGCGGCGCCGGCGCCGACTGGACCGCACCCCCAGGGCTCACTTTCCGCGACTGGGTGCGCGGCAAGGCCCCTGGGCTGCGCCGGCCGACCGCCGCCGACCTCGACTACCACCTCAGTACGCTCTTCCCGCCCGTCAGACCGCGCGGCTGGCTGGAACTGCGGATGACCGACGCCCAGGCAGGCGACGCCTGGGTGGTGCCGACCGCGCTCGCGGCGGCCCTGCTGGACGACCCGGTCGCCGCCGACGCCGCATATGCGGCCACGGAACCGCTGTGCCCTGACGGGCAGCCCCTTCCACCCGACGACATCTGGCGGCGAGCCGCCCGGATCGGCCCCGCCGACCCGGACCTCGGCAAGGCCGTCCGCGCCTGCTTCACCGCCGCGGAGAGCGCCCTCGCGCGCACCGACAGCCCCGCGGCACTGCGAGCGGCGGTCGCCGCATTCGCCGAGCGCTACGCAGAGCGTGGCCGATGTCCCGCACACGACCAGTTGGACGCGCTGTCGCGCGTCTGACCTTCCGGAAGGTATGTCGTGACAAACCCCCGCACCACCAGTACCAGCAGTACGTCCCCCGACGCGGCCACTCCTGCCGCACCGGGCTCTTCCGCCGCAGCAGCCACCCAGGCACCGTCCGCAAGGGCGCTCGCGGCCCTGGAGACCGCACGGCGGCGCACCGAGTCGCTCACCGACTGCGTCGACGAGCACGACCTCACCGCCCAGCACTCCCCCCTGATGTCGCCGCTGGTCTGGGATCTCGCCCACATCGGCAACCAGGAGGAGCTGTGGCTCGTCCGGGAGGCCGGCGGGCGCCCCGGGCTGCGCCCCGACCTCGACCACGTCTACGACGCGTTCAGGACCCCGCGCGCGGACCGCCCGGCCCTGCCGCTGCTCGGCCCGGCGGAGGCCCGCGCGTACATCGCCGCGGTGCGCGAGCAGACCGCGGAGGTGCTCGCCGCCGTCGACACCGGCCACGACCAGCCCGAGCGGCTGCTGGCCGACGCCTTCGTCTTCGGCATGCTCGCCCAGCACGAGCAGCAGCACGACGAGACGATGCTCGCCACCCACCAGCTGCGCGTCGGCCCGCCGGTCCTCGACGCCCCCGAGCCGCCGCCCGCGCCCGCCGACGTGGCCCTGCTGCCGCCCGAGGTCCACATACCCGGCGGCCCCTTCACCATGGGCACCAGCACCGAGCCGTGGGCGCTGGACAACGAACTGCCCGCGCACGCCGTCGACGTGCCCGGCTTCTGGCTGGACACCGTGCCGGTCACCAACGGCGCCTATGCAGAGTTCATCGCCGCGGGCGGCTACGACGACCCTGCCTGGTGGACGCCGGAGGGCTGGCGGCACGTCCGCGAGGCCGGCCTGGTCGCGCCGCTGTTCTGGGAGCAGGACGGCGAGGGCTGGACCCGGCGCCGCTTCGGCCGCACCGAGCCCGTACCGGCCGACGAGCCGGTGCTGCACGTGTGCTGGTACGAGGCGGACGCGTACGCCCGCTGGGCGGGCCGCAGGCTGCCCACGGAGGCCGAGTGGGAGAAGGCCGCCCGGCACGACCCGGCGACCGGGCGCTCGCGCCGCTACCCCTGGGGCGACGCGGACCCGGGTCCGGAACACGCCAACCTCGGCCAGCGCCACCTGCGCCCCGCCCCCGCCGGCAGCTACCCGCAGGGCGCCGCCCCCAGCGGCGCGCGTCAGCTCATCGGCGACGTGTGGGAGTGGACCGCGTCGGACTTCCTGCCCTACCCGGGCTTCACGGCCTTCCCCTACAAGGAGTACTCCGACGTCTTCTTCGGCCCCGACTACAAGGTCCTGCGCGGCGGCGCCTTCGGCGTCTCCCCGGTGGCGGCCCGCGGCACCTTCCGCAACTGGGACTACCCGATCCGCCGGCAGATCTTCGCGGGCTTCCGCACCGCGAGGGACGACGGGGACAGCGGCACGGCGGCACAAGGCGGCGGGCGCGGCTGATGTGCCGCCACCTCGCCTACGTCGGGCCGCCCGCCACCCTCGAACGGCTGCTCGTCAGACCCGCGCACGGCCTGTACGAGCAGTCGTGGCAGCCGCGGCGGCAGCGCTACGGCACGGTCAACGCCGACGGTTTCGGCGTCGGCTGGTACCCCCTGGACCAGGAGGACGACACCGGCTTCACCTTGCCGGTGCGCTACCGGCGGGCCGTGCCCGTGTGGGCGGACGCCAATTTCGCCGGTATGGCCGCGGCCATACGCAGCGGCGCCGTCCTCGCCGCGGTGCGGTCGGCCACCGCGGGCACCACGCAGGACGAGTCGGCCGCCGCGCCCTTCACCGACGGCCGCTGGCTCTTCAGCCACAACGGGGCCGTCAGGGACTGGACGCGGCTTCCCACCGGCCTTGCCGAGTCGGAACTGCTCGGCATGGAGGCGCGCAGCGACTCGGCGGCGCTGTGGGCCATGCTCAAGGCCCTGCTGCGGCAGGGCCAGCCACCAGGCGGCGCCCTGGCGTCGGTCGTCCGCAGGGTCGCGGCGGCCCGCCCTGACGCACGGCTCAACCTGCTGCTCACCGACGGCCGCACGATCGCCGCCACCGCATGGGGCGACACCCTCTGGTACCGCACAGGCCCGGGAGCGGCGCTGGTCGCCTCCGAGCCGGACGAGGAGCCCGCACGGGCCGCCGGCAGCGAGGACGCCGGGGACGCCGGTACGGACGCCGGCAAGCCAGCCGGTTCGGACACCCAAGGCACGGACACCGCGAGCCCGCCCGGGCTCGGCGAGTGGCGGGAAGTCCCCGACCGCTCGCTGCTGCTGGCCACCACCGCAGGAGTACGGATCATCCCGCTGCGCCCCCCGGGGGCCGCCGACCGCAAGGAGCGACACCGCATGGCAGAGAGCCGCTTCACCCTCGACGACCGGCTGCCCGCCGGCTACTTCACCGACTCGCTGCACGCCGACGTCCGCAAGGGCCTGAGCGAGCCGCCCCGCACCCTGCCGCCGAAGTGGTTCTACGACAAGCGCGGCAGCGACCTCTTCGAGGAGATCACCCGGCTCCCCGAGTACTATCCGACCCGCGCCGAGCAGGAGATCCTCACCCGCCGCGCCCCCGAGATCGCCGCACTGACCCGGGCGAGCACCCTGATCGAGCTGGGTTCCGGCTCCTCCCGCAAGACCCGGCTGCTGCTCGACGCGCTCACCGCCGGCGGCAGCCTCGTACGCTACGCACCCCTCGACGTGAGCAGTTCCGCACTGGCGGAGGCGGGCGAGGCGATCTGCCGCGACTACCCCGGGCTGGCCGTCACCGCGACCGTCGCCGACTTCGAGGGCGGGCTGCCGCTGTCGGACGAGCCCGGTCCGCGGCTGCTGGCCTTCCTCGGCAGCACCATCGGCAACTTCGACGCCGACCAGCGCCGCGCCTTCTACCGCACCCTGGCGCTCGCGCTGAGCAGCGACGACGTGCTGCTGCTCGGCGCGGACCTGGTCAAGGACCCGGACGTGCTGGTCCGCGCCTACGACGACGCGCAGGGCGTCACCGCCGACTTCAACAAGAACGTCCTGTACGTGCTCAACCGCGAACTGGGCGCCGACTTCGACCCCGATGCCTTCGAGCACGTCGCGCTGTGGAACGCCGAGGAGGAGCGCATCGAGATGCGGCTGCGCTCCCGCACCGCACAGACCGTCAAGATCCCCGACCTCGACCTGAGCCTGGACCTCGCGGCGGGCGAGGACCTGCGCACCGAGCTGTCCTGCAAGTTCCGCCGCGAGTCCCTCACGGCGGAACTGCACGAGGGCGGCTTCACCGTCCGCCAGTGGTGGACCGACCCCGACCGCCGCTTCGCCCTCCTCCTGGCGGTCCCCAACTAGCCGCCGCCTCCGATACGGCTGACCCCTGGCGCACTGCGGGCGCCGGGGGTCAGCTCCGTCCGGGGCGCCTTTCGTCCAGGACCTGGATTGCCGCCGCCAGGTCGCGGGTCAGCGGGTGGGCGTCGCCGAGGTGCTGGCGGCACCACTCCAGGCCGAGCCGCGGCCCGGCCGACGGCAGCGGGCCGCCCCGGGCGACGGCCGCCATCAGGCTCTGGAGCCACTCCAAGTCGCGGTCATCGTCGATGACCCCCTCGGCGTTGCCGTACGCGGTCAGCGAGGCGGGCGACAGCGCGACGAAGGCCTCGATGCCCGACTCCATCGCCGCCGACGTGAGCCGCACCCGCAGGCCCTCCGAGTCGGGCGTCGCCTCACAGGCCCGCTCGCCGAGCCGCACACCGGCCTCACCGCGGCCCTGCCCCAGCAGCTGAAACGCTGCCCGGGCGAAGAGCTGGGCCGTCGGCCCGGTCACGTCCGCGAGCGGGACCTGCCGCGACAGCGCGAGCACATGCCGGACGAACTCGTCCGGGTCGGGCACGGACCGCCCGCCGACTCCTTCGGCGTACGCGGTCAGCAGCAGAACGGCCAGATCCCGGCCGTCAGCCGCAGTCGCGTGGGAGCCGTCCGCCATGTGGACGCGGCGCCCCCTCCAGTCGATCCGGAAGGCCCCTTCGACGGCGGGCTGCCGGAAGACGTCGGTCAGCAGGTTCGGCGCCCACAGTGCCCCCAGCACCTCGAAGCTCACCGGGGAGTCCAGCCAGGGCAGGACGCTGAGCAGTTGGACCGTCGCGGCGCCGACGGCGTCAGAGACGCTGCCCGTGGCCTCCTGGGGGTGCGGGCCGGTCACTGCGGTCTGGTTCCACTCCCGGCCCTGCTCGACGCGGATCGACCGGTGGTGCAGGTTGCCGTACGGGCCGTCGAGCAGCAGGATCCGCGCGCCGATGCCGGTCAGCTCGTCCAGCACGCGCTGCTTCTCCGGTCCCGTCACCTCGGCGGCCCGGCCGTCGAGCACAACGAGCCACCGGGTGACCGAGGCGCCGGGGGCGGACCTGCGCAGGCGTACGTAGTCGTACGAGTCCATGAACCTGGGCAGTTCCCGTACGTCGAGCCAGACGACCCGTTGCAGGCTCGGACGGTTGCGGTGGACGTACTCGGCCGCGACCTTGACGGGGCCGTCCGCCAGCCCCTTCACCACGACGGTCCCGATCGCCGGCTCGGACTGGATGAGCTGTTCGAGCCGGGCCAGCGCGTAGTCCTGGTCGAAGGTCAGGAAACCGGGGCGTGGCGGTGCGGGCCACCCAACTGTGGTCGGCGGCTCGGCGGTGAGCGGCGGACCGGCGTACGCGGCCGGGGAGAACAGGGTGAGCAGGCCCGCGACGGGCTCCATGGCGCGGTCGGACCGCCGGCCGCCGGCCGCGGCAGGCGTGACCAGTCCGACCAGCGTTCCGTCGTGGAAGACCGCGCCGCCCTGGTCGGAGACGCCGGAGGTCAGCCGGTAGGGGGCTCCGTCCGCGCCGCCCGGCCGCAGGACCGCGGCCACGAGCGGACCGCCGCGCCCGAAACGGGTCTCCCAGATCTCCAGGAGGCCGCGCCCCGCAGGTGTTCCGTGGGGCTCCACGACCGCCAGCACTGTGGCCAGGGTGACGGTGGCGGCATCGGGTCCGCCCGCGAAGGTCCCCCACGGGCAGGGGGGAGTGGGCGGTGGGGACCACAGGTCGGTGATCGAGAGCAGCCGCACAGGACCGTCGCTCTCCAGCTGCCGGGCGGGCACCCAGCTGCCCCCACCGAGGTCGGGGTGGAGGTGGACGTGGAAGTCGATGGCGCCCGCGGGTACGGAGTCCGGGGCGATGGTGAGGACAAGCCCTTCGTCCACCAGGTAACCGCAGGTGGCGACATCCGTGCCGTGCGCGCGTACCGCCACCACGTACTCGGCGGCCGGGTGCGCGCTCATCTCCACGGGAGCGGGAGCGGGAGCCGGGCCGGGCGCGGGCGCGGGGCGCGGGACCTCCGCGAAGGGCGTGCCGCCGACCGGCAGGGACAGCGTGCCGGTCGCGGACGCGATCACCGCGGGGAAGTCGCCGGAGCGGCCCAGGCGCGGGGTGATGAAGTCGGACACGGCGTCCACCGTGCGGCGGGCGTCGTCGGCGGGGACGACCATGCGCAGCAGCGGGCGGAGCTCGGGGGCGAAGGTGTAGACGTCGAAGCCGGCCAGCGGCCGGTCCACGTGCATCACGCCGCTGAGCAGCACCTCGGCGAGGCAGGACGGGCCGCTGCCGGGCAGGGCCGCGGCCTGGACGACGCGCATCACCGGGAGGGTGAGCGGGTCGACGGCGGCCAGGTGGGCGGCGAGTTCGTAGGCCTCGGGGCTGACCGCCTCCTGGAAGGCGACGAGCCGGGCCGCCGCGGTGCCGGGCGGGGCGGCGGGCAGGGGCGGTACGGGCGGGGCGGCGGCGTCCACGACGCGCAGGGTGGCCGAGCCGCCGTGTGCGCCGATCAGTTCGGCCCAGGGGGCCAGTGACCAGTCGGCGAGTTCCAGTACGGGGACGGGCAGCCGGAGCGGCTCTGCCAGGTGCGGCGGCAGCCACGGGTCGTAGGCGCGCAGGTGGTGGTTGGCGGGGGCGGGGCGGCCGGCGCGGACCCGCAGGCGTTCCGCGGGCAGTGCGGTGCCGGGCCACAGGCGTACGGGAAGGGGGTCGAGGACCGCGGTGGGCGCCTTGCGCGCCCAGCGGGCCAGGACGCGCTGGGCCTCGCCCGAGCGCCAGGCCGGTCCCACGCCGTCGGTGACGGCGAGCACGACGGTGCGGTCGCCGTCCACGACGGCGGAGTTGACGGGTGTGGTCGCGAAGCCGCAGCGGCGGACGGTACGGAAGATGCCGGACGTGCCCAGCACCCGGGTGAGTTCGGCGAGGGTGTCCTGCCACACCCGCAGCGACAGGCCGTCGTCCACGGCGAGGACGAGGTCGAGCCAGCGGGCGCGTTCCGGGCGCAGGACGACGTCGAGGCCGCCGGTCTCGGCGATGGCCTCCGCGGTGGCGGCCTCGTCCAGCTCGTAGCGGTGCTGCGAGGACACCCGCCGCTTGAGCGGGCGCAGGGCGCGTACGACCGACAGCGGGTCGGGCAGCCCCGGCACACCGGGGATGCGGACGGCAGCGGCGCCGGTGCCGGGCCGCGGGTCGGCGAGCGCGTAGACCGGGGTCCTGGCGGCGCCGGGCGGGGGCTGTGGCGGGCGCGGGGCCGGTGGGGGCTCCGGGTCCCCCTGCGGGGGCTGCGCGGGCGTCTGCGGCGGCTGTACGGGCTCGGGCCGGCGTCCGGGTGCGGTGTCGCTGCCGGGAGGGGCAGGGGGCGGCGCCGCGAGGGCCAGCCACAGGGCGTCGGCCAACTCCTCAGCGTTCAGGTCGAGTCCTGCACCCGCCAGGGCGGTGTGCAGCCGCCCCACGCTCGTCGTCCCGGGCCTACCGCCCTCCCCCGTCGTGGAGTTCACGCAGCACCGCCTCCCGCACGTGCCGGGTGTCGGGGTGGACGCCCTGCTGCAGCAGGTGGACGGCGTGCAGCAACTGGTCGGTGGCCAGGCCCCCCAGCTCGCGGCGGACGACGAAGGCCGCGATCAGCTCCTCGACCTTCGGCCAGTGCTCGGCCAGTGCGTCGGCGCCGGACGCGGCGAAGTGGGCGCGGACGATGTCCTGGAGCTGGCCGGCGTCCGGCTCGGGCAGTTCGAGGCGGACGCAGCGGCGCAGGAAGGCGGCGGGGAAATCGCGTTCGCCGTTGCTGGTGATGACCACGAGCGGGAAGTCGGCGCACCGCACCGAGCCGTTGTGGACGGTCACGCGCTCCCGGGAGCCCTCGGTGAAGACGGGAACGCCCTCGGGGCCGTCCGGCAGCCGGGCCAGTTCCGGGATGGTGAACTCGCCCTCCTCCAGCACGTGCAGCAAGTCGTTGGGCAGGTCGACGTCGCTCTTGTCCAGCTCGTCGATCAGCAGCAGCCGCGGCCGGCCCCGGTGCCGGGTGGCGAGCGCGGTGCCGAGCGGGCCGAGCCGGACGTAACTGCCCACGCCCGCCTGCCCGTCGGGGGCCTGCGGCCCGGGCGCCTCGTTGCGGAGCCGGCCGATGGCGTCGTAGCGGTAGAGCGCGTCGGTCAGCGTGGAGCGGGTGTTGACCGGCCACACCAGGACCGGGCCGAGGCCGAGTTCGTCGGCGACGGCGTAGGCCAGCGAGGACTTGCCCGTGCCGGGGTTGCCGGTGACCAGCAGCGGGCGGCGCAGCCGCAGGGCCGCGTTGACGACGTCCACCTGCTCGGCGCCGATCAGGTACGGGCGCCGCTCGCGGGCCGTGCGGCCGCCTGCCGCCGGGCGCCGCCAGGGCGGGGCCTCGGGCAGTGCGACACCGTCCGGGTAGTGCTCGCCGGTGCCGCGGAAGAGGCGTTCCGGGCGCGGCTCGGGGTCGCCGCTCACACGGCACCGCCTTTCGTCGTCTGGGTCGTCGCCCTCGGGGCCACCGGGGTGTTCACGGGAGCGGCGCCGGTTCCGCCAGGCCCGCGGTGCGCGGGTCCCAGCGCGGGTCCTCCCACAGCAGCGCCAGGTGGGCGCCGAGCATCCTGTCGTCCTTGCGGGCGGTGAAACGCTGCCGCCTGACCGCCTCACGCAGGTCGCGCCGCCAGTCGCCGCCGGTCAGTTCCAGCAGCGCGCCGGTGGTGCCGTCGCCCGCGCCCTGCCGGTGCCAGAGCATCACCGGCACCCCGTAGTGGCGGCACAGCCGCACCATCGGGTCGATCTCGCCCGGCGCGCACGCGGCGATCACCAGGGCCGCGTCCCGGTCCTCGCCGAGCAGGTCGTCGGCGTGGTCCACGTCCTGCACCACGCTGGCCGCAGAGCCCGCGCAGCCCCAGCGGCGCTCCCACGGGCCGCGCGAGGGCTGCCGCTGGCCGCGCAGCACCACCACGTGGTCCATGCCCAGCAGCCGCGGGCCCAGGTCGGGCACCGGGATCGGCCAGCGGTCGAAGGGCAGGCCGAACGAGCCGTGCTCCAACAGGAATTCGACCCCGGCGTTGTCGCCGTGCTCGGCCAGCATGCGCACCGCCTCGGCCAACTGGCCGCACAACTCCTCGTGGCCGCGCGGGGTGTCCACCGCCGACCACGTCGACAGCGGCTGGTCGTCGCCGTCGTAGAGCCGGATGACGTAGCAGAAGGCGTCGCCCTTGCCGCGGTCCCACAGCCACACCCGCACCACCGGGCGGCCCGCGGCCCGGCTGCCCGCACGGGCCTTGGCGTCGGCCCGCACCTGGTCCAGGGCGCCCGGCAGCACCCGGAGCCGCGCCGCCACCCGGTCGTCCAGCTCGCGCAGCTCCTCGCGCACGCCCGCCCGCAGGGCCGCGACCTCCTCCGCGACCTGCAGCAGCGGCGGCATCACGCCCGGCTCGGCCGTACGGTTCTCCAGGCAGTCCAGCAGGGCCGCGGTGTCCGGCACCCGCTCCGAATGCAGCGGCAGATACGGGACGGCCGCCCGTGCCGCCGCCAGCAGTTCCGGCAGCGGCACACCCGCGAGCAGCCCGGCCAGCCGGGCGTGGTCCTCGGGGCCGAGCAGCCGTACCGGGCAGGCCCGCGCCACCACCGCAGCCAACCGGGCCTCGGTGTAGCCCGGTTCGCCCGCGGCGGGCCTGGCGGCCGGCTCGGTGAACGCGTCCCGCAGCGCGGGCAGGCCGCGGGGGTGTGCCAGGGCCGCGTCGGCGGCGTCCTCGGGGCGCGCGGGTGGGCGGGACAGGCCCAGCGACCAGGCCAACCGGTTCGCGCCGCGCCGGAAACGCTCCTCGGGCAGCGCCGCCAGCGCCTCGGCCGCCTGCTGGTGCAGCCACTCCTGGCGGGGGTCACGCGGCCCCGCCGCGGCCAGGCCCGCGGCGGCCAGCGCCTCGCGCACCGCGGCGGGGGCGAGGGCGTAGTAGCGGCGCACCTCGGGCTCGACGCTCACCATGAGGCCGACGGCCGCGCCGGACGCGGAATCCCACAAGGGGCTTCCGCTGTAGCCGTGCCGGACCGGGACCTCCGAGCTGCCCGGGTCGAGCAGCAGCCACGGGCCGAGCGGTTTCTGCACCAGGACGTCGACGGCGGTGCGGCCGTCGCCGCTGGCGTACCAGACCCAGGCGGTGCTGCCCATCGCCGCGTCGGCGAACCGTACGGGGGTCGGGCGCGGGGCGCCCTCCGGCAACCGCAGCAAGGCCAGGTCGCCTTCCCAGCGGCCAGGCCGGGCGCTCGGCCGCGCCGGGGTCCAGCTCAGCAAGGTGGGGCGGTACGTCTCCGCCCCTGTCCCGTGCGCCGGGAGTGTCAGGGTGAGACCTGCGAGGTCGGCGTCCGAGGGCTCCTCGGCGGCGAAGCGGTCGCGGCCCAGGGCCGCGTTCACGACGTGCGCGCACGTCAGGACGATGCCGTCGCCCACGACGACGCCGGCCCCCGCCGGGGCGCCTCCGGCTGGGCGCACCACAACCCATGCGGCTTGCACCGCGGCATCCGGGTCCCGCTCCCCCATCCCCCCACTCTGCCAGAAGTCCCCTTGCTCGCAAGGGGACTTCCCCCTGAGGGGGCGCCCTTGCGCAGGGCGGCGAGCGTTTTTCAGGGGCGCGGGGAACGGCGCGACCAACCCCCCACCGGGCGCGCGGGTCGTCACCGGCGCAAAGGGGCTGTTCCTGTCGGAGACGGACCACCCGCCGGTGGCGGGCTGAGCGCGCAGTTCCCCGCGCCCCTATATGGCGCCCTCCCAGGCAAGGGCACCCCCCGCCGGTGAGGCGGTGCCGCTGCGGCCGGCGATGCCTTTCAGGGGCGCGGGGAACGGCGCGACCAACCCCCACCGGGCGCGCGGGTCGTCACCGACCCGAAGGGGCTGTTCCTGTCGGAGACGGACCACCCGCCGGTGGTGGGTTGCGCGCGCAGTTCCCCGCGCCCCTATATGGCGCCCTCCCAGGCAAGGGCGCCCCCCCGCCGGTGAGGCGGTGCCGCTGCGGTCGGCGGTGCCTTTCAGGGGCGCGGGGAACGGCGCGACCGACCCCCACCGGGCGCGCGGGTCGTCACCGGCGCAAAGGGGCTGTTCCTGTCGGAGACGGACCACCGGCCGGTGGTGGGTTGCGCGCGCCCACATGGCGGCAGCCGCAGATGCGGCCACCCCTGCCGGTGGGCCGGCGGGGAAAGGGGACCCCCCGGGTGCGGGTCGGGGGACCTGCAGCCGGGGGGACGGGGGGAAGCAGCCCGCAGGGGCTAGCGGACGAAGATGCCCGCCTTGTCGGCCAGGTCGAGGAAGTACTGGGGGGCCAGGCCCAGGACGAGGGTGACGGCTACTCCGACGGCGATGGCCGTCGAGGTCATCAGGGAGGGGACCGCGACGGTCGGACCGTCGGGCTTGGGCTCCGAGAAGAACATGAGCACGATCACCCGGATATAGAAGAACGCGGCGATCGCCGACGAGATGACGCCGACGATGACCAGCGGCATGGCCCCGCCTTGTGCCGCCGCGGTGAAGACCGCGAACTTCCCCGCGAAGCCGGACGTGAGCGGGATGCCCGCGAAGGCGAGGAGGAAGACCGCGAAGACCGCGGCGACGAGCGGGGAGCGGCGGCCGAGCCCGGCCCACCGCGACAGGTGCGTGGCCTCGCCTCCGGCGTCGCGGACCAGCGTGACGACGGCGAAGGCGCCGAGCGTCACGAAGGAGTAGGCCGCGAGGTAGAACAGGACGGAGGAGATCCCGTCAGGGGTGGTGGCGATGACGCCGGCGAGGATGAAGCCGGCGTGGGCGATCGAGGAGTACGCCAGGAGCCGCTTGACGTCGGTCTGGGTGACCGCGATGACCGCACCGGCCAGCATCGTGAGGATCGCGACGCCCCACATGACGGGACGCCAGTCCCAGCGCATGCCGGGGAGCACGACGTACAGCAGCCGCAGCAGCGCCCCGAAGGCGGCGACCTTGGTGGCGGACGCCATGAAGCCGGTGACCGGGGTGGGCGCGCCCTGGTAGACGTCGGGCGTCCACATGTGGAAGGGCACGGCTCCGACCTTGAAGAGCAGGCCCATGGCGACCATGGCGAGGCCGATGAGCAGCAGCGCGTCGTTGCCTGTGGTGTCGGCGAGCGCCGGGTTCATCGGGGCGGTGCCGTCGATGACCGACGAGATGCCGGAGTACGAGACGGTGCCGGCGTATCCGTAGAGCAGGGCGATGCCGAACAGCAGGAAGGCCGAGGAGAAGGCGCCGAGCAGGAAGTACTTGACGGCGGCTTCCTGGGACATCAGGCGGTTGCGGCGGGCCAGCGCGCACAGGATGTACAGCGGCAGCGAGAAGACCTCCAGGGCCACGAACAGCGTCAGCAGGTCGTTGGCGGCCGGGAAGATCAGCATGCCGCCGACGGCGAACATCAGCAGCGGGAAGACCTCGGTGCTGGTGAAGCCGGCCCGCACGGCCGCCTTCTCCTGGTCGCTGCCGGGCACGGCGGAGCCCTGCGCGGCGAAGGAGTCGACCTGGTTGCCGTGCGCCCGGGGGTCGAGCCGGCGTTCGGCGAAGGTGAAGATCGCGACGAAGCCGACCAGCAGGATGGTGCCCTGGAGGAAGAGCGCGGGGCCGTCGACGGCGACCGCCCCCATGGCCGCGATGTGCGCCTTGGTGGTGCCGTAGCCCTTGTCGGCCAGTGCCACGATCGCCGCGAAGGCGGCGGCGAGGCCGAGCGCGGCCAGGGCGACCTGGGCGGTGTAGCGGGACCTGCGGGGCAGGAAGGCCTCGACCAGCACGCCGAGCGCCGCGGCCCCCAGGACGATCAGGACCGGCGACAGCTGGGCGTACTCGATGTGCGGCGTGGGGAACTTGTCGGCGACTGGCGCCGCCGTTGTCCACAGGCTGTGGACGGAGGATGCGCTCACTTCTTCGCCTCCAGCGCGGGCTTGGGGTCGGTCTTGTGCACGTCGGAGAGCGTGTGGTGCACCGAGGGGTTGACGATGTCGGTGACCGGCTTGGGGTAGACGCCCAGGAAGAGCAGCAGGGCGATCAGCGGGGTGACCACCAGCAGTTCACGGGCCTTGAGGTCGGTCATGCCCTCGATGCCGGCCTTGACGGGGCCTGTCATGGTGCGCTGGTAGAGCACCAGGACGTACAGCGCGGCCAGCACGATGCCCAGCGTCGCGATGATGCCGAGGACGGGGTAGCGGCTGAAGGTGCCGACCAGGACCAGGAACTCGCTGACGAAGGGCGCGAGGCCCGGCAGCGAGAGGGTGGCGAGGCCGCCGATCAGGAAGGTGCCGGCCAGGATCGGGGCGACCTTCTGCACACCGCCGAAGTCGGCGATGAGCCGGGAGCCGCGCCGGGTGATCAGGAAGCCGGCGACCAGCATGAGCGCGGCCGTCGAGATGCCGTGGTTGACCATGTAGAGCGTGGCGCCGGACTGGCCCTGGCTGGTCATCGCGAAGATGCCCAGGATGATGAAGCCGAAGTGCGACACGGACGCGTAGGCGATCAGCCGCTTGATGTCGCGCTGGCCGACGGCGAGCAGGGCGCCGTAGATGATGCTGATCAGCGCGAGCACCAGGATCACCGGGGCCGCCCACTTGGACGCCTCGGGGAAGAGCTGGAGGCAGAAGCGCAGCATCGCGAAGGTGCCGACCTTGTCGACGACCGCGGTGATCAGCACGGCGACCGGTGCGGTGGACTCGCCCATGGCGTTGGGCAGCCAGGTGTGCAGCGGCCACAGCGGGGCCTTGACCGCGAAGGCGAAGAAGAAGCCGAGGAAGAGCCAGCGCTCGGTGGACGTCTCGATGTCCAGCTTGCCGCTGGCGCGGGCCGACAGGATCTCCTGCAGGGAGAAGGTGCCGGTGCCCAGCTGGTGGGCGGTCACGACGTACAGGCCGATGACCGCGGCCAGCATGATCAGGCCGCCGGCGAGGTTGTAGAGCAGGAACTTCACGGCCGCGTAGGACCGCTGCCGTGCCGCCTCCTCCTCGCCTCCCGCGTGGGCGCGGTCGCCGAAGCCGCCGATGAGGAAGTACATCGGGATGAGCATGGCTTCGAAGAAGATGTAGAAGAGGAAGACGTCGGTGGCCTCGAAGGAGAGCACCACCATGGCCTCGACCAGCAGGATCAGCGCGAAGAAGCCCTGGGTGGGCCGCCACCGCCGGTTGGGGTTGGCGTCTTCGAGCGGGTCGGCGTCGTGCCAGCCGGCCAGCATCACGAACGGGATCAGCAGGGCGGTCAGCGCGACCATGACGACGGCGATGCCGTCGACGCCGAGGTCGTAGCGCAGCCCGAAGTCCTTGATCCAGGCGTGCGACTCGGTCAGCTGGTAGCGGTCGCCGTCCGGGTCGAACCTGACCAGGGCGACGGCCGCGAAGACCAGCGTGGCGAGCGAGAACAGCAGCGCCGTGTACTTGGCGGTGGTCCGCTGGGCGGCGGGCACCGCAGCGGTGACGACCGCACCCACGGCGGGCACCGCGGCGGTCACGGTGAGCAGGGGAAAGGACATGATCAGACCGCCCTCATCAGGAGAGTCGCGGCGACCAGTACCGCGGTGCCGCCGAGCATCGAGACGGCGTACGAGCGGACGTAGCCGTTCTGCAGCTTGCGGAGCCGCCCTGACAGGCCGCCGACCGAGGCGGCGGTGCCGTTGACGACGCCGTCGACCAGGGAGTGGTCGAGGTAGACCAGCGAGCGGGTGAGGTGCTCACCGCCGCGGACCAGCACGACGTGGTTGAAGTCGTCCTGGTAGAGGTCGCGGCGGGCCGCCCTGGTGGCGAGCGAGCCGCGCGGCGCGACCGCGGGGACGGGCCGGCGGCCGTAGATCAGCCAGGCGATGCCGACGCCGACGACCAGGCACACCATCGTGGCGCCGGTGACGGTGCCGGCGCTGACCGGCGAGTCGCCCTCGGAGTGCCCGGTGACCGGCTCCAGCCACTTCAGGAAGCGGTCGTTGATGCTGAAGAAGGCGCCGGCGAAGACCGAGCCGAAGGCCAGGATGATCATCGGGATGGTCATCGAGGACGGCGACTCGTGCGGGTGCGGCTCGTGGCCCTCTGCGTCCGGCTGCCAGCGCTTCTCGCCGAAGAAGGTCATCAGCATCACGCGCGTCATGTAGAAGGCGGTGATGGCCGCGCCCAGCAGGGCCGCGCCGCCGAGGATCCAGCCCTCGGTGCCGCCCTTGGCGAAGGCGGCTTCGATGATCTTGTCCTTGGAGAAGAAGCCGGACAGGCCGGGGAAGCCGATGATGGCCAGGTAGCCGAGGCCGAAGGTGACGAAGGTGACCGGCATGTACTTGCGCAGGCCGCCGTAGCGGCGCATGTCCACCTCGTCGTTCATGCCGTGCATGACCGAGCCGGCGCCGAGGAACAGCCCGGCCTTGAAGAAGCCGTGGGTGACCAGGTGCATGATCGCGAAGACGTAGCCGATCGGGCCGAGCCCGGCCGCCATGATCATGTAGCCGATCTGCGACATCGTGGAGCCGGCCAGCGCCTTCTTGATGTCGTCCTTCGCGCAACCGACGATCGCACCGAAGAGCAGCGTGACCGCGCCGACGGTGACCACCGCGGTCTGCGCGTCGGGCGCCGCGTTGAAGATCGCACCCGAGCGGGTGATGAGGTAGACGCCCGCGGTCACCATGGTCGCCGCGTGGATGAGGGCCGAGACCGGGGTCGGGCCCTCCATCGCGTCGCCGAGCCAGGACTGCAGCGGCACCTGCGCGGACTTGCCGCACGCGGCGAGCAGCAGCATGAAGCCGATGCCGGTGATCGTGGCGTGCTGCGTGGTGGACGCCTGCTGCGCCTGCGGCAGCACCTGGTTGAAGGCGAAGGAGCCGAAGGTGGTGAACATCAGCATGATCGCCACCGACAGGCCGATGTCGCCGACCCGGTTGACGATGAAGGCCTTCTTCGCCGCGGTCGCCGCGCTCGGCTTGTGCTGCCAGAAGCCGATCAGCAGGTACGAGGCCAGGCCCACGCCCTCCCAGCCGGCGTACAGCAGGAAGTAGTTGTCGGCCACGACCAGCAGCAGCATCGCCGCGAGGAAGAGGTTGAGGTAGCCGAAGAAGCGGCGGCGGCGCTCGTCGTGCGCCATGTAGCCGATCGAGTAGATGTGGATCAGGGTGCCCACACCGGTGATCAGCAGCACGAACGTCATCGACAGCTGGTCGAGCTGGAAGCCGACGTCGGCCTGGAAGCCGTCGACGGGGACCCAGGTGAACAGGTGCGAGTTCAGGGTCCGCGCGTCGGCGTCCTTGCCCAGCATGTTGGTGAACAGGACCGCGCCGAACACGAAGGACAGCAGCGCGAGCAGCGTGCCGATCCAGTGGCCGACGCGGTCGAGCCGCTTGCCGCCGGTCAGCAGGACGCCCGCGCCGAGCAGCGGCGCCGCGACGAGCAGTCCGATCAGGGTTTCCACTGTCGCAGCCCCTCTACAGCTTCATGAGATTGGCGTCGTCGACCGAGGCCGAGTGGCGGGAACGGAAGATCGACACGATGATCGCGAGCCCGACCACGACCTCGGCGGCGGCCACGACCATCGTGAAGAAGGCGATGACCTGCCCGTCGAGGTTGCCGTGCAGCCGGGAGAAGGTGACGAACGCCAGGTTGCAGGCGTTCAGCATCAGCTCGACGCACATGAAGACGACGATCGCGTTGCGCCGGATCAGGACACCGGCGGCGCCGATGGTGAACAGCAGCGCCGACAGGTACAGGTAGTTGGCCGGATTCACTTGGCGCCCTCCTCGGCCCGGTCGTTGTTCTCGGCCCGGCCGGCGGAACCGACCGCGGGGCGCGGCTCGTCGCGGCCGAGCCAGCGGTCGGAACTCTGCTCCAGTTCGGCCAGCCGCCGCATGGCGTCACCCGACACGTCGCGGACCTGGCCGCGCTCGCGCAGGGTGGAGCTGACCGACAGCTCGGAGATCGTGCCGTCGGGCAGCAGTGCGGGGATGTCGACCGCGTTGTGCCGGGCGTAGGTGCCGGGCGCGGGCAGCGGGGTGACCTGGCGGCCCTCGCGCACCCGGGTCTCGGACAGCTCGCGCTGGGTGCGGCGCTCCTCGGTGCGCTCCCGGTGGGTGAGCACCATCGCGCCGACGGCCGCGGTGATCAGCAGGGCGCCGGTGATCTCGAAGGCCCACACGTACTTGGTGAACAGCAGGTGCGCCAGGCCCTGGACGTTGCCGCCGTCGGCCGCGTTGGCGGCGCCGGTGCCGGCGAAGGTGTCCAGCGAGGCGTTGGCGATACCGGCGATCAGCAGGATGCCGAAGCCGAACCCGCACACGGCGGCCATGATGCGCTGGCCCTTGAGCGTCTCCTTGAGGGAGTCCGCCGCGGTGATGCCGACCAGCATGACCACGAAGAGGAACAGCATCATGATCGCGCCGGTGTAGACGACGATCTGGACGACGCCCAGGAAGTACGCGCCCTGCGCCAGGTAGAAGACCGCCAGGATGATCATCGTGCCGGCCAGCGACAGGGCGCTGTGGATGGACTTCTTCATCAGGACCGTGCCCAGGGCGCCGAGCACGGCGACCGTGCCCAGGATCCAGAACTGCACGGCCTCACCGGTGGAGGTCTGGGAGGCGGCGGCTGCCGCGAGCGGCATCATGCCTCGGCCCCCGTTCCCGCCGGAGCAGAACCGCCGGGGGCGGTGATCTCGGCGTCCTCCTGGACCGCTGCTGACTCGTCGGCGTTCTCGACGGTCTCGTCGGGCTTCTCGCCCTTGGAGACCGCGACCTGCCGTACGGTGCCGGGCGCGGCCTCGGTGACCAGGCCGCGGTAGTAGTCGCCCTCGTCCATGCCGGGGAAGATCGAGTGCGGCGACTCGACCATGCCCTCCTCAAGCCCCGCCAGCAGCTGCTCCTTGGTGAAGATCAGCGACTCGCGGGTCCTGTCGGCGAGTTCGTACTCGTTGGTCATGGTCAGCGCGCGGGTCGGGCACGCCTCGATGCACAGCCCGCACAGGATGCAGCGGGCGTAGTTGATCTGGTAGACGCGGCCGTAGCGCTCACCCGGGGAGTAGCGCTCCTCGTCGGTGTTGTCCGCGCCCTCCACGTAGATCGCGTCCGCCGGGCACGCCCAGGCGCACAGCTCGCAGCCGACGCACTTCTCCAGGCCGTCCGGGTGCCGGTTGAGCTGGTGGCGGCCGTGGAAGCGCGGGGCTGTGGGCTTCTTGTACTCGGGGTACTGCTCGGTCAGCCGCTTCTTGAACATGGCCTTGAAGGTCACGCCGAAGCCTGCGACCGGGCCGAGGAACTCAGGCATCGCCGTCCTCCTGCTTCTCCTGCTCCGGGGCGTCCTGGCCGGATGCGCCGACGAGTTGGGGCTCCGCCCGGCTGGGGCGGCGCGGCACCCGCTGCACCTGCTGCCCTGGCAGCGGCGGTACGGGGTAGCCGCCGGCCATCGGGTCGAACCTGTCCGGCGGGGCCAGCAGCCCGCCCTCGCCGGGCTTCTTCTTGTCCTCGCGGTCCCTGAGCAGGTCCGCGAGCAGCGAGATCAGCAGCAGTACGAGCACCGCGCCGGCGATGTAGAGCACGATCTTGCTGAAGTCGTAGCCCTCGTTGCGCATCGCGCGGACCGCGGCGACCAGCATCAGCCAGACCATCGAGATCGGGATGAGCACCTTCCAGCCGAGCTTCATCAGCTGGTCGTAGCGCACCCGGGGCAGGGTGCCGCGCAGCCAGATGAAGAAGAACAGCAGCAGCTGGACCTTGACGACGAACCAGAGCATCGGCCACCAGCCGTGGTTCGCGCCCTCCCAGAAGGTGCTGATCGGCCAGGGGGCACGCCAGCCGCCGAGGAAGATCGTGGTGGCGACCGCGGAGACCGTCACCATGTTGACGTACTCGGCGAGCATGAACAGCGCGAACTTGATCGAGCTGTACTCGGTGTTGAAGCCGCCGACCAGGTCGCCCTCGGACTCGGGCATGTCGAAGGGCGCCCGGTTGGTCTCGCCGATCATCGTGCAGATGTAGACCAGGAAGGAGACCGGCAGCAGGATCACGTACCAGCGGTTGTGCTGGGCGCCGACGATCGTCGAGGTCGACATCGACCCGGAGTAGAGGAAGACCGCCGCGAAGGACAGGCCCATCGCGATCTCGTAGGAGATCATCTGGGCCGACGCGCGCAGGCCGCCGAGCAGCGGGTAGGTCGAGCCGGACGACCAGCCGGCCAGCACGATGCCGTAGATGCCGACCGACGCCGTGGCCAGGATGTAGAGCAGGCCGATCGGCAGGTCGGTCAGCTGCAGCGCGGTGCGCTGCCCGAAGATCGACACCTCGTTGTCCGCGGGGCCGAAAGGCACCACGGCGAAGGCCATGAAGGCGGGGATCGCCGCCACGATCGGGGCGAGGATGAACACCACCTTGTCGGCCCGCTTGACGGTGATGTCCTCCTTGAGCATCAGCTTCACACCGTCGGCGAGCGACTGGAGCATGCCCCAGGGGCCGTGCCGGTTGGGGCCGATGCGCAGCTGCATCCACGCGACGACCTTGCGCTCCCAGACGATCGAGAACAGCACGGTCAGCATCGCGAAGGCGAAGCAGAACACCGCCTTGAGGAGGATCAGCCACCAGACGTCGTTGCCGAAGAAGGACAGGTTCTCCGTGGTGGCGGCCAGCTGGGTGCCGCCGAGCACTGATGCGCTCATGAGGACGCCTCCGCAGAGATCGCTACGACCTGGCCCGGGCGGGCACCGACGTCGGAGCCGACGCCGGAGCCCGTCGAGTTGAGCGGGAGCCAGACCACGTGGTCGGGCATCGGGGTGACGGCCAGCGGCAGCGTGGTGGTGCCCGCCGGGCCGGTCACGGTGAGCGGTGCGCCGTCCTTGGCGCCCAGCTCCTCCGCGGTCGCCGCGGACAGCCGGGCGACCGCCGCGTGCCGGGTGGCGGCCAGCGCGTCGTCGCCGTCCTGCAGCCGGCCCTGGTCGAGCAGCAGCCGGTGCCCGGCGAGCACCGCCTGGCCCGGCTCGGGCCTGGGCAGCGGCACCGCGGACTCCAGCGGCGCGGGGCCGTAGGAGCCCGACCACCCGGAGAGGCTGTCCAGTTCGGCGCGCGCGGACCTGACGTCGGACAGGCCGAGCTTGACGTCGAGGGCGTCGGCCAGCATGGTCAGCACCCTCGCGTCGGGCAGCTGGTGCCTGCTGGTGGCCTGGTCGGGCTTGATGGCCGCCTCGAACATCCGCAGGCGGCCCTCCCAGTTGAGGAAGGTGCCGGCCTTCTCGGCGACCGCTGCGACCGGGAGCACCACGTCGGCGCGGTCGGTGACCTCGCTGGGGCGCTGCTCCAGGCTGACGACGAAGCCGACCGCGTCCAGGGCCGCGCGGGCGCGGGCCGGGTCGGGCAGGTCGGCGACCTCGACGCCGCCGACGAGCAGCGCACCGATCTCGCCGGTGGCGGCCGCCTCCAGGATGTCGCCCGTGTCGCGGCCGAAGCGGCCGGGCAGCGTGGGCAGTCCCCACACCCGGGACACCTCGTCGCGGGCGCGCGGGTCGGTGACCGGGCGGCCGCCGGGCAGCAGCCCGGGCAGTGCGCCGGCCTCGACCGCGCCGCGCTCGCCGGCCCGGCGCGGGATCCACGCCAGGGCGGCGCCGGTGGCGGTGGCCAGCCGGATCGCCGCGGTGAGCCCGCCGGGTACGGCCGCGAGCCGCTCGCCGACCAGGATGACGGCGCCTTCGGTACGCAGCGCGTCCGCGGCCTGCCGCCCCGCCTCGTCCAGGCCGACTCCGCCGGCGAGGGCGTCCATCCACTCGGCTTCGGTGCCGGGTGCGGCCGGCAGCAGGATGCCGCCCGCCTTCTCCAGGCCGCGGGTGGTGTGGGTGGCGAGCGCGTACGCCTGCTGCTTCCGCTTGCGGTGCGCCTTGCGGAGCCGCAGGAAGACCCCGGGGGCCTCCTCCTCGGCTTCGAGCCCGGCGAGCAGCACCGCGGGTGCGGCCTCCAGCTTGGCGTTGGTGACGCCGCTGGAGTCCAGGTCAAGGCCTCGGCCCGCGACGGCGGCGGCCAGGAAGTCGGCCTCCTCGGCGGAGTGGGCGCGGGCGCGGAAGTCCACGTCGTTCGTGCCGAGCACAACCCGGGCGAACTTGGCGTAGGCGTAGGCGTCCTCGACGGTGAGCCGCCCGCCGGGCAGGACCGCGGCCCTGCCGTGCGCCGCGGTCAGGCCGGCCGCGGCGGCGGCGAGCGCCTCGGGCCAGGAGGCCGGGGCCAGTTCACCGTCGGCGCCGCGGACCAGCGGGTGGGTCAGCCGCTCGGGCCGCTGGGCGTAGCGGAAGCCGAAGCGGCCCTTGTCGCACAGCCACTCCTCGTTGACCTCGGGGTCGTTCGAGGCGAGCCGCCGCATGACCTTGCCGCGCCGGTGGTCGGTGCGGGTGGCGCAGCCGCCCGCGCAGTGCTCGCACACCGAGGGCGACGACACCAGGTCGAAGGGCCGGGAGCGGAAGCGGTACGCGGCCGAGGTCAGCGCGCCGACCGGGCAGATCTGGATGGTGTTGCCGGAGAAGTACGACTCGAAGGGGTCGCCCGCGCCGATGCCGACCTGCTGCAGCGCCCCGCGCTCCAGCAGCTCGATCATCGGGTCGCCCGCGACCTGGTTGCTGAAGCGGGTGCAGCGCGCGCACAGCACGCAGCGCTCGCGGTCGAGCAGCACCTGCGCCGAGATCGGCACGGGCTTTTCGAAGGTGCGCTTCTTGCCCTCGAAGCGCGAGTCGGGGTCGCCGACCTGCATCGCCTGGTTCTGCAGCGGGCACTCGCCGCCCTTGTCGCAGACCGGGCAGTCCAGCGGGTGGTTGATGAGCAGCAGCTCCATCACCCCGCGCTGCGCCTTCTGCGCGACCGGCGAGGACAGCTGGGTGCTGATGACCATGCCGTCGGTGCAGGTGATGGTGCAGGAGGCGACCGGCTTGCGCTGGCCCTCGATCTCCACGATGCACTGCCGGCAGGCGCCGACCGGGTCGAGCAGCGGGTGGTCGCAGAAGCGCGGGATCTCGATGCCGAGCATCTCGGCGGCCCTGATCACCAGGGTGCCCTTGGGCACCGAGATCGGGTTGCCGTCGACGGTGACGGAGACCAGGTCCTCCGGCGGCACCGCGGGCTGCCCCGCGCCGGAGGACGCACTGCTTGTGGTGACGGTCACGCGTGGGCCTCCGTACGGTACTTGTCGGCCCAGGCGGTGGAGCGGGCCGGGTCGAAGGGGCAGCCCTTGCGCTCGATGTGCTCCTCGTACTCCTCGCGGAAGTACTTGAGCGAGGAGAAGATCGGCGCGGCGGCGCCGTCGCCGAGTGCGCAGAAGGACTTGCCGTTGATGTTGTCGGCGATGTCGTTGAGCTTGTCCAGGTCCGAGATGTGCCCCTTGCCGGCTTCGATGTCCCGGAGCAGCTGGACGAGCCAGTAGGTGCCCTCGCGGCAGGGGGTGCACTTGCCGCACGACTCGTGGGCGTAGAACTCGGTCCACCGGGTGACCGCCCGCACCACGCAGGTGGTCTCGTCGAAGCACTGCAGCGCCTTGGTGCCGAGCATCGAGCCGGCGGCGCCGACGCCCTCGTAGTCCAGCGGCACGTCGAGGTGCTCGTCGGTGAACATCGGGGTCGACGAGCCGCCCGGCGTCCAGAACTTCAGCCGGTGGCCCGGGCGCATCCCGCCGCCCATGTCGAGCAGCTGGCGCAGGGTGATACCGAGCGGCCCCTCGTACTGGCCGGGGCGGGCGACGTGCCCGGACAGCGAGTAGAGCGTGAAGCCCGGGGACTTCTCGCTGCCCATCGACTTGAACCAGTCCTTGCCGCGCTGCAGGATCGCGGGAACCGACGCGATGGACTCGACGTTGTTCACCACAGTGGGGCAGGCGTAGAGCCCCTCGACAGCGGGGAAGGGCGGCCGCAGCCTGGGCTGGCCGCGCCGCCCCTCAAGGGAGTCGAGCAGCGCGGTCTCCTCACCGCAGATGTAGGCGCCGGCGCCTGCGTGCACGGTGAGTTCGAGGTCGAAGCCGCTGCCCTGGATGTTCGTGCCCAGATAGCCGGCCGCGTAGGCCTCGCGGACGGCTTCGTGCAGCCGGCGCAGCACCGGCACGGTCTCACCGCGGAGGTAGATGAAGGCGTGATGCGAGCGGATCGCGTAGCACGCGATGATCATGCCCTCGATGAGGGAGTGCGGGTTGGCGAAGAGCAGCGGGATGTCCTTGCAGGTCCCGGGCTCCGACTCGTCCGCGTTGACCACCAGGTAGTGCGGCTTGCCGTCGCCCTGCGGGATGAACTGCCACTTCATGCCGGTGGGGAAACCCGCGCCGCCGCGGCCGCGCAGACCGGAGTCCTTGACGTAGGCGATGACGTCGTCGGGCGCCATCGCGAAGGCCTTGGACAGCGCCTGGTAGCCGTCGTGCCTGCGGTAGGTCTCCAGCGTCCATGAGCGCGGGTCGTCCCAGAAGGCGGACAGTACGGGCGCGAGCAGCTTCTCGGCCGGTTCCACGGTCATCACTCGCCGTCCTCCACACTCGCGTCGCCGGTGTCGGTCGGGGACTCGGCGCGCTGGCCGACCACCCGGGCCGGGGCCTCGCCGCGGTGCAGCCGCAGGCCCGCGAGCGACGCGGGACCCGCGCCGCCGCTCGCCTCGACGGCGCCCTCGCGGGTGTCGGGGAAGCCGGCCAGGATGCGGGCAGTCTCCTTGTACGTGCACAGGGGGGCGCCGCGGGTGGGGCGCACCTCGCGTCCTGCGATGAGGTCGTCGACCAGCTGGCGGGCCGACTCGGGGGTCTGGTTGTCGAAGAACTCCCAGTTGACCATCACCACGGGAGCGAAGTCGCAGGCCGCGTTGCACTCGATGTGTTCGAGGGTGACCTTGCCGTCCTCGGTGGTCTCGTCGTTGCCGACGCCCAGGTGCTGCTTGAGCTCGTCGAAGATGGCGTCGCCGCCCATGACCGCGCACAGCGTGTTGGTGCAGACCCCGACCTGGTAGTCGCCGCTCGGCTTGCGGCGGTACATGGTGTAGAAGGTCGACACCGCCGTGACCTCGGCGGTGGTCAGGCCGAGCATCTCGGCGCAGAAGCGGATGCCGGTACGGGTGACGTGGCCGTCCTCGGACTGCACCAGGTGCAGCAGCGGCAGCAGGGCGCTGCGCGAACCGGGGTAGCGGGCGATCACCTCCCGGGCGTCGCTCTCCAGCCGGGCGCGCACGTCGGCCGGGTAGTCGGGCGCGGGCATCTGCGGGATGCCCAGTGACACGTCGGTCATCGGTCGACGCCTCCCATCACGGGGTCGATGGACGCCACCGCGACGATGACGTCGGCGACCTGGCCGCCCTCGCACATCGCCGCCATGGACTGGAGATTGGTGAAGGACGGGTCGCGGAAGTGCACCCGGTAGGGCCGGGTCCCGCCGTCGCTGACGGCGTGCACGCCCAGTTCGCCCTTCGCGGACTCCACGGCCGCGTAGGCCTGGCCTGCCGGCACCCGGAAGCCCTCGGTGACCAGCTTGAAGTGGTGGATCAGGGCCTCCATCGAGGTGCCCATGATCTTCTTGATGTGGTCCAGGCTGTTGCCCATGCCGTCCGGGCCGAGCGCGAGCTGCGCGGGCCAGGCGATCTTCTTGTCCTCGACCATGACCGGGCCGGGGGCGAGCCGGTCCAGGCACTGCTCGACGATCCGCAGGCTCTCGTGCATCTCGGCCAGCCGCACCAGGAAGCGCCCGTAGGAGTCGCAGGTGTCGGCGGTGGGGATGTCGAAGTCGTAGGTCTCGTAACCGCAGTAGGGGTCGGACTTGCGCAGGTCGTGCGGCAGGCCCGCGGCCCGCAGGATCGGCCCCGTCGCGCCGAGCGCCATGCAGCCGGTCAGGTCGAGGTAGCCGACGTCCTGCATCCGGCCCTTGAAGATCGGGTTGCCGGTGGCGAGCTTGTCGTACTCGGGCAGGTTCTTGCGGAAGGTCTTCACGAACTCCCGCACCTGGTCGATCGCGCCGGGCGGCAGGTCCTGCGCGAGGCCGCCGACGCGGACGTAGGCGTGGTTCATCCGGAGCCCGGTGATCAGCTCCAGGATGTCCAGGATCATCTCGCGGTCCCGGAAGCCGTAGATCATGATCGTGGTGGCACCCAGCTCCATGCCGCCGGTGGCGATGCACACCAGGTGCGAGGAGATCCGGTTCAGCTCCATGAGCAGCACCCGGATGACGGTCGCCCGGTCCGGCACCTGGTCGGTGATGCCGAGCAGCTTCTCGACGGCCATGCAGTACGCGGTCTCGTTGAACAGCGGCGTCAGGTAGTCCATCCGCGTCACGAAGGTGGAGCCCTGGACCCAGGTCCTGTACTCCATGTTCTTCTCGATACCGGTGTGCAGGTAGCCGATGCCGGAGCGCGCCTCGGTGACCGTCTCGCCGTCGATCTCCAGGATCAGCCGCAGCACCCCGTGGGTGGAGGGGTGCTGGGGACCCATGTTGACGATGATCCGCTCGTCGTCGGACTTGCCGACGGTCTCGGCCAGCTCGTCCCAGTCGCCGCCGGTGACGGTGAAGACCTTGCCCTCTGTCGTCTCGCGCTCTTCCGCCTGCTGCGGTGAGGCGTAGCCGTTCGTCATGAGTACGACCTCCGCTGGTCGGGAGCCGGGATCTGGGCACCCTTGTACTCGACGGGGATGCCGCCGAGCGGGTAGTCCTTGCGCTGCGGGTGGCCGGGCCAGTCGTCCGGCATCATGATCCGGGTGAGCGCCGGGTGGCCGTCGAAGACGATGCCGAAGAAGTCGAAGGTCTCGCGCTCGTGCCAGTCGTTGGTGGGGTAGACGCTCACCAGCGACGGCAGGTGCGGGTCGGCGTCGGGGACGCCCACTTCGAGCCGGATCAGCCGCCCGTGGGTGAGCGAGCGCAGGTGGTAGACGGCGTGCAGCTCGCGGCCCTCGTCGCCGGGGTAGTGCACCCCGCTGACGCCGGTGCACAGCTCGAAGCGCAGCGCCGGGTCGTCGCGCAGCGTGCGGGCGACCCGCACCAGGTGCTCGCGGGCGATGTGGAAGGTCAGCTCGCCGCGGTCCACGACGGTCTTCTCGATCGCGTCGGCCGGCGGCAGGCCCTGCTCGTCCAGGGCGCCTTCCAGCTCGTCGGCGATCTCGTCGAAGACGCCGTCCTTGCCGCCGTACGGCCGGGTGCTCGCGCCGGGCAGCCGCACGGTGCGGACCAGGCCGCCGTAACCGGAGGTGTCGCCGCCGTTGTTGGCGCCGAACATGCCCTTGCGGACGCCGATGACCTCGCCCGCGCCCTGCTCGCGGGGGGCGGGGACGGCCCCGTTGCCCTGCTGCCCGTTCGGTTGGTCGGTCATCGCAGGAGCCCCTTCATCTCGATCGTGGGGAGCGCCTTGCGCGCGGCTTCCTCCGCCTCGCGGGCGGCCTCCTCGCGGTTCACGCCGAGCTTGCCGCCCTGGATCTTCTCGTGCAGCTTGAGGATCGCGTCGAGCAGCATCTCGGGGCGCGGCGGGCAGCCGGGCAGGTAGATGTCGACCGGCACGATGTGGTCGACGCCCTGCACGATGGCGTAGTTGTTGAACATGCCGCCGCTCGATGCGCACACGCCCATCGAGATGACCCACTTGGGATTCGGCATCTGGTCGTAGACCTGCCGCAGCACCGGCGCCATCTTCTGGCTCACCCGGCCCGCGACGATCATCAGGTCGGCCTGCCGCGGCGACCCGCGGAAGACCTCCATGCCGAAGCGGGCCATGTCGTAGCGGCCGGCTCCCGTGGTCATCATCTCGATGGCGCAGCAGGCCAGGCCGAAGGTGGCCGGGAAGACCGACGCCTTACGTACCCAGCCCGCCGCGGTCTCCACCGTCGTGAGCAGGAATCCGCTCGGCAGTTTCTCTTCGATACCCATGCGTAGGCTCCCTGGTCCCCTCGGTCCCTAGTCCCATTCCAGGCCGCCGCGCCGCCATACGTACGCGTAGGCGACGAAGACGGTGAGCACGAAGAGGAGCATCTCCACGAGCCCGAACATCCCCAGGCGGTCGAAGGTGACGGCCCAGGGGTAGAGGAAGACGATCTCGATGTCGAAGACGATGAACAGCATCGCCGTCAGGTAGTACTTGATCGGGAAGCGTCCGCCGCCGGCCGGCTGCGGTGTCGGCTCGATGCCGCACTCGTACGCTTCCAACTTGGCCCGGTTGTACCGTTTCGGCCCGATGATCGAGGCCATGAAAACGGAGAAGATCGCGAAGCCGGCCGCGATGCCCCCCAGGACGAAAATGGGCGCGTAGGCGTTCACCGTCCCCCGCTCCTTCCAGTCGGCAGTGACTGACATGTTCGGACCGTGACTCGTGGTGTGGTCCGCATCACCTTCGGCGACCAAGATCGCGTCCATGTGAGGCAGTTCACAAGCCCAAGTCGCCTGCATCCTATGCCTCCCGGTCTGTGATCTGCGACACGGGGTACGAGCGGACCTTTGTGATCTCCACCACCTGACCAATGATCATGAAGTCGGATGAGCGGTGATCATGGGGTGGATCGCCCGCAAACGATCACTTCACATCACATCCATGTTAATTCTCGCTGGTCAGAGACGTGCGCTCATTATCAAGCGACCTGGGCGGCGGGCAAATTGGAGTTGGACGCGGCCTCGTGATAGCAGCGCACCGGATCGCCAACAGCCCCTCGCCGTCGAGGAATCGCACGCGTGAATGCGTGCACGAGCACATAGGTGACCTGCCATATGAAAATGCATCAAACCGCCCGATCAGCAAGATCATGAAACGGGCATTTGAGCCGTGAGCACGTCAACTGTGGCGCATCACACCTTTGTTGAACGGAACCTTTCATTCCTGATAGCCAGAGACGCATGCCCCAGAACAGACCGCGGACCCCCGCGTCCGCCTCCCGTACCCCCGCCGGTTCGCATACCGGCCGCCGGCGGCACGCCGCACCGTCGAGTCCCAACTGGACGCGCCGGGCCGGAATCGTCGGCGGTGTCGTCAGCGCGATCGCACTCAGCGGTGCGGCCGCTCCGGCCATAGCCGACAACCACTCCGGCGGCTCGCACGGCCGCTCCTCCGAGACCGGCAACGTCTCGGCCCGTACGCTGTCCACCTCGCTGTCCACTCCCGTCACAGGGGAGCAGGCCGCCGACGCGATCGCGCAGGACGCGATCGAGATGTCGATCGCCGCGGACCGCCAGGAAGCAGCCGACCGCGCCGCCGCGCAGGCCAAGGCGGCAGCCGCCGCCGCAGCCGCCAAGCACAAGGCCGCCGTCGCGGCCAAGGCCGCCAAGGCGCGGGCGACCGCCAGCGCGCTGGCCGCCTCCCGCTCGGCCAAGCGGGCCGCGCTCTCCGCTTCCGCCTCGCCGGCGTCCACCTCTTCCACCGCGGCTGCGGTCGCGCCCTCCGGCACCAAGGTCGAGAAGCTGATCGCCTTCCTCAAGGCGCAGATCGGCAAGCCGTACGTGTACGGGGCGACAGGACCCGACTCCTACGACTGCTCCGGCCTGACCCAGGTCGCCTACGCCACCGTCGGCGTCGAACTCCCCCGCACCTCGCAGGAGCAGTCGACGGTCGGCACCCCGGTGTCGCTGAACAGCCTCAAGGCCGGCGACCTGATCTTCTGGGGCGGCGAGGGCAGCGCCTTCCACGTCGGCGTCTACATAGGCAACGGCCAGTACCTCGACGCGGCGAACCCGTCGTCGCCGGTCGGCATCAAGCAGATGGTGGACTACGAGCCCGACTGGGCGGTCCGCGTCCTCTGAGGCCCCGGCTCTCCTTGTTTGTGTCCCCGGTCCGGTCCTGCCGGACCGGGGGCACCGCTCGCGTCCGGCTCAGACGAGCCAGCGGCCCGCCTTCATCAGCAGGCGGCCCTTCAGCTCGGGAACCGTGCCCCAGGCACGCAGCTGCTCCAGGTCGACGCGGTAGAAGTCGTAGCCCTGCTCCTTGCGCGGGTCCCAGCCGTCCTTGGCGGCGAAGGCGTCACCCACGCCGTCGGGCAGCTCCTCGGCGGTGAAAGCGGTGGCCGAGCCCTCGATGTGCACGACGTCGCGCGTCGTCCCGAGGCACAGCCGCACCATGCCGGACGCGGCGAGGTTCGCGCCGGTCGGGTTCTCCGGCCGGGTCGACAGCCACACCGCCTCCCCGTCCCACAGGTACGTCAGCGGCACCAGCGTCGGCACCCCGCCCGCGTCGGCCGTCGCGACCCACACGTCGAGCTCGGTCTCCAGCAGACGCACGGCATTGCGCCTGCGCTCCTCACGACTGCGCGGCCCGGCAGGCTGTTCGTTCTCCGTCATGCCACCCGACGCTATCCCCGCCCGGCCCGGGCCACATCGGCCCGCAGACGTAGGTCCCCCCTAGGCTGCGGTTCATGGCCGCACGCATCGACCTCACTCTTGACGCCGTGCACGCACCGACGCTCGCCGCCTTCTGGAAGACGGCACTCGGTTACGTGGACGAGCCGCCGCCCGCGCCCTTCGCGACCCGCGAGGAGTGGCACGCCAGCTTCGGCCTCCCCGAGGACGACTCCGTGGACGACGGCGCCTGGCTCTGCGACCCCGCCGGGGTCGGTCCGCGGCTGTCCATCCTGGCGGTGCCCGAGCCCAAGACCGCCAAGAACCGCCTCCACCTGGACATCCGCGTCCCCGGCCACGGCACCGCCGCCGAGCGCTGGCAGCGCGTCGAGTCCGAAGCCACCCGCCTCACCACCGCCGGCGCCCACGTCCTGGCCCGCTTCGAGGGCCACCACATCGTGATGACGGACCCGGAGGGCAACGAATTCTGCGTGGCAGCCGGCCCTTCGACCTGACCGAGGCCACCGGCGGCCGGTGGCGTCAGCGCGTTTCCCAGGTATGCGCTCCCGGGTGGGCGAGGAAGTGGGCGCAGGCGTCGGAATGGGGGGAGGTCGTGGGGCAGTCGGGGCGGATCCAGAAGGAATCCGGGAGTTCGTCGTCCTGCCAGCGGGTCCAGAGGGCGCCCATTATCGGGGCCGGGAAATGGTCGTACAGGAGGGCGTAGTGCTCTCCGTCGGTGTGCGGCGCCAGAACGCACGCCAGGTCCTCCTCGACCAGCCTGCGGTCGATCGACGGATACGTCTGGAGCACTTCCCTGCGCATCTGCGGCGGCAGAATACTCGCCGACTCGCACTGCTGCCCAAGCGAATTCACTGCTCCACCTCTCCCCACACGGCCTTTCCCTCGGACGTCACGTCCACCCCCCAATTCCGCCGCGTGCAGGCGTTCACAATCCGTAACCCCCGGCCGCGCAGGTCGTCGCAGTCCGTGGCCGGGCTCATCCGCGGCAACCGCGCAGCGTCGGCGTCATGCACCTCGATCCGTACTCCGCACCCGCCGGCGAGCCTGCGGAAGCGCGTCCCAACGGTGCCGTCACCGTTCCGCGAGTGCTCCACGGCGTTCGACAGCAGCTCCGACAGCACGAGGGTCGAGTCATCGACCAGCTCCACCAACCCCCAGAGCTGCAACGTCTCCCGCAACTGCCCGCGCGCACTACGCACCGACGCCGCACTCTGCGGCCACTGCTGAGCGACCGTTTCGCCGTCGCACACCGCGTGCCTCAGCCTCTCACTGCTCACCGCATGACTCCCTTCCGTAGCATTGCCACTACCCAGAGCCCACAGAGTGACCTACAGTCGGTTACCACTCAACGTGTGGAAACTGGCGGGAGAGTCGGTGGCGGCATGGTCAACATCAAGGAACTGCACCCGGACAGCAGCCCGCAGGCCGCGTTCGGCGCGCGCTTACGCAGTTCGCGCGAGGCACGGGGCTGGACCCAGGACGACCTGGCCGACCGCATGGACTATTCCAGCAAGCACATATCGGCCATCGAAACTGCCCGCAGGGAATCAACTCTTCGCTTCGCGCGCAGCGCCGATGCCGCCTTCGGCCTGGCGGGTACCGCCGACTCCTTCGAGCGGGAGTGGCGCGAGCTGCGCAGCGGCAGCCTGCTGGAGGGCTTCCCCGAGTACGTGGAGTACGAGGGCCGCGCCGTGGAGATCCGGCTCTACGAAGTCGGGATCATTCCGGGGTTGCTCCAAACCCCCGAGTATGCCGCGACCTTGGCGGAGGCTGACCTTGCGCGCGGGATGATCACGCCTGAACAGGCGAGCGAACGCATAACGCTCGTTGCTGACCGGCAGGCCGCACTGGCTCGGAACCCGCTGCCCCAGGTCTTCGTCGTGCTGGACGAAAGCTGCATCCGGCGACCGATCGGCCCGCCAGAGGTCATGGACGCCCAGTTCTCTCGCTTGATCCAGTTCGCGGGCATGCCGAACAGCGTGCTGCACGTAGCACCGTTCAGCATGGGGGTGCGGCGGCCGCTGAACTATCCGGTCACGGTGCTGACCTTGCCCAACCGTTCACTCATGTCGTACGCGGAGTCTGCCCAGCACGGGCACCTGGAGCGGGAAATGACGTTCGTACTTCCCATGTTGGCGGCCTACCATCAACTGCAGGCCGAGGCCTTGTCCCAGGCAGAGTCCGTGACCATGATCGAGCAGTTGCGAAAGGGCATCCCGTGACGATCGAATCTCCCCGCTGGTTCAAGTCCACCTACAGCGACCACGGCGGCCAGTGCGTCGAGGTCGCCACCAACCTCGCAACCCTTCACGGCACTGTCGCCGTGCGCGACTCCAAGGACCCCATTGGGCCGGAACTCAGCTTTCCCGCCGACTCGTTCGGCGCTTTCATAGCAGGCGTGAAGGCCGGGCAGTTCGGCACGGTCTGACCCACCCCGAGGCGAAGGGGCACGCCGTGACCGAAACCCCCCGCTGGTTCACGTCCTCCTACAGCGACAACGGCGGCGCTTGCGTCGAGATCGCCACCAACCTCGCACCTACCCACGGCGTGGTCGCCGTGCGCGACTCCAAGGACCCCGCCGGTCCGACCCTCCGCTTCCCGGTGGCGGCCTTCGGCGCCTTCGTCGCGGGCCTCAAGACCGGCGGCCTCCGAGGGGGCGCGTCGTGACCGACGAGACAACCCGCTGGGTCACGTCGTCCTACAGCCAGAACGGCGGGCAGTGCGTCGAGGTGGCCGTACCTACAGGCCGCCTCGACACCGTTCCCGTACGGGACTCAAAAGACCCGGACGGACCGGCGCTAACCTTCTCGCTGGCGGCGTGGGCCGCCTTCGTTTCCGGCGTGCGGAATGGTGACTTTCCGGGCGTCTGAAGGATCGCCGGGAGGGTGAATGACCGTCTTTGATCTGGCCGAGCGGCGGGGGTGGGCCGGGAAAGCCGGGGTCTTTGCCGGGAGTTTCGGGAAATTGTGCGGGTATGCCGTAGGGCCGCTGCTCGATGCCGCCGGGGTCGGGGGCGGGGTGCGGGTGCTGGACGTCGGGACGGGGGGTGGGGCCGCGGCCCGGGCCGCCTGGGCGCGCGGGGCCGGGGTGGTGGCCGTGGACGCGGAGAGCAGCATGGTCGAGCGGGCCTCCCGCGCCGTGCCGGAGGCCGATGTGCGGCTGGGGACGCTGCCGGAGCTGCCCTTCGAGGACGGGGAGTTCGACGCCGTCGTCGCCAACTTCGTGGTCAACCACGTAGGCCAACCGCGGCGCGCCCTCGCGGAGTTGCGGCGGGTGGCGCGGCCCGGCGGCCGGGTGGCCGTCACGATCTGGACGGCGCCGCCTGCCGCGGGGCAGGCCCTGCTGGGGCGGGCCGTGCAGGCCGCGGGGGCCACCAGGCCGGACCACCTGCCCGCGCTGGACCCGGCGGACGACTTCCCCCGGACCGAGCAGGGCTTCGCCGGCCTGCTCACCGAAGCGGGCCTCACGAACGTCAACTGCCGCACCCTGGCCTGGAATCACCGGACCACTCCCGAGGAGTGGTGGGGCGGCGCGATCGGCGGGGTCGGGACGATCGGGCAGATCATCAGCAGCCAGCCCCCGGAGCTGATATCCGCGATAGCCGAACAGTTCGCCGTCCTGAGCAAGGAGTTCGCCGCCGACGACGGCACCCTCGTCCTGCCCCACACCGCCCTCCTGGCCCACGGCCTGGCGTAGCAACCGAGTTGCGGTCGAGCCCCCTGGACTCCCAGGGGGCTCACCCTTTTCCCACAAGGCTCACATTCGCCGATCACCGCCGAACAGAATACGCAGAACCCTTATGGCACGGTGCCGCACATCCGCGTCCGCGTGCGCAACAGCAACAATTGCCAACGCGCTGACAAGTGCCGCCAGAGTCTGCATCGCCAATGATCCGGGTTGAATGTTCTCCACCGCCAGACAGTAACCCGCCGTACAGAGCACTCCCCGCCCGAAGTGCCAATTAACAGAAGTTGTTCACGCTGGACCGCGCCGCGTGTTATGGACCCCCGCCCCGCGGGATCGCGCACCGCTACGATGCGGAAGATGTTCGAGTTCCTGCGCCGGGGCGACCGCCTGGCGGCCCGCGACCGGGTCGCGCGGCGGCTGCGTGAGGCCAACGAGCTGCTCGCTCCCGAGCACGGTTACGGGGCAGTCGCCGTCGACACGTATCTCGTGCACTACCGGCTGGGCGAGGCCTTCGACTGCCTGGTCGAGATCTCCGGCGACGAGGAACCGCCGCGCTTCTGGTCGCTGTTGGGCGACTCGCTCGCCGACCTCACCGCCTTCCCCGCCCTCGGGGTGCCGAAGGCGGGCAACGCCGAGGAGTGCCGCAGGCGTCGGCATCTGTCCGAGGGGTGACATTCGCCGGGGGGACGCCCGCTGTTCACCAGGGAAGCCCGCCGGATTTCATCTGGCGGGCAAAGTTTTTAGCCATGAAACTTCGTACGCTGACCCAGCGCTCCACCACCGCGTCGCTCGGCATAGCCGCCGCCGTGGCCACAACGATCCTGGTCGCGCCGCAGGCGCAAGCCGCCCCGACCTACTGGCAGTTCAAGTCCGCAGCCACCGGCACGTGCCTGTCCGCGGGGACGACCGGCGTCACCTTCGCGTCGACCTGCACGGGTGCCACCAACCAGCAGTGGGACTTCGTCACCAACGACCCGAGCGGCTACAACGAGCTGAAGAACCGGCTCACCGGGCAGTGCCTCGACACCTACAACGGGTCGTCGGTGAACGGCACGACGATGGACCCGTGCACCTGGAAGGGCGGGCAGCGCTGGCACTTCGACTACACCACCGGGTCGTTCACCTCGGCGCTCACCTGGGGTGGCGTCAACCTGAAGCTGCGCGCCGAAGGCACCCGCATCTTCGCGGGACAGGAGCCGGCCGCCTGGGACGGCTGGCACAACTGACGCCGCCACTCGTACGAACCGGTCCCCTGGACGTCCGCACCGCGTCACCGCCGGGTGCCCGTCACGGCACAAGTGGGCGACAGGGGAACGGTTCCGCCTCCACTGCCGGTAGTCTCCATGCCGCCAGCAGCAACGACGGGGACGAGGCGGTCGAAGATGAGTGGGGCGGGGTCCAGCGAGGTGTTCCAGCCGCTTGAGGCGGACGATCCGGCATCGGTCGGGACGTACCGGATCGCGGCGAAGCTCGGGGCCGGCGGGATGGGCAAGGTCTACCTGTCGCACACCCCGGCCGGGCGGCCGGTCGCCATCAAGGTGATCAGGCCCGAGTTCGCCGAGGACCCGGAGTTCCGCCGGCGCTTCAAACAGGAGGTGCAGGCCGCGCAGCGGGTGCAGGGGCTGTACACCGCCCCGGTCATCGACAGCGACGCGGACGGGGCGCGCCCGTGGCTGGCCACGGCCTTCGTGCCGGGGCCGACGCTGTCGTCGGCGGTCTCCGGGCACGGGCCGCTGCCCGTGCCGACCGTCCTGCTGCTGGTCGCGGGCATCGCCGAGGCGCTGGAGGCCGTGCACGGGGCGGGACTTGTGCACCGCGACCTCAAGCCGTCGAACGTGCTGCTCGCCTCCGACGGCCCCCGGGTCATCGACTTCGGCATCGCCCGCGCGGCCGACGCCACCGCCCTGACCGGCAGCGGCGTCACCATCGGGACACCGGCCTTCATGTCGCCCGAGCAGGCCGCGGGGCGCGAGATCACCCCGGCGACCGACGTGTTCGCGCTCGGCCAGGTGGCGGCGTACGCGGCGCTGGGCTCGCCCGCGTACGGCGACGGGCCGTCGCACGCGGTGCTCTACCGCATCGTCCACGAGGAGCCCGACCTCGCCACCCTCCCCGCCGAACTGCGGCCCCTGGTGAGCCGGTGCCTGGCCAAGGAGCCGGGTGAGCGTCCTTCGCTGGCCGAGGTCGTGCGGCTGTGCCAGGCCGCGTCGCAGCAGACGGAGCTGCGCAGGCCCGAGCAGTGGCTGCCGGGTGCGCTGGCCGCGGAGATCCCGGCCCGGCACGCGGCCCCGGGCTCGCCGGCCGGGACGCCCGCGCCCGCCGCGGCGGCCCCGCAGACCCCGCCGCCGCCGGTGACCCGGCCCGACGTGGCCCAGCCGGCGCAGCCGCCCACGCCGCCGCCGGCTCAGCCTCCCGCCCAGCCGGCGACTCAGCCCGCCGCCGCGGCCCAGCAGACACCGCCGCCCGCCGCGCAGCCCCCGGTGCACCCGCCGACGCAGCCCGCGTCGACACCGCCCCAGGGCCAGCCGCAGGTGCAGCCGGTGCAGCCGCCGTACGCCCAGCAGCCCCCGGTCCAGCAGCCCCCCGTCCAGCAGCAGCAGCCCGCCCAGCACCCGGCGTACGGCTACCCGCAGCAGCACCAGCAGCAGGGCTTCGGCGCCCCGCCCGCGATGCAGCAGCACGCGATGCACCAGCCCCCGCCCGGCCCGCAGCAGCCGAAGCGCAAGACCAAGCGCAACGTCCTGCTGGCCTCGGTGGCGGCCCTGGTGCTCATCGCCGGTGCGGTGGCCGGCACGCTCGCGCTGACCGGCGGCAAGGACGACCCGGAGGCCAAGGGGACGACCCCGCCGGTCACTTCGGGTGCGCCGGTGGACAACCCGACAGACGCGCCCACCTCGGACGCCCCGACGTCGGAGGCGCCGACCAGTGCCGCCCCGCCCTCTCCCGAGTCGCACCCCGGCATCCAACTGGCGGACGGCTACCACCTCGTGCTCGGCGACCCGGACCTCAAGCCTCTCCATGGCATGGACGAGGACATGTACTACTACTGCAGCTCGATGGAGAACGAGTGCCACTTCGCCACGGACTTCACCAAGTTCGTGCTGCTCGACAAGGGTGAGGAAGGCTCGCTCGACACCTGCCTGAAAGACACCCGCTACACGACGGAGATCGTCCTGGCCCGCCTGTCGACCGGTTCGCAGTTCTGCGCCACCACCGACAGCACGGTCGCGCTGATCACCTTCCAGCGCGCCTCGAAGAGCACCGAGGCGAGCACGTACGTGGTGATCGACGTGACGATCTGGCGCAACGCGATCCCGCCGTCGAACGACGAGTGACGGCGGACGGCGAGTGACGACCGACGACTGACGACGGGCCGCGGGCGGTGAAGTCCGCGGCCCGTCCGCGTGTCAGGCGCGCGGGGCGATCTTGGTGAGGCCGTTGATGACGCGGTCCATCGCGTCGCCGCCCGTCGGGTCGGTCAGGTTGGCCAGCAGCTTGAGGGCGAAGCGCATCAGCATCGGGTGCGTCAGGCCGCGCTCGGTGCACAGCTGCAGCACCTTGGGGTTGCCGATGAGCTTCACGAAGGCGCGGCCGAGCGTGTAGTAGCCGCCGTAGGTGTCCTTGAGGACCTTCGGGTAGCGCTGCAGGGCCAGTTCGCGCTGCGCCGGGTTGGCGCGGGCGTGCGCCTGCACGATCACGTCGGCGGCGAGCTGGCCGGATTCCATCGCATAGGCGATGCCCTCGCCGTTGAAGGGGTTGACCAGGCCGCCCGCGTCGCCGACCAGCAGCAGGCCGCGGGTGTAGTGCGGCTGGCGGTTGAAGGCCATCGGGAGCGCGGCGCCGCGGATCGGCTGCGTCATGTTCTCCTCGGTGTAGCCCCAGTCCTCGGGCATGCCGGCGACCCACGCCTTCAGCACCTCGCGCCAGTCCAGCTCGCGGAAGGCGGCGGAGGAGTTGAGGATGCCCAGGCCCACGTTGGACGTGCCGTCGCCGAGGCCGAAGATCCAGCCGTAGCCGGGCAGTTGGCGGGGCTGGGCGCCGCGCCGGTCCCACAGTTCGAGCCAGGACTCCAGGTAGTCGTCGTCGTGCCGCGGCGAGGTGAAGTACGTACGCACGGCGACGCCCATCGGCCGGTCCTCGCGCCGGTGCAGGCCCATCGCGAGCGACAGCCGGGTGGAGTTGCCGTCGGCGGCGACGACCAGGGGCGCGTTGAAGACCACCGGGGTCTTCTCCTCGCCGAGCTTGGCCTGCACGCCGGTGATACGCCCGGTGCGCTCGTCGGTGATCGGGGCGCCGACGTTGCACCGCTCGTACAGCCGGGCGCCCGCCTTGACCGCCTGCTGCGCGAGCAGGTCGTCGAAGTCCTCGCGCTTGCGGACGAGTCCGTAGTCCGGGTACGCGGCCAGCTCCGGCCAGTCCATCTCCAGGCGCAGGCCGCCGCTGATGATGCGCAGGCCCTTGTTGCGCAGCCAGCCCGCCTCCTCGGAGACGTCGATGCCCATCGACACCAGCTGCTTGGTCGCGCGGGGCGTGAGCCCGTCGCCGCAGACCTTCTCGCGCGGGAAGGCGGTCTTCTCCAGCAGCAGGACGTCGAGGCCCGCCTTGGCCAGGTAGTACGCGGTCGTCGAACCGGCGGGGCCCGCGCCGACGACGATGACGTCGGCGGTGCGCTCGGACAGGGCGGTGTCGGGCACGGTGGCACTCCCGTTCGGGGCGAGGACGGCTATCCGGTGCCCGGGCCGCGGCCCGGGCTGCCCAAGAGTCTATGAGCAGCCCCGGCCGCCCGGCTCCGGCGGGGCGTCCGCGCGTCCTACAGGTGGCGCCCGCCGCCCTCTTCGCGCCGGGTCCTGTCGTCGTCCTTGGCGAGCCGGTCCGGCTGGACGACGCCCAGGTCGTGCACCTCCTGCTGCTGCGGCGGCGCCTGCTGCGGCACGTACGGGGACGGCGCCGGATACGGGTACGCGGACGGGGGCGCGTACCCGTACGGCGACGGCTGCGGCGGGACCGTACCGGCCGCCCCTGGCGGTGCCATGCCCAGGGCGCGGCGGACGTACGGCGCGAGCAGCACGCCGCCCGCGGACCACAGCGCCGCGAACAGCAGCGACTCCGGCATCGCCGAGCCCACGGAAGAACCGGCGGACCCGAAGTCGCCCCCGACGGCGCCCGCGACACTGCTGCCCCCGCTGGCGATGCCGCCGACGGTGACCAGGGCGGCGAACATCACCGTGAAGACGCCCGCCACCGCGAACTGTTCGGCCCGCTCCCTGCTGCGGGCGCTCGCGATCACCCCGATCGCCAGCGCGCACAGCAGCCCGCCGAGCAGCGCGAGCACCGTCGACCAGCCGTGCCAGATGTGGCCCAACTGCGACAGGCCGAAGGGCTGGTGATGGTAGTCGCGCCCACTGGCACTGGTCTCGTGGAAGCGCAAGGGTGCGCCCCAGCCCAGCGCGAGCGCGGACAGGCCCAGGTTGGGCAGGACGACACCGAGGACGACCAGGGCGTTGCCGTTGACGCCGTTGTCCATGTTGGCCAGGGCGATGACGAGGACGACGGCGCTCGCGAACAGCACCGTCACCAGCAGCGCCACCGACGCGGCGCCGACCACCCGCCAGGCGGCGGCGAAACGCGCCCGCAAGGCGGGGCCGTGGAGCACGGCAAGCGCCGTCACCAGGCTGATCACGAACGACCACAGCAGCACCCGGAAGGGGCCGCTGTGCAGCGTCCTGCCCTCGATGCTCGGCTGCGCCACGAAGGCCAGCACGGTCGCCGCCGCCGCGCCGAGCAGCGCGACCCGCACCGCCGCCTCGGGTCCTGCCCCGCCGGGGCGGCGGCGCACCTGGCGCAGCACCAGGACCAGGGCGAGCACCCACAGCAGGGTGAAGGTCAGCGGCAGCACCGACAGCGACGCGGAACCCGCGTCGGACGAGCAGGCGTCGCTGTAGTCGGTGCCGTCGTAGAAGTCGGAGTCGTCGCCGTAGTCGGAGTCGTCGCCGTAGTAGTCCGAGCAGTCCGAGCCGCCCGAGCCGAACGCCGTGTCGCGGGCGTCGACGCTCACATGGCCGCCCAGGCCCTGCACGGCCAGCGTCAGCGCGATACGGCTGCGCTTGAACCAGCTGACCGCCGAACCGCGGAAGGCGTGCTGCGACCACGTCCCCAGAACGCCCGCCAGCACCAGCAGCACCAGCGCGGGCACCACCGCAGCCAGCAGCGCCCCGTCCCAGCGGCCCGCGAAGACCCGCCGCACGAACTGCGCGGCGGGCGAGGGCCGCGAGGGGGCGGGCGCGGGAGGCGCTGGCGGCGGATACGCCGGTCCCGCGCCGGGATACGTCGCCGTGGGCGCGTAGGCGGGCGGCGGGACGGGAGGCGGCGGGGCCGCATAGGTGGGAGTCGGCGGCGCCGCGGGCGGCGGGGGCGCGGCGGGAAGCTCCCGGCCGCACTTCGCGCAGAAGCGCGCGGCGGGGTCGGACACCGGATTCCCGCACGCGGGACAGAACGACATGGGCCACTCCGGGAGTCGGGGGGATCGGGACTCCCCAGCACAGACACCGCAGACTAGGGGGCAGTTCCCCTCCGCCGCACCGGAATACCGCAGTCCACCACGGCTCAACTGCCGTCGGCGGCCGCCTTCTTCGCCCGGTGCAGCGCCACGATCCCGCCGGTCAGGTTCCGCCAGGCCACCGAGGACCAGCCGGCGCCGCGCAGCCGCCCGGCCAGGGCACGCTGGTCGGGCCACTCGCGGATGGACTCGGCCAGGTAGACGTACGCGTCCGGGTTGCTGCTCACCGACTTGGCGACCGGCGGCAGCGCGCGCATCAGGTACTCGGTGTAGACCGTGCGGAAGGGGGCGAAGGTGGGGTGGCTGAACTCGCAGATCACCAGCCGCCCGCCGGGCCTGACCACCCGCAGCATCTCGCGCAGCGCCGCGTCGGTGTCGTGCACATTGCGCAGCGCGAAGGAGATGGTGACGGCGTCGAAGGCGCCGTCGGCGAAGGGCAGCCGGGTCGCGTCGCCGGCCGTCAGCGGCAGCTCCGGGTGCCGCTTCTTGCCCTCGCGGAGCATGCCGAGGGAGAAGTCGCACGGGACGACCGCGGCGCCCGCCGCGGCGAAGGGCAGCGAGGACGTGGCGGTCCCCGCGCCCAGGTCGAGCACCCGCTCCCCCGGCGCCACCTCCAGCGCCTGCGCGACGGCCCGCCGCCACAGCCGGGTCTGCCCCAGCGACAGCACGTCGTTGGTCAGGTCGTACTTGGCGGCGACGTCGTCGAACATCGCGGCCACTGCCTGCGGCTGCTTCTCCAGGGATGCACGTGTCACCCTCCCGACCTTACGCCCCCGTGGGGGCGCCCCCGCGTTCGGGCGATGCGCATCCCCCTTGCGCAGGGTGAGCGTTTTCAGGGGCGCGGGGAACTGCGCGCCCAGCCCCCACCGCGCGCGCGGGTCGTCACCGTCCGAAAGGGGCTGTTCCTGTCGGAGCCGGACCACCGGCCGGTGGGTGGTTGCGCGCGCAGTTCCCCGCGCCCCTGGTGGTTGCCCCCTTGCACAAGGGGCAGGCAGGGGTCAGCGGTCGGCCAGGAGCTTGAGTTCGGGGTGGGCGGTGCCGCCCGGGATGGCGGTGCTGGAGAGGTGGGAGACCACGTGGTCGTCCACGGGGTCGTCGGCCGGGTCGTCGTGGACGACGAGGTGCTCGTAGGTCGTCGCGCGCTGCGCCGGCACGCGGCCGGCCGCCCGGATGAGATGGATCAGCTCCATCCGGTTGGAGCGGTGCTTGGCCCCGGCCGACGAGACGACGTTCTCCTCCAGCATCACCGAGCCGAGGTCGTCCGCCCCGTAGTGCAGCGACAACTGCCCCACCTCCTTGCCCGTGGTGAGCCACGAGCCCTGGATGTGGGCGACGTTGTCGAGGAAGAGCCGGGCGATCGCGATCATCCGCAGGTACTCGAACAGCGTGGCCTGCGTCTGGCCCTTGAGGTGGTTGTTCTCCGGCTGGTACGTGTACGGGATGAACGCCCGGAAGCCGCCCGTGCGGTCCTGGACGTCGCGGATCATCCGCAGGTGCTCGATGCGCTCGGCGTTGGTCTCGCCCGTGCCCATCAGCATGGTCGATGTCGACTCGACGCCCAGCCCGTGCGCGGTCTCCATGATCTCCAGCCACCGCTCGCCCGACTCCTTGAGCGGCGCGATGGCCTTGCGGGGCCGCTCCGGCAGGAGTTCGGCCCCGGCGCCTGCGAAGGAGTCCAGGCCGGCCGCGTGGATACGGCGGATGGCCTCCTCCGCGCTGACCCCGGAGATCCGCGCCATGTGCTCGACCTCGGACGCGCCCAGCGAGTGGATCACCAGCTGCGGGAACTCCCGCTTGATCGCGGCGAAGTGCTCCTCGTAGTACTCGACGCCGTAGTCGGGGTGGTGGCCGCCCTGGAACATGATCTGGGTGCCGCCGAGTTCGACGGTCTCCGCGCACCGGCGCAGGATGTCGTCCAGGCCGCGGCTCCAGCCCTTCTCCGCGTCCTTGGGAGCCGCGTAGAAGGCGCAGAACTTGCACGCGGTGACGCACACGTTCGTGTAGTTGATGTTCCGCTCGATGATGTACGTCGCGATGTGCTCGGTCCCGGCGTACCGGCGGCGGCGTACGGCGTCCGCCGCGGCCCCCAGCGCGTGCAGCGGGGCGTCGCGGTAGAGGTCGAGGGCCTCTTCCGGGGTGATGCGGCCGCCGTCGGCGGCGCGTTCGAGGACGGCTGCGATGTCGCTCACCAGGGAGGTCCCTTCCGGACGGGGCATGACGAGGGGCGTGACCACGGACCAGGCCAGCGTACGCCGACCGCGGGGTCAGGCCGGTGGGAGGAGGTCGACCCGGGCCTCGGGCGGGAAGCCGACCCGGCGGGCGAACTCGTGCAGGCCCGCCAACTGCTCTGCCCCGAGCGAGAAGTCCAGGGTCGTGAAGTAGCGGCGCAGCAGGTCGGCGTCGAAGGCCTCCCAGTGCGCGGCCTGCTCGGCGATCTTCTCGACCTCCTCCAGCGACAGGTCGCGCGAGGCCAGGAAGGCGCGGTGCACGTCGTGCACGGCCTCGGGGTGCGCGGCCAGGTAGTCGCGGCGCACCGCCCAGATCGCGAAGACGAAGGGGAGCCCCGTCCAGTCCTTCCACATCTGGCCGAGATCGTGCACCGCAAGGCCCAGCCGGGGGGCGTCGTGCAGCGAGGCGCGCAGCGCGGCGTCGCCGATGAGGACGGCGGCCTGCGCCTCCTGCATCATCAGCGCCAGGTCGGGCGGGCAGCGGAAGTAGTCGGGCGCGACCCCGTAACGCTCCGTGAGCAGCAGTTCGGCGAGGCGTACCGACGTACGGCTGGTGGAGCCCAGGGCGACCCGCTCGCCGTCGAGCCGGTCGAGCGGCAGCTGGCTGACGATCACGCACGACATGACGGGGCCGTCGCAGCCGACCGCGATGTCGGGCAGTGCGACCAGTTCGTCGGCGTGCCGCAGGTACTCCATGAGGGTGACGGGACCGATGTCCAGGTCACCGTCTATGAGCTGCTTGCTCAGCTTCTCCGGGGTGTCCTTGGTGAGCTGGATGTCGAGCAGCGTTCCGGTTCTGGCCAGGCCCCAGTAGAGCGGGACGCAGTTGAGGAACTGGATGTGGCCGACCCTGGGCCGGGTCGGGCCGCCGCCGTCGGTACGCGCAGAAGTGTCCACCTGGTGGACGCTACTCCTGGTGTCTGCGCCACCCGTGCACGGCCCCCCGGGCGTCACCTTTCGGACACCCGGGCGACCCCCAAAAACGGATCTTGGGACCCTTCCCCGGCCGAGACCCACCGTGCTAGGCTCATCGCAAGTTGCAGTTTGGTTTCCCTTGCAGTACAGAGCCTGCGGAGCATGTAACCCGCAGGCTTTTGTAGTTTTCAGACTTCGCAGTTGCAGGTTCTGGAGCAGGGCAACCCTTTGGGCCCAAGGAGGGCTTTATGGCTACCGGAACCGTGAAGTGGTTCAACGCTGAAAAGGGCTTCGGCTTCATCGCCCAGGACGGCGGCGGCCCGGATGTCTTCGTCCACTACTCCGCGATCAACGCCTCCGGCTTCCGCTCCCTCGAGGAGAACCAGCCGGTGACCTTCGACGTCACGCAGGGCCCGAAGGGTCCGCAGGCGGAGAACGTCACCCCGAACTAGTCCTCACTAGTCCGGCCGACGGCGCATCGCGCCCAGAACCTGCAGTACCAAGGGGCCGCCTCACTCCGGTGAGGCGGCCCCTGCCTTCTGCTCCACCACCTGCCGCTCACCGCTTCCTGCGGTACAGCTCCTCGATGTCGGCGGCGAAGTCCCTGGCCACGGCGGCCCGCCTGAGCTTCATCGACGGGGTCAGATGGCCGGCCTCCTCGGTGAAGTCCGCCGCCAGCACCCGGAAGCGGCGGATCGACTCGGCCTGCGACACCGACGCGTTCGCGTCGTCCACCGCCTTCTGCAGCTCGGCCAGCAGCTCCTCGTCCTCCACCAGCTCCTTCGGCGCCAGCGCCTCCTTGTGCCGCATCCGCCGCCAGTGCGCCAGGCCGTCGGGCTCCAGCGTGACCAGGGCGGTCACATACGGGCGGTTGTCGCCGACGACCATGCACTGGCCGACCAGCGGATGCGCCCGCAGCCGGTCCTCCAGCGGCGCCGGGGCCACGTTCTTGCCGCCCGCGGTGATGATGATCTCCTTCTTGCGGCCGGTGATCGTCAGATAGCCCTCCGCGTCCAGCTCGCCGATGTCGCCGGTCGGGAACCAGCCCTCAACGGCGGGGAAGGCGCCCTCGTCGTTCCAGTACCCGGCGAAGACCTGGCCGCCGCGCAGCAGCACCTCGCCGTCCTCGGCGATCCGCACCGCCGTGCCGGGCAGCGGCCAGCCCACCGTGCCCAGCCGCGGGCTCAGCGGCGGGGTCACCGTGGCCGCCGCGGTGGTCTCGGTGAGGCCGTAGCCCTCGAAGACCAGCACACCGGCGCCCGCGTAGAAGGCGGCCAGCCGGCTGCCCAGCGGCGAGCCGCCGCAGATCGCGTACCGCACCTTGCCGCCGAGCGCGGCCCTGATCCGCCGGTAGACCAGCGGGTCGTACAGCGCCCGCGCCAGCCGCAGCCCCAGCCCCGGGCCAGGCCCCGTACCGGTCTGCCGGGCGACCGCCGCGGTGCCGTACGCCTGCGCGATCCGGGCCGCCCGGTCGAAGGACGCCGCCCGGCCGATCTTCTCCGCGGTCGCGCGGCCGGTGTTGTACACCTTCTCCAGCACGTACGGGATCGCCAGCAGGAAAGTGGGCTGGAAACCGGCCAGATCCGCCAGCAGGTCCTCGGTGGCGATGCTCGGCGCGTGCCCGAGCCGCACCCGCGCCCGCAGGCAGCCCACGGCGACCATCCGCCCGAAGACGTGCGACAGCGGCAGGAAGAGCAGCGTCGAGGCCGGCTCGGTGCTCACCGACCTGAAGACCGGGTGCAGCAGCTCGGTGGCGTTGTCGACCTCGGCGAAGAAGTTGCCGTGGGTGAGGATGCAGCCCTTCGGGCGGCCCGTCGTGCCCGAGGTGTAGATCAGCGTCGCGACCGTCTCCGGCGCCATCGACTGCCGCCTCGACGTGACCAGCGCGTCGGGCAGCGTACGGCCGTCCGCCGCCAGCTGCGCCACCGCCCCGGTGTCGAGCTGCCACAGCTCCCGCAGCTCCGGCAGACTCGTACGCACCGCGCTGACCATCCTGGCCTGCGCCACGTTCTCCACGACGCACGCGGTCGCGCCCGAGTCCGCGAGGATCCACTCGCACTGGGACGCCGACGAGGTCGGGTAGATCGGCACCGTGATCAGGCCCGCGGCCCAGCCCGCGAAGTCCAGCAGCGTCCACGCGTACGACGTCCGCGCCATCACCGCCAGCCGGTCCCCCGGGCGCAGCCCGGCCGCGACGAGCCCCTTGGCCACGGCCAGGACCTCGTCCCTGAACTCCGCCGCCGTCACGTCCCGCCACCGCCCGTCCGCACCCTTGCGGCTCATGACCACGTCCGAGGGTGCCTCGGCTGCGTTCGTGAACGGTATGTCGGCCAGGCTGCCCCGCTTCGGCGGGTCGACTATCGGCGGGACGGCCGCCTGCCTCACCCTTCCGCCTTCGGCGGTCAGTTGCGGTACGCCCTGGGCGGGCGGCGTTCCTTGAGGTCGTGCCATGCGGCGGCTCCTAGAAACATGAGGGTTGAGGGTTCCCCTTGCGGGGGGCTTCTCTTCCGCAGAGGGCGAGCGTTTTTCAGGGGCGCGGGGAACTGCGCGCTCAGCCCGCCATCGGCCGGTGGTCCGTCTCCGGACCGAAGAGCCCCTTCGGGTCGGTGACGACCCGCGCCCCCGGTGGGGGCTGAGCGCGCAGTTCCCCGCGCCCCTGATGTGGTGACGGTCCGTCGTCGTGTGACCGCACACCCAAGAGGGGGTGCCCCTGCGTCGGGCGGTGCTTTTCAGGGGCGCGGGGAACTGCGCGCGCAACCCACCACCGGCCGGTGGTCCGGCACGGGCCGAACAGCCCCTTCGGGTCGGTGACGACCCGCGCCCCCGGTGGGGGCTGAGCGCGCAGTTCCCCGCGCCCCCGGGGGGTGCCCTCCCGGGCTAGGGGGAGGTGAGGACGGCGGTCACGCCCTGGCCGCCGGCCGCGCAGATGGAGATGAGCCCGCGCCCGGGGCGCCCCCGGGAAGAGAGGAGTTGGGCGAGGGTCGCCACGATCCTGGCTCCGGTGGCCGCGAAGGGATGCCCCGTGGCGAGGGAGGAGCCGGCGACGTTCAGGCGGGAGCGGTCGACCGTCCCGAGGGGGGCGTCGAGCCCGAGCCGGTCGAGGCAGTACGCCTTGTCCTCCCACGCGGCCAGCGTGGCGAGCACCTGCGAGGCGAAGGCCTCATGGACCTCGTAGAAGTCGAAGTCGCCGAGCCCGAGCCCGGCTCGGTCCAGCATCCGGGGCACGGCGTAGACGGGCGCCATGAGCAGCCCTTCCGCACCCGAGGTGTAGTCGACGGCCGCCGTCTCGTACGCGGTCAGGAAGGCGAGCGGTTCGAGGCCGTGCGCGGCGGCCCACTCCTCCGAGCCGAGCAGGACGACGGCGGCCCCGTCGGTCAGCGGCGTCGAATTGCCCGCCGTCATCGTGCCGTCGGGGCCGCCGTAGACCGGGCGGAGCCTGGCCAGCTTCTCGACCGTCGAGTCGGGGCGCAGGTTCTGGTCGCGGGTGAGGCCGCGGTAGGGCGTGACGAGCGGGTCGAAGAAGCCCCGCTCGTATGCGGCGGCCAGGTTGCGGTGGCTGGCGGCGGCCAGTTCGTCCTGTTCGCGGCGGCCGATCCGCCAGCGCTCGGCGGTGAGGGCCGCGTGTTCGCCCATGGACAGCCCGGTGCGCGGCTCGGCATTGCGCGGGATGTCCGGCTTGAGGTGCCGCGGCCTGACCGCGGCAAGTGCGCGGGCGCGCCCGCCGAGTGTGGTGGCGCGGCGGGCGGCGAGCAGCGTCCTGCGCAGCTCGTCGTTGACGCCGAGCGGCGCGTCGCTCGTGGTGTCGGCACCGCCCGCGATCCCGGAGTCGATGACGCCGAGCGCGATCTTCGCGGCGACCGCGAAGACCGACTGCAGGCCGGTGGCGCAGGCCTGCTGGACGTCGTAGGCCGGGGTCGTCGGGTCGAGTACGGAGCCGAGCACGGTCTCCCGGGCGAGGTTGAAGTCCCGGCTGTGCTTGAGGACCGCGCCGGCCGCGAACTCGCCGACCCGCGCGCCTTCGAGTCCGGTGCGGGCGGCGAGCCCGTCGAGTGCGGCGGTGAGCATGTCCTGGTTGGACGCGGTGGCGTAGGGGCCGTCTGAGCGCGCGAAGGGGATGCGGTTGCCGGCGATGACGGCGACCCGGCGGACGGTCTGCATGCGGTCTCCCGAACTTCCGATCTGCGTGACTCACCAGTAGCCTTACCGCCGGTAAACTTACTCCAGAGTAAGGAGAAGGCCAATGGCCGACCGCTATCTCCGCCTCACCGGCACGGCCCCCGGCCGCTTCGTCACCCGCCGCCTCGGCCTTCCGCAGCCCGCCGCCCTGCGCCGCTGGTCGCCGCAGACCCCTGACCTGCCGGGACCCGTCCTGCGGCTCACCGCGGGCGAGACACCGCAGCCCGGTACGTACGGCGGCATCGTCCTCGACGCGACCGCCGTCACCGACCCGGCCGACCTGCAGGACGTGCACACCGCCCTGCACCCGCTGGCCCGCTCGCTCACCCCCTGCGGCCGCATCGTCGTACTCGGCGCCCGCCCGCAGGACGGCGACCTCGCACATGCCGCCGCCCAGCAGGCACTTGAGGGCTTCGTCCGCTCCCTCGGCAAGGAGATCGGCCGCGGCAGCACCGTCCAGCTCGTGCGGCTCGCACCCGGCGCCGCCGCCGAGTCCACCCTGGACTTCCTGCTCTCCCCCAGGTCCGCGTACGTCAGCGGGCAGGTCGTGGAGGTCGGCCCGGCGCCCGAGGTGCCCGCGGGCGGCACCAGGACCGCGCTGGTCACCGGCGCCGCCCGCGGCATCGGCCTGGCCGTCGCCGAAACCCTCGTACGCGACGGGGCACAGGTCGTACTCCTCGACGTGCCGCAGGCCGCCGACGCGCTCACCCGGGCCGCCGCCCGGCTCGGCGGCAGCGCACTCCCGCTCGACGTCACCGCGCCCGACGCCGGCGAACGCATCGCCGCCGCACTGCCCGACGGCCTCGACGTCCTCGTCCACAACGCCGGCATCACCCGCGACCGCAGACTCGCCAACATGTCGGCCGACCGCTGGGACACCGTCATCGACGTCAACCTCGGCAGTGTGCTGCGCACCACCGGGCACCTGCTCAAAGCCGGCACGCTCAACGAGCACGCCAGGATCGTCGGCACCGCGTCCATCGCCGGCATCGCCGGCAACGTCGGGCAGACCAACTACGCCGCCTCCAAGGCCGGGATCATCGGATACGTCCGCGCGCTCGCCGCCGACGCCGAGGTCCGCGAGCGCGGCATCACCGCCAACGCGGTCGCGCCCGGCTTCATCGAGACCACGATGACCGCGGCCGTGCCGCTGGTCATCCGCGAGGCCGGGCGCCGCATGAACTCCCTCGCCCAGGGCGGGCAGCCCGTCGACGTCGCAGAAACCGTCGCCTGGCTCGCGGCCGCCGGCTCCGGCGGGGTCAACGGGCAGGTCGTCCGGGTCTGCGGCCAGTCCCTGCTCGGCGCCTGACATGGCGCCGCTGCTGCTCACACTCGGCCGGGGCGTCGTCACCGGGCTCGGCAAGCGCCCGTCCGCGGGCGCGGACCTGCCGCGCGAACGGCTGACCAGGTCCGCCGTCCGCATCGACCCCGCGCGGCTCGCCGCGTACGCCCGCGTGTGCGGATACCCGCCGGGTGGGGGGTTGCGGGGTGGGGGGCTGCCGCTCACCTACCCGCACATCCTCGGATTCCCGCTCGCCGCGCGGCTCATGGCCGCGCGGGCCTTTCCGCTGCCGCTGCTCGGGCTGGTGCACACGTCCGTCACCATCACCTCCGACGGTGCGCTCACTGCCGGCGACCGGCCGGACCTGGCCGTCCACGCCACCGGCCTGCGGCCGCACCGGCGGGGAACGGAGGTCACCGTGGTGACCTCCGCCAGCCTCGGCGGTGCGGTGGTGTGGGAGGACCGCAGCACCTACCTGGCCAGGCACCATGTCCCTGCCCAGGAGGACGCGGACCCCCCGCCTCCCCCCGGCCCCGGTGGTCCCGCCCTGCCGGTCGTGGCGCGCTGGCCGCTGCCGGCCGGGCTCGGGCGGCAGCACGCCCGGGTCAGCGGCGACTACAACCCGATCCACCTGTCCGCGCTCACCGCCCGCCCCTTCGGCTTCCCCCGCGCCATCGTCCACGGCATGTGGTCGGTGGCCCGCTGCGCGGCGCAATTCCCCGCGGCGCGCGGCATCTCCGCGCGCTTCCACCACCCCGTCCTCCTCCCCTCGACGGTCGAGTTCGCCGCCACCCCCACCACGTTCCAACTCCGCACCCCCCCTTCCGGCCCCCTCCACGTCACGGGCCACGTGACCCCGTAACTCGCCCGGCGGGGGCTGGTCGCGCAGTTCCCCCGCGCCCCTAATGGCTTGCCCTCTGCGGCAGGGCCGAGCACCCAGGGGCGCGGGGAACGGCGCGCGCAACCCACCACCCGCCGGTGGTCCGGTACGGACCGAACAGCCCCTTTGCGCCGGTGACGACCCGCACGCCCGGTGGGGGCTTGGCGCGCAGTTCCCCGCGCCCCTGAAAAACGCTCACCGCCCTGCGCAAGGGCGCCCCCCTCCGCCCGAGGGGTGCCCTTGCCCGGGAGGGCGCCATACAGGGGCGCGGGGAACTGCGCGACCAGCCCACCACCCGCCGGTGGTCCGGCACGGACCGAACAGCCCCTTTGCGTCGGAGACGACCCCCGCGCCCCTGAGGGGCGCCGCCTTGCGCGGAGGAAGGCCGGGCTAAGGAGTGGGGTCGGTCAGGGAGTCCGGGGGGAGGGTGGAGAGGGTGGTGAGGGCTTCGAGGAAGGGTGCCCGGAGGGTTGGGGGGAGGTGGCGGGCGAGAAGCGCGTTTTCGCGGGCCTGAATCGCGGCCTGCGCCGCACCCCGTACGCGGCGGCCCTCAGGCGTGAGGGCCAGCAGGCGGACCCGCCGGTCCGCGGGATCAGGCGTGCGCGTGATGAGCCCGCGGTCGTCGAGGTCGGCGAGGACCTCGATGATCCGGGTCTTGTCGGCCCCGATGGCCTCGGCGAGAGCCGCCTGGCTGCGCAGCGGCTGCTCCCCGAGCCCGAGCAGCACGGTGTACGCCCACATCGTGAGCCCGTGCTCCCGCAGCAACGGCACCTCCGCCGCGGCCAGCGCCCGGCCGAGCGGCACGATCATGGCGGCGAGGTCCTTGCGGGGCGTGGCGGACATCCGAAAGTGCTCCCTTGACAGATAATGTGCACGAGCACACGATAAGCACATGCGTACTAACCTGGGCCGCATCCGGGCCCTCGACGCACGGGCGGTCGCGCTCAGCTCCGGACTCGTCAGGGCCTCGACCGTAGCCGATCTGCCGCGGCCGACCCCGTGCGCAGGCTGGGACCTTGCCGACCTGCTCGCGCACATGACCGCACAGCACCGCGGGTTCGCCGCCGCCGCACGGGGGGACGGCGGCGACACCGCGGCCTGGGCGGTCACCGCGAGCACCGACGCGGTGGCCGCCCACGAGGCCGCCGCCACCGATGTCGTCGCCGCCTTCGCCGGCGTCAGCGACGCGGAAGTGCCCTTCACCCTCCCGGAGTTCACCACCGCGACGACCTTCCCCGCCGGGCAGGCGATCGGCTTCCACTTCCTGGACTACGTCGTCCACGCCTGGGACGTCGCCGCCACCCTCGGGGTTCCCTTCACCGCCGACGCGGACCTGCTGGAGGCGGCGCTCCCCCTGGCCCTCGCCGTCCCGGCGGCGTCCACGGCCTTCGCACCGGAACTGCCCGCCGCGGACGGCAGCGGGACCCTGGCCCGTATCCTCAGCCGGCTCGGCCGGACTCCTCGCGCGCAGGACCTTCGACGCGCCCCGTGACCGCCTGGGACAGGCCCGACCAGGCGAAGGTCATGAGGGAGGCGGCCAGTTCCCTGCCGGTGGGCGCCGGGTCCGGGGCGGTCGCCGCCCACCCGGCCAGCGACTCGGCGGCGCCGACCAGCGCGTGGGCGTACGCGGCGACGTCCCGCGAGCCGCACGCCGCCGTGAGCAGGGCGGCGACGAAGTCCACGATCTCGGAGCGCAGCACGGCGACCTCCGCCGCGAAGGGCTCGCCGACGGTACGGGCCTGGCTGTACAGCACCGCCCACCCGTCGGGGTGAGCCGCGGTGTGCTCGAAGAAGCCGAGCAGGCCGCTCCACAACTGCCGTTCGGGGGTCGCGCCGACCTCCACGGCGTCCCGTACGGCCGCGGTCAGCGCGGCGGCCTCACGCCGGATGCAGGCGGAGAACAGCTCGTCCTTGGAGTTCAGATAGAGGTACACCAGCGGCTTGCTGACGCCGGCCGCCTCGGCGATCTCGTCCATCGACGCGGCGCGGTAGCCGCGGCGGGCGAAGGTCGCCACGGCCGCGTCGAGCATCTGCCGCTCGCGTTCCGCCCGCGGCAGCCGCCTGCTGCCGGCGGCGGCCATCAGGCCGTACGCGGGGCGCTGTCCCTCGCGGCGTCGTCCGCCGCGTCTTCCTGCTGGGCGTTGGCGGCCAGGTTCAGCCGGGTGCGCTCGACCTTCTGCGACACCTTGATCGCGGCCTGTTCGCGCGCACCGCGCAGCAGGACCAGGCTCAGCGGGGCGGAGATGACGAGGGCCAGGAGTGCGACCCACAGGTAGTTCGAGTCACCGAGCCCGGCCGGCAGGATGTGCAGCCGCACCAGGCCCCAGATGACACCGAAGCTGGCGACGATGAGGCCGAAGCGCAGGGCGGTGTATCGGAGCATGCTCCCAGTGAAGCACGGCTCCCCTGCGACCCCACCCCCGCCCCCACGTCCTGCCGCCCCGTGCAGGGGGTGCCTCTTCGGCGGGGCCGAACCCCCAGCCCACCACCGGCCGGTGGTCCGACACGAACCGAACAGCCCCTTTCGGACGGAGACGACCCGCGCCCCGGCGGGGGCTTGTCGCGCAGTTCCCCGCGCCCCTCAAAACGCTCACCGCCAGGCGCAAGGGCAACCCCTCAGCCCCCGCAGCCCCGGAGGGATGCCCTTGCCCGGGAGGGCAACCACCAGGGGCGCGGGGAACGGCGCGCTCAGCCACCCACCGGCCGGTGGTCCGGCACGGACCGAACAGCCCCTCTCGGACGGAGACGACCCGCGCCCCGGCGGGGGCTTGTCGCGCAGTTCCCCGCGCCCCTGAAAAACGCTCGCCGCCCTGCGCAAGGGCACCCCGAAGCCGCCGCGGCCGGTGGAGGGTTGCCGCCTACGTCAGGGGGAGGTAGAGGGTGATGTCGTCGCGGTCGTCGGTCGGGGTGACGCGGATGGCCGCGGGGACGCGGCCTACTTCCTTGTAGCCGCAGGCCGAGTAGAAGGCGTCGGCGCCCGTGCCGCCACGGCACGTGAGGCGGATCGCCTCGATGCCGTCGAAGCTGCGGGCGGCCTGCTCGACGGCCGTCATGAGAGCGCGGCCGTAGCCGCGCCCCTGGTACCGGGGGTGGACCATCACCGTGTAGACCCAGACCCAGTGCCGCATGAGCCGGTGCGCGTTGTACGCGATGAAGGCCGTGGCCGCGACGCGGCCGTCCTCGTCGCGGCCGACGACGAGCCGGCGCCGCCCGTCGGCCACCGCGGCGAGCGCCGCGTCGAGGTCGGGCACGATCTCCTCGGGCGTGACCGGCGGCACGAACCCGACCGCACCGCCGGCGTTGGACACATCGGCCCACAGCGCGAGTATCTGCTCGCGCACGACCTCGTCGACCAGCGGATCCAGCTCACACGTAAGGGTCATAGCTCCAGAGTAGCCATTACGCGCGCCGGGTCGCCGTGACCCGGGTCACACCCGCATGGGCTGCGGGGACTCCCGGCGCGACCCGTCGGGGCCGGGGTACTCGCGGATGATCTCGTAGCGCGTGTTGCGCTCGACGGGGCGGAAGCCGGCGTCGCGGATCAGGTCGAGGATGTCGTCCCTGGTGAGCTTGTTGGGGGTGCCGTAGTCGTCCGCGTCGTGGGTGATCTTGTACTCGACGACCGAGCCGTCCATGTCGTCGGCCCCGTGGTTGAGGGCCAGTTGGGCCGTGGACAGGCCGTGCATGACCCAGAAGACCTTCACGTGCGGCACGTTGTCGAACAGCAGGCGCGAGACCGCGAAGGTCTTGAGCGCCTCGGCCCCGGTGGCCATCGTGGTGCGGGCCTGCAGGGTGTTGCGGACCTTGCCGTCCTTCATGTCCACGAAGTCGTGCTGGTAGCGCAGCGGGATGAAGACCTGGAAGCCGCCGGTCTCGTCCTGCAGTTCGCGCAGCCGCAGCACGTGGTCGACGCGGTGCCTGGGCTCCTCGATGTGGCCGTAGAGCATGGTGCAGGGGGTCTTGAGGCCCTTGGAGTGCGCCAGCCGGTGGATGCGGGACCAGTCCTCCCAGTGGGTGCGGTGGTCCACGATGTGCTGGCGCACCTCCCAGTCGAAGATCTCCGCGCCGCCGCCGGTCAGCGATTCGAGGCCGGCCTCGATCAGCTCGTCGAGGATGTCGGAGGCGGACATGCCCGAGATGGTCTCGAAGTGGTGGATCTCGGTGGCGGTGAAGGCCTTGAGCGAGACCTGCGGCAGCGCTTCCTTGAGGGCCTTGAGCGAGCGCGGGTAGTAGCGCCACGGCAGCGTCGGGTGCAGGCCGTTGACGATGTGCAGCTCGGTGAGGCTGTCGCCCTCCATCGCCTTGGCCAGCCGCACGGCCTCCTCGATGCGCATCGTGTACGCGTCCTTCTCGCCCGGCTTGCGCTGGAAGGAGCAGTAGGCGCACGAGGCCGTGCACACGTTGGTCATGTTCAGGTGGCGGTTGACGTTGAAGTGGACGACGTCGCCGTTCTTCTTCGTGCGCACGTGGTGCGCGAGCCCGCCCAGCCAGGCGAGGTCGTCGGACTCGTAGAGGGCGATGCCGTCCTCCCGGGTCAGCCGCTCGCCGGCGTAGACCTTCTCCTCCAGCTCCCGCTTGAGCCCCGCGTCCATGTGCTCCTCCTCCTGCCGGCCGCTGCCGGGTCCCGACCGACCCTACGCTCAGACTTCCTCGGGCAGCGCCCCGACCCGGTTCTCCCACTTCGTGGACAGCACGATCGTGGTACGGGTGCGGGCGACGCCCTTGGTCCCGGACAGCCGGCGGATGGTGTGTTCGAGGCCGTCCACGTCGCCGACCCTGACCTTGAGCATGTACGAGTCGTCGCCCGCGATGAACCAGCAGTCCTCGATCTCGTCCAGGTCGCGCAGCCTGCCTGCCACGTCCTCGTGGTCGGCGGCGTCGCTGAGCTGGAGTCCGACCAGGGCGGTCACGCCCAGGCCCAGTGCGGCGGGGGCGACCGTGGCGCGGTAGCCGGTGATCACTCCGGCCTGTTCCAGGCGGTTGATGCGGTCGGTGACGCTGGGACCGGACAGGCCCACCAGTCGGCCCAGTTCCGCGTACGACGCCCGGCCGTTCTCCCGCAACGCCTGGATGAGCTGCCTGTCCACCGCGTCCATCAGAAGGGACCCTCCCGTTCATGCCACGACTGCGCTGTCTGGACACGAATCTAAGGCATGAACGGGTCAGCGCCCTGCGCATGTGGTCTTCCCGGTGATGCCGCACCCGTCTCATGAGCCGCAGCGGCCTCCTGTGTCGCGGCGCCCAGCTCGCCCTGCCAGCGGCGGTACAGCTTGTGCGGCACACCTGCGGCGTCCAGCACCCGGCCGGCGACGAAGTCCACCAGGTCCTGGATGTGGACGGCGCCGGTGTAGAAGGCCGGCGAGGCGGGCAGGACCACCGCGCCCGCGTCGTCGAGGGCCACCAGGTGGCGCAGCGTCTGGCCGCCGAGCGGGGTCTCGCGCACCGCGACCACCAGCGGGCGGCGCTCCTTGAGGGTGACGCTCGCGGCCCGCTGGAGCAGGTCCTTGGACAGCCCGAGCGCCACCCCGGCCACGCACGCGGTGCTGGCCGGCACGATCAGCATGCCCTTGGCCGGGTACGACCCGGAGGACGGTCCGGCGGCCAGGTCGCCCGCGGGCCAGTGGCGCACCCGGGACAGGTCGGCCGGCGGGTGCAGGTCCGGGGTGCCGTCGGCGCCGCGGGCGAGCAGCCTGGCCAGGTCCTCGCGCCAGTGCGCGTCGCGGAAGCCGGCGCCGGTCTCGTCCAGCAGGGTCAGCCGGGCCGCCCGGCTGACCACCAGGTCGACGTCCTCGCCCGCGTGCAGCAGCGCCCGCAGCACGGCGGCCGCGTACGGCGTGCCCGAGGCCCCCGACACCCCGACGACCCACGGTTCGCGCGCGCGGCGCCGCGGGGTGCCGTCGGGGGTGCCGTCCTGGGCACCGTCGGGGATGTCGTCCACGCCGACGAGCGTAACCGGACCGGGGCGGAGCCGCCGAAGCGGGAACCGGGCGCGGGCGGCAGGCGTTGTCAACGGTGGAAGGCACTGGGCTCAGGGGGGACTCAGGGGGGTTTCGTGGCATACGGACAGACCGCGGGACGGGCCGCGCGGCCGCGGGCGGGCCTGGTCGACACGGTGCTCTCCCCGCTGCGTGCCGGGAGCCGGGTCGTCGCCGCCGCGGCGCTCATGCTGGGCTGGCTGGCGCTGCTGTGGGTCCTGGAGGCCGTCAGCGCGCTGAGCGGCCAGCGGCTCGACACCTTCGGCATCACCCCGCGCAAGGGCAGCGAGCTGCTCGACATCGTGCCCGCCGCCTTCATGCACGTCGGCTTCGCGCACCTGGCCTCCAACAGCCTGCCGCTGCTGGTGCTCGGCTTCATCGCGGCGCTGCGCGGCATAGCCCGCTACCTCGCGGTGGCCTTCACCATCGTGGTCATCAGCGGCCTGGGGGTGTGGCTGATCGCGCCCGCGCACACCACGACGCTCGGCGCGTCGGGCCTGATATTCGGCCTGTTCGGCTATCTGCTCAGCCGCGGCTTCGTGGACAAGCGCCCGCTGGACGTCGTCGTCGGCCTGATCGTCGGTGTGCTCTACGGGTCGATCCTGTGGGGCGTGCTGCCGACCGCCGACGGGGTGTCCTGGCAGGCGCACCTGTTCGGTCTCGTCGGGGGTGTGGTGGCCGCGTTCCTCTTCCGCGAGCGCACGGTCTCGGTGTCCTCCTGACCGCAGGCTGCCGCATCCCGGCAGCGCAGGCCGCCACAACTCAGCCGGAAACCCCCGCGAGACCACAGCTCCCGCACAGATACGCTTCTGCCAGCCCCCCACCGACAGCACACCGACACCACACCGCCGTTCGCGATCTGGTCGCCACGTCCGAGGAGTTCGTCATCATCACCATGCGCAAGGGTCTCGCCGCCGCCGGAGTGGTCGCGCTGATAACCGCCGGGGCGGCCGCATGCGGCAGCGAGGAGCCCGGCACCCCGCAGGGCAAGGTCACCAACGCCTTCACCAAGCTCGGTGAGCAGAAGTCGGTGACGATGGGGCTGTCCTTCGACGGCACCCCCGAGCAGATCTACGCGGCCCTCAAGGACCAGGACGACTTCAAGCGCGCCGACGCCGACATGCTCGGCGGGCTGCGGGTCTCCACGTCCTTCAGCGCCGACAAGGCGCTCGCCGAAGTCAAGGGCGACGACAAGGGCACGTCCTTCGGCCTCGAAGTGGCCGGCGGCGCCACGGGCAAGTCCGAGGGCAAGACGCTGGTCGGGGTGCGCTCGGTCGACCAGAAGGCCTACGTACAGGTGGACCTCAAGGGCCTGGCGGCCCTGGACACCACCGGTGACGCGGGCCTGTCCGACCTCACCGGCATGCTGAACTCGGTCGACCAGCTGCCGTCGTCCTTCGCCTCGATCAAGACCCTCGCCAAGGGCGGCTGGGTCTCCATCGACCCGCAGGCCTTCGCGGACTTCGCCAAGACCCTCGGCGGCGGCAAGGGCTCCGGCGGCTCGGACGACGGCTTCGGCAGTTCCGACGGCTCCGGCAGCTCCGAGGACTCCCCGCTCGGCGGCCTCGGGCTGCCCTCGGACCTGCCGACCGCGCTGCCCACCGACCTGGCGCAGAAGACCTTCGCCGAACTGCTCGCGCCGCTCCAGAAGTCGCTGGCCAAGGACGCGAAGATCACCGACCTGGGGAGCAAGGACGGCGCCGACCACCTCAAGGTCAGCCTGCCGGCCCGCACCCTGGCCCAGGACATCGAGAACAGCCTGGGCTCGATGACCTCGATGCTGCCGGGCGACCTCAAGAAGAGCCTGGACGACGTGCCGAACAAGACGGTGTCGCTGGACCTGGCCGTCAAGGGCGGCAAGCTGAACCACATCAGCGTGGACCTGGCGCAGTTCGACGACACCATCCACGGCTCGCTGCCGCTCGGCCTGTCGATCGACGGCGGGGCCGACCCGGTCAAGGCGCCGTCGGGCGCCCAGCAGCTCAACCCGCAGGACCTGATGGGTGCGGTGATGTCGCAGCTGGGCGACCTCATGGGCAACAAGGACGCCTGACCGCGCCCGACGGGAACCCGCCCGCGCGGCCCCGGCGCCTCAGGTGCCGAGGCCGCGCGCCAGCAGGTCGAGCAGGGCGAAGACGAAGAGCGTGATGCCGATCACGCCGTTGACGGTGAAGAAGGCCCGGTTGAGCCGGCTCAGGTCGTGCGGCCTGACGATGGAGTGCTCGTAGAGGAAGGCACCGCCGACCACCACGAGCCCCGTCCACCAGAAGCCGCCCGCGTGGACCGCGGCCCCGTACCAGACCAGCAGGGCCGTGGTGACGACGTGGCAGATCCGGGCGCCGTGCAGCGCGGCCGGGATGCCGAAGCGGGCCGGCACCGACTTCACGCCGTGCGCCCGGTCGGCGGCCACGTCCTGGCAGCCGAAGATCAGGTCGAAGCCGCCGATCCACACCCCGACCGCGAGGCCGAGCACCACCGGCTGCCAGGCCCACTCCCCGGTCACCGCGAGCCAGGCCCCTATCGGCCCCATGGCCTGCGCGATGCCCAGGATGGCGTGCGGGAAGTTCGTGAACCGCTTGCCGTAGGGGTAGACGACCATCGGCACCACCGCGACCGGCGCGAGCGCCAGGCACAGCGGGTTGAGCAGGGCGGCGGCGCCCAGGAAGACCACGACGGCGATCAGTGCGCCCGTCCACGCGGACCGTACCGACAGGGCGCCGGTGACCAGTTCGCGGGTGGCGGTGCGCGGGTTGCGGGCGTCGATCTCCCGGTCGATGATCCGGTTGCAGGCCATCGCGAAGGTGCGCAGGCCGACCATCGCCACGGTGATCAGCAGCAGTTCGCCCCAGTGCACGGAGCCGTTGTCGCGGAACATCGCGGTGAGGGCGGCGATGTAGGCGAAGGGCAGCGCGAAGACCGAGTGCTCGATCATCACCAGCCGCAGGAAGGCCTTGACCCGGCCGTCGGGGCTCGGCTGCGGTCCGAACAGGTCCGGGGTGGCGGATTCCGCGCTCACAGGCCGTACTCCCTCCATCGGCGGTCGACCTTCGCCGCCGTCTCCGGGTCGGAGAGCACCATCTCCGGCCAGCCCCCGTCCCGCGTGTAGCCCTCCTCGGGCAGCTTGCGGGTCGCGTCGATCCCGGCCTTGCCGCCCCAGAACTGCTGGTACGAGGCGTGGTCCAGGTGGTCGACGGGTCCCTCCACGACGGTCAGGTCGCGGGAGTAGTCGGTGTTGCCCAGCGCACGCCAGGCCACCTCGTGCAGGTCGTGGACGTCGCAGTCGGAGTCCACGACGACGATCAGCTTGGTGAGCGACATCATGTGGGCGCCCCAGATCGCATGCATCGTCTTCTGCGCGTGCTTGGGGTACTTCTTGTCGATCGAGACGATGGCGCAGTTGTGGAAGCCGCCGGCCTCCGGCAGGTGGTAGTCCACGATGTCCGGCACGATGATCTTCAGCAGCGGCAGGAAGAAGCGCTCGGTGGCGCGGCCCAGCGGCCCGTCCTCGGTCGGCGGCCGGCCGACCACGATGGACTGGAAGAGCGGGCGCTTGCGCATCGTGACGCAGCCGACGGTCAGTGCGGGGAACGGTTCCTGCGGGGTGTAGAAGCCGGTGTGGTCGCCGAACGGCCCCTCCGGCAGCATCTTCCCGGGCTCCAGCCACCCCTCGACGACGACCTCGGCCTGCGCGGGCACCTGCAGCGGCACCGTCTTGCAGTCGACCAGCTCGACCCGCTTGCCCTGCACGAAGCCGGCGAAGAGGTACTCGTCGATGTCGCCGGGCAGCGGTGCGGTCGCGGCATAGGTGACGGCGGGCGGGCAGCCGAAGGCGATGGCCACCGGCAGGCGCTCGCCGCGCCGCTGGGCGACCTGGTAGTGGTTGCGGCTGTCCTTGTGGATCTGCCAGTGCATGCCGATGGTGCGCCGGTCGTGCCGCTGGAGCCGGTAGAGGCCGAGGTTGCGCACCCCGGTGCCGGGGTCCTTGGTGTGGGTCAGGCCCAGGTTGAAGAAGGAGCCGCCGTCCTGCGGCCAGGTGAAGAGCGCCGGCAGCGCGTCGAGGTCGACGTCGTCACCGGTGAGCACGACCTCCTGGACGGGCGCGTCCCCCGACTTGACCTTCTTCGGCGGCACATGGACCATCCCGGCCAGCTTCCCGAAGGCCTCCCGCACCCCGACGAAGCCGTGCGGCAGCTCCGGCTTGAGCAGCCCGGCGATCTTCTCGCCGATGTCGGTGTACGCGCTCAGGCCGAGCGACTTGAGCAGTCGGCGGTCGGTCCCGTAGACGTTCATCGCCAGTGGCGCGACCGAGCCCCGCACGTTCTCGAAGAGCAGTGCGGGGCCACCGGACTTGTTCACCCGGTCGGTGATCTCGCCGACCTCCAGGTACGGGTCGACCTCGGCGGTGATCCGCCGCAGGTCGCCCTCCTTCTCCAGCGCCCGGAGGAACGAGCGGAGATCGTCGTAAGCCATGGCGCCAGTCTCGCATCCCGCCGGGACAGCTTCGTCAGACCCCGGCGTAGGAGTGCTTGCCGCTGACGAAGATGTTCACGCCGTAGTAGTTGAACAGGAAGCACGCGAAGGCGATCAGCGCCAGATACGCCGCCTTGCGGCCCTTCCAGCCGGCGGTGGCGCGCGCGTGCAGGTAGCAGGCGTAGGCGACCCAGGTGATGAACGCCCAGGTCTCCTTGGGGTCCCAGCCCCAGTAGCGGCCCCATGCGGCCTGCGCCCAGATCGCGCCGGCGATGATGGTGAAGGTCCACAGCGGGAAGACCAGCGCGTTCATCCGGTACGCGAACTTGTCCAGGGTCGCCGCGGACGGCAGCCGCCGCATGATGTCGCCCCACCGGCCGTCCTGCGCCCGGCCCGCGGTCACCGCGACCTCGTAGTGGTCGCGGAAGAGGAAGAGCAGGGTGCCGACCGCGGCCAGGTAGAAGATCGCGCCGGAGATGATCGCGCACGAGACGTGGATCCACAGCCAGTACGAGTGCAGCGCCGGCACCAGCTGCTCGCTGTTGGTGTAGAGCACCGAGGTGGCAAGGCCCAGGTCCAGCAGCACCGACGTGGTCAGGAACAGCCCGATCCAGCGGACGTCCTTCTTCAGCGCGAGCAGCAGCAGGTACGAGCCGACGGCGACGGCGCCGAAGGTGGTGGAGAACTCGTACATGTTGCCCCAGGGGGCGCGCTGCACGGAGGCCGCGCGGAAGGCGACGCCCGTGGCGTGCAGCAGCCAGGCCAGCACGGTGAAGGACACCGCGATCCGGCCGTAGAGGTCGCCCTTCTCGCTGCCGCCCGCGGCGCCCGGGCCGTCCTCGATACCGCGGTCGCTGGCCGAGGCACGGGTGACGACCGTGGGGCGCTCCAGGGTGACCGTACTGCCGCCCGCGGTCTTCACCGTGACCTGCTGGGCCGCCTTCCGCCGGGCCGCCTCGGCCGCGTCCTGCTCGGCCTGCGCCTCGGCGGTCAGGGCCGCGGACTGCACGGCGACCTTGCTGCGCCCGCCGAAGACCCACTCGGCCAGGTGGGCGAGGAAGGCGAGGGCGTAGACGAACATCGCCGAACGGATCAGGTAGTTGCTGTTGTTCGCGAAGCTCTCGTTGACCGCGGCAGCGATGTTCACGCGCGCGCTCCTTCGTCGTCGTTCACGGCTGTGGTCTCGGCGTCGGCGGTGGCCTCGGCGTCGGCTGGGGTCCCGGCTTCCGCCGGGGGTTCGCCTTCTGGTCTGACGGGCGCGTCGGGCAGCAGTTGCAGGGCGACGTCGCCGATCTCGTCGGCGATCCGCGCGGACTCGCTGCGGCCGAGGCCCCCCATCTCCACGACGGTCACGCCGTCCTCGGCCCGCACCGCCCGCACCCAGATCCTGCGGCGCTGGATGAACAGCGAGCCGGCCAGTCCCAGGATCGCGCCGACCCCGCTGACCAGGGCGGCCTCGTTGCCCGACTGGTGGGAGATGGTGAAGCTGGCCCAGGTCTTGACGCCGTCGAAGGTGAGGCTGCCCGCGCCGTTCGGCAGCGTCATGGTGTCGCCGGGCTTCATCGCCTTGCTGACGAGCTGGCCCTTGCTGTCGGTGAACTGCTTCATGTGCGCGGTGTCGAGCTGGTACACGTTCTGCTGGGCGCCGGAGTCCAGGCCGAGGTCGCCGTGGAAGGCGTTCAGGACCAGCGCCGGGTACTGCAGGGTCGGGAAGGACGAGTGCGGTCCCCGCACCGAGTCCAGCGCGAAGGTCGGGGTGAAGATGCCGCGGAAGCCCAGCTGGTCGGGCTTGCCGTCCTTGCCCAGCGCGTCCGGCACCTTGATGACGCCGACCGAGGTCAGCGCGGTGTCCTGGGGCAGGAAGGGCACGATGGACTTGAGCACGTTGCCCTTGGCGTCCCTGACCGTCACGACGGGCGCGTAGCCGTGCGAGATCAGGTAGACCTTCTCGCCGCCGATGCTCAGCGGGTGGTTGACCGAGATCTCGCCCTTGACGGGCTTGCCGTCGGTGCCGCTGTAGTAGTGGATGTTGGCCTTGAACTCCAGCGCCGTGCCCTTCTCCGGGCCGCTGGTGGCGTACTTCTGGTCGAAGCTGTCCAGGTCGAAGCCGAAGGGCTGGAGGTCGTCGGCGCCGTAGAGGGTGCCGCCGCTGAAGTCGTCGTACTGCGTGAGGTTGTTGACGAAGCCGTCGCCCTCGACGACCAGCTTGCCGCCCTCGGCCTTCTCCAGCGACGTCAGCGCGAAGGCGATGAGCAGGCCGAACAGCGAGACGTGGAAGAGCAGGTTGCCGAACTCGCGCAGGTAGCCCTTCTCGCCGGCCACCGAGGTGCCGGTCACGCTGGTGCGGAACCGGCGGCCGCGCAGCGCCTTGCGGGCCGCCTCCGTGACGTCCTCGGGGCTCGCGTCGGTACGCCAGGTGCTGTACGCCGGCAGCCGGGTCAGGTTGCGCGGGGCGTGCGGCGGCCGGGAGCGCAGCTGGCCGACGAACTGCCAGGTGCGCGGCACGATGCAGCCGGCCAGCGAGATGAACAGCAGGATGTAGATCGCCGCGAACCACGGCGAGCTGTAGACGTGGAAGAGCCCGATCTTCTCGTAGAACGGGCTGACCGTCGGGTGCTTGGCCTTGAAGGCGTCGACCTTGAGCTGGTCGCTGTGCTGCGGGACCAGCGAGCCGGGGATCGCGGCGAGCGACAGCAGGAAGAGCAGGATCAGCGCGACCCGCATCGAGGTGAGCTGGCGCCACATCCAGCGCAGCCAGCCCAGCACGCCGAGCGCGGGCGTCTCCGCGAGGGTGTCGGCGGGGGCGGTGCTCAGCTGCGCGCCTGCCGCGCCGAGGTCTTCGCGCTCGGACTTCTCGGTGATGCTCATGGGTTCAGACCCCTGTGGTGAAGCTGCCAGACCAGATCTGCATCTGGTAGGTGATGTGATCCCACACTCCGGTGACCAGCAGGACGCCGACCGCCACGAGCATGCCTCCGCCGATCCGTACGACCCACGCGTAGTGGCGCTTGACCCAGGCGAAGGCGCCCAGCGTACGGCGGAAAGCTATGGCCGCCACGATGAAGGGCACGCCGAGGCCCGCGCAGTAGAACGTCATCAGCAGCGCACCGCGGCCGGCGCTCGCGTCGTTGAAGGCCAGGAAGTTGACGGCGCCCAGGGTGGGGCCGACGCAGGGCGTCCAGCCGAGCCCGAACAGCACGCCGAGCAGCGGCGCCCCTGCCAGGCCCACCGCGGGCCTGGTGTGGAAGCGGAACTCGCGCTGGGTCATGCCGCCGACGAAGCCCATGAAGGCCAGGCCCAGCACGATGGTCAGCGCCCCGAAGACCTTCGTCAGGACGTCCTTGTGCACCAGCAGCGTCTGCCCGAAGTTGCCGAAGAGGGCGCCGCCGGAGACGAAGACGGCGCTGAAACCGAGGACGAACAGCGACGCGCCGGCGAGCATCCTGCCCCGCCTGGCCTCGGCCAGGTCGGTGCCGGTCATGCCGGTGACGTAGGACAGGTAGCCGGGGACGAGCGGCAGGACGCAGGGCGAGAAGAACGAGACCAGGCCGGCGAACATCGCGATCGGGATCGCGGCCAGCAGCGCCCCGGTCAGCACCGTCTGGTTCTGGTCGGCCGCCAGGACGGTCAGCGCACCCGTGCCGCCCACGTCACTTCTCCGCGGCGATCGGGTCGATCAGCTGGTTCAGGTCGTCCAGGCCGAGCGGCTTGAGCGCCCGGGCGGCGAGCCGGCCCTGCCGGTCGATGACCAGCGTGGCGGGCAGGCTCTGCGGGTTGAGGCTGCCCTTGGGGAAGCGCAGGATCAGCTTGCCGTAAGGGTCGAAGAGGTTCGGGTAGGTGATCCCGAAGCGCTTGGCGAAGCTGGTGGCGTTCGAGGCGGTCAGGTCCCGGGTGTTGATGCCCAGGAACTGCACGCCCTTGGCCTGGTCGGCGGCGGCGACGGAGGCCAGGTGCGGGGCCTCGGCCCGGCAGGGGCCGCACCACGAGCCCCAGATGTTGACGACGACGACCTTGCCCTTGTACGCGGCCAGGCTGTCCTGCCCGCCGGCGATGGTCTTGCCCGACAGGTCGGGTGCGGGCTTGCGGTCGGCGGGCTTGAGGACGGTGATCTCACCGCTGCCGCTGACGAAGTTGGAGCTGCCCGAGTTCGAACCGGTCGAGGACGACGAGCAGGCGGCGAGCGTCAGCGCCACGACGGCGGCTCCGGCCAGTGCCAGGGCACTGCGCAGCGGGCGGCGTCGAAGAGCGCGCGTAGGACTCATGTGAAAAGTTTCGCATGGGCCTTCGGGCGATCTTCCACACCCCCGACACCGGCACCAAAAGCGGCAATCGCCCCAAGTAAGGACCAGATGATGGTGCCGGCGGCGGGGTGGGCGGCCTCAGGCGACGGCGGCGGCCGACGGTGCGGTCTCCGCGGGCACCGGCGCCGGCGCCGTCATGAAGTCCTTCCAGCCCTGCGAGGGCGCCTGGCCGACCTCCAGGGTGCGCAGCCGGTCGAGCACCGCCGGGTCCTGCGCGTCCAGCCAGTCCACGAACTGCCGGAAGGACACCATGCGGACGTCGTCGTGCCCGGCGGCGGCGATGTACTTGAACGCGTCCTCGACGGCGTCCATGTAGATCCCGCCGTTCCACTCCTCGAAGTGGTTGCCGATGTAGAAGGGTGCCCGGTTGGTCTGGTAGGCCCGCTCGAAGCCGGCGATGTAGGACTGGGCGGCCTGCTCGCGCCAGTACGGGTAGTTGCGCGGGTCGCTGCTGGTGGCGGCGTGCGACTGGTTGGCCAGCATGTTGTAGTCCATGGACAGCACCTCGAAGGTGTGCCCGGGGAAGGGGATCAGCTGCAGCGGCAGGTCCCACACGCCCATCTTCTTCGACGGCCAGACCTGGTTCCCGCCCGGCGAGCTGGCGTCGTAGCGGAAGCCCAGGGCGCTCGCGGTCGGCAGCCACTGGTTCTGGCCGAGCAGGCACGGGGTGCGGCCGCCGATCAGCTCCGTCTCGTAGTCGAAGGGCAGCGGGTCCTCCTCGTGCCAGCCGGTCTGGGTCTTCCAGGTGGTCACGAAGGTCTTGGCCTGGTCGATCTCGCTCTTCCAGTCCGCCGGGGTCCAGCGTCCTACGCTTCCCGCGCCGGTGCAGAAGTGGCCGTTGAAGTGGGTGCCGATCTCGTGGCCCTCCTGCCAGGCCTGCCGGACGTTGTCCAGCGTCATCCGCAGGTGGTCGTCGGCGAGGTAGCCGATGTCGGAGGCGCCGAGCGGGCTGTTGGGCGGGGCGTACTCCAGCTTCTTGTCCTCGGGCAGCAGGTAGAGCCCGCTCAGGAAGAAGGTCATGGACACGCCGTGGTCGGCGGCGAGCTTGCGGAAGCGGGGGAAGAGGCCGTTGCCGACCTCGCCGGCGCCGTCCCAGGAGAAGATCACGAACTGCGGCGGGGTCTGGCCGGGCTCCAGCCGGTCGACGGCGGGCTGGTTGGGCTGGTCGCCGGTGTGGGCGGTGGACCCGTCGCCGATCAGGGTGACGGTCTTGGCCGGGGCGTGCGCCCCGCTGGCCCCCGACGGCTCCCCCGTACGCTCCGCTCCCCGGCCCCCCTTCCCCGTCCCGCACCCTGCGACGGCCACCCCGGCCGCCACCCCAGCGGTTGTCGTCAGCAGGCTCCTCCGGCTCATCCCACTCATGCGATTCCCCACTCTCGGCGTGCATGTCCTGCAGCTGAGGCGGGCGGAAGTGCGGACGCCCACCATGACGTCCACACGTTCCTCGCGGATTATATGATTTTGGTCAAATCACCCGAATATCCCCCACGTGGCTCTCCCTCTTTCGCCCGCGTGGGGGGGGCGTCAGGCACCCTTGGGACCCTTGGCGCCGCGCAGGTGCGGGGGCACCAGGTCGATGGCGGGCTCCGAGTAGCCGACCGAGACGATCTCGTCGCCGCGGTAGGTGAAACTCGTCACGCTCGCCAGCGTGCACTGGCGGCGGCGCGGGTCGTGCCACAGCCTGCGCCGCTCGGCGAAGGAGCGCACCACCCAGATGGGCAGCTGGTGGCTGACGCACACCGCCTCGTGCCCGCGGGCCGCGTCCCGCGCCGCACCGAGCGCCGCGGTCATCCGCACGACCTGGTCGACGTACGGCTCGCCCCAGCTCGGCCGGAAGGGGTTGGTCAGGTACTTCCAGTTCGCCGGCTTGCGCAGCGCGCCGTCGCCGACGCCGAAGGTCTTGCCCTCGAAGATGTTGGCCGCCTCGATGAGCCGCCGGTCGGCGGCCAGGTCGAGGCCGTGCGCCTTCGCGATCGGCGTCGCCGTCTCCTGGGCGCGCTCCAGCGGCGAGGCCACCACGTAGGTGACGTCCCGCCCGGCCAGGTGCTCGGCGACCCGGTCGGCCATCTTCCGGCCGAGCTCCGACAGGTGGTAGCCGGGCGCGCGGCCGTACAGGACGCCGTCGGGGTTGTGGACCTCGCCGTGCCGCACCACGTGCACCACGGTCAACTCGTCGCCGGCGGACGTGGGGGAACTCATGCGTGGGCCTCCGCTGCGGCACGTGCGGCGGCGGGCAGCGCGGCAGCGATACGCTCCACGGCCCGCTCGTCGTGTGCGGTCGACACGAACCAGGACTCGAACGCCGACGGGGGCACGTACACGCCCTGCGCCAGCATCGAGTGGAAGAACGGGGTGAAGCGGTACGCCTCCTGGCGCTTGGCCGCCTCGAAGTCACGGACCTCCTCGTCCGTGAAGAAGACGGAGAACATACTGCCCGCCGTCTGCAGCCGGTGCGCGACCCCCTCCTTGCTCAGCGCCGCCGTCACCAGCCCGCGGATCTCCGCGGAGGCCGCGTCCACCGCCCGGTAGGCCGCGTCGTCCAGCAGCCGCAGCTGCGCCAGGCCCGCCGCGGTCGCCACCGGGTTACCGGACAGGGTGCCGGCCTGGTAGACCGGGCCGACCGGGGCGAGCTGGGCCATGACGTCGGCCCGGCCGCCGAAGGCCGCGGCGGGGAAGCCGCCGCCCATGACCTTGCCGAAGGTCATCAGGTCGGGGCGGACGCCGTCGAGCCCGTACCAGCCGGCCCTGCTGACCCGGAAGCCGGTCATGACCTCGTCGGAGACATAGAGGGCGCCGTCGGCCGCGCACAGCTCCTTCAAGCCCGCGTTGAAGCCGTCGCGGGGCGGTACGACGCCCATGTTGCCGGGCGACGCCTCGGTGATGACACAGGCGATCTGCCCGGGGTTCGCGGCGAACGCGGCCCGTACGGCGTCCAGGTCGTTGTACGGCAGCACGATCGTCTCGCCGGTCTGCGCACCGGTCACGCCCGGGGTGTCGGGCAGCCCGAAGGTGGCCACACCGGAACCGGCGGCGGCCAGCAGCGCGTCCACATGACCGTGGTAGCACCCCGCGAACTTGACCACCTTCGCGCGCCCGGTGAAGCCGCGGGCCAGCCGGATCGCGGACATCGTCGCCTCGGTGCCGGACGACACCAGCCGCACCTGGTCCAGCGGTTCGACCCTGGCCACCATCTCCTCGGCCAGCGCGACCTCGCCCTCGCTGGGCGTGCCGAAGGACGTGCCGCGGGTCACAGCGGCCTGGACGGCGGCGATCACCTCGGGGTGCGCGTGGCCGAGGATCATCGGTCCCCACGAGCAGACCAGGTCCACGTACTCGCGGCCGTCGGCGTCGGTCAGGTACGGACCGGTACCGGACACCATGAAGCGGGGCGTACCGCCCACGGCACGGAAGGCCCGCACCGGAGAGTTCACGCCTCCTGGGGTCACGGCCGCCGCGCGGTCGAACAGTTCCTGGGACACTGGTGCTTCGTAGGGATAGCTCACAGACACATGCTCTCAAACCCCGGGCGTTGCGCCACAACGTCTCAACCGTGCATCTGAGACGATGATCGGGTTGCATGGTTGGGGCGGCAGATGGTCGGGTAGTGGAATGCAGCAGACGGGTGGCGGTCCGGGCGAGGGACCGGGAGAACACGTACCCGAACCCGACGACGCCCGCCCGACCGGCAAGCGCCGCCGCACCCCGCAGAACTCGCAGAACTCGCAGAATCGACACACCGCAGAGCCGAGCAGTCCAGAACCACGCGATCAAGAACACCACGAGCAACAGCAACACCGAGAACCACGCGATCGCCGCGGAGATCGCGGGGACCGCGGACAGCGCGACACGAACGAACGCCGATCGACCGCAGAGGGCAGGAGCAGGGGTGGCCGAGTGGGGGTGACCTACAAGTACTTCGGTGCGCCCGACGGTGCCACCGCGGCCCGCGTCCCGATCTCGATGCGCCCGGAGGAACTCGGCGGCGACGAACTCGGCCAGGGCCTGTACACCAAGGTCAAGCCGGAGACGATGGCCGCGATGGTCCTCACCGGCATCGAGGGCATACCCCCGGCCAAGGTCCCGCCGCTCGAACTCGTCGTCCTGCACCCGGACTACGCCGTCGTCCGGCTGCCCGCGTCCGTCGTGGAACCGCTGCGCAACGCCAACGAGGAGTCCCTCGGCGCCGCCGCCTTCATATGGTCGACCGTCCCCGACCGGCGCGGCCCGCGCGACGCGTTCGTCATCTACCAGATGCTCCACGAATGGCAGGACTTCGCCCGCCGCTGCCAGGAGTCGGGACACCAGCTGTACTGCCTCGTCTGGCCCTGAGTCCCCGGGCGCCGCGGGCTGGGTAGCCTCGCGGTCATGGACCTCAGGCAGCTCGAATACTTCGTCGCGGTCGCCGAGGAGCGCAACTTCACCCGGGCCGCCGAGCGCGTCCACATCAGCCAGTCCGGGGTCAGCTCCCAGATTCGGCAGCTGGAGCGGGAGTTGGGCGCGGAACTCTTCGACCGCTCGGGCCGCACCGCCCGGCTGACCGTCGCGGGCAAGGCCGCACTCGAACACGCCAGGGCCGCGCTGGCCGCCGCGCATGCGGTCGGGCAGGCCGTCGGCGAGGTCACCGACGTCATCCGCGGGCAGGTCGTCGTCGGCATGGTCGTCGGATGCACGGTCACCCCGCTCTTCGACGCGCTCGCCGCCTTCCACCAGGCCCACCCCGGAGTGGAGATCACCCTGGTCGAGGACGCCTCGGAGCAACTGGCCGACGGCGTACGGGACGGCGCCGTCGACCTGGCGCTGATCGGCTGCGCGGGCGGCACACCCGGCGGGCTCGACGCCTTCACCGTCGTCAGCGAGCGGCTGGTCGCCGTCGTGCCCGCCGGGCACCCGCTGGCAGGGCCCGGCGGGGCGGACTCCGACGGCGGGGCGGACCCGGTCACGCTGCGGGAGGTCGCAGGACACCCGCTGGTGTGCATGCCCCGCGGCACCGGCCTGCGCGGCGTCCTGGACCAGGCCTGCGCCGAGCAGCGGCTCGACCCGGTGATCGCGCTGCAGGCCAGCGCCCCCGACGCGATCGCCGGCCTGGCCGCACGCGGGCTCGGCGTCGGGGTGCTGAGCGAGTCGACGGCGCCCCGCCACCGGGACCTGCCGGCCGCCCGCCCGATCGCCGACGTGGACATCCCGGCGCTGCTGGCACTGGTCTGGCGCGGTACGCACCCGCCGGCGGTGCGCGAGCTGGTCGCGCACTGCCGGAGGGCCTTCACCCGGCCGTAGCGCTCGCGGGGCCGGCACCTGTCCGCGCCTGCGGGCCGTGCTCCTCGGCACCGTCGCCGGATCTGTCGCCCGCCTCGTCGTCCCAGGCGAGCGCCTTGAGCTGCATCCGGGCCGCGGGCGCACTGTGGGGCACCGTCGCCCAGTACGGATGTGCGGTGACCTGGACCGAGAGCCGCACCAGGCGGCGGCGCAGCACGGTGGTCTGGGAGCCGGCGGCGCCGGCCAGTTGGCGATACGTGGCGTACCAGTCGCGCTGCGCCTGGACGAGGTCGGCGGGGAAGGTGTGGTGGTGCATGCTCCGGATTCTCGCATACGTTCGAACGTATGTACGAGACCCCGGGCGGGCCGGACCGCCGCGTGTCGTTCTCGGGCGGTCCGCACCGCTGACGCCTCCCCCGCGCAGGCGTCAGCGGCGGGTCACAGGCAGATCAGCAGGATGCAGACCTGGCGCGGCGGCTGCGGGTCCGACGTGGCCGGCGGCTGCGCCGGGGCGGTCGTCGCGGGCGGCTGCGAAGGCGTCGTCGTCGGCTGGGTCACCGGCGTCTGGGCCGTCGAGGTGGGCGACGGCGTCACCGGGGCCTGCGTCGTGACCGACTGGGTCATCGGCTGCCGGGACGCGGCCGTGTTCGGGGCCGCGGTACGCGGCACGACCGGCACCGAGCGGGTGCCCGACGGCGGGGTCGTGGCCGCGGGGTGCGGCGGGGCCGGGGTGCCCGCGGTGGTCCGCGGGGCCGGCGCCGAGGGGATGGTGGCCGAGGTCGCGGCTGAGGTCGTCGCATCCGGCAGCGTGTCGCCCACCGGCAGGTCCGGGGTCGCCGCGGCGGCCGAGCGCCCGTCGGAACCACCGGTCGACGTCGCCGCGATCGTCAGACCGCCGCCCGCGAGGGCCACAGCGGTCGCCGCCGCGGCCCTGCGCCGGTTCTTGCGCCAGCGCGCCTGCTGCTGGCGGCGGGCGGCACGCCCGCCGGGGCGCGGCCCCGACGGCACGAAGTCCACCGCCGGCTCGGGGTCCGGGCCGTGCGCACCGGACGACAGCAGTTCCGGCAGTGCCTCCGGCAGCGGCGGGTCGGGCATCAACTGCGCCGACGGCATCGCCGATATCGGCTCACCGCCGTAATACGGCGGCCGATACGCCTCAGCGGGCGGCGCGATGTCCGGGGCGTAAGCACCGCAACCCGGGCACACCAGCGCCCCGTTGAGGGTGCGACGGCATTGGTAGCAGTAGTCCATTTTTTCGGCTTATGGCTTTCTGTGCTGCTGCAGGCCGGCTGACCGCAAAACGCTAACAGCACGGGCCGAAGGCCCTGCGGGGCAGTTGTGAGGCTTTCGAAAAGATCGGCCTTCCCAATTCCGGCGAAGTCGGCGCCAAGCGCATGAAGCGAGGCACCCGGCGGGCGCTATCCCGGGTCTTCGCGGTCGTCCGGCTCTCCCGCTCAGCCGCGGTCGCGCTCGTACCGCAGCAGCACGACGCCGTTGCCGAACGTACGGCTCTCCGCCAGGTGCAGCGCCGTACGGTCCGCGGCCTCGGGAAAGAGCCGCTTGCCCGAGCCGAGCAGCACCGGGTGCACGTAGATCCGGTACTCGTCGATGAGGTCGTGCGCGGCGAAGGCCGCGGCCAAGTCGGCGCCGCCCAGGGCCAGATCGCCGCCCGGCTGCGCCTTGAGCGCCGCCACCTCCGCCGGGACGACCTCGCGCACGACCGTCGTGTTCCACCCGGCCTGCTCCAGGGTCCGCGAGTAGACGATCTTGGGCATCTCCCGCCAGATACGGGCGAATTCCTTGACCGGCTCGGGATTCGACGCGTCCTCGTCCGCGGTCGGCCAGAATTCGGCCATGAGTTCGTATGTGACGCGCCCGTCGAGAAATGCGCCCATCGTGCGCAGGTGCGCGTTGAAGTAGTTGTGCAGTTCGTCGTCCACGAGGTGCCAGTCGATCTCCCGGTTCGGCCCCTCCATGAAACCGTCCAGCGATACCGACATCATCAACACGATCTTTCGCACGGCGGTGTGCTCCTCTCTCTCCCGCGCTCTCCCGGCCCGTCCACCGAATTGTGCCGCGCAGGTACGACAACGGGCCGTCACCAGCGCATTCGGCGCGCACGATAGGCTCGTGCGCATCCGGTTCGGCGGCACGAGAGGGCGGCACGGGTGCACGATCAGGCGCGGATCCAGGACGAGACGGTCGGCGGCTACCTGGACCGGCTCGCCGCCCGGTTGCCCGCACCCGGCGGCGGGGCCGCCGCCGCGCTGCACGCGGCCCAGGGCGCCGCACTGCTCGGCATGGTCGCCCGCTACACCACCGGCGAGAAGTACGCCGCCCAGGCGGAAGCCGTCGCGCGGATCACCGCCGAGAGCGACGAGCTGCGGGGCGCCGCGCTCGACCTCGCCGCGGCCGACGCGGCCGCCTTCACGGCGGTCACCGATGCGTACGCGCTGCCGCGCGGGGGCGACGGGGAGAAGGCGGCCAGGTCCGCTGCCATCGCCGCGGCGCTGGCCGGGGCCGCCAGGCCGCCCGCCGACGTCATCGGGGTCGCCCGGCGGATCATCGCCCTCGCGGAGGAGCTGCTTCCCATCGGGAACCCCAACGTCGTGACGGACGTCGCCGCCGCCGCGGAGGCGGCCAGGGCCGCGGCCACGACCGCCCGGGTCAACGTCGAGATCAATCTCGCCGGGATCAAGTCCCCGGCCACCCGGGCGGCCCTCACCGCCGCCACCTCCGACGTCGACCCCCTCGCGGCCCGAGCCGCCGCCCTGACCTCGGCGGTCCGCCAATCCCTCCAGGGTTGACGGCCGCTCCGTCCGCCCCAGGCGATTGCCACTTGCAGTGGCGCTGCTTGCCTCCGGCCCGGTGGGGGCTGGGCGCGCAGTTCCCCGCGCCCCTTGAAAACGCTCACCCTGCGCAGGCCAAGGAACGCCCACCCTGCGGGAAGGGGGCAACCACCAGGGGCGCGTGGGGGTACCCCCTCTGGGGGAGAACGGAGCGACCACCCCCCGCCGCAGGCAGGCAACGCACCGCAAGGGGCAGGACCTCAGGGGCGCGGGGAACTGCGCGCCCAGCCCCCGGTCGGGGGAAAGAAAGCAACGCCACTGCAAGTGGCACCCCCTCCGGGGGAGGAGAGGAGTCGGCGTGGGGTACGAGACGGTGGAGCTGGGTGGGGGCGCGCGGGCCGCGGAGTTGCGCGCGGAAGCGCGGGACGTGGCGGAGGCGGTCGGGCGCGTGCGGCTCGTGGTGGTCGTCGCCACCGACGACGAGAGCACGGCCTGGTACGTACGCTCCATCACCCGCGCCGCGGAAAAGGTGGGGATCGACTGCACGACCGTGAGACTCCCGCCCGACGCCGCCCCCGCGGCGATCCGCCAGGAGCTGCTGGCGCTGAGCGCCGACCCCACCGTGCACGGGGTGATCCTGCAGACGCCGCTGCCGCCCGGCGCGTCCGCCGCCGACCTGGCGGGGGCCATCGCCCCGGAGAAGGACGTGGACGGCGCGAACCCGCTGAGCCTGGGCCGGCTGGCCGCGGGCCTGCCGGCCTTCGCCCCGGCGACCGCGGAGGCCGTGGTCAGCCTGCTGGACGCGCACGGCATCGCCCTTGCCGGGCGTTCGGTCGCGGTCGTCGGCCGCTCCACGGTCGTCGGCAAGCCGCTCGCGCACCTGCTGCTGGACCGGGACGCGACGGTCACCGTGTGCCATTCGCGTACCGCGGACCTGGCCGCGGCGACGCGCACCGCGGACATCGTGGTGGCCGCGGCGGGCAGGCCCGGGCTGATCAGGGGCGAGCACCTGGCACCCGGCTCGGTCGTCGTGGACGTCGGCACGAATGCCACGGAGGACGGCGGGCTGACCGGTGACGTGGACGCGGAGTCGGTGGCCGGGCGGGCCGCCGCCCTGTCCCCGGTGCCGGGCGGAGTCGGCCCGGTCACGACCGCGCTGCTGCTGCGGCACACCGCGCTGGCGGCGCAGCGGGCGGCGGCCGGGGGCCAGTGACATCTGTCATGGGTGAGTACGGACGGACGGCTCTGCCGTCCTCCCCTCTCCGGCGGTGATGCTCATGCCATGGCAATCACCGACGCAGTGCGCACCTCCGACAGCCTCGACGCCCCGGCCGGCAAGGGCACCGCTGAGGGCGGTTCGGCCGGCTTCCGTCCCGTCCCGGTGTGGTTCTTCGCCTTCGAGGGTGTGATCGGCGCGTCGTACGACATCATCAAGTCCGCCCCGCACGCCTGGGTGTTCGTGGTCGCTGCCGCCGCGGTGAACATCGTGCTGGCCCGCACGGTCATGCGCGGCCGGCTCAAGATGGCCAAGGCCATGCTCAAGAGCAAGCGCACCCGCAAGATCGCGGTCGGCCTGATCGCCCTGCGGGCCGGCATGCACCTGGCGATGCACGCGATAGGGATGCAGGCGATGTCGGCCCCCGCCCATGTCGCGGTGGCCGCGGCCATGTGCGCGGCCACCGTCGCTCTGCTGGCGTTCGACCAGCGGGTGGTGCTGCGGGCGCTGTCCGCGGCCTGACCGCCCGCCTGGACCCCCGCCTGGACGCCCACCTGGACGCCCACCTGGACGCCCACCGGCGTACGGCCGTACGGACCGCGCAGGCCGCCGCATATGCTGCGGAGGAACGCAGCGCAGCACCCCCGGAGCCCGAGAGGCAGCACGACATGAGCACCCGTACCGCAGTGGTCACCGGCGCGAGCAGCGGTATCGGCGCCGCGACCGCCCGCAGGCTCGCCGAGGCCGGCTTCCACGTCGTGCTCACCGCCCGCCGCGCGGAGAAGCTGGACGCGCTGGCCAAGGAGCTGGCCGCCGACGGTCGCAGCGTCGCCGTGTACGCCCTGGACGTGACCGACAGGGCCGCAGTGGACGCCTTCGCGGCCGGCCTCGACGCGTACCCGCCGGTGCATGTGCTGGTCAACAACGCGGGCGGCGCGCTCGGCACCGACCCGGTCGCCACCGCCGACCCGGCGGACTGGCGGGCGATGTTCGAGGTGAACGTGCTCGGTGTGCTCAACGTCACGCAGGCCCTGCTGCCCGCGCTCAGCTCGTCGGGCGACGGCACGATCGTCGTCCTGTCCTCGACCGCGGGCCTGGCGACGTACGAGGGCGGCGGCGGTTACGTGGCCGCCAAGCACGGCGCGCACGTCATCGCCGAGACGCTGCGGCTGGAGCTGAACGGCCACCCGGTGCGGATCATCGAGATCGCCCCCGGCATGGTCAAGACCGACGAGTTCGCCCTCACCCGCTTCCGCGGCGACGCGAGCCGCGCCGAGGCGGTGTACGCCGGGGTGGCCGAGCCGCTGACCGCGGACGACGTCGCCGACACCGTGGCGTGGGCCGTGACCCGCCCGGCCCATGTGAACGTGGACCTGCTGGTGCTGCGCCCGCGCGCCCAGGCGTCCAACTACAAGGTGCACCGCGAGCAGTAACCGTCACACCTGCGGGTGAACTCCTGGCACACCGTCAACTTCCGTTGTTGCGGGGGTTAGCGGCGCGCCGCACCCGGGAACCATGTCCGCGTCAGGTCTTCGCGCGTAGACCCGTACGACCCCGTACGCCCCGCAACACCCCGTACGGCCCGTTCCCGTCCTCGTGGACCGGCCCCGGCCCGCCCCTGCGGCCGCGGCCCGGCCCACGCACGCCCGGAGGTCCCCTCATGCGCATCCGCCTGGCACTCCCGTTCGCCGCGGCCGCCCTGTCGCTGCCCGCCCTGCTCGCCGTGGCCACGCCCGCGGGCGCCGCGCCCGCCGACAAGGCGCAGGTGCTCAGCAGCTGGACGCAGACCAGCGCGTCCAGCTACAACGCCTGGCTGGCCGCCCGCAACAACCAGGCCGCCTGGTCCGCCTACGGCTTCGACTGGTCGACCGACTACTGCTCGGACTCCCCCGACAACCCGTTCGGCTTCCCCTTCAAGACCGCCTGCGCCCGGCACGACTTCGGCTACCGCAACTACAAGAAGGCCGGCACCTTCACCGCCAACAAGGCCCGGCTGGACGACATGCTCTACGCCGACCTCAAGCGGGTCTGCGCCGGCTACTCGGGCGCGACGAAGACCGCGTGCGACTCCACCGCGTGGACCTACTACCACGCGGTGGACATCTTCGGCTCGGCTGCGCCGGCCCGGCAGGCCGCCTGAACCGCCCGGCGGGCGGGGGCCGCTGCCCCCGCCCGCCGGTCCGTCCTGCCGCCTCAGCTGTGCGCGACGGTGAGCGCGTAGAAGGCGACGCGCGCGCCCTTGGTGGTGCTGTCGGACGACGACTGGTTGTAGGAACCGGCCTTGAAGTACTGCTTGTAGGGGTTGAAGGACGACGGGATGGCGTAGTGCGTCGTGCTTCCGTTGACCGTCAGGTCGATGGTGTTCCCGCCGGACACGCCGATCGTGTAGGTCCACGTCGTGCCGACGGCGACGTGCCCGACGGTGTGCGTGGTCTGGCCGCCGGACGGCGAGTTCTCCACGCCCGCGACGATGTCGCCGTTGGAGTGGTAGTACAGCTCGATCAGCGGCTTGGTCGAGGTGCCGCCGGAGCCGAGGTGGATCTGCCCGACGCACACGTTGGAGGTCACCGAGACCACCCGCAGCGTCGCGTTCATCCGGTGGGTGCCGGCCAGCGACCAGTCGGCGGCGCTGCCGTTGGTGTTCATCTCGCGCAGCTCGGAGCGTGCGTAGTTGGAGTTCGGCGTCGTGACGCCCTTCTCCGGCGCCCAGAAGGTCATGGCGCCGTCCGACCCGTCGGTGTAGAAGTACGAGTCCTGGTAGCCGCCGGCGCCCTGCAGCCGCGACGACGAGATCGTGGTGGGCGAACCGGGCGAGCCCACCGGCTCCTGCAGCTCCCACACCGACAGGTTGAAGTTGCCGCCGGGCGCCACCCCGGTGTTCAGCCCGCCGGACGGCGGCGTCGAGCCGCCGGGCAGCGTCCACTTCTGGTTGGCCGCGCCGGTGCACGTCCATATCTGCAGCTGGGTGCCGTTGGCGGAGGACTGGTCGGTCGCGTCCAGGCACTTGCCGGAGCCGGTGTTGACCAGCTCGCCGTTGCCGGCGGTCCACTGCTGGGCCGCGGTGCCGTTGCAGTCGTACAGCTGCACCTTGGCGCCGCTGGCCGTCGAGGCGGCCGTGACGTCCATGCACTTGCCGAGCGCCCGCACCGAGTTGTCGGCGTTGCCGACCGTCCAGCTCTGCGCGGCCGTCCCGTTGCAGTCGTAGAGCTGCACATGCGTCCCGTTGGCACTCGACGCGGCAGCCACGTCCACACACTTCCCGCCGAGCCCGGTGATCTGCCCGGCAGCGGCAGCCGAAGCACTGCCAGAGCCCAGCAGTCCGACCGCACCGGCAACACCCGCGGCACTGACGGCCGCGAGCACTTTCACACGCCATTTCATGTGGGGGTCCCCAAGCCTAGAGTCGTGGTCTAGTCCAAAGGGTGCGCCCCAGTTGAATAACACGCCCCCACCCCACCGTCAACGCCCGGCGGCGGGGCCGGCCTGTGCCTGCCCCGCCGCCGTGGACGCCGTTCAGCCCTTGACGCAGACGACCTGCTTGAGCTTGGCCACCACTTCGACCAGGTCGCGCTGCTGGTCGATGACCTTCTCGATGGGCTTGTACGCGCCCGGGATCTCGTCCACCACACCCGAGTCCTTGCGGCACTCGACACCGCGGGTCTGGTCCTCCAGGTCGCGGGTGGTGAAGCGCCGCTTGGCCGCGCCGCGGCTCATCTTGCGCCCGGCCCCGTGCGAGGCGGAGTTGAAGGCCGCGGTGTTGCCGAGGCCGCGCACGATGTACGAACCGGTGCCCATGGAGCCCGGGATGATGCCGTAGTCGCCCGCGCCCGCCCGGATCGCGCCCTTGCGGGTGACGAGGAGGTCCATACCGTCGTAGCGCTCTTCCGCCACGTAGTTGTGGTGGCAGGAGATGACCTGGTCGAAGGTGACCCGGGCCTTCTTGAACTCCTTGCGGACGACGTCCTGGAGCAGGCCCATCATCAGGGCGCGGTTGCGCTTGGCGTACTCCTGCGCCCAGAACAGGTCGTTGCGGTAGGCGGCCATCTGCGGGGTGTCCGCGACGAAGACCGCGAGGTCGCGGTCGACCAGGCCCTGGTTGTGCGGGAGCTTCTGCGCCTCGCCGATGTGGAACTCGGCCAGTTCCTTGCCGATGTTCCGCGAGCCCGAATGCAGCATCAACCAGACACTCCCGGACTCATCCAGGCATACCTCCACGAAGTGGTTGCCCGACCCCAGGGTGCCGATCTGCTGGGCTGCGCGCTCGGCGCGCCAGTGCACCGCCGGGGTCAGCCCCTCGAACCGGGACCAGAAGTCGTCCCAGCCCGCGGTCGGCATGCCGTGCACGTCGGCCGGGGTCACCGGGTCGCGGTGGAGGCCGCGGCCGACCGGGATGGACTGTTCGATGCGGGTGCGGAGGCGGGAGAGGTCGCCGGGGAGGTCGTTGGCGGTCAGGGAGGTCTTCACCGCGCTCATGCCGCAGCCGATGTCGACGCCGACCGCCGCCGGGCAGACGGCGCCGTGCATGGCGATGACCGAGCCGACCGTGGCGCCCTTGCCGTAGTGGACGTCGGGCATCACGGCGAGGCCCTTGATCCAGGGCAGCGTGGCGACGTTGCGGAGCTGCTGCATCGCGCCGTCGTCGACGGTGGACGGGTCGGTCCACATGCGGATCGAGACCCGGGCTCCGGGCACTTCTGTGTACGACATGGCTGCCCCCCCGGGCATCGGCGTGTGGGACACGCAAAGAAACGGAAAGAAGGCGACGAAACGGCACAATCGCCGGATTCGTCGAATATGGCAACGCGTCACCCGATAAACCCACCCCAACGGGCGGTTTCTGCGCGGCGTGCGGTAGACATTGTGTCCAGGGTTCGCTCATGCGCGCCAAGGAATTACCGCAGCGGGGTCACCCGGCATACGCCGTACGGCTGAATCCGCCGCATTCCGGGCGCATTCCGATCGAGAGGCGGCACGTGAGGCAAGGGCTCCGCCCAGCGCGGTCGATGCGAAGGCCGCAGGTGGCGTTCGGCGCAACTGTGCTGGCGCTTGCGGTCGGCGCGCTCGCCGCCTGCACGGGCAGCGGCAGCGGCGGCACGGCGAATGACGGCAAGTCCGCGCAGCTGCCCTACGGCGGCAGCATCTCCCCCGCACCGCCCGGCAAGTACAAGACGCTGCCGCAGCCGTGCGCAGCGGTGGACCTGGACACCCTCAAGGCCCTGGTGCCCGGCGCCGCCGACTACTCGGGCACCGAGGCGCTGACGTACGACACCGACCGCAGGGTCGGGTGCAGCTGGAAGGCGGCGGCGCCGGACGGCACGAGCCGCACCCTGGCCGTCGACATGGAGCGGGTCGTGTCCTACGACCCGGCGGTCAGCGACGAGGTCGAGGCGAAGTCGGACTTCGACGACCTGGCGGACGCCGCGTCGATCCCCCCACTGCCGCTGCCCGGCGCGACCACCACGTCGCCGACGGGGACGCCGACGGGCAGCGCGGACGGCGGGACCCCGCCGTCGGGTTCCGGCGGCAGCAGCCAGGACCTTGCGCCGCGGCGGCTGACGGATGTGGGGAACGCCGCATTCATCAACGACGTGCCCGTGACCTCGAAGGGCACCGCACGCCGTGTGGTGACGCTGGTCTTCCGCACCGCCAACGTCGTGGTGAGCATCCACTACACGCAGTCCTCGCCCGCTTCCGCCACGCCACCACAGAGCGCTGACCTGCAAAGCGGCGCCGAGAAGGTGGCCGGGCAGCTGGAGCACCGGGTCGAGGGCTGAGCGGTACGCGGCACGGGCACCCGCCGCGCACCCCTTAGGGTGGAGGGCCGACCGGCACCTGCCCCGCGGCAGCGGGGAGCCCAGGGCAGACACACGAGGACTTGGACCCATGGAACGACCACGACGCACCGCACCGCGGCCGGCCCTGCTGCTCGCCTGCGCGGCGGCGGTCCCGGCGATGCTGCTCGCCGGCTGCTCCTCGGGCGGCGGCTCGGACTCCGGCAAGTCCGGCGGCAGTACGGCGGGCAGCGGTACGCCGACGACCCCGGCGCTCGCCCCCGCGAAGTACGGCACGCTCCCCGAGGGCTGCGTCACGGTCGGCAAGTCGACGGTGGCCGCACTGGTGCCGAAGGTGAAGTCGGCGGCGGGCACCCCGGCGATGTCCCAGGACATCTCGGCGCGGGCGGGCTGCTCGTGGACGGGCAACGGCTCCGACGGCTACCAGTACCGCTGGCTGTCGGTGACCTTGCAGCGCTTCACCTCGACACCGACCGCGTCGGCCGAGCAGCAGGCCAAGGACCGGTACGCCGACCAGGTCGCGCAGCTGGGCAAGGCGCCGGGCGCGACGACCGCGGCGGTGGCCAAGCTCGGCGACCAGGCGAGTTCGGTCGCGGCGAAGGCCACGGTCTCGAAGGTGACCTCGCAGAACGACACGGTCGTGGCGCGGGTCGGCAACGTCGTGGTGATCGTCGAGTACAACGGCGCCGGGCTGGAGGGCAAGAAGAACCCGTCGGCGGCGACCGTGGTCTCCGGTGCGGAGCGGGCGGCGAAGGACGCGGTCCTGGCCGTCGTCGGCGCCAACAGCTGACGGCCCGGCGGCTGCCCGGCGGCGGCCCGGCGGCTCCGGCCCGGCCGAGGGCCGCGGCGGCGGCGAACACGTAACAAACGCTGCCCCGCCCGTCCGTAATCCATCAGCAATCCGTACGTTTGTCCGCCGGAGTGGCCACCGGAGCGTCGTTGGCGTATGGCAGTCTGGGGCGGCCAGTTGCCGAGCGGCAGGAGGGGTCGCGGGTGGCCGCGATACGTTTGACCCGGACACACCGGATATTGGTCGGGGTGGTCGTCGCCGGCGCAGTGATCATCGCCGGGATCGGTTTCGCCGGATCCTATGCCGCCGTGCGCACCCTCGCCCTCGACAAGGGCTTCGGCTGGTTCGCCAACGTCTTCCCGATCGGCGTCGACGCGGGCATCGTCGTCCTGCTCGCCCTCGACCTGCTGCTGACGTGGCTGCGCATCCCCTTCCCGCTGCTGCGGCAGACGGCGTGGCTGCTGACCGGGGCGACGATCGCCTTCAACGGCGCCGCGGCCTGGCCCGACCCGCTGGGTGTGGGCATGCACGCGATCATCCCGGTGCTGTTCGTGGTGTCGGTGGAGGCCGCACGGCACGCGATCGGCCGGGTCGCGGACATCACCGCCGACAAGCACATGGAGGGTGTGCGCTTCACCCGCTGGCTGCTCGCACCCTTCCCGACCTTCCGGCTGTGGCGGCGGATGAAGCTGTGGGAGCTGCGCTCCTACGAGGAGGTCATCAGGCGCGAGCAGGACCGGCTGGTCTACCGGGCCAGGCTGCGGGCGCGCTACGGCGTCGCGTGGCGGCGCAAGGCCCCGGTCGAGGCGATCATGCCGCTGCGACTGGCGAAGTACGGGGTACCGCTGACCGAGACCGCGGACGCCGGGCTCGCCGCGGCCGGCATCGAACCGCACACGCCCGCCAAGGAGTTGACGGCGGCACCGGCGGCGGCCGAGCCGGCGGCGCAGGCCGCACAGCAGTCCGCCGGCGAAGGTGCACAGCCCTCAGCGGCCGAGGCGGCGGCCCAGGCAGCGGAGCCCGAGGACGTGCCGGAGCCGCTGTACGCGGAGCAGGTCTACGGGCACCAGTACGACCCGCGCTACGACCCGCACTTCGACCCCAGGTACGACCCGCGCTACGACCCCCGGTACGCCTACGACCAGCAGCAGTTGCAGCAGCAGGCGCAGCAGTGGCAGGGCGCCCCGCACAACAGCCCCTGGTTCGCGGCCCAGCAGGGCTACATCCAGGAGCAGCAGTTCCAGGCCCAGCAGTACGAGCAGTACCAGCAGCAGGAAGCTTTCGCCGAGCAGCAGGCCCAGCAGCTCCAGCCCCAGCAGCAGCCGCAGCCCGAGCCGGAGCCCGCGGGACAGGTACGGGTCCCGGCAGGACCCAACCGCACCCGCCCGCTGGGCGGCGCCGCGGCGGCAGCGGTCAACGGGGCGAACGGGCTGAACGGCGGCACCCGGACGATCCCGGGTCCGCGGGCCGAGGAGGTCCCGGCCGCGGTCCGGCAGGACGTGCAGGAGCCGGTGGCCGTGCCCGCGGCCGAGCCGGAGCCGGTGCCCGAGCCGGGACTCGACATCCCCGACGGGGTCTCGGTGGAGGAGGCCTACTTCGCCGCCTACCGCCAGTACGTGCGCGAGCAGGGCCACTTCCCGAACGCCCGGCAGTTCGCCCGCTACCTGCCGAGCCTTTACGGCGGCACCGCGCCCGAGGAGCGCCACCTGGTCGCCTCGATCCGCGACATGCGCTACCGCTTCCAGTCCGAGGCGGACACCGAGCACATCCCGTAGAGACACTTACGCGGACACAAGACAGAGGACAGGCGAACGGCCCGGGTGGACTCACCGTCCACCCGGGCCGATCCGTTGTGTCTGCGGGCAGGACTACCTGCGGCCCGCCGTGGCGACGACGCCGGTCGGCTGGAGCGGCTCGTAGCCCTGCGCCAGCAGTTCCGCGGCGACCGACACCGGGCCTGCGGCCGGCTGGTTGCAGGTCAGGGCGACGGTCGTGCGGTAGGTGCCGCCGGGGCCGAGGTCGACGACGGTCGGAGGGGTGACCGTGGCGACGAGGGTGCCGCCGGGGCCTTCGGCGAGCGAGACCGGCTCGCCGTTGGCGGTCAGGGTGACGTCGTCGGGGGTCAGGCCGCCCTTGCGGGACAGCGTCAGGCGGGTGCCGACAGAGCTGTAGAAGGGGCCGTCGGCCGGGCTGGTGAAGGTGATGGTGCCCTCGGCGGAACAGGCCGCGCCGCCGCCACCGCCGTTGCCGCCCTTGAGCGCGGCCGGCGCGACACCGTCGGCCGGTGAGGTCTGGGCGGCCTGGGCGGGCGAGGCGGCGGCCTGTGCGGACGGGGCGGCGGACGAGGCGCCGTCGGCGCTCCACGTGCCAGGGCCGCCCGGGTCGCCGGGCGCGGTGGGCGTGAGGTCGACGCGTCCGGTCGCGGTCCTGGCGACGGCGAAGTCGTAGACGGTGCCGTTGACCGTGAGGTTGTCCACGTACGTGTCGAGGCTCGCGCTCGCGTCGCCGAGCCGGCCGACGTTGGCGATCACGCCGATCGCCCCGTCACCGGTGGCGTTGCAGGCGGCGGCGTAGTCGCTGAAGGGGTGGTCGCTGCCGGCGGCGAACGTGCCGACCGCCCGCGAGGTGCGCCACAGGGCGGCGCCGCCCGCGTCGAAGTGCCGCCAGGTGTCGGCGACGGCACCGGTGCGGCCCTGCGCGTCGGTGGCCAGCTGCGGCTGGAAGCTGAGGGTGGTGAAGGCGCCCTGGCAGAAGCCGGGCAGCTGGAGGTTCGCCCCGAAGGCGACGGCCGACGGGGTGCTGGTCCAGCCGCGGACGTACATGTCGTACGACAGCGGGTTCGCGCCGATCGCGCCGAAGGTGGCGACCCGGTTGAAGTAGTGGGCGGCCTGGGCCTGCTGGGCCTGGGCGGCGCCGGCGACCGACAGGTGGAGGCTGCCGTTGAAGCGGACCGGGTCGGCGAAGGGCGCGACCTCCTGCACACCGTTGGGGCGCCCGGCGTTGGACGGGTCGTCCTGGAGGCGGAGCCAGGGGCCTTGCGGCCCCAGGTCGGCCGCGGTGACCCGCTGGTGCACGACCGCCGCGGACGCGGTGGCGGGAGCGAGGACGGCGGGGGCCGCCAGGACGGCGGCTGTGGTGAGGGACGCGGCGAAACACGCGGCGAGGCGGGGCATACGGCGGGGCTCCCATCGGGTCCGGCTGCTGGCGGGAAGCTATGGATCCCACCGCCGGCCAGGCCCGACGCCCGCGCCGCTCCTATCTCACCCTGACGGCCCGCCCACCCTGCCCGGGTGGCAGGGGGTTTCGTCATCCGGGCGGCCCTGCCGGAACAGGGCCGCCCGGAGAGCAGGTTCAGCCGCCGGCGCCCAGCAGGGTGCGCACCCGGTCCTGGCCGACCGCGAGCAGCAGGGTGGGCAGCCGGGGGCCGGTGTCCCGGCCGACCAGCAGCTCGTAGAGCAGCGCGAAGAAGGACCGCTGGGCGACCTTCAGCTCGGGCGTAGGCTTGGCATCGGGCGCGAGCCCGGCCTGCACCTTCGGCACCGCGTAGACCAGGGTGGTCAGGCCGTCGAGCGACCAGTGCGAGCCGAGCCCGTCGACCAGCAGCTTCAACGCGCCCCGCTCGGCGTCGTCCAGTGCGGCGAGCCGCTCGGTGTCGGGCTCGGCCCGCACCACGGTCCGCTGCTCTGCGGGCACCTGGCTGGAGATCCAGTGCTCCGCCCGGTCCAGCCGCGGCCGCACCTCGTCCAGCGAGGCCAGCGGCCGGTCGGGCTCCAGCTCGGAGAGGATGCGCAGCGTCTGCTGCTCGGCGCCCGCGGTGATGTCGGCGACCGAGGCCAGCGTCCGGTAGGGAAGCGGCCTCGGGGTGCGCGGCAGCTCGCCTGCCGCGGTGCCGGCGGCGCGGGCGTAGGCGGCGACGTCGCCGGGCAGCGCGGTGCCGTCCTCGACCTTGCGGGTCAGCGCGTCCCACTCGTCGTAGAGCCGCTGGATCTCCTGGTCGAAGGCGATCTTGAAGGACTGGTTGGGGCGGCGGCGGGCGTAGAGCCAGCGCAAAATCTGCGGCTCCATGATCTGCAGCGCGTCGGCGGGCACCGGCACCCCGCCCTTGGACGAGGACATCTTGGCCATGCCGGAGATCCCGACGAAGGCGTACATCGGCCCGATGGGCTGCCTGCCGCCGAAGATCGGCCCGACGATCTGCCCGCCGACCTGGAAGGACGACCCGGGTGAGGAGTGGTCGACGCCGGACGGCTCGAAGACGACGCCCTCGTAGGCCCAGCGCATCGGCCAGTCGACCTTCCAGACCAGCTTGCCGCGGTTGAACTCGCTGAGCAGTACCGTCTCGCCGTGCCCGCACGCGCAGGTGTACGTCAGCTCGGTCGTCTCGTCGTCGTAGGCGGTGACGGTGGTGAGGTCCTTGCCGCACTGCCCGCAGTAGGGCTTGTACGGGAAGTACTCGGCCCCGCTGCCGCTGCCGTCGTCCTCCTCGGCCGCGCCCGAGCCCTGCTCGGCTGCCAGCTCCGCCTCGTCGACCGGCTTCTGCGACTGCTTGGCCGGCGCCTTCTTCGTGCGGTACTGCGCCAGGATCGCGTCGATCTCGGCGCGGTGCCGCATGGCGTGCAGCACCTGGTCGCGGTAGGTGCCCGCCGTGTACTGCGCGGTCTGGCTGATGCCGTCGTACTCGACGCCCAGGTCGGCCAGCGCCGCCGCCATCTGCGCCTTGAAGTGCTCGGCCCAGTTCGGGTGCGGGGAGCCGGCCGGTGCGGGCACCGACGTCAGCGGCTTGCCGATGTGCTCGGCCCATGAGGCGTCGACGCCCGCGACACCGTTCGGGACCTTGCGGTAGCGGTCGTAGTCGTCCCAGGAGATCAGGTGCCGCACCTCATGGCCGCGCCGCCTGATCTCGTCGGCGACCAGGTGCGGGGTCATGACCTCGCGCAGGTTGCCCAGGTGGATCGGTCCTGAGGGGCTGAGCCCGGACGCGACGACAACGGGTTTCCCGGGTGCGCGGCGCTCCGACTCGGCGATGACGTCGTCCGCGAAACGGGAGACCCAGTCGGTCTCGGTGCTGCCAGCCACGGCTCTTCCTTCCTGGTCTGCGGGGGCCGCTCCTGGGGCGCCCCGACCGCTCCAGTCTCCCAGACCCGCACCCTCCGCCCCGCCACCCCTGTGGACAACTCCACGCGGTACGCCGCCCTGTGGATAACCCGCTCGCCGATCGCCTCGCGCATGGGAGACTGGAGGCTCGCAGCCGCGTGGCGCGACCACGTGCTGCACACCCACGATCCCGACACACGAAACGGCACCTCCATGGCCTCGGTCGCTTCCCTTTCCGCCTCGCTCCAGCAGCGTGTCTCGGCCGCCCTCGCGGCGGCCGTGCCGTCGGCCACCGGTGCCGACCCGCTGCTGCGACGTAGCGACCGGGCGGACTTCCAGGCCAACGGCGTGCTGGGCCTGGCCAAGCGGCAGAAGGCCGACCCGCGGGTGCTGGCCGCCGAGGTCGCCGCCGCGCTGCCCACCGCGGGTGGCGCGGGCGCCGACGGCGACGACACGATCGCCGCGGTCGAGGTGTCGGGTCCCGGCTTCCTCAACATCACCGTGTCCGACGCGGCCATCACCCGCAATCTCGCCGCCCGGGCCGCCGACGACCGGCTCGGGGTGCCGCTCAAGGAGCACCCGGGCACCACCGTGGTCGACTACGCGCAGCCGAACGTGGCCAAGGAGATGCACGTCGGCCACCTGCGGTCCTCGGTGATCGGCGACGCGATCGTGAAGATCCTGGAGTTCGGCGGCGAGCAGGTCGTGCGCAGGCACCACATCGGCGACTGGGGCACCCAGTTCGGCATGCTCGTGCAGTACCTGATCGAGCACCCGCACGAGCTGGACCACAGCGAGGACGAGGGCGACACGGGCGAGGCCTCGATGTCCCGGCTCGACCGGACCTACAAGGCCTCGGGCGCGCTGTTCAGGTCCGACGAGGCCTTCAAGGAGCGGGCCAGGCGCCGGGTGGTGGACCTGCAGGCGGGCGACCCGGAGACGGTCGCGCTGTGGCAGCGGTTCGTGGACGAGTCGAAGATCTACTTCGACTCGGTCTACCGCAAGCTGGACATCGAGATCCGCGACGAGGACATCGTCGGCGAGTCCGGTTACAACGACATGCTGGTCGAGACCTGCGACCTGCTGGAGAAGTCCGGTGTCGCGGTGTGGTCGAACGGCGCGCTGTGCGTCTTCTTCGACGACATCAAGGGCAAGGACGGTGAGCCGGTCCCGCTGATCGTCCGCAAGACCGACGGCGGCTTCGGCTACGCGGCCACCGACCTGTCCGCGATCCGCAACAGGACCGGCGACCTGCACGCCGACACCCTGCTCTACGTGGTCGACGTCCGGCAGTCGCTGCACTTCCGGATGGTCTTCGAGACCGCCAGGCGGGCCGGCTGGCTCACCGACGAGGTCACCGCGCGGCACCTGCCGTTCGGCACCCTGCTGGGCAAGGACGGCAAGCCGTTCAAGACCAGGGCGGGCGAGAGCGTCAAGCTGGAGGACCTGCTGGACGAGGCGGTGCAGCGGGCCACGGCCGTGGTCAGGGAGAAGGGCGAGAAGATCGGCCTGACCGAGGAGGAGATCACCGCCAACGGCGTCCAGGTCGGCATCGGCGCGGTGAAGTACGCCGACCTGTCCACCTCCCTCGGCCGGGACTACGTCTTCGACCTCGACCGGATGGTGTCGCTCAACGGCGACACCAGCGTCTACGTGCAGTACGCCTACGCCAGGACCCGGTCGATCTTCCGCAAGGCCGGGGAGGGGCAGCGGGCGGTCGCGCACCCCGAGCTGCCGCTGGAGGCAGCCGAGCGGGCGCTCGGCCTGCACCTGGACGCCTTCGGCGACACCCTCGCCGAGGTCGCCGGGGTCTACGAGCCGCACCGGCTGGCGTCCTACCTCTTCCACCTCGCCTCGCTCTTCACCACCTTCTACGAGCAGTGCCCGGTGCTCACCGCCGACGGCGGCCCGGCCCAGGTGGAGAACCGGCTGTTCCTGTGCGACGTGACCGCCCGCACCCTGCGGCAGGGCCTGTGGCTGCTCGGGATCCGCGCCCCCGAGCGGCTCTGACCCCGCAGTAGGCCCCGCGACAGGCCCGCAGTGGGCCGTGCGCCCGCCGCCCGTACGCCGGGTGCCGCAGCTGCCCCCGCCTCGGCGGGCGGGGGCAGGCCACCTGTGGTGCGATGGTGGGTAGGGCAATGTCGGCACGAAGCGGGCAGGCGGCACGTGGCGGAAGAGGGGACGCAACCGGAGATCGACTACCGGGCGGTCTACAAGAGGCTGCCCGCCGGTATCGCGCTGCTCACCCCCGAGCTGTGCTTCGCCGACGCCAACGACGCGTATGTGCTGCTGTCCGGCCGCTCCCTGGACGACCTCACCGGCCGCTACATCTTCGACGTCTTCCCGGACAGCCCCCAGCGGGCGGACACCGCGAACGGCCCGACGAGCCTGGGCGCCTCCCTGCGCCATGTGCTCGCCACCCGGGAGCGCGACAGCCTCGCCCTCCAGCGCTACGACGTCGAGCTTCCCGACCGCCCCGGCACGTTCGAGGAGCGCTACTGGAGCACGATCAACACCCCGATCCTCGACGCCGCAGGCGAGGTCGTGCTGATCGCCCACCGGGTCGAGGAGGTCACGGCCTTCATGCGGGCACAGAGCGGCGGCCGGCCCGACGACGCCAAGCTGAGGGCCGAGCTGTACATGCGGGCGCGCGAGCTGCAGGAGGTGAACGCGCGGATGCGCGAGGCGCACGCCCGCGAGCGGGAAGTGGCGCTGACCCTGCAGGCCGCGCTGCTGCCCGCGCCCCGCCCCGTCGGCCACCGGGCCGCCGTACGCTACCAGCCCGCGGTCAGCGCGCTCAACGTGTGCGGCGACTGGTACGACCTGGTGGAGCTGCCGGGCGACCGCGCCTCGGTCGCCGTCGGCGACGTCGTCGGGCACGGCCTGAGTGCCGCCAGCGTGATGGGCCAGCTCAGAAGCGCGCTGAGCGCCGCCGCCCGGGTCACCTCCGGTCCCGCGGAGGCGCTGGACGCGCTCGGGCTGTACGCCAGGTCCGTGGAGGGCGCCGAGTCCACCACGGTGGTCAAGGCCTTCATCGACTGGCCGGAGCGCACCATCACGTACAGCAACGCGGGCCACCCGCCGGCCGCGCTGCTGCACCCCGACGGCTCGGTGCAGTTCCTCGACCAGGCCACCGACCCGCCGCTCGGCGCCCGCCCGGACCACCAGCCGCGACCGCAGGCCACCGTGGACTTCACGGCCGGCTCCACCCTGGTCCTGTACACCGACGGGCTGATCGAGCGGCGCCACGAGGACATCGACGTGGGGCTGGCACGGCTGGCGTCCGCACTGCGGCACCGGGCGCTGTTCGACCCGGAGAGCCTGGCCGACACGCTGCTCGCCGAGCTGATCCCGCCGACCGGTGCCACCGACGACACCGCCCTGGTCGTCCTGCGGCTGTGACACGATAGTTTGTTCCCGCACGTGTCCCCTTCACGTGTGACGTGCCGGCAGGACAGATAAGGCGGGACACAGCGAATGACCTCACCCGTGGACGAGGGCCGGATCCTCCCCAGGCACGCCGCGGTGCCACTGCCACGCGCCGATCCCGACCCGCGCCCCGCACCGCCGGTGGCCAAGCACCCCGGCAAGCGGCGGCTGTACGTCCTGGACGGGCTGCGGCTGGTCGCCGCGCTGATGGTCGTCGCCTACCACTACATGGCCTACAACCGGGTGCACTACTGGGGCAAGAGCACGGCCGCGGTCTTCCCGACCGGGAACAAGTTCGCGATATACGGCTGGCTCGGGGTGTACCTGTTCTTCCTGATCAGCGGCTTCGTGATCTGCCTGTCCTGCTGGGGGCGCACACCGCGGCAGTTCGCGGTGTCCCGCTTCATCCGCCTGTACCCGGCGTACTGGGTGGGCCTGATCCTCACCACGGCCGTGCTGTACTTCCGGCCCGGCGGCACCAAGCTGGAACTCACCGACGTGCTGACCAACGCCACGATGGTGCAGCAGGGGCTGCACGTCCACGACGTGGACGGCGTGTACTGGTCGCTGTGGGCGGAGCTGCGCTTCTACATGCTCTTCGCCGTCGTCGTCGTGATGGGCCTGACCTACCGCAGGGTCGTCAGCTTCTGCGTCATCTGGCTGGCCGCCTCGGTCATCGCCGAGGCCACCGGCGACAAGCTGCTCAACGTCGTCGCCAACCCCGTCTACTCGCCGTTCTTCATCGGCGGTGTCGCGATCTACCTGATGTACCGCTTCGGGCCGCGCCCCGAGCTGTGGCTGCTGACCGCCGCCTCCTGGCTGGACGGGCAGCACCAGATGAAGGTCCTGGTGGCCGGTTCCGAGCGGGTCACCAAGGTCGACGAGTCCTGGACGGTGTCCATGGTGCTCGTCACCCTCTTCTACGCGGTGGTGATCGCGGCGGCCCTGGGCAAGCTGGACTTCATCAACTGGCGCTGGATGACGGTGGCCGGCTCGATCACCTACCCGCTGTACCTGATCCACGAGGACATCGGCTGGGAGATCATCCGGCACGGGCGGCACCACATGTCGCCGTACGCGCTGGTGGCGTGCATCGTGCCGGTCATGGTCCTGGCGGCCTACCTCATCCACCGGCTCATCGAACGCCCCGCGGCGGCCTGGCTGAAGAACTGGCTGTCCCCGGCCCGGGCCGCCGCGGTGCGGCCGCCGTCGTAGGAGCTACAGGCGCTGGGCGACCTCGGTCGCCCAGTACGTCAGGATCATGTTGGCGCCGGCCCGGCGGATCGAGGTGAGCGCCTCCATGATGGCGCGCTCGCGGTCGATCCAGCCGTTGGCCGCGGCCGCCTCGACCATCGCGTACTCACCGGAGATCTGGTACGCCGCCACCGGTACGTCCACGGTGTCGGCGACCTTGCGCAGCACGTCCAGGTACGGCAGCGCGGGCTTGACCATCACCATGTCGGCGCCCTCGGCGAGGTCGAGGGCCAGTTCGCGCATCGACTCGCGGAAGTTCGCCGGGTCCTGCTGGTAGGTCTTGCGGTCGCCCTTGAGCGAGGAGTTCACGGCCTCGCGGAAGGGGCCGAAGTAGGCGGAGGCGTACTTCACGGTGTACGCCAGGATCGCCACATCCTGCCGGCCGATCTCGTCCAGCGCGTCGCGGACCACGCCGACCTGGCCGTCCATCATCCCCGAGGGGCCGACCACGTGGACGCCGGCGTCCGCCTGGACCTGGGCCATCTCGGCGTAGCGCTCCAGGGTGGCGTCGTTGTCGACCCGGCCCTCGGCGTCCAGGACGCCGCAGTGGCCGTGGTCGGTGTACTCGTCCAGGCACAGGTCGGACATGACCACGAGCGCGTCGCCGACCTCCTCGACGACGTCCCTGATGGCCAGTTGCAGGATGCCGTCGGGCTCCGTGCCCTGGCTGCCGACCGCGTCCTTGACCTCGGGCACCCCGAACAGCATGATCCCGCCGACACCCGCGGTCGCCGCCTCGACGGCGGCCTTGCGCAGGCTGTCGCGGGTGTGCTGGTAGACGCCGGGCATCGAGGAGATCGCCTGCGGCTCGCTGATACCCTCGCGTACGAACGCCGGCAGGATCAGCTCCGCCGCGTCCAGCCGGGTCTCCGCGACCAGGCGCCGCATCGCCGGGGTCGTACGCAGCCGTCGCGGCCGCGCCCCGGGGAACTCACCGTAGCTCACCATTCCTCCACGGTACGCCCGCCCGGGGCGTGCTCTTCCCGACGCCGAGTCGGCGGCGGGAGCCCCGGGTTCGGGCTCAGACGCGGGCGCGGCGGCGGGCGCCGGGGCGGCGCTCGCTGGGCCGGGTGACCGGGTCGCCCGCGAGGGCCGCGGCCTCACGGCGGGCGACGCCGAAGTCGGCCAGCGCCTGCGCGAGGGCGTGCACGGACGGCTCGGGCGCCATCACGTCGACCCGCAGCCCGTGCTCCTCGGCGGTCTTGGCCGTCGCGGGGCCGATGCAGGCGATCACCGTGACGTTGTGCGGCTTGCCCGCGATGCCGACGAGGTTGCGCACGGTCGAGGACGAGGTGAAGAGCACCGCGTCGAAACCGCCGCCCTTGATGGCCTCACGGGTGTCGGCCGGCGGCGGCGAGGCGCGCACCGTCCGGTAGGCGGTCACGTCGTCGACCTCCCAGCCCAGCTCGACCAGGCCCGCCACCAGCGTCTCGGTGGCGATGTCGGCGCGCGGCAGGAACACCCGGTCGATCGGGTCGAAGACCGGGTCGTAGGGCGGCCAGTCCTCCAGCAGCCCGGCCGCGGACTGCTCGCCGCTGGGCACCAGGTCCGGCTTGACGCCGAACTCGACCAGCGCCTGCGCGGTCTGCTCGCCGACGGCTGCGACCTTTATCCCGGCGAAGGCGCGGGCGTCCAGGCCGTACTCCTCGAACTTCTCCCGCACGGCCTTGACGGCGTTGACCGAGGTGAAGGCGATCCACTCGTAGCGCCCGGTGACCAGGCCCTTGACCGCGCGCTCCATCTGCTGCGGGGTGCGCGGCGGCTCGACCGCGATGGTCGGCACCTCGTGCGGCACCGCACCGTACGAGCGCAGCTGGTCGGAGAGCGACGCGGCCTGCTCCTTGGTGCGCGGCACGAGCACCCGCCAGCCGAACAGCGGCTTGGTCTCGAACCACGACAGGTGCTCGCGCTGGCCGGCCCGCTCCCCGACCACGGCTATCGCCGCGATCGGGCCCTCAGGCGTCGGCAGCGCCTTGGTCGCCTTCAGCTCCGCCGCGATGGTGGCCAGCGTCGCGGTCCAGGTGCGCTGCCGGGTGGTGGTGCCGGCCACGGTCACCGACAGCAGGGTGTCGGGCCTGCGGCCCGAGCCGATCAGCTCGGCGGCGGTCGCGGCGACCGTCTGCAGCGTCGTGGAGACCACCAGTGTCGCGTCGCTCGCGCCGACCTCGCTCCAGCACCTGTCGGACGCGGTGGCCGCGTCCACGAAGCGCACGTCGCCGCTGAGCGGCACACCGGCGTAGGCAGGCACGCCCACCGCGCTGGCGATGCCGGGGACGACCTCGAAGGGGATGCCCGCCTGGGCGCAGGCCAGCATCTCCGCGGCGGCGCAGGCGTCGAGCCCGGGGTCGCCGGCCACCGCACGCACCACCCGCTTGCCGGTCCGCGCGGACGCCATGACAAGCTGTGAAGCGGCATCGGCGATGGCGGAGGTGTCCAACACCTCACCGTCCGCGGCCGGTTCCGCCGTGTTCACGTCCGTGCGGGCGTGGGTGCGGACGACGTCGAGCACGGGCCTGTCGCCGACCAGCAGGTCGGCGTGGGCGAGCGCCTCGACGGCGCGCAGGGTCAGCAGCCCGGGGTCACCGGGCCCGGCACCCAGGAAGGTGACGTGACCGGTTGCGGACCGCCCGGCGGAGCCGGGACTTGCGGTGGTGCCGGCCGAAAGGGCCGTACCGGCGGCGGTGTTCGTCGTAGCAGCGACGGCGGCGGGGTTCAAAGTGCGCGCTCCCCCATAAGACCGGCCGCACCCTTGGCGAGCATCTCGTCGGCGAGTTCGCGGCCCAGGGCACGCGCTTCGTCGTCGGACGCCGGTACGGGACCGGTGATGGACATCTGCACCAGCGAGGTGCCGTCGGTGGTGCCGACGACGCCGCGCAGGCGCAGCTCGGAAGTCTGCCCGTCGGCCACGAGGTCGGCCAGCGCGCCCACAGGGGCGCTGCAGCCGGCCTCGAGGGCGGCGAGCAGGGATCGCTCGGCGGTCACGGCGACCCGGGTGAACGGGTCGTCGAGCCCGGCGAGCTGTGCGGCCAGCTCCGGGTTGGAAGCGGCGCACTCGACGGCCAGTGCCCCCTGGCCGGGGGCGGGCAGTACGGCGTCGGCGGCGATCAGCTCGGTCGCCTCAGCGATCCTGCCGATACGGTTCAGCCCGGCGGCGGCCAGCACGACGGCGTCGAGCTTGCCGGAAGTAACGTACCCGATCCTGGTGTCAACGTTGCCACGGATCGGTACCGTCTCGACGTTCAGACCGTGTGACCGCGCCCACGCGTTGAGCTGGGCCGTGCGGCGCGGCGAGCCCGTGCCGACCCGGGCGCCGGGGGGCAGCGCTTCGAAGGTCAGCCCGTCCCTGGCCACCAGTGCGTCCCGCGGGTCCTCGCGGACCGGGATGGCGGCGAGCGTCAGCCCCTGCGGGGCGGCGGTCGGCAGGTCCTTCAGGCTGTGCACGGCGAAGTCGATCTCACCGGCGAGCAGGGCGTCCCGCAGCGCCGAGACGAAGACGCCGGTGCCGCCGATCTGGGCCAGGCTCTCGCGTGAGACGTCGCCGTAGGTGGTGATCTCCACGAGCCGGACCTCGCGGCCGGTCAGGTCGCGGACCTGGTCCGCCACCATGCCGGACTGGGCCATCGCCAGCTTGCTCCTGCGCGTGCCAAGCCGCAGCGGCGGCGCGGCACCGGCGGACGGCATCGAGCTCGGTGCGTCCCGGCGCGCTGCCGACTGCGGATCCGTTTCGGCTGCTCGCGCAGTTCCGCCCCCAGGGCTTCGCCTGGGGGTACCCCCAGCGCCTCCTTCGGGGCGCTCCTCAGGTACCGCCTTGGTCATCAGCCAGCCTCGATTCGGTTCTGCTCCACGGCCTTGGGCCGGGTCTCGGCCCGGCTGACGGCGGCGACCGCCTGCGGGTCGAGGTCGAAGAGTTCGCGCAGCGCGTCGGCGTACCCGGCGCCGCCGGGCTCGCCCGCGAGCTGCTTGACCCGCACGGTCGGCGCGTGCAGGAGCTTGTCGACGACGCGGCGCACGGTCTGGGTGATCTCCGCGCGCTGCTTGTCGTCCAGATCGGGCAGCCTACCGTCGAGCCGGGAAAGTTCACCCGCCACGACGTCGGCCGCCATCGCGCGCAGCGCCACCACGGTCGGGGTGATCCTGGCGGCGCGCTGGGCGGCGCCGAAGGCGGCGACCTCCTCGGCGACGATCGCCTGGACGGCGTCCACGTCGGCAGCCATGGGGGCGTCGGCGGACGCGGCGGCCAGCGACTCGATGTCGGCCAGCACCACACCGTCGAGGCCGTGCGCGGCCGGGTCGACGTCCCGCGGCATGGCCAGGTCCAGTACGGCCAGCGGCCGGCCGGCGGCGCGCAGGTCGTCGGCGGAGAGCACCAGGCCGGTGGAGCCGGTGCAGGAGACCACGAGGTCGGCCTCGGCCAGTGCGGCGGCCAGCCGGGTCATGCTGACCGCCTGCGCCCGGGTGCCCTGCTCGGTGAGCTGGGCGGCCAGCCGGACGGCACGCTCGGGGGTGCGGTTGGCGATCGTCAGGTGGGCGACGCCGGCGCGGGCCAGGGTGGCGGCGGCCAGCGAGGACATCGAGCCCGCGCCGACGACCAGGGCGCGCTTGCCGGCCAGCGGGCCGGTCGCGGGGGCGAGCTGGGCCAGCCCGAAGGTGACCAGCGACTGACCGGCCCGGTCGATGCCCGTCTCGGAGTGTGCGCGCTTGCCGACCCGCAGTGCCTGCTGGAACAGGTCGTTGAGCAGCCGGCCCGCGGTGTGCAGCTCCTGGCCGACCGCGAGGGCGTCCTTGATCTGGCCGAGGATCTGGCCCTCGCCGACGACCATGGAGTCCAGGCCGCAGGCCACCGACAGCAGGTGGTGGACGGCACGGTCCTCGTAGTGCACGTACAGGTGCGGGGTCAGCTCTTCCAGGCCGACACCGCTGTGCTGGGCGAGCAGCGTGGACAGCTCGGCGACACCGGCGTGGAACTTGTCGACGTCGGCGTACAGCTCGATGCGGTTGCAGGTGGACAGCGCCACCGCCTCGCTCGCCGGCTCGGCGGCCAGCGCGTCCTGCAGCAGCTTGCCGCGCGCGTCCTCGGTGAGCGCGGCCCGCTCCAGCACGCTCACCGGCGCACTGCGGTGCGAAAGCCCGACGACCAGAAGGCTCATGCGCGTCCCTCGCTTCGCTCGGGCCGGCCTTCGTCCGGGGCGCACCTTCTGATGATTCTCCCCCAGCCTCCGGCCGGGGGTGCCCCCATGCTGTGCTCGCTCATGCGGGCATCACGGCGGGTACGTCCCCGTCGGGCTCCTGTCGCCCCTCGCCCGCCTTGCGCTGCTCGTGGAAGGCGAGGATCTGCAGCTCGATGGACAGGTCGACCTTGCGTACGTCCACGCCGTCCGGCACCGACAGCACGGTGGGGGCGAAGTTGAGGATCGAGGTCACCCCGGCGTTGACCAGCCGGTCGGTGACCTCCTGTGCGGCGCCGGCCGGGGTCGCGATGACCCCGATCGACACCTGGTTGTCGGCGACGATCGCTTCGAGTTCGTCGATGTGCCGCACCGGCAGGCCCGCGACCAGGCGGCCGGCCAGCGAGGCGTCGGCGTCCAGCAGGGCCGCGACGCGGAAGCCGCGGGAGGCGAACCCGCCGTAGTTGGCGAGGGCGGCGCCCAGGTTGCCGATACCGACGATGACGACCGGCCAGTCCTGGGTGAGGCCCAGTTCGCGGCTGATCTGGTAGACGAGGTATTCGACGTCGTAGCCGACGCCCCTCGTGCCGTACGAGCCGAGATAGGAGAAGTCCTTGCGCAGCTTGGCCGAGTTGACTCCGGCAGCGGCGGCTAGCTCCTCCGAGGACACGGTGGGCACGGATCGCTCGGACAGAGCGGTCAGCGCCCGCAGGTACAGCGGAAGCCTGGCGACGGTGGCCTCGGGAATCCCTCGGCTGCGGGTCGCCGGTCGGTGCGATCGGCCAGTTGCCACGGTGCTCCTGCGGGTAGAGCTGGGCTGAGGGCGACCACGGTCTTTGGAGCCGCCCCGTGCACGCCAGGCTATGTCTTTGTGAACGCGTGCACAAAGATGGTGTCCGTTTTGCCCGGCGGAAGTGATGGGCATCACGCACTCCCATTACGGACATTGGGCACGCTTTGCCGTGGCGAATCGTTGCTGCGGCGCTTCCACAGCGCGTCCGCCGCCGCCAGCAGACCGGGGGCCTCGGGCCAGCGGACACCTGCAGCCTGCAACAACTGCCGCTCCAGTACGGACGCCCCGGCGCCGGCCGCCCCGCCGGCCGCGAGACGGGACTGCGCCACAAAGTGGCCGAAAAGCGCCGCCGTGGCGCGGGCGTCGCCCAGCGCGGTGTGCGGGGTCCAGCCGGTCACTCCCAGCTCCTGCACGCATGCGCGCAGCGACAGCCCGCAGGGCACCGGGTGTTCGCGGTGGCGGTCGGCGGCCAGCCGCATCGTGCACACCTCGGGCACGGCCGGCAGCCGCACCCCGACCCGCGCGTACTCGGCGGCCAGGAAGGCCCGGTCGCAGCCGACGTTGTGCCCGACCAGCACCCGGCCGCGCAGCAGGGTCAGCAGCCGGGCGGCGATGCCGGCGAAGCGCGGCGCACCGCCGAGGTGCGCGGGCTCGATGCCGTGGATGTGCGTGGGGCCGACCGGGCCCTGCGGGTCGACCAGGGTCGTGAACTCGCCCTCGGGTTCGAGGTCGCGGTCCAGCAGGACCAGCGCCAGCTCGACCACCCGGTGCCGCCGCGACGACGAACCGGTCGCCTCGACGTCGACCACCGCGTAACCGCTCGCCGCGGTTGTGACCACCGAGGGCACTCGGCACGCTCCTCACACATCGCCCCCGGCCGTACAAAACGCCCTCGATCCTACCCGAGGCCGCAGAGCGGGTCAGGCCGCGCAGCCGGTCATGCCGCCAGTGCCCGGCGCAGCCGCTCGGCGTCGACACGCCAGAAGGTGTGCTGCTCGCCGTCGACCAGGACGACGGGGATCTGCTCCCAGTAGCGGCGGTACAGCTCCTCGTCCTGCGTGATGTCCTGCTCGACCACGGCGGCCCCGGCCTCCGCCGCGACCTCCTGCACCACGGCGCGGGCGTCGTCGCACAGATGGCACCCGGGCTTCCCGATCAGCGTCACGGTCCTGGCAGTCGTCATACGGCACATTGTGACGCCAGCGGTTCACGTACCCGCATCGTGGCCGAACCGGCCATGTCGCACGGGGTCGTTATGCTCGCGCTATGGCCGCTATCAGATGGCTCACCCCCCGCAGGCATTCCGCCACGGAGCGGAGCGTGCTGGCCGGCGAGGCCGCCGCTGCCGCCGCGGAGGCGGCACTCGCGACGAAGCCCCGGCCGCAGGAGCCCGCACCCGAGCCGGCGCAGGCCGACGCCTTCCCGGTGTCGGGCGACCCGCGCGCCGCCGCGTTCTTCGACCTCGACAACACCGTGATGCAGGGCGCCGCGATCTTCCACTTCGGGCGCGGCCTGTACAAGCGGCACTTCTTCGACACCCGCGACCTGCTGCGTTTCGCGTGGCAGCAGGCGTACTTCCGGATGGCCGGTGCCGAGGACCCCGAGCACATGCAGGACGCCCGTGACAGCGCGCTGTCCATCGTCAAGGGGCACCGCGTCGAGGAGCTGATGTCCATCGGGGAGGAGATCTACGACGAGTACATGGCCGGGAAGATCTGGCCCGGCACCCGCGCCCTGGCGCAGGCGCACCTGGACGCGGGCCAGCGGGTGTGGCTGGTCACGGCCGCACCCGTGGAGACGGCCACCATCATCGCCCGCAGGCTCGGCCTGACCGGGGCGCTCGGCACGGTCGCCGAGTCCGTCGACGGCGTCTACACGGGGCGGCTGGTCGGCGAGCCGCTGCACGGCCCGGCCAAGGCCGAGGCGGTGCGGGCGCTGGCGATGAGCGAGGATCTGGACCTGTCGCGCTGCGCCGCCTACAGCGACTCGCACAACGACATCCCGATACTGTCCCTGGTCGGCCACCCGTACGCGATCAACCCCGACAGCCGGCTGCGCAAGCACGCCCGCGCCGAGGGCTGGCGGCTGCGCGACTACCGCACCGGGCGCAAGGCGGCCAGGATCGGCATCCCGGCCGCGGCCGGCATGGGCGCGGTCGCGGGCGGCGCCGCGGCGGCGATCGCGATCAGCCGCCGCCGCAAGTGACAAGGATGCGCCGGTAGTAGGCCCACCGCCGGTGTCCGGCGCCGCGCACACGCTCACAACACGGCCTCTGCGCGAGCTGTTCACGAACAGAAGTGGTCAACAGGGGCCGCCTGTTCGATAATTGGTCGATCACCATTCCGTACAGGAAGTGGCGCAAACGGCGATTTGCGCAACTCGGTGTAGCGTCGCCTGTACGAAGCGTTATTCTCCTCAGACGCAATCCGGAACCCACGCGTCGCCACGACGGGTGAACGGTCCCGTACTGCACGTGATGGAAGTTCTGCCTCTGGGAGTCCCGTGTACCCACACGACGGGGTTGACACCTCCGGCCTGGCTGCGTTGCGCGCACTGGTGCTCGACCGACTGATGCGCACAGTCCCCGCGTACGCCCTGCCCGCCCTCGCCACGTCAGGTCCCACCGTCCCCGGCCCGGCGTACGCGCTGGCCGAAGTCAGCACAGCCGCAGGCAGACGCACCCGCACCAGCCAGGGCGCGGCAGGAACCAACGCCGCAGCCCACGGCACCCACGCCCGCCGCCCCTCCTCCGACACCGACTCCGGCCGGATGATGGACCTGGTCGAACGCGCCCAGGACGGCGAGACCGAGGCCTTCGGCCGGCTGTACGACCACTACAGCGACACGGTCTACCGCTACATCTACTACCGGGTCGGCTCCAAGGCGACCGCCGAGGACCTCACCAGCGAGACCTTCCTGCGCGCCCTGCGCAGGATCGGCACCTTCACCTGGCAGGGCCGCGACTTCGGCGCCTGGCTGGTCACCATCGCCCGCAACCTGGTCGCCGACCACTTCAAGTCGAGCCGGTTCCGGCTCGAAGTGACCACCGGCGAAATGCTGGACGCCAACGAGGTCGCCCGCAGCCCCGAGGACTCCGTCCTGGAGTCGCTGTCCAACGAGGCGCTGCTGACCGCGGTGCGCAAGCTCAACCCGCAGCAGCAGGAGTGCGTGACCCTGCGCTTCCTGCAGGGCCTTTCCGTGGCCGAGACCGCCCGCGTCATGGGAAAGAACGAGGGCGCGATCAAGACCCTGCAGTACCGGGCCGTGCGCACCCTCGCCAGACTCCTGCCAGACGACGCGAGGTGAGACCTCGGTGGCCCCGCACGATCATCACACCTGCGTAACCCAACTGGCGCGGCACTCGTTGCTTCACATGCAGACAACTTGTGCCCGGCGCCGGAAGGCCACGGCTGCCGCGTTTCACTCGATCGGGTGCAAGGGTGGCATGCAGCGCAACCCACGGGCGGCACGGGGAGTCGAGTGTGGATGACGAGAGGAGGTGCCGCCCGTGATCGGACAGGCAACGGCACACCGCCGGGCGAACGCCTTCGCCCAGGCCCTTGAGGACGCGGCCGCCCAGGAGGGCGCCGGCGCACCGGAGCGGCAGCAGGGCGGCCACGCCCACGGCAGCCACGCCGCGGCCCGGCACGCCGACCCCGAGCAGGGCGCCCTGCTCGCCCTGGCCACGGCGCTCACCGAGCAGCCCAGGCCGGTGCTCGACCCCGAGCGCAAGACCGTGCAGCGGGCCCAGCTGATCGCCGCGATGGAGCAGGCGCTCGCCGACGGCAGCTTCCCGGCCACCGCCCGGGTGCCCGAGCAGCGCGGCGACGGGCAGGGCGGCAGCCACCGGCTGCGCAAACTCACCCCGACCAGCAAGCTCTCCCGGCGGCTCGCCGTCGGCGGGCTCACCGTCGGGGTCGCGGCGGGCGCCTTCGGCGGAGTCGCGGCGGCCAGCACCAACGCGCTGCCCGGCGACACCCTCTACGGCCTCAAGCGCGGTATGGAGGACCTCAAGCTCGACATGGCCAACGGGGACGCCTCCCGTGGCAAGGTCTACCTCGACATGGCCTCCACGCGCCTGCAGGAGGCCCGCCGCCTCATGGACCGCGGCCGCGGCGGACCGCTCGACGACGAGTCGGTCTCCGAGGTGCGCAAGGCCCTGTCGGGCATGCACCAGGAGGCCTCCGAGGGCCACCGGCTGCTCAGCCAGGCCTACCAGGAGGACGGCTCGCTCCAGCCGATCGAGACGCTCAACTCCTTCTCGGCGGCGCACCGCCAGGGCTGGACCGACCTGCGCGGCAAGCTGCCCAGCCAGCTCACCGACGTCTCCGAGCAGGTCTCCTCGGTCTTCGACGCCATAGACCAGGAGGTCGCCCCGCTGCAGGCGCTGCTTCCGCAGCCGAAGAAGGGCGAGCGCACCCACGGGGGCGGCGGCTCCTCGGACTCCGGCCCCTCCGGCGGTTCGCCCGCCGCGCCGTCCGCCTCCGCCCCGGCCACGCCCGAGGACAACGGCGCCGGCACGCAGAGCGCGAGCCCCACGCCGTCCGGTACGACGCCGGCCGACGGGCTCATCGGCGGGACGAACCCGCTCGGCCCGCTCCCGACCCTGCCGACCCCGGACTCCCCGTCCCCGTCCATCCCCTCGGGCCACTCCGTGACCCTCCCCCCGCTCCTCCCCGGCCTCCTCCCCGGCCTGGGCCTGGGCACGACCACCGACGACGAGGGATGAGCGGTCCGGGGTCGCCCTCCCGGCGGGGAGGGCGACCCCGGACCGCTCACGGGCCGTTCAGAAGAAGACCGACCTGCGCTGGACCAGCAGCTCGTACAAGGTGTGCTGGATCGTCTCGCGGACCTGGTCGGTCAGGTTGAAGACCAGCATCGGATCCTCCGCCGCCTCCGGCGGGTAGCCGTCCGTGGGGATCGGCTCGCCGAACTGGATCACCCACTTCGTGGGGAGCGGCACCAGGCCCGCAGGCCCCAGCCAGGGGAAGGTCGGCGTCAGCGGGAAGTACGGCAGGCCCAGCAGCCGCGCCACCGTGCGGGAGTTCCCGACCATCGGGTAGATCTCCTCGGCCCCCACCACCGAGCACGGCACGATCGGCACCTTCGTCTTCAGCGCCGTCGCCACGAAGCCGCCGCGCCCGAAACGCTGCAGCTTGTAGCGGTCGGCGAAGGGCTTGCCGATGCCCTTGAAGCCCTCGGGCATCACCCCGACGACCTCACCGCGCTCCAGCAGGACCTCCGCGTCCTCCGCGCACGCCAGCGTGTGGCCGAGCTTGCGGGCCAGCTCGTTGACCAGCGGCATCATGAAGACCAGGTCGGCGGCCAGCAGCCGCAGATGGCGGCCCGCGGGGTGGTGGTCGTGCACGGCGACCTGGGCCATCAGGCCGTCCAGCGGCAGCGTCCCCGAGTGGTTGGAGACGACCAGTGCCCCGCCCTCGGCGGGGATGTTCTCGATGCCGCGGACCTCGACCCGGAAGTACGCCCCGAACATCGGCCGCAGCAGCGACATCAGCACCTGGTCGGTCAGCTCGGCGTCGTAGCCGAACTCGTCGACCTCGTACTCGCCGGTGACCCGGCGCCGCAGGAAGGCGAGGCCCGAGGCGACCTTGCGCTCCCAGTCGCCGCCGAGCACCCGGTCGGCGACCGCCCCGACGGCCGCGGCCAGGTCGCCGCGCGGCTCCCCCGGCGGCTCCCCGGCCGGCGGCTCGACCGGGCGGCCGCCCGCGGCCTGCGCGGGAATGCCGGGCTGCGGTGGCTGCGGTACGGCGCCGTCCTCGGGCACCGCGGCCAGCGGCGGCTGCACGCCGTCCGCGGCCCTGCCGGGCGCGGGCGTACGGCCGCGCCCGGGGCGGTGGCGGCCGGAGCCGCGCCGGCCGCGCGAGTCCTCGTCGAAGGGGATCACCTTGGCGTCGGCCATGGTCCCTGCTCCTTCCCGTGGGCGGGCGGCACCGCCGCGGCGAGCCGGTCCACGGCGGCGGCGAGCCGGGCCGGGGGCAGCAGCCCCGGGCCGTGGCTGCGGGCGAAGTCGTGGAAGGTCTCGGCGGTGGTGTACGTCGGCTCGAAGCCGAGGGTGTCGCGCATCTGCGTGGTGTCGACGACCCGGCCGTGCGTGAGCAGCCGGATCTGCTCGGGTGCGAAGTCCGTCACGCCAGCCGTGCGCAGCACCTGCCCGAGCCAGGTCACCGCGGGCAGCAGCACCGGCACGGTGGGCTTGCCCAGCCGCCTGGCGGTCTGCGACAGCAGCAGCACCCCGTCGCCCGCGATGTTGAACGTGCCGCTGTTGAGGGTGCCGCGGCGGGCGTCGAAGGCGGCGAGCACCAGCACGTCCAGCACGTCGTCCTGGTGGACGAACTGCAACCGGGGGTCGTAGCCGAAGACGGTGGGCAGCACCGGCAGCGCGAAGAACTCCGCGAGCGGGGTGTCCGCGTCGGGTCCGAGGATGTTCGCGAAGCGCAGCACCGCCACCGCGACGTCGGGCCGGCGGCGGGCGAAGCCGCGTACGTACCCCTCGACCTCGACGGCGTCCTTGGCGAAGCCGCCGCTGGGCAGCGACTTGACCGGCGTCGTCTCGTGGAAGACCGCGGGGTCGCGCGGCGCGGAGCCGTAGACGCTGGTGGTGGACTTCACGACCAGCCGCTGCACGGTCGGCGCCTTCTGGCAGGCGCCGAGCAGCTGCATGGTGCCGATGACGTTGGTCTCCTTGACCTGGGTGCGGCCGCCGGAGCCCAGCGGGGTGCCGGTGACGTCCAGGTGCACCACGGTGTCCACGGAGTGCTGTGCCAGCACCTTGGCGATCACCGGCTGCCGGATGTCGGCCCTGACGAACTCCGCACCGCCCAGGTCCTGCTCCGGCGGCACCGCGTCGACGGCGACGACCCGCGCGACCTGGGGGTCGTGCACGATCCGCCGGACGAACCTGCCGCCGAGCTGCCGCGCGGCGCCTGTGACGAGCACCACCTTGCCCACGCCCACGGTTCAGCGCCTTCCTCGGGGTTTACCCGCACCGTATCCCCTGCGCCTCCCCCGCGCGCCCCCCGACATGCACCTGTTGCCCGCCGGACATGCCACTGCCCTCCCCCGGCCGCCGTGCGGCGGTGGGGGAGGGCAGGAAGTGCGGCGGAAAAGTCGCCCGCTTACTTCTTGTTGCGGCGCTGGACACGCGTCCGCTTCAGCAGCTTGCGGTGCTTCTTCTTGGCCATACGCTTACGCCGCTTCTTGATGACAGAGCCCACGACTACCCTCGCTTCGGTTTCACTCGGTGCGGGGCGTCCGAGCCCACACGACCTACGTCGGCCAAGCCTACCCGCCCGGAGCGGACGGACATAAACGAGGCCCACGCGGACGGTCATCTGCCCGTCAGGGCCTTCTCAGGCAGATTCCACCCCCACGTAGGACTCGCGCAGGTACTCGTGCACCGCCTGCTCCGGGACCCGGAACGAACGACCCACGCGAATCGCCGGCAGATGACCGCTGTGCACCAGGCGGTACACCGTCATCTTCGACACCCGCATCACCGCCGCCACTTCGGCGACGGTGAGGAAAACGACCTCGTTCAGAGGCCGCGTTTCAGTAGTAGCCATGTCACACCTGAACCTTCCGCACACGCCGGGCACCGGCTTCCCCTCCGGCGACTCAAAGCGGCGCGTGCGCTCCCCCCCAGATTAGGGGCGCATGAGGTAAGTGGGGAAGAGGAGTTGCCAATGGTTGACTACTGGGACAGCCAGGCACGCTTGAGTACGTAGCGCGTCAATGGCCGGTAGTAGTCGGACCTCACGGCGTCGTCGACGGGCACCGCGACCGATACGCTGCCCTCCGCCTCGGCGACGAATACCGCGGGGTCGTCGCAGTCCGCAAGACCGATGGCTTCAATGCCCAACTGACCTGCGCCGCACACGAATCCGTGATCTCCGACGACCAGCCGCGGCAGCATTCCGCCCTGTTCCGCGGCCGCCGCGAGAGCCGCTCTGACGGGCAGCGGCGAGTGGGTGTGGGCGCCCGGCTCGACCGGCGGACGGTCACTGTCCGTGTCCACCGGGCGGGCCACGGCGACTCCTCCGACGTACCACAAATGATGGCGGCGTACGCCGAACTGCGTGGGCACGTCCACGTCGCGCCCATACGCAGGGGTGAGGACGACACATCCCGCCGCCGAGAGAGCCGCGGCCAAAGATGCGTAGAAACCGAGGAGGCGATGTGGATGTCCTGTGCCCAAGAGGATCGGAATGCGGTCACGGGCGGCCCGCGCGAGCCGCTCAGCGAACGCGTCGAGCGCCGCCACCGTACAGTCCGGGTCGATCGCGTCGGGACCCGACGTCAGCTCCGGATCGGGCGAGACCCCGCACCGGTCGGCCATCAGCCGCAGCAGGTCGGCCGCCGTCCACTCCCCCGCCGGGTCGAGCCCCAGCGTCTGCCGCGGGTCGCGCGCCGCGAACAGCCGATAGCTTGCCAGGCTCTTCTCCCGCGGCGTCGCGACCTGACCGGCCAGCCCGGCCGCCACCAAATGCGCGCGCAGCGCGCCGACACTCACCACAGCATGATCGTGACGGCCCAACTCGCCCAAGGCGTGCGGAAACCGCCAAATTCACCCTACAGGTACCGGCCCGAACAACGGCCCGCGCACCAACGGGTACGACTCCGGCACCCGGCCCCCTGCCCCACGCCTCCTACGGCATGTCTCCTACGGCAGCAGCCCGTGCAGCGGGAAGACCGCCCGCCGCGTCGCCAGCACCGCCTGGTCCAGCCGGTCCGCGGGGTCGTAGCCGGCCTCCTCGAAGCCCGTCCAGCGCGGTTGCCTCCCATCGGTCATCCGCAGCGGCGCAGGCCGCCTGGTGCGCGCGTAGACCTCCTGCCGCCACTCCTGCGGAACCGCCGACTCCGGCGCAACCGGCGCGCCCGCCGCGATCGCCACCAGATGCGTCCACGTCCGCGGCACCACGTCGGTCACCGCGTAGCCGCCGCCCCCCAGCGCCACCCAGCGCCCCTCCGCGTGCTCGTGCGCCAGCGCGTGGCAGGCCTCCGCGACCATCCGCTGGGCGTCCACGGTCACCGCCAGGTGCGCCAGCGGGTCCTCCACATGCGTGTCCGCCCCGTGCTGGCTGACCAGCACCTGCGGCCGGAAGGCGGCCAGCAGCTCGGGCACCACCGCGTGGAAGGCCCGCAGCCACCCCGCGTCCCCCGTCCCCGGCGGCAGCGCCACGTTCACCGCCCCGCCCTCGGCCCCCGGCCCACCGGTCTCCTCCGGCCAGCCGGTGTGCGGGAAGAGAGTGCGCGGATGCTCGTGCAGCGAGATCGTCAGCACCCGCGGGTCGTCCCAGAAGGCCGTCTGCACCCCGTCGCCGTGGTGGACGTCCACATCGACGTACGCCACCCGCTCCGCGCCCAGCTCCAGCAGCCGCGCCACCGCGAGAGCCGCGTCGTTGTAGACGCAGAAGCCCGCCGCCGCCCCCGGCATCGCATGGTGCAGCCCGCCCGCGAAGTTCACCGCGTGCGCCGCCTCACCCCGCCACACCGCCTCGGCCGCCGCCACCGACTGCCCCGCGATCAGCGCCGAGACCTCGTGCATCCCCGGGAAGACCGGGTTGTCCTCGGTCCCCAGACCGTAGGCGGCGTACGCCCGGTACGCCGCTGCCGCCGACGCCGGCTCCCCCGACGCCTGCCGCACCGCGGCCACGTACTCCGCGTCGTGCACCAACCTCAGCGTCGACTCGCCGGCCGCCGGGGCCGCCACCACCCGCAGCGCCGGGTCGAGCCCGAAGGCCCGCACCAGGTCCCTGGTGAGCGACAGCCGCACCGGGTCCATCGGATGCCCTGGGCCGAAGTCGTAACCGGTGACCCGCTCATCCCACATCAACTGTGCTCGGCCGCTCATGGCCGACACCGTACCCGGCGGACTCCGCACCGAATGACCTGGCGTAGTGCAGCGTCAACCCCACCAGCACCATCGGTACGAGCATGGCGCCGCGGTAGCTCCACGCGTCACCCAGCGCGCCCACCAGCGGCGACCCCACCAGGAAACCCACGTAGTTGAAGACGTTCAGCCGCGCGATGGCCGTGTCCGACGCCCCGGGGAAGAGCCGCCCGGCAGCCGCGAAGGTCTGCGGCACGATCACGCACAGCCCGAACCCCAGCAGCGTGAAGCCCAGCATCCCGACCCACGCACCCGGCGCCACCGCCACGACCGCGAACCCCGCCATGGCCACGACCGTGCCAAGCCGCACCACCGCCACCGCACCGAACCGCCGCACCCCGAAGTCGCCCACCGAGCGGCCCAGCAGCGTCGTCACCATGTAGACGGCGTAGGGGACCGTCGAGAGCTGCTCGGAGCTGTGCAGGGTGTCCTGCAGGTACTTCGCGCTCCAGTTGGAGACCGTCGAGTCGCCGATGTACGCGAACGCCATCACCAGGCAGAGCGGCATCAGCAGCCGCATCACCACCGGCTGCGTCTCCTGCTGGGCGGCCTGGCCGGTGTCCGTGCCCGCGGGTGCGTCGAACGCGTCCCGGTACCAGCGGCTCGCCACTAGCGTCAGCGGGATCAGCACCAGCACCGCGGGCCCGTACAGCGCCACGAGCGAGACGTGCCAGTGCGCACCCGACCAGGCCAGCGACGCCCCGATGATGCCGCCCAGGCTGTACGCGGCATGGAAGCCCAGCATGATGCTGCGCCCGTACTCCCGCTGCAGGCTCACCCCGAGCATGTTCATCGACGCGTCCAGCCCGCCGACGCACACCCCGAACAGCGCCAGCGTCACACCGGCCACCCACATGCTCGACCCGGCCCCCAGGCCGACCAGCACCAGCGCCACCACCGGCTGCACCCAGCGCAGCACCACACTCGGCCGCAGCCGCTTGACCAGCTGCTCGGTCGCGACGCTGCCCAGACCCGCCAGGATCGGCACCGCGGCCAGGAACACCGGCAGCAGCCCGTCACTGATCCCGTAGCGGTCCTGGATCGCCGGAATCCGGGTCACCAGCAACGCGAAGAGCGCCCCCTGCGCGAAGAAGCTGACCGCGAGGGCCGCACGGCCGTACCGCAGGGACTGCGGGCGAGCGTCGTCGTCCATAAGCGAGCACGGTAGACGCGAAAGCTACGGATGAGTAGGTGCGCGGAGTCACGATCCTGCCTCGCGGTCCCCCGTACCCGGGAATTCCCCGCGGGTCAGCGGAACAGCAGGTCGGGCAGCTCGGCCATAACGGAGAACAGGGCACTGGCGTCCGCGAGCTTCGCCGCCGGCGTCATCGCCGTGTAACCGAACACCGCCATCCCGGCCGCCCGCGCCGCCGCCACCCCCAGCCCGCTGTCCTCCACCACGGCACACCGCTCCGGCAGCACCCCCATCGTGCGGGCCGCGTGCAGGAACAGGTCAGGCGCCGGCTTCCCCCGCCCCACGTCCTGCGACGAGAAGATCCGCTCCTCCCCGAACCTCTCGTACAGCCCGGTCTTCCGCAGCGCCACCCTGATCCGCTCATGCCCCCCGGACGACGCCAGGCAGTACGGCACCCCGTCCGCCGCCAGCTTCTCCAGGACGACGGCGACACCCTCGACCGGCTCCAACTCCCGCTCGAACGCCGCGAAGACACGGGCGTGATAACCCGCGTCGAACCCCTCGGGCAGACTCCCGCCGCCCCGCTCCCGGACGACATCGTGCACGCGGTGCATCGCGGCACCCATGAAGTCCCTGACCGAGTCCTCGAAGGTCGTCGGGAACCCGGCCTCGGTCAGGCAGTCCGCCAGGATGCGGTTGGAGATCCGCTCGCTGTCGACGAGAACGCCGTCGTTGTCGAAGATGACCAGGTCGTAGGGCATGGCCACACGGTACAGGGCCGCAGAACGCAGAAAAGCGTCAGCCCCCGTGCACGGCACGGGGGCTGAC
>NZ_JAFFIX010000018.1 GCF_016916835.1 Actinacidiphila bryophytorum | reverse complement strand
CCGGGGGGGGCCCCCCGCCCCCCCCCCCCCCCCCCCCGGGCCCCCCCCCCCCCCCCCCGCGCCTCCGCCCGCCCCGCCCGCAGCTCCGCCCGCCCCGCCCGCAGCCCCGCCCGTGTTTCCGCCGCCGGCCCCCGCCCACCTCCCGCAGGACGTCCTCGCCGCGCCCGCGGTGCGCCCGCGGGTGCGGGTCGCCCTGCGCTGGACGGCGCTGCTGCTGGTCTTCGCGGTCTTCGGGGCCGGCACCGCCTACGCGGTGACCCGCCCGGAGCGTACGAAGATCCCCGGCCTGCGGACACCGGACGACGGGCGCTGGACGTACCCGGCGGCGGCGCTGCCGAAGCTGCCCGCCCGCAAGCCGCGACCGCTGGACGCCCGGCTCAACCCCGGCGGCGTCCACTACGCCGACGTCCGCTCGCTGCTGGTGCCGCTGCCCGAGGGCGCGGTGGCCGACCCGGCCTTCCCCGGTACGAAGGGCTGGCTGCCGACGGCCGTGTACCTGAGGACCCGGCAGAACGGCGCGGGCTCGGAGAAGGCGCTGTTCCTCAAGCAGCAGGGCCTGCGGCACATCGCGGGCCGCGCCTGGACGATGCCCGACGGCACCAGGGCCGAGGTCTACCTGCTGCAGATGATCTCCGCGGGCTACGCGAACGTCGTCGGGTCCGACGCCGACGGCCGCCCCGTCGAGGGCGTGACCACCGACGCGCGCGACCGCAGCCTGGCCGACCGCACCGTCCCCGCACACGAGACGGTGTCCGGCTACGGCGAGACCGCCCCGTACGGCGCGGCCATGACGCGCTTCGCGTACGTGACGGCCGGCGACACGGTGGCGCTCGTGGAGCTGACCCGCAAGGGCGGCGAGGTCCCCGAGCAGGCCTTCCGGCAGACCGTGCGGCTGCAGGCGCAGCTGCTGGGGTGAGCGGTGGAGCGGGCGCCGGGGCGCGATCGGCGGCCCGTGCCGCTGAGCGGCACGTCACGTGGGCTGGCCGCGCCCGGGGCAGGGCCGCGCACTAGACTTGGGCGCGGCCCTGACCGCTGCCCTCGCGAGGAGCACGACCCGTGCACATTGAGTACTACTTCGACGCCCTGCTCGTGCTGGTCTGCGTCGGCGTCGCCGCTTTCGCCTTCTACGCGGTGAAGAAGCTCTACCAGGGCCAGCGCTGACATGATCGAGATCCCGTCCGACCTGCACCCCGACCTCGTGCCGCTGGCCTTCCTGCTCGGCCGGTGGGAGGGCGCGGGCGTGCACGACTTCCCGGGCTCCGAGAAGTGCAACTTCGGGCAGTCCGTCGCCTTCACGCACGACGGCCGGCCCTTCCTGGAGTACGTCTCGCACACCTGGGTGCTGGACAACGACGGCAAGAAGGTCAGGCCGCTGGAGAGCGAGTCCGGCTACTGGCGGATCGGCAAGGACCGCAAGGTCGACGTCACCACGACCCGCGACGAGGGCGTCGTGGAGATCTGGACCGGCGAGCTGGCCGACGGCAAGCCGCAGATCGACCTGGTCACCGACGCCGTCGCCCGGCTTCCCTTCGCCCCCGAGTACAGCGGCGGCAAGCGGCTGTACGGCTACGTCAACAGCGACCTGATGTGGGTCGGCGAGAAGGCCACCCCCTCGGTGCCGCTGCGCGCGTACATGTCGGCGCACCTGAAGAAGGTCGTGGACCCGCGCGAGTGGGTCGCCGACCTCAAGGACCTGCCCGACGACGGCATCGCCTTCTTCAAGTAGGCCGCATCTCCGCGGATGCCCGTGTCCGGCGGAGGTCCGCATCTCCGCGTAGGCCCGCTTGCGGGCTGCCGACCTACACTGGCCGGGTGGTCACCACCGACTGGAAGACCGACCTGCGCCGGCGCGGATACCGGCTGACGCCCCAGCGCCAGCTGGTGCTGGAGGCCGTCGACTGCCTGGAGCACGCGACGCCCGACGACATCCTGTGCGAGGTGCGCAGGACCGCGTCGGGGGTCAACATCTCCACCGTCTACCGGACCCTCGAACTGCTCGAGGAGCTGGGCCTGGTCAGCCACGCCCACCTCGGGCACGGCGCGCCCACGTACCACCTCGCCGACCGGCACGACCACATGCACCTGGTGTGCCGGGACTGCGACACCGTGACCGAGGCCGACGTGGAGCTGGCGGCGCCGCTCGGCGAGCGGCTGCGCGCGGAGTTCGGCTTCGAGACGGACATGAAGCACTTCGCGATCTTCGGCCGCTGCCGCGACTGCGCGGCGAAGGCGGCCGGGTCCTGACGGCCGGCCCGCCCCGGCCGCCGCGTCGAGATGGCCGGGTCACGACGGCCGGTCCGGTCATACGAGCGGCCTGGTCGTAGTCTTGACGGCATGACGAAGAGCCCTTTGCTGTCGCTGCCCGGCGCCGTCCCCGCAGAAGGCCCTGACGAGGGAGTCGCCGCGCACTACGGCGACCTCTTCCGCGAGCAGCGCGCGCTCGCCGACGGCACGGGCTTCGTGGACCTCTCGCACCGCGGTGTGGTGACGGTCAGCGGCGCCGACCGGCTGCCCTGGCTGCACCTGCTGCTCACCCAGCACGTGGAGAACCTGCCGCCCGGGCAGGCCACCGAGGCGCTGATCCTTTCCGCGCACGGGCACATCGAACACGCCCTCTACCTCGTCGACGACGGCGCCACCACCTGGATGCACGTCGAACCCGGCACCCAGGGGCCGCTGCTGGCCTACCTGGAGAGCATGAAGTTCTTCTACCGGGTCGAGACCGCCGACGCCACCGACCAGTTCGCCGTCGTCCACCTGCCGGCCGGGTCGATCACCGAGGTGCCCGCCGAGTGGGTCGTCCGCGAGACGCCGTACGGCCGGGAGGTCTTCGTACCGCGCGACAGGCTGGAGGACTTCGCCGCGCAGGCCGGGCCGCCCATCGGGGTGCTGGCGCACGAGGCGCTGCGGATCGAGGCGCACCGGCCGCGGCTGGGCCTGGAGACCGACCACCGCACCATCCCGCACGAGCTGGGCTGGCTGGACACCGCCGTGCACCTGCAGAAGGGCTGCTACCGCGGCCAGGAGACCGTCGCCCGGGTGCAGAACCTGGGCCGCCCGCCGCGCCGGCTGGTCTTCCTGCACCTGGACGGCAGCGAGGTGCGGCTGCCGGGCCACGGCACCGAGGTGCGGGTCGCGACCGAGGGCGAGGACGGCCGGGCGGTCGGCACGATCACCTCGTCGGCGCGGCACTGGGAGCTGGGCCCGATCGCGCTCGCGGTCGTCAAGCGCAACACCCCCGAGCGCGCCACGCTGCTGGCCGAGAACACCGCCGCGACGCAGGAGACCGTCGTCGCGCCCTGAGGCTCCCCCGAGGCGCCCGGGGCTCACAGCTCCAGGACGACCGTGAAGGGTCCGTCGTTGGTCAGCGACACCTTCATGTCGGCGCCGAAGACCCCGGTCTCGACGGTCGCGCCCAGCGCGCGCAGCTGGGCGACGACCTCGTCCACCAGCGGCTCGGCCACCTGCCCGGGCGCCGCCGCGTTCCAGGTGGGGCGGCGGCCCTTGCGGGCGTCGCCGTAGAGCGTGAACTGGCTGATCACCAGCAGCGGCGCCGCGATGTCGGAGCAGGACTGCTCGTCGGGCAGGATGCGCAGCGTCCACAGCTTGCGGGCCAGCGCCGCGGCCTTCTCCGCGGTGTCGTCGTGCGTCACCCCGACCAGGACGCACAGCCCGGCGCCGATGGCACCCACCGGCTGCCCGTCGACCACGACCTTCGCCTCGCTCACCCGCTGGGCCACCGCTCGCATGGGGCCATTGTGGCGGGTGCGGGGACGGCGCCCGCACCCGGGTGGGCACGCGTGCGCGGGCGGGCGCACGGCGGCGGCGGGGGCGCGTACGAGCGCGGGCGCGCGCCGGGTCCGCCGCCTCGCACAACTGTCGCGACGGCCGTTCGGGTGCAGACTCGCTGCGGTGCGCCGCCCCCAGGTGGCAGCATCGACGGCAAGGTCCCCGCCCTGCGGGCGGGGGACGACAGGCATGATCACATCCGGCGCCGGACAGACTCCCGGCACCGCCGACACCGTGCCGGCGGTGCCGGTCACCGGCGCCCACCAGGAAGGGCCACCGCATGCTCAAGGCCGACGCACCAGGGCCGTCCCGCCCGCCCGCGCCCCGCGGCCCGCTGGCGGACACCCCGGCAACCGACCTGGGCGACCTCGACCTGGCCGCGCTGCGCACCCTGCGCAGGGACGCCCAGCGCGAGGAGGCCGACCTGTCGTATCTGCGCCGGCTGCTGCACGGGCGGATCGACATCCTGCGGGCCGAGCTGAGCCGCAGGGCGGACGCCGCAGCCCCGACGGGTGAGCCCGGCGGCCCCGAAGGGCCGGTGCTCGACCGGCTCCCCGAGATCCTCGCCGACGGCCCGTCCCGGGTCCGCTCGGCCCGCCACGTCACACTGGGCACCCCGCTGAGCCCGGGGGTGCAGCGGCTGGCCGCCGACATCCTCGCCGAGGTCGAGCTGTCCGACCTCGACGCGCGCACCGACCCGGAGCTGCACGCGGGGATGGGCCGGCTGGCCCGCCACGAGCAGCAGGTCTCGGGGCGCAGGCAGCGCCTGCAGCAGACCGTGGACGACTGCTCGGCGGAGATCGCCCGCCGCTACCGCGAGGGCGAGGCGCACGTGGACGACCTGCTCTCCGACGGCTGACCGTCCCCCCGCCCGACGCACGCCCCGGCCCGCCGGTTAACCGGATGCGGCACGCGGGGGCGGCTGCGTAGGTTGCCGACATGGGTCTTGAGATACGCACGATCACCGAGTCCGAGGTCGGCCAGTGGGTGCAGGCCATGCACACCGGCTTCCACCGGTCGCCGACGATCTCCCCCGAGGAGGTCGCGCTCGTACGGCCCGGTTTCGACCTGGACCGCACCCGCGGCGCCTTCGACGGCGGCCGGTGCGTGGCGACCTTCCGCAGCATGGCCCGCGACCTGACGGTGCCGGGCGGCGGCTCGGTGTCCGCGACCGCGGTGACCAACGTCGCGGTGACCGCCACGCACCGCCGCCGGGGCCTGGCCACCCGCCTGATGGCCGCCGACCTCGCGGCGGCCAAGGAGCGCGGTGAGGCCGCGGCCATCCTGATCGCGGCCGAGTACCCGATCTACGGCCGGTTCGGCTTCGGCCCCGCCACCTGGGTCGCCGACTGGGAGATCGACGTGCCCAGGGCCGCACTCCCCGAGGCCCCCGGCGACCCCGGCACCGTCGAGCTGGTCACCGACGCCGAGGTGCGGGAGCTGGGTCCCGCCCTGCACGAGCGGGTACGGGTCGCCACCCCCGGCGCCATCAGCCGGGACAGCCGCTGGTGGGACCGGTCGACCGGCGCCCTCGTGCTGCCGTCCTTCGGCTACCAGCAGCCCTTCTTCGCCGTCCACCGCGACCCGGTCGGCGAGGTCGACGCCATGGCCGCGTACAAGGTCAACGACCCCCACTGGCCGAACAAGTTCCCCAACGCCGACACCGAGGTGCTCTGGCAGCTCGCCGCCACCCCGGCCGCCGACGCGGCCATGTGGCGCTACCTGCTCTCGCTCGACTGGGTGGCCCGCCTCAAGTCCGGCTTCCGCCCGCCGGACGACGTCCTCCCGCTGCTGCTCGGCGACCCCCGGGCCGCCCGCACCGAGACCTACGCGGACTTCATGTGGCTGCGCCTGCTGGACGTCCCGGTGGCCCTGTCCGCCCGCACCTACGCGCCGATCGACGCCGACCTCGTCCTGGAGGTAGGCGACCGCGACGGCCTGGCCGGCGGCATTTTCCGGCTGGAGACCGCCCCCGGCGCCGCCCCGCGCTGCACCCTGGCCCCCGCCTCGCCCCCCGACCTGACCCTCGACGTCGCGACCCTCGCCCGCCTCTACCTCGGCGACGAGTCCGCGGTGCGCCTGGCGGCCCTCGGCCTGCTGGAGGAGCACCGCCCGGGTGCGGTGACCACCGCCTCCCACCTCTTCCACACCCCCCGCCGCCCCTGGTGCCCCGAGGTCTTCTGACCCGGTGGCCGGGGCGCTCTTCGGTGCACGGCCCTCCGCGACGAGCTGAGCCCCCGGGACGTGGCGCCCGGGGGCTCAGCGCTGAGCGAGATACGCCAGCACGATCAGGACTCCGCCGGCACACCATGCCTGCGTACCGTGTGCGCGGCTCCGTAAGCCGATCCCGCAGCACAGGAGACCTGCCCCCATGAGCGGGCCGTAGCGGTTTTCGAGCCCTTGTTGCAGCAACCAGACCGTCAGATCCATCAACAGCATCGCCCTCACCCCCTCCTGGGCGACTGACGTGGTCTTCTTCCACCCGTTTCCACCCGTGGCGACGACGCTAGGTCCACCACTTGTCGGCGCCTACTGGGTTGTCCACCTGCACCTGTCCGGCTTGGCTGCCGGAACGGAGCGCCGGCTCACGCCCGTACGGCACTGGACGGGCCTGATCACCGAGCCTGCTTGGTCAACTTCGCCAACTCTTGGTCAAATCCAGGAAGTTGATTGATACCTGGCAATCATGTTGTGCCACTTGGCGGAGATCGCAAAACGAATCTCAGTCAAGTCCCAAAGTTGACAGAGGGTTGTACGCTGTTGCCGTGAGCCTGCATGAGTCGGCTGTCAGCGGAAGTCCGCCCGACGTGCCGTATCTGCGGATCGCCTGGGAACTGCGTCAGGACATTGATCAGGGCAGGTTGGAGCCCGGCGACCAACTGCCCACCCAGGCGGCGCTGGTACGGCGGTTCGACGTGTCCCGCGCCACGGTGCAGCGCGCACTGGAGGAGCTGCGGCGGGAGGGCTGGATCGACTCCCAGCAGGGCCGCGGTTCCTACGTTCTCGACCGGTCGGCGGCCCACTCGGCGCCGGAGGCCGCGGGTGTCGGTCTGACCGAGCACATCGACGCGGCCTTCCAGGCCACCCGAGTCACCCTGGACTCCTTCTCGTTGACCGCGGAGACCCTCAACTCGGCCCTGCAGGAACCGCTGCACCGGGTCAGGAGGGGCGAGCTGCGGCCGGACTCGATCGCCGTGCGGCTGCTCCTGCCCTCGCCGGACGCCGAACTCGCACTGCCCAAGTCGGTTGCCGACGAGGCCGACGACCGGCCCCTGCGCCGGCTCCGCCGGCTGACGATCAGCCAGGCGATCACCCTGCAGAGCGCTGTCGGCGCCCTGGCCGACTCCGGGCATGTCGCGGACGTGGTGGTGGACATCAGAACGGTTCAGGTCACCCCGCTGCACAAGCTCTATCTGCTCAACGGCACCGACGCCCTGTTCGGCTACTACGAGGTGGTCAGGCGCGCGGTTCCACTCGGGGCGCAGGAAACGGAGATCTACGACGTCCTCGGACTCGACGCCACCCTCTTCCACTACTCGGCGACGGCCGACGACGGCAAGGGCGCAGCATTCGTCCACAGCTCACAGCGCTGGTTCGACTCGCTCTGGTCAACGATCGCCAAGCCGTTGACACTCTTTGAGTGACCTCGCACCAGACCTCACCGACGACGGCCGACACACTCAGGGAGCTGCTGGCCGCCGCGCAATGCGTCCTGTTCGACTTCGACGGCCCGATCACCGCTGTGTTCGGCGGGCACGAGGCGCAGGTCGTCGCGGCCGCCCTGGACTCCCGCATCGCCTCGTGGCCGCGGGCGCCCGAACTGACCGACCGCACCGATCCGATGCAGATCCTGCTCGACGTGGCGGTCGCGTTCGACGGCTCCGAGCACGACCACCGGGTCGCGGAACTGGACAAGCTGCTGGCCGACCAGGAGGCCATCGCTGTCGCCTCGGCGAGGCCGACGCCGTACGCCGACTCCCTGGTGCGCCGGCTGGTGGCACGCGGCACCTCGGTGGCCGTCACGACCAACAACTCGGCGGCCGCGGTCCTCAGCTACCTCGAACTGCGCGGCCTGGCCGTCTGCTTCGGGCCGCACGTGCACGGCAGGGCGGCCGACCCGCTGCTGATGAAGCCGCACCCCTCCTGCGTGCGGGAGGCGATACGCAGCACGGGCGTGAGCGCCGGGCAGTGCCTCATGATCGGCGACTCCCCGCGCGACTACCAGGCCTCCTCCGCCGCCGGTGTGGCCTTCCTGGGCTACGCCAAGAACGACAGGAAGCAGCGGCAGCTGGCGGAAGCGGGTGTCGAGTACATGGTCGACTCCCTCGCGGACGTGTACGAGGCGGCGGACGCCGGGCAACACTGACTGCCGCCTCGCGGGGGACGACAGCTGGTTCATCGCGCAGTCGAGGAGTCCTATGACCTGGCGAGTCGGAACGCATGGTGCCGAGGTGGGGGTGGACCGCGTGGAAGGGCCGCTCAAGGGCCACCACCACTACTCCTTCGCGGTGCGCCTGGACCGGGGTTCGCCGCTGGCCGGCGACTTCACCTGGCTCAAGCTGCGCGAGCCGCGGCCCGGGATCTTCTGGTACGACATGCGGTTCTTCCCGTCCGAGGACCTGCTGCTGGAGTGGGTGCAGGGTCGGCTCCCGCACGTGCCGCGGGTCCGGCGCCTCCGGGTACTCGACGGGGAGCTGACCTTCGCCGAGTTCATCGAGGGCGTCACTCTCGACCGGTTGCCCGCGGCTGCGGAGCGCGTGCCCGAGCGCGTGCTGGAGCAGGTCGAGGAGCTGTTCGCCGCGCTAGCCGCGGTCGATCCCGAGCCGCTGCTCGCCGGCGGGCAGCCGTCCTGTGACTGCGCAGACCGCGAGAGCGGCAGCGGTGCCCGCGGAGCCACCGGCTTCCTGCCTGAACTGCTGCACTTCGCCGTCACGCACATCTACCTGCCGCACCGGCCCCGGCTGGGCGGCCTGTTCGAGGATTTGGGCGTGAGCGACCGGACGCTGACCGGACTTCCGTACCGGGTGCCGGACCTCACCCCCCGTGCACCCCGTCTCCTGCACGGCGATCTGCACCGCAAGAACCTCGTGGTCGACCGGTGGGGGTCGCTGTGGGCCATCGACTGGGAGCTGGCCCTGATCGGCGATCCGCTCTATGACCTGGCCACTCATCTGCACCTGATGGGCTACCGGCCCGATCAGGAGGGCGACGTGGTCCGCCGCTGGTGCAGGGCCGTCGGCCCTGACGCCGCCCGCGGGCTGGAAGCGGATCTGCCCCACTACCGCGACTTCAAGCGCGTCCAGTCGGTCTGCACCGATGTGATCCGCAGTGCCGCTCGCCTCGCGGAGCAGCCGGGCAGCGCCTCGCTGCGGCGGGTGGCGGCCGTCGTGCACCGGGCTCTGCTGGCGGCGCGGGAGCCGCTGGACATGGAGAAGGTGCCGCCTTTGGTGGCGGTGGAGGCGGCCTTCGAGGCCTGGCTGCGCTCAAAAGGATCAGAAACTCTTAACGATTCACCACATGGGATTTAACTGGACCTACGGTATTTCGCCGGGTGAGACTCGCCCCATGACCCCGACCCTGTACGTACCGCTCGTCACGCCCTTCGCTGCCGACGGCAGCGTCGCCTACGACGCGCTCGAAAGGCTCGCCCGGGACCTTCTCGCGGACGGGGCGGGCGGGCTGGTCGCGCTCGGGACGACGGGGGAGCCGGCGAGTCTCGGGGAGGGGGAGCGGCAGCGGGTCGCGGAGGTGGTCGGGCGGGTGTGCCGGGAGGGCGGGGCGCGGTTCGTCGTCGGGGCGGGGGACGGGCGGGGCGGGACCGGGAGCTGGGCGGTGGCGCCCGACGCGGTCCTGGTCAGCGTGCCGGCCTTCGTCCGGCCGGGCGAGGCCGGGGTGGTCGCGCACTTCGCCGACGTCGCCGCACGCAGCGCCCTGCCGATCGTCGTCTACCACGTGCCCTTCCGCACCGGGCAGCCGCTCACCGCCCGCACCCTGCGGGAACTGGCCGCGATCCCCGGTGTGACCGGCGTCAAGCACGCCGTCGGCTGCGTCGACGCCGACACCGTCGACCTGCTCGGCGACCGCCCGGCCGGCTTCGACGTCCTGGCAGGCGACGACGTCTTCGCCCCCGCCCTGCTCGCCCTCGGCGCCACCGGCCTCGTCACCGCCTCCGCCCACCTCGACACCGCCGCATGGGCGAAGCTCGCCGCCACCGGCGACCGGGGACTCGGCCACCGGCTCGCCGCACAGGCCGCCGCCCTCTTCCGCGAGCCGAACCCCACCGTGATCAAGGCCGCACTGCACGCCCAGGGCCGCATCCCCACCGCCGCCGTACGGCTGCCGCTGCTGCCCGCCAGCCCGCAGTCGCTGGCCCGGGTACGTCTCGGCACCTGAAACCATTCGCCGCCCGCCCGCCCCTGCGGTGATACTCGAACGGGCGGGACACCCAGCACCCAGGATCGGAGAGAGACCGCATGAGGATCGGAATCGTCGGAGCGACCGGACAGGTCGGCGGAGTCGTACGCAAGGTGCTGGCCGAGCGCGACTTCCCGGTCACGGAACTGCGGCTCTTCGCCTCCGCGCGGTCGGCCGGGCGCACCCTCCCGTGGGCCGGCGCCCCCGGCGGCGAGGTCACCGTCGAGGACGCTGGCACCGCCGACTACACCGGCCTGGACATCGTCATCTTCTCCGCGGGCGGCGCCACCAGCCGCGCCATCGCCGAGAAGGTCGCGGCCCAGGGCCCCGTCGTGATCGACAACTCCTCCGCCTGGCGGCGCGACCCCGAGGTCCCCCTCGTCGTCTCCGAGGTCAACCCGCACGCCCTCGCCGACCGCCCCAAGGGCATCATCGCCAACCCGAACTGCACCACCATGGTCGCGATGCCCGTGCTCAAGCCGCTGCACGAGGAAGCCGGCCTCGTGGCGCTGGTCGCCACCACCTACCAGGCGGTCTCGGGCTCCGGCCTGTCCGGCGTCGCCGAGCTGCACGGCCAGGCCCGCGAGGTCGTCTCCGACGCCGACCGCCTCACCTTCGACGGCGAGTCCGTCACCTTCCCCGAGCCCGGCGTCTACGCCCGGCCCATCGCCTTCAACGTCCTCCCCTACGCGGGCAAGCTCGTCGACGACGGCCTCTTCGAGACCGACGAGGAGCAGAAGCTGCGGCACGAGTCCCGCAAGATCCTGGAGATCCCCGAGCTCAAGGTCTCCGGCACCTGTGTGCGCGTCCCCGTCTTCTCCGGCCACTCCCTCCAGATCAACGCGCGCTTCGCCGACGAGATCAGCGTCGAGCGGGCGTACGAGGTGCTCGCGCAGGCGCCGGGTGTCGAACTCTCGGAGATCCCCACTCCGCTGCAGGCCGCGGGCCGCGACGTCTCGTACGTCGGCCGCATCCGCCGCGACGAGACCGTCGACCACGGCCTCGCCCTCTTCCTGTCGGGCGACAACCTCCGCAAGGGCGCTGCGCTGAACGCGGTCCAGATCGCCGAACTCGTCGCATCCGAGCTCAGCCCCACGTCCTGACCCGTCCCGGGTCCCGGGACCTTCCCCCGGTGGCGGACTTGTCGCGCAGTTCCCCGTGCCCCTGAAAACGCTCACCCTCTTGCGCGGAGGGCGCCGCCTGAAAGCGCCCGCCTCTGCGGAAGAGGGCAAGCCAAAAGGGGCGCGGGGAACTGCGCGACCAGCCACGACGGCGGGAAAGGCGATCGCCCAGCGTAAGTGGCACCCACCTGGGGGCGCGCGGAACTGCGCGACCGGCCCCCACCGGGCGGGAGGAAGGCAACGCCACCGCAAGTGGCAATCACCGTGGAGCCCCCAGCGGGGAATGGCACTACGTGCCAAGGGGAAGGTGGCGGAAGGCGGAGAGGACGGCCTCGGCCTGGAGGTCGACCTGGGTCGGGACAGCGAGCCAGGTCAAGGCGTGGGTCGCCGCCAGCTCAGCGGCCCACCGGGCAAGCCGCCGCTCGCCCGCGGCACGCACCCGCTCGCCGGGGGGCGACGTGACCCCGGCGAGCAGCTGCAGCAGCGTGCCCGCCGCACGCAGCCCCATGCGCCGGGCGGCGATGTCGAGCGCGTGCACGTGAGCACGCGACAACCGCACGGGCGAGGGATGCAGCGCATCCCACTCCTCCGCGACCTGCGGCCCCATCGCGACGAGCCCTTCGGCGATCCGCAGCAGCCGGGCGTCGCCGCCCGGGGGCGGCAGCACCTGCCGCACGTCGGCGAGCATGGTGCGCGCGAGCCCCGACTGGTGCCGCAGCAGGACCGCGAGGTCGGCGAGCGCCGCGGCGGGGTCGGGGTGCGGGCTGGTGTCGGAGACACCGGGGCTGGCCCACATGGGGACTTCGAACAGCGCGGTCATGCCGCCGTAGAGGTGCGGCCGCATCCAGGTGGACCTGCTGACGTCCTCGGGCAGGCTGTCGAACTGGACGCGCCGGCCCGGCTCGGGCATGAGGTAGACGCCGGGTCCTGAGGACCGCCAGTACAGGGCGTCGTACGTGCCGGTCTGTACGGGCACGTCGCGTTCCGCGGAGAGCTTGCCGAGGTGTTCCGCGAGCCCGGGGATGTCCCGGGTGAGCTGGACCCAGCTGCCGCCGATGTCGTTGCCGTGCAGGGAGCACTGCAGGACCGGGCGCAGTTCGTCGATGAGCCGTACCAGCGCCTGGGACTCGGGGAGTTGGTCGTCGGCGGGGCGGATCGAGGGCGCCCACTCGGGCTGTTCGTCGGCGGGCGGCCGGTAGGCGTGCCGGAAGTGCTCGGCGGGGGTGCGGCGGACCGCGGGTCCTGTCTCGCTGCGCAGGGTGCCGTCGGGGTCGAGGCAGAGCAGGAAGTGCCAGGCGGCACCGGAGCCGACGTGCAGGTGCGGGTCGAGGGCGACCCGTTCCGCGATACGCAGCGCGCTGGCGGCGCCGACGCGTTCGTCGGAGTGCGGCCCGGCGACGACGAGGACGTTGCGCACCCGGGGCCGGTCGAGTCCGACGGTGAGCAGATGCAGCGGGCGGCCCTCCCGCGACCGGCCGACCACCCGCAGGGTGCACAGCCCCGGCCTGAACCGGACGAACGCGGAGGCCGCAGCAACGACCCCCGCGACGCCGGGATACGCATCGACCGTGGTATGGCTCACGTCCCGTTGGAGTTGCTGTCGCCGGTGGTCTCCTTCTTGTCCAGCCGCCGTATGACGATGGTGCTCGCCATGCCGTCTCCCCTCTCTCTGTACAAGTCGGTTACTGCACACGGGAGTTGACTCTTCACCCCGGGTGACTCCCATGCCTTGTCAGAGTCCGGCGGCACGGCGACAGTGTCAAGAAGGGCGACGGGGAAGGGGGTGGCCCGGATGACGGCGCTGACGGAGGCGGAAGTCGGGGGCGCGGAGGCGGAGTTGAGGCGGCCGCGGATCAAACCGGAGCACCGGGCGTACCGCACGGTCGACGGCAACGTCAGGATCGGCAGCGTGATCTACGGGATCGGCGCGGAGATCACCGACCCGGACGGCTGGATCTGGACGCTCACCCAGCTGATGGACGGCACCCGCAGCGGGCCGCGGATCGCCGCGGACGTCGCCGGGGCGCACCCGGCGGTCGACGCGGGGACGGTCGGCGCGGCCATCGACGAACTGCGGCAGGCCGGTTTCGTGGAGGACGCGGCGGCCCCGCTGCCGCCCGGCCTCGCGGAACGCGACCGGCTCCGGCACACCCGCGGGGTGGCGCTGCTGCGCTGGATGGACCTCAGCCCGCGGGCCAGCCCGTGGCAGGCGCAACTGCGATTACGCCAGGCCCGCGCGCTCGTGCTCGGCGTCGGCGGTACGGGCGGTGCCGCCGCGCAGATCCTCACCGCCGCGGGGGTCGGGCGGCTGCACGTGGTGGACCCCGACACCGTCGAACTGTCCAACCTCAACCGCCAGTTGCTCTACGGCGAGGCGGACATCGGGCACCCCAAGGCGGACGCTGCGGTGGCCGCGCTGCGGGCGCTCAACTCCGACGTGGCCGTCACCGGCGAACGGCGGGAGATCCGCGGCCAGGACGCACTGGCGGAACTCGTCGCCGAAGGCGCCGCCTACGACGTGCTCGTCCTGGGCGCCGACCGCCCGCCGGAGATCCGCCGCTGGGCGAACCGGGTCTGCCTCGCGGCCGGCCTGCCCTGGGTCGAGGGCGGCTACCGCGGCCCGCTGGTCACCGCGGGCGTGCACGTTCCCGGCTCCGGGCCGTGCTGGGAGTGCCAACGCGAGGGCGAGTCCGCCCGGCGCGATCTGCGGCTCGCGCCCGGTCAGGACGAGGCCGCGGCCTCCCCGCGCATGCCGTGGAATCCCGCCAGCGCGGTGACCGCGACGCTCTCGGGCACGCTGGTCGCCCATGCGGCCCTCGCCATCCTCACGGGCGTGCCGCCCATGCGGCCCGGCTTCCGCTACGGCATCAACCTCATGTCCCTGGGCGACCCCGTCCTCCAGATCCACCCCCGCCGCCCCACCTGCCCCGCCTGCGGCCTCCCGCCGGGGGTACGCACGTGACTGCCCCTTGCGGTGCGCGATCGCCTTCCCCCCGGCGGGGGGTGCCCAGGTGATTGCCACCTGCGGTGGCGTTGCTTGCTTTCCGCCCGCCACGACGGCGGGAGAGTCGACCACCCACCGTTCAAGACAGGCGGTCCACCGCCGAGAGGACCGTGCGGGCCTGCAGCTCGACCTGGTCGAAAACCGGCACCCACCTGGCGTCGAGAGACGCCACAAGCTCTCGCGCGCCGGCGTCAAGGCGCCGCTCCAGCCTGGAGCGCAACCGCCCCGGCTCGGCAGCCGGATCCCCGTCCCCGAGCGGCTGCTCGTCGAGCAGCCGCAAAAGCATGCCCGCCGCCCGCAGCGGTATCCGCCGTGACGCGATGTCGAGCGCGGCGACGTGTGCCATGGTGAGCGGCACCGGCTGGTCCGCGGCGAGCGCGTCGTAGTCCGCGGCGAGCGCCGCGAACGTGCCGACGGCGTGTTCGACCCCGCGCAGCAGCAGCGCCTGGCTGCCGTCGGTGCAGGAGCCGATGACGGGCAGCGCCCGTTCCAGCGTGCTGGTCAGTGCCGCCCCGTCCTTGCGGAGCCTGGCGGCCATGGCGGTGACGGCGTAGGAGGGGTCGGGGTGGGGGGCGGGGTCGGCGACCCGCCGGGTGGCCCACATGGGGACTTCGACGAGCGCGGTGAGCCCCCCGTAGCGGTGCGGGCGGCACCAGGTCGAACCGTTGACGTCCTCGGGTTCGCTGGCGAACCGTTCCTGCGCCCCGCCGGGCGGCAGCACGTACACCCCGGGTCCCGAGCCCTGCCAGAAGAGCGCGTCGTAGGTGCCGACCTGCACGGGGATGTCGAGTTCCGCGGCGTATTTGCCGAACGGCTCGGCCAGCCCGGGGATGTCGGCGGTCAGCTGCACCCAGCTGCCGCCGACGTCGGTGCCGTGCAGGGTGCACTGCAGGACGGGCCGCAGTTCGTCGATGACGGCCAGCAGGGCGTAGGTCTCGGGGAGTTCGTCGCCGGGGGCGCGGAAGGACCCGGCCCATTCGGGCTGTTCGCCGGCCGCGGGGCGGTAGGTGTGCCGGAAGTGGACGGCGGGCGGGCGCGGCCCGGCGGGTCCCGTCTCGTTGAGCACGGTGCCGTCGGGGTCGAGGCACAGCAGGAAGTCCCAGGTGAGGTCGGCGTCGGCCATCCGGTGGCGGTCGGCGACGGCCTGTTCGGCGAGCCACAGGACCGTGGCGCCGCCGGCCTGCTCGTCGGGGTGCGGCCCGGCGACGACGAGCACGTGCCGCCTGCCGTGGCCCACGGACAGCAGCCACAGCGGCCGGCCGGTCCTGGACTCGCCGGCCAGCCGCATCCGGCACAGGTCGGGGTGCCGCGCACTGAGCAGGCGGGCCGCCGCCGCGACACCGGACACGGTCGGATACGCGTCTGGCCCGCGCATGACGGCTCCTCCTCGGCTGGGCGGCTCTCCCGGCGCCTTCCCGACGGCCGCCGGGGGCACGGGAAGTGACGGTGCGCCACCGCGGGTGGCCGCGGGGTGCGCCTGCTCAGACTCTGCGGGTCACTGCCGGGTGTCAAGGGCGCCCCGGCCGGCCCCGGCCACCCGGGAGCGGGCGATGTCGGGTCCGCGGTACATCCCCTCGGGGATGCGGGCCAGCGTCGACTCGCGGACCCGCGGGCCGAGCCCGTACAGCTGCTGGAAGCTCATGATCAGCGGGCGCCAGCGGTCGGGGTCGATGCGGTCGGTGCTGCCCGGCAGCCGGATGCCGTCGTGCACCAGGACGCGCTGGACGCGCACTTCGAAGACGATGATGCCGCCGCGCTGGTCCGGGTCGTCCTCGGCGAGCGGGTGGGTGGCCTCGACGACGGCCTCCATGGCGACGGGGCATTCGGCGGCCCGCGGCGGCCGTACGGTCTGCGACGGCAGCGGCGTCAGCCCGGCCCGCCCGAACTTGTCGCCTTCGTAGCGGTAGCCGCGCTCGGCCTTGCCGCCGGGCACGGGGTTGCGGCCGGTGGTCAGTGCGAGCCGGTCCACGGCGTCGGCGAGCCGGTCGTCGGGCAGGTTCAGTACGACCTCGCGCTCGCGCAGCAGGTTGTGTGCCGTCTGCGACCGCGCACCCAGGCCGAGCATGCAGCGCCACCCGAGCCAGAAGGCCGACGACATGGGCGCCAGGTTCGGGGTCCCGTCCTCGTTGGCCGTGGACAGCAGCACGACGGGCGTGCCGAAGTAGAGGATGCCCGGCTCGATTCGGGTGTGGTCGAGCGTGGTGGTGTTCGGTGAGGTCATGCCCCCCACCCTGCCCCGCGGACGGGCCGGCGGCTGGCGGAATTCGGACGCCGCGTTTGGAGGGGGCGCTACCGTCCTACGCCCACGCCGGCGTCCACGTTCCGGGGGCCGAGTGGGCGAACCGCCCGCAGCGCAGGTGCTCGCGCAGCGCCGCCAGCGCCGGGTGGGGGTTGTCGCGGTGCCAGACCAGGGAGTGCGGGTAGACCGGTGCCGGGTCCCGTACCGCGATCCGCCGCAGGCCGTGCCCCGCGGGCGCGGACAGCCGGGTCTGCTCGCCGACGAAGGTCGCGAGCGAGTCGGAGCCCGCGAGGGTGTCGAGGAGTGGTTCCGTGCCGAAGTCGGGTCCCGTGACCTCGATGGTCAGCCCGAAGGCGGCGGCGAGGTCGTCGTAGTAGGCCGCCCACTCGGTGCCGGGCACGATGCCGGGCATCCAGATCCGCCGGCCCGCGAGCCGTTCCGGGGTGACCGCGCCGGCGTCCGCGAGCGGGTGGGCGGGGCCGGTCAGCAGCTGGACGGGCTCGTCGAAGGCCCGTACGGCCGCGACGTCGTCGGGGAGCTGCCGGCCCGGCATGGTCACCGCACGGAAGGACGCGTCGATGTCGCCTGAGCGTACGGCGGCGACGGCCGCGTCCGCGTCGAAGAGGGTGACGACGTCAAGGCCGATCCCCGGGTGCGCGCGGTGGAAGTCCCGCACCACGTCGGCGGGGGCCAGCCGGCGGCCGATCACGTCGACCCGCAGCGCCCGGCGGCCGGGCCGTACCGAGGCCGCCGCGCGGGCCGCGGCCCGCAGCAGGTCGCGGGCGTGCGGCAGGAAGGCCTGCCCGTCCACGGTCAGCTTCGCGCCCCGCGCGGTACGGGTGAACAGCCGCACGCCGAGCGACTTCTCCAGCCCCGCGATGCGCTTGGAGACGGCCTGCTGGGTGACCGACAGGTCGGTCGCCGCGTCCTGGAAGCGCCCCGCGTCCGCCGCGGCCACGAAGGTGCGCACGGCTTCGAGGTCCACGCCCCGCAGCGTAACCGCACAACCGGTGGTTGTGCGGTGGCGGCCGATCGGTTGCTTGCCGGGGGTGCGCGCGGGTCGGTTGGATGCGGGAGGTCTTTTCGGGGTCGGCGGGAGCAGCGGTGGGCATGGCGGGCGGCAGGCGTGTGCTGGGGCGGCGGTTCGGGTGGCTGTGGGCCGCCTACGCGGTCAGCGCGTACGGAACGGGCTTCGGCTTCGGCGCCTTCCCGATCGTCGCGGTGCTCGTCCTGCACTCGGGGCCCGCGCAGGTCGCGGCGCTGGCTGCCGCGGGGCGGCTGGTCGGGGCGCTGGTCGCGGTGCCGCTCGGGCCGTGGGTGGAGTTCCGCCGCAAGCGGCCGGTCATGGTCGCGATGGACCTGGTCCGCTGCGGTGCGCTGCTCAGCGTGCCCGCCGCCTACGCGTTCGGCCGGCTCGGCTTCGCGCAGCTGCTGGCCGTAGCGGTCGTCGTCGCCGCGGCCGACATCGCCTTCAAGGCCGCGAGCGGCGCCTTCCTCAAGGCTCTCGTGCCGCCGGAGGACCTGCTGGTCGCCAACGGCCGCTTCGAGTCCACCACATGGACCGCGACCCTGGTCGGGCCGCCGCTGGGCGGGGCCGCGATCGGGATCTTCGGCCCGGTCACGACGATCGCCGCGGACGCGGCCAGCTACCTGCTCTCGGCGCTGGGCATCCGTGCCGTCGGCGGCAGCGAGCCGCCCCCGGCCAGGGCGGCGACCCGGCTGCGGGCCGCGGACCTGCTCGACGGCTGGCGGCACATCCTCGGCCACCCCGTGCTGCGGCCGCTGTTCTTCAACGTCGTCGCCGTCAACGCGCTGATCATGGCCCCCGACCCGCTCCTCGCCGTGCTCCTGCTCGGCCACCTCGGCTTCGCCCCCTGGCAGTACGGCCTCGCCTTCGCCGCCCCCTGCGTCGGCGGCCTGGCCGGCTCCCGCCTGGCCCACCGCCTCGCGGCCCGCCACGGCCACCGCAGGGTGCTGCTCGTCTCAGGCGTGCTGCGCGCCTGCTGGCCCATCGGCCTGGCCTTCGCCCGCCCGGGCGTGCCCGGCATCGTCCTCATCGCGGTCGTCCAACTCGGCCTGGTCACCTGCTGCGGCGTCTTCAACCCGATCCTGGCCACCTACCGCCTGACCCACACCCCGCCCACCCTCGTCTCCCGCACCCTGTCCGCCTGGTCGGTCAGCACCAGCACCGCCATCGCAGCGGCAACAGTCCTATGGGGCCTGCTGGCCACCCTGACCACCCCCCGCACGGCCATCGCCACGGCCGGCATCCTGATCCTGACCACCCCCTTCCTCCTCCCCCGCCGCGAACCCGCCCCCGAGGGCCACCCGGCAGAACCCCGCCCGGCCGCCCTCCCGGGCTGACCCTCGCTCACGCGCCCCCCCTGCGCCCCACCAATGCCTCCAAACCGCCCGATCGGGTGATCATTCTCCTCGCCTGTGGCAATTGCCAGAGGCGTGCACCTACGGTCCGATCATGGTCACTTCGCATCACGAGGCGTCACACCGGATCTTCCAGGAACGCCCTGAGCTGCTGTCCCCTGTCTTCGACCTGCTGGGCCTGCCGTTACCCGAGCGGGCGGTCATCGAGGTCCTGACCCCCGACGTCACGGAGATCCGCCCGCTGGAACGGCGCGTCGACAGCGTCCTGCGGATATCAGGGGCCGGGGGCGACAGCTTCCTGCCGGCGGTCGAGGCGCAGATGCGCCCCGACTACGACAAGGCGGTGAGCTGGGCGTACTACCTGTCGCACCTCAAGGCGAAGTACGACTCCTCGGCCCTGCTCCTGGTCGTCTGCCAGGACAAGAGGACCGCGGACTGGGCGGCCGGCCCCTTCCGGCTCGGCCTGCGCGACTGGCCCGCCCTGACCGCTCATCCGCTCGTCGTGGGACCGGGGAACATCCCCGTCGTCCTCGACGCGGACGAGGCATCGGCGAACCTGGCGATGGCGGTGTTCTCCGCCATGACTCATGGCAGGAGCCGGGAAGCCCCGGCCATACTGGACGCGCTGGCCGTCGCCTTGGGGCGCGCGGGCGAGGCGACCTTCGACTACTACGCGGAGATGGTGGAGATCGGGCTGGGTGAGACTCATGCCCGCGAGGTCTGGAGGGGTCTGATGACCAAACGGAGTTTCTTTCCCGGACGGGGGACCCTCGTGGAGGAGATGCTCCTCAAGGGCGAGGCCCAGGGTCTGGAACAGGGCATCGAGCAGGGCAGGGCGGAAGGCATTCAAGACGGCCTGCAGGAAGGCCTCCAGCAGGGGCGGGCGGAGGGCTTCCGGCAGGGGCAGCTCGCAGAGCGGGCGCGGAGCGTGGCCGAGGTGTTGAAGGGGCGGGGTTTCCCGACGTCCTTCGACACCGCGGAACGGCTGCTCAAGTGCACCGACCTCGACACCCTCGACCGTTGGTATGCGCGGGCCTGGACGGTGACGCGGGCCGAGGACGTCTTCGACGACTAGGCCGCGGGCGCAGGGGAGCGTCGTCGGATGACAGCGGTCAGCCCAGTTTTTCGGACAGGAAGTCCTCCCAGGTCCTCGTGCCGTGGTCGGCGCCCTCCAACGTGAGGTTGGCGCCGGTGCGGTAGGCGCGGCCGGCTTTGCCGGGGAGGGGGAAGGGGAGGAGGGGACGGCGCTTGGCGCGGGCGGCCAGGTAGCTGCGGACCAGGTCGGCGAGCGGGTAGACGGCGGGGCCTGCCAGGTCGGGGACCCGGCCGGCGGGGGCGCCGAGGGTCAGTTCCGCCAGGCGGGCGGCGACGTCGCGGGCGTCGACCGGCTGGAGGCGCATGCCCGAGGGGACCGGGACGACCGGGAGCTTGGCCATGGCCTTGGCCATCGTGAGGGCCAGGTCGTGGAACTGGGCGGCCCGCAGCACGGTCCAGGGCACTCCGGAGTCGGCGACGGCGCGTTCCGCGGCGAGCTTGGTGCGCAGGAAGCCCAGCGGCACGGTGTCCGCCCCGATGACCGAGATGACGACCAGGTGCCGTACGTCGGCCGCCGCGGCGGCCCGCACCAGGTTGGCGGTCGCCACGTCGTCGCCCTTGTTGCTGCCGGCCAGGTGCAGCACGGTGTGCACGCCGGCGACCGCGGGGCCGACGCCGGTGTCGGCGAGCAGGTCGCCGGTGACGTACTCGACGCCGTCGTCGGCCGGTTCGCGGCGCTGCCGGCTGAGCACCCGCACGCTGCGGTCGGCGGCGCGCAGCATCGGGACGATGTGGCGCCCCAGGGTGCCGGTGCCGCCGGTGACGAGGATGGGCGTGGTGGTCATGTCGTTCTCCTGTGCCGTTCGCTGCCTGTCCGGCGGGTTATTTTGGTGACCCGCGGCGGAAGAGGAACGTGACCGATGAGCGACGAAGTGGCTCTGGCCAGGAGTTTCGAGGGCGAGCGGCCCCGGCTGAGGTCGGTGGCCTTCCGCATGCTCGGCTCGGCCGCCGAGGCCGACGACGCCGTGCAGGAGACCTGGCTGCGGCTGAGCCGCACCGGCGGTGAGGAGATCGACAGCCTGCCCGCGTGGCTGACGACCGTCGTGGCGCGGGTGTGCCTGAACATGCTCAGGACCCGCGGCACCCGCGGCGAGGCCCCGCTGGACGACACGCTCACAGAACCCGCCGACGAGGCCGCGGGCGCCGACCCCGAGCACGAGGCGGTGCTCGCCGAGTCGGTCGGCCTGGCGATGCTGGTCGTGCTGGACACCCTCGCGCCGGCCGAGCGCGTCGCCTTCGTGCTGCACGACATGTTCGCCGTGCCCTTCGAGGAGATCGCCCGGATGACCGAGCGCACCCCGGTGGCGGCCCGGCAGCTCGCCAGCCGTGCCAGGCGCCGGGTCAGGGGTGCCGAGCGGGCGGGCCGGGAGGCCGAAGTGGCCCGGCAGCGGCACCTGGTGGAGGCCTTCCTGGCCGCCTCGCGCGGCGGCGACCTCGACGCGCTGGTCGCGGTGCTCGACCCGGACGTGGTGCTGCACGCGGACCGTGCGGCGGGTCCGACGCCGGAGCCGGTGGACGTCAGGGGCCGCCAGCGCGTCGCGTCCGGCGCGTCGGCCGCCGCCGCCCGCGTGGTCTTCACCGAACCCGCCCTGCTCGACGGCACGGTCGGCCTGGTCATGGCCCCCGCGGGCCGACTGCGCCTGGTGCTGGCCTTCACCTTCGCGGGCGGCGTCATCAGCGGCATCGACGTCATCGCCGACCCGGAGCGGCTCCGGGACGTGCGGATCGAGGTGCTGTAGCGGGGGCGCGGCTTCCGGTCCGGCCGCGGCGGGGACGGCGCGGACGGCCGGGCCAGCCGGAGTCGCCGTCGCGGACCCCGGGTTCAGCCCGGGGCTGACGTGGCGTCGAGGCAGCAGCGGACGAAGTCCCGTACGACGGGGTCGCCGTCGGCCGCGGGCGGCCAGGCGATGGCGACGCGGCTGGGGCTGACGCCGCTGACGGGCCGGTAGACGACGCCGGGCCGGGCGTAGAAGCGGGCGGCGGACGCGGGGGCGAGGGCGATGCCGTAACCGTTGGCGATGGCGCTGAGCCAGTCGTCGGGGTGTTCGGTGACGGCGCCGACGGTGACCGGGCGGCCCTCGCGCTCGTCCGCGGCCAGCCAGTAGTCCCGCCACCCGCCGGTCTCCGGGGCGGCGGCCACGTACGGCTCGTCCCACAGGTCGCGGAAGGCGATCTCCTCCCGGTCGGCGAGCCGGTGGCCGGCCGGGAGCGCGACGCAGCGGGGCTCGGTGAGCAGCACCTCGACCCGCAGGTCGCCCTGCCCGGGGAAGGGCAGCCGCAGCAGGGCCACGTCGACGCTGCCGTCGGCGAGCCCGGCGGTCGGCTCCGACCAGGAGGCCTGCCGCATGTCGACGCGCCAGCCCGGGTGCAGGGCGCAGAAGCGGGTGACGATCTCCTGGGTGGCCTCGTTGGCGGCGCTGGCCATGAAGCCGACCCGCAGCACGCGGGCCGCCCGGGCGGCGGCGCCCCTGGTGGCGGCCAGCGCCCGCTCCCAGTGCGCGAGCAGCGCGGGTGCCTGCCCGGCCAGGGCCTCGCCCGCCTCGGTGAGCGCCATCCCGGCCCGCGACCGGGTGAAGAGCCGCACCCCGAGCAGCGTCTCCAGCTGCCTGATCTGCTTGGTCAGCGCCGGCTGGGAGACGAAGAGCCGTTCGGCGGCACGCGAGAGGCTGCCGTCCTCGGCGACGGCGGTGAAGGAGCGCAGCAGTCGGGTGTCCACATCCATTCCTCCAGGTTATAGATGCAGGTATTGGACGTGCGGGACCGCCTCGGCGGAGGGTGGGAGCACCACCGGAACCGCACACGGCAGGGAGCTTGGCCCATGGACGTGGCCTACGTCGTCGTCACCGCCGTCACGATCGCGGCCAACGCCGCCATCGCCGCGGCCGACCTGGCCAGGGCGGGCTTCGTCCTGGCCAACTCCGCCGAGGTGGGCGTCCCGCAGCCGTGGCTGCCGCGGCTCGCCGCACTGAAGGCGGCCGGTGCCGCGGGGCTCGCCGTCGGGCTCCTCGGCACGGATGCCACGTACCCGGCCGGGGCGGTGGGCGTCGCCGCCGCGGCCGGACTGGTGCTCTTCTACGCCGGTGCGCTCGCCGCCCACACCCGTGCCCGCGTCTTCTACAACCTCGCCTTCCCCGGCGGCTACTTCGCCCTGGCGGTCGCCTCCCTCGTCCTGGCGCTCGCCCGCTGAGGGGTGCCGCTTCCGGCGAGCAGGTCGCCCAACTCGGTGCGCCGGTAGCGCACCTCGTGCCGGTGCCTGGCGGCCGTCACCAGGCCGGTGTCCCGCAGCACCGCCAGGTGCTCGGACACCGTGGCGGGCGCGAGCCCGTAGCGGTGGGCGAGCCAGGCGGTGGCGGCGGGCTGGGCCAGTCCGGTCAGCAGCCGGGCGCGGGTGCGGCCCACCAGGCGGGCGAGTGCGGCCGCGTGGGCGTCCGCGCCCGCGTCCTCCTGCCACAGGTTGCCGACGCCCCGCGCCGGATAGATCAGCGTCGGCTGCCACGGCGGGTCGAGGACGATCACCACCTGGTCCCACTTGAAGGCGCTCGGCATCAGCACCAGTCCCTCGCCGTGCAGGTCGCGGTGGTCGGCGCCGCCGTGCTCGCGGGTCAGGACGCCGTCGTGCCAGCGCACCGACGGGTGCAGTTCCGCGAAGAGCCGGTCGAGGCCGCCGTCGGCCAGCCGCCGCGCCTGGAAGGCGATGTCGGCTTCGAGCAGCGCCCTGGTCCGCGGCCAGTACGGCTCGACCAGCGCCTCCCAGGCGTCCGCGACCAGGCCCGCGAGCAGTGCGACGACCCCGGCGGGCTCGCCGTCGAGCAGCAGCCGGCCGGTGGCCGTGCGGGAGGCGCCGGGTGTGTCGGCGAGCGATCTGGCGATCTCGGCGCGGGCCTGGAGCGGGGGAGTGGCGGCGATCCTGGCGAGTTCGTCGGCGATGTCGGCCGGGCCGTCCGGCGGCGGCGACAGGAAGTCCGGGGTGTAGCCGCGGCGCGGCTGCAGCAGGGTCAGCGGGCGCAGGTCGAGTCGGCGCAGGGCGTCGCCTACGTCGGTGAGCCAGCGCCGGTGGTGGCCCGGCGGCTGCGGGCCGGTCGCGACACGTACGGCGGCGAGCGTCTCGAAGGCAGGGGAGTACGCGAAACGGCACCGCAGCAGGTCGGCGGGGCTGAAGCGGAGGGTGGTGACGGCGGGCCTCCTGGAGCCGGTGGAAGGGGGCGCCCGGGTCGGGCGGGGGCGGGGGCGGGCGTGGCGGCGGGCGGCAGGGGCGGTGGCGCGGACGGGGGCGGCGCTGCCACCGTACAGCGCAGTGATTCGGCGGACACCGAATCAGTGGTGGGCGCGGGGACGGCGCTCGCAGGATGGCGGGCGTGCCGCCGGACGACCGGCGGGGCACCGACACCACAGCCAGGAGCGTGCACGCCATGACCGCAAGCCCGACCAGCACCGCCCCCGGCGCGGACTGGGAGCGCCGCAACGCCGACCTGTGGGCGGCCCTCGACGGCATGCCGGAGGAGGACTTCCGCGCGGCCATGGACACCCTCGTCGGGGAGCTGCCCGACGGCGACGGCACCGCCCTCTTCGAACGGGCCGCCGCCTGGGACTCCACCGGCCACTCCGACCGCGCGGTCCCCCTCTACGCGGCCGCCCTCGACGCGGCGGTGCCCGGGGAGCGCCGCCGCCGCGCGGTCATCCAGATGGCCAGCTCGCTGCGCAACCTCGGGCGCTCCGAGGAGAGCGTGGCGCTGCTGACCGCCGAGGCCGCCAGGACCAGCGACCACCTCGACGACGCGGTGACCGTCGTCCTCGCCCTCGCCCTCACCGACCTGGGCCGCGCCCGCGAAGCCGTCTCCCTGACGGTGACCGCCCTGGCCCCGCACCTGCCGCGCTACCAGCGCTCGATGGCCAACTACGGCCGCCTGCTGCTCGAACGGGACGCCCGGTCCGAGTGAGGTCGGCGGCCGGACCGGTGCGCCGTCGGCACGCAGTCGCCGTTTCTCCCTAGTTTGCTGCCGATCGGCAGCAAAACCGGGTGAAACGGAGACCGATGATGAAAGCAGTGCGCTACCACGAGTACGGCGACGCCACCGCGCTGACGCTGGAGGAGGTCCCCGTGCCCGCGCCCGGGCCCGGCCAGGTCCTGGTGAAGGTCGCCGCGACCTCCTTCAACCCGGCCGACGCCACGCTGCGGGCCGGCCACCTGCGCGAGGTCTTCCCCGTGGCCCTGCCGCACGTGCCGGGCGCGGACGTCTCCGGCACGGTGGCCGCGCTCGGCGCCGACGTCACCGGCCCCGGCGAGGGCGCGGCGGTGGCCGGATTCCTGCCGCTGGACGGCGACGGGGCCGCCGCCGAGTACGTCCTCGCCCCCGCGAGCGTGCTGGCGCCCGTGCCCGACGGCGTCGACCGGGTCGGTGCGGCCGCACTGCCCGCGGTCGGACTGACGGCCTGGCAGGCGCTCTTCGAGCACGGCGGCCTCAAGGCCGGCCAGCGCGTCCTGGTCAACGGCGCCGGCGGCGGGGTCGGCGGCTACGCCGTGCAGCTCGCCCACCGCGAGGGCGCCCACGTCACCGCCACCGCGAGCCCCCGCAGTGCCGAGCGGGTCCGCGGCCTGGGCGCCGACGAGATCGTCGACTACACGCAGGCCCCCGTCGCCAAGGCCGCCCGCGGCCCCTTCGACCTGGTCGTCAACCTCGTCCCCACCGCGCCCGAGGACACCGACGCCCTCGCCGCCCTCACCGCGGACGGCGGCACCTTCGTCACCGCCACGACCGAGCCGTCCACGGCCCCCGGCCGCGGCGTCACGGTCACCCGTATGGTCGTCCGCAGCGACCCCGCCCAGCTGGCCGCCCTGCTCGCCCTCGTCGCCGCCGGCGACCTCCGCATCACCGCCACCCGCCGCCCGCTCCCGGACCTGCCCGCCGTCCACGCGGAAGCCGACCGCGGCGACCTGCACGGCAAGACCGTCATCACCGTCTGAGCGCAGCCGCCCGGCGGCGGGTGGTTGCCGCTGCAAGCAGCGTGCTTGCAAAAGTTAGCAAGGTGGTGCACCCTCGTGGGTATGGCAGGACTCAAGGTCGGCAACGTCGGGGAGTACCTGCGGGAGCAGCGGCGCAGCGCGCAGCTGAGCCTGCGGCAACTGGCGGAGGCGGCCGGTGTGTCGAATCCGTATCTGAGCCAGATCGAGCGCGGGCTGCGGAAGCCTAGTGCCGAGATCCTGCAGCAGCTCGCGAAGGCGCTGCGGATCTCCGCCGAGACGCTGTACGTGCAGGCGGGGATGCTCGACGCGCGGGAGCGGGACGAGCTGGAGGTGCCGGCGGCGATCTTGACGGACCCGTCGATCAACGAGCGGCAGAAGCAGGTGCTCATCCAGATCTACGAGTCCTTCCGCAAGGAGAACGCCGCCGCGGGGGAGTCGCGGGCGGCCGAGGGCACGCAGGAAGACCAGGAGGCGGACCGGGCCGAGGGGTCCGCCGCCGTACGGGAGGAAACCGGACCATGACCATCACCGACGACATCGTGAAGAGCCTGCGCAACCCGACCCCGCTGTACGCGGTCGCCGGGACCGCGGACCTGGCGGCGGAGAAGCTGCGCGAGGTGCCCGCGCTGCTGGAGAAGCTCAGGGAGCAGGCGCCCGGGCACTTCGAGAAGATCAAGAGCACCGACCCCAAGGCCGTGCAGGGCAAGGTCACCGCGGGCGCCAAGGACGCGCAGGCGAAGCTCACGGAGACCTACCGCGAGATCGACCTCAAGGCATTCAAGGAGATGCCCGACTTCAAGAAGCTCGGCGAGTCGGTGCAGGACCTGGCGCTGCAGGGCGTCGGCCGGGCCACCGGTTACGCGGTGAAGGCCCGCGAGACCTACGACGAGCTGGCCGTACGCGGCAAGGGCGCCGTCGCGGGCTGGCGCGGCGAGAGCGGCGGGAACGGCTCGGCCAAGAACGGTGCCGGGAAGGGCAAGGCCGCCGGGATCCCCGCGGCCGAGCCGAAGGCGAAGCCCGCCGCCGCGCGCAAGGCGCCGGCCCGCAAGCCCGCGGCCAAGAAGGCCGACAAGCCGGCCGAGTGAGCAGCGGACCGCACGGCGCAGGACGCACAACGTAGGACGGGCCGGGCACGCATTGCGCGCCCGGCCCGTTGTAGCTCTACGACCGGTACGGTGGCAGCGGCCCCCGAACAGCGGACGGCGGACGACAAAGGCGGGTGGACGGCGTGCTGATCACACAATTCTTCGGAGTGGTCGCCCTGATCTCCTGGGTGCTCTTCCTCTTCGCGGCGTTCGCGTTCGTCGACGCGGCGATCCACCGCGAGGACGCGTACCGGGCGGCGAGCAAGAACAACAAGGGCTTCTGGCTGATCATCCTCGGCATCTCCGCCGTGGTGATGAAGATCTTCCCGATCCTGTCGTTCCTGCCGGTCATCGGCCTCGTCGCGGTGATCGTCTACATGGTCGACGTACGGCCCGCGGTGCGCGAGGTGAGCGGCCGCAGCGGCGGCGCCGCCCGCCGGCTGCGCGGCGGCCGGGGCCGCGGCGGCAGCAGCAGCGACGGCCCGTACGGCCCGTACAACGGCCGCCGCTGATCCCCTATCCTCTGCCGGGTGGCCGGGTGGCCGGGTGGCCGGGTGGCCGGGTGGCCGGGTGGCCGGGTGGCCGGGTGGCCGGGTGGCCGGGTGGCCGGGTGGCCGGGTGGCCGGGTGGCCGGGTGGCCGGGTGGCCTTACGGCCGCCGGACGGCCCTACGGCCTTACGGCTGCAACCCGGTCCGCTCCAGCAGCACGACGGCCACGTCGTCCGTCAGCTCGCCGCCGTTCAGCTCCCGCACTTCGGTGACGGCCGCGTCCAGCAGCGCGTCGCCGTGCAGGCCCGCCGCCAGCAGCCGGGAGACCAGCCGGACCATGCCGTCCTGCTCCAGGCGCTGCGTGCCCGCGCCGACGCGGCCCTCGATCAGGCCGTCGGTGTAGAGCATCAGCCGCCACTCGCCGTCCAGGTCGACCGGCACCCGCTGCCACACCGAGAGCGCGTCCGGCAGCAGGCCGAGCGCGGGGCCGCCGTCCTCGGGCGGCAGCAGCCGCGGCACCCGGCCGGGTCCCGCCAGCAGCGGCGCCGGGTGGCCGGCCAGGTACAGGCCTGCGTCCCGCCCGTCGGGCGCGATGTCGATCGTGCAGAGCGTCGCGAAGATCTCGTCGTCGGCCCGTTCGTGCACCAGCACCTGCTGCATGGTGCGCAGCAGGGTGTCGCCGCCGAGGCCGGCGAAGGTCAGCGCGCGCCAGGCGATGCGCAGCTCCACGCCGAGGGCCGCCGCGTCCGGGCCGTGCCCGCACACGTCGCCGATCATCGCGTGCACCACGCCGTCCGAGGTGCGGACGGCGTCGTAGAAGTCGCCGCCGAGCAGGGCGCGGCTGCGGCCCGGGCGGTAGTGGGCGGCGAAGCGCAGGTCGGCGCCTTCGAGCAGCGGGGTGGGGAGCAGGCCGCGCTCCAGGCGGCGGTTCTCCTGGGCCAGCAGCCGGGTCTCGGTGAGCTTGCGCAGCGCGAGGTCGGCGCGTTTGCGCTCGACGGCGTAGCGCACCGCCCGGGTGACGGTGGCGGCGTCCACCTCGGCCCGGGCCAGGTGGTCCTGGGCGCCGACGCGTACGGCCTCCGCCGCCGCGGCCCCGCCGTCGTCGGTGCCGTCGGTCAGCACCAGCACGGCGGTGCCGGGGGCGACCCGCAGCACGTGCCGTACGCCGTCGAGGACGTCGGGCAGGTCGAGCAGGATGCAGTGGACGTCGTCGGTGAGCAGCCGGCCCGCCGCGGTGAGGTTGCCGGCCCGCAGTACCCGGATGCGGGGGCCGCCGCCGTCCTGGAACCAGGGGGCGGTGAAGACGCCGGTCGGGTCGTCGCCGACGACCAGCAGGTTGAGGGCGGGCGGCCCGTCGGCGGTGTCCTGGCGCTGGCGCGGGAGATTCAGTGCGGGGGCGCCGGCCCCGGGCGCCGGGGCGGTGGTCTCAGCCCCCGGTTCGGTGGCCGAGGGCCGTTCGGTGCCGCGCTTGGCAGCGCACATCAAGCGACTCCTTTCCGGTCCCCTGAACGATTCGAGGTCTTTCCTTTGCCTTGCTTTGCCACCCCTGGTCTCAGCAGACCCTAGTGGCTGAACCCGACGTCACGGGAGGGCCGCAGGGAAACCGTCACCGTCATATGCAATGGCCAGAGCGGGATTTCGCCCTCGATGTGGGGATCCGCACATGACGTACATCACGCTCTCGCGCTGCAACCGTGCGGGTGATTCGGCCTTTTTGCGGACCCGCAGGGGGACTTGGCGCCCGCCTGCCGCGTGTCCTGCTTTCCTTGTTCACGGCTTTCGTCGCCTACGGCCTCCGTAGGGTGCCGCCTTCGGTGGCTGCGGTCTTCGCCGGGTGCGGCTTCCGCCGCCTCAGCGCGGCGCCAGCGCCTCCCACGCCACCGTGACCTCGCCCTGCCGCCAGCGCGCCGGGCCGTCCGCCACCGGCCAGCCGTCCGCCCGCAGCGTGCGCACCGCCGCGATCCAGCGCTGCCGCGCACCCAGCGCCGACAGGGGTGCAGCCGCGGCCCACGCCCGGTCGAAGGCCGCGAGGAAAGCGTGCACCGGCTCACCCGGCACATTGCGGTGGATCAGCGCCTTCGGCAGGCGTTCTGCCAGGTCGGAGGGTCGCTGGAGGGAGCCGAGCCGGGTCGCGAAGGTGACGGTCCGCGGGCCTTCCGGGCCGAGCGCGACCCACACGTGCCGCCGCCCGATCTCGTCGCAGGTCCCCTCGACCAGCAGCCCGCCGGGCGCGAGCCGTGCGGTCAGCCGCCGCCACACCGCGGGGACCTCGTCCTCGCCGTACTGCCGCAGCACGTTCGCCGCCCTGATCAGTACGGGACGCCTGCCGCCGGGCAGCGGCACCTCGAAGCCGCCGCGGACGAAGCTGAGCCCTTCACGGGTGTAGGGGAGGGCCGCGGCCACCCGCTCCTGGTCGATCTCGACGCCGACGACCTCCGCGCCGGCGCGCACCCGGCGCAGCCGGGCCAGCAGTTCGACAGCGGTCCAGGGTGCGGCCCCGTAGCCGAGGTCGACCGCGAGCGGGTCGTCGGCCCTGCGCAGCTGCGGGCCGTGCGCGGCGGCGATCCAGCGGTCCATGCGGCGCAGTCGGTTGGGGTTGGTGGTCCCCCTGGTCACGATCCCGACCGCCCGCTCACTGCCCATGGGCCGAGGGTAACCGGGCCCCGCGGCATGGCCCGCGCTCGGCTGCGAGGGGTGTACGCCCGCGCCCGGGCGGGCCACTGTCAAGCGAATTTGTCACGCTTCGGCAAAGCCGGAAATGGAACCCCGTCTTCCGGTGTTCGCACCTGTTGAGCGCGGGGGTACGGCTGCCGGAAGGAACGAAGGTGACCCAGTACACGTCCCGTTTCGGCGGGCTGCGCGGCGCCGCGGGTGCGGCTGCTGCCGCGTACCGCCCGCACCGCAGGCGGGGCGCGCGGCGGGTGCACAGGGTCGCCATGCTCAGCGTCCACACCTCGCCGCTGCACCAGCCTGGCACCGGCGACGCGGGCGGCATGAACGTGTACATCGTGGAGCTGGCCAAGCGGCTGGCCGAGCGGGACATCGAGGTCGAGGTCTTCACCCGGTCCACCACCGGCGCCCGCCGCCCCTGCGTCGAGCTGGTGCCCGGCGTCCTCGTGCGGCACGTGGACGCGGGCCCGTACGAGGGCCTGGCCAAGGAGGAGCTGCCCGCGCAGCTGTGCGCCTTCACGCACGGCCTGATGCAGGCCTGGGCCGGCCAGCGCCCCGGGCACTACGACCTGGTCCACTCGCACTACTGGCTGTCGGGCCACGTCGGCTGGCTGGCCGCCGAGCGCTGGGGCGTACCGCTGGTGCACGCCATGCACACCATGGCCAAGGTCAAGAACGCGGCCCTGGCCGCGGACGACTCCCCCGAGCCCGCTGCCCGCGTCATCGGCGAGACCCAGGTGGTGGCCGCGGCCGACCGGCTGATCGCCAACACCGACGAGGAGGCCGACGAGCTGGTACGCCACTACGCCGCCACCCCCGGCAAGGTCGCCGTCGTCCACCCGGGCGTCAACCTCGACCGCTTCCGCCCGGGCCACGGCCGCGCCGCCGCCCGAGCCCGGCTCGGCCTGCCGCAGGACGCGCTGATCCCGCTGTTCGCCGGCCGGATACAGCCGCTCAAGGCCCCCGACGTGCTGCTGCGCGCGGTCGCCGTCCTGCTCGACGAGGACCCCGGGCTGCGCGACCGGCTGGTCGTGCCGGTGGTCGGCGGCCCGAGCGGCACGGGCCTGGCCAAACCCGAGGCGCTGCACAAGCTGGCGGCCAGGCTCGGCGTGTCCGACGTCGTACGCTTCCAGCCGCCGGTGGACCAGGAGCGGCTGGCGGACTGGTACCGGGCGGCGACCGTCCTGGTCATGCCGTCCTACAGCGAGTCCTTCGGCCTGGTCGCGATCGAGGCGCAGGCCTGCGGCACCCCGGTGGTGGCGGCGGCGGTCGGCGGACTGCCCGTCGCGGTGTGCGACGAGCGCACCGGCTTCCTGGTGCCCGGGCACGACCCGCGCGACTACGCCAGGGTGCTGCGCCGCTTCGTGGACCACCCGCGGCTCGGCGACATGCTCGGCGAGTCCGCCGCGGCCCATGCGCGCGCCTTCGGCTGGGACGCGTCCGCCGCGGACACCGCCGACGTGTACGCGGCAGCGCAGTTCGAGCACCGGCGTCGCCTACGATCGGCGCATGGCTGAGTCCGGGAATGTGAACGCCGAGGGGGACGCGGGGGTGGGTGCGGGCGCAGGCGCGGGGGCGGGCGCGGGCGACGCTGCCGTGGCCGCGGCCGGGCGGGTCGTGGAGCAGGTGCTGCGGGAGTCGGAGCTGCCCTGGGAGTCGCCACGCCCTGGCACGTACGTCACGCAGCTGCCCGGCACCCGCAAGCTGTCCACCACCTGCCAGCTGATCGTCGGCCGCCACACCCTGTCGCTGAACGCCTTCGTCGTCCGCCGCCCCGACGAGAACCACGAGTCCTTCTATCGCTGGCTGCTGGAGCGCAACCTGCGCCTGTACGGCGTCACCTACGCCGTCGACCGCCTCGGCGACGTCTACCTGAGCGGCCGCCTGCCGCTGGCCGCGGTCACCCCCGAGGAGGTCGACCGGCTGCTCGGCGCGGTCCTGGAGAACTCCGACGGTGCCTTCAACGTCCTGCTGGAGCTGGGGTTCGCCTCCTCGATCCGCAAGGAGTACGCCTGGCGGGTCTCGCGCGGCGAGTCGACCCGGAACCTGGCCGCGTTCACGCATCTGACCAGCGAGGACGACTGACGTCAGCCGACCGGCAGGTCGCGCCCCGTTCCCGCGTCCACCGGGGCCGCCGGCCGGTGCGTCGCCGTACGCGGGCGCAGCAGCAGGTAGTAGCCGGCGCCGGCCAGCGTGCCGAGGGCCGCACACCCCAGCCAGACGGTGTTGCGGCCCAGGTACTGCAGCGTCAGGCCGCCGGCCAGCGGCCCCGCGAAGGCCGCCGCCGACCAGGCCAGCGTGAACATCCCCTGGTAGCGCCCGCGGGCGTGCGGCGGGGCCATGTCGGCGACCACCGACATCGAGGCGGGCGCGTGCACGATCTCGCCCAGCGTCCAGATCACGACGGTCAGCGCGTAGACGGCCACCGACGTCGCGAAGACGGTCAGCCCGATGCCCCAGGCCAGCACCACCGAGCCGGTCGCGAGCAGGACGCCGCTGCCGCGGCTGCGCAGGGCGCGCGTGACCGGCATCTGCAGCACCACGATCACCACGCCGTTCACCGCCGCGACCAGGCCGAACTGCCGGGCGCTCAGCCCGTGCTGCCCCATGTCGACCGCGAGCGTGGAGCTGGCCTGCTGCATGACGGTGGCGAAGAGGAAGGTCAGGCCGGCCAGGGCCATGAAGCGCCGGTCCCGTACGACGTCGAGCAGCGTGCCGCCACTTGTCTTGCCTGCGGCCTTGCTTTTGGCTCCGCTGCGTTGTGCGGGCAGCGTCTCGGCGGCCTTGACGTAGACCAGGAGCGCGCACAGCGCGGTGGTGAAGGCGTCACCGAGGAAGAGCCACAGGTAGCCCTCGGCGGCGATGAAGCCGGCCGCCGCGGCGGAGACGCCGAAGCCGATGTTGATCGCCCAGTAGTTGAGGGAGAAGGCGCGGACCCGGTCCGCGGCCGGCACCAGGTCGGCGATCATCGCCGACAGCGCCGGCCGGGAGGCGTTGCCGGTCAGGCCGACCAGGGTGGCCACCGCCGCGATGCTGACCGGGTCGGTGACGAAGCCGAGGACGGCGGTGGTCACCGCCGCGCCGAGCTGTGCGGCCAGCAGCGTCGAACGCCGCCCGACCCGGTCGGCCAGCACCCCGCCCAGCACCGCTCCCGCGGCCCCGCCCAGCCCGAACAGCGCGGCGACCAGACCGGCGTACGCGGCCGAGTAGCCGCGCTGCACGGTGAGGTAGAGCGCCAGGAAGGTCACGACGAAGCCGCCGAGCCGGTTGACCAGGGTGCTCGTCCACAGCCACCAGAACTGGCGCGGCAGGCCGCCGGTCGTCTCGCGTACCGCTCGGCTGATGGCCGCCACGGGCTCCCCCTGGTCTCTGGTAAGAGGCACTTGTGCTCAGCGCATGTTACAGAGGCCGGTCGCGAGGTGCCACGGTGTTTCGATTAGGCTCAGGGACATGGCTGCTGCTGCGTACAAGCTGATCCTGCTCCGCCACGGTGAGAGCGAGTGGAACGCGAAGAACCTGTTCACCGGCTGGGTGGACGTGAATCTCAACGACAAGGGCGAGAAGGAGGCCGTCCGCGGCGGCGAGCTGCTCAAGGACGCCGGACTGCTCCCCGACGTGGTGCACACCTCACTGCAGAAGCGCGCGATCCGCACCGCGCAGCTCGCACTGGAGGCCGCCGACCGCCACTGGATCCCGGTCCACCGCAGCTGGCGCCTCAACGAGCGCCACTACGGCGCCCTGCAGGGCAAGGACAAGGCGCAGACCCTCGCCGAGTTCGGCGAGGAGCAGTTCATGCTCTGGCGCCGCTCCTACGACACCCCGCCGCCCCCCCTTGAGGACGGCGCCGAGTTCTCCCAGAGCGACGACCCGCGCTACGCCACGATCCCCCCGGAGCTGCGCCCCCGCACCGAGTGCCTCAAGGACGTCGTCGCCCGGATGCTCCCGTACTGGTACGACGCGATCGTCCCCGACCTCCTGACCGGCCGCACCGTCCTGGTCGCCGCCCACGGCAACTCCCTGCGCGCCCTGGTCAAGCACCTCGACGGCATCTCCGACGCGGACATCGCGTCCCTCAACATCCCCACAGGCATCCCCCTCACCTACGACCTCGACTCTTCCTTCCGCCCCCTGACCCCGGGTGGCCACTACCTCGACCCCGACGCGGCGGCGGCGGCGATCGAGGCGGTCAAGAACCAGGGCAAGAAGTAGTACTTCCGCTCTGCCCGTGTGCCCCCTCCCCTCCCGGGGGAGGGGGCACGCCCTTTTCTGCTTCAGGCCCGCGCCCTCGCCTCTGCCAACTGTCGGTGTCCCCACCACCGGCTCGCCAGGGGTGCCGCGACCCCGACCGCGACCATGATCGCCGCAGCGACCCAATACCGCGGTTCCTGCCCCAGAACGAGTACCGAAACCGCGCCCACCACGGTTCCGAGAGTCAGGCTCAGTGTCAGCCGCCACTCCTTGTGACGAAGGAGCCCGGGAACGGAGTACAGCGTCACGACGGCTCCGGCCATGAACGCGAACTCGTAGAGTCCGCCACCTTCGGGGAGGCTCCAACTACCGCGGTGCCGAACACCGTTGTTGTGATGTACCAACCCCAGGTGCACCGCCCCGGCGACTCCCCAGCACAAAGCGCTCGCACCTGCCGCGCCTATCAGCGCTCTCCACCCGTTGCGCCCCATGCCGTGGATCGTAGCCGCATCGATGGGTCTGCCCCTGGACGGGCTTTGCCACCCCGTGTCCAGCCGCTCGACTGCTCTAGCGCTTGGCGTAGTCCGCGAAGCCCTGCCAGTCGATGACGACGCAGGGCTCGTCGCCGAGGACCCAGGCGTCGTGGCCCGGGGGGATGACGCCGAAGTCTCCTGGGCCGTACTCCTCTTCCTCGCCGTCGTCCATGACGACCTTCATGCGGCCCGACATGAAGTAGCCCATGTGGGCGGCCTGGCAGCTGTCGGTCTGGGCGATCGGCTTGACGTGCTTGGACCACTGCCACCCGGGCTTGAACGTCGCCCTGCCGATCGGCCCCGCGTCGAGGTTGACGAGTGCGACGTCGCCCATGTTCTCTTCGAACGGGCGGACGTCTTCGGGCGTATCCAGGCTCTTACGGACGAGACCAGCCATGGCGCATCGCTCCCGGTTCGATCGTCTGCGCTAAGGCCATCGTCACTCGTACGCCGGGCGCCCGCATCCGGGCGGGCCGCGGGCCGCGGGGCTTTCAGTCCAGCCAGACGAGCACCGCGTCCCCCGCGGCGGCGGCCGAGGTGAGGTATTGCGTCAGGCCGTCGTACCAGGGGCGTGCCCACTCCAGCACTGCGGGCTCGGCCCAACGGGCCGGGTACACCTCGGACTTGGCCAGGTCGGCGGGGGTCACGCCGGTGATGAGGTGGTCGTAGGGGGTGGCGCCCAGCGCCACCGCCGCGAGGTGGACGCGGGGTGGGGGGAGGTAGCGCGGGGGGCCGTAACCCCAGTCGTCGTCCTCGGCGAAGGGCTCCTCGCCGTGGATGACGTTCACCGGGAAGCCGGCGCGGGCCAGGAGGAAGTGGAGCAGGTCCCAGGCCTGGTACGTGCTGAAGTGGCGTGCCGCGGCCGGGGCGGGCGGCGTCGCCTCCTCGGCGTCCCGGACCTCGTCCACGAAGTCCGACGCCCAGGCGGGGTCGCGGACCGCCCGTTCCAACTCGGCCAGGGCGACCCGTATATACGCACCGACCATGCTCATGGTCCAGGAGCCTAGGCGGCGGGATTACGATCGGCGCATGGGGTGGGGGCGGTTGTGGAAGGACTGGCTCATCAGTTGGGCCTGGAGCGCTGGCCTTCTTTTCGTCGTGAAGGGGCTCTGGTCCGGCCCCTGGGGGATTCTGGTGAGCGCGGTCGGTGGCGTGGTCATTGCCACGGCCGTCGAGCTGCGGGACTACTGGCGTAGGAACCGTCCGCTGCGTCGGCGGCGGCTTCGCAAGAGGTACCGGCGACCATCCCCGTAGCGTTGCGGCTGGCGCGGTTCACGGAGGTCCAGGTGGTAGGCAGCGCCCGGGGCTGACGGGTTCCGAGAACCCTTGCGGGCGAGTGCCATGGCCTTCCTCCGAGGGCCGGATGCCAGCGAGCGTAAGCCTGCACGCCGGCAAGGCGCCTACGGAGGCGGCTGGGGTGGATGAGGGGGGTGGGGTCATGGCATGAGACACAGTCCCGGGGTGGTTTCCCGGGGACCTTTGCGCCCACCCCCCTTGACCGCGGACCTCGGAGGTTCTCTGGCCGGTCTCTTCCTTCGCGGGCGAAGTTAGCAGGGGGGACTGACAACGGACGCGGCTCAGTCCCCAGGGGGACCCGGGGGGAGGAGGCCGCGGGTGAAGGCGGTGGCCACTGCTGAGGTGCGGTCGTTCGCGCCGAGTTTGGCGTAGATGTTGAGCAGATGGGTCTTGACCGTGGCCTCGCTGATGAGGAGGCGGGTGGCCACCTCGCGGTTGGTGGCGCCGGCGGCGACCCAGGTGAGGACCTCGTGTTCGCGGGGGGTGAGGAGGGCGGGGGCGGGGGTGCGGACGCGGTTCATCAGGCGGGCGGCGACCGCGGGGGACAGCACGGACTCGTGGTTGGCGGCGGCGCGCACCGCGCGGAGGAGGTCGTCGCGGGGGGCGTCCTTGAGGAGGTAGCCGGTCGCGCCGGCGGCGATGGCGGGCAGGACGTAGCTGTCGGTGTCGTACGTGGTCAGGACCAGCACCCGGGCGGTGCTGCCGGCCGCGGCGAGGTCGGTGATGGCGGTGACGCCGTCGGTGCCGGGCATGCGCAGGTCCATCAGGACGACGTCGGGGCGCAGGGCCATGGCCAGCCGTACGGCCTCTGCGCCGTCGGCGGCCTCGCCGACCACCTCGACGTCGGGGTCGGCGGCGAACATGCCGATCAGCCCGTCCCGCACCACGGGGTGGTCGTCGGCGACGATCAGCCTGATCACGCGGCGGCCTCCGCAGCCGGGTGCGGTACGCGGGCGGACACCGTGGTGCCCGCGCCGGGTGCCGACTCGACGCGCAGGGTGCCCGACAGGCCTTCGATACGTTCGCGCATCGCCTTGAGCCCGAAGCCGCCACCGCCGGGCGCGGGCTGCGGCGCCGGCGTACCGAAACCGCAGCCGTCGTCGTGCACGTCGAGGGCGATCTCGCCGTCGAGGTAGCCGAGGGTGAGGGCGACGCTGCTGGCCCGGGCGTGCCGGGCGACGTTGGCCAGGGCTTCCTGTGCGGCCCGCAGCAGGGCCAGCTCGGTCTCCGGCCGCATGGGCCGGGCGGCGCCGGTCGTGGTGACGCGGACGGCGACCCCGTGCAGGACCGACCAGCGGTCGGCGACGCCGGCGAGCGCGTCGCCCAGCTCGGCGGTCTCCAGCTGCTCGGGGCGCAGCGCGTCGACGGACCGCCGGGCCTCGGCCAGACTCTCGCGCGCCATGCGGGTCGCGGCGGCGAAGTGCGCGCGCCAGCGGTCGGGGATGTCGCCGGACTGCTCGGCGGCCTGGAGCTGGGTGATGATCCCGATGAGGCCCTGCGCGAGGGTGTCGTGGATCTCCCGGGCCATGCGCTGCCGCTCGTCGAGGACGCCGGCCTCCCTGGCCCGGGCGAGGAGTTGCCGGTGCAGGCCGGCGTTGTCGTCCAGGGTGGCCTGGAGGCGCTGGTTGGCCTCGCGGACCTGGGCGAGGGCGGCGTCCCGCTCCTGGCCGCGGGTCTCGGTGGTCCACTCCCACCAGGCGAAGCCGCACATGCAGACGACGTTGACGGCGAGGACCGCGGCGAAGGCGGTCCAGCCGGTGGCGTCGTCCCTGGGGATGCCGGCGGACTGGGCGTCGCCCGCGACCAGCGCCGCCGCGGCGACCCCGGCCAGCCGGCCGGGCCAGGGCAGGATGCCGAAGGCGTAGAAGTAGCAGGCGGGGGTGAGGAAGCCGAACCACGCCTCGCGTACGACCAGGGCGCCGGTGAGCAGCACGAGACCGGCGAAGAAGACGCCCATGACCGCGGGCCGCGCCCACCACTGGGGGTGCAGGGTGAACATCCACAGCATCCACAGGGCGGTGGCCGCGCACAGGGCGAGGTCGACGAGCAGCGCGCCGGGCGACCCGTGCTTGGCGACGAGGGTCACGACGGTGAGGACGGCGAGGATCGCGTAGGGGGCGACGGTGACGAGCGGGAGCAGCCGAGCGTCCTGGCCGCCGACCTCGGCGACGGCCTTGCGGCGTGCCTGCTGCCGTCCGTCCCGACGTGCCGACAGCCCCGCTTCCTGCCTGGTCATGGGCTTCATGAGCGCCCTCCGGGTCGACGTCACTCCCAGCGGAACAATCTAATGGCGCCTGCGCAGAAGGCAACGGCATAGCCCGCCAGGGTGATCAGTTGCAGGGGATGCGGCCACCGGCCGCCGGCGGCGTCGGTGAGGGCCTGCGCGGCGGCGCCGAGCGGTGCGGCCCGGCTGATGTGCCGCAGCAGCGGGGGCATCGCGGCGATCGGGAGGAAGAGTCCCGCGAAGAACATCATGACGTAGAAGAGGGTCGCGCCGACCGCGTTGGCGGCCCTGCCATGGGGTGCGGCCGCGGCGACGAAGAGGCCGATCGCCATGAGGGCGAGCGCGGCCAGGACGAGAGCTGCGGCGTATCCGTACGGCTGGCGCGGCAGCGGCACACCGAAGGCGAGACGCGCCACCAGCAGCAGGGCGGTGACGGCGACGGCGGCGGTCGCGAGGGCGACCAGCAGTTGCGCGGCCAGGACGCGGGCGGGGCCGACCGGGGTGGTGCGCAGGCGGCGCAGCACCCCCTTCTCGCGGTAGCCGGCCAGCACCGCGGGCAGCCAGTTGAAGGCCAGGGTCGCCAGGACGAAGGCGCACAGGATCGGCACGTACAGGTCGAGGAGCGGGGTGCCGCCGACCTCGTGGCGGCGGTAGTAGGGGATGGTGCCGAAGACGGTCAGCAGGGCGAGCGGCAGCCCGATCGCGAAGGCGGGACCGGCCTTCTCGCGGACGAAGAGCCGCAGCTCGGTGCGGGTGAGCCGGCCCAGCGCCGAACCCCGGCGGGGGAAGGCGGACGTGGCGGACATGACGGGCTCCTCACTCGGAGGCGGGGGAGGGGGCGGGGGTAGGGGCAGGGGCGGGGTGGACGGACCGCGATACGCGGTCGCGGTCGCTTTGCGGCTCGCGGCCGGGTCCGGGCGGCGGCACGGGGCCGGGACCGGGGTCGGGGGAGGAGCCGCGGCCGGGTCCGGGTCCTGGGCCGCTTCGCGACTCGTGGTCGCTGCCGGTTCGCGATCCGCGGTCGTCGTCGGGGGTGCGCGCGGACCGCGGCCCGCCGGTCAGGGCGACGAACGCGTCCTCCAGATCCGCCTGCTCCAACCGCAGCCGCTCGGCGACGATGCCGTGCCGGGCGAGCACCGCGGTGACCGCGGCGAGCGCGTCGCCGGTGCCGGTGACGGCGACCGCGTCGCCCTGCCGTGTCAGGCCCGTGACCTCGGGCAGCCCCGTCAGCAGGGAGTCCGCGAAGGGCACGGACGGGCGGAAGCGGACGGTCTGGCCGCCCTGGACCCGCTCGGCCAGGGCGGCCGGGGTGTCCAGGGCGACGACCCGGCCCCCGTCGATGACCGCGACCCGGTCGCAGAGCCGCTCGGCCTCGGCCATGAAGTGCGTGACCAGCACGATGGTCACCCCGCGGGCTTGCACCTGCCGGATCAGGTCCCAGGTGTCGCGGCGGGCCTGCGGGTCGAGGCCGGTGGTCAGCTCGTCGAGTACGGCCACCTCGGGGTTGCCGACCAGCGCGAGCGCGATCGAGAGCCGCTGCTGCCGGCCGCCGGACAGGGCGGCGTACGGGGTGCGCAGCTCACCGGACAGGCCGAGCGCGTCGGCCAGGGCGAGCGGGTCCGCGGGGCGGCGGTAGAAGGAGGCGTACAGCCGCAGCGCCTCGCCGACGGTGAGGCGGTCGGGGAGCCGGCCGTCCTGGAGCTGGACGCCGAGCCGCTGGGTCAGCTCGGCGCGCTCGCGCCGGGGGTCGAGGCCCAGGACGCGGATCTCGCCGCGGTCGGGGGTGCGCAGGCCTTCGACGCATTCGACGGTGGTGGTCTTGCCGGCGCCGTTGGGGCCGAGGACGCCGAAGATCTCGCCCCGCTCGACGCTGAAGGAGACGTCGTCGACGGCGACGTCGGCCCCGTAGGCCTTGTGCAGGTGCCGCACCTCGATGACCGCCGGCATGGACGCCGTCCTCTCCGCGTGGGGGAGGGGCCGGGCAGCGGCCCCGGCTCAAGCGTGGCGGGGGCGGTGGCGGCGGCGGTATCGGCCGGCCGGCTCTTTGCGGCGGGGTCCGGCTGATCCGCCGGTCGGTGGGGCCGTATCAACCGATCGGCTGATACGGCGGGGTGGCCGCGGCGCCCGCATTCAGCGGCGGCGGCATCCAGTGGCGGCGGCATCCAGGGCACGGACGGGCGGCGGCGTCGGGTGACGCCTCCGCCGTCGCGTAATCTTCGCTGCATACGTGCCCCCGGGCCGCGGTCGGTCCGCGGGCCGGGGGCACGTATGCGAGCGGCGGGGCCAGGGTCTGGCACCCGCGGCGTTCTCAGCCGGTGCAGCCTCCGCACTGGCAGGCGCCGCCGGACTGGCAGCCGCAGCCGCAGCCGGAGCCGCAGCCGCAGGCGGCGACCATCGGGAGTGGGGTCCGCAGCGGCGCGGCGGATTCGGTCGTCGGCTGGTCGCGTACGGGTACGGGCTTGGGCGTGGGGGTTTCCGGCATCAGTGCGCCCTCCTCAGGCTTAGCTGCCCCACCAGTGAACTCCCGCGTCCAGCCGCGTATCAAGGGCGCACAAGGGCATACCGCCCACAACCGCACCACCCGCACGCCCCCTGACCGCCGGGCCGCCGTACGGCCTGGGATACGGCCTGGGATACGGCCTGGGATACGGCCAGGCGTACGGCAGGCAGCCAGGGGGTCAGGAGGTCAGGCGCCTTCCACCTGGGTGGGGGTGGGCGTCATCTCGTCCACGTGCTCACCGGTCACCAGGTAGACGACGCGCTTGGCGACGGAGACGGCGTGGTCGGCGAAGCGCTCGTAGTAGCGTCCGACGAGAGTGACGTCCACGGCGGTCTCTATGCCGTGCTTCCAGCGGTCGTCCAGCAGGTGCTGGAAGAGGGCGCGGTGCAGCTCGTCCATGCGGTCGTCGTCGGCTTCGAGCTGCAGCGCGTCGTCCACGTCCTTGGTGATGATGACCTCGGCGGCCTTGGCCATCAGGCGCTGGGCGAGCTGCCCCATCTCCAGGATGGTGCTGTGCAGGTCGTGCGGGACGGCCGAGACGGGGAAGCGCAGCCGGGCGAGCTTGGCGACGTGGCGTGCCAGGTCGCCGGAGCGCTCCAGGTCGGCGCTCATGCGCAGGCTGGTGACGACGATCCGCAGGTCGGTGGCCACCGGCTGCTGGCGGGCCAGCAGGTTGATCGCCCGGGTCTCCAGCTCGCGCTGGAGGTCGTCGACCTTCTCGTCGGCGGCGATGACGCTTTCCGCGACGTTGAGGTCCGCGTCGAGCAGCGCGGTGGTGGCGCGGCCTATCGCCGAGCCGACCAGCCTGGCCATCTCGACCAGCCCGTCACCGATGGAGTCGAGCTCCTCGTGGTATGCGTCCCGCATCGCGTTCCTTCCGTATGTGCAGAAAGTGCTGAATGTAGTGCTGGATGTCCTCAGGCCTGTACAGAGGCTTGTCCCCCACGCTGTCACGCTGATGGGCCTGTGCGTACCGGCCGCGCACCGGGAGTGAATCAGCACCTACGTGAAGGTGAACTCTTGGCAACGTGCATCCGAGAGGTAGCTCTCAGGGTTGTGGAGCGCTTGCGCAGGCCACCTACCCTGGGGCCATGGACGTGAACGCGGCAGTCGCCGCAGCCAGTGCGATAGCCGGTCTCCTGACCGGCGTGATCGCCGTGCTCGCGTTCCGCTGGAGCGAGCGGGAACAGGCCCGCCCCACCCGTACCGCACTGCACACGGACGCCGTGCTTCCGCCTGGTGTGGACACCGTGCTGTCCGTGCTGCGCTCGTCGGCCGTCGTCCTGGACGAGGGCGACACCGTCGTCAAGGCCAGCTCCGCGGCATATGCCCTCGGACTGGTACGCGGCGGCCGGCTGGCCGTCGACCAGATGCTGCAGATGGCCCGCGAGACCCGGCGGGACGGCGAGATACGCCAGGTGGAACTCGACCTCCCGCGCCGCGGCGCGGGACGCGGCGAAGGCCTCGCGGTCTCCGCCCGGGTGGCGCCGCTGGGCTCCCGGCTGGTGCTGCTGCTGGTCGAGGACCTCACCGAGGCCCGGCGGATAGAGGCGGTACGGCGGGACTTCGTGGCCAATGTCAGCCATGAGCTGAAGACCCCGGTGGGCGCCCTGTCGCTGCTGTCCGAGGCAGTGATGGACGCCTCCGACGACCCCGAGGCGGTCCTGCGCTTCGCGGGACGGATGCAGATCGAGGCCACCCGGCTGACCAGCCTGGTGCAGGAGATCATCGACCTGTCCCGGGTCCAGGACGACGACCTGCTGGACGACGCGGAGCCGGTGGCGGTGGACGACCTGGTCGCCGAAGCCGTCGACCGGTGCCGCCACCAGGCCAACACCAAGCAGATCACCATGGCCACCGGAACGACCCCCGACCTGTTCATATGGGGCAACCGGGGCCAGCTCGCGGCAGCGCTCGGCAATCTCGTCGAGAACGCCGTCAACTACAGTCCGGCCCGCACCCGGGTCGGCATAGCAGGACGCCGGATCGCCGCGGCGGGCGGGGACCTCATCGAGATCTCCGTCACCGACCAGGGCATCGGCATCTCCGAGAAGGACCGCGACCGGGTCTTCGAGCGCTTCTACCGGGTCGACCCGGCGCGCTCGCGGGCGACCGGCGGCACCGGGCTCGGCCTGTCCATCGTCAAACACGTCGCCGCCACCCACGGCGGCGAGGTCACCGTGTGGAGCGCGGAAGGCCAGGGCTCCACCTTCACACTGCGGCTTCCCGAGGCCGGGATCGCCCGCGACCGCGCGCTTCCGCCCGGCACCGACCCGGATGCCGAAGCGGACGCAGAACCGGCCGACGAGCCGTCGGACGACCAGCTGTTCCAGACCCTCCCAGAACACATCCCCGCCCCGGAGGTCCTTCCGTGACCCGCGTACTCGTCGTCGAGGACGAAGAGTCCTTCAGCGACGCGCTGTCGTACATGCTCCGCAAGGAGGGCTTCGAGGTCGCCATTTCCGCGACCGGGCCCGACGCGCTGGACGAGTTCGAACGAAACGGCGCCGACCTGGTACTTCTCGACCTGATGCTGCCGGGCCTGCCCGGCACCGAGGTCTGCCGCCAGCTGCGGCTCAAGTCCAATGTCCCGGTGATCATGGTGACCGCCAAGGACAGCGAGATCGACAAGGTCGTCGGCCTGGAGATAGGCGCTGACGACTACGTGACCAAGCCCTTCTCCTCGCGGGAGCTGGTCGCCCGCATCCGCGCGGTGCTGCGCCGCCGCGGTGAGCCCGAGGAGATCTCCCCGGCCGCCCTGGAGGCGGGACCGGTCCGCATGGACGTGGACCGGCACGTGGTCACGGTCGGCGGCGGCAAGGTGGACCTGCCGCTGAAGGAGTTCGACCTGCTGGAGATGCTGCTGCGGAACGCCGGCCGGGTGCTGACCCGTATGCAGCTGATCGACCGGGTGTGGGGCGCGGACTACGTCGGCGACACCAAGACGCTCGACGTGCACGTCAAGCGGCTGCGCGCCAAGATCGAGCCCGACCCGGGGGCGCCGCGCTACCTGGTGACGGTCCGCGGCCTGGGCTACAAGTTCGAGCCGTAGGCCTGACTCGGCCGATCCCGGCTGCCACAAGTCCACGAGTAAGGGTCCGACGCCTGGCGTCGGACCCTTACCGGCGTTTCCCGGCTGCGCGTACCCGCTACTGCGGGGTGGCGGTGTCGGTGGGGGTGGCCGTCCCGGTGCCGGTCGGCGTCGCGGTGTCCGTCGGCGCCACCGTGGCGGTGTCGGTCGGCAGCGGGACCGCGGTGGTCGGCAGCGAGCTGGGGCCGTACGGCTCGAAGAAGCCGGCCGCGGGCGTCACGTTGACCGGCAGCGCGACCGCACCCGTGGTGCTGAAGTCGAACACCGCGTTCTGCACGTCGCCGTCGCGCAGCGACTCGCTGCCGCTGTCGATGGTCGCGGCCGGGTTGCCCTTGCCGCCGAGCAGCACGGTGCCGTGCGCGGGGACGGTGATGGTGCCGCCGCCGTCGGCGCCCGACAGCCGGGCCGAGAGCCCGCCGGCGAGCTGGACGGCCTGCAGCGTCTGGTCGGCGGTGCCGTTGTTGAACAGCCGCGCGGAGACGGTGGCGGGGCCGCCGGGCTGGGTGAGCACGAAGGCGTTCTGCACCTGGATGTCGCCGACGGTCGCCGACTGGCTGTCCGGCTCGACTTTCAGGGTCTGGGCGCTGTTCCCTGCCGCGCAGGCGGCGAGAGGGGCGAGCGAGAGAGCGACGACGGCGGCGAGGGCGCCGCGTCGGAAGCTGCGGACCACGGCGGCGGCATCTCCTTGGGCAGGTTCTGACGATCTTCCAGCGGCCTAAGATTACCGAGCCGCCTGCGCGCCCACACACCGGGTGGTCCCTCCGTGACGCACCCTCACCCGACCGGTCCTGCGCGACTCCTGTCCGGCTCCTGTCCCGCTCCTTCCCGACCGCCGCGCATCCGCGGGCCGCGCCCGCGCCCGCGACGGGTTCTTTGGTGCTCGTATGCCGCCGGGCAGCCCTCTGAGCAGGCCGGGAGCGTCGGGCGGCGGCCCGCGGGCCGCCCCGGGGCAACACGCCCGCAATGTATTCCGGCATTACCACGGTGTGATTACCGGCGGGCCGACGCGAGGGGGCGCGCAGGGGATTTCCATGAACGTGCAAAATTGGATCTTCAACGGCCCGGAACCCGAACGGAGTAGCGAAGATCCACTCCGTCGGGAGCGACAAATCCGGACGTATCGACCACTGTTGCAAGACTTCCTGACGTGTGACGGGTGTGTTTCCGGTCCGGCGTATACCCGCTCCGACCTGCGGATACCGCATGCCCGTGGCACCCTCCAGCACGTTCCGGGGGCGCTTGTCAAGCCCCGAGATATGCCCTGACCTGCGAAAACGCCATTCAGATGAGGGCGTTCCCGTGTTACCCTGGATAGCCACGGAAGGGGTACCTGTCACATGACGTTCAAGGTTGGCGACACCGTGGTCTATCCCCATCACGGGGCCGCGCTGATCGAGGCTATCGAAATTCGCCAGATCAAAGGCGTGGACAAGACCTACTTGGTGCTCAAGGTCGCTCAGGGCGACTTGACGGTGCGCGTACCCGCGGACAATGCGGAGTTCGTCGGCGTACGCGACGTGGTCGGTCAGGAGGGTCTGGATCGGGTCTTCGAGGTGCTGCGCGCGCCGTACACCGAAGAGCCGACCAACTGGTCCCGCCGATACAAGGCAAATCTGGAGAAGCTCGCTTCGGGCGATGTCATCAAGGTGGCGGAAGTCGTCCGCGACCTGTGGCGCCGCGAGCGCGAGCGCGGCCTGTCGGCCGGCGAGAAGCGCATGCTCGCCAAGGCCCGGCAGATCCTGGTCAGCGAACTCGCACTGGCCGAGAACACCAACGAGGACAAGGCCGAGGCCCTGCTCGACGAAGTCCTCGCGTCGTAAGACCGTCCCTTTCCGGACGTTCTCGTGTCGCGTCCCTCCAGCGCCACCCACGCTGCCGTGACGTACTGACTTACGCAGACGCAAACCCTCGGACGACCCCCGAGGGACCCTGCCGCGGCACCCGGCTCAGTATCACCGCCGGGTGCTGCGGCATGTGCCGGCCCCGCCGTGCGGTCGCGGGGCCGCAAGGCCGGGGCGAACCATGCGTGCACTTGGCAGGCACTTGGCGTGCACTTGGATGCACCCCGTCGGCCACGCCTTCGCTCGTGCCGGGCGCTACGGTCTTCCCTGAGGACTTCACGGAAGGGGTCCTCCGGACTACCGTGCCCCGACTCCCGGGCTTCGCCCGGTGATCCACCCCCTGACTTCGCCCGGGGGCGCCGCCCGGCCGTTCGGCCCGGGGGCACCTCCAAGCGATACCCATCTCATACAAGGACACAAACCTGCGTACCGCAGCCGTCATTCCCGCCGCCGGACGTGGCGTCCGGCTCGGCCCCGGCGCGCCCAAGGCGCTGCGCACTCTCGCCGGGGTCCCCATCCTGGTCCACGCGGTCCGTGCGATGGCCCGCGCCAGGGCCGTCACCGTCATCGTGGTGGTCGCGCCGCCGGACGGCGCCGCCGAGGTCCGTGCGCTGCTCGACGCCAACGGGCTGCCCGAGTCCACCGACATAAGGGTCGTGCCCGGCGGGGAGGAGCGCCAGGACTCCGTCCGGCTCGGCCTGGCCGCGCTGCCCGACGACGTCGACGTCGTCCTCGTCCACGACGCGGCCCGCCCGCTGGTGCCGGTCGAGACCGTCGAGGCCGTCGTGGACGCCGTCAGGGGCGGCGCCCCCGCCGTCGTACCGGGGCTGCCGCTGGCCGACACCGTCAAGAGCGTCGACCCGGAGACCGGCGCGGTCACCGGGACCCCGCAGCGTGCCCTGCTGCGGGCCGTGCAGACCCCGCAGGGCTTCGACCGGGCCGTCCTGGCCAAGGCGCACGCCACGGTCACCGGCGCGGTCACCGACGACGCGGGCATGGTCGAACAGACGGGCGTCCCCGTCCTCGTCGTCCCCGGGCACGAGGAGGCCTTCAAGGTCACCAGGCCGCTCGACCTGGTCCTGGCCGAGGCCGTACTGGCACGCAGGAGGGCCAATGGCCACTGACGACACCGCTCAGGCCCCGCTGCTGCCGCTGGTCGGCATCGGGACGGACGTCCACGCCTTCGAGGCCGGGCGCGAGCTGTGGTGCGCAGGGCTGCACTGGGAGGGCGCCTCCTTCGGCCTGGCCGGGCACTCGGACGCCGACGTGGCCGCACACGCGGCCTGCGACGCGCTCTTCTCCGCGGCCGGCCTCGGCGACCTGGGCGCCCACTTCGGCACCGACCGCCCCGAGTGGGCCGGCGCCTCGGGGGCGACGCTGCTCGCGGAGGCCGCCAGGATCGTGCGGGCGGCCGGCTTCGAGGTCGGCAACGTCGCCATCCAGGTCATCGGGGTGCGCCCGAAGATCGGCACCCGCAGAGCCGAGGCGCAGGCCGCGCTGTCGGCCGCGGTCGGTGCGCCGGTGTCGGTCTCCGGCACGACGACCGACGGGCTCGGCCTGACCGGCCGCGGCGAGGGCCTCGCGGCGATCGCGACCGCCCTGGTGGTGCGCCGCACCTGAGCGCACGCGCCGCCGGGCCGACCGCGCAGGCCCGTCGACCTGAGCGCATGCGCCACTGACAAGTACTTGTGCGGTCTGCTGCCGCAGACCGCACAAGGCACGGCCCAACGGCCACTACCCTTGAGGCGTGACTATTCGCCTGTACGACACCAACGCGCGCCAGGTCCGTGACTTCGTCCCGCTCACGCCGGGCTGCGTCTCGATCTACCTGTGTGGCGCCACCGTGCAGGCGGCACCGCACATCGGCCACATCAGGTCGGGACTGAACTTCGACATCCTGCGGCGCTGGTTCCGGCACCGCGGCTACGACGTCACCTTCGTCCGCAACGTGACCGACATCGACGACAAGATCCTGCGCAAGGCCGCCGACCAGGGGCGCCCCTGGTGGTCCATCGGGTACGAGAACGAGCGCGCCTTCGGCAGCGGCTACGACGTGCTGGGCTGCCTGCCGCCCACGTACGAGCCGCGGGCCACCGGCCACGTGCCCGAGATGATCGAGATGATGCGCGGCCTGATCGAGCGCGGCCACGCCTACGTCGCCGACGGCAACGTCTACTTCGACGTGCGCTCCTTCCCCGGCTACCTGGAGCTGTCCAACCAGGAGCTGGACAACCTGCGCCAGCCCGAGAGCGAGGGCGAGACCGGCAAGCGCGACCACCGCGACTTCGCCATGTGGAAGGCCGCCAAGCCCGGCGAGCCGTCCTGGGAGACCCCGTGGGGCCGCGGCCGGCCCGGCTGGCACCTGGAGTGCTCGGCCATGGTGCACAAGTACCTCGGCCCGGTCTTCGACATCCACGGCGGCGGCATCGACCTGATCTTCCCGCACCACGAGAACGAGATCGCCCAGGCTAAGGCGTACGGCGACGAGTTCGCCCGCTACTGGGTGCACAACGCGTGGGTCACCATGAGCGGCGAGAAGATGAGCAAGTCGCTCGGCAACTCCGTGCTGGTCTCGGAGATGGTGCAGCGCTGGCGCCCGATCGTGCTGCGCTACTACCTGGGCACCCCGCACTACCGGTCGATGATCGAGTACAGCGAGGAGGCCCTGCGCGAGGCCGAGTCCGCGTTCGCGCGGATCGAGGGCTTCGTGCAGCGGGTGGTGGAGAAGGCCGGGCACGTGGAGCCCGCGGCCGAGGTGCCGCCGGCCTTCGCCGAGGCGATGGACGACGACTTGGGCGTACCGCAGGCGCTGGCCGTGGTGCACACCACGGTCAGGCAGGGCAACAGCGCGCTCACCGCCGACGACAAGGAGACGGCGGTCGCGCGTCTCGCCGAGGTCCGTGCGATGCTCGGAGTGCTGGGCCTCGACCCGCTCGACCCGCACTGGACCGGCGCGGACCGCGGCGACGACCTGCACGGCGTCGTGGACTCGCTCGTCCAGCTGGTGCTCCAGCAGCGGCAGTCGGCGCGGTCCCGCAAGGACTACGCGACCGCCGACGCGATCCGCGACCAGCTCGTCCAGGCGGGCCTGGAGATCGAGGACACCCCGACCGGTTCGCGGTGGACACTGCGGGGCTGAACCCGGGACGGCCGCCGCGGCGCTGAAGGCGCGGCGGGCCGCACCCCGGGGCGGGACCCCGCCCGACCGCCCCGCCCGCCGCGGGCACAAGACATACGGCGCGCCGACACCAGGACGTGGGCGACGCCGAGACGTAGAGACAGAAGTGAGAGTGCTCCATGGCCGGCAACAGCCAGCGCAGGAACCGCCGTACGACCAACAAGAAGGGCGCCACGGTCGGCAGCGGCGGGCAGCGCCGCAAGGGCCTTGAGGGCAAGGGCCCGACGCCGCCCGCCGAGGCGCGCAAGGGCCACAAGAAGAACCGCATCGCGACCGCGCAGGCCCGCAAGGTCTCCGGCCAGTCCCGCCGCCCCTCGGGCCGCGGCGCCAAGTCGACGTCCGAGATGGTCGTCGGCCGCAACCCGGTGGTCGAGGCGCTGCGTGCCGACATCCCGGCGACCGCGGTGTACGTCCAGCAGTTCATCGACAACGACGACCGGGTGCGCGAGGCGCTGCAGCTGGCCACCGACCGCGGGGTGCCGCTCCTTGAGGCGCCCAGGCCAGAGCTGGACCGGCTCACCGCGGGCCTGAACCACCAGGGCCTGGTGCTGCAGATCCCGCCGTACGAGTACGCCCACCCCGACGACCTGCTCGCCGAGGCCGCGGACCAGCGCGACGAGCCGCTGATCGTCGCCCTCGACGGGGTCACCGACCCGCGCAACCTCGGTGCCGTCGTGCGGTCCGTCGCGGCCTTCGGCGGCCACGGCGTCGTGGTGCCCGAGCGGCGTGCCGCCGGTATGACCGCGGGCGCCTGGAAGACCTCGGCCGGCACCGCGGCCCGCGTCCCCGTGGCCCGCGCCACCAATCTGACCCGCACCCTTGAGGCGTACCGCAAGGCCGGCCTGACCGTCGTCGGCCTGGCCGCGGACGGCGACGTCGACCTCTACGACCTCGAAGCGCTCACCGGTCCCGTCGTCATCGTCGCGGGCAGCGAGGGCAAGGGCCTGTCGCGGCTGGTCGGCGAGACCTGCGACCTGCTGGTCCGCATCCCGATGCCGGGGGGCGCGGCGGAGTCCCTGAACGCGGGCGTCGCGGCCGGCGTGGTCCTCTACGAGGCGGCACGGCGCCGCGCCTGAGCCTTCTCGCCGGACGGGCACGGGCGCCTGTACGCGGACGGCCGGCGCGCATCATACGGGCTCGGTGCGATTGACGCGTCTCGGACATCGGAGCCCCCGTCAGGCAGTGTCCTAAACGTCCGTCACTCGGTTAGATGAGTGTGGACACCAGAACACCCCGCCCCTCCACGGGGGGAGGGACGCCCGGATTCGACGAGCCGGTCATGACGATGGCACGGGTGCCGAGCGACCCCGCGCAGGTCATCGTCACCCATGCGAGCTTCCGTGTGCAGCTGGGAAGGACCTCGACCCGCTCCCTGCGGCTCGGCGACACCAGCCGGATCGCGGCAGCCCCGCAGCACGCGGGCGCGGGAGCCCAGGGACGCCGGAAGCTCGCCCCCGTGGTGTGGTCCGGCCGCACCGAGCCCGACGACCCGCTGGCGGGCCAGCTGCTGCAGGCGGTGCGGCGGGCCGGCGACGGGGACGGCAGCGCGGGCGCGGCCACCCAGGTGCTGCCGCGTATCGACGACACCACGGTGCTCCCGCCGGCCGTCCCGACCGTCGTCGGCCCGCGCAGCGGCCAGGAGCCCACCGGCCTGCTGTCGGGCGTACGGCCGGCGCGCGGCGCCTACGACGAGGACGACGAGCCGCTGGTCGGCTACCGCGGCGACCCCTACCCGGAGGAGGACGCCCCCGGCGACGCGGAACCCGAGCGCAGGCCGCGCAAGGGCAACGGCGACTTCGTCAAGCACGCCTGGTACCCGCACCGCCGGATGAACCTCGGCATCGTGCTGCTGCCGCTGCGGATCTTCCTCGGCTTCGTGTCGATCTACGCCGGCATGGGCAAGCTGTGCGACCGCGTCTACTTCGACGGCGGCGAGCGCGGCTCCATGGTCACCTGGCTGGCCTCGCTGCACCCCTGGGCCGCGGCGGAACCGCTGCGGGACGCCGCGCTCAACCACCCGGTGGGCGCGGGCCTGAGCATCGCCTTCCTCCAGGTCGTCGTCGGCGTCCTGACCGTCTGCGGCCTGTGGCAGCGGGTCGCCGCGAGCGTCGGCGCCGCACTGTCCATCGCCCTGCTCGTCACCGTGAGCTGGCGCACCGTCCCGGTCTACGACGCCCCCGACTTCATCTACCTCGCCGCCTGGAGCCCGCTGGTCATCGCCGGCGCCCCCGTCTACTCCATCGACGGCAAGCTCGCCGCCGACGCCTGGCGCCGCCTCGGCCCCCGGGTCGGCCTGTGGGACCTGCGCCGGTACGTGCTGCGGCGCGGTGTCGTGCTCGGCACTGTCATCGTCGGCTGCACCCTGCTGCTCGGCTCGGTCCTGGGTGCCGCGGTACGGGCCACCACCGCCCCCGCCCAGCGCCCGGCCGGGCCGACCGCCCCGCCCGTCAACAACCTGCCCGGCGTCCCGCTGCCCGAGGTCTCCGGCGACGACGCGGGACCGGAGTCCACGGCGCCGGCGCCGAGTGCGTCGGCCAAGGCCAAGAAGAAGAAGGGGCCGGACGCGTCCGCGACCGCCCAGGCGCCCACCACGGCCCCCGGCCGCACCCGTACCCCCGGAAGCACCGCCACGACCGGCAGCGGCGGCTCCTCGGGCTCCTCCGGCGGCTCCGGCGGCTCCGGCGGCCACTCCACGCCCTCCCAGCCGCCCGCGGCGCCGCCCCCGACCCACGCGGCACCGCCGCCCCCGCCGCCGCCGGCCGACAAGCCCACCCAGGGCGCCATCGGCGGCCTCCTGGGCGCCCCGCTCCTCGGCGCCCCGTCCCCACAGCCCCCGACAGCCTGACGCCCCCCACCGATCCCCGCGCCCTTGCCCGGCCGCGGGGACCCGGCCTTCCCGTCCCCGGGGTGAGCGTTCTCAGGGCCGCGGGGTGCCGGCCTTTCCGTCCCCGGGGAGGGGTGAGCGTCTTCGGGGGCGCGGGGAACTGCGCGCCAAGCCCCCACGGGCGGAGAGGTGTCCGCCCACCGCGAGTGGCAACCACGTGGGGGGGGCGGGGAACTGCGCGCCAAGCCCCCACGGGCGGAGAGGTGTCCGCCCACTGCGAGTGGCAGCCACGTGGGGGGGCGCGGGGAACTGCGCGCCAAGCCCCCACGGGCGGAGAGGCGTCCGCCCACTGCGAGTGGCAGCCACGTCGGGGGCGCGGGGAACTGCGCCCCAAGCCCCCACGGGCGGAGAGGTGTCCGCCCACCGCAAGTGGCAGCCACCGTGGTCGTAACGGCCCCCGCCGGGGAGACGCACCCCTCTCAGACGGGCGCGGCGCCCAATTCCCTGGCCGCCTCGCGCAAATCCTTGGCCGTGTCGATCGCCCGCCAGTAGGCGCCCTGCGGAATGGGGAAGCCGGCCAGCCGGCGTTCCCTGGCCAGGCGGGGGAAGGTGGTGCGCTCGTGGTCGCCCAGGTCGGGCAGCATCGCGGTGAAGCCGGGTGCGAAGACGTACACGCCCGCGTTGATCAGGAAGGGCGACGGCGGGGACTCGATGAAGTCCAGGACCTGCCCGAACTCGTTGGTCTCGACGGCCCCCCAGGGAATCCGCGGCCTGGCGAGGGCGAGCGTGGCGACGGCGTCGCGCTCCTTGTGGAAGGCGGCCATGTCGCGCAGCGAGAAGCGCGTCCAGATGTCGCCGTTCGTGGCGTACCACGGCTCGTCGGCCCGGGGCAGCGACGCGGCGGCGTACTTCAGCCCGCCGCCGCGGCCGAGCGGCTCGTGCTCGACGACGGTGGTCACCTTCATCGGCAGCGGCGTGCTGTCCAGCCACTCCTGGAGCACCTCCGCGAGGTGCCCGCACGAGACGACGGCGTCGGTGACGCCCTCCGCTGCGAGCCAGGCGAGCTGGTGGCCGATGATCGGCGTGCCCGTACCGGGGATCTCGACCATCGGCTTGGGCCGGTCGTCGGTGTACGGGCGGAGCCGTGAGCCCTGCCCGCCGGCCAGGATCACGGCCTGCGTGACCGGGACGACCTCGTGCGGGGTGGTGTCGTGCGTCATGCAGCGACCCTATGCGACGCCGGGGGCGGGGTACGGCCCGTACCCCGCCCCGCTGATCATGCGGCGCTCAGCGTCCCACCGGTCGGGCGGCGTTCAGCCGACCGAGGCGACGCCCGTCGCGAAGGCGGTGTCGCACACCGGGCGCGACCACGACTGGGCGCGCTGCGTGGCGCCGTCGTACTTCGCCACGGCCGCGCGGCCCAGCGAACGCGCGATGGACACGCAGTACTTGGCGAGCGACGGCTGACGGGCCATGGCGACCTGGAGGTCGGTCAGCGCCACTCCCGGGTCCTTCTCCTGCAGTTCGGCCAGCAGACGCGAGCGCAGCGCCTCCTGCGGCGCCTTGGCGGCAGCCTCCGCGGCCACTTCCTGCCTGCTCTTGGCGGAGGCGGTCAGCACCTGCGCGTCGGAGGAGGAGACGGCCCACGGGACGCGGGTGACGGCGAGCGTTCCCGACAGCACGAGAACGACCGGGAGAACGAGCGCGAATGTCTTGCCGAGACGGCGAGCTACCTGGTTCACGCCTCGGATCGTAGCGACTGGTGATGATTTGGCGACATTTAGTCACCCTCCCGAGGGAGTGAAATCGGCTGCTGGGGCGTTCGGATGTTGACGAACGGATCCGAAAGGCCGGTTATGCGGATGTATGCGACCGGCGGCGGGGCGTACGACGAAGGCCGGGCGGTACGCGGGGAAACCCGCGTACCGCCCGGCCTTTCCGCTGACTTGTGGGTCAGTCGCTTCCGTCGCGTCAGTCGCTCAGGCGCTCGCCGGAGGAGGTGGCGAAGACGTGGGTCTCGCCGGCGCGCGGCACGACGTGCAGCACGGAGCCCTTCTCCGGGATCGCGCGGCCGCCGACACGGATGACGACGTCCTTGTCCTCGTCGCCGACCTTCGCCGAGCCGTAGACGTAGCCGTCCGCGCCCAGCTCCTCGACGACGTTGACGGTCACGGCCAGGCCGGCCGGGGCGTCCTTGGACAGCGACTTGCCCTCGCTCTCGCCGTTGACGATGTCGAAGTGCTCGGGGCGCACACCGACGGTGACCGTGCGGTCACCCTTGTCGGCCGCCGCCTGCACCGCGTCACGCTCGACGTTGACCAGCGCGTTGCCGAACTTCACGCCGCCGTCGACGATCGGGACCTCGATGAGGTTCATCGCCGGGGAGCCGATGAAGCCCGCCACGAACAGGTTGGCCGGCTTGTCGTACATGTTGCGCGGGCTGTCGACCTGCTGCAGCAGACCGTCCTTGAGCACCGCCACGCGGTCGCCCATCGTCATGGCCTCGACCTGGTCGTGGGTGACGTAGACGGTGGTGACGCCCAGCCGGCGCTGCAGGCTGGCGATCTGCGTACGGGTCTGCACGCGCAGCTTCGCGTCGAGGTTCGACAGCGGCTCGTCCATGAGGAAGACCTGCGGCTCCCGGACGATCGCGCGACCCATCGCGACACGCTGCCGCTGACCACCGGAGAGCGCCTTCGGCTTACGCGCCAGGTACTCGGTCAGGTCCAGGATCTTCGCGGCTTCCTCGACCCGCTTGCGGATCTCCGCCTTGTTGACGCCGGCGATCTTGAGCGCGAAGCCCATGTTGTCGGCGACCGTCATGTGCGGGTACAGCGCGTAGTTCTGGAACACCATCGCGATGTCCCGGTCCTTCGGGGGCAGATGCGTGACGTCCCGCTCGCCGATCCGGATCGCACCGGCGTTGACGTCCTCGAGCCCCGCGAGCATCCGGAGCGAGGTCGACTTGCCGCAACCCGACGGCCCGACCAGCACCAGGAACTCGCCGTCCCCGACCTCGATGTCGAGCCCGTCCACCGCGGGCTTCTCGCCACCCGGGTAGATCCGGGTCGCCTTGTCGAACGTGACTGTAGCCATGACTGTTACGCAGTCCCTTCACCGGCAGGAACGTGCCGGACGATCCGAGTAAAGGAAGCAGTTCTCTTGGTGCCGCTTCGTCTGTCCCGTCCGCATCCCACGGACTCCCGGTGACGCTACCTGCACGTTCCCCGTTTTGTCACCAGCCCCCCGCCCCCTTTTTCCCCACCCACCCCCCACCCCGCCCGCTACACTGCTCCCTGCGCCTCCTTAGCTCAGCTGGCCAGAGCGACGCTCTTGTAAAGCGTAGGTCGTCGGTTCGAACCCGACAGGGGGCTCTTTTTCTTGCCTGGTCAGGCGTGGTCTCTACCCTGCCGGGCGGCGGGGCCGGGGCACCCGGCACACATTCAGCACACATCGCGCGGGGTCGCGGTGCTGGGGTGCCCCGGGAGCGCGGCCCCGAAGGCACTTCAGTCCAGGGGCCGGACATGTTGAGCGCGGTGCTCTGGCTGTGGTGCCTTCCGGGCGAGAAACCGGCCACTACGATCACGACGCCCGCCGACGGCTTGTGCCCGATGAATCGAGTGAGCCCATGAGCGATGACGTCCTGTCGATCATCCCGACCGACCCTTGGTGGCAGCCCGACCGGGCCGCAGGCGAGCGAGCTGCCGCGCTCGCAGAGGAACTGGCTCCCGGGCTGCCCGGCAGCGTGGAAGTCGAAATCGACACCACCTGGCACGACGCCCTCACCGTCGTCGACTGCGGCGCCAACCTCGAACGAATCCGCTGCCCCCAGTGCCGAGCCTCGATCGACACCGAGTGGTGGGCCGACCGGCTCGAAGACCACAGCCAAAGCGGCTTTGCCACCCTGGCTGTGGAGGTGCCCTGCTGCGGCGCTGCCACATCGCTGGACCTGTTGAACTACGACTGGCCCTGCGGCTTCGCGCGCTTCGAGATCGCCGTCTGGAACCCCGAACGCGACTGGCTCGGGGACGAGGAACTGGCCGCAATCGCCGACGCGCTCGGACATCCGGTGAAGCAGATCAGAGCCCACATCTGACGTGGGGTCCCAGCCGGAGCCGAGGGCGGACGCGCGACGCCTTGGCAGTGGCAGCGCAGTCAGGCGGACATCCTCTTCTCTCCTCGCCGGTCTGGCGGCCTCCGTGTCGTCCCGGCCTGCGCCTTGGCGAGGAGCATGGCCCGTCGTTCGTCCATCTTGTCGGAAACCTCGTCGAGGCGGTCGGGGAAGAGATGGCCGTAGACGTCGAGGGTGAGTGTCGCGGACTTGTGGCCGAGCATCGTCTGGATGACGTTCACGTCGGCGCCGCTGGCGATGGCGAGCGAGGCGGCGGTGTGGCGCAGCTTGTGCGGGGTCAGGTGGAGGTGGCCGAGTCCGGCCGCGCGGACCGCCGGGTCGAAGAAGCGGCTGCGGAAGTTGCTGATCCGCAAGGGGCCGCCCTGGGGCGCGGTGAAGAGGAGCTGGTCCGGCGTGCGGCGGTCGATGTGGGCGGCCAGTTCGGCGAGGAGGAACCGGGGGAGCGGCACCGAGCGGCGCTCGTGGTTCTTGGGGGTGTCCAGGTGGAGGACGCCCTTCTCGTCTACATACGCCTGCACTACGTGAGCCCGTCGCGCGCCTAGATCCACTCGGCCCACGGTGAGGGCCGACGCCTCGCCCCAGCGCAGTCCGGTGTAGCCGAGCAGGCGGATGAACAGTCCGTACCGGCCCGCTGCTTCGGCGAGCGCCTCCACCTGGACCACATCGAGGTAGACGTGTTCGGCCTGAGCTGGCCTCGGCAACGGGATGTCGACCGCCGGGTTGTGGCTCAGCCGCTGCGACTTGACCGCGTAGCCGAGGACGCTGCTCAGCACGACGTACGCCTTCCGTACGCTCCGCGCGCTCAACTCGCGGCCGGTGGCCGTCCGCCCGGCCGACAGGTCGGCCAGCCACTGCGCCATGTCGTCGTACCGGATGCGGTCCAGAGGCGTCGTCCCCCACCTCGGCAGGACATGGAGGTCGAGCATGCCCCGATACCGGTTCCTGGTCGACCGCTTGAGGTGCGCCTGCGCTGCCAGCCACGCCTCGGCTATCTCGCCGAACTTTGCGCGTGCGGCGGCGGGGTCGCGGTAGGAGCCGTCACCGAGCCGTGCCTCAAGGCGGGAACGTTCGGCGTCGGCGTCGACCCGTCGGCTGAACGTCTTCATCTTGGGGCTGCCGTCAGGGCCGTACCACCGCAGGCGCCAGCGGCCGGGCGGTGTGCGGCCCGCCCTCTTGGCCTTGGCGGCGGCCTGGACGTAGGCGGTGTGGCCGGCACGGTCCTCGACCCAGACGCGCGCCATCAGGCACCGGTCCGGTGCCGTCGAAGACTGAACTTCTTCTCCACGGGATCCCCCTTTTCGGCATGCCATTTGCGGCGCGCTCGATTGGTGACGTGGGAGATTCCCTTGGAGTTCGAGGTTTGGGCAAGCCGTAATTCTGTGATAGAGGCCGCTTCCGTGCCGTGCGGCTTCCGGTTCCTTTGTGGTCGTCGCGGTGATATGGTCCGGCGTTTTCCCGATGCTGACTGGTGATGCCACGTGCTGTGCCGTCCAGAGGGTCATCGTGGCTGCTGAGCTGGCACCTCCGGTGTGTTGGGTGCTGCTGCGCGGCACTCGTGGAACCGTCCGTCCCTTTCGTCGCGGTCCCTTTCCGGCATGTGCTCCGGCCGGACGCGGCTCATTTGGTCGGTCCGTCTTTTCCGGTCACAATCCCGCTGGATGGCTCGCCCACCGCGTGACTATGTTGGCCGAGCACGGCCATCCGCACTGGTGAAAGGAATCGCGCAATGTCGACCGGACAGAAAACCGCGAACGAGCGACGCCCGCTGGCCACTCCCGCCGAACTGTCGGAGTACCTCGGCGTCCCCGTCGCCACGCTCTACCAGTGGCGGCACCGGGGCCTCGGCCCGAAGGCCCACAAGGTCGGCCGGCACCTCCGCTGCCGCTGGGCGGAGGTCGAGGCATGGGTCGACCAGCAGGCCGTCGGCCTCGTGGCCTGACCGCGCACCCGCCAACGCAGTGCGGCCTCCAGCGCGTCAACGCCGGAGGCCGCGAACTCCCCTGAACCGCGTCTGAACGATCGACCAGGCGGTGCGGGCCTGCCAGCCCGGTGCCGCCGGTGAGGAGATAGCCATGCAGCGTACGACCCCGCGCCCGAGCGGCGCACCCGAGAAGCCGGTATGGCCGCCGGTGGCGATACCCGGTCAACCCGGTGGCGAGACCTCTCCACCGCTAACCCGTGTTGCCGCCGCCCAGGCACCGGTAGCGGTGGTGGCCGATCGGTTGACCGCGCGTGCGCTGTCCGCTGCTGACCGGGCTACGGCCGGCTCTGACCGAAATCCGGTCGGTGACCGGGTGACCCGTGACCCGGGGTCGGTCACTGACCGGGTGACCGCGGTCGCTGACCGGCCGCCATCGTGGGGAGGAGCTGGTCGCTGAGCTGGAGGCCGCGGGACTGCGCGATGTCCAGGTCTTCGGCGTCGAAGGCCCGACCTGGTCACTCCTCAAAGCCGTCGAACAGGCCACCGGCGCCCCGCCGAGCGCGGAACTCTTCGAGGCCGCCCTGACCGCCGCCCGCCTCGCCGAGCCCTACCCCGAACTCCTCGCCGCCAGCTCCCACCTCCTGGCCGTCGGTTACGTTGGCGACTGACCAGATCGGCGCCCCGGTGCGCTATCCGAGGGCCATCGCAGCCCCGCGCGGGTGCCCGCAGGCCCGACCGTTGACCGCCTGTCGTGTCAGGACTCCGCTTACGGTGTTCCACCCATTCGGCACAGCGCCCGCCCTTGCTCTGATCTGGAACTCCGTCACCTACGCGGCAGCGCTGGTTCTGTCGCCGCTGGCCGACATGCGTACCGTGTGGTCGCCGAAGTCGGCGACGAGGTCGAGTCGTCCGCCGAGTGCTTCGACGTAGCGTGCGATGACGTCGAGCGAGGCGACCTCGCCGTGTTCGATCTGGGAGACGCGGGCGATGCTCACGCCCATCCGGGCGGCCACGTCCTTCTGCGCCATGGAGCACTGCTTGCGCGTCTCGGCGAGTTGGTGGCCGCGGGCCTCGGCCAGCAGGCGTCGGGCGCCGGCCTCCACCTCTGCGGGACCGACGCCAGCCGCGTAAAGCTCCTGTTCGAGGCTTTCCCAGTCCTGCGGGGTCTTTCCGGGCATCGTCACTCCTCGGTGTCACGGGTGTAGTCGAGGTAGAGCTGCTCTGCGATCGGGATGTTGTCGCGGTACCAGCGTTCCCAGTTTCCTGCCTTGTCGCCGCCCAAGAGGAGCAGGGCCGAACGCGTCGGGTCGAACGCGAAGATGATCCGGAGTTCGGATCGCCCGCTCGATCCCGGCCGCAGTTCCTTGAGGTGGTGCAAGCCCCCTCCCTTCAGTCGGTCGACCAGAGGGCGCCCCAGGGTCGGTCCGGCCTCACGTAAGGCCGCGACCGCCTGGGCCACCAGCGAAGCGGATTCCAGATCTTCCTTGATCAGAGTCCGGAACCAGACGGCGTACTCATCGGTGACTTTGACGGCCCAGGGCAAAGCAACTCCTCAATGATGACTGCTTCCAGTTTAAGGCATGCCTTGAATTGATGCCATGCGGCGACGTCCCTGGATCACGGGCCGTGCTGCCAGTCCTGGCCCTCCAGTAGCACGGATTCGGCACACATCGCGCTGGAGAACGATCCGAACTGGCGGCAACCAGTGAATGGAGTTTCGGCTGGTCAGCGGGTGGCTCGTTGTGTCACCCGCAGGTCAGCGACCCGCCCTGAGGGATCTTGTAAAGCGTAGGTCGTCGGTTCGAACCCGACAGGGGGCTCCGTCATGGCTCAGGTCAGATGCCTCTGAACTGGGCCTTCTCGTCTACGGTGAGCGCCGGGGTCCTTCTGTTTCGCCCGGCGTCGCACGCGTGGGAGCGCATCGGGACGGGCTGAGGACATCGGGCCTTCCCGGGGAGCACTGGGTGCGGGTGGCAGAAGTCGCCGGTGACCCTGTGCGCGAGGTTGTTCAGCGGTTGCTGTAGGCGCTTCGCACCGTCCGGCGGGGGGAGTGAGCTCCCGGTCGGCGGGGGCGGCCAGCGGTCCGGCGCCTTGTATGTGTTGTCGCATCCCCATAAGAAAGAGCTCGTACCCTGGAGGCGTGCCCGCCGTGATGGTCTGCTCTTTGCTCTCGGGGTGCCCGCGGTCGGCGCAGCCGCCCTGGGCGAGGTCGCTCATGGTGAGGCCGGCGGTCTGGCCTGCTTCGCGCATCGCCTGGACCACCCGTGCGGTGAATGCCGCTGGCCGATGCTCTGCTTGCGTGAGCGGATCCGTGTACCTGCAGAAGGTCGGCGATCCCACCGAGAAGGCCTCCGCCGGTTGAGGAGCGGCGACGTCCGGCCAGATCGATGTTCGCGATCGTCGGTCTGGGGCGTACTCCAACAGGCCCAGTTCGCTCAGCTCGCGGTGCGGACGTGACGGCGATCTCCTTGGACCAGGTTGCGTCCTTGGAGTCTGCTGCAGGGGCGGTCACAGGTCAGGTCGGCCCGACTCGGTCAACCGTCGTTGGATGCAAGAAGCGTGACCGGCGAGAGCCTGGCAGTCAGCCCAGCGGTTTCAGGAGCCCTGAACGCCTCGACGTCAAGGTGGAGGTGGAAGCGGGGGCATTGGCCCCTGTGGCACGGATCGGCGGTAGACTGTACACGTCAAGAGTTTTGTCGTACGCCAGCTGTCATGCGGGCGCCGTTCTTGACGATGGTCAATTCCGGTTCCCGCATTGGGCGGTGACCGGGGGCGGGTCCGCGCAATGCAATGCTCGTGACGACCAACGGCTCCCTGTTCCAGCACACGAACTCCGATGATCCCTCTGCTCACGGCAATCTGAAGGACACGGACGCCCAGCGGAGACTGCTGGATGGGGCACGTGGCCTCATACCCGGGACTTGTCGCGGGAGAATCCCGTGCTGGTCGAGGCGCTGGCCCCCTGCAGGCGTACGTCGCCTGCATCGCCGTCGATTCCCGCTGCTGGCCGGGGGATCCCACAACGAGTGGTGGTGCATGGGCGGATGATCAAGGCGGGCTGGTTCGCGATGACACCGGACCCGCAATAGGTCCTGCTGCTCTCCCTGGCCGGTGCCGCTGGGCCCCGCTGGTGATCCCCCCGCGGACCAGGACAGCCTCGGTGGCACGGCTGATGGCTGCGACGAGACCGCCTGGCAGTGCCAGCGCTCGCGTGGCAAACGAGTCGGTAGACCCCAGTCCGGGTCTGCAGACCGGGTGCAGGATCCCGAGGAAGCCTTGTAGTTCAAGGGCGGCGCCTCCTCGGACCTCGGGAGCATGTTCATCGCCTGACCGCAGGCAACCGGCACCATGACAAGCAAGGGCAACCCCATGACAGACGAACTCACTCTTCCCGAGCCAGGAGTCGCCGATGTCCGCATAACGGCGGCCTCCCCCGACGTGGCCAGGTATGTGGCGCAGGTACTGCGCGTGTGGTTCGCCAGCACCGAACAACGCAGCTATCCCGCCGGCGACAGTGGTACCGGCACAGCCCTCCACCTCACCGTGGACACCACCCGACCCCCACGGTCCAACCCAGCTCCCGAGCCTCCTCAGGACGGGCACTTCGTGGAAGGCGCGCGGCAGATATGGCCCTGACCGGAAACCTGACGTCGTCGCGCCTACCGGAAGATCCTCCGGCCCGGCTGGACCTGCGACCACCGGACGAAGGACCCCAGCGGCTCGACGGCACATGGTGGCCTCGCTCGCACGACCTGAGCCGGGAGCTACCAGCCCTGATCACAGCACTGGAACACCGCTGGCCAGGCATCACCCGGGTCACCGTCAGCCGTACGATGTGGCGGATCCGGCCCGACACCGTGACCTTCGCCGACCGCAAGGTCCACATCAACCGGTCTGGTGCCCTTCCCCACCCGAACACGATCTGCCTGCTCTCCTACGGCGTGGGCCGCTGCGACCTGCTGGTCACACCGCCGGGTACCCCGCTCGAGCCCATCTAGGGTCTGTTTCATAAGTGGATCAAGGTCTGTCATGATCCACTCGTGGGGCGCGGGGATTTGACGAACGAGCAATGGGCCAGGCTGGAGCCGTTGTTGCCGGTGGGTAAGAAGCCGGGGCGGCCTCCAGTCTGGTCCAAGCGGCAGCTGATCAACGGCATACGCTGGCGGACCCGGACCGGTGCGCCGTGGCGCGACGTCCCCCCACGCTACGGCGAGTGGGAGACCGTTTACGGCCTCTTCCGGCGCTGGCAGCGCGACGGCACCTGGAGCCAGATCCTCACCCAGCTGCAGGCCGAGGCCGACGCGAAAGGCCTGATCACCTGGGACGTGAGCGTGGACTCTACGGTCGCTCGAGCGCATCAGCATGCCGCCGGCGCCCGCAAAAGGGGGATCTGCAGCGGGACAAACCCGGCGGAGTCGCAGTCGAGCCCGCCGACCACGGGCTCGGACGCTCTCGTGGCGGTTTGACGACGAAGGTGCACCTGGCGGTCGAGCACGGACAGAAGGCGCTGTCCTTCCTGGTCACCGCTGGCCAGCGACACGACAGTCCCCAGTTCCAGCCGGTGCTGGAGCGCATCCGGGTGCCGCGCGTCGGTGTCGGCAGGCCGCGCTGCCGACCGGACCGGGTCCGGGCCGACAAGGCCTACGGGTCCCGAGGCAACCGCGACTATCTGCGCAGGCGCGGGATCCGCTGCACGATTCCGGAGAAGTCCGACCAGGTCCGCAACCGGAAGAAGCTGGGCGCCCGCGGAGGCCGACCGCCGAAGTTCGACAAGGCCGACTACCGCGAGCGCCACGCGGTCGACTGCGGGATCAATCGCCTCAAGCGCCACCGGGCCGTGGCCACGAGATACGACAAGCTCGCCGTCCGTTACGAGGCCACCGTTACGATCGCGGTCATCAACGAGTGGCTGTGACGGGTCGCGTCGCGGGCATCGCGGGGCACCCGGTTCATCGCACTGGTTCTCCAGGAGGCAACGGAGCCCAGGGAAGTGCTTCACGCCAGCCCGGCCGGCCGCGGGCCCAGCCCTGTAGTACTTCGGCAACGGGCTCCACGGCGAACGCCTCGTGTGTGCGCGGCACATGGACGTAGAAGTGCCTGTCCGGGCCACCGTCGCGGTATTCAACCTGGTAGCTGAGGTCGTCGTTGAGGTAGACCTGCATGTAGTGCTGACCTGCGGGTTCGAGGTCGAGTCGCTCGACCACGACAAACCGCCAGGTCAAGCTCATGTCGGCTAGGAGATCGTGCAGCTGATCGTCGGACGGGTCGTCCCATGACGTCCCGTCCCACTCGACCGCCCGCAGTACCGGTGTCGCCATGAGCGCGACTGTACTGGCTCGTCACGCTGCCAACATCGGCAGGCTGCCGCTTATGAAACAGGCCCTAGTGCTGTGACCGCACGGACACCTCAGTGGTCCGGCAATCGAGAGCGCTACCGCCTCAGCCGCACAGGGAACCGCCGGCTCAACCTCGCGCTGCATCGCATCGCAATCGCGCAAGCCCGCTACCACCCCGATGCCACGCCCACCTGGAGCGCCGCCGCCAGGCCGGGAACACCAGCACCGAGTCCATCCGCGTCCTCAAGCGCAGGCTTTCCGACGTCGTCTACCGAGCCCTAATCCGCGAGGACCATGTCCCGCCGAGCACCTTCGCATCGGGCAACCCGCGGTGATTCAGCAGGTGGCGCGGCTGGAGCGGGAACCCGGCGGGCCGGCGACCAGGCGCGTCGGCTCAGAGCAGCGCGTGCGGGTACTGCTCTGCGCGGTGCTGGAAGGCCAGGACCGCGGGGTTCTGGACAGTGCCGCCGCGAATCTCGATCGCTCTGCGAATCGTGCAGTTACCGTCCCAGCCGGTCGGTCCTTCGAGGACCGGCCGCAGGAACGGGATCAGCGCCTCGCTGTTCTCCCAGGTGGCGGCATCCCACAGATAGGAGGGGCTGTGGTCCACGGCGTAGTAGGTGACCTGGTTGCCGACGGTGAACATCGGGTCGTTGAAGGTCGTCGGCCGAGCCCAGGCGAAGCCCATGCCCTCGTCGCAGGAGACGTCGATGACGAGGGTGCCGGGAGCGAGCCTGTGCAGGTCCTCCTCTATCAGGAACATCAGCGGCGCCGCGGTGTCCTGGAGCACGCAGTTGACGATGATGTCGTGCCCGGCGAGGAACTCGGCCAGTGGCTCAGGGCCGTCCTCGGTGATCGCGATGCTGCGCCGCGGGTCGAGTGTGTCGTCGGCCACGTCGTGGTCGAAGTGCACGATCCGCGCAGAGTGGATCGGTGAGCTCACTGCGGCGATGCCGCGGGCGGTCAGCACGTCCACTTCGTGAACGCCCAGCGCGCTGAGTGCGGTTACCGCGCCGCGGGCGGTGGCGCCGAAGCCGATCACCACCGCGCGCCGCCGGCGTCCGTAGTCACCGGTGGACCCGGTCAGCTGCATGGCATGCAGTACCGACGAGTAGCCGGCCAGTTCGTTGTTCTTGTGGAAGACGTGCAGGCTGAACGCATCCCCCTGGGTCCAGTGGTTCATCGCCTCGAAGGCGATCACCGTGAGCCTGCGGTCGATGGCGGCCTGCGTGACCTTCTCGTCCTGCACGCAGTGCGGCCAACCCCACAGCACCTGGCCGTCCCGCAGCTCCGCCAGATCCTCGTGCAACGGTTTGGCCAGCAGGATGACGTCACACTCCGCGATCAGCTCCTCGCGTGGGCGGAAACCGGCTACGAATGGTGCGAGCTGACTGTCCGGGACACCGAAGTGCTCTCCGTAACCGGTCTGCAGATAGAGGCTGGACCGGAGGTCGGCCCCGATGCGTTCGAAGTGCGCTGGGTGGATCGGCAGACGGTGCTCGTTTTCTTTGCGGGTCTGCGACATGATTCCGAGCTTGAGCTGCGGCAAAGTACCCCTTTGATTACTACATGTCTAACACACCCCGGGGTGCGGGCCGGGTCGCACCTCCTCCGGGACGGGCACCCTGCCGGGTGCCCCCGAACCCGGCGCCCCCGCCACTCCCCGGGAAGCATGCGGGCCTGTCCGGCTTCGCCCCGTCCATGCGGCGTTCCCGGGCCAACCGGGCTCGATGGCAGGCCCGTTGATGTCGACGTTGGCGTTGGCGTTTGCTTCTGAGGCTGAGGCTGAGGCTGAGGCTGAGGCTGAGGCTGAGGCTGAGGCTGAGGCTGAGGCTGAGGCTGCCGTTGGCGGTGGGCTGGGCCGGGCCGGTGGGGACGGACATTCGCCCGGGCGCCACCATGGAGCCCATCTCGTCGGGAGTACGGGTCTGCCGGCGCCGTCGTGCCGGACGTCGGCGTGGCGCTCGCGTGCGGTCTCGGCCGGATCAGCCGCAGCCCCGGCCCCCGGATCGGGATGATGGTCAGGGCGATCACGGGTCTGACTTCCCAGTTGGAAGGTCTGCGGTGGCTGGCCGGGGGCAGGAAGGGGGCGGGACGGCTGTCAGGCCGTCCTTGGGGCGCCTGGCGAGGACTGCGGCGGCGGCCATCAGCCAGGCGGCGGCGTCCGCCTGCGTCTCAGGCGGGATCACCAGCAGGTCCCGTCGGCCCTGCGGTAGGAGAGCAGCATGAGCTGGTGTGGGTCCTGCTCCTGCTTGACCAGCCGACCTTGACCACGCGGCCGCCGACCTGCACCTTGCGCGGGATGACGGGCCAGCAAGCGGGGTTGACTGTGACGCGGGTGATCCGGTCCCGGCGGGTGTCCAGGACATCGGTGGGAGCGGGGAGTTCCGCGGCCAGGTCGCGGGAGTACGGCCACCAGGCCCCCGTCGATCCTGGCGGACACCGAGCCTCGGGGCGCCAGCGAGATGCGCAGGCATCATCACCCGCCGAAAACGACACGGGCGGGATGCGAGTGCACAGAATACCCTCCGTATCTCCGAGGTACTCCTCCGCGACCGCCGGCGGGTGGGCGTGCCAGGCCGGGACGCACTCGCCGACCGTGTCCCGGCACTCGGTGACGCGTCGCCCGGCCTGCGGGCCGTCCTCAGCCGATGACGGCCAGTTGGTCGGCAGTGCCGCCGCGCCACTCGATGAGGAGGATCGTCGCGTCGTCGGTAGTGATCCCGCCGCGGGCACTCTTCAGCGCGTGGGACAGCTCCCGCACCATCGCCCTGGGCTCCGGACGCCCGGCTCCGACCTCGGCGATGACGTCGATGACCTGCTGGAGGCCGAACTCCTCGCCTCCCGGCAGGTGTTCCTCGATGAGGCCGTCGGTGAAGCACAACACCCTGTCCCCAGGACGCAGGATCCGCTCGCTGACCAGGGGTTGCCGACCGCCGAAGCCCACCGGGAGCGTCGTCTCGCCCTCCAGTTCGCCCAGGACCTCGTGGCCCCGGATGAGCAGGGGCCAGGGGTGGCCGGCGTTGACCCACTGCAGGTGCCCGGACGCGGTGTCCAGCCGCATCATCTGAGCGGTGACGAACTGCTCCGGCCCGAACTGCTCGGCGATGACCTCGTCCATGTAGGTGTAGATCCCGGGCAGATCGACATGGGACCTGCGCGAGTGGCGGTAGGCGCCGATGGCGGCGGTCGCCATGACGGCAGCACCCAGGCCGTGGCCCATCGCGTCGATCATGGCGACGTGCAGGAGGTTTCCGTTGAGCGCGTAGTCGAAGCTGTCGCCCGCCACGTCGTAGGCCGGCTCCAGGATGCCGACCACCTCGACCTGCGGAACGGACATGCGCAGTGGGGGGAGCAGTGCCCACTGGATCTCCGCGGCCACGCTCATCGGGGCGCTGCGCCGTGCGAGTGTGAAGGTGTCGGTGTAGCTGTCCTTGGTCACGATCAGGTCCGCGACCAGGGCGGCCAGCCTCCGCAGCAGCCGCCTGTCGTCGTCGTCCACCGTGTCGAGGGTGACCGCCATGACCCCCACCTGATCACTTCCGTCCAGCAGCGGCAGGAACAGCCTGGTCTCCCCGCTCCGCACCACCTCGACGGTCTGCGCGCGGAGGAATGCCGTCCCCGCGGGCGACCCGTCAACCGGCTCGGGCACTGCGGCAAGCCCCCTGCCTGTCAGCGGCATCAGCATGAGCTGCTCGTAGTCCTGGAGGAGCACGGACACCTCGCGGCCGCCGATCCTGGCGATCTCCTCCGCGACAAGCGGTGCGATCAGGTGAGGCGGCATCTCATGGGCACGGTCCAGCAGAAGCCCCAGCAGTCGCTCCCCGAACCCCTCGGACCGATCGATACTGACCGAGGCTGATGGGTGCTCGCGTTCGTTCACGGCACCACATAACACCATCGCAACTGCTGCGGTCGGTGAAGCGTCGTCCTGCGACCACCGATGTCCCACGCGTGACGCTCACCAGTGTGCGGGCCGGGCCGGTCCACACCGTGTTGCATCGGGGCGGAGGAAGTCCTGCCGGACAACGCAGTGCGGCGCACCGCCGCGGTCCGCGGGCGCTCTATGCGGTGGCAGTGGTCTTGGCGTGACGCAGGGGGGCACCAGCCTGGTGGAGGCTGCTCAGCGCCTGCCGGTAGGAGGTGACGAGGCCGGTCTCCAGGTAGGTCACACCGAGGTCCTCGCAGTAACGACGGACGATGCGCTGGGCCCGGCGCAGGTTGGGGCTGGGCATGCTGGGGAACAGGTGGTGCTCGATCTGGTAGTTCAGGCCGCCGAGGGCGATGTCGGTGAACCGTCCGCCGCGCACGTTGCGGGAGGTGAGCACCTGGCGTCGCAGGAAGTCCGGGCGGTCGGTGCCGGTGAGGATGGGCATGCCCTTGTGATTGGGGGCGAAGATCGATCCGAGGTACGCGCCGAACAGGCACTGGTGTACGGCGAGGAATGCCAGGGCCATTCCGGGCGGTAGAACCAGGAACAGCGCCGTCAAGTAGATCGCGCAGTGCCCGAGCAGCAGGGCGCCCTCCAGAGTGCGGGCCTTGAGCGATCGGTTGGCCAGCGACCGCAAGCCGGAGACGTGCAGGTTGAAGCCCTCCAGCAGGAGCAGTGGGAAGAACAGGAAGGCCTGTGAGCGCCCGATCACCCGGGGCAGCCCGGTGGCGGCACGCGCCTGCTTCTGGGACCACACCAGCAGGTCGGGTGTGACGTCGGGATCGAGGTCCTCGTGGTTGGGGTTGGCGTGGTGGCGGGTGTGCTTGTCCTGCCACCATCCGTAGCCCATGCCGATGCCTACGTTGCCGGCGATCCGCCCGGACACCTCGCTGGCTTTGCGCAGCCGGAACACCTGGCGGTGGGCGACGTCGTGGGCAACGAGGGCTACCTGCCCGAAGACCGCGGCCAGGAACGCGGCCACCGCCAGCGACCACCAACTCGCACCGAGCACCGCGAACGCGGTCCACCCGCCCGCGTAGAGTGCGGCCACTGTGGCCAGCCGGGCCGTGTAGTAGCCGGGCCGACGGGACATCAGGCCGTTTTCGGCAATCTGCTTCGACAGCCGGGCGAAGTCACTCCCGGTCGCCGGCTCGGGACGAACGGGGGTCTCAGCTCTCACGGACGTTACCTTTCGGTGGATGGCACCGGGGCATTTTGCTCCCGGGCTCACTCCACGCAGCCGTCAACGCGGATCACGGCGGGGGCCGGCAGCGGACGCCGGCCCTTGAAGGTTGCGGGAGTGCCAACCGTACTCCGCAAAGTCACGAAGTGCCGGTGAGGTCTCCCGGAGTCGTGAGGAGCTGCGTCCTGTCGCCGCGGACAGGCGGTGCAGCATGGCCGGCAGTACTGATTCTGGGTCCTGGTGTTTGTTCGTCGGTCACAACCGGCGTCTTCGCGGGCGGAGTGGTTCAGCGGTGCTCGTGCGGTCCTGGGGGATGCAGCGATCCTCAGCGGCGTCGCAGCACCTTGGGCCGGCCCGATGCTGGAAGCGCTGTGTTGCCCGTGCCCCGCATGACCGCACCGAGGGAGCGCAAGGGGAGCGCGGACGCCTTTGGACGCGACGACATCAGACAGGACGTGCGAACCCTGTTCGTGCCTGCTGATCAGGCGAAACGAGATTCGGCAGCACCCTCGGGCATGGCGTGTCACGATCGCTCGCGACCTTGTATAGCGTAGGTCGTCGGTTCGAACCCGACAGGGGGCTCTTTTTCTTGCCTGGTCAGGGCGCCTTCGCCTGACGTCGGGCGGCGGGGCCGGGGCGCCCGGCACACATTCAGCACACATCGCGTCGGCGCGCGGCGCGGAGGCCGGCGTCAAGGGACCGGCGTCGACGACCACGCCGTCGATCCGACGTGCCGGAGGCAGAATCCCTAGACGAGCGGGTGTGGAGGAGCGAGGCGCGCGATGACTGTCACTGAGGATCGGCCGCAGATGCAGGCGGACGAGTTCGAACGCATCGCTGCCGCTGCGGAGCGCGAGGGCGTCCGGTTGGAGTTCGTCCACGGGAAGCTGGGAGTCAAAGCGGTACCGGACGGGGATCACGACGAGATCATCCGCTGGGTCATGGAGCACTGCATGCAGCAGCGCCCGGATCTCTGGCTCTACCCGGAACGCGGCCTCAAGGTGGAGACCTGCAGCAGCGGGCACGCGAAGCCGGACGGGGCCTTGGCGCCCAAGGGCAGCTTCGCCGGCCATGGGGAGTGGGCGACCGCCGACCGGGTGGTGATGGTGGTCGAGGTGACGTCGTACGACACCGACACCGACAAGCGGGACCGTGAGGACAAGCCCCGTGCGTATGCGGAGACCGGTATCCCGGTGTACCTGCTGATCGACCGGGACGCGTGCGAAACGCTGGTGTACAGCGAGCCTGACGATGGCACTTACAGCATGATCACCCGGCGGCCCTTCGGGAAGACGATCGCACTGCCCGCTCCTGTTGGGATCACCCTGGACACCGAGCCGCTGATGGACTGGGTGCGCTGACGCGGTGATCGGCTGACGGGGCGGGAGCCCGGTGTGAAACGGGCGGGTTGGGAACGCCGCCCTCGCACTGTGTGAGGGCGGCGTCCTTTTCAGCCGGCTGCGCTTTGCGGTCCGGCGCTCGGCCCCGAGCTGTCGGTGCCCGGCCCGGGCACCTCTTCCCGAGGCCGGGCGGCGGGGCCGGGGTCGCGGGCCTTCCTTGCTTCCGGGGCGTCCCGCTGAGGTTGCTGTTCGCGGGTAGGCGGGCCGGGAGGGCGGCATTCCGCCGCTGCACGGGGGCTTGGGAGGATCGGATGGAGTTGGCATACGACGGGGCGCCTGCAGGCGGCCCCATGCGGACCTTCATGACCGTGCTCGTGATCATCTTCTCGGTCGCGGTCATCATCAGGCTGCTGCGCGACAAGCACTGACCGCCGGGCGGAGGACCCGGATTCGCGCGGGCCGGCGGTGACCGGCGGCGATCGGCGTCCGGCTATCCGGGTGGGTCCCGGTGCAGGAAGCGGATGACCGCGAGCACCCGGTGGTTCTGGTCCTCCGACGCGGGGAGCCGCAACTTGGCGAAGACCGCCGCGACGTGCTTCTCGACGGTGCCCGCGGACACGTGCAGGCACTGGGCGATGGACGCGTTGGAGCGCCCCTCCGCCATCAGGCTCAGTACGTCCCGCTCCCGGCCGGTCAGCGTGGCCAGGTCCTCGGTGCGCCGGCCGGCGCCGGCGAGCTGCGTCACCACCTCCGGGTCGAGGGCGGTACCGCCGGCGGCGACGCGGCTGAGCGCGTCGGTGAACTCGGCGACGTTCGCCACCCGCTCCTTGAGCAGGTAGCCGACCCCCGCCGACCCCTGCGCCAGCAGTCGGGTGGCGTACTTCGTCTCGATGTACTGCGAGAACAGCAGCACTCCGGTCCCCGGGTGCTCGCGGCGGATGTCGATCGCGGCGCGCAGCCCGTCGTCGGTGTGCGTCGGCGGCATGCGGATGTCGACGACCGCGACGTCGGGACGGTGTTCGGCGGCGGCGGCCCGCAGCGCGTCGGCGTCGCCGACCGATGCGGCGACCTCGTGGCCGCGCATGGTGAGCATCTGGGCGAGCAACTCGCGCAGCACCGCGGCGTCCTCGGCGATCACTACACGCATGGCTGCAGCCTTTCACGCATGCAGCGGCAACCGGACGAGCACCGTCGTCGGCCCGCCGGCGGGGCTCGTCATCTCCAGCGTCCCGTCCACCGTCCTCGCCCGCTGCACGAGGCCCGCGAGCCCGCCGCCGGGAACGATCCGCGCACCGCCCCGCCCGGTGTCGGTGACGCGGAGCCGCAGACTGCCGTCCGCGGCGGCCAGTTCGACGCCGCAGCGGGTTGCGCCGCTGTGCTTGATCGCGTTGGTGAGCAACTCGGCAGCGCAGAAGTAGGCGAGGGACTCGATCGCCGGGGTCGGCCGCTCGGGCACGTGAACCGTCACGTCGACGGGCAGCGCGGTCCTGGCCGCGAGCGTCGTCAACGCGTCGGCAAGACCGCCGTCGAGAGCGGGGGGATGCAGGCCCCGGGACAGGTCGCGCAGCTCGACCAGCGCCTCGGCTGCGTTGTCCCGTGCCGTCTCGACCAGGCGGCGCAGCTCCTGGCGGTCCCCGTCGTCGAGCTGTTCGCGCGCCATGTCGAGGCTCATGGCGAGGGCCACGAGCCTGACCTGCGCCCCGTCGTGCAGGTCGCGCTCCAGGCGCCGCAGCCGCTCGTCCCCCAGCGCAGGGCGGGCCGTGCCTTCGGCGGCGCGGGGCCGGGGTGTGCTGTGCTGGCGCGAAGGGTCTTCTGCGGTGAAGGGGCAGGCCGATGAGCGGGCGGGCATGGGTGGGCGTGGCGGGTGGGGAGGCTCGGGCGGCTGCCGAGGAGTTCGCCGCGGGGCTGCAGGCGGGTCATGACCGGCGGGACGCCGACGTCTTGAACCGGCAGTTCGCCGCCGACGTGGTCTGGGGCACGCCCTACGGCGCCCTCGTCGACGGCTACCGGCAGCTGCATCCGATCCACGTCCGCTTCCAGCAGGCGGGCGGTGCACCGGCGGTCCGCTACGAGGTACGGCATGTCCTCGCCGTGGGCGAGGATGCGGTGGTCGCCCACATCGCGCGACTCGTGCTGGACGCCGACGGGCGGCCCCGGCCGCTGGACGCCGATCAGGGCGGGCAGTTCTCCGAGCTTGCGATGTACGTGCTGGTCCGCCGGGACGGGCGGTGGTGGCTGGCAGCGGGGCAGAACACCCCGATACGCCCTGGCGGCGCCGTCGCCGCCACGCCGTGACGGCTGCCCGGCCCGAAGGGGCGGCCAGGACCTCGGGTCCTGGCCGCCCCCCGGAGGTCAGGGGTGCTGTTTCGGGTGGTCGACGACGGACCACGTGGACAGGTAGGAGAAGTCGGTGAACTCGGTGTGCTTGGCGTCGTCTGCCGTGCGGTGGTCGCGGAAGCCGAGGTATTCGTAGGTCTTAGGGTCGAAGACGAAGGAGGAGCCGTAGGCCGGGTCCGCGGGCGGGCGGGTGGGGTCGTCGTAGGTGATGGCCACGCCGGTACGGCCCTCGGCGTCCTGCTGGTCGGGGACCGCCTTCACGCCCGGGATCATGGCGAGCGCTTCGTACGCCGCCGGGCGTAGGCCGTCGGGCATCACCGGGACGAGCTTGAGCAGGCCGGCGAGCTGGAAGTGGAGCATCGACCACTGCTGGTCGGTGATCCCGCTGAGCGAGGTGTGCTCGGCGGCGCGCGTCGGCGTGCCCGTGGGTGTGGGTGTCGCCGTGGGTGTGGGTGTGGCCGTGGCCGTGGGCGTGGGCGTCTGTGAGGGGTGCGGTGCGGGGGTCGCCGCGGAGGTGGCGGTGCCCGCGCCGGGGACGAGGTAGCGGATCAGCTGCTCGGGGTTCGTCGGGAGCTTCTTCAGCGACTCCCAGTCCTGCGGCGGCCACTCGGTCTCGCCCGGCTTCAGCGGCTCCGACCACCAGCCCTTGCCGTACTCCGTGATCCAGGAGCGCTGCGACCCGTCCACCGACCTCCAGTCCTCGTCGGTGTAGGTCGTGGTGGCACCGGTCGCCCGGTCGGTCGCCTTGATGACCTCCTTGGTGTAGACGAACTGGTCGTCCCTCGGGGCGGGTGTCTTTTCGTGCTGCCGGGCGTACGCGGCCGCGCCGTCGAGTACGGTCTGCGCGCTGACGTTCCGCATGACCGGTGACCTGCCTGCCGGCGGTGCCGCCGTCCCGCCGCTGCTGCCGTTGCCTTGCCCGGCGACCAGGACGCCGCCGGCGACGGCTGCCGCGACGGTGGCGGTCAGGGCGATGCGCAGGACCGGACGGCGGCGTACGAACGGGGCGGGCGGCTTACCGGCGGCCTGCGCCGCCTCCGCGTTCATGGCCGCGGACAGCCGCACCCACACCCGCCGGCGGGTGGCGGCGTCCAGCGGGGGAGCCCCCGCGTCGTACTCCCTCAGTGCTCGGAATTCCTCGGTGTCACGCACGGGCGTCTGCCTCTCGGAAAGCTGTCGGATCGGACCCGCCCAGTTCTTCGCGCAACTTGCTGCGAGCCCGGTTCAGCCGGGACCTGACGGTGCCGACCGGCACGCCGAGCGCCTGGGCGACTTCCTCGTAGTCGAGGTCGCCCCAGGCCACCAGCAGGACCACGTCCCGGTGCCGGGCGGACAGCTTGGCCAGCGCCGCGGCCAGCTCCCGGCGCACCCCGGTGGCGCCGGCCCTGGCGACCGCGCGGTCCGCGACCGGTTCCTCGTGCTGGACGGGCTCCGGGACCTTCGCGAGCGCCTTGAAACGGCGTGCTTCGGCCCTGCGGTGCCGGCCCATGAGGTTGGTCGCGATACCGAACAGCCACGGGCGGGCGTCGGCACGCGTGAGGTCGTAGGTACGGCGTCGCTGGAAGGCGGTCGTGAAGGTCTCCGCCATCAGATCCTCCGCCGCATCGGGACCGATCCGCCGGGCCACGTAGCGGTGCACGGCGTCGGCGTACCGGTCGAAGAGCGCGGCGAACTGCTCGGGCTCGTCCCGGGACCGAGCGATCACACGGGCGTCGCTGTCCTCGCGATCCTCCGCGCGGGTGCGGACGCCCGGGGAACGGACGGCCATCGGGGCTCCTCTCGTTGGTTTCGTTCATGCGAACGCCTTGAAGGCTTGGGCTTGTTCGGGTGGCTTGTTCGGGTGGTTCACCTGTCATTCGCCGGCGGCCGGGATCGGGTTCCATCCGGGCCTCCACCGGCGTCTCCACCGGGGTCTTCACTGGTGTCCACAGGCGTCTCCACCCGTACGTCCACCTGCGCGTCCACCCGCGTCTCCACCCGAAGTTCCACCCGTGGGTCCAGGCGTCGGAGAGGGGGCGTCAGCATCCTTGAGGGTATGAACACGACCGACTGGATCACCGACATCGCCCTCGTCCTCGTCGTCTTCCGGCAGCTGCGGGAAGGCCGGCTGGACCTCAGGTCCTACCTGATCCCGCTGGGGATCGTGGCCTTCGTGGGCTCGCACTACCTCCACACCGTGCCCACCGCGGGCAACGACCTGGTGCTGATCGGCGCGCTGGTCGCAGCCGGTGCGGCGCTGGGGATCGCCGGCGGCGTCTACACCCGCATCCGGGAATCCGGCGGGCACCTGCTGATCAAGGCGGGGGCGGTCTCCGCGGTCCTGTGGGTGCTCGGCATGGGCGCCCGGATGGGCTTCCAGGTGTGGGTCGACCACGGCGGCGCCGACAACGTGGCCCGCTTCAGCGCCGACCACGACATCACCACAGGGCAGGCGTGGGTCGCCGCGTTCGTGCTGATGGCGCTCACCGAGGTGGTCACCCGGCTGGGCACGATCTTCGTACGGAGCCGGCTGGCCGTCCGCGGGCAGCAGCAGCCCGCGGGTGCGCGCCCCGCGCCGCTCCTCGACCGGGCCGCCTGACCATGGGCAGCCGGCGGGCCGCGGGCATCCTTACGGCGGCGGGCAGCCCGCTGGCCGGGGGCCGCCTTCTGACCGTGGGCTATGGTCGCGCCGTGTCCGCATCCGAGAGCGCCCCCGCCGCCCCCGAGCCCACCCGAGGGGGTACGTCCGCCGCCCCAGGGGGCGCCTCAGGGGCCGCCTCCGGGGGTACGTCCGCCGCCACGCCCGGCGGGGAATCCGGACCTCGGGCGGTGCCCGGCCACGACCCCCGTGCCCAGTGGGTCGTCACCCTGGGCGTCGTCGTCCTCGCCTGGGCGACCGAGCGGCCGCTCGGCCCCGGCGGCCGGGGCCTGGCGGTGGCCGCCCTGCTCGCCGCCACGTCCGTCGCTCTGATGGCCAGGCACCTGCCCGTGGCCAGGGTCCCGCCCCGTATCGCGCTGATCTGGCTGGGCTGCGGGGTGGTGGCCGCCGCCGCCCTGATCGGCACCGGCCGCAACGGCGCCGGCTACCTCTTCGCGTACTTCCTCGTCGGCCACATCGGGTTCCGGCTCCCGCTCAAGCCGGCCCTCGCGCTCGCGGCCCTGTCCAGCGCGCTGTGCGGGGGAGTGCTGTACTGGCGGCTCGGCCCCGGCCACGAGCAGCTGTCATGGACGGTCGGCGTGACCACGGGCATACCCGTGGTGGCCGGGATACTCAGCCGCAGCAGGCAGCGCGCCGTCCAGGCGATGATCCAGTCCGCCGAGTCGGCGGAGCGCGCCGCGCGGGCCGAAGCCCAGGCCGCCGTCCTCACCGAACGCAGCCGCATCGCGCGGGACGTCCACGACGTGCTCGCCCACTCCCTGGCGGGGATCAACATGCAACTGGAGCTGGCCGACGCCCTGATCGACACCGGCGACCTGGAGAAGGTCCGCGAGGCGAACGACAAGGCGCACAGCATGGTCAAGGACAGCCTCAAACAGGCGCAGTGGACAGTGCACGCGCTGCGCGCCGACTCCTTCCCGCTGGTGGAGAGCCTGACCGCGATGACGGAGTCCTCGGGCCTGCGCCACGCCCTCACCGTCACGGGAAGCGTCCGCGACCTGCCCGCGCAGACCACGCAGAACCTGCTGCGGATAGCCCAGGAGTCGCTGACCAACGCGGCCCGGCACGCGCCGGGCGGCACCGCGGAGGTGAAGCTGGCCTTCACCCCGGACTCCACCACGCTCAGCGTCCGCAACGGCCCCGGCACCCGGGCCGGGGCCGCGGGGGTGGGCAGCGGAATGGGGCTGATAGGAATGCGCGAACGCGTCGCTCTGCTGGGCGGCACCATCACGGCGGGGCCGGTCACCGAGGGACCCGGCCGCGGCGGCTGGCAGGTGGAGGCAGTGATCCCGGGATGAGCGAACCGACCGAGAACCCGCAGGGCGGGACGCCCGCCGACAGCCCGCGGCGCCTCAAGGTGGTCGTCGCCGACGACCAGGCGGCGGTGCGCGAACCGCTGGCCGCGGTGCTGGCGATGTCCGAGGACATCGAGGTCGTCGCCGCCGCCGCGGACGGCACGCAAGTGCTGGCCGCCGTCGCGTCCGCACCGGCTGTCGACGTCGTTCTGATGGACCTGCGCATGCCGGTCATGGACGGCATCGAGGCGACCCGCCGGCTGGGCGAGGAGCACCCGGCCACCGCCGTGGTCGTGCTGACCACCTTCGCCGACGACGACTCGATCCTGGCCGCGCTGAACGCCGGCGCCCGCGGCTACCTGACGAAGAACGCGGGGCGGCAGGACATCGTCCGGGCGATACGGGCGGCAGCGGCGGGGCAGTCGGTCCTCGACCGGGAGGTCCAGGACCGGCTGATGGCCACCGTTCGCACCCGCCCGCGCGAGACCGCCGAGCCGCTGCCCGCCGACGTCACGCCCCGCGAGCGCGAGGTGCTCACCCTCATCGGCCAGGGTCTGCCGAACCGGGCGATCGCCGAGAAGCTCTTCATCAGCGAGGCCACGGTCAAGTCCCACATCAACAACCTCTTCGCCAAGGCGGGCATACGCGACCGCGCCGACGCCGTCCGCCGCGCCTTCTCCGCGGGCCTGGCCTGACGTAGGGCGTGTCCGCGAAGTCCCGCCTCAGTCGCCCGGCGGGTAGGTGCTGACCTCGATCAGGTTGCCGTCCGGGTCGCGGAAGTAGGTGCTGGTGAAGGGGCCGAGGGCGCCGGTGCGGGGGACGGGGCCGGCCTCGGCGGGGACACCGCAGGCGGCGAGGTGGGCGAGGACCCGGTCCTGGGAGTGCGGGGTGACCAGGCACAGGTCGGCGCTGCCGGGGGTCGGCCGGGCCGCGTGCGGGAGGAGTTCGCGGCCGGCCTGGTGGAGGTTGATCTTGCTGGAGCCGAAGGCCAGGGCGCGGCGGCCCTCGCCGAAGGCCACCGCTTCCATGCCGAGGACCCTTTCGTAGAAGGCGATGGTGCGGTCGAGGTCCGCGACGGTGAGGACGAGGTGGTCGAGGTGTCCGATCCGCAGCCCGGGTGAGGCGTCGGCGGCGGGGCGGTACGGGGCGAGCAGCCGCGCGCAGGCGTCCCGGGCGGGGGCGGACAGCAGGCCTTCCGCGCGGGTGAACAGCCCGGCGAGCGCGGGGCCGTAGCGGGCGGCGAGGTCGGGGTTGTGCTCGACCAGGTCGAGTTCGTTGGCGGCGCTGATCTCGGCGAAGGCTCGGAGGGCGGCGCCGTCGGGCGTGTGCTCGGCGCCGGTGAAGCGGTCGCGGAAGGCGGGGGCCGGGTCGAGGCCGAGCCGCGGGTGGACCGCGGAACGGTCGCAGCTGCCGTAGAGGTGGACGTACGCCTCGGCCCGTTCGCCGATCAGATCGGCCAGGGCGGCACGCTCGTCGAGCCCGACCAGTGTCTGGTCGAAGCCGTCGGTGCCGTACGCGGCATGGCACAGGCCCGCGGCCTGCACGTCGCGGTCCGCGCCCCACGCGGCCAGCGTCCGCCGGACCCGGACCAGGTGCGCGAGCAGGGTTCCGCCGGGGTGCGGCAGGCGGTCGGCGCCCCGGTCGCGCAGGAAGGACTCGGCGTCCGCCCAGGAGGCGTCGGCCGCCAGCTCACCGACGACCCGGGTGGTGACCGGGACGTCGACCCCGTGGGCGCGTGCGGTACGCAGCACGGCGCCGCCGATGGCGTCGAGTTCGATCGCCCGCCCCGCCTCCGCGTCGCGCTGCATCGAGGACCGCATCGCCGCGGGTGCGGCGTCCAGGGCGGCCAGCACCTTCTCCGTACCGACCGGCGCACCCGCCGCGCGGGCCACCGCGGCGACCTCGCCCACGACGGCGCGCAGTTCGTCGCCCCACTTCTCCCGTACGTCGCCGATCGTGGCGCGGTGCCGCGTGGTCAGCAGGGCGAGCGGGGCGAGGAAGCTCAGCTTGTCCCAGAGCATCGCCGTCTCGTCGTCGCGCGCGGCCACCCCGAAGCCGGCCTCGCGCAGGGCGGTCTCCAGGGCCTGCGGGGGTGCGGCGAGTTCGAGGGCGGCGAAGGGGCTGGTGTGGGTGATGCGGCCGGGGGCGACGCGGGTCGCCTCGACCTTGATGGTGCCGGCCACGACCTGCCCGCCGGCCGGGTAGCGGCGGCGCAGCAACTCCATGTGCTGGACGCCGTTGAGCAGCGGCACCACGACCCCGCCGCCCAGGACCTGCGGTGGCACCCGGTCGAGCGCGGCGGACAGCGAGGTCTCCTTGACGGTGACGAAGACGGCGTCGGCGCGCTCGCGCAGCTCGGTGTCCGCCTCGACCGGCACCGTGAAGTCGCCGAACCGCCCGCTCTCGACGTGCAGACCGTCGCGCCGCAGTACGCCGGCGGTCTCGGCGCCGGCCAGGCAGATCACCCGGTGCCCGGCGCGGGCCAGCACCGCCCCGATCAGGCCGCCGACACCTCCGGGTCCGAGGATGGCCACGGTGAGGGGAGTGGTCGTCATGCGTGTGCTCCTGTTCCGTTCTGTGTACCGTGCGGCCCGGTGGCCGCTCCAGTCATCTGACGTCGTCGGAATCCGTCCGCCGTTCACCGTACGGCGGACGCCCGTACGCCGAGCGGGCGCCCCGGGGGGAACAGCCGGCAGGCGGAATAGCCGGCAACTGCCGGTCGCTGGAGGACCCATGAGGTTCATCGATGTGCCGACCAGGGACGGGACGGTCCTGCGCGGACTCCACTACGCACCCGCGGACACGGGCGCAGGCCCCGGATCGGGCCCGGGAGCAGGTCCCGGAGCAGGCCCCGCGCCTGTCGTCCTGGTCCTGACGCCGTACGGGGCGGACCGCTACCACCCCGACGGGCTGTTCTTCGCCGGGCGCGGCTACCACTTCGTCACTCTCGACCTGCGCGGCCGCGGCGACTCCGACGGCGTCTTCCGGCCCTTCCACCACGACGCCGCCGACGGGCACGACGCGGTGGCGTGGCTCGCCGGGCAGGCGTGGAGCAGCGGCGAGGTCGTCACGTACGGCGGTTCGTACAGCGGCTTCGTCCAGTGGGCGCTGGCCGGCACCCGGCCCCCCGCGCTGCGCGCGCTCGCGCCCGTGGCGTCGGTCTGCCCGGGCGTCGACTTCCCCATGGAGGCCGGCCTGCCCCTCGCGTACGCCGTGCAGTGGCTGGCGTTCAACCGGGGGCGGCGGATGAACACCGGGCCGTGGAGCGACAGCGCGTACTGGGACGGCGTGCACCGCGACCTCGGCGACCGCCCCTTCCGCGACCTCGACGTCGCCTCGGTGGGGGAGCGGCTGCCGGACTTCCAGGAGTGGCTGGACCACCCCGCCTACGACGACTACTGGGCCTCCTTCGTGCCGTCCGAGCCGGTCACCGTCCCGGTGCTGGCCATCACCGGGCAGTACGACGACGACCAGCTCGGGGCGCTGACCTACCACGGGCGGCACGGCGCCACCCACCTCGTCGTCGGCCCCTGGGACCACGCGGCCACCCGCACGGCCGCGACCTCCTTCGGCGGCCTGGACTTCCCCGCCGACAGCGCCGTCGACCTGCGTGCCCTGCACGCCGACTGGTACGACGCGGTGCTCGGCCGGGGACCGGCCCCCGGCTTCCTCGCCGACCGGGTGGCGTACTACCACGTCGGCGAAGGCTGGCGGTACGCGTCCGCGCTGCCGCAGGGCTCACCGCGCCGACTGCCCCTGCCCGACACCGTGCTGGACCTCGACCCCGCCCTGGTCGGCGACGAACCCGACGGCTTCCGCGAGGACCTGCCCGACTCCGCCTTCGTCGCCACCGCCCCGGCCCACCCCGTCTCCGGCCGCCCCCGCGCCCACCTCGCCCTGTCCTCACAACTCCAGGACTTCGACCTGCTCGTGAGCCTGTACCTGCTGGACGAGGGCGAGGACGCCACTCTCCTGGGCGAGGCGGTCCTGCGCTCCCACGGCGCCGACCTCACCCGCCCCGTCGAGCTGACCTTCCCCTTCCTCTCCCGCACCCCGCCCCCCACCGCCCGTTTCGCCGTCCGCATCCGCGCCCCCCACCGCCGCTACCGCACCAACCACGCAGCCACCGGCCAGATCCGCCTGTCCGCCGGCTCGTACCTGGAGCTGCCCGCCTGAGCGGTGAGGGCCGATCCAGGAGTTTTATGTCGCCGAGGAAGAGCGCCGACCTCCCGGTTGCTCAATTCCCTTACGGAAAAGGGGAGTTGGGAATGCGCGCTTCCGGAGGTGAAAGGCGCCCGAAAGTGCTTCCGGGGCGCCCGGTAACCTCGGCCGGATTCGGGGGGCAGGGGAACATCAGGGAGGACCGGCTGTGCGTATCGTCCTGTTGCAGCAATCGATATACGAGCAGAAAGCGGATGCCGCCGCGCTGGCACAGGCTCTTGCGGCGCCGCACATCAGGTTCGGCGACCTCATGCGCTCCCACCTCGTCCGACGTACCGGACTGGGTGCGCGGGCCGCCGCCGTCATGAACTCCGGCGAGCCGTTCCCCGACGAGATCGCCACCGCGATCCTGCGTGACACGTTCGACAGCACGGCCCCCGCCGCATTTCTGCTCGGCGGCCACCCGCGCAGCACCACCCAGGCGCGTGCGCTCGACGACCTGCTGCACGAATGCGGTGCGCCGCTCGACGGCGTGCTGTACCTGCGCCTTCCCGAGGACGAAGTCGAACGCCGTATCCGCCAGCAGGCGGCCCGCCGCCTCTGCCGCAACGACCTGACCCACCGCTACGAGCCCCCGGCGGACCCCCTGGCGGCCGGCCGCCACTGCACCGTCTGCGGCGGCGAGCTGTACCAGCGCAAGGACGACGACGAGGACGTCATCCGCAGCCGGTACCGGACCCACGAGGCGATCGTGGAACCCGTCGCCCGGCACTACGCCGACCGCAGCCTCCTCACCGCGGTCGAGGCCGTCGGCACCCCCGACGAGGTGGCCGCCCGAGCCGTCGCGGCACTCGGCGGACGGGCCTCCTGAGGTCCGTGCCCCCGCTCCGGGCGGGGCGGGGGCGGCGGTTGCGGCTCAGACGGTGAGGGCGTCCTCGGTGACGGTCTGGGACGGGGGCGGGGCGTAGACGTGGAGCGGCTTGTCGAAGCCGCTGAAGGTGATGGTGCCGCTGCCGTCGGTGCCGGCTCCGTCCTTGCCCGGCTCGTCGAACTTCACGGCGTACGGCTTGGCGGTGTCGGCGACGTAGACGACGAGGTCGCCGTCGCTGTCGTGCTGGGTCAGCGGGATGACCCGCTGGCCGCCGAGCTCGACCGCGGCGCCCTTGGTGAGCGGGGCGCCGTTGTCGGCGGTGAAGCCGGCCATGAACGTCTTGAGGTCGCAGAACTCCTTGAGGTCCGGGTCGGACGCCGCCTTCCCCGGCTTCTTCAGCCAGCGCCCGTGCAGCGCGGTCCCGAGGGCCACACCGTCCTTGCCCTGGGCCTTCCAGAAGGTCGAGTCGCCCTTCATGTACGTGTACTCGGTGGTGCTGATGACCTTCATGTCGCCGCCGCCCTCCCCGACGGTGGCCAGGCACTTCCCGGACGTCGCGACGGTGACGTCCAGATGGGCCGGCGTGTCCCCGTCCATCTCCTGCCCCACGACATGGACGGACGTCAGCGCGTTCATGTCGGCGACGGTCTTGTCGGATATCTGCTGTGCGGTGAGCCCGTCCAACGGCCCTGCCCCCGCCGCGGCCTTGGCGGCGGTGGTGGTGGTGGCGGTGGTGGCGGTGGTGGCGGTCGCCGCGCCCGCGGGAGCGGAGGCGGCGGGGCTGCTCGCGGCGTCCTTCTTGCCACCGCAGCCGGTCAGTACGACGGCCGCGGTCGTGCACATCAGTGCGGTCGCCAGTACGGTGCGCTTCATCGTTCGGGTGAACCCTTCTCGTCGGTACGAGAAGCATAGGAATCCTCTGTGAACCCCCTGTGCCGGGGCCTGCCTGGGGCAGGACTTTGTTAGGCTGGGAGGCCGGTCGGCCTGCTATCGGGAGGCACAGCAGGATGGACCCGCAGCACTTCGCTCTCCTCGAAGAGGCCCGCAGGAGTCTGCCCGACGGGTTCAAGGTCGAGCTCTCCGGCGACACCATCGTCATGACGGTCGGCCCCTCCGGTATCCATCAGCGCAACCTTCTGGTGGTCAGGCGGCAGTTCGACGTGCACAGCCCGAGTGAGCTGGTGCCGAGCGAGAACACGGACCTCGTCTCCCCGGGTGTGGGGAAGAGCCGCAACCCCGACCTGACGTATCTGCCGGCCGAGGTCCTGGAGACCACGGACAACCTTCGGCTTCGACCTGGACACCGCGGCGCTGCTGCCCTACGCCTGAGCGCTGGTAGCGTCGCGGCGACAGAGGGGGTGGGCGGGGTGGGGGTTATCGGTGTGACGGGGCACGTCAATCTCACCGCGGGGTCCGTGCCGTTGGTGCGGGATGCGTTGCGGGCGTTGCTGGGGGCGCATCGCGGGCCGGGGCTCGTGGGGGTTTCGTGTCTGGCCGCGGGGGCGGACTGCCTGTTCGCGGAGGAGGTGGTCGCCGCGGGCGGCGGGCTGGTGGCCGTCATTCCGTCGCGGGACTACCGGGAGGCGAAGGTCGCGCCGGGGCAGCGGGCGGTGTTCGACCGGCTCGTGGACGTGGCCGCCGAGGTGGTGGTGTGCGGGTACGAGACCGCGGGGCGGGCGGCGTACGAGGCGGCGAACCGCGTGCTGCTGGAGCGGGCCGAGCGGCTGGTCGCGGTGTGGGACGGGGAGCCGCCCGGGGGCAGGGGCGGCGGGACCGCCGATGTCGTGCTGGAGGCCCGCGCGGCGGGCGTACCCGTTGACGTGGTCTGGCCGGAGGGTGCCGCGCGCGGCGACTAGGGGTTCACGGGGGCGCCGCCCGGTCGGAGAATGCAGCCGAGGGAACGGGGGTGCCCATGCGGTGGACGCGGTGGGTGGCGATGGGGCTGGCGGTGCTCGCCGACAGCCGGGACATCGGGCACGAGCTGAAACGGCACCCGGAGCGGGTGATGACCGAGCGGGACCGGGCCTGGCGTGCGGAGGAGCAGGACAACGCCACCCGGGAGCTGCGGCTGACCGCGGTGTGGCGGCGGCGGAACTGGAAGGCCGCGGACGCGGTCGAGCCCTACGAGCAGCTGGTCGCCGTGCGGGCGGCCGCGTGGGGGGCGGACCACCCGCTCGTCCTGGACACCCGGCTGTGCCTGGCCGCGGTGCGGGCGGAGGCGGGGGACGTGGCCGGCGCGGCACGGGAGTACGAGCGGCTGCTCGGCGACATGCTGCGGGTCCTGGGCGCGGACCACCCGCGTGTCGCGTGGGTGCGGCGCAACCTGGCGCACTGGCGCGGGCGTACGGCCTGGGTGGCGCCGCCGCTGCCGAGGATGGACGACCTGGAGGGGCCGGTCAGGGACGAGGTGACCTACCGGGAGCGGCCCGACACCGCGGTTCACGGGCGGCTGGCCCAGGTGCGGTGGCGGCAGGGGGACGAGGTCGGCGCCGTGGAGGCGTACGAGACGCTGCTGCGGGAGCGGGCGCGGCACCGTGGTGCCGACGACGCGGTCACGCTGGTCACCCGGCTGACCCTGGCGGACATGCGGGCGGAGGCGGGTGATGTCGCCGGCGCGCTGGCGGCGTACCAGAGCCTGCTCGGCGACATGGTGCGGCTGCTCGGTGCGGACCACCGCGGCACCCGGTGGACCCGGGAGCAGATGAAGAAGTGGCGCGGGGAGCCCGGCAGGGCCTCATGAGGGCGGCACCACGTGGCACCACCATGGCGCCACGTGGTGCCACCACGACCCCCAGGGGCCGCCCGGACCTGCGTGGTGCCATGAAAATCCACCGTGGCTCCAGGTTGTTTTCGCAGGTCAGACGGGGTGGTGTCAACGAGTGGCCCCACTCGGTGCCATACGGGCTTGCACATGGCACCACTGTGGTGCCATGATGGCGTCATGGACCTCACACCGTATGTCGACACCCTCCGCCGCGAACTCGCGGTGGCGGCGGAAGCCGGCGGCGACGAAGCCCGCGAGCTGGCCGAGAAGCTCACCGCGCCCCTGGAGTCGGCGACCCGGCTGATCATGCTCAACGTGCTCTCCGCCGCCGCGGACGAGATCACCCGCGAACTCGCCCCCGGCTCGGTCGACGTACGGCTGCGCGGGCTCGACCCCGACTTCGTGGTCGCGCTGCCGCCCGCCCAGGGCGGTGCCACCGCACCGCAGCCGGAGCCGGCCGAGGCGCCCAGGGCGCCGCTCGACGCCGACGAGGGCGGCACCGCCCGCGTCAACCTGCGGCTGCCGGCGCACCTCAAGGCCCGCGCCGAGGAGGCCGCAGCCCGCGAGGGGCTGTCGGTCAACTCCTGGCTGGTGCGGGCCGTGTCGGCCGCGGTCGAGGGCGGCGGCCGGGCGCGCACCCCGGAGAAGACCCAGACCTTCGGACAGAACTTCACCGGCTGGGTGCGCTGACCGCGCACCCGGCCGCACAGAGCACCGAGCAACCCACCATCACGTCCCCACCTGCGGGGACGCCCCACGGACCCACGAGGACGGGACGACCATGCCTACTTACGCCACCCCCGAACCCATCTCCGCCACCGCGCACATCGAGGCCGGCTCCATCGGCTTCACCGCGGGCGACCGCACCGACACCGTCGTGGAGGTCCGGCCGCGCGACCCCAAGCGCGACCAGGACATCAAGGCCGCCGACCAGACCCAGGTCGGCTTCGCGAACGGCGTGCTGACCGTCAGGACCCCCAAGGGCAACCTCTTCGGCCGCACCGGCACCGTCGACATCTCGGTCGAACTGCCCGCGGACTCGCGGGTGGAGATGACCGGCTCCTGGGTGCAGGTGCTGGGCGAGGGCCGGCTCGGCGAGGTCCGGGTCAAGACCTCGTCGGGCGACGTCCGGCTGGACGCGACCGGGCCGCTGCAACTGACCGCCTCGCACGGCTCGATCAGCGTGGACCGGGTCGAGGGCCTGGCCGAGATCAGCACCAGCTCGGGCAGCCTGCGGGTCGGTGTGATCGACGGCCCGGCCGTACTGAAGAACTCGCACGGCACCACCACCGTCGGGGCCGCGACCGGCGACCTGCGGGTGCGCGGCGCCAACGGCGACATCGAGATCCGCAGGGCCGAGGGCTCGGTCACCGCGGTCACCGCGCACGGCACCCTGCGGGTCGGCGAAGTGGTCCGCGGCAGCGTGCAGTTGGAGACCTCCTACGGCGCGATCGAGGTCGGGGTCCGCGAGGGCACCGCCGCCTGGCTGGACGTCCGCTCGGGCGCCGGGCAGGTGCGCAACACCCTCGCCGAGTCCGCGACCCCCGACGAGACCGAGGAGACCGTCGAGGTCCGCGCCCGTACCCGCTACGGCAACATCGACATCCGCCGCGCGAAGGCCTGACGCCGGCCGGGCCGGCCCCCGGGCCGCCCGCCGGCGCCGCCGGCACGACAACCGCCGCCGGCATGACAACCGCCGCCGGCATGACAACCGCCGCCGGCCCATGTGCACGAAACCAGTCGCCCCACCCCTCGAAAGGGACAGCTCCATGGCTTCATCTGTCATGCCCACATCCAAAACGGCCCCGCCCCCCGCCGTCTCCGCCGTCGGCCTGCGCAAGTCCTACGGCGGCAAGACCGTCCTCGACGGCATCGACCTGCGGGTCCCCGCAGGATCCGTCTTCGCGCTGCTCGGGCCGAACGGCGCGGGCAAGACCACCGCGGTGAAGATCCTCTCCACGCTCGTCGCGGCCGACGGCGGCCAGGCCCAGGTGGCCGGGCACAACGTCGCCACCTCGCCGGACGGCGTGCGGGCCGCGATCGGCGTCACCGGGCAGTTCTCCGCCGTGGACGGGCTGATCACCGGCGAGGAGAACATGCTGCTGATGGCGGACCTGCACCACCTGCCCAAGCGCGAGGGGCGGCGGGTCGCCGCGGAACTGCTGGAGCTGTTCGACCTGGTCGAGGCGGCGGGCAAGCCCGCGCAGAGCTACTCCGGCGGTATGAAGCGCCGCCTGGACATCGCGATGACCCTGGTCGGCAACCCGCGCATCCTCTTCCTCGACGAGCCGACCACCGGGCTCGACCCGCGCAGCCGCCACACCATGTGGCAGATCATCCGCCGGCTCGTCGCCGACGGCACCACCGTCTTCCTGACCACGCAGTACCTGGACGAGGCCGACGAACTCGCCGACCGCATCGCGGTGCTGAACGACGGCAGGATCGCCGCCGAGGGCAGCGCGCAGGAGCTGAAGCGGCTCGTCCCCGGCGGGCACGTGCGGCTGCGCTTCTCCGACCCGTCCGCGTACGGGAAGGCCACCGCCTTCTGGCCCGACGCGACCCGCGACGACGAGGCGCTCGCCCTGCGCATCCCCAGCGACGGCAGCCAGCGCGCCCTGCGCACGGTTCTCGACCGGCTCGACTCGGCCGGCGTCGAGGCGGACGAACTGGCCGTGCACACCCCCGACCTGGACGACGTCTTCTTCGCCCTGACCGGACCCGGCGTGCCCCGGCACGCCACCGGGATCCAGCCCCCGACCACCCACACCGACCAGACCGCCGAGGACGCCCGATGAACTCCCTCTCCCTCGCCGTGCGCGACTCCTCCACCATGCTGCGGCGCAACCTCCTGCACGCCCGCCGCTACCCGTCCATGACGCTGAACCTGCTGCTCACCCCGGTCATGCTGCTGCTGCTCTTCGCCTACGTCTTCGGCGGCGTGATGAGCCAGGGCATCGGGGACGGCGGCACGGACCGGTCCGCCTACCTCGCCTACCTCGTCCCCGGCATCGCGCTGCTGACGGTCGGCGGCACCACCATCGGCAGCGCGGTGTCGGTCGCCATCGACATGAACGAGGGCATCATCGCCCGCTTCCGCACGATGGCGATCCACCGCGGGTCGGTCCTGATCGGGCACGTCGTCGGCAGCGTGCTGCAGTGCGTGGCCAGCGTCGTCCTGGTCGGGGCGGTCGCGGTGGCGATCGGCTTCCGGTCCACCGGCGCCACGCCCGTGGAATGGCTGCTGGCGCTGGGCCTGGTCGCGCTGGTCTCGCTCGCGCTGACCTGGATCGCGGTCGGGATGGGCCTGTCCAGCCCGAACGCCGAGGCGGCGAGCAACAACGCGCTGCCGCTGATGGTCCTGCCGCTGATCTCCAGCGCCTTCGTGCCGGTCCACGCGATGCCGGGCTGGTTCCAGCCGATCGCCGAGTACCAGCCCTTCACCCCCGCCATCGAGACGCTGCGCGGCCTGCTGCTGGGCACGGAGATCGGCGACAAGGGGTGGGCCGCCGTCGCCTGGTGCCTGGGCCTCGCCGCCCTCGGCTACCTGTGGTCCACCTCCCTCTTCAACCGCGACCAGAAGTAGCCAGGACCACTCCGGTGACGTCGCCCGCGCCGCCTCCCTTGCGTCAACTGCGCCTGGGAGGCGGCGATTTCGGGTTGCATGGGGGATGACCGTCCCGCGACCTTCCACCGAGCGAGGAAATGCCATGACCGGCAAGAGCCCGACGATCACCCTGAACAACGGCGTCCCGATGCCCGCCCTCGGCCTCGGCGTCTACCAGAGCAGCCCCCAGGAGACCGCGGGCGCGGTCGAGGCGGCGCTGCGCGAGGGCTACCGGCTGATCGACACCGCCGCCGTCTACGGCAACGAGAAGGAGGTCGGCGAGGGCCTGGCCCGCTCCGGCGTCGACCGCGGCGAGGTCTTCGTCACCACGAAGCTGTGGCTGGACGACTACGGCTACGACGCCGCTCTGCGCGCCTTCGACACCAGCATGGCCAACCTCGGCCTCGACCACCTCGACCTCTACCTGCTGCACTGGCCGGCCCCCGCGTCCTTCGAGGAGACGGTGGCCTCCTACCGGGCGGCCGAGCAGCTGCTGGCCGACGGCCGGGTGCGCGCCATCGGGGTGTGCAACCACACCGCGGACCACCTGCGGCGGCTGGTCGACCGCACCGGCGTCGTCCCCGCGGTCAACCAGGTGGAGCTGCACCCGTACTTCACACAGCGCGAGCTGCGCGAGGCGGGCGCGGGCCTGGGCGTGGTGACGCAGTCCTGGTCGCCGCTCGGCGGGGTGAACACCTACTGGGAGGGCGGGCGCAGCGCGGACAAGAACCCGCTGGACCACCCTGCCGTCCACAGCATCGCGGCCCGCCACCGCAGGACACCGGCCCAGGTGGTGCTGCGCTGGCACCTGGACCACGGGCTGGCCACGATCCCCAAGTCCGTGCGCCCGCAGCGCATCGCGGAGAACTTCGACGTCTTCGGCTTCTCCCTCAGCGCCGAGGAGGTCGCCTCGATCGACGCGATCGACTCCGGGGTGCGCGGCGGCCCCGACCCCGACGCGGTGGACCTGGACACCTGGGCCTGAGTCACCCGCCCTTCGCGGCGGGCGTGTGCACCGGGTGGAGCTGAGCGGACAGCGGCGGCAGCGAGGCGCACATCGCGGTCGGGAAGTCCGGCGCCACCTTGTGCACGCTCCCGCACCCGCCGGCGGCCCCCGAGGTGAGCGGGACCCAGCCGGAGGGCTCGGCGCGGAAGAAGTAGCGGTCGCCCAGCCGGGAGGTGCAGGCCGAGCTGCCGGAGTCGCCGCAGGCGGGTCCCGTCCGCCAGGAGAAGTCCAGCACCAGCCAGTTGCCGTCGCAGTCCTCGGAGTCGCGGTAGGTGTGGGCCGGTGCGGCGACCGCAAGCAGCGCCTGGTCGTAGGAGGCGTCGGTGCAGCCGGTGGCCGGCGGGGTGCAGCCGAGTTTCCCGCACAGCCGCAGCGCGGGGAGCGCCGCGCCCTCGGCGGTGAAAGTGTCGTAGTTGTCGACGACGAGCCGCTGGCCGGTGGTCAGCGGCGCGGGCAGGTGCACCTGGGTGCTGGCCGGCTTCTCCCGGGTGCAGCCCGACGCCCTGTCGAACGAGGGCGAGGAGAAGGTGACCTGGACCCGGACGATGTCGGTGGGCGGCTCGGTGAGCACCGCCTTGAGGTCGCGGACGCACGGGTGTTCGCCGCTGGGCACCTGCACCTGGACGGTCAGGGTGCGGCGGTCGCCGCTGAGGCTGACGCCGGTGACCTGGGAGGGTTCCGCCGTGGTCCAGGCGATCGGGGTGCTCGGCCCCGCGGTGTGCGGCACCGGGTCGTTGGCGCCCTGGCCCGCCACCTGCGTCCCGCACGCGCCGAGCAGCAGCGCCGCCAGCGCGCCCGCGGCAGCGGTACGCCATCCCCGCCGTGATCCCGGCATCCCCGATCCCCCCATGCGCCACTGGTGTCGCCCCGGGGGACATCGTAGGCCGGTACGGGGCCCGGGTCGGGCCGGCTCGGGCGGTCAGGTCGTGGCGGCGCCCGTGCGGCGGGCGTAGAAGCGGGCGGCGCGGGCGCGGTCGCCGCAGCGGGTGGAGCACCAGTGGCGGCGGCCGTGCCGCAGCAGGAAGCGGGTGCAGGGCGCGGAGCCGCAGGCGGTGAGGCGTTCGGCGTCGGGGGCGGTGAGCAGGTCGGCGGTGTCCGCGGCGAGTGCGGCGAGCGCGTGCTCGACGATCTGCGTGACCGGGTGGGCCGCCTCGCGCTGCAGGCCGTGTTCCGGGTCCCAGGTCAGCAGGCGGGCGGCGGGCGCCAGGGTGAGTGCGGCGTTGACGGCGGCGAGCGCGTCGGCGGGGGCGGGGCGGCCCTCGATGCGGGCGCCGATCAGGGCGCGTACGTGCTCGCGCAGGTCGCGCAGCCGGGACGCGCACACCTCGCGCAGGCCCGCGCCCTCGGGTGCCAGGCCGTGGGCGGTCAGCCAGGCCTCGGCTGCCGCGGGGGTCGCCAGGAGGTCGAGGGACTGGCCGGCCGGCAGCGTGAGCCGGCTGTCGGCGAAGTCCAGGGCCACGTACTGCTCGGCGCCGGGGGCGGGCGGCAGCGGCGGCGGGGCGGTCGCGCTCTCCTTCATGAATCTCATGCTACGGCTTGCCTCCATACGTGAGAAGTGACTAGCCTGCTCTCACGGAAACACTGGTCGCCATCCGTGAGGAAGGGTCTTTCATGTCCGCAGCCGCGCACCCCGCAGCCCCGCACCCCGCCGTCCGCGTGCTCGGCGGCCCCACCACCGTCTTCGAGTACGGCGGCCTGCGCTTCCTGACCGACCCGACCTTCGACGCGCCCGGGGACTACCAGCGCCCGGGGCGCCCGCTGCTGACCAAGACCGCGCCCTCCGCAGCGCAGCCCGCGGACTTGGGGCCGATCGACGTGGTGCTGCTCTCGCACGACGAGCACGCCGACAACCTCGACGACTCGGGCCGCGCGCTGCTGGCCGGCGTACCGCTCACCCTCACCACGCCCGACGGCAGCCGGCGTCTCGGGGAGGGGACCAGGGGGCTGGCGGACTGGGAGTCCGCCGAGCTGGACCGGCCCGGCGGCGGGACGGTCACCGTCACCGGTGTGCCCGCGATCCACGGGCCGGGCGCGCGCGCCGACGTCGAACCCGTCACCGGGCAGGTCGTCGGCTTCGTCCTGACCGGGGAGGAGCTCCCCACCGTCTACGTCAGCGGCGACAACGCCTCGCTGGACGCCGTACGGGAGATCGCCGGCCGCTTCGGTCCGGTCGACACCGCCGTCCTCTTCGCCGGCGCCCCGCGCTTCCCCGTGCTCTTCGGCGGCGCCCCCATCGTCCTGGACAGCGCGATGGCCGCGGAGGCCGCCGCGATCCTGGGCGCCCGCCGGGTGGTCGCCGCGCACTGCGACAGCTGGGCGCACTTCACCGAGAGCCGCGAGGACCTGACCGCCGCCTTCGCCGCCGCGGGCCTGGCCGACCGCCTCCAGCCCGCCGGGTGAGCGGCCCCCGGGCCGGGTGCCCTCAGGCCTGCGGCGGCTGAGCCCGCTCGGCCCGGATGCTGTGGTGCCTGGCCCACAGCGGCAGCACCAGCCAGCACAGCGCGAACCAGACCACCATCGCCCCGGCCAGCCAGGCGGCCAGGGTGTCGTGGACGGCCAGCCGCAGCACCAGCAGCAGCGAGCAGGCCGTCGTGCACAGCAGCAGGCCCAGACCCAGCACCGTCATACGGGACGCCCACACCACCGTCTCGGGCTTCAGGCGGCGCCCGGTGAGCAGGCGGTGCATCGCGACCGGGCCGACGAGCGCGCCGGTGGTCGCCGCGCCCAGGACGACGGTGGCGACGTAGAGGTTCCGGTCGGCGGAGGACAGCTGGGTGAAGCGCTGCTGGAAGACCACGGTCAGCAGGAAGCCGAAGAGGATCTGCACCCCGGTCTGCGCGACCCGCAGCTCCTGCAGCAGATCGCCCCAGCGCCGGTCGGCGCGCTCCTCCGCGGTCTCGTGCCGGCCCGGGCCGCCGGCCGGCCCGCCGCTTCCCGGGGCCTCCCCGCGGTCGGCCATGGCGTCCACCCCTTCCGTGACGTGCGCCCGTACCCCTTGCGGTTACCCGGCTTCGGCCCGCAGGCACAGGAAAGCGGCCGATTCCCTCCGGATGGTGCCGGGCGGGGGGCCGATCCCGTCAGCGGCGACAACACCTCGCCGGACGCCGTACGGGAGTTCGCCGGCCGCTCCGGCCCGGTCCACGGAGTCGCTGGACGGCATGAGCCGCAGAAACGTCGGCGGGTAGGCGTACCCGCGCAGGTCCTGAGTACGCCGACTCATGTGCCGCGGGCGGCGCGGGAGTTCAGTGGGGGCATGACGTACCCGCTGACATGCCGCGCCCCGCAGGAGCCGGTGTCCGGGGGGTGGGTGGCGCCGCTGGCGTCGTCGCTGATCACCCTGCCGCTGGCCTTCTGCGCCTTCGTCTACGCCTCGCTCTCGCCGATGGCCTGCGACTCCTGCGAGGAGGCGGAGGCCGCGCACTTCGAGGACTCCTTCGAGCCCGCCTTCGACGTGCTGGCCGTCGCCCTCGGCCTGTCGCTCGTCCTGCTGCTGGTGAGCTGGGCGCTGCCCCGGCGGGAGCGCAACGTCGGGACGCGGTGGGTGCTCGCGGTCTTCGCGCCCTGCCTGGTGGTCATCGGCTTCGTCGTCTTCTACGGCCTGGTGGACTGGCCCGTGTCGGTCTGAAGCCCCGCGCGCGAGCCGGAAAGGCGCGCACCGGGACTGCGGGACCCCTTCCGAACGCGCGTAGACAGGCGCATCATGGGGGCCTGTTCCACCCTGCACAGCCGACTCGTCAGACGCATACGGCACAGCAGGAGGCCTGCCCGAGGCAGTCCCCACCCCGCACAGGCTCACCCGCAACGACGCGGCCCCCACTCCCTCTTGTCATGCGCGCGTAACTCCCCTCGGCGCCTCCCGCCGGCACCGCCGCGGCCCCCCGTTCCGCGGCGCCACCGTCCCCGTATGTGCAGGTCATCTTGTCATGCGCAGGTCAGGAATGACCTGCGCCCAACACGAAGGGATGCGACATGGCCTGCGGATCGACCTCGCTGTGGGCGGGCGAAGCCACCTGGTTCTGCTGCGGCAACGCCTGGGGCTCCTGCGGCAGCGCCGGCACCGGCGCATGCGGCACCTGCCAGTCCAGCAAGCACATGGCCGCCTGGCCCAACCTCTCCGCCGCCTGCTGGGACATCACCCGGCCCGACCTGTGCGGCGAGAACATGCCGCGCCGCACCTGCGGCGCCGTCATGAACGTGCGCCACCAGTGCTCGGGCGCCACCGTCTGCGTGACGCTCGCCGACTGCGGGCCGCGCACCAAGAGCTTCTGCGGCGAGGCCACCTGCTGCAACGGCGCCTGCCGCACCAACCGCGTCATCGACCTCACCCCCTCGGCCTTCACCGCGATCGGCAGCCTCAGCTCCGGCAAGCTGCCCGTCTACATCTACGAGTGACCTCAGGAACCCACCGACACCCCGACACCCCGCAGCACCGTCACGAAGGAGGGACGACATGAGTCACAGCCAGGAATCCGGCGGGCGTCGCCTGGACCGGAGGCGCTTTCTGACCACGGCGGCCGTCGGCGGCGCCACCATCGTCGGCGCGTCCGCGCTCGGCGGGCTCGACGCCGAGGCCGCGTTCGCCGAGCCGATGGACTCGCTCGACACCGCGATCCCCGCGGCCTTCGCCGAGGGCCGCGTCGTCGCGATGAACCGGAACGTGCTGGACGTCGCCGGCTCCCACGGCGAGCGGTACCTGATCCAGCTGACCAACGCCACCAGCATCTGGAAGCTGCGCACGACCACCGCGGAGTCCATCGAGGTCGGCGACGGCCTCTACGCCCGCGGCGCGGCCATGCCCGACGGCACGATCGCCGCCGACGCGGTGTGGGTGAACATCGTCAACGTCTACGTCACCATCCGCGGCATCGCCAAGGACCGGCTGCACCTCACCCACGGCAACGAGGAACTCGTCGGCCACATCGTGCCCGACACCACCACCGCCTCCTACCTCGGCGGGGCGCTGACCGCCGACCTGTCGCGCACCAGGATCGGGCAGGAGGCCCAGGTGCTCGGCGCCTGGCGGCCCGCGGACGGCAACATCGACATCGCCCGCGTCTCGCTCGGGCACTGAGGGGGCGGTGCGATGATTCCGCTGGTCTCCAACCTCGCCCCGCTGGTGTGTGCGCTGCTGCTCGCGGTGACCGGCGCGGGCAAGCTCTTCGGCCGGCAGACCGCACAACTGGCCGCGAACACCGTGCTGGTGCGGGTCCTCAACGACGGCCGGCGCGCCACGCTGGCGCTGCGCACCGTCGGCGGGGTCGAACTGGCCCTGGCCGCCGCCCTGCTGGCGTCCCCCGAGGCGCTGCTGCCCGGTGTCGGCACCGCGGTGCTCGGCGCCGGCTTCACCGGCTACCTCGCCTACGCCAGGGCCACCGCCCCCGAGTCGTCCTGCGGGTGCAGCGCCGCGGCGGAAGGGCCGATCGGGGTGCGCTCCTTCGCCAGGGCCGGTCTTGTCGCGGCCGGCGGTGTCGCGGCGGCGGGCGCGGACGCGGCCTGGTGGTCGCAGCTGACCCGGCGGCCCGGCGGCTCGGCACTGGTGCTGGCCGCGGCGGCCGTCCTGCTGCTGTGCGCGAGCGCGGACCTGGACCACGTGTGGCTGCTGCCGCTGCGCAAGGCCCGTATCAAGGTCTTCGGCAACCCGCTGCCGTCGGCAGCGGGCGAGCGGGTGCCGGTCGCGGCGACCGTGCAGCTGCTGGAGAACTCGCTGGCCTGGCAGACCGCGATGCCGGTGGTGCGCTCGGCGCTGCTCGACCACTGGGACGACGAGGGCTGGCGGGTGCTGCGCTACGCCGGCAGCTACCGGGACGCGCGCGGCACCCACCCGGTCAGCGTGCTCTTCGCGCTCGACCTCACCCTCACCGTCGACACCGCGCCCAACCCGGCGGTGCGGGTCTCGCTGATCGACGAGGAGACCGAGGAGGTGGTCCCCTCCTCCGTGCTCACCCCGGTCCCGGTGCGCACCGCGCTGCCGCTGGCCACCTGACAGGGCCGGAGAGCGTGCACCCCCGGCGGGACCCCTGTCCCCCCGGGGGTGCACGCGACCTCGCCCAGCCGGTCGAGGCCTTCCCGGAACTTCTCCGTCACGGCGCCAAGACCGGCGCGCGCACGTGGGCGCGCGCGACATGCCGGGCTCGGCCGACGGGCGTCCTGGCAGGAGCCCGCTGGAGGGTGCAGCCGTGCGCTGCGGCTTCCGGCCGGCCCGTGGTGCTCGGGTCACAGCGGGAGTTCGAACCAGACGGCCTTGCCGCGGCCGCTCGGCGAGTTGCCCCAGGCGGACGCGAGGGCCGACACGATCATCATCCCGCGTCCGCTCTCGGCCTGGTCCTCGCCGGGTGTCCCGACGTTGATGGCGGGGTGGGGGTTCGCTGTCGCGGACCTCACCCGCAGGTGGCCGGGGTAGCGGCGCAGGCGCAGGTCGACGTCGCTGTCTGCGTGGACGAGGGCATTTGTCACGATCTCCGACAGCAGGAGCTGGGCCTCGTCGTCGACCGTGCCGAGACTCCAGGCGGTGAGCCACCCGTGCAGGAAATGGCGTGCGCGCTCCACGCCGAGCAGATCGCGGCGGGGTATCTCCAGACGGCGCATGTAGCGGCGCGCCGTCGCGGCGGGCTCCTCGTAGCGCAGAAGCAGCAGGGCGGCATCGTCCGCGGTCGAGGGGGCGCCGGTCGTACGCTCCACGACCTGGTCGCCGATCTCCTCCAGCTGCCCGTGAGAGGTGGCGACGGCGGTGTCGATGACGTCGGGGTCCAGCTCGCGCCCGGTACCGCCGCCGAGGAACCCGTCGGTGTAGAAGGCCAGGAGCGCCCCCGGCTCCAGCGGGACACCGACGTCGGTGTAGCCGTAGTCGGCGTCGACCCCGAGCGGCGGCCCCACGTCGAGGCGGAGATCGGCATAGTCGCCGGCGGCGCCTCTGATCAACGGTGGCGGATGTCCTGCCGTCGCCACGCGCATGAGCCCCGTCTCGGGGTCCAGCCGTGCGCAGCAGCAGGTGGCGAACAGGTCGGTGTTGAGGCCGACGAGCAGCCGGTTGGTACTGCGCAGCAGTTCTCCGGGGTCCAGCCCGTCGGTGCCGTAGGCGCGCCCGGCGCTGAGCAGTTGGCCCATCACCACCGACGCCCCCGCGCTCGATCTCGGCCGGGCCGATCTCGCGGAAGATCCCGGGCCAGAAGGCGCTGACTGCGCCGAACCGTCTGCCTGGCGCGTCCAGTGGCGCGGAGGCGACGGTGAGGGGATAGGGCGCGACGGTGGCGAATTCCGGGTGGTTGCCGAGGATGTCGATCGAGTGGGCGACGGCGGTCTTGCCGGTCGTGTACGCGCGGACCGTGGCGTAGACGTCCTCCGCCAGGGGCAGCCGTTCCAGTGGACCGATGCCCAGGCTTTCGACAGCGGCAACCGCGGTGCCCAGCATCGCTTCGGCCGGCACCGGAAGGTAGACGGCGACCACTCCGGCCTTCAGGACGCTCTGGGCGCGGCACGCCAAATCCACGAGCATGCCGTCACGGCGTTCCATGACGAGTGTCAGGCGACTGGCCGGGACCCACCGCTCAAAGCCCATACCGCTCAGCTTCTGGCGGTCTCGTCCCCCACGTCTTCAGCCTACGGCCGGCGGTTTCCGCCGCATGGAGCACTTTCTCGGTTCCTCGGCCGGAGGCGCACGGGCACGGGCAGGCGGCATTTCCCGGCTCATTTACCGGAATCAGCGGAATTCCCTGCGGATACCGGCAGGCGGCGGCGCGGTGAAGCGCAACAGGCCGTGGCGCGAACGCCCCCGGGGCGTCAGGGCGTGAGGTTACGGGACCGGCTCCGCCCTAGGCGGCGTGGGCGGTGGCCTGGGTCGGGAGGAAGGTCACCATGCGGCGGCGGGGGTCGTGGGCCGGGGTGGAGACGAGGGTGCGGACGTGCTGGGGGTGGCCGCCGACGGGGGGGACGATGATGCGGACCTGGCCGTCGTTGTGCAGGGTGATGCGGCTGGAGCGGTCCACCGCCCGCCACAGCTCGGCCAGTTCCGGGTGGTCCTGCAGCTCGTCGATGATGCGGCGCAGCTCCGCGCTGCGGGTGGTCTCCGCCTCAAGGCGCAGCTGCCGCAGGTACGAGGTGGCCCAGCCGTCCTCCCATTCGCCGCACAGCCGGCGGGCGTAGGGGTTGAACAGCACGAACCGCAGCAGGTTGGCCGGCTCGGGCTCGCCGGCGGACAGGAAGAGCCGCTGCCAGGCGGTGTTGCTCTCCTCGATGCGCCAGCCGGCGTCGACGGCGAGGGAGGGGACGGGCAGGGCGCGCAGGTAGCTCGTCCAGCCGCTGACGGCCTCGGGGTCGGGCCGGCTGGGGCCGCGCGGCGGGAAGCCCCCGCTGGCGACGAACCACAGCTCGTCGCGGCGGGCGGAGTCGAGGCCGAGCGCTTCGGCGAGCGAGTCCAGCCGGTGCTGCGGGATCGGCCGGACGCCGCCCTCCCAGTCCTGGTACAGCCGGGTCGACACGCCCATGTACTGGGCCACGTCCTGCTGGCTCAGCCCGCTGCGGCGCTTTCCCGCCGCCAGGGGGGAGGTGCGGTCGGCGGCATCGCTGTGCTGCTTGCGGGCCTGGCGGAGGAAGCCGTGGATCAGTGGCGGGGAATCCCCGTGGTGCGGTGCCATGGGCATCTCCCCCGAGATCCGGCCGAGGTGATGCATGCGTGCGTCACCGTTCCGATACTGGCCATTCGATGGTCTTGGCTTGCCCCGATGACTGTCAACCAATGCCCATGTCCCCCGTTTGACCTGCGGATTTGAGGGTGGTTTGAGCAATGGGGAAAGCAGCGGCGGCTGCTCGCGGCGCATCACCGGGCCACCGACCAGGAAGTATGCGCCACCGGGGCCGAATTGGCGTACTTGCGCCACCGTCCGCAAACGGGTCTGTCCACATTGGTACGTGTCCCATTTTGGACAACGGCCCCGGCCCCCCTGCGAAGTGCCAGCTAGGGGCGGGAACGCAGGACGGAACACCAGCTCGCGGACCGGATTACGCACCTTTGGGTTCGTAGCGGGAGGCACCTGGCGTCAGGTACCAATTCTCGCGTCGGCACTGACCGCGGCGAAAACATCGCCGGGGGAGTGCCGGACACCACCCTGCTCCCGGTCGCGGCCCCCCGAGTCGCCGCGACCGGGGCCGCCGAGGGCCACCGGCCCGCTCCGCCCGGTTCCGGGGGGGAGCCCTCGGCGGTGAGCGGGGGGTCGGCCTGGCCCGCCGACTCCCCGCCACCTCGTGCGCTGAAGTTTCCGGAGGTCGTCATGGCGTACCTGCCGTTCGCCCCACTGCCCGTACAGGCGCCGCCGCCCGGCGGCGCCGCGGGATTCGCCGTCGCGCCAGAACCGCGCCAGCTCATCGGGTTCGCCGCCGCCGACCCGGCCGACACCCGCCGGCAGCTCGCCGGACTCGTGGCCGCGCTGCGGTCCGCGGAGATGCACGCGACGGAGCTGCTCGACGACTTCCCCGCCTCCTACCACGGCGACTACGCCGAGATGCTGGCCGCACTCGCGGACATCGACCTCGACGCCGTCTCACCTGCCGCCCCGGACCCGGTCACCGCGGGCGGCGCCGTGCTCGCCTTCGAGCAGGCCGTCGCCGACTTCTGCACCGACCTGGCACTCGGCGACCGCCGGCACACCCAGGGGTATGTCACCGCGGGCGGCGCCGAGGGGCTGCTCGTCGGGCTGCGGGCCGGCCGCGACGCGCTGCCCGGCGCCCCCTTGTACGTGTCGGCCGCCGTGCACCACGCCGCCCGCTGCCATGCCGACCAGCTCGGCATGGACGTCGTCGAGGTCCCCCACGGCGCCGACGGGACCATGGACACCGAGGCGCTGCGGCTGCTGACCGCGGAAAGACCGGGCGGCGCCGTCGTCCTGGCCACCCTCGCGGGCGCCGCGGCCGAGGGCGCGGACGACGACCTGGCGGCGATACGGGCGGCGGCCGCCCCCGCGGGACCCGTCCACGTCCACGTCGACGCCGGCGACACCGGACTGCTCGCCCCCTTCTCCCCGCTCCCGCTGGCGTGGGACCTGCGGGACGGCGCCGACAGCCTGTCGCTGACCGCACACCGACTGCTGGGCCTCCCGGTGCCGTGCGGGGTGGTCCTGGTCGGCACCGCCCGCACCAAGGCCTCCAGGGGCCGCGGCACCACCCCCAACCCGCTGGCCGTCGCCCTGCTGTGGGCGGCGCTGCGGGACCGCGGCTACGACGGGCTGCGCGCCCTGGTGCACGAGTGCTACGACACCGCCGGCTACGCCGCCGACCACCTCGCGGAGGCCGGCTACCGGCCCACCCGCGCCGGGCGCGGGCTGACCCTGCGCTTCCCCCGCCCGGCCGCCGCGGTGTGCACCCGCTGGCGGCTGGACACCGACGGCCCGCACGCCCGGCTCACCGTGCTGCCGCCGCTGACCCGTGCCACGGTCGACGCCCTGTGCCGCGACCTGGGATCGGGGACCGCGCCGCCGGCCGGCCCTTCGCACCGTCCTGTGCCCGGCGGGAGCCGTACCGCCGCCGTGGCCGCTTCCCAGCGGGACGGCTGAGATGGCCGGGCGGCACGCGAGCGCCTTACCCGGCAGGGACGGCACCGGGGCGGAGTGGCTGGTCCCGGTCGAGCTGCCCGCCATCCCGCCGGCGACCACGTACTGGGCGGGCGACTGGTTCGCGCCGCGCCCCGGCGCGGACCGGGGCGCCGTCACCCCGGTGAGCATCGCGGTGCTGCCCGGCGGCACCGTGCACACCTGGGGCACCGTCATGTCGCAGGCCCGCGACCTCACCGACGACACCCACCCGGCCTGGTCCGCCGCCGCCTGGCAGGCCCGCGAGAACGGCCGGCCCACCCGGGTCGCCGTCGGCCACGCCGACGGCCGCGTCGAGACCTGCCTGGTCGCCGAGGACGGCACCGCGAGCCCGGTGGACGGCGCTCTGCTGCCGGTGCCCGGCAGGTGCCCGCCCGACCCCTGCTGGGGCGACCCGGCGGGCATGCCGCACGAGGTGTGCGCGGCCCGCGCCTGCCCCGAGGGGGCGGCCGCGGTCATGCGGGCGGCGCAGGACGCGGCCCTGGACGGGGACTGGGAGGCGGCCACGCACTTCCACACGGTGGCCGCGGCCCGGCTGCACGGCCTGGGCTCGCCCGACGCCGAGCGGGTGGTGCGGCTCGCGGTCTCGGCGTGGCTGCGCACCGGCCCGGACCAGTCGTCGGCACTCGGCTTCGCCCTGGTGCACCTGCTGATCTCGACCTTTCCCGGGATGCCGGGGCCGATCGCGGCGCTGCTGCGCCGGCTGACCGACCACCTCCCGGCCGCGGACCGGGCGCGCTTCACGGAACGCTGAGCGTCACCGGCCGGCGCACCACGCCACCGGCCAGGTCACCACACCGGCCGGACCGGGCCGCGCCACCGGCCAGGCGGCGGTCTCACGCGCCGGACAGCAGCGCCGCGAACTCCGCGTCGCACGCCAGTTTCAGGCCCGCCTCGAAGCGGCTGGTCGCGTCCAGCCGCTCCATCAGCTTGGAGATGGCCCGCTGGACCGTACGCCGGTGGACGCTGAGCTTGCGGGCGATCTGGTCGTCGCTCAGCCCGTCGGCCATCAGCCGGATGACCGCCCGCTCCTGCGCGGTCACCTCTGGCAGGTGGCCGCCTGCCGTCGGCTGGGGGGCGTCGAACCTGGCGGCCCGCAGCCAGAAGTCCTCGAAGAGCGCGATGTAGGACTTGACCAGGACCGCCCCGACCACGACCGCCAGCGAGTGGCTCGGGTCCTCCGGGTCGGCCGCGAGCAGCGCGGTGTGCCGGTCGAAGACCAGCAGGTCGTAGGGAGCGTGGTCGATCAGCCGCACCTCGGCGCCCAGCGCCGTCATGTCCTGCAGGTAGCGCAGGTACCGGGGGGTGTGCAGGATCGAGCGCGGGTAGATGGCCCGCACCCGCACGCCTCGCGCGAGCATCGTCCGGTCCCTTTCCAGGGACGAGTTGAGGATCTCCATCGGCGGCATCGGCCCGGGGTGCAGCGAGTCGCAGCTGATGCGCATCGACTCGTTGAGGTCGATCATCATCTGCTTCTTGTGCGCGTCGCCGCCCAGGAAGCGCACCGCGACGCCCACCGCGTCGTCCTGCGCCACCGCGGGCTCGTAGACCGTCATCAGCGAGTCCAGCACCCGCTGCATCTCGCGGGCGCTGCGCTCGTGCTCGGTCGCCGCCGTCCTGTACGACTCCATCGCGCCGAGGATCGCCGCGTGCGGCTCCACGGGTTTGGCGGGGCCGCCGTCCTTGGCCCGCACCAGGCCGAGCCGTTCCAGCCAGGCCCAGCCGGCCGCGGCCCGCGCCACGTCCAGGCCCGCGGACACCCGCAGCTCCTCCACGGACGCCTCGCCGTTCTTGCGCAACTCCCGGTAGAGGGCGAGTGCGGCGTCCTCGTCCCTGCCGGCCGCGTCGGCAACCACCATTGCCGCCTCCTTCACTGCACCACGAAGGTCTTCGCGAACTCCGCGTCGCCCGCGAGTTTCAGCCCGGCCTCGAAGCGGCTGCTCGCGTTCAGCCGCTCCATCAGCTTGGAGATGGCCCGCTGGACCGTACGCCGGTGCACCCCCAGTTTGCGGGCGATCTGGTCGTCGCTCAGCCCGGAGGCCATCAGCCGGATGATCACCCGCTCCTGTGCGGTGATCTCGCTGTCGTCCGCGCTGGTCGCCGACGCCCGCGCCAGGGTCAGGCCGCGCAGCCAGCAGTCCTCGTAGACCGCCTGGAAGGAGAGCATCAGCGCGGCGCCCCTGATGACGATGACCGCGTCGCTCGGCCGGTCGGGGAAGGCCGCGAGCACCGCGGCGTTCTCGTCGAAGGTGAGCATGTCGAAGGGCGCGTGGTCGACGAGCCGCAGCTCCACCCCGGCGTCGGCCAGGTCGTGCAGGTAGCGGGCGTACTTGGGGGAGTGCAGGCAGGACATCGGGTAGATCGCCCGGCTGCGCACCCCGCGGGCGATGATCGTGCGGTCGTGTTCGAGGGAGGCCTCCAGCACCTCGATCGGCGGCATCGGCCCGGGGTGCATCGAGCTGCACGACTCGCGGGCGGCGTCCGACAGGTCGAGCCTGGTGCGCTGCTTGCGCCGCGGGTCGGTGATGAACTCCACCGCGACCTGGCTGATCTCGCGCTGCACCGACGGCCGGTAGACCGACAGCAGCGCCTCGGTCACGCGCTGCAACCGTACCCCGCTGCGCAGCTGCTCCGCCGCGTTGGCCTGGTAGTCGTCCATGGCCCTGGCCAGCGCCGCGTCGGGGTCGACCGCCTCGGCGACACCGTCGCGCACCTGGACCAGGCCCAGTTCGCGCAGCCGGCGCCAGCCGCGGCCGTGCGGGTCGCCGGTGTCGAGATCGGGGTAGCGGCCGTCCTCGGGGACCCCGCCGCTGGTGCGCAGCATCTCGTACAGGGCGAGCGCCGCGTCCTCGTCCCGCTGGGTGCTGACTCCGCCCGACGTGCCCGCCGACCCTTTCGGGCACGCGTCCTCACTCGGTACGGGAAGCATGTACCTTCCTCCCTTGGTGATCCGGGGCCGTGCGGATACCGGAGGGCGCCCCCGCGCCCGAGGTTCCCCGAAACCTCAGGTATCTGTGCCTGCCACAGAGTGTCACGCAAGTATTACCCGCCAACGGAGCCGAACGTACCGGGTATCCGCAAGGCGCGACCGGCCTGTGACCGCGGCTGCGCCGTTTTCTGGGCATATGCCGATGCCCGGGACGCGCGGATGCGTCCCGGGCATGCCTGCCGCCGGTGCGGGCCGGCCGGGCGGCCGGCGGGCGGTCAGAGGTCGAACTCCTGCGGGTTGAGCCCCACCGCGTAGCACGCCTCGCGCACCACGGCCTGCTCGGTCTTGTCGAAGTCGCCGTCGGCACCGCCGATGACGATGCCGATCTGGATCACCGCACGCGCCTCGGTCGGCTTCTTCTGCACCTTGGCGATCTCCTGCAGGATCGCCACCTTGCCGAAGGCGAAGTCGGCGGTGAGCTTGGACAGGTAGTCCTCGAAGCGGCGCTGCAGGTCCAGCGCCGGGAAGTTCTGCAGCACCTCGTTGGTGCCGATCAGCGCGGCGACCCGCTGCCGCTCCGCCGGGTCGATGGTGCCGTCGGCGGCCGACACCAGCGCGCACATCGCCATGCTGGCGTCCCGGAAGGCGCCGCTCTTGAGGTCGTTCTTCTTCGCGTTGAGCTGGTTCTGCATGTTGCTCGCGGACTCTTTGAAACGGTCCCACAGGGCCATCTGGGGTCTCCTCGCACAGGCGGTCGTTATGGTCTGAGAACTCTTCCGGAGCGTAAAGGAGTTCCCAAGCCGACGGTAACGCCCGCCACCCCGGCGGCCCGGGAGGCGGCTCACACCCGGGGGAAGCGGGACAGCAGCGCCCACATCGCGGGATTGCCCGCCAGGTCCTCGTGCATGTCGGTGAGGTCGGCGACCACGTCGTGCAGGAAGTCCCGTGCCTCGCGGCGCAGTTCCGCGTGCCGGACGGGCAGCGGCGGCTCGTCGGGGAGCCAGTCGGCGGTCACGTCGACATGGCCGAAGCGGCGTACGAAACGCAGCCGGTCGGTGGACTCGGTGAAGTCGAACTCGGCGTGTTGCGGGCGGGCCGCCCGGCTGCCCGCGGGGTCGCGGTCCAGCTGCTCCGCGATGTCGCACAGCGCCCACGCGAAGTCCAGCACCGGCACCCACCCCCACGCGGTGGACAGCTCCCGCTCGCCCTCGGCGAGGTAGACGTCGCCGCAGAAGAGGTCGTGCCGCAGCGCCCGTACGTCCGCCGTGCGGTAGTCCGTCTGCGGCGGGTCGGGGAAGCGGCGGGAGAGGGCGTAGCCGAGGTCGATCACCCGGCGATCGTCCCAGATCGCCGGGTGACCGGCCTCCCGCAGGTCAGCGCGCGAGGCGGCCGCCCGGTGCGCGGCTCGTCAGAGGGAGACGCCGAAGTCGGTGGCGATGCCGACCAGGCCGGAGGCGTAGCCCTGGCCGACGGCGCGGAACTTCCACTCCGCCCCGTTGCGGTACAGCTCGCCGAAGACCATGGCGGTCTCGGTGGCGGCGTCCTCGCTCAGGTCGTAGCGGGCGATCTCGGCGCCGCCTGCCTGGTTGATGATGCGGATGTAGGCGTTGCGCACCTGGCCGAAGTTCTGGCTGCGGGTCTCGGCGTCGTAGATGGACACCGGGAAGACGATCTTCTCGATGTCGGCGGGCAGCCCTGCCAGGTTGACGTTGATCGCCTCGTCGTCGCCCTCGCCCTCGCCGGTGCGGTTGTCGCCGGTGTGCACGATGGTCTGGTCGGGCGTCTGCTTGTTGTTGAAGAAGACGAAGTGTCCGTCCGAGTAGACCTTGCCGCCCGCGTTGACCGCGATGGCGCTCGCGTCGAGGTCGAAGTCCGTGCCGGTGGTGGTACGGACGTCCCAGCCGAGGCCGACCGTCACTGCCGTCAGTCCGGGCGCCTCTTTGGTCAGCGAGACGTTGCCGCCCTTGGACAGGCTTACCGCCATGGGAAGTCCCCTTATGTCTTGGTCGTAGGTGTTGCCGTCGAAACTACCCTCATCGGACTGAACGCGGACGGGGGATGTGCTGGTTCCGCTGCGCAGGTAAATCCCGTGACGCCGGAGCGTCGGCGGGGGACCATGGAGGCATGTCCGGGCCACTTGTCATCCGCGGTTCCGTCTCCGTGCCGGAGGCGGAGCTCCAGTGGCGTTTCTCGCGCTCCTCGGGGCCCGGCGGCCAGCACGTCAACACCACCGACAGCCAGGTCGAGCTGCGGTTCGACCTCGCCGCGACCGAGGCGCTGCCCGAGGTGTGGAAGCGCAGGGCGCTGGAGCGCCTTGCGGGCCGGCTGACCGGCGGGGTGATCGCGGTGCGCGCCTCCGAGCACCGCTCGCAGTGGCGCAACCGGGAGACCGCCTCCGCGCGGCTCGCGGCGCTGCTGGCCGAGGCGACGGCGCCGCCGCCGAAGGCGCGGCGGGCGACGAAGATCCCGCGCGGCATCAACGAGCGGCGGCTGCGGGTGAAGAAGCAGCGCAGCCAGACCAAGCGCGGGCGCAGCGGCGGCGGCTGGGAGTGACCGGCGGCCGGCCGTGCCGGGGTCCTGCGGTGACGCGGGGTCCGGCGGTGGCCCGGGGCGTCCGGCTACCGCAGGAAGCGGTAGCGGCCGCGGAAGTACGTCAGCGGCCCGCCGTCGGCGCTCGGGGTGCGGGCGGCAAGCACGCGGGCGACGACGAGCGTGTGGTCGCCCGCCGGTACGCGCTGGGTCGTCTCGCACTCCAGTATGGACAGCGCGCCGCCCAGGATCGGGGCGCCGGAGTGCTCACCGCGGTAGTAGGCGATGTCCTCGAAGAGCAGCCGGTCGCTGATCCGCCCGCGCAGCGCGAAGCGCCCGGCGATGTGCCGCTGGCTCTCGCTGAGCACGGAGGCGGCCCAGCGTGGCTGCCGTTCGAGCAGCTCGTCCATCCGGGACCCGACCCGGACGCTCACCAGCACCATCGGGGGTTCGAGGGAGACGGACATGAAGGCGGTCGCGGTCATGCCGACGTCCTCGCCGCGCGGCCCGTCGTCCGGGTCGTGCGCGGTGATGAGGACGACGCCCGCCGTGAGGCGGGTCATCGCGGCGCGGAAGTCATCGGTGTCGACGGTCTGGGCCATGGTGGTCCCAGGATGCCGGTCTGGTGAAGTGTGAAGCACGTTCCTCACGTTACGGGTCGGTACGAGAATGCGGATCGGGCTGTGGTCGCAGTCATACCGCGGCCGGGTCCTAGGACCTCTCCTGCACCCTCCGTATCCGTACGCTCACCCGATGATGTGACTTGAGTCACAAGAAGCAGTAATTGTTGACCCTGTGTACCGACCGCACAGCTCGCTGTGATTCAGTGGCCGGTGTAAACCGGTGCCATCGGTGTCGTCGGATGTATCGCAGAGATCACGGGAGTTGTTGTCGAGGGCGCGGAGAGGGGCATGGATACCGAGTCGGAGCCGTATGTCCGCCTCGCGACCTTGCGTCAACTGCACCAGGTCGTGGCGGACCTCAACACGGCACGCAGTCTTGCCGACACCCTGCAGGCCGTGGCCGACGGGGTGGTCAAAGGGCTGGGCTACGACCTGGCCGCCGTCAACCTGGTACGCCCCGACGGCGACCTCGTCGTCGCGGCCTTCGCCGGCAGCACCGCGGGCGAGGCCCTGCTGTCCGGCAAGGTCGGCCCGCGCGCGTCCTGGGAGCGGCGGCTCAGCATGGGCCAGCGCTGGGGCTCGCTGCGCTTCATCCCGCACACCGAGGGCTGGGTCCTCACCGACGACGACGTGCCCCAGTGGCACACCGAAGGCCCGCTGCCCCGCTTCGCCGACGAATGGCACCCCGGCGACCGCCTCTACGCCCCCATGCACTCCTCGCAGAACGGCGCGGGCGAGCTGATCGGCGTCCTGTCCGTGGACCGCCCCTCCACCGGCCGCCACCCCGGCCCCTGGGGCTGCGAAGCCCTCCAGATGTACGCCTTCCAGGCCGGCATCGCGATCAGCAACGCCCGTATGCGCGCCAACATGCAGCGCGCCCTGGTCCGGCTCGAACGCGACCAGCAGGCGCTGCGCGCCAGCGAGGAGGGCTTCCGGCAGGCCTTCGAGTACGCCCCCAGCGGCATGGCCATCGCCGAGATGGGCGGCGACCAGCACGGCAAGCTGCTGCGCGCCAACGACGCGCTGTGCCGGCTGCTCGGCCGCAGCAGCTCCGTCATGCGCCGCTACTCCTTCTCCGACCTCGTCCACCCCGAGGACGTCGGCCTGCTGCTGCGCACCTCGGCGGAAGGCGGCCGGGCAGAACTGCGGCTCGCCCGCCGCGACGGCAGCTACGTGTGGGTCTCGCTGCGCAACTCCGTCGTCGCCGACACCGCCGACGGGCCGCGCTTCCTGCTCACCCACGTCGAGGACATCGAGGAGCGCAAGGGCCGCGAACTGCAGCTCGCCCACCGGGCCAGCCACGACTCGCTCACCGGCCTGCCCAACAGCGCGGAACTGCGCGCCCGGCTCTCCGCCCGGCTCTGCTCCCGCCCGCAGGACAAGGACGCCGCGGCCCTCGCCGCGGAGGCGGAAGGCCCCGACGAGTTCGCCTTCAGCTACGGCTACGGACCCGACGAACTGGCCGCGCCGCTCGGCGCCATCGGCTACGACTCGCACGTCCACACCGTCGCGCCCGACGAGAACGACCCGGCTCCCGCCAAGGGGCTCGCCGTCCTGTTCTGCGACCTCGACGGCTTCAAGTCCATCAACGACCGCTTCGGCCACCACACCGGTGACGCCGTCCTCATCGAGGTCGCCCGCCGGCTCACCGGCGCGGTACGCGACGGTGACACCGTCGCACGGCTCGGCGGTGACGAGTTCGTCGTCCTCGCCGACGGGCTCGCCCCGGCCGACGCGGCGGACCTCGCGGTGCGGCTGCGCAACGCGATCATCCCGCCCATCAGGGTCGACGGGCGCGCCGTCCGCGTCGGCGCCAGCTTCGGCATCGGCTGGGCCGGCTGCGGCATGACCGCGGAAGAGGTGCTCCACTCGGCGGACCAGCGCATGTACGTCGAGAAGCGCTCCCGCTCTTCTTCCGGCGCCCGCCCCAACCACCGCCGCGCCGGCTGAACCTGGCCTCACCCGGCCCTGGTCGCCTGGTGTGCCCCTTGCGGTGGGCGGTCGGCTTTCCCCCGGCGGGGGCGCCTCGGGGGTTGCCACTTGCGGTGGCGACGCGTCTTCCCACCGGTCCGGGCTGGTGGCGCAGTTCCCCGCGCCCCTGAAAAACGCTCACCCTCTTCCGCAGAGGGCGCCGCCTGAAAAACGCTCACCCTGCGGGAAGGGGGCAAGCAAAAGGGGCGCGGGGAACTGCGCGACAAGCCACGACGGCGGGAAAGACGATCGCTCGCCGCAAGGGGCAGGACCTCAGGGGCGCGGGGAACCGCGCGACAAGCCAGTGCGGCGGGGGAGACGCAACGCCACAGGAAGTGGCAACCCCCTAGATGCGGAGCAGGAGTTTGCCGGTCGTCGAGCGGGACTCGACCAGGCTGTGGGCGGCGCCCGCGTCCGCGAGGGCGAACTCGGCGGTGACGGGAAGCTCCACGCCACCGTCCGTCACCGCACGGAAAGCCGCGTCGGCCAGCTCCCGCAGGCGGGAGGGGTCCGCGGCGGCCAGGCCCATGAGGGAGAAGCCGGAGACGGTGAGCGCGGCCGGGTAGATGTCGGCGGCGCCGACAGTCCAGGGTTCCGCGGAGCCGGAGTTGCCGAAGGAGACGAGCCGCCCGAAGCGCGCGGTCACGGCGAGGGTGCGGCGGAAGGTGTCGCCGCCGATCGGGTCGAGGGCGATGTCGACGCCCCGCCCTCCCGTCGCGGCCAGCACGTCCGTGTCGAAGTCCGGCGTCAGGAACACCTGGTCGTAACCGGACTTGAGTGCGTGCGGCGCCTTGTCGAAGCTGGAGACGACGCCGTAGACCGCACTGGCCCCGCCCAGCCGGGCGAGCTGTCCCGCGACGGTGCCGACACCGCCCGCGGCACTGTGTACGAGGACCGTGTCGCCTTCGCGCAGCCGCGCGATGTCGTGCAGCAGGGCGTACGCCGTGGGCAGCACGCTGGGCAGTGACGCGGCGGCGCGCAGGTCGAGCCCGTGCGGTACGGGGAAGGTGGTGGCGGCGGGTGCGACGGCGATCTCGGAGTAACCGCCGCCGCGCATGAAGGAGGTGACCTCCTGTCCGGGGGTGAAGGCGGTGACGCCTTCGCCGACCGCGCGCACCCGTCCGGCGACTTCGAGGCCCGGGCGGAAGGGGAGGGCGTCGACGCGGTAGCCCTCGGATCTGGCGAGGACGTCGGCGAAGTTGATGCCCGCGTAGGCGACGTCGACGGTGATCTCGCCCGGTCCCGGCGTCGGTTCCGGCAGGTCCACCTGGTGCAGCACCTCAGGTCCGCCGAACTCCTCGAAGATCATGGCGCGCATGGCGCTTCCCCCTTGCTGTTCAATGAAAAGCGAACACCGTTGAGTGTATGATTCTGGTCGAACACTCGGCAACTCGGTCTGATTCCACCTCCGGGAGGACGCCATGACCGCACCGCGGGCACACCGGGCCGCCCCGGATCACACCCACCCCGACCACGTACCCCTCCTGACGGCACTTAGTGCTCTCGCCGACCCCGTACGTCTGCGGCTGGTCCGCGAACTGGACGGCTGCGCCGACTGGGAGCGCACCTGCGGCTCCTTCGACGTACCCGTCGGCAAGGCCGCGCTCAGCCACCACTTCGCCACGCTGCGGGCCGCGGGCCTGGTCGAACAGCGCGACGCCGGGCCGAAACGGCTCAACCGGCTGCGCAGGGCCGAGTTCGACGCCCGCTTCCCCGGACTGCTCGACCTCGCCCTGCGCCCCGACCCGCAGCAGCCGGCGTAGCGGCGTACGTCACAGGGCGCCGCCGCCCGCCCTGACCAGCCCCGACTCGTAGGCCAGCACCACCGCCTGCACCCGGTCGCGCAGATCCAGCTTCGTCAGGATGCGGCCCACATGCGTCTTCACCGTCGCCTCCGACAGCACCAGCTTGCGGGCGATCTCACCGTTGGACAGGCCCTGCGCCACCAGCAGCAGCACCTCGCGCTCCCGGTCGGTGAGCTTGTCCAGCTCCTGGTGCCGCGGCTCGGAGCCCGCCGTCGGCAGCATCGGCGTGAAGCGGTCCAGCAGCCGCCGGGTCGTACTCGGCGCCACCACCGCGTCACCGCTGTGCACCGCGCGGATCGCCGCCAGCAGCTCGTCCGGCGGCACGTCCTTGAGCATGAAGCCCGCAGCCCCCGCCTTGAGCGCGGCGAACGCGTACTCGTCCAGGTCGAAGGTCGTCAGGATCAGCACCCGCGGCCCGTCGCCGCCCCGCTGCCGCTCGCCCCCGCAGATCCGCCGCGTCGCCTCCACACCGTCCATCCGCGGCATCCGCACGTCCATCAGCACCACGTCGACCGCCGTCGCCCGCAGCACGTCCAGCGCCTCGGCACCGTCGCCCGCCTCGGCCACGACCTCCATGTCCGGCTGCGCGGCCAGCACCATACGGAAGCCCGTACGCAGCAGCACCTGGTCGTCCACCAGCATGACGCGGATCGCCATCAGATCCCTCTCCTCGCTCACTTGCCCGCCGCGGTCAGCGGCAGCACCGCGCTGATGCGGAAACCGCCCTCGGGACGCGGCCCGGCGTCGAGCGTGCCGCCGACCATGCCGATCCGCTCCCGCATGCCGATCAGGCCCTGCCCGAGCCCGTCCCTGCCGCCCTGCTCGTACAGGCCGTCCCTGCCCCCGCGCCCGTCGTCCTCGATCAGCAGGTCGAGCGCCGCGTCCCCGAACCCCAGCAGCACACTCGCGCTCGCCCCGTCCCCGCCGTGCTTGCGGACGTTGGTCAGCGCCTCCTGCACGATCCGGTAGGCCGTCAGCTCCACCCCGCTCGACAGCGGCCTGGCCTGCCCCGCCACCTCGAACCGCACCGGCAGCCCCGCCCCGCGCACCTGGTCGATGAGATCCGCCAGCTGGTCCACCCCGGGCTGCGGCACGTACTCCCCGCCCGCGTCGTCCCCCGCCCGCAGCAGCCCCAGCAGCCTGCGCATCTCCGCCAGCGCCTGGCGGCCCGTGCTGGAGATCGTGCTCAGCGCCTGCTTGGCCTGGTCCGGCGCCACGTCCAGCACATAGGCCGCGCCGTCCGCCTGCACCACCATCACCGACACGTTGTGCGCCACCACATCGTGCAGTTCCCGGGCGATCCGCGCCCGCTCGGCGGCCACCGCCGCCTTCGACTGCGCCTCCCGCTCCCGGTGCAGCCGCTCGGCCCGCTCCTCCAACTGCGCGTAATACGCCCGCCGGGTCCGCAGCCGGTCGCCGATCACCCACGACAGCGCGAAGATCACCGTCAGGAAGAACGTCTGGATCAGCGTCGTCCAGATCGTCGAGTACTCGTCGTGCGGCGGCCAGCGCACCATCGACAACGGCGTCGCCAGCAGGCCCGCGGTCAGCGCCAGCCGCGACGACCAGCGCGCGCCGTTCGACGCGCACGTGTAGATGACCACCAGCATCGCCGCGTCGCCCGGGTTCGGCGCCTGCACGTCCAGCACCAGCTGTGCCACGCCCGTGCCGATCGCGAGCAGCAGCATCTTCTCCGGCGACCGGCGCCGCAGCGCCACGACCACGGCCAGGGCCAGCGACAACGGCACGGCGGCGGCTCGCGCCGCCGGGGAAGGCGTGCGGTCCGCGGCGATCCACACCGCGCACGCCGCGAGCAGGACGACAGCCCAGAAGCTGTCGACCCACGTCGGGTGTTTGCGGAGGAATTCGTAGACGCGCTGCACATAAGCCAGCGTAGGTAACGCTTCTTCTTCCGGGGTCAGCCCCGGGAGCGATCTCCCCCTAATCCCCAAGGTGGACAACCCCCTGCGGGGCTGCTCCCGACGGTGCCACTTGCTGTGGCGTTGGTTACTTTCCCCCGCCGGCGGCGGCCTGGGCGACTGCCCCTTGCGGTGCGTTGCGGTGCGTTGCCTGCTTGCGGCTACGTCGTGGCTTGTCGCGCAGTTCCCCGCGCCCCTGGTGGGCGCCCTCTCCCCGCAGGGTGAGCGTCTTTCAGGGGCGCGGGGAACTGCGCACCCAGCCCGGGGAGCGGGAATGAAAGCAACGCCACAGCAAGTGGCACCTGCCTGGAGGGCGACCCTGCCGAGGGGGTTAACGTAGGATTGACGAGAAGCCCGCAGCGGGAGGCGAAATGGTGGAGGAACGGCCCGGCCGTCTGACCGTGGGCGTCGTGGGGGCCGGGCGGGTGGGACCCGCACTGGCCGCGGCCCTGGGGTTGGCGGGGCACCGCCCCGTCGCGGCCTCGGGCGTGTCCGAGGCGTCGCGGCGCAGGGCCGAGGCCCTGCTGCCGGGCGTGCCGATGGTCGAGCCCGGCCAGGTGATGGCCGCGGCCGACCTCGTGCTGCTGACCGTCCCTGACGACGCGCTCCCCGACCTCGTCAGAGGCCTGGCGGAGACCGGCGCGGTCCGCCCGGGCCAGTTGCTGGTCCACACCTCGGGCCGGTACGGCACGGCCGTGCTGGACCCGGCATTGCGCGCGGGCGCGCTCCCGCTGGCGCTGCACCCGGCGATGACCTTCACGGGCACCCCGGTGGACGTGCAGCGGCTGGCCGGGTGCTCGTTCGGGGTGACCGCACCGGGCGAACTGCGGCTGGCCGCCGAGGCCCTGGTCATCGAGATGGGCGGCGAACCGGAGTGGGTCGAGGAGTCGGCCCGCCCGCTCTACCACGCGGCCCTGGCGATCGGCGCGAACCACCTGGTGACGCTGGTGGCCCAGGCCAGGGACCTGCTGGGCCTCGCGGGCGTGACGGAGCCGGGCCGGATGCTCGGCCCGCTGCTGGGCGCGGCCCTGGACAACGCCCTGCGGTCGGGCGACGGCGCCCTCACGGGACCCGTCGCCCGGGGCGACGCCGGCACCGTCGCGGCCCACCTGCGCGAACTGCGCGAGCACGCCCCCGACACGGTGCCCTCCTACGTGGCCATGGCCCGCGCGACCGCGGACCGCGCCCTGGCCAACGGCATGCTCAAGGCCGAGTTCGCCGAGGCGCTGCTCGGCGCCCTGTCCGACGAACCCAGCCCGAGAGACGGGGGCATCGCATGACCGAGCTTGTCCACCACGCCGGGGACCTGGCGCCCTGCGGTGCGGTGGTGATGACGATGGGCGCGCTCCACGAGGGCCACGCCTCGCTGATCCGCGAGGCCCGCAGGCTCGCGGGCACGGGCACCGTCACGGTGACCGTCTTCGTCAACCCGCTGCAGTTCGGGGCGAACGAGGACCTGGACCGCTACCCGCGCACCCTCGAAGCGGACGTCGAGATCGCCGCCCGCGAGGGCGCCGACGTGGTCTTCGCCCCCGACGTGGACGAGGTCTACCCCGGCGGGCAGCCGCAGGTCCGTGTCAGCGCGGGCCCGATGGGCGAGCGCTTCGAGGGCGCCGCCCGCCCGGGCCACTTCGACGGCATGCTCACCGTCGTCGCCAAACTGCTCCATCTGACCCGGCCGGAGGCGGCCGTCTTCGGCCAGAAGGACGCCCAGCAGCTCGCGCTGATCCGCCGTATGGCCACGGATCTCAACTTCCCCGTGCGCATCGCCGCGGCCCCGACCGTGCGCGAGCCTGACGGCCTGGCGCTGTCCAGCCGTAACCGCTTCCTGACCGCGCAGGACCGCGTGCAGGCGCTGGCCCTGTCCCGGGCTCTCTTCGCCGGCCGCGACAAGGCGGCGGACGGGCCGCAGGCCGTACGGGCGGCAGCCCTTGCGGAGGCCGCCGCGACGGGGCTGAGCCCCGACTACCTGGCCCTCGTCGACCCCGCCGACTTCACGGAGGCCGCCCCCGACCACACAGGCCCCGCCGTCCTGGCGGTGGCCGCGAAGGTCGGCGCCACCCGGCTGATCGACAACATCCCGCTGGAATTCGGAGCCGCGCAATGAACGCATCTGGAGCCGGCAGCAGCGCCGGCAGCAGTACCGGCATACGCCTGTACGCCCCCGCGCCCGGGTGGGCGATCAGCGCCGACGTGGTCGTGGTGGGGTCCGGGGTCGCCGGGCTCACCGTGGCGCTGCGGTGTGCCGCCGCGGGGGCGAAGGTCACCGTGGTGACCAAGGCGCACCTGGACGACGGGTCGACGCGCTGGGCGCAGGGCGGTATCGCCGCGGCCCTGGGGGAGGGCGACACCCCCGAGCAGCACCTGGACGACACCCTGGTCGCGGGTGCGGGGCTGTGCGACGAGCCGGCGGTCCGCACCCTGGTGAGCGAGGGTCCCGGCGCGGTGCGGCGGCTCATCGAGACCGGCGCCCGGTTCGACACCGACCCGGTCAGCGGGGAGATCCTGCTGACCCGGGAGGGCGGCCACCACCGGCGGCGTATCGCGCACGCGGGCGGCGACGCGACGGGTGCGGAGGTCTCCCGCGCGCTGATCGGCGCGGTAAGGGCCGCGGGAATCGCCCGGGCAGGAGGCCCACGTCTGGAGCTGATCGAGAACGCGCTGGTCCTCGACCTGCTCAACGACGCCGCCGGCCGTACCGCGGGCGTCACCCTGCACGTGATGGGGCAGGGCCGCCGCGACGGGGTGGGCGCCGTTCACGCCCGGGCCGTGGTGCTGGCCACCGGCGGTATGGGGCAGGTGTTCTCGGCGACCACCAACCCGGCGGTGTCGACCGGCGACGGCGTGGCCCTGGCGCTGCGTGCGGGCGCCGAGGTCAGCGACATCGAGTTCGTGCAGTTCCACCCGACCCCGCTGTTCCTCGGCCCGGACGCCGAGGGCCAGCAGCCGCTGGTGTCGGAGGCGGTGCGCGGCGAGGGCGCCTACCTGGTCGACGCGGACGGCACGCGCTTCATGGTCGGGCAGCACGAGCTGGCCGAGCTGGCGCCGCGGGACATCGTCGCCAAGGGCATCACGCGGCGGATGCAGGAGACCGGCACCGACCACATGTTCCTCGACGGCCGGCACTTCGGCGCGGCCATGTGGGCCGAGCGCTTCCCGACGATCCTGGCCGCCTGCCGCTCGCACGGCATCGACCCGGTGACCGAGCTGATCCCGGTGGCCCCTGCCGCGCACTACGCCTCGGGCGGTGTGCGCACCGACCTGTACGGGCGGACGACGGTGCCGGGCCTGTACGCGTGCGGCGAGGTCGCCTGCACCGGTGTGCACGGCGCGAACCGGCTGGCGTCGAACTCGCTGCTTGAGGGCCTGGTCTTCGCCGAGCGGATCGCCGCCGACATCCTCGCCGACTCCTCGGCGCCGCCCGCGGAGCCGGTGGTCCCGGCGCCCGGCGGCGCCCCGCTGCTGGCCTCCGAGGCCCGCTTCGAGGTGCAGCGCATCATGACCGCGGGCGCGGGCGTGCTGCGCAGCGCGGAGTCCCTGACGGTGGCGGCGGGCGCCCTGGAGCGGCTGCACACCGCGGCCGTGGAGGCGTACGACAGGGAAGGCAAGACCGCGGAGCCTTGCGTGGAGACGTGGGAGTCCACCAACCTGAGTCTGGTCGCCCGGGTCCTGGTCGCCGCCGCCCGGCGCCGCGAGGAGACCCGCGGCTGCCACTGGCGCGAGGACCGGCCGGAGCGGGACGACCGCGACTGGCGGCGCCACCTCGTCGTACGCCTCACCCCGCACCGCACGCTCGACGTCCGTACGACGCAGGGGCCGGACTTCCCGCCGGTCCGTGCCGCGCGGGCGGCGGGCGTCGTCGGGGATGATGGGGCCGGGGGCACCCGCCCGTAGCCCCCTCCCGCCGCCGGCCCGCGGCACACTCCCCCCGTAGCCCTGCCGCCAGGCACCACCTCACCAAGGAGCACCAGTGACCAGCCCCGACCGCCCGCAGCCCGTCGCCCTCCCGCTGCCGAAGATCGGCCCGCCGGACGAGATGAGCGGCGGCGGTGGCTGCGGTGACGGCTGCGGCTGCGGGGCGGAGGGCGAGGAGTACGGCCTCGACCCGCTGGAGTGCGGCCTCGACCCCGACCTGGCCGAGCTGATCGCCGAGGCGGGCCTCGACCCGGTCCAGGTCGAGGACATCGCGCACATGGCGATCGAGGAGGACCTCGACCAGGGCGTGGACATCACCACGGTGGCGACCGTCCCCGAGGAGTCCCGGGCGGTCGGCGACTTCACCGCCCGCGAGGCCGGTACGGTCGCGGGCCTGCGGGTCGCGGAGGCGGTGCTGTCGGTGGTGTGCACCGACGAGTTCGAGGTCGAGCGGCATGTGGAGGACGGTGACCGGGTCGCCGCGGGCCAGAAGCTGCTGACCGTGCGCACCAGGACCCGCGACCTGCTCACGGCCGAGCGCAGCGCGCTCAACCTGCTGTGCCGGCTGTCCGGCATCGCGACCGCGACCCGCGCCTGGGCGGACCTGCTGGAGGGCACCAGGGCGCAGGTGCGCGACACCCGCAAGACCACGCCGGGCCTGCGGGCGCTGGAGAAGTACGCGGTCCGCTGCGGCGGCGGCACCAACCACCGCATGTCGCTGTCGGACGCGGCTCTGGTCAAGGACAACCACGTGGTGGCCGCCGGCGGGGTCGCGCAGGCCTTCAAGCTGGTGCGCGAGGAGTTCCCCGACGTGGCGATCGAGGTCGAGGTCGACACCCTGCACCAGGTGCGCGAGGTGCTGGACGCCGGCGCCGACCTGATCCTGCTGGACAACTTCACCCCGGCCGAGACCGCGGAGGCCGTCGCGATCGTCGGCGGCCGGGCCTTCCTGGAGTCCTCGGGCCGGCTCACCCTGGAGACGGCCCGCGCCTACGCCGAGACCGGCGTGAACTTCCTGTCGGTGGGCGGACTGACCCACTCCTCCCCGATCCTGGACATCGGCCTCGACCTGCGAGCGGAAGCGTAGAGGCGGATGCTGCTCACCATCGACGTCGGCAACACCCACACCGTCCTCGGGCTCTTCGACGGCGAGGAGATCGTCGAGCACTGGCGGATCTCCACGGACTCGCGCCGCACCGCGGACGAGCTGGCGGTGCTGCTCCAGGGCCTGATGGGCATGCACCCGCTGCTGGGCGACCTCGGCGACGGCATCGACGGCATCGCGATCTGCTCGACGGTGCCCTCGGTGCTGCACGAGCTGCGCGAGGTGACCCGGCGCTACTACGGCGACGTGCCGGCGGTGCTGGTCGAGCCGGGCGTCAAGACCGGGGTGCCGATCCTGGTCGACCACCCCAAGGAGGTGGGCTCCGACCGGATCATCAACTCGCTGGCCGCGGTCCACCTCTACGGCGGCCCGTGCATCGTGGTGGACTTCGGCACCGCCACCACCTTCGACGCGGTCTCGGCGCGCGGGGAGTACATCGGCGGCGCCATCGCGCCGGGCATCGAGATCTCGGTGGACGCGCTCGGGGTGCGCGGCGCCCAGCTGCGCAAGATCGAGCTGGCCAGGCCGCGCAGCGTGATCGGCAAGAACACGATCGAGGCGATGCAGTCCGGCATCCTCTACGGTTTCGCCGGCCAGGCCGACGGCATCGCCGAGCGGATGGCGCGCGAGCTGGCCGACGACCCTGACGACGTCACGGTGATCGCCACCGGCGGCCTGGCGCCGCTGGTGCTGAACGAGGCGTCGATCATCGACACGCACGAGCCGTGGCTGACCCTGATCGGCCTGCGCCTGGTCTACGAGCGGAACGTGTCCACCACGTGACCACCGCGTCACCCCCGGGGGGAAACACACCCGGGGGTGACCAATTGCGGCGTAATTGTCGGATTGCCACTTAAGGTCCAGGGCATCGACGTCGACTGCGTCTGGAGGCCCCTGTGACCGCGTCCCGCCGCCTGCTCGCCCTCCCGCCCGCCCTGCCTCCCGCCGGCCCCTCGGCCGGCGAAGGACCCGACGCCGAGCCCGCCCCGAAGCCCAGGCCCAGGCCGGCCCCCGCTGCCCCGCCCGCGCCCGGCGCCCCCGAGCCCGCGGCGCCCGAGCCGGGCCGCCGTACGCCCACCCCGGCCGAGATCTGGCCGCCCGGGCGCCGCCCCGCGCCCCGCCCCGAGGGCGACGACGCCTCGGCGGCCGCCGCGGTGGCCGCAGCCGTGGCCGCTGTGCTGACCCCTGCGGCCTGACGCCGGGAAGGCGTCGTTACGCTGGCGGCATGGACTACGTTTCCGCGATCGTGCCGCCGCTGGTGATGGCGATCTTCTTCACCTGTGTGATCGTCACGATGATCAAGCACCAGGGCGGCGCCAACAAGGCCCGGGAGGACGCGGCGGTGGACGCCGCGTTCGCCCAGGCCGAGGCCGCGCGCCAGACCGCAGCGAAGGACAGCTGAGCCCCCGAATCCCCGACGGGTTCGCATTCCGGGCATTTAGCCTTACCAGCGCTTAGTATTCCGAGTGTGCCCCGGCCATTGGGAGACCTCGAAGACGCTGTCATGACCCGGGTGTGGGAGTGGAACCGGCCGGTCACCGTTCGTGAGGTTCTCGAGGACCTGGCGCGGGAGCGGACGATCGCCTACACCACCGTGATGACCGTAATGGACAACCTGCGCCAGAAGGGGTGGCTGCGCAGGGAGGCCGATGGCCGTGCTTATCGCTATGAGGCGGTTTCGACGAGAGCCGCATACTCGGCCGCACTGATGAACGAAGCCTGGGCCGCGAGCGACAACCCCGCCGCGGCCCTCGTGCACTTCTTCGGCATGATGTCGCCGGAACAGCGTGAAGCGGTCCGTGACGCAATGCGCATCATCCAGTCCGTGGACCCCTCGGGTCCGACGGAAGCCGAAGGACGATAGCGTCCGTGCATGCCCCTCGTGTCGAATGACGTCACCATCCGCAGGGCCCGCACCGCTGATGTCCCGGCGGTGAGGCGGTTGCTGGACTCGTATGTGCGCGACCGCATCCTGCTCGACAAGCCGACGGTGACGCTTTATGAGGACATCCAGGAGTTCTGGGTCGCCGAACGGGACGAGGACGCCGCCGTGGTCGCCTGCGGGGCGCTGCACGTGATGTGGGAGGACCTGGCCGAGGTCAGGACGCTGGCTGTGGACCCGCTGCTGCGCGGCGCCGGAGTCGGACACCAGTTGCTGGCGAAGTTGCTGCAGACCGCCCGCTGGCTGGGAGTGCGCCGCATTTTCTGCCTCACGTTCGAAGTGGACTTCTTCGCGAAGCACGGCTTCCGCGAGACCGGGGACACACCCGTGGACCGCGATGTGTTCGGCGAGCTGCTCCGTTCCAATGACGAGGGAGTCGCCGAGTTCCTGGACCTGGAGCGAGTGAAACCGAACACCTTGGGCAACAGCCGCATGCTGCTGCAACTGTGACGTTCCGGTTTGTCCGGATCGCACTGTCTCGGGCGGACCGCTTCGTGCAAGGGGTTTGTGTTTTCCCCGCAAAGGCGCTTTGCTTTTACTGTTAATCCGTTTTCGATGAAAGGGAAGCCGGTGGCACAGAAGGTTCAGGTCCTTCTCGTTGACGACCTCGACGGCGGTGAGGCGGACGAGACCGTGACGTTCGCACTCGACGGTGTGACGTACGAGATCGACCTCACCACGGCGAATGCCGACAAGCTGCGCGGGCTGCTCAACCCGTACACGGACAGTGGTCGCAGGACGGGCGGCCGGGTCGGCCGCGGGCGGACGAAGGCCGTACGCGGCGGCGCCGCGTCGGGTCCCGACACCGCCAAGATCCGCGCCTGGGCCAAGGAGAAGGGCTACGAGGTCAACGACCGCGGCCGCGTGCCGGCCACGATCCGCGAGGCGTACGAGAAGGCCCACGGCTGATCCTGGGTGTGCGCCCGCAGCGCGATCCGGTGGCAGGCCGTCGCCAGCGCGGCGACGAGCGTCGGAAGGCCGATGGGGACCCCCGATCCATCGGCTCCTCCGGTGACCCGCAGCGCAGGCAGCGTGGTCTCCACCTCGACACCCGGCCGGGGAGGCCGCAGCCACACCGGTGCCGACCGGTCGTATGCGGCCTCCCGGCGGCCCCACTCGGGGTGCGCCGGCGCCCGCATCTGCTGCCCGGCCCCCAGGGCGGCCACGTCCAGCGCGATGCCGCCCCACTCCAGCCATTCCAGCAGTCCCGGCAGCTCCTCCGCGGCCCCGGCCGCCACCAGCAGCCGCACCCGGTGGCCGTCCAGCGCCACGGGGCCCAGCTCCCCCGGCCGCGGGAAGCGGGCCAGCAGCGCGTACCCGGCCGCGGCCGGCACGTCGAGTGCGTCGAAGCGCACCCCGGTGACCAGCCCCGGCGGCAGCGCCCCGGACAGCGGCCACCCCAGCTCGTGCTCGTACCAGCCCATGCCAGTGCAACTGCCGGGTCGCATCCTGGTTACGTATCGTGCGCGACGGAACACGTACGGTGTGCGGAATGTACGATTCCGGGGGAGCGGCGCCCGGCTTGAACTGTTCGCCCCGGCGCAAGGTTGTTCGCCCGTAGCGCACACCTGTCGGACATCCGGTGTGGAGTGTCGGTCGCTGAGGGTAAGAAGTACCTAGTGGGAAGGGCTGGTGTGACGGCAGGCACGGCAGGCGTTCGCCATGGGCGTAGTTGATAAAGACGTATTCGCCTGGCCTGCGGGAACATCGTCTCGCACCATCGAGGTTGTGGGAGTGACGTCAGCCGGTAGCGCAGCTTTCCCCGCGGCAGCGGGGGTGGATACGTGAGCGGCGCCGCTGTGCGGGACTAGCATGCGGAAGGACAGGGAGGGGACCGACCCCTCACTGCCCGACCGCTCTGAGGAGCGATTAACGATGTTCGAGAGGTTCACCGACCGCGCGCGGCGGGTTGTCGTCCTGGCTCAGGAAGAAGCCCGGATGCTCAACCACAACTACATCGGCACCGAGCACATCCTCCTGGGCCTGATCCACGAGGGTGAGGGTGTCGCCGCTAAGGCCCTGGAGAGCCTCGGGATTTCTCTTGAGGCGGTCCGCCAGCAGGTGGAGGAGATCATCGGCCAGGGGCAGCAGGCCCCGTCCGGCCACATCCCCTTCACCCCCCGGGCCAAGAAGGTCCTGGAGCTGTCGCTCCGCGAGGCTCTTCAGCTGGGTCACAACTACATCGGCACCGAGCACATCCTGCTCGGCCTGATCCGCGAGGGCGAGGGCGTCGCCGCCCAGGTCCTGGTGAAGCTGGGCGCCGATCTGAACCGGGTCAGGCAGCAGGTCATCCAGCTGCTGTCCGGTTACTCCGGTGGCAAGGAGTCGGCGACGGCCGGCGGGCCGGCCGAGGGCACCCCCTCGACCTCGCTCGTCCTGGACCAGTTCGGCCGCAACCTGACCCAGGCCGCAAGAGAGACCAAGCTCGACCCGGTCATCGGGCGCGAGAAGGAGATCGAGCGGGTCATGCAGGTGCTGTCCCGCCGCACCAAGAACAACCCGGTCCTCATCGGCGAGCCCGGCGTCGGCAAGACCGCCGTCGTCGAGGGCCTGGCCCAGGCGATCGTCAAGGGCGAGGTGCCCGAGACGCTCAAGGACAAGCAGCTCTACACCCTGGACCTGGGCGCCCTGGTGGCCGGCTCCCGCTACCGCGGTGACTTCGAGGAGCGCCTGAAGAAGGTGCTCAAGGAGATCCGCACCCGCGGCGACATCATCCTGTTCATCGACGAGCTGCACACCCTGGTCGGCGCCGGCGCCGCCGAGGGCGCGATCGACGCGGCCTCGATCCTCAAGCCGATGCTGGCCCGCGGCGAGCTGCAGACCATCGGTGCCACCACGCTCGACGAGTACCGCAAGTACCTGGAGAAGGACGCGGCCCTGGAGCGCCGCTTCCAGCCCATCCAGGTCGCCGAGCCGTCGCTGCCGCACACCATCGAGATCCTCAAGGGTCTGCGCGACCGGTACGAGGCCCACCACCGGGTGTCCATCACCGACGAGGCCCTGGTGCAGGCCGCCACGCTGGCCGACCGCTACATCTCGGACCGCTTCCTGCCGGACAAGGCGATCGACCTGATCGACGAGGCCGGCTCCCGGATGCGGATCCGCCGGATGACGGCGCCGCCGGACCTGCGCGAGTTCGACGAGAAGATCGCCGAGGTGCGCCGGGAGAAGGAGTCCGCGATCGACTCGCAGGACTTCGAGAAGGCCGCGTCCCTGCGGGACAACGAGAAGCAGCTGCTCGCCGCGAAGGCCAAGCGGGAGAAGGAGTGGAAGGCCGGCGACATGGACGTCGTCGCCGAGGTCGACGGCGACCTGATCGCCGAGGTCCTCGCCACCGCCACCGGCATCCCGGTCTTCAAGCTGACCGAGGAGGAGTCCTCCCGGCTGCTGCACATGGAAGACGAGCTGCACAAGCGCATCATCGGGCAGAAGGACGCCGTCAAGGCGCTGTCCAAGGCGATCCGCCGCACCCGTGCGGGTCTGAAGGACCCCAAGCGCCCCGGTGGCTCGTTCATCTTCGCCGGCCCGTCCGGTGTCGGTAAGACCGAGCTGTCCAAGGCGCTCGCCGAGTTCCTCTTCGGCGACGAGGACGCGCTGATCTCGCTCGACATGTCGGAGTTCAGCGAGAAGCACACCGTCTCGCGGCTCTTCGGCTCCCCGCCCGGCTACGTCGGGTACGAGGAGGGCGGCCAGCTCACCGAGAAGGTGCGGCGCAAGCCGTTCTCGGTCGTGCTCTTCGACGAGGTCGAGAAGGCGCACCCGGACATCTTCAACAGCCTGCTGCAGATCCTGGAGGACGGCCGCCTGACCGACTCCCAGGGCCGGGTCGTCGACTTCAAGAACACGGTGATCATCATGACCACCAACCTCGGCACCCGCGACATCTCCAAGGGCTTCAACCTGGGCTTCGCCGCCCAGGGCGACACGAAGTCCGGCTACGAGCGGATGAAGAACAAGGTCAGCGACGAGCTCAAGCAGCACTTCCGCCCCGAGTTCCTCAACCGTGTGGACGACGTCATCGTCTTCCCGCAGCTCAGCCAGCAGGACATCCTGCAGATCGTCGACCTGATGATCAGCGCGGTGGACGAGCGGCTGCGCGACCGCGACATGGGCATCGAGCTGAGCCTGGAGGCCAAGGAACTGCTCTCCAAGCGCGGCTACGACCCGGTGATGGGCGCGAGGCCGCTGCGCAGGACGATCCAGCGCGAGATCGAGGACTCGCTCTCCGAGAAGATCCTTTTCGGCGAGCTGCGTCCCGGCCACATCGTGGTCGTGGAGGTCGAGGGCGAGGGTGAGACGGCGACGTTCACCTTCCGCGGCGAGGAGAAGGTCACGGTGGCGGACGCCCCGCCGGTCGAGACCCCGAACCTGTCCAAGGAGAGCTGACCCCTCCGGCGGCACCCAGGCGACACGGCCCCGGCCCCGGACCTCATCTGAGGTCCGGGGCCGGGGCTTTTCGCTGCCTGCCGCCGGGACTTGGCGCGGCCCGCCGCAGGGTCTCTCCGGGGGCTCCCGAGTGAGGCGCCGCACGTGACCCGCGCCACTTACTACCGGGATTAGTGGCCCCATGCACCACTGTCAGGCGATAGGGGCGTTTTGTCCCGTTTCCTACGACCTCGGGTAGGAGAGGGGGTGTTTGCCGGGCCGGTCGGGGCCGGGTTACCAAGGTGGAGCGACGGGCCGCACCGGCCCGATACCCCCACCCAGTGAGGTTATTTTCTGCATGCGTAAGAACTCGACGATGAAGAACCGCGCCCTTAAGTCCATGAGCCGTGGCCGGGTCGCCGTGGTGACCGGAGGTATGGTCGCGGCGCTCGCGCTGGGCTCGACCGCAGCGTTCGCCGCGAGCGGCGCGCACGAGGCGGCTCCCGCCTCCGCCGCCACCGCGAGCGCGAGCAGCGTCTCCGACGTCCTCGCCAAGCAGGCGGCCGCGCAGAAGGACGCCGCCGCCCAGGCCAAGGCCAAGGCGAAGGCCGCAGCGGACGCGAAGAAGCGGGCGGCCGCCAAGGCCGCCGCCGACCGCAAGGCGCGGATCGCCGGCTGGATGACCCCGGCCGCCCACTACGTGCTCGGCGCCGGCTACCACCAGGTCGGCTCGCACTGGATCCACACCCACTCCGGCCAGGACTTCGTCGTGCCGTCCGGCACCTCGGTGCGGGCCGCGCACACCGGCACCGTCGTGACGGCGGGCTGGGGCGGCGCGTACGGCAACAACATCGTGATCAAGCACGGGTCGCACCTCTACACGCAGTACGGCCACCTGTCGAAGATCGGCGTGCACGTCGGCCAGCACGTGATCACCGGCCAGGAGATCGGCAAGTCCGGCTCCACCGGCAACTCGACCGGCCCGCACCTGCACTTCGAGGTCCGCACCACCCCGGTCTACGGCTCCTCCGTCGAGCCGCTGCACTTCCTGCGCGCCCACGGCGTGAACCCGTAAGCAGCGCTCAGCAGCAGCCCCCGGCGCCAGCAGCAGCCCCCGGCGCCAGCAGCAGCCCCCGGCGCGCCCAGCGGCGTCGGTAGAACAGCACAGAGCGTCAACCTGCCGCCGGCGAGTCAACCCGTAAGGACACTCGTCTCGGCCTGGGCGACGAGATCGAGGGCGACCTCGAGGATGGCCGCGCGCTTCTCCTCGGGGTCGCCCTCGACGTTCTGCGTCACGAACATGCCGGCGTGCATCGAGAAGAGCGCGGTGACGCTGCGTACCTGGGCGGCGATCGGTGCGCTCGGGTCCTTGATCAGCTCGCCGAGCGCCTTCATGCTGCTGCGGAAGTTCTCGCCGACGGTCAGCTCGCGCACCGTCGCCTGGTTCTCCTGGATGAAGCGGAAGAGGTCGACCGAGCCCCACAGGATGTCGCTGTAGCGGCGCAGGATCTCCTGCTTGGTGGCCAGCGAGTGCGGCTGGCCCTCGGCCCAGGCGATCAGCTCCCGCATCGGCCTGGCCAGGTCCTCGGCGATGCTGCTGAGGATGTCTTCCTTGGTCTTGAAGTGGTAGTACAGCGCGGCCTTCGTGACGTCGAGCCGTTCTGCGATCTCCCGCAGCGAGGTCTTCTCGTATCCCTGCTCGGCGAACAGCTCAAGGGCGACCTGCTGGATGCGCCGACGCGTGTCGCTCCTGCGCGGCTGCGCCTGCGACTGCGGTTCCTGCTGCGGTGTGCCCATTGCCTTGTCGCTCTCCTGGCTGCACTACGTCACGTCCCACTTCAGGGAGTGTGACCGGCTATAAGCCCACACGGTAGGCCCTGCTTCCGAGGCTACGCACTTACTTGACGCCCGGCTAGTAAACAACGTACCTTGCTGATGCACGAATCTGCTAGCCGGGCGGCAAGTAAGTACCCCTGAAACCACCGCCCTCACGACGGGGGAGGAACCGGTCATGTCCCAGACCGAAGCAGTAGAGCCGGTGTCACCGGGCGCACCGGGTGCGAGCACCGACGGCGGGCCGCGACAACGCAGCGTGCGCGTCGTCATGGTCGGCCTGCTGATCGCCATGCTCCTCGCGATGCTCGACAACATGATCGTCGGCACCGCCATGCCCACCATCGTCGGCGAGCTCGGCGGACTCGACCACCTCTCGTGGGTCGTCACCGCCTACACGCTGGCCACCGCCGCCTCCACCCCGATCTGGGGCAAGCTCGGCGACATGTACGGCCGCAAGGGCATCTTCCTCACCTCGATCGTGATGTTCCTGATCGGGTCCGCGGCCTCCGGCATGGCGCAGAGCATGGACCAGCTGATCGCCTTCCGGGCCTTCCAGGGCCTGGGCGCCGGCGGTCTGATGGTCGGCGTGATGGCGATCATCGGCGAGATGATCCCGCCCCGCGAGCGCGGCAAGTACCAGGGCCTGATCGCCGGCGTCATGGCCATCGCCATGATCGGCGGCCCGCTCGTCGGCGGCTCCATCACCGACAACTGGGGATGGCGCTGGAGCTTCTACATCAACCTGCCGATCGGCGTCGTCGCCCTCGCGATGGTCACCATCGTGCTGCACCTGCCCAAGAAGCGCAGCCAGGGCCGTATCGACTACTGGGGCGCCTCGCTGCTGACCGTCGCGATCACCTCGCTGGTGCTGCTCACCACCTGGGGCGGTACGCAGTACGCCTGGGGCTCCGTGCAGATCATCGGCCTGCTGGTGCTGGGCCTGGTCACGCTGGCCGCGTTCATCTACGCCGAGACCCGCGCGCCCGAGCCGATCATGCCGCTGCGGATCTTCCGCAACGCGAACTTCTCGCTGATCTCGGCCATCGGCTTCCTGGTCGGCTTCACGATGTTCGGCGCGATGACCTTCCTGCCGCTCTACCAGCAGACCGTCCAGGGCGCCTCGGCGACCAACTCCGGCCTGCTGCTGCTGCCGATGCTGCTCGCGATGATGGCCGTCTCGATGGTCGCGGGCCGGGTGACAACCTCTACCGGGCGTTACAAGATCTTCCCGATCGTCGGCGGCGCGCTCATCACCGTCGGCCTGGTCCTGCTGTCGATGATGGACGTCCACACCACCCGCCTCACCTCCGGCATCTACATGGCCGTCCTGGGCGCGGGCATGGGCTTCATCATGCAGATCACCATGCTCATCGCGCAGAACAGCGTCGAGATGCGGGACATCGGCGTCGGCTCGTCGTCCGCGACGCTCTTCCGCACCATCGGCGGCTCTTTCGGCGTCTCCCTCTTCGGTGCGCTGTTCTCGCACAAGGTCCAGCACGGCATGGAGTCCTCCGCGGCCGGTGCCGCCGCCACGAAGGGCGGCGCCCAGCTCGACCCGGCGACCATCGCGAAGTTCCCGCCGGACGTGAAGAACGCGTACTTCCACGCAGTCGCCTCCGGCACGCACACGGTCTTCCTGTGGGGCGCCGTGATCTCGGTGCTCGGCTTCCTGGCCGCCTGGTTCATCGTCGAGACCCCGCTGCGCGGCGGCCCGGCGTCCAAGCAGGAGGCTCCCGTCGAGGAAGAGCCGCTGCTCGCCGACGCCATCTGACCTCCGGTCGGGCAGCCGCGTACGTACCGCAGCCCCTCGCGTCCTTCGCCGGACGCGAGGGGCTGCGCCTGTCGCTGCCGGGTCAGTCCCAGCCGCGCTGGGTCAGGCGGGGCGGTCCGCCGTCCAGGTAGGCCCGCAGGGCGATGCCGATCGACGGGACGAAGCCGTCCGGCAGGTCGTCCGTCCGTGCCCAGCGCACCTGGTCGTGCTTGCCCGGCTCCCGGTTCTCCGGCTCGCCCTGCCACGCGTGCGTCACGAACACGACGGTCAGGAACCCGTTGGGTGACTCCACGCCCCAGGACCCGTGCACGACATGCGCCAGCGCCAGGTCCTCGCCCCTGACGACGAGCCCCGTCTCCTCCCGCAGCTCCCGCACGGCCGCCGCGGTCACCGCCTCCCCGGGATCCGCCTTCCCGACCGGCAGATCCCACATCCCCTCCCCGTACTTCGCCCCCGCCCCCCGCTGCAGCACGACGACCCGATCCTGGTCGAGGTCATGCACGATGACGGCGGCGGCCAGCAGGGTCATGGCCCCCACAGCAGGCGCCAGCGCCCGCTCCTGCCTGCCGGTCCCCGGCTGTTCCATGGTGATCCCTCCCTCGCCGAAGCCTAGGGTCTGCGCATGAGCGAGGGACGCCGCCCGGCAACAGCCGGACGGTGTCCCCGCCATGGATCCGTCGAGAGTGCGGCCCGGCTACCTGGCCCGGGCCGAGCCCGGGGCGCGGCCGGACCGGTACGGGGCCGTCAGCACTGGTGCGTGGCGCCGTGGTTGCTGAGGTAGACGTCGCTGAACCAGCCCTCCTGGCTCGTACCGGAGATCCGGCCGTAGGTCCAGGTGTCCATCGTGATGCCGTTGCCGGTGACCGAGCTGCCGTAGTCGTAGCACCAGTAGTAGATCTTCGCGCCGCCGGCGGCGTAGCCGTACGCGTCGCAGTACGTGTACGGGCCCTCGCGGCGGGCCAGGCTGCTGGCCGTGACCGTGCCGCTGCCCGCGTCGGCGTTGTGGTGGTAGAAGCTGCAGGCGACGTCTGGCGAGACGTCGGCCGACGCCGACGGTGCGAGCACCAGGCCGCCGCCGAGCAGGGCGGCTCCCGCCATGAGTCCGATGTGCATCCTTTTCAGCACGTGGGTTCCCTCCCTTTGTTCGGGTGTGATGTCCGGTTCACGCCTGCCGCCCCCGTCGCACGGGGGCAGAGACTTGATTGGGACGCGTGACAGCGTGCGCGTCGGCCGCCGCTCGCCGCGATGTATTCAGCTGCTGCTGAACTGTCGGGCGGCGCAGCCGCAGGGACGGGCTCCGGGGGGACCATGTGCTGAGGGTGCATTTCACGGCGGAGGACCTGTTACGGGTCCGGATGGCCGACGAGCCGGCGCCCCTGATGGAACTGGGTCTCGCCCTCATGACGCTCAAGCGCCGGTCGGACCCGGTGTTCGGCCAGTGGCGCCACCGCGCCCAGCGGGTCCTCCCGCCTCAGGCCCGTCCCGTGCTCGACCTGCTGTCGACGACCGGCACGGGCCCGCTGTTCCTCGACCCGCCCACGGCGGGCTTCGCCGAGGGCATGGACACCGTGCGCTCGACGCCGCGCGCGTCGGTCCGCTCCGAACTCCTCAGAGTGCGCGCCCTGGAGCGGCCGCGCGCGAGCTGGGTCCGCGGGCTCGCCGACGACGACCGCGAGTCCTGGCAGCTCCTGGAGCGGTCGATGACGGCCGCGTACACGAGCCTCCTCGCCGACGCCTGGCCGCGCGTCCGGGCCGGGTTCCAGGCCGAAGTGGCGTGGCGTGCGCGGCACCTGGCCCGGCACGGGCTGCTCGCCACGCTGACCGGGCTGTCCTCCTCGGCCCGGTGGAACGGCATGACCCTCGAGTACCCGCCCGCGTACGACCGCGAGATCCGGCTCACAGGACAGGGCGTGGTGCTGCTCCCCTCGCTGCTCTGGACCGCCTACCCGCTGCTCGCCCCGCAGCCCGGCGGCCCCGCGCTGCTGATCTACCCGGCCGTCACCCCGCTGCCCCTCCAGGACGCCCCCGCCACCCCCGACCCCCTCAACGCCCTGCTCGGCACCACCCGCGCGGCAATGCTGCGGCTCCTCACGACGCAGCACACCACCTCGGGTCTGGCCAGGGCGCTCGACATCAGCCCCCCTGCGGCGTCCATGCAGGCCAGAACACTGCGTGACGCCCGGCTGATCACCACGCAACGCGAGGGCAAGAGCGTCTCGCACTACTGCACCGCACTGGGCCTCGACATGATCACGGCATCAACGCCCCCGCTGGGGGACCCGTCGCCGGCGCCGTACGGTACGCGCCCGGCGCGGTCACCGGCCTGACCACCCCGGTGGCCACTGCCACGGCCTCACCGACCCCTGGCAGCCGTGACCGGCGGGCAGCCGACAGCAGGCATTCGACCGCATTCGCCCGCTTCCTCCGCCCCCGTTACACAACCGATGGGTCGCTGTGCGCCCGCTGTGCGTCCGTGGTCGCGGAAGCCTGACATCCGGTCCGTAGCTTCGGCGCAGCCAGGGGAAAGGCCCGGGTGCGACCACGGCGGACTGACCTGCCGCCGGGGGCCGGTGGGCGGAGGGACGGGGTGGAGGACATGGTGGCGGCGAGCGGCGCGGTGCTGGAGTTCGAGGAGTACGTCAGGACCCGGCAGGAGGCCCTGCTGCGCAGCGCGCGCCGACTCGTCCCCGATCCGATCGACGCGCAGGACCTCGTGCAGACGGCGCTGGTGCGGACGTACCCGCGGTGGGAGGACATCACCGACAAGACGCTCGCGGACGCGTACATGCGCCGGGTGATGATCAACACCAGGACCGAGTGGTGGCGGAACCGGAAGCTGGAGGAGGTGCCGACCGGGGACCTGCCGGAGCCGAGTGTGGACGACGGGGCCGAGCAGCGGGCGGACCGGGAGATGCTGCGGGACGTGCTGGCGGTGCTGGCGCCAAAGCAGCGGCAGGTGGTGGTGCTGCGGCACTACGGGCAGCTCACGACGGAGGAGACCGCGCGTGTGCTGGGGATGTCCACGGGTACGGTGAAGAGCACACTGCACCGGGCGCTCGCCCGGCTGCGGTACGAGCTGGAGCACGGCAGCTACGGCTACACGCGGCCGGAGGCGGACGAGGCGAGGGAGCCGGAGGAGGCGATGTGCGCCGCATAAGACCCGGTAGTGCCGCGATGGGCGCGCTGACCTGCGCGTGCGTCGTGGCTACGGGCTGCGGTGCGACGGAGACGGGTGCCCGTAAGGAGGGTCCGGCGCCGAGTGCCAGCGTCCGGCGGTCGTCCACGGCGGCGGCCCCGGCGATCGCCCGCGACCCGCGGGCGCTGGCCACGATGGTGCGCCGGGACAGCAGCGTCAGCCAGGGCGTGCGCGAGGACCTGACGCCGTGCGCGGGCGACGACTACCCGATGGCCACCGACACCGGCGACCTGACCGAGGGCGACGGCCCCGACCTGGTGGTGAACGTCACGACCTGCGGAGACGGCCTGGGGGTCGCCGCGTACGTCTACCGTATGGTGAACGGGAAATACCAGAACGTCTTCGCCGACGAGCGCCCCCCGGTGTACGGCAGCGTCGAGGACGGGCAGCTGCAGATCATCCACGAGGTGTACAAGGTGGACGACCCGGTGTCGTACCCGACCGGCCAGGAGTCGGTGCTGTACGCGTGGCGGGACGGCCGCTTCGTGCAGGTCTCCCGCAGCTACGCCGACTTCGGCGCGAGCACCCCGACCGTACGCCCCGAGCCGACGTCGACCGATCCGGCGCCGCGCCCCGACTCCGACCCGCTCGACCCGGACCTGCCGACGCCGAAGCCGACGCCGACCGCGTCGGCGGCCCCGGCGCGCTAGCGGCATGGCCGGCACCCACGTCCTGTTCGTCGAGGACGACGACGTCATCCGCGAGGCCACCACGCTCGCCCTGGAGCGCGACGGCTTCCAGGTCACCGCGGCGCCCGACGGCCTGACGGGCCTGGACGCCTTCCGCGCCCGGCAGCCCGACCTGGCGCTGCTCGACGTGATGGTGCCGGGCCTGGACGGGGTGAGCCTGTGCCGGCGGATCAGGGACGAGTCGACCGTGCCGGTCATCATGGTCTCGGCCCGCGCCGACGCCATCGACGTCGTGCTGGGCCTGGAGGCCGGCGCCGACGACTACGTCACCAAGCCCTTCGACGGCGCGGTGCTGGTCGCCCGCATCCGGGCGGTGCTGCGCCGGTTCCGTGCCAGCGCCGCCGACGGCCCGCAGGACGAGGGCGGTGCGCTGCTGTCCTTCGGCGACATCGCGATCGACCCCGAGGGCCTGGAGGTCACCCGCGGCGGTGAGCGCCTCGCCCTGACCCCGACCGAGCTGCGGCTGCTGCTGGAGTTCGCCGCGGCGCCCGGCACGGTGCTGTCCAGGGACCGGCTGCTGACCCGGGTGTGGGACTACGAGTGGGGCGGCGACACCCGGGTCGTGGACGTGCACGTCCAGCGGCTGCGGGCCAAGGTCGGCCAGGACCGTATCGAGACCGTACGCGGCTTCGGCTACAAGCTGCGGGCCTGACAGCCCATGGCTTTCCGCCCCACCCTCACCCTGCGCTGGAAGCTGAGCGCCGCCATCGCCGTGGTGTCGGCGCTGGTCGTGGTCGCGCTCAGCCTGGTCGTGCACAACGCCGCCAGGGTCAGCATGATCAACAGCGCCAGGGACGTCCAGGACGAACGCGTCCAGTCCGCGCTGCGGATCTACGAGACCAACGGCCGCCTCGTCTTCTACGCCACCCTCAACGACCCGGCGCTGCCGCCCGAGTTGAAGGACTACGCCGCCAAGGGCCAGCGCGCCACGTTCGTCCAGCAGACCCGCTCCGGCCTGGTCGTGTGGGCCGAGACCCCGGCGGGCAACGGCAAGGTGCTGTCGCTCAAGACCGGTTTCACCGACCGCTACTCGGTGCTGGTCGACCTCGACCAGACCCTGGTGCTCGGCTCGGTCACCGTCGTCCTCGGCGGCACCGCCGTCGGTGTGCTCGTCGGCGGGCGCATGTCGCGGCGGCTGCGCAAGGCGGCGACGGCCGCCCGCAAGGTCGCCGACGGCGACACGCAGGTCCGGGTGCGCGAGGCCATCGGCGGGCGGGGCCGCGACGAGACCGACGAGCTGGCCAGGGCCGTGGACGCGATGGCCGACGCCCTGCAATTGCGCCTGGAGGCCGAGCGGCGGGTCACCGCCGACATCGCGCACGAGCTGCGCACCCCGGTGACGGGCCTGGTCACCGCGGCGGAACTGCTGCCGCCCGGGCGGCCCTCGGAGCTGGTACGGGACCGGGTCCACGCGCTGCGCACCCTGGTCGAGGACGTCCTGGAGGTCGCCCGCCTCGACGGAGCCGCCGAGCAGGCCGACCTGCAGGAGGTCGCGCTCGCGGAGTTCGTCGGCCGCCGGGTGCCGGTGCTGGCGCCCGAGGCCACCGTCACGGTCGCCGAGGACGCCGTCGTCCAGACCGACCCGCGCCGCCTGGAACGCATCCTCGGCAATCTGCTGGCCAACGCGGCACGGCACGGCGGCGCCCCCATCGACGTCCTGGTCGACGGCCCCTACCTGCGGGTCCGCGACCACGGCCCGGGCTTCCCCGCCGACCTGCTGCGCGAAGGCCCCAGCCGCTTCCGCACCGGCTCCACCGACCGCGCGGGCGCGGGGCACGGCCTCGGCCTGACCATAGCCACCGGGCAGGCCCGCGTCCTCGGCGCCAGCCTCACCTTCCGCAACGCCCCGCCCTCCGACGGCGGCGGTGCCGTCGCGCAACTGCTCCTGCCGCGCCAATGACGCCGGCGCCCGCACCGGCCTGCCTAGAGTGGGCCGATGCGTGAGACGCCAGAAGAAACGCGCGAGCTGCAGGACCTGCTCGACGCCTCCCTTTCCCGCTCCACCAGCCACCTGCGTTCCATCGTCAGCCCCGAGCGCACCCTGACCGCGGCGCAGCTCACCGCGACCCTCACCGGGATGTGCACGCTCGCCCTGTCCACGGTGACCGCCTCCGGCGAGCCCCGGATCAGCGGCGCCGACGGCCACTTCCTGCACGGCAGGTGGCATTTCGGCACCGCCCGCACCGCGGCCAAGGCCCGCCACCTCGCCGCCCGCCCCGCGGCCAGCGCGGCCCACATGCGCGGCGAGTCCCTGGGCGTCTTCACCCACGGCACGGCGGTGGCCCTCAACCCGCTCGACGCCCCCGCCTCCCCCGACTGGCCACCGCTGCTGGCGTACCTGAAGGACTTCTACGGCGCCGACGCCTTCGACTGGTCGGCCGAGGTCGTCTACTACCGCCTCGACCCGCACTGGATGACGGTCTTCGCGGCGGAACCGGCGGCCTGGCCGCCCGTCCCCGCCACGTGAGCTGCGGGCAGCCCGCTCACACCGGCAGGCGGTAGACGCCGTCGGCCAGGGGTTCCACCAGGCCGTCTTCGACCAGGGTGTCGAGGGCGCGGGCGCGCTGGACGGGGTCGTGCCAGACGGAGTCGAGGGCGGACTGGGAGACGGGGGTGGGGGAGGCGCGCAGGACGGCGAGGAGGCGGCCGCGGACCTGGCGGTCGGTGCCGGCGTAGGACTGGCCGCGGCGCGGGGGTCCCTCGTGCGCGGGTGAGCCGGCCAGCCGCCAGGCGCACAGCGCGGCGACCGGGCACTGGCCGCACTGCGGGGAGCGGGCCGTGCAGACCAGGGCGCCCAGCTCCATGGTCGCCGCCGCCCAGCGCGCGGCCGTGGCCTCGTCGGCGGGCAGCAGCCCTGCCGCGGTGCGCCGCTCGGCGGCGGTCGTGGCGTTCGGGGGGTGGGCGACACCGGTCACGACGCGGGCGAAGACCCGGCGCACGTTGGTGTCGAGCACGATGTGCCGCCGCCCGTAGGCGAAGGAGGCGACGGCCGCGGCCGTGTACTCGCCGACCCCGGGGAGCGCCAGCAGTTCGGCGTGGTCGTGCGGCACCTCGCCGCCGTGCCGCTGCGCTATCGCGCCGGCCGCCGCGTGCAGCCGCAGCGCCCGCCGCGGGTAGCCGAGCCGGCCCCAGGCCCTGACGGCCTCGCCGGGCGACTCGGCGGCCAGGTCGGCGGGGCGGGGCCAGCGGGCCAGCCACTGCTCGTGGACCGGCAGCACCCGGACCACGGGGGTCTGCTGCAGCATGAACTCGCTGATCATCACCGACCAGGCGCCCGCGTCGGGGCGGCGCCAGGGCAGGTCGCGGGCGTGGGCGTCGAACCAGCCGATGACCGGTTCGTGCAGCGCCGCCGCGCGGGGCGGGGTGGTGGCGGGGGCGGACTCGGGAGTGTGGTGGAGGTCTGTGCTCATCGCCTCGCGATCCTCGCACACGCCACAGACAGCGATCGTCCGCCGACGTAAACGTGATCATCGGCAAAGACCGGGCACCGAGCGGCGGGTGTTGCGACGGCACACGGGTGATCTCCCCTAGAGTTCGGGTGTGGGCTCGTTGCGCAATCCCGTCGGACCTCTTCCGTCGACCATCTACTGGCGGCGGCGAGTCGTGGTGTTCGCACTCGTCGCGCTGATCGCCGCACTGGTGATCTGGGCGGTGACGTCGGGCGGCGGCGGAAGCGGCAACAGCTCGTCCGCGCCCACCGGTTCGCACACCCCGGCGGCGAGCATCACACCGGGTCCGGTGCCCAGCGGCACCCACATCAGCGGACGCCCCGGCGGCCGTGAGACCGCCCCCTCCGACGGCGGGACAGGCGCCGACGGCGGTACGGGCGACGGGACTTCGGCGGGCGCCACGGCCGGCGACTCCGGCGGCGGGACCACCGGCGCCACCTCGGGTACGACAGCCGGTACGTCCGCGGGTGCCGACGGCGGCACGGGCACGCCGGGCGGCGGCACCGGCGGTGCGAGCGCGGGCACCGGCGCGAGCGGCGACCAGGTACCGGCCGGCTCGACGCTGCCGGACTGCTCGCCGGGTACGGTCACGCTGTCGCTGACCAGCGCGCAGAACACGTACGCACCCGGCGAGGACCCGGTGTTCCAGCTGCACGCCACCAACTCCGGCACTGTCACCTGCAAGGTGGACTTCGGTCCGCGCAACGCGGTGTTCACCGTCACCAAGACGCCCGACGACAGCCATGTGTGGGCCTCCGACGACTGCCCGGCGTCCACCGCGTCCTACCTGCTCCAGGTGCCCGCGCACGGCAGCACGACGTACACGCTGCACTGGAACGGCAGGACCAGCTCCCCGCACTGCGCCACCCCCAAGGGCGGACAGGCCGCGCCGGGCAACTACCTTGCGCAGGCGCAACTGCCGGGGTACGGCACCAAGAGCGTGCCGTTCGTCCTGTCGCAGGACTGAGGTTCTCCCGCCGGGCTCCCGCCGGGCTCCCGCCGGGTTGAACAGCGGGCGCTACACGTAGCGTTCGAGGATCGAGGACTCCGCCAGGCGGGACAGGCCCTCGCGGACCGACCGGGCGCGGGCCTCGCCGACACCGTCGACGGCCTGCAGGTCGTCCACGCTGGCGGCCAGCAGCTTCTGCAGGCCGCCGAAGTGCTCGACCAGCCGCTCGATGACGGTGTTCGGCAGCCGCGGCACCTTGGCCAGCAGCCGGTAACCCCGCGGCGACACCGCGGAGTCCAGCGACTCGGGCGAGCCGGTGTAGCCCAGAGCCCTTGCCACCGTGGTCAGTTCGATCAGCTCGCTCTGCGGCAGCGCGTCCAGCTCCGACATCGCCTCGGCGACGGTGCGGCTGCGCTTGGCGGTCGGCTCGGGCACGTAGTCGCGGGCCACCAGCTCGCGTTCCGGCTCCACGCCCGCGATCAACTCGTCGAGCTGCAGCGACAGCAGCCGGCCGTCGGTGCCCAACTCCACGACATACTCGGCGATCTCGGTGGCGATCCGGCGCACCATCTCCAGCCGCTGCGCCACCGCCGTGACGTCGCGGACCGTGACCAGGTCCTCGATCTCCAGCGCCGACAACGTGCCCGCGACCTCGTCCAGCCGCAGCTTGTAGCGCTCCAGGGTCGCCAGCGCCTGGTTGGCCCGGGACAGGATCGCCGCCGAGTCCTCCAGCACCCGGCGCTGCCCGTCCACGTACAGCGCGATCAGCCGCATCGACTGACTCACCGACACCACGGGGAAGTTGACCTGCTTGCTCACCCGGTCCGCGGTGCGGTGCCGGGTGCCGGTCTCCTCGGTCGGGATCGTCGGGTCGGGCACCAACTGCACGCCCGCCCGCAGGATCTTGGTGATGTCCTTGTCCAGGATCAGCGCGCCGTCCAGCTTGCACAGCTCGCGCAGCCGGGTCGCGGTGAACTCCACGTCCAGGACGAAGCCGCCGGTGCACAGCGACTCGACGGTCTTGTCCATGCCCAGCACGATCAGGCCACCGGTGTTGCCGCGCAGGATGCGCTCAAGGCCGTCGCGCAGGGCCGTGCCGGGCGCGACGGCGCTCAGCGAGGCGCGCATCAGCCCGCCGTCCTGGCCGGTGCCGGACCTGCTGGCGGAGTCCGCCGCTGCCTTGCGGGCCGGGGCGGCGCCTGCCCGGTCGTTGGCTGCCACTGCGTTCCTCCGGTCGGTGCGGTTTGGACAGAGTTTACGTCGTCCGCGCCGCGGGCCGCCGATCGCCGGCATGTGCCCCCCTCCACCGGGCGCCCGCACGCCCCCGGAACACCGGCCTCCGCCCGCTACCCCCGGGAGGGCCGTGCGGGCAGCGCACGCAGGGCGTCACCGATGTCGGACACCTCGATCACCCGCATCCCGGCCGGCACCTTGCCCGGGTCGGTCGGCACCAGCGCGTGCGTGAAGCCCAGCCTGGCCGCCTCCGACAGCCGGCGCTGCACCCCGGTCACCCGGCGCACCTCACCGGCCAGGCCCACCTCGCCGATCGCCACCAGGTTCTTCGGCAGCGGGGTGTCGATCGCCGCGCTGGCCAGCGCCAGCGCGACCGCCAGGTCGGCGGCCGGCTCGGTGAGCTTCACCCCGCCGACGGTGGCGGTGTAGATGTCCTGCTTGCCGATCGCCTTGATCCGGCCGCGCTGTTCGAGCACTGCGAGCATCATCGACACCCGCGAGTTCTCCAGGCCTGACGTCGTACGCCTCGGCGAGGGGATCTGGGTGTCCACGGTCAGCGCCTGCACCTCCGCGACCAGCGGCCGCTTGCCCTCCAGCGTCACCGTCAGGCACGTGCCGGGCACCGGTTCGTCGCGCCGGGTCAGGAACAGCCCCGACGGGTCGGCCAGGCCCGTGATGCCCTCGTCGTGCAGCTCGAAGCAGCCGACCTCGTCGGTGGCGCCGTACCGGTTCTTCACCCCGCGGATCAGCCGCAGCCGCGCGTGCCGGTCGCCCTCGAAGCTCAGCACCACGTCGACCAGGTGCTCCAGCAGCCGCGGACCGGCGATGGCGCCGTCCTTGGTCACATGGCCGACCAGCAGCGTGGCCATACCGCGCTCCTTGGACGCCCTGATCAGGGCGCCCGCGACCTCCCTGATCTGCGCCATGCCGCCCGGGGCGCCGTCGATCTCCGGCGAGGCAACCGTCTGCACCGAGTCCAGCACCAGCAGCGACGGCTTGACGTCGTCCAGGTGCCCGAGCACCGCCGACAGGTCGGTCTCCGCCGCCAGGTACAGGTGGTCGGCGAGCGCGCCGATACGGTCGGCGCGCAGCCGCACCTGCGACGCCGACTCCTCGCCCGTCACATAGAGCACCGGGCTCCGCGCGCTCGACGCCTTCGCCGCCACGTCCAGCAGCAGCGTGGACTTGCCCACGCCCGGCTCGCCCGCCAGCAGCGCGACCGCGCCGGGCACCAGCCCGCCGCCGAGCACCCGGTCCAGCTCCGGCACGCCCGTCGAGCGCGCCGCCGCCTGCCGGCCGTCCACCTGGCCGATGGGCCGCGCCGGCGCACTCACCCTGCCGGGCGCGGTGGTGCGCACCGCCGGCACCCCGCCGTACTCCTCGACCGTCCCCCACGCCTGGCACTCGCCGCACCGGCCGAGCCACTTCACGGTGGTCCAGCCGCACTCGGTGCAGCGGTAGGAGGGGCGGTCCTTCTGGGCGGGCTTGCGGGTGGCCATGGCGCCACCGTAGCGGGCGGGTACGACAACCCGGCCGGGACGGGGAAGGTGCCCTTCCCCGTCCCGGTTGCCCCGGGGGGCGCACCCGGGGGGCGTGCGGTGCGGACTTCGAGCGTGCGCGCGCACATTCACCCGTACGAAGTGCGGAACCGTCCCCTTTCGGGGCGCATCGCCACCCATAAGGGTTAATGGCCGCGAGGACGGCTGAGCCGGAGGCGGTAACGGGCCTACCGTCACCCGGTGATGAGCAGGCAGGAGACCACCCCCACCTCGCAGCCGACCGGTGCGCACCGCAGGCCCAGGACGGCGACGCCAGGGCGCTCCGCGGCGCGGGCCGCCGCGCGCTCGGCCGGGCGCACCACCGGTGACGGCCGGGACGGCGCCCCCGCGCGCCGCCGCCCCCAGGGCACCCTGCCGATGGTGCCGCCCGCGCACTACGAGCCGTACCTCGACGGCCTGTTCACGTACTGCCTGTCCATCCTGTGCGAGCACGACGCCGCCTCCGGCGCCCTCGGCGAGGTCCTCGCGCTCGCCGAACGCCAGCGCTCCCGGCTGCGCGACCCCGCCCTGCGCCGCCCCTGGCTCTACGCCCTCGCCCGCTGGTCCTGCCTGCGCCGGCTCGCCGCCGGCACCCCGCTGGCGCCCGTCCGCGCCGCCGCCTCCGTCGCCGACCAGCGCGCCGCCCAACTCGCCGCCCTCGCCTGGCCCGAGGCCGCCGGCACCACCCCCGAGCAGCGCGAGGCCCTGGAGCTGGCCGTACGCCACCAGCTCCCGCCGCACGAGGTCGCCGCCGTGCTCGGGCTGGAGACGGACGCCGCCCGCGGGCTGCTGGCCCGCGCCGCCTGCGAGGTCGAGCGGACCAGGGCCGCGCTGGCCGTCGTCGACACCGGGCGCTGCGCCGCGCTCGCCCAACTCGCCGGCGACACCCGGGTCCTGCTCGGACCCGCGCTGCGCGACGAACTCGTGCGGCACGTCGACGAGTGCACCCTGTGCCGGCGGGACGCCGAGCGCGCCGTCGCCGCCGGGCCGTGGCCCGGCGCCGCCGCGGACGCCACCGCCGTGCTCGCCCTCATCGAGGCGCCGCGCGCCGCCGCCTGCGCCGCGCTGCTGCACGCCATGGAGACCGGGGCGGGCCGCAGCCGCGAATGCACGCCGCGCTTCGACCGGCGCGGCTTCCCGCTCGACCTCAAGGACCGGGCGGCGCGGCGGGCGCAGCTGCGGCACCGTGCCGTGACGACCACGGTCGTCGCGGCCGTCGTCGCCGCGCCCGTGCTGGCGATCTGGGCCGCGTACCGGGCGACGCCGCTCGGCGGGGACGACGCGCACGGCGGCGGGCGGGCTGCCGCCGGGGCGCCGGACGGGGTGGGGCTCCCGTACGAGAAGGCCGGGGCCTCGCGCCCCCGGCCTTCCGCTTCCTTCCCCCCGGCCGCGCCCTCCGCCGGGCCGGCGGGCACCGACGCCGACGTCACGGCGGTGACGGTCACGCCCTCCGGGTCCCCGGTCGCGCCCGGGGCGGGCTACCTGCGGGTCGCCGCGGTGCCTGCCGCGGGGCGCACGCTCGTCACGCTCACGGCGAGCGGTTCCGCCGACGTGCGGTGGTCGGCGTCGACGCAGGCGGGGTGGCTGCGGCTGTCGGCGACGTCGGGGGTGCTGCACCCGGGGGAGTCGGTCACGCTGACGATCACGGTGGTGCGGGCGCTGGCGCCGGGTGGGTCGTGGACGGCGGCCGTGGCGTTCGCGCCGGCGAACGCCACGGTGATTCTGCGCGGTTCGTCGCGCCGGTCCTTCCCGCCCCCGGGGTCCTCGTCGCCCCCGGCGTCCTCCCCGCCGTCGTCTGCTCCTCCGACGTCCGCGCCGCCGACATCGGAGCCGCCGACGTCCGCTCCCCCCACGTCCGAGCCCCCGACATCCCCGCCCGCGTCCACGACGGGTGCGCCCACCCCCTGACCGTGCCTCCGGCGCCGCTTCGGGGGTATCTCCTCGGCCTGCGCGCCTCGGCCCTTCCCGAACGAGGCGGCGGCAGTAGCGCGCATGCCTGCGGGGACACCCCCGAACCGTCCCCTTGCGTTCGTTGGCGGCTTGCGGTGAGTCGTCCCTGCCGGTTGCTCCTACTACTGGGGTTCGCCGGTGTGCACGGACGTGCGGTCGCCGATGGTGGGGCCGGGGTACGGGGAGGCCCGCAGACGAAGTCAAAGTTGCACGGGTCTGGGGGCACCCCCACGCGGAGCTGTGGGGGAGGGTGGGAAAACCAACCCGCGCCGTCAGGCGCGGGAAGGGCGACTCACGGCAGGGTGAGGATGCGCGGGCCGTCCGCGGTGACGGCGACGGTGTGCTCGATGTGGGCAGCCCTGCTGCCGTCGACCGTACGCAGCGTCCACCCGTCGGCCGCGGTGACGTACTCGTCCCGCCCGCCGGCCATGAGCATCGGCTCGATCGCGAGGGCCAGCCCCGGCCTGAGGGGGAAGCCCCTCCCCGGCCGCCCCCGGTTCGGCACGTGCGGGTCCTCGTGCATGCGCCGCCCGATCCCGTGCCCGCCGAAGTCCGCGGGCATGCCGCAGCGCGCGGCACGCGCGACCTGCCCGATGGCGTGCGAGATGTCCCCGATGCGGTTTCCGGCGACGGCGGCGGCGATGCCGGCGTCGAGTGCTTTGCGGGTGGCCGCGATGAGGGCGAGGTCGGCGGCCCGCGGGGTGCCGACGGTGAAGCTGGTGGCGGCGTCCCCGGTCCAGCCGTCGAGTTCGGCGCCGCAGTCGACGCTGACGAGGTCGCCGTCGCGCAGCCGGTAGTCGGTGGGGATGCCGTGGACGATGGCGTCGTTGACGGATGTGCAGAGCACCGCGGGGAAGGGCGTGGGGGCGAAGGGCGGGCGGTAGCCGAGGAAGGGCGAGCCGGCGCCGGCTTCGTCGAGGACGGCGCGGGCGGCTTCGTCGAGTTCGCGCAGCGAGACCCCGACGGCTGCGGCTTCCTGGACGGCGGCCAGTGCCTGGCCGACGACCCGGCCGGCCGCGCGCATCGCGTCGAGTGCCGTGTCGTTCTTGATCTCCACCATGGTGGTCCTCCTCCAATTCTTATACCGGTATTAGTATCACAGGCATGGTGAGGACTCCTTTGACCCCGTGGGAGCGCAGGCGCGGTGAGCGCTTCGGCGCGCTGCTGCGGGAGGCGCGCGGTGAGCGCAGCATGGTGGAGGTCGCGGCGGCGGCGGGTGTGTCCGCCGAGACGCTGCGCAAGATCGAGACGGGCCGCGCCCCGACGCCGGCCTTCTTCACGGTGGCGGCGCTGGCCGGGGCGCTCGGGCTGTCGCTTGACGTGCTGGTCGCCGCGTGCGCGCAGGACGCGGAGGAGCGGGACGCGCTGTCGGCGTGAGCGGGCCTTACATCGGGGCGGCGGGGTGCACGGCCAGGAAGTCCTCGCCGCCGTAGAGGGACTCGTAGCGGATCTCGAAGGCCAGCCGGTGCTGGAGCATCTCCCAGAGGTCGCCGTGGCGTGCGGGGTCGTAGTCGTCGACGTAGAGCAGCGAGCGTTCGATGCCGGGCGGCAGCATCGAGTCGGGCCGCACGGTGGTCGCGTGCGGCCACTCGGCCAGCTGGGCGCGCAGCGAGGTGGCGACGGGCCGGGTCCACTGGCCGAGGTGGACGCCGTCGAGCGCGACGGAGGTGCTGGTGACGACGGCGGGGCCGAGGCCGAAGTTGCACACCCGCAGGCCCGCGTCGCCGCCGTTGTGGCGGCGGATCCACAGTTCGAGTGCAGGTTTGACGGAGTGGCGGTTGTGCCGCCGGGTGGCGCGGGCCTCGCTGATGGACACGGCGAAGGATGCGCTGGCTATCGCGGTGGCGGCGACTGCGGTGACGGTGCTGGCGTCCATGGCGGTACTCCCTCCCGTACGGAAGGGAGTACCGCGGGGGTGCGGGCGGTTCCGCCGTCAGGCCGGGTCGGCCGGGTGCGGGGCCAGCAGGGGCAGGGCGGTGGACAGCCGGGCCTCGCAGGCCGCGGCCAGCTCCGCGTAGCCGGCCTCGCCCATCAGCTCGGTCAGCTCGGCGCGGTAGGAGACGTACACGGGCTCGCCGCCGCCGTGTGCGGAGGTCGCGGAGGTGCACCACCAGTGCAGGTCGTGGCCGCCGGGTCCCCAGCCGCGCCGGTCGTACTCGCCGATCGAGACGACCAGGACCCGGGTGTCGTCGGGCCGGTCGACCCATTCGAAGGTGCGGCGGATCGGCAGCTGCCAGCACACGTCGGGCTTGGTCTCCAGCGGTTCGCGGTTCTCCCGCAGGGCGAGGGCGTGCAGGGCGCAGCCCTGGCCGCTGGCGAAGCCGGCCCGGTTGGAGAAGATGCAGGCGCCGTCCACGACGCGGGTCTGCCGTTCGCCGTCCTCGTTCTCCTCGGCCCAGAAGCCGCCGGTGCCGGTGCCCAGGCCGTGGAACTGCCAGGTGTCCGGTGTGAGGCGGGCGACATGGCCCGCCACCCGCTTCTCGTCGTCGTCGTCGGAGAAGTGCGCGCCCAGCGAGCAGCAGCCGTCGTCGGCCCGCCCGGCCACGATCCCCTGGCACCCGCTGCCGAACACGCACGTCCAGCGCGAGGTCAGCCACGTGAGGTCGCAGCGGAAGACCTGCTCCTCGTCCGCGGGGTCGACGAACTCCACCCAGGCACGGGCGAAGTCGAGACCGGCCTCGTCGTCCGCCGCAACCTGCTGTACGCCCTTGCGGGCCTTCACCTTTGCCACGCGGCCAAGCGTAAGACCGTAATGCACCGAATGCGTCCACCGGCCCGCACAAGGACCTGCCGGCGGCCGCGGGCGGTGGGAGGACGGCGGTCTGTGACGCTGGCCTAAAGTGCTGCCCATGCGACTGGGAGTGCTCGACGTGGGGTCCAACACCGTTCACCTGTTGGTGGTGGACGCGCACCCTGGCGCGCGGCCGCTGCCGGCGTATTCGCACAAGGCGGACCTGCGGCTCGCGGAGCTGCTCGACGAGGGCGGGGCGATCAGCGCGGACGGCGTCGACCGGCTGGTCGCGACGATCGCGGAGGCGCTGCGGGTCGCGGAGGACAAGGGCGCGGAGGACGTGCTGCCGTTCGCGACGTCCGCGGTGCGGGAGGCCGCGAACGGCGAGGCGGTGCTGGCGCGGGTCGAGCAGGAGACCGGGGTGCGGCTGACCGTGCTGTCGGGGGAGGACGAGTCGCGGCTGACGTTCCTGGCGGTACGGCGCTGGTTCGGCTGGTCGGCGGGCAAGCTGCTGGTGCTGGACATCGGCGGCGGGTCGCTGGAGGTCGGCTACGGGATGGACGAGTACCCGGACGCTGCGGTGTCGCTGCCGCTGGGCGCGGGCCGGCTGACCGGCGGGTGGCTGCCGGGGGACCCGCCGTCGGCGCAGGACGTGCGCAGCCTGCGCCGCCATGTGCGGGCGGAGATCGCGAAGACGGTGGCGGAGTTCGCCCGGCTGGGTCCTGCCGACCATGTGGTGGGGACGTCGAAGACCTTCCGGCAGCTGGCCAGGATCGCCGGGGCGGCCCGCAGCGCCGACGGGCTGTACGTGCAGCGGGTGCTGCGGCGCAGCGCCCTGGAGGAGTGGGTGCCGCGGCTGGCGGGGATGACCGCGCAGCGGCGGGCCGGGCTGCCAGGGGTCTCGGAGGGGAGGGCCGGGCAGCTGCTGGCGGGCGCGCTGGTGGCCGAGGGCGCGATGGACCTGTACGGGGTGAGCGAGCTGGAGATCTGCCCGTGGGCGCTGCGCGAGGGTGTGATCCTTCGCAAGCTCGACGTGATGGCCGCGGACACCGCGGGGGCCGCGTCGGCCGGTGGTCTCGCGGGTGACACGCACGGCAGTGTGGCCAAGCCCACAGGCGGCGGGGCCTCGACGGTGGCCCGCCGCGAGGGGTGAGTCGGCCGTCCCGGCGGGACCCGGTCGTACGCTGGCTCCCGTGGCTGAACCAGTGGACCCCAGGAAGCGGACCGGCGGCGTGTCCGGCGTGAAGGTCGCGCTGTCCACGGCGTCGGTGTATCCGGAGTCCACGGCAACCGCGTTCGAGATCGCCGCCCGGCTGGGGTACGACGGGGTCGAGGTCATGGTGTGGACCGACCCGGTGAGCCAGGACGTGGACGCGCTGCGGCGGCTGTCGGACTACCACCGGATGCCGGTGCTCGCGGTGCACGCCCCCTGCCTGCTGATCACCCAGCGGGTGTGGTCGACGGACCCGTGGGTGAAGCTGCAGCGGGCCAGGACGGCCGCGCAGCGGCTGGGCGCGTCCACGGTCGTGGTGCACCCGCCCTTCCGGTGGCAGCGCAACTACGCCAGGGACTTCGTACGCGGCATCTGGCGCATGGCCGACGAGACGGACGTGCGCTTCGCGGTCGAGAACATGTACCCGTGGCGCTACCGGGACCGGGAGATGCTGGCGTACGCGCCGGACTGGGACGTGACGCGGGAGGACTACCGGCACTTCACGGTGGACCTGTCGCACGCGGCGACGTCGCGCACCGAGGCCCTGGAGATGGTGGCGCGGATGGGCGACCGGCTCGCACACGTGCACCTCGCGGACGGCAGCGGCTCGGCGAAGGACGAGCACCTGGTGCCGGGGCGGGGGAGCCAGCCCTGCGGGGCGCTGCTGGAGTCGCTGGCGGCGGGCGGCTACGGCGGGCATGTGGTGATCGAGGTCAACACGCGGCGGGCCATGTCGTCGGCCGAGCGCGAGGGCGACCTGGCGGAGGCGCTGTCCTTCACCCGCCGCCACCTGGCGCTGCCCTCGCCCTCCCGCCCGTCGGTGCGCGCATGAGCGGTACGCCGTCCGGTACGCGCAAGGGCGCGGGTGCGTCCTCCGGTACGCCCTCGGACCCGCCCCGCCGCCGCGGCAGGCCCGCGGGGAAGCGGGCGGGAGCCGCCGCCGGGACCCGGGAACGTATCCTCGCCGCCGCCCGCGAGGAGTTCTCCGCGCACGGCTACGACAAGACCTCGGTCCGCTCCATCGGCAAGGCCGCCGACGTGGACGCGGCACTGGTCCACCACTACTTCGGCACCAAGGACCAGGTCTTCGCCGCGGCCATCGAGCTGTCCTTCGGGCCTGCGCTGGAACTGCCCGGGGCCATGGCGGCCGGCGGCCCCGACGGCATGGGGGAGCGGGTGGCCCGCTTCATGCTGGGCGTGTGGGAGAACGGGGCGACCCGCGGGCCGCTGCTGGCGATCGTGCGCTCCGCGGTGACCAACGAGCGGGCCGCCGCCGTCTTCCGCGGCCTGGTGGGCCGCCGGGTGCTGGCGCGGGTGGCGGGGGAGCTGCGGGTGCCGGACCCGGAGTTCCGGGTGCAGCTCGCGGCGGCGCAGCTGGTCGGGATCATCATGCTGCGGTACGTGGTGAAGGTGGAGCCGATCGCGTCGGCGTCGCCGGAGGACCTGGTCGCGGTGGTCGCGCCCACCTTGCAGCGCTACCTGACCGACCCGGACGTACGCCCGGGGGCCGCGCAGCAGCAGCGGGACTAGCGCAAGGGTTCCGTCATCCGGACGAGGTGTCCGGATCCTGGGCGACGGGCGTACCCTCGACGGCACGGTCGCGCGCCGCGGCCGTCGTACGAGCTGAGTGAAACCAAGGGAGTGGACACCGTGCCCGAGCTGAGGTCACGTACGGTCACCCACGGCCGCAACATGGCAGGCGCGCGTGCGCTGATGCGCGCGTCCGGCGTGGACAACGCCGACATCGGCAAGCCGATCGTCGCGGTCGCCAACAGCTTCACCGAGTTCGTACCCGGCCACACCCACCTCCAGCCGGTCGGCAGGATCGTCTCCGAGGCGATCAAGGCGGCCGGCGCGGTGCCGCGCGAGTTCAACACCATCGCGGTCGACGACGGCATCGCCATGGGCCACGGCGGCATGCTGTACTCGCTGCCGTCCCGCGACCTGATCGCCGACTCCGTCGAGTACATGGTCGAGGCGCACTGCGCCGACGCGCTGATCTGCATCTCCAACTGCGACAAGATCACCCCGGGCATGCTGATGGCCGCGCTGCGGCTGAACATCCCCACGGTCTTCGTCTCCGGCGGCCCCATGGAGGCCGGCCGCGCGACCCTGGTCGACGGCACGGTCCGCAAGCTCGACCTGATCAACGCGATCGCCGACGCCGTCGACGAGAACGTCTCGGACGCCGACATCCTGCGCATCGAGGAGAACGCCTGCCCGACCTGCGGGTCGTGTTCCGGGATGTTCACCGCCAACTCGATGAACTGCCTGACCGAGGCGATGGGCCTGGCCCTGCCCGGCAACGGCTCGGTGCTGGCCACCCACACCGCACGCAAGGCCCTCTACGAGGACGCGGGCCGCACCGTCGTGGAGCTGACCCGCCGCTACTACGAGCAGGACGACGCGTCCGTGCTGCCGCGGGCCATCGCCACCCGGGCCGCGTTCGAGAACGCCATGGCCCTGGACATCGCCATGGGCGGCTCCACCAACACCATCCTGCACCTGCTGGCCGCCGCCCAGGAGGCCGAGCTGGACTACGGCCTGACCGACATCGACGCGGTCTCGCGCCGGGTGCCGTGCCTGGCCAAGGTCGCCCCGAACGTGGCGCCCGGCGGCACGTACTACATGGAGGACGTGCACCGGGCCGGCGGCATCCCGGCGATCCTCGGCGAGCTGTACCGCGGCGGGCTGCTGAACGAGGACGTGCACACCGTCCACTCGCGCTCGGTCAAGGAGTGGCTGGACACCTGGGACGTCCGCGGCGGCTCCCCGTCGGAGCAGGCCGTCGAGCTGTGGCACGCGGCCCCCGGCTGCGTGCGCTCCGCCCAGGCCTTCTCCCAGTCCGAGCGGTGGGAGACGCTGGACACCGACGCGGCCGGCGGCTGCATCCGCGACGTCGAGCACGCCTACTCCAAGGACGGCGGCCTCGCGGTGCTGCGCGGCAACCTCGCCGTGGACGGCGCCGTGGTGAAGACCGCGGGCGTCGACGAGTCGATCTGGACCTTCGAGGGACCCGCGGTGGTGTGCGAGTCGCAGGAGGAGGCCGTCGAGAAGATCCTCCGCAAGGAGATCACCCCCGGCGACGTCATCGTGATCCGCTACGAGGGCCCGCGCGGCGGCCCCGGCATGCAGGAGATGCTCTACCCGACCTCGTACCTCAAGGGCCGGGGCCTGGGGAAGTCCTGCGCGCTGATCACCGACGGCCGCTTCTCCGGCGGCACTTCGGGCCTGTCCATCGGCCACGCCTCGCCCGAGGCGGCCTCCGGCGGCACCATCGCGCTGGTCGAGGACGGCGACCGCATCCGGATCGACATCCCGGCGCGGTCCATGGAACTGCTGGTCTCCGACGAGGAGTTGGCGGCCCGCCGGGAGGCGCTCGGCGGTGTGTACGCCCCGCGCGACCGCGAGCGCAAGGTCTCCGCGTCGCTGCGGGCGTACGCGGCCATGGCGACCAGCGCGGACCGCGGTGCGGTGCGGGACATCTCCAAGCTCGAAGGCTGACCGGCCACTTCGCTCGGCTGACGGGAGCCGCCCCGGGGTCGTGACCCCGGGGCGGCTCCTTTTCCTGTGGGGGGCTCTCGGGTGTGCCCCGGCTCAGCCGAGGCCGAGGACGGCGGCGGTGCGGTCGGCGAGCCGGGACTCGCCCAGCGCGTTGGGGTGCACGGGCACGAAGTTGGTGCCGAACAGGATCGGCTCGATCCACCGGGTGCCGGCCGGCTGGCAGGCGTCGTGCCCGTCGGACACCCCGGAGACGTCCACGTAGGTCGCGCCGGTCTCGGCGGCCGCGCGCTTGACCGCCGCGTTCAGGTGGGTCTGCAGGTCGCGCAGGTACGGCACGTCGCCCGAGGCGATCGGCAGCCTGGCGAAGCAGCCGGGCACGGCCGCGGCCGGCACGATCCACGGGTAGCCCAGGATCGCCACCCGGGCGTTCGGCGCCTTGGCGCGTACGGCCGCGAGCGCCGACTTCACCGCCTGGTAGGTGCCGGTGTCCACCTGGTCGGTGAACGTGCTGCCGTACAGGCTCTGGCAGGGGTGCCCGAAGCCGAGGGTCGCCACTCCCGCGGAGCCGCACGCGAGGATCGCGTCGATGAAGGTGCTGTTGTCGTTGCCGCCGATGGTCATCGTGACCAGGCCGGTGTTCGCGCCCAGCGCGTCCGACTGCGGTGCCACGCCCGGGTACTGGGACCCGGCGTAGTCCTTGGTCTGGGCGCCGCCGCAGGTGACGTCGGTCAGCGCCATGCCCGTGCGGGCGGCCAGCACGTGCGGGTAGTTCGCGGTGGACCGCACGCACAGCAGCGAGGCCGCCGGGTCGAGCGGCAGGATGCCGGAGCCCGCGCTGTAGCTGTCGCCCATCGCCACGTACGTCTGCGACGTGCCTGTGGTCTGGGGTGCGGCCTGGGCGGTGGGGGCGCTCAGGCCGAGTACGGCCAGTGTGCCGGCGGCCAGGGCGGCCGCCGCTACCCGGGCGAGGATGCGCATCGACATGCTGTCTCCTTCGACACTGCCAAACACGTGGGGGATTGGTGCGGGTATCAGCCGAGATCGGATGAAGTCGGTGCTGCTCCGCAGAAGTTACTGACTGGTCAGTCGGTGGTCAATGCTCCGCGCACGAGCCGGACGCCCGCCGTTCACTTCTTCACCGATTCGCCCCACACCGGTCCCGCCGTCGCACCGGACCGCGCACGGCACCCACCGCGGCGGGCAGCCGCGCCGCATCCTGGAACCCGGGCGTCAACAAGGGGGTGGGGCAGTGGAGTTCACCATCAGCGGGCGGCTGCGCCGGCGCGGTGCCGGAATGCTCTGCGCATCCGGCGCGATCGTCGCGGGGCTCGTGGCATGGCTGGCCGTGCACGGGATGCCGGGCAGCCCCGCAGGGCTGCTCGCCGCCGCCGCGTTCGCCTTGCTCGCCGCCCTGCGCGGCACCGCCGACCTGCGGCGGGCCCGCAAACCCTTCCGGCTGCGCATCGACGCCTTCGGGCTGACCCTGCACGACGCAGAAGTGAGCTGGGAACAGGTCGACGCCGTCGCCCTCGAATACCGCGACACCGGCGAGGACTCCGAACCCTCCAAACCGCGGCTCGTGCTGTGGACCGCGGCAGGGGTGCGGCTGCCGCGTCCCGCCGACCGGCGCTACGACGCATGGTTCGCCGAAGCGCTCGGCGTCCTCGCGGACCACCGGGTCCGCTACACCCTGCTCGACACGGGCGACCTCGACCAGCCGCTCGGCGCGCTCAGCGCCGCCCTCGCCGAGTACGGCGGCGCCCACTTCGAGACGGCGCCGCGGTCCGTGCGCGAGCCCGTGCCCGTCACCGTCTCAGGGCCGGAAGGCGGGCACCGGCCCGGGCAGGTCTTCACCGTGCCCGGGCGCGCCCTGCCCTGGGTCCTCTGCCTCGTCCTCGCACTCGCCTGCACCGAGCCCGTCGCCGGCGCATTCCTCGGGCAGCGCGCACCCGTGCCGCTGGGGCTTCTCGGGCCGGACTTCGCGGTCGCCGCGGGTGCGTGGTTCTGCACGGTGCGGCTCTACGCCAGGTGGCGCAGGCCGCGACGGCTCGCCGTCGGACCCGAAGGGCTCTCCGCCCGGGCACGCCCGGGCGGCCCCGAAGTCCGCTTCAGCTGGCCGGAAGTCGCCGCGCTCACCGTCGGACCGCACCCCGGGGCGCCCGACGCCCACACCTGGCTCACCGTCTGGCCCCTCCCGGGCACGGACCTCCCCCCGTCCACCCCCCGCCACCTCGTCGCAGGCCACCTCGCCTGCCCCCTCACCCCTTTGACCCCCTTCCCCGCCACCCTCATCCCGGCCCTCCACCTCTTCGCCGGCGAACGCCTAGCCCCTCCGACCTGAGCCCGTAGCGGCCCCGACCCCGGAAGTCCCGCCCCTTGCGCGGGACAGTCCGCTTTCCCCCGCCGGGGGTGCCTAGGTGATTGCCACCTGCTGTGGCGTCGCTTTCTTCCCGCCCGTTCGTGCTGGCCGCGCAGTTCCCCGCGCCCCTGATGGTTGCCCTCTCCCGCAGAGGCGACGCTTTCATGCGGCGCCCTCTGCGCAAGAGGGTGAGCGTTTTTTGGGGGCGCGGGGAACTGCGCGCCCAGCCCGAGGAGCATGGAAGAAAGCAACGCCACAGCAAGTGGCACCCACCCAGGGGCGCGGGGAACTGCGCGCCCGATCAACCACGCACCGAAAGGTGCGAGCCCCACAGCAAGTGGAAATCACCTGCCCCCCCGCCGGGGGAAAGGCGGAAGCTCACCGCAAGGGGCGGGCAGCGGGGGCGTACCCCCTTCGGGGGTATGGGGGGCGTGGCGTACCCCCGGAGTGGCCTGGACAGGCGTGGAGTGGGCGCTGTGAGAGACATGGTGCTGGCCGCCGCAACCGCGGCCCTGCTCGCAGCAGTGAGCCTGGCGGCGGCGCCACCGAGCCCAGGCCAGGGCCAGGCCCAAGGCCTTGCCCTGACGGCAGGCACACGCAGCGCGACCCTGTCCTGCGACGGGATCGCGCACGGTACGCACCCCCTCCCTCTCCCGGCGTGCACCGCACTGTCCGCCGCCGACGGCGACTTCGACGCCCTCCTGGGGCAACCGGCCGTCTGCCGGGAGCCGTACGCTCCGATCACCGCCGGCCGTCTGCCGGGAGCCGTACGCTCCGATCACCGTCACCGCCCGGGGTGAATTCCGCGGTCGTCCCGTCGACTGGCGGAAGAAGTTCGCCAACCCCTGCGTCCTGCGCGCCGCCACCGGCCCGGTGTTCGCCTTCGCCTAGCGAACGGGCACGTAGAGTGCGGCTCATGCACAGGCACATACCTTTTGCTCGGCTGCACAATTTCCGGGACCTCGGCGGGTATCCCGCGGCCGACGGCCAGGTCGTCCGCTGGGGGCGGCTGTACCGCTCGGACTCCCTGGGGAAGCTCGCCGGGTCCGACTGGGACCGCTTCCTCGCGCTGGGGGTGGGTACGGTCATCGACCTGCGCTACCCGTGGGAGATCGACGCCAAGGGAAGGGTGCCCGAGCACCCGACCCTCACGTATCACAACCTCAGCATCGAGCACCGTCCGTACGACCAGCCGTCGTTGGACCCGGCCGTGGAGACGGGGCCTTTCCTGGCCGAGCGGTTCATGGAGGTCGCGCAGGACGGCGTGAAGGAGTTGCGCCAGGCGCTGGACGTCATCGCGGCCCCTGACGCCGGCCCGGTCGTCTTCCACTGCGCTTCGGGCAAGGACCGTACGGGCCAACTCGCGGCCCTGGTCCTGGCGTTGCTGGGCGTGCCGGAGGAGGTCATCGTCGAGGACTTCACCCTCACGGAGCTGGCCACCGAGCGGCTGCTCGCGGACTGGCGTGCCGAGCACGGCGGTGCGTCGCCGCGCTGGCCGGGGTACGGCCGCGCGCCCGCCGACGTGATGCGGCTCTTCCTGGGCGCGATGGCCCGCACGTACGGCTCGGTGCAGGCGTATGCCGCCGACCAGCTGGGCGTGGACGCCGATCAGGTCGCCGCCCTGCGCCGGGCGCTGCTCGAACCGGCGCTGACCTTCCGCCGGGCCGCAGAGGCAGACGTCCCGGCGCTGGTCGGGCTGCGGGACGCGGCGGCCCGCTGGCAGATCGCCCGCGGCATCGACCAGTGGCAGCCGGGCGAGCTGGGCGAGGACCACTTCCGCGCCCGGCTCGCGGACGGGGAGGTCTGGATCGCGACGCTCGGCCCCGACGGCCCGGTGGCGGGCGCGTGGGAGCTGTGGTGGCAGGACCCGGCGGCGTGGGGCGACGCCCCGGGTGCCGCCGGCTATGTGCACCGCCTGATGACCGACCGTGCGACGGCCCCGCCCGGCACCGGCCTGCGCATGCTCGCCGCGGCGGAACGCCGTGTCGCCGAGTCGGGCCGCGACCTGTGCCGCCTGGACTGTCTCGCCACCAACCCGGTGCTGCGCGCCTACTACCAGGCCGCGGGCTACGAGGTCGTCGGCGAGCAGCCCGCGAAGTCCGGCGCCCGGAAGGCCGTCTACGCCGTCACGCTGCTGGAGAAGCGCCTCACGGCGTGAGTGGGGTGACCGCGGTCACGGGGGGTGCGCCCGCATTTCCGGCCATACTGGACCGGTGAGCGAGCTGACGAAGGCCCGGACGGAGGCCGGCCCCGCGCCGGAGGCGATCCGGTGGTTCGGGACCACGTGGGTGGAGCACGACCGGGGCTACGGGTGGCGCAGGGCCGCCGCGGCGGCCGGGTCGCTGGCGGCGGCCGCGGCCGGCGCGTTCGTGCTGCGGCTCGGCTTCCAGGGGCTCTCCGACGCCGAGATCGGCGGCTTTGTCACCGCCATCGCCTTCGTCGGCTTCGCCGTGTGCAGCGTGCTGGCCTTCCAGCGCACCTGGAAGGGCTTCTCCGCCCGCCCGGCTGCGGCGGCCGAGAACCAGGGCCTGTACGCGATCGGCTTCATCGGCGCACTGCTCGCGTACTTCGTGCGCTCCCTGTCCGAGGCCCCCGGCGAGGCACTGCGCCGCCGCGAGTACGAGGCGGCTCTCGCCCGCCAGGCCTCGGCCCGCCCGAAGTCCGCGAAGTCCGCGAAGCCCGCGAAAGCCAAGAAGCGCAGGCGCTGAAACCGCAGCGCCGACACCTCAGAAGGTGACGGCCACCGCCACCTGCCCCGGCCGCGCGCTCCTGCCGGCCAGCTTCCGTGCCACGTCGGTGAGCCGCACCATCAGGTACTTGCGGGCCAGTAGCCGCCGGGTGGCGGCCTTGCCCGCGTCGTCCAGCACGCGTGCGGTGCCGTCGTACGCGGCGGCGCCGGGGGCGATCCGGCCGCGGACGTCGCAGACCGCGACCTGGACGCGGGCGTCGTTGCCGATCCGTTTGACCTTTCCGGTGCCCGCCCCGGTCCAGAAGACCAGCTCGCGGTCGGAGACGGCGTACCAGACGGGGGTCGGCACACCTTCGCCGCTGCGCCGGTAGGTGGTGACGCTCACGTACTTGCCGCGCCGCAGTGCGTCCAGTGCGTTCGAGGTGTCCGGTGCGTCCGAGCCGGGGGTCGAGGTCACCCGCCCGATGCTAGAGCAGCGCAAGTGCGGTGTCCCACAAGCGCTCGGCATTGCCCGGGTCGAGGGCGAAGGGCGCGACCCCGCCCCCGTAGAGCGGCGGCGCCGCGTCGAGCACCGCCGCCTCCTCGCCGTGTTCGAAGTAGCGTCCGCCGATGCCGTCGAGCAGCGGGGACGCGGCCAGCAGCACGGGTGTCGCGGCGCCCTGGGCGACGGTCTTGCGGCGCTCGGGCGGGGTGCGCAGGCCGCCGGTGTGCTGCTGGAGGTTGGTGGCGACGGCGCCGGGGTTGACCGCGTTGGCCAGGATGCCGTCGCCGGCCCAGCGCCGGGTCGCCTCGACGGCGAGCAGCACGTCGGCGGTCTTGGACTCCCCGTAGGCGCCGAGCGGCTGGTAGGGCCGGAAGCGGTGGTCGAGGTCGTCCAGGACGACGGGTGCGTACAGGTGCGCGTTGGAGCTGAGCGAGACCACGCGGGCGCCGCCGGCGCGGGCGAGCGCCGGGTGCAGCGCGGTGGTGAGGGCGAAGTGGCCGAGGAAGTTGACCGCGAACTGCAGTTCACGGCCCTGCGGGGTACGGGTCAGCTGCGGCGTCGCCATGATTCCCGCGTTGTTGACGAGCATGTGCAGCGGGCCTTCCCAGCCGGCTGCGAAGTCCCGTACCGAGCCGAGGTCGGCGAGGTCGAGCCGCCCTGCGGTGACCCGCGCATTGCCGGTGGACTCGCGGATCGCGGCGGCGGTGCGGCGGCCGGCGCCGGTGTCCCGCACGCCCAGGACGACCTCGGCGCCGGCCGCGGCCAGCGCCCTGGCGGTCTCGGTGCCGAGCCCGGACGTGGCACCGGTGACCAGGGCGCGGCGGCCGCCGAGGTCGAGCCCGGCCAGCACCTGGTCTGTGGTGGCGGCGAAACCGAACGGGGTCGTCAGCCGCGTCTTCGAAGGGGTGAGTGCGTTCATACGGCCGAGCATGCGCGCGCCGGTCACAGCGGGTAAGACCCTGCTGACACCGGTACCCGCAGGGACAGGCTGCGCGCGGGACGCGGCCGTACGCCGGGCTTACGGTGGAACGGTGGCCACCGCAAGCCGACTGGGCGACTACCTGCGCGCCCGCCGCGAACGCATCCGGCCCGCCGACGTCGGACTCCCCGAGGGCGGCAGGCGCCGGGTCCCGGGGCTGCGCCGGGAGGAGGTCGCCCTGCTCGCGGGCATCAGCGTCGAGTACTACCTGCGGCTCGAACAGGGCCGCGACCAGCACCCCTCGCACCAGGTGCTGTCCAGCATCGCCCGCGCCCTGCAGCTCGACACCGACGCCGAGCGCTACCTGACGCAGCTGGCCGCGGCCCCCGCGCCGGGCGCCGCCCGCCGCGGCCCGACCGGTCCCGAGCGCGTCAGCCACGACGTGCAGACGCTCATCGACAACTGGACCACCACCCCCGCCCTGGTGCACGGCCGCTACATGACCACGCTGGCCGCCAACGCCATGGCCGTCGCCCTGAACCCCTTCTTCGCACCCGGCGTCAACACGCTGCGTGCGGCCTTCCTCGAACCGTCCATGCGCGACTTCTACCGCGACTGGGACGCCATGACCGCCAAGTCCGTCGCCTACCTGCGCTCGCTCGTCGGCGCCGCGGAAGACCCCCGCCTCGCCGAGCTGATCGGCGAGCTGAGCCTGCGCAGCGAGCGCTTCCGCACGCTGTGGGGCCGCCAGGACGTGCGGCAGAAGACCAGCGGCCGCACGCTGCTGCGGCACCCGCAGGTCGGCCCGCTCGACCTGCACTACGAGAAGCTGGCCCTGCCCTCGGCTCCCGGGCAGATGCTCGTCACCTACCACGCCGAGCCGGGCTCGCCCTCGTACGGACGCCTCCAGCTGCTCGCCCGCCCGGCCCCGGACCCCGAGCCCGCCGCGGCACCGCCGCGGCGGTAGCGGCTACTGCCGGCGCGCGGCCCCGAACACCCCGACCCCGCCCACCACGGCGGCGACCACGGCACCGTGCCACAGCCCGGTCCATATCGTGCTGAAGAAGCCCTGGCTGGTCAGCACCTGCCGGATGATCATGTCGCTGAGGAACATCAGCCCGGCAGGAACCGCCGCCACCTGCCACGGGTGGGAACGCGCCCAGCGCCGCAGGCGCCGGTCGCGGCCGGTGCCGCGCGAGGAGTAGCCCAGGACGGCGCCGGCGCCGCCGACGCAGAAGAAGAGCAGGGCCGCGATGGAGATCGCGCCCGACAGGATGCCGAGCCCGAAGTGGCCCTGTACGAGGTGCAGCGCCAATGACACGCCCCCGCCGAGCGCGCCGACGACGGCCGCGGGGCGCCACGGGCCGAGGGTGGCGGAGGCCACGGCCAGTTGCCGCTTCTCCGCGCTGGACACAGCGATGTTGCGGGATGAACGACTCATACCGCAACGGTCCCCCCACTCCGCCCTCCAGGGCCATAGGGGATGACCCTGACCCACCCCCCATCCCGGGGCCGCGCCCCCTGCGCGGGCGATGCGCTTCCGCCGGCCGCGGTGGCTTGGACGGTTCCCCGTGGCTTGGGCGGTGCCCCTTCCGCAAGGGGACAACCCCCTGGGGCGCGGGGAACTGCGCGACCAGCCCCCGCCGGGGCGCGGGTCGTCACCGACCGAAAGGGGCTGTTCCTGTCGGAGACGGACCACCGGCGGGTGGTGGGCTGGTCGCGCAGTTCCCCGCGCCCCTGCAAAACGCTCGCCGCCCTGCGCAAGGGCACCCCCGGGGGTTGACGGCGGCAGCCGCCGGGTGTTTATTCATCGTATGATGAATAAACACCCGGCGGCCGTCGAGGCGGAGGGGCTCAAGGTCACCCGGGGTGGCCGCACCGTACTGGACGGCCTGGGATTCACGATCCCGCACGGCAAGATCACCGGTCTGCTCGGCCCGAGCGGCTGCGGAAAGTCCACCCTGATGCGGGCCCTGGTGGGCTCGCAGGCCCACGTTACGGGCACCCTGACGGTCCTGGGCAGGCCCGCGGGCCACCGCGACCTGCGGCCGAGGGTCGGCTACGTGACGCAGGCCCCGTCCGTGTACACGGACCTGACCGCGCGGCAGAACCTCGACTACTACGCCGCCGTCCTCGGCATCCACCGCCGCGACCGCGCGGCCCAGGTGGAGCGCGCACTGCACGACGTCGACCTCACCTCGCACGCGGACGCCCTGGCCGGGGCGATGTCAGGCGGCCAGCGCGGCCGGGTCTCGCTGGCCGTCGCCCTGCTGGGCGAGCCGGAGCTGCTGGTCCTTGACGAGCCCACGGTCGGGCTCGACCCGGTCCTGCGCCGGGACCTGTGGAAGCTCTTCCACCGCCTCGCCGACGAGCGCGGCGCGACCGTCCTGGTCTCCTCGCACGTCATGGACGAAGCCGAGCGCTGCCACCGCCTGCTGCTCCTGCGCGACGGCCGGCTGCTGGCCGACGACACCCCCGAGGCGCTGCGCAGCAGCACCGGCGCCGACACCGTGGAGGAGGCCTTCCTGCACCTGGTCGACCAGGCGAAGGCCGACGAGTCCCGTACCGAAGCCTCAACGGCAGCCCCCACGGAGGCGACCCCGCGATGAATCCGTCCCGCACCCTCGCCACCGCCCGCCGGGTCCTGCGCCAGCTCAGCCACGACCCGCGCACCATCGCGCTGATGCTGGTGGTGCCGTGCGTCCTGCTGACGCTGCTCAAGTACGTCTTCGACGCCAACCCGCGCACCTTCGACTCGGCGGGCGCCTCACTGCTGGGCATCTTCCCGCTGGTCACAATGTTCCTGGTGACGTCGATCGCCACGCTGCGGGAACGCACCTCGGGCACCCTGGAGCGCCTGCTGACGATGCCGCTGGGCAAGGCCGACCTGCTCGTGGGGTACGCCCTCGCCTTCGGTGCCGTCGCGGTCGTCCAGGCCGCGCTGGCCACGGGCCTGACCTTCCTGGCGCTCGGCCTCGACGTGACGGGGTCGGCCTGGCTGCTGCTGGTCGTCGCGCTCGCCGACGCCTTCCTCGGCACCGCGCTGGGCCTGTTCGTGAGCGCCTTCGCGGCGAGCGAGTTCCAGGCGGTGCAGTTCCTGCCGGCCGTCCTGCTCCCGCAGCTGCTGCTGTGCGGCCTGTTCGTGCCGCGCGGCGACATGCAGCCGGTGCTGTCCGGGATCTCCGACGTGCTGCCGATGTCGTACGCCGTGGACGGCATGAGCCAGGTCGTCCACCACACGGGCGTCACCGGCGACTTCGTCCGCGACCTCGCCGTGGTCGCCGGGTGCGCCGTCCTCGCCCTGGCCCTGGGCGCCGCGACCCTGCGCCGCCGTACCACCTGAGCCGGGAGGCCGCGTGACCGCGACGTGGACGGCGCCGCGGCCCGCGGCCCGGCCGCGGCATCATGGCCCCATGACCCAGCAGACAGTCGCCGTCCTCGGCACAGGAAAGATCGGCGAGGCCCTGCTCTCCGGCATGATCAGGGCCGGATGGGCACCCGCCGACCTGCTCGTCACCGCCCGCCGCAAGGACCGGGCCGACGAGCTGCGCACCCGCTACGGCATCGAGCCCGTCGACAACGCCGAGGCGGCCGAGTCCGCCGACACCCTCATCCTCGCCGTCAAACCGCAGGACATGTCGGCCCTGCTGGACGAGCTGGCCCCGCACGTACCGGCCGACCGCCTGGTCATCAGCGCCGCCGCCGGCATCCCCACCGCCTTCTTCGAGGACCGCCTGGCCGAGGGCACCCCCGTCGTGCGGGTCATGCCCAACACCCCGGTCCTCGTCGACGAGGGCATGTCGGTGATCTCGGCGGGCCGGCACGCCGACGAGACCCACCTCGCCCGCACCGAAGCCATCTTCCAGCCGGTCGGCAAGACCCTGCGCGTCCCCGAGAAGCAGCAGGACGCGGCCACCGCCCTGTCCGGCTCGGGCCCCGCCTACTTCTACTACCTGGTCGAGGCCATGACCGACGCGGGCATCCTGCTCGGCCTGCCCCGCGCCCAGGCTCACGACCTCATCGTGCAGTCCGCGATCGGGGCCGCCGTGATGCTCCGCGACAGCGGCGAGCACCCGGTCAAGCTCCGCGAGGCCGTGACCTCCCCTGCCGGTACGACCATCAGTGCCATCCGCGAGCTGGAGAACCACGGCGTACGCGCAGCCCTCCTGGCGGCGCTGGAGGCCGCCCGCGACCGCAGCCGCGAGCTGGCCTCCGGCGCCTGAACCGGCACCCCCAGGTCACGGGCGGCTGCCCGCCCGGGGTTCAGGCGGGCGGCAGCAGCCCCATCGCCCGGTAGGCCGCGTCCACGGTCGGCCGGGCGATCGCCCGCGCCCGCGCCGCCCCCTCCCGCAGCACCCCGTCCATGTACCCGGGGTCCGCACTCAGCTCGGCGTGCCGCGCCTGCAACGGCCGCAGCAGCTCCACCACCGCGTCCGCGGTCTCCCGCTTCAGCGCACCGAAGCCGAGCCCGCCCGCGTCGTACGCCGCCGCCAGCGCAGCCGGCTCCTTGCCCGTGCAGGACGCCAGGATCTCCAGCAGGTTCGCGAGGCCGGGCCTGGCCTCCCGGTCGTAGCTGACCCCGGGCTCGCTGTCGGTCACCGCCCGCATGACCTTCTTCGCCACCACGTCCGGCTCGTCCAGCAGGTAGACGATCCCCGCGGTCGCCTCGTGCGACTTGCCCATCTTCGACGCCGGGTCCTGCAGGTCCATCACCCGCGCCGCCACCGCGGGCTGCGTCGCCCGCGGGATCACGAACGTCCCGCCGTACCGCTGGTTGAACCGCTCGGCCAGGTCCCGGGTCAGCTCCACGTGCTGCGTCTGGTCCTCACCGACCGGCACCTCGTCGGCCCCGTACGCGAGGATGTCCGCCGCCATCAGCACGGGGTACGTCAGCAGCGACAGCCGTACGCCCTGCCCCGCTGCCTGGGCGCGCGCCGACTTCTCCTTGTACTGGATCATCCGCCGCATCTCGCCGTCCGTGGCGACGCACTCCAGCAGGTACGACAGCCGTGCGTGCTCGTCCACGTGGCTCTGCACGAAGACCGTGCACACGGCGGGGTCGAGCCCCGCCGCGAGCAGCAGGCTCGCCGCCTGCCGGCTCAGCCGCCGCACCCGCGCCGGATCGTGCTCGACGGTCAGGGCGTGCAGGTCCACCACGCAGAACAGGGACTCCGCCCGGTGCTGGTCCTCCTCGGCCCACCGCCGCAGAGCACCCAGGTAGTTGCCGAGTGTCAGGTGCCCTGTGGGCTTGACCCCGCTGAAAATACGAGTCATCGCTGCCGTCTCCTCCGTCCCCGGGACCGGGGGCTTCGTCGGGAGACCACCGCTCACCACGGCCGTCGACAACGCAGAACGACCGCCTGAGCGGCGGCCGTGGGGTGCATACGTGAGTCCGGGCCGCCTCTAGGCGGCCCACCACTGGGTGCTGTGGCACGTATACGTCGTCATGCAGGCAAGACTAACGGGTGACCCGCGGTTGTGAAGGTCCCGGCACGAAGTTGACACACATCGGCCAGGTGCGTAACGTACTGCGAGCTGTCCGACGTGAGCACCGATCTTGGTCGGTTCCCGGACGGCCATCCCGCAACGAACTGACGAACGACAACGGCCTCGCCGTGTGCCGTCCGCCTGTGCGTTTTCGGAATGCGGGGAGCGCAGAAGCCAAACCGGCCGATTTGAAACGGCCGACGAACT
>NZ_JAFFIX010000017.1 GCF_016916835.1 Actinacidiphila bryophytorum | reverse complement strand
CGCCTCCACCAGCGGCTACACCCACGAGTACGACAACCGCTACCTGTGGATGTCGCTCAAGCGGATCATCGGTACGCACTTCGCCAACTACCGCGAGTCATGGGAGGCCAACCGCCTGATCGCCAAGGGGAAGATCCACCCCACCCTGTCGAGGGTCTACCCGCTGGAGGAGACCGGCCGCGCCGCCTACGACGTCCACCGCAACCTCCACCACGGCAAGGTCGGCGTCCTGTGCCTGGCGCCGCGGGAGGGCCTCGGCGTCCGCAACGAGGCACTGCGGGCGGAGCACGCCACCGCCATCAACCGCTTCCGCACCCCTGCCCCCGTTCCTGAACCCGCCGAGGCCTGAGTCCCTCGCCCTGTCGGGGGCCGCATATATGGCGGCGGGGGAGGCGGCGGGAATAGTCGCGGGGGGCCGTTCGTTCCGGTGGTTGAAGAATCAACCAATTGGACGGTGGGTGAGATGCAGTTCGGGATCTTCACAGTCGGCGACGTCACCACGGACGCGACGAACGGACGCACACCGAGCGAGCACGAGCGGATCAAGGCGATGGTCACCATCGCGCAGAAGGCCGAGGAGGTCGGCCTCGACGTCTTCGCGACCGGCGAGCACCACAACCCGCCCTTCGTGCCGTCGTCGCCGACCACCATGCTCGGATACGTCGCCGCGCGCACCGATCGGCTGATCCTGTCGACGTCCACCACGCTCATCACCACCAACGACCCGGTGAAGATCGCGGAGGACTTCGCGATGCTCCAGCACCTGGCCGACGGCCGCGTGGACCTGATGATGGGCCGCGGCAACACCGGCCCGGTATACCCGTGGTTCGGCAAGGACATCCGGCAGGGCATCCCGCTGGCGGTGGAGAACTACGCCCTGCTGCACAAGCTGTGGCGCGAGGACACCGTCGACTGGGCCGGCAAGTTCCGGACCCCGCTGCAGTCCTTCACCTCCACCCCGCGCCCGCTGGACGGCGTGCCGCCGTTCGTGTGGCACGGCTCCATCCGCAGCCCGGAGATCGCGGAACAGGCCGCGTACTACGGCGACGGCTTCTTCGCCAACAACATCTTCTGGCCGAAGGAGCACTTCAAGAAGCTCATCGGCTTGTACCGCGACCGCTTCGCCCACTACGGCCACGGCACTCCCGAGCAGGCGATCGTCGGACTGGGCGGCCAAGTATTCATGCGCAAGAATTCGCAGGACGCGGTACGTGAGTTCCGCCCGTACTTCGACAACGCGCCGGTATACGGCCACGGCCCGTCCCTGGAGGACTTCACCGACCAGACGCCGCTGACTGTCGGGTCGCCGCAGGAGGTCATCGACAAGACGCTGACCTTCCGCGAGTCCTTCGGTGACTACCAGCGGCAGCTGTTCCTGATGGACCACGCCGGTCTGCCGCTCAAGACGGTGCTGGAGCAGCTCGACCTGCTCGGCGAGGAGGTCGTGCCGGTCCTGCGCCGCGAGTTCGCCAAGGGCCGCCCGGCGCACGTACCCGAAGGCCCCACCCACCAGTCGCTGCTCGCCCGCCGCGACGCCCAGGAGGTCGACGCATGACCAGGCACCTCGTCGTGATCACCGCAGGGCTCAGCCAGCCCTCCTCGACCCGGCTGCTCGCCGACCGCCTGACCGCGGCCGTGCGGCAGCAGGTCACCGACGGCAATGTCGACAAATCGGGCAGTGATGGTGACGGCGGCAGCGAGGTCGACGTACGGGTCGTCGAGCTGCGCGACCTCGCAGGCGACATCGCGCAGAACATGGTCACCGGCTTCCCCGGCCCGCAGCTGCGCGACGCCGTCGAGGCCGTCACCTCCGCCGACGGGCTGATCGCGGTCACCCCGGTCTTCACCGGCTCCTACAGCGGCCTGTTCAAGTCCTTCTTCGACGTGATCGACAAGGACGCGCTGGCCGGCACCCCGGTACTGATCGCGGCGACCGGCGGTACCGCCCGCCACTCCCTGGTCCTGGAACACGCCATGCGGCCGCTGTTCAGCTACCTCAGGGCGGTCGTGATGCCGACGGCGGTGTATGCGGCCACGGAGGACTGGGGCGCCGCGGGCGACGACACCCTGGCGCTGCGCATCGACCGTGCCGCAGCCGAACTCGCCGCCCAGGTCACCGCCCGCCCGGCGGCCCGCGCGGCCGGTGCGGAAACGTTCATTCCGTTCGACCGGCAGCTCGCCGACCTGACCCCGCAAGGGTGAGCGCCGTGTACACCGCTACGTGGACGTCACCCCTGCCCCGTCTGGTTGACCCGTCCCGTCGAGGAACTCGACGACTGCGAGTGCGGCGACCGCCACCAAGGTGATCCAGATGACGACCAAGCCGGTCGGGTAGGGCCACAGCAGCAGCGCGAGTGCGGCGCCGGCGACGACCGCCCAGCGCAGCGCACTGCGGTAGCGGTGCACCCACGGCCCTACCGGCCCGGTCGTGGTGATCCCGGTGGCGTGCCGTACCGCGCCGATGCCGGTCTCCCACGCGTTGGTCACCCGCACCGCCCGTCGCCCGCTGCCACTGAGCCAGGTGCCGACGGCGACCACCGCCCCCAGGACGATCACCGTCCGCACTGTCACCCGCAGAAAACGTACGAGCTGGTCATAGATCTCACCGGCGGCCGACTGGTTCGCGCCCACGGGCAGGTGATCGAGATAGATCACCCGGAAAACAGCCAGTCCGATCCCGAGCACCGCCGCACCCGCCGCAATGCCGAGCGCGGCCGCCACCAGCGCGCGCCGCCTGCGCGCGGCGAGCAGCACACCGGCCGCGGCCAGCACCACGGTGACGACCGGCAGCCAGTTGCCGGCGATCTGCAGCCCCCGGAAACCGGTACGTACCCGCCGCACGTCCGACGACTTCACCAGGGTGAATTCGGTCCGCACCGATGGAATGAGTGATGCAGCACTAAGTCCGCGGTCCAGCAGCCGCTGCTTGACCTGCGCCACGACCGGCGCCAGGTCGAGCACCACGGCGTCGCCGTTCACCTTCACAGCGGTGTCGCTGTCCCCGGTCAGCGCGCCGGTGAAGGCCGCGTGCGCCTGACGGTTCAACTGCTCCCACAGTGTGGCGAAGGCATCACTGGCCACGAATGTCGCCACCGTCTGATGCACGAAGTCCCTGATCCCGTCCGTGATCGGCCCGCGCAGGCTGCCGAGGGCCTTCTCCAGCTCGGGACGGTCGCCGGCCTTCACATTGGACAGCAGCGCGTCCAGGTCGATCTTCGCCATGGCGGCGTCGGTCACCCGATCGGTGACCGCGGCCCTGACCTCGGGATGCCGGGCGAGCGGTGCGACGGTCGCCACGTAGCGGTCGGTGTCCGCCATCTCGTCAGCGACCCACACCGCGACGGCGCTGAGCGGTGCGAGCAGCGCGGCCAGTGTGATGAGCACAGCGGACAGGGCGGCACGCCACTTCTTCTGGGCGGGAAAACGTTTCCGCAGCGCGGCCAGCTCCGCCCGCTCACTCTCGCCGAGCGGGCCGTCGTGACGGTCGGGGACGCCTCCCGCCGGCCCGTCCGCGCTCGTCGCCATATATGCACTCCCTCACCCGGGCCGGGGTGCGGCCGCTGCCTTCCTGCCAGCCAACGGCCACCTGGCCGCACCCGCGCGCGCAACTGCTGCGTCCGGGTGTCGGCGGCACTCACCCTCACGGGTGGCCGCTGACTACACCTGCTGACGCCGGTCCGCCCATCGGGTCACGCCGAACGGGTGAGGGTGCGTTAGCCGTTTCGACCCCGCGGTTAGTGATCGTTGTGCAGGTGCAGCACCACACTCCGTGGCCGTCATCGCCACCAGGGACGGTCGTCCGATGGCGGTCGCGGTGGATTCCCGCCCCGCCCCGCCCGGCACTGCCGCCCCGTCCGCAAGGGCTGCGGCATCCCACGTGGCGAGGGTGCTGAGCTGCGCCTAGCGTGGAAATCCTGGGGGGACGCGCGCAAGCGCAAAGGAGATCCACGCTATGGCCCGAAGCTCCTCCGAGACATCGCCCGCCGCCGGCCGCCTCGGCGCCCCCGGCCCGCAGCCCGGACAGGACGACTTCTACGAACCGCCCGCCCACCGCTGGTGGGTGCTCTGTGTGATCGGCCTGGCTCAGCTGATGGTCGTACTGGACGCCACGATCGTGAACATCGCGCTGCCCTCCGCCCAGCAGGACCTGGGCTTCAGCGACGGCGACCGGCAGTGGGTCGTCACGGCCTATGCGCTGGCCTTCGGCTCCCTGCTGCTGTTCGGCGGGCGGCTGGCCGACCTCGTCGGCCGCAAACGGATCTTCCTGATAGGCCTTGTCGGCTTCGCCGTGGCATCGGCGATCGGCGGCGCCGCTCCCAGCTTCGAGATCCTGGTGATGGCCCGCGCCCTGCAGGGCGCCTTCGGCGCGGTGCTCGCCCCTGCCGCCCTGTCGCTGCTGACCACGACCTTCACCGACGCCAGGGAGCGTGCGAAAGCCTTCGGTATATACGGAGCCATCGCGGGTGCGGGCGCCGCGGTCGGGCTGCTGCTCGGCGGCATCCTGACCGAGTATCTCGACTGGCGCTGGTGCCTGTACGTCAATCTGATCTTCGCCGTCATCGCCTTCGTCGGCGGTATGCGGCTGCTGCGCCCCGGCGCACCGCCCGACCGCCCGGACCTCGACGTCCCCGGCACGCTCCTCGTTTCCGGCGGCCTGTTCTGCATCGTGTACGGCTTCTCCAACGCCGAACGCCACGCATGGAGCGCCCCCAGCACCTGGGGCTTCCTGCTGACCGGAGCGGTCCTGCTGGTGGCCTTCGTGTGGTGGCAGATGCGCGCCCGGCACCCGCTGCTGCCGATGCGGGTGGTCGGCGACCGCGACCGCGGGGCGTCGTTCATCGCGATGTTCCTGTCCGGCGCGGGAATGTTCGGCGTCTTCCTCTTCCTGACGTACTACATGCAGCGCACGCTGCGGTATTCGCCGGTGGAGACCGGACTCGCCTTCCTGCCCATGGTGGCGCTGCTGGTAGTCACCTCCGTGACCACGACCAACGTCCTGGTGCCCAGATTCGGCGCCAAGCCGATCGTGCCCACCGGCATGCTGCTGTCCGGTGGCGCCATGGCGTGGATGACCGCACTGGACGGCAGCAGCACATATGCCGCGCATGTCATGCCGCCGCTGCTCCTGCTTGGCCTCGGCCTCGGTCTGATCTTCGCCACGTCCATGAACCTCGCCACCGCCGGCATCACGCCGCATGACGCAGGTGTCGCCTCCGCGATGGTGAACACCAGCCAGCAGGTCGGCGGCTCCGTCGGTACGTCATTGCTCAATACCTTGGCGACGAGCGCCGCCACCAGCTACCTCGTCGGCCGCCGGCCGACGGCCGGCGCGGTCGCGCAGGCGCAACTGCACAGCTATTCCGTTGCCTACTGGTGGTCGGCCGGCTTCTTCGCCTTCGGGTTCGTCGTCACCTTCCTGCTGTTCCGGCCAGGACCGCCCCGTATTGCCGAGTCGGCCGAGGAAGGCGCCGCACCCGCGGTCATGTGACGGCCCGCACCGCCGGCGTATCCACATCACGGAAACCGCCGCCGTAAAGCTGGCATATACAGCTATCGTTCGGGCATGAGAGCCCACGCGACAGGGGCCACGCCCACCGCGATCGCCGTGCTGGACCGCGTCAGTGTGCGTCGCTACGCCACCGGCCAGGTCATCCTCGACGACATCGACTGGACCGTAGGGGCCGGTCAGCACTGGGCGCTGCTCGGTGCGAACGGCGCCGGCAAGACCACCGTGCTGCGGCTTATCGGCGCCCTGATGCATCCGACCACCGGCACGGTCGACGTCCTCGGCCACCGCCTCGGCCGGGTGGACATGCGCGAGCTGCGCGCACACATCGGCCTGGTCTCCTCGGCGCAGAAGGTGCCGCTCGACGCGACCGCGCACACCGTCGTCCTGACCGGTCACACCGGCACTGTGCAGCCGCTGTGGCGCACGTACGGCAGCAAGGTGCGCGACCGTGCCACCGCGCTGCTCGCGGAGCTGGAGATCAAGGATCTCGCCGATCGCGCCTACGGGGTCTGCTCCGGCGGCCAGCGCGCGCGCATTCTGGTGGCGCGGGCGCTGATGGCCGACCCGTCTCTGCTGCTGCTCGACGAGCCGTTCAACGCCCTCGACCTGCCCTCGCGCGAGGACCTGATCGACGCCATGCACCGGCTCGCGACGACCAGGGCCGGGCTTGCCACCATCACCGTCACCCATCACCTGGAGGAGCTGTCACCTGCCATCGGCCATGTGCTGCTGCTCAAAGAGGGCCGGGTGCTCACCTCAGGACCTGCCGAGCACGTGCTCACCGGCGAGTGGATGACGCAGTGCTTCGGCCGGCCGATCGAGGTGAGCCGGCACGAAGGGCGGTGGCTGGCGCGTTCCGGCCGCGTACGGCCCGCGAAGCCGTGAGCGCCGGCCCGCTTTTCATCTGCTCAGCCCCGCGGGTGACTTTCGCGGCGCCGCGTTGACGGGACCTGCAAGACGTGTGCTCAGCGCAGCCACGGCACGTCGGCGCCGTCCGGCTGGTGCAGCCCGTCGGCGATGATCCGTGAGATGTCGCCGAGCTGTCGGGTCTGCTCGGCGGTGAGCCGGTCGAAGACCGCGGTGCGGACGGCGGCGACGTGGCCTGGCGCGGTGCGCTCCAGCTCGGCATAGCCGGCGTCAGTCAGTACGCAGACCTGGCCGCGCCGGTCGGTGGGGCAGTTCTCGCGGCGAACCCATCCGTTGCCCTCCAGGCGCGCGACCGCGTGCGACAGCCGCGACCGGGTGATCTTCGCCTGCTCCGCCAGCTCGGTCATCCGCATCCGCCGGGCGGGCGTCTCGGACAGTGTGCTGAGCAGTGCGTAGTACATGTGCGGCATATGGGCGTCGCGCTGCAGCTGGCGGTCGAGGTGGTCTTCGAGCAGGGTCGTGGCGTGCAGGAACGCCCGCCAGGTCGCCTGCTGTTCTTCCGTCAGCCATGTCATGGCGTTCATGGTAAAGCCACTTCTTGAACCTTCAATAAAGGCCTACATGCCACCCTTCGCCGGCGCGTCGGCTGTAAACCCCGACGGTCGCATGAGTGTGACGCAGGTCACCCGGTCACCCCGAAATATCCGGGGACCGGGCCCCCGTTTAGTGTGGTGACTTGGAAACGGAGAGGGATTGTCCGTTTCCGAATCGTGTCCCACCACGCCACCCACGACACCGGAGGGAGTCCGCCGTGCCGCTCGACATGGAGACCGCCACCACGCGGCCACGAGCCATGCGCTTGCGCGCGGACGCCACCCGGAACCGGGAGCGCATCGTCGCCGCCGCCCGCGAGGCGATCGTCGAACTCGGCCCTGACGTACCGCTCGACGAGGTGGCACGTCGGGCGGGCGTCGGCAATGCCACCCTCTACCGGCACTTCACCGACCGTACGGACCTCATCCGCCACGTCACGTTGTCAGTGGTGGCCCGTACAGTGAAACGAGCCGAGGACGCACTGGCGCAGGAGCCGGATGCGTTCACCGCGCTACGCCGTTTCGTCTTCGAATCGGCCGACGAGCGGATCGGCGCCCTGTGCTCACTGCTCTCCGACGTTTTCGACCGCCAGGACCCCGCGGTCGTCAGCCAGGTCGAACAGATGCAACGATCGATCAACGCCATCATGGAACGCGCCCAGAGTGCGGGCCAGTTGCGCACCGACATCGCCGTCGGTGACCTGATGGCGGCCGTCACGCAGCTCACCCGGCCGCTACCGGGTACCTGCTGCGCGGGCTTCGACCGTTTCGTCCGTCGCCACCTGCAACTGTTCCTCGACGGCCTGCGCGCGCCCGCGCGCTCGGTGCTCACCGGGGAAGCCGCCACCCTGGAGGATCTGCAAGCCCGCCAGCCATAAACCGTTCGCAACGCCCATCAGTCGGGTTATAGCGTGATCAGGTTCGCCGAGTCCGCGGACCTGCGCAGCCCGAGTCAGCAACTCGTCCTGCCTGAGCAGCCGGCCCAGAACCCGAGGGCCAGCAGGGATCCCTGACCCTGATCCCCCGCCCGCAGTGCGGCGCCGGACCCTCGCTGACACACGTCCCCACACCCTGTCACTCCGCATCCCAAGTGAGACCAGTTATGCCTGAAACACATCAGCCGGATCCGAAGCGCTGGACAGCGCTGATATTCATCGCCCTGGCGCAGCTGATGGTCGTCCTCGACGCGACCGTCGTGAACATCGCGCTGCCATCGGCCCAGGCCGACCTCGGCATCTCCGACGGCAACAAACAGTGGGTCATCACCGCCTACACGCTGGCCTTCGGCGGCCTGCTGCTCTTCGGCGGCCGGCTGGCGGACCTGTGGGGACGCAAGAACACCTTCATCGTCGGCCTGCTCGGTTTCGCGGCCGCCTCCGCAATAGGCGGCGCCGCGGTGAACACTGCCATGCTGCTGGGCGCCCGCGCCCTCCAGGGCGTCTTCGGTGCCCTGCTCGCCCCCGCCGCGCTCTCGCTGGTCGCGGTGACCTTCACCGACGCCAAGGAGCGTGCGAAGGCGTTCGGCATCTACGGCGCCATCGCCGGCGCCGGCGCTGCCGTCGGCCTGATCCTGGGCGGCGTGCTCACCCAGCTCCTGAACTGGCGCTGGGCGCTCTTCGTGAACATCATCTTCGCGGTCGTCGCCGTCATCGGCGCCGTCATGGTCATCCGCGAGCCCGCAGAAGGCCGCAACCGCAACCGTCTGGACACCCCCGGCGTGCTCCTGGTCAGCGCGGGCCTCGTGGCCCTGGTGTACGGCTTCACGCGCGCCGACAGCGACGGCTGGACCGCCCCGATCACCCTCGGCCTGTTCGCGGCCTCCGCGGTGCTGCTGGCGGCGTTCGTGTTCGTCGAGAGCCGCGTCGCGGCCCCGCTGCTGCCGCTGCGCGTCGTGACCAACCGCAACCGCGGCGGCGTCTACCTGTCGCTCGGCCTGGCCATCATCGGCATGTTCGGCCTGTTCCTGTTCCTGACCTACTACCTGCAGCTGGTCATGGGCTACTCGGCCATCAAGTCCGGCCTGGCCTTCCTGCCCATGATCGGCGGTATGATCGTCGGCTCCACCCAGATCGGCACCCGGCTCATGCTGCGGGTCCGCCCGCGGCTGCTGATGGCCCCCGGCTTCCTGCTCGCCGCCATCGGCATGGCCATCCTGGCGCAGATCAAGGTGGACTCGTCCTACCCGACGGTGCTACTGCCAGGCCTGATCCTGATGGGCCTCGGCATGGGTACGGCCTTCATGCCGGCGATGAGCCTGGCCACGCACGGCGTGCGTCCCGAGGACGCCGGTGTCGCCTCCGCCATGGTCAACACCTCGCAGCAGGTCGGTGGCTCCATCGGCACCGCGCTGCTGAACACGCTGGCCACCAGCGCGTCCGCAACCTGGGTGTCCTCGCACCTGACGTCGAAGGCCGACCTCAAGAACCGTGTGTTCGTCAACACCTCGATGGTGCACGGCTACTCCGTCGCCATCTACTGGGCGACGGCGATCCTGCTGCTCTCCTCGGTGCTTGCCTTCGTCCTGGTCGACGCCGGCGTGCAGAGCGGCCCGGAGCGCGTCGACGGCGACAAGTCGGTCGACGAGGACTTCGCGGTCCCGGTCATCGCCCACTGACCGCACAGCGGTGACCGCAGGCCGGTCGCCGTACCAACGGCAGGTCCCCGCCGCTTCCGTTCACTCGGAAGGGGCGGGGACCTGCCGTTTCGTCGTGCCGGCAGTCGTACGACGATATGGTCGCAATGCAGTGGCGACTAACCCTGGTGGCCGGCGCTACAGACCCTCGGGCCACGAGTACGTCGAGGGCACCTGCACCTTGTCGGCCGGCGCTCCGTAGATCACGGCGATCTCGTCGTGGGCGCCCAGCTTGATCTTGGCGGGGTCGCCGGTCTGCTCCTTGCCGTTGACGTAGACGTGCAACTCCTTGCCGCCGCCGGTCTTGAACGTGCCGAGGACGTCGTTGCCGATCGGGACGTTCCACTCGGTCATGAACTGCCCGAGGGTGAAGTCCGCCTGTACCGGCGACTCGATGTGCACGACGCCCGACGTGTCATGCGTGTGCAGCGGGCTGATCTGCTGCTTGGTGACGTCGATGCCGATCTCGGCCGGCACGGTCACCGCCTTGCCGTTCACGAACACGTCCAGGTGGCTGTGGATGTGCAGTACCTGGCCTTCCTGCCCGAGCATCGGCAGTCCGGCCGCCTTCACCTGTGCGCTGGCGTCGGAGGGCGCCGGCCAGTTCACCGACGACGCGACCGGCTTGTTGTCGCTGCCGCCGGCCGTGCTTGGGCTGTCGGTCGCGTCCTTCTTGTCGGAACCGCATGCGGCCAGGGTCACAGCGCCGGCCAGGACGGCCACGCCGATCGCGATGCGTCGTGTCTGCTTGGGCATGGAGTGAGGTGTCTTCCTGTTCAGCCGAACTGGAGTGAGCGCTTGGCGAGCCCCATCCAGAATCCGTCGATGATGCTGCGCTGGCTGCCGAGTTCGGACTCGGCGGCGCCGAGCGTAACGAACAGTGGGGCGAAGTGCTCGGTTCGTGGGTGCGCCAGCCGCCCGGCGGGCGATGTGTGCTCGAAGTCGAGCAGCGCGTCGACGTCCTGTGCGTCCAGCGCGCGCCGGCCCCAGTCGTCGAACTCCGCGGACCATGCCGGCGGCTGCGGTCCGGCGTGCCGCAGCGCCGCGAGATTGTGCGTGAAGAAGCCGCTGCCGACGATCAGCACGCCCTCGTCCCGCAGCGGCGCCAGACGGCGGCCGATGTCCAGCAGTCCGGCCGGATCCAGGGTCGGCATCGAGATCTGCAGTACGGGGATGTCGGCCCCGGGGAACATCTCCACCAGCGGCACATATGCGCCGTGGTCCAGGCCGCGGTCAGGGACGTCCTGCACGGGGCTGCCGGCCCGGCGCAGCAGCTTGCGCACGTCATCGGCCAGCGCGGGCGCGCCAGGCGCCGGATACGTCACCTGGTAGTAGTGCTCGGGAAAGCCCCAGAAGTCGTAGACCAGCGGAACGGTGGTGGTGGCGCCGATGGCCAGCGGGGCGTCCTCCCAGTGGGCGGAGATGACCAGCACGGCCCTGGGGCGCGGGAGGCCGGCCGCCCAGGCGGTCAGCTGCCCGGGCCACACGGGGTCGTCGGCGAGCGGCGGGGCGCCGTGCGAGAGGTAGAGCGCGGGCATGCGCTCCGTGGCAGCTGCGGTCATGACGCCCTCCTTGAATGTTCAAGCGTACGGGACGACGGTAGCGCTACCTGATTGAAGCTTCAAATATCTCTGCCATTGCCGCGCCCGGCGTGAGCCCCGCGCCCTTCAGCTCAGCCGCTTCTCCAGCCATGCCACGTCGTGGTAGGCGCCGAACTTCCGGCCGACCTCCTCGTACACGCCGATCTGCTGGAACCCGAAACGCCGGTGGATGCGTATGGACGCCTCGTTGGGCAGCGTCACGCCCGCATACGCACGGTGCACGTCCTCGCCCGCGAGTGCTTCGAACAGGGCCGTGTACAGCAGCGTGCCGACGCCGCGCCCGCTGCTGCCCGGCGCCAGATAGATGCTGGTCTCCACGGACGTCGCGTATGCCGCCTTGGGGCGGAACGGGCTGCTGGTCGCGTAACCCAGAACCCGCCCGTCACCCGCGGACTGAGCAACCAAGAGGCGGTGGGGGCCGTCTTCCGGGTGGGAGAGCAACCAGGGGCGGCGCTCGTCGGGGGTGATGGGGTTGATGTCGAAAGTGATCGGCGTCTCACGGATGTAGTGGTTGTAAATGTCGGTGAGGGCCGTCAGATCGCCCTCTCCACCCGCTCTGACCTGGACGTCCATACGTTCCGACATGACATGACCTCTCAACGTGGCGGGACAGGGTACTGCATGATCATAAAAAATAGGTGACGACATGGGAATTGTGTCCGGATTCCAGTCGTTATCCCGATCGGATGGGGCAAGCGCACAGCAGAGCCGCAGAGCTACGACAGCCACCCCAACGGCTGCGTCGGACTCCACGGCAAGGGCTGTGACCGCACCCGGTCCGTACGAGACCGACCGCACCTTCGTAAAGGGAGCACGCATGGCAACCCGTGCCGTCGCCCGTCGCCACGCAGGCGGGACCAGCAGCGTTCGCGCCGCAGGCGGGGAAGTAGCCGACCGCGACCTCGTCGGCATGTACCTGGACGAGATCGCGCGTACGCCGCTGCTCGACGCCGCCCGCGAGGTCGAGCTGTCCCGTGACATCGAAGCGGGCGTCTACGCCGAGCGTATCCTCGCCGGCGACCCCGAGCTGCCCGCGGGTGCGGGCGGCGACATCAAGCGCGAGGAGCTCGATGCCCTGGTGGCCGCGGGCGAGCGCGCCAAGGACATCTTCATCCGCTCTAACCTGCGGCTCGTCGTGGCCGTCGCGCGGCGCTACCCGCGCAGCGGCCTGCCGCTGCTCGACCTGATCCAGGAGGGGAACGCCGGCCTGGTCCGCGCCGTCGAGAAGTTCGACTACGCCAAGGGCTTCAAGTTCTCCACGTATGCGACCTGGTGGATCAGGCAGGCCATCACGCGGTCCATCGCCGACCAGTCCCGCACGATCCGGCTTCCGGTGCATCTCGTCGAGGAGCTGGGGCGGATCCGGCGAGTGCAGCGGGAGTTCAACCGCGAGCACGGCCGCGACGCCGAGCCCGCCGAGATCGCCACCGAACTGGCTTCCACCCCGGAGCGCGTTTCGGACGTTCTGGACTGGGCACGCGACCCGGTATCACTGAATATGTCGGTGGACGCCGAGGGCGAAACCGAATTCGGCGACCTCGTCGAGGACGGCGCCGCACCGTCCCCCGAGGACTCCGTGCTGGTCATGCTGCGCCGCGAGGAGCTGGACGGCCTGATCGACCGGCTCGACGAGCGCACCGCCTCCATCATCCGTGCCCGCTACGGCATCGTGGACGGCCGCGAGCGCACGCTGACGGAAGTCGGCAAGGAGCACGGCCTCACTCGCGAGCGGATCCGCCAGATCGAGAAGCACGCCCTCGCCGACCTCAAGCGCATGGCCCGCGCGACGGGGCTGGACTACGAAGCCGCCTGACACCTCCACAATGCCGGTCCACCCGCGGACCGGCCCCACTGACCCGGACCCCGGTGCATCCCCCCCGCGCCGGGGTTCGGCCTGTCCGCCCGCCCCGTGCGCCGCACGATCGGGCTGGTGGTGAGGGTGAGACGCTTCGTGGCATGACTGACCACAGCGACGGCGCCGAGGAGCCGGGCGGCGCGGGACCGCACCCGGGCGAGCCGCACCACGAAGGGCTCGGCACCCGGCTCAACTGGCTGCGTGCCGCCGTCCTCGGCGCCAACGACGGCATCGTCTCCACCGCCGGGCTGGTCGTGGGCGTCGCCGGTGCCACCGACTCGCGCTCGGCGCTGCTGACCGCTGGCCTGGCCGGACTGATGGCGGGATCGCTGTCGATGGCCGCCGGGGAGTACGTGTCGGTGAGCACTCAGCGGGACTCCGAGCAGGCCGCACTCGCCCTGGAGCGCGAAGAGCTGGAGACCACGCCGCAGGCCGAACTCGAAGAGCTGACCGGACTGCTGGAGGACCGCGGCATCACCCACGACCTCGCCCGCGAGGTCGCCGAGCAACTCACCGCCCGCGACGCCCTCGGCGCTCACGCGCGCGTGGAACTCGGCATCGACCCGGACGCACTCGCCAACCCCTGGCACGCCGCCTGGGCCAGCTTCGTCTCCTTCACCGTCGGAGCTCTGCTGCCACTGCTGGCCATCGTGCTGCCGCCGCAGGACTGGCGACTGGCCGTGACAGTCGTGTCCGTCCTGGCCGCACTCACCGGCTGCGGCTGGATCAGCGCCAGGCTGGGCAACGCGCCGGCAAGGCCCGCGGTCGTCCGCAACGTCGCCGGCGGCGCCATCGCCATGGCCGTCACCTACGCGGTGGGCGCGCTGCTCGGCGCGGCAGGCGTCTGACCCCTCGCGGCCCATGCCCTTCCGGCCCGGGCGGTGTACGCCACCGTTGTTGCGGCCACCACAGCCGGCGCGGCAAGCGCCGCCGCGTCCACCCTGCCAACGGGAGTCCGCAACGGCAGCACCGCCATCACACCCGCCACGGCCACGCAGCCGGCAGCCCAGGCGGCAGTCAGCCGATAGTGCATGCCGCGAAAGCCCGCGTCCTGCTGCCACAACCCGTTCCACCGGGCCGCCCCTGCCGCCGAGCCATCTGTTGCGAACCGCCGGCCGAACCAGAAAGTCAGCGGCCGCCCGAAAACCGGGCTCACCGCAAAGGCCACCCCGACAAGCCCGGTGAAGGCGGTCTCTGTGCGGCCGCCCGTCCAGCGTCCGTCAGCCGCGACCGCACCGGCCGCTGCCACCAGCAGCGCCGCCAGGACCAGAGCCCCGAACTCGTCCAGCCGGTGGTGCAGTGCGAAGTACAGCCCGAGCTCCAACGCAGGCCACGCCGACACGAGCACCAGTGCCGCCGTCCCGGGAACGCCCCGCCCCACGAGTTGGTGGTAGGTGATCCACGGCAGGACCATGCCGAAGAGCACCGTCGGCCCCCACGAGAGCAGTACGGCATGGGCGTGCGACGACACCCGGCTCCCGCCGTCCCCGTCATGTATCCGGGCATCAGTCATCCCCGTGTCCTGCTTTCCCCGTTGATCCCCGTGATTCCCCGTCACGAATGCACGTCAGACGCGGCGTTCGCACAGGTGATCGTATGATCACTTAGGTCGGCTCGTCATGGGGAACACGCCAACCCTCCACGAGGCCGACACACCTCACGCCCGCGCCAACGCACGCGGGAGCCCGCCGCACGAGCCGTACCGCTTCCGGTGGCCCGTTCGCTCAGCCTGTCCTCGGCGGATTCAGCGTACGAACGAGCCGCTGACCAGAAAGCGCTCGATGCGCTCCAGATAGGGGGCGATGTCGATGCCCTGAGTCGTCAGCCACTCGTCTGCGTAGTACTTCTCCAGATAGCGTTCACCCGGGTCGCACAGCAGTCCGACGACGCTGCCGCTCTCGCCGCGCGAGCGCATCTCCGAGATGATGCGGAAGGCCGCCCACAGCCCTGTGCCCGTGGACGCGCCCGCACGGCGGCCGAGCAGCCTTTCAAGGACCCGGATCGCCGCGACCGACGCCGCGTCCGGGACCCGCATCATGCGGTCGATTGCGCCCGGTACGAAGCTCGGCTCCACGCGCTGCCGGCCGATCCCTTCGATCCGGGAGCCGGTATCGGTGGTTGCCGCCGGATCGCTGTCCCGCCAGCCCGGGAAGAACGCCGAATTCTCCGGATCGGCCACGCAGATGCCGGTGGTCGCCTGCGCATAACGCACATACCGGGCCAGGGTCGCCGACGTCCCCCCGGTTCCCGCGGTCGCCACGATCCAGGCCGGCACCGGGTGCCGTTCCGCGGCCAACTGCCGGAAGATCGACTCGGCGATGTTGTTGTTGCCCCGCCAGTCCGTCGCCCGCTCCGCGTACGTGAACTGGTCCATGTAGTGGCCCCCGGTCTCGGCGGCCAGCCGGGTTGCCGCCCCGTACACCTCGCCCGGGTCGTTCACCAGGTGGCAGCGGCCGCCGTGGAATTCGATCAGATCCACCTTCGCCTGTACGGTTCCGCGGGCCATCACGGCCACAAAGGGGACACCGATCAGCCGCGCGAAGTAGGCCTCCGACACTGCCGTCGATCCACTGGACGCCTCGATCACCGGCCGCCCCGGGCGGATCCAGCCGTTGCACAGCGCGTACAGGAACAGGGAACGGGCCAGGCGGTGCTTCAGTGACCCGGTCGGATGGGTCGACTCGTCCTTCAGGTAGAGGTCGATCCCCCAGTCCGCCGGTAGCGGTACGGACAGCAAATGGGTATCGGCGGACCGGTTCGCGTCCGCCTGGACCTTGCCCACGGCCTCGCTCAACCAGCGGCGGTACGCGAGGTCGCTTCGGTCGACATCCGCCTCCTCCGCCGGTACGGGAGGGCGGCCGGCGTGAGGTCTCGGTTCTGGTGCGTGCATGAGGCCAGGTATATCCGCCGGGCTGCTTCAAACCGATGCTTGGAGTCTCTCCCCCCACCTGCTTGGGTGCCGAGCCGGACGGGGAGGCGGGCGCAGCACCGTACCCTGGAGCCATGAGCACCGCCGCAGACTCCGAGCACTCCCCGGCCACAGAGGGGGTCGCGGGCCGCCCTGTGCCCGCCGGCGCCGCAGAGGGCGACGCTGACGCTGCTGCTGCTTCCCCGGCCGAATCGGCGCGGAACTCCCCCGCAGCCGCGCCGCGTGGCGCTCCTGCGTCAGCGGGGCTGGTGTTCGACGACCCGCTCGACCGGCCGTCCTCCGACGACACCGATCGGGGCTGGGGCGACCCGCTGTCCGGTTCGGCGGACGACGACTTCAGCCGCTTCCTCAGTGAGAAGCCGCCGCACCACCTCTGAACCCGCTCGACGCCCGCTGTCAGCCCGCCCCACCGGACCGCGGGGCCACCAGGGCGTCGCGGATGTCGCGGAGCAGGGTGATCTCCTCGACCTCTTCCTTCACCGGCTCCACGACCTCCACCGGTTGCTGCCGGGCCGCCCGACGAGCTAGGTAGCGAGCCATCGGGAGCACCATGAGGAAGTAGACGACCGCTGCGGTGATCAGGAAGGTGAGTGCCGCGCTCAGCACGGAGCCCCACAGGATGTGGATACCACTGGTCACCTCGCCCTTGTCGTTGACCACGCACGGACCCTTGAGACAGGACGAGTACCCAGCGAGGTCCTTCGTACCGAAGGCACCGACCAACGGGTTGATGATCCCGTTGACGACGGAGTTCACGACGCTGCTGAACGCGGCGCCGATGACCACCGCGACCGCCAGGTCGATCACGTTCCCGCGCATGACGAATTCTTTGAAGCCTGCCAGCAGGCTCGGCTTGCCCGCGTCGCTCATCGACGTGCCTCTTCCCTGATGCCGGTCTGACGGAATGAAAGGTTCCGCCATAGAAGGCAATCCGGGACCGCCCTGTCCAATCGCCTTTCACGAAAGGGTGATTCAGCACAGCGCCACCGCCAGAGGGGATGACATGGCCGCACCCGACAGCGCGGCAGCAATACGACGTGGTACGGCGAGGACGACCAGTGCGCCGCCGGCGGCGCCCGCATCTGCGGTGGCAGTCGGCAGCCCACTTCCTTCGGCTGCCGTGGACGTGTCCTGGCCACCCACCTGTTCCGGAACGGCGACCACCCGCGCTCCGGACGCCACGACCCGTGCTGCTGCCAGCACGTCCACCCGGTCACCCGGCCTCAGCAGCCGCACTGCTGCGGCATCGGTGATCCGCACCGGAGCCCTGACGATCTCCTGGGCTACGTCGGGTACGCGCTGAGCCGCCACTGCGGACGGTGCAGGACCGTGTGCGTGCCCGGGCGAGCGTGTCGGCGATCCGTGCGCCGCAGACACCGCCAGGGCGGCGGCTGCCACTGCCAGCGCGAGGACGAGCGGCTTGCGCCGGAATCGCAGCCTACGGGGCATCAGAGACACCCCGCCGCGCCTTCCGGCCCTGATCGGCGGGAAGGTCGGAACGGTGCAACGTGGCGGGGTGTACGGCTCAGGGGTGCTCACATCTGTGGACGGCGGCTCCGGGCCGGTTGTTGTCGGTTGTGAGAACAGCGAGATGTCGAAGCGCGCAGGGGGGGAAGCCGGAGCTGCCGACGAGGCGGACAGCATGGACGTTGACGCGGATGAACGCACGGGTACCACCACCGGATGGGAGGGAATCGACCGGAATTTCAGTCGATGTCCCCACCATCGCGCACTCCGCAGGCACCGCGGCCGGAGCCTGTGGAAAACTCCGCGCCTGTGGATAACCTCGGCGGCGGCCCCACCGGACCGTCGTGGCCCCGCTGCGACCGACTAGGGCAGCGTGATGCCTGGGTCCTGCCCGCCCAGCGGATCAAGGCACAGGCACTTGCGCTCGTCGTTGCCCGGCAGGGCGCCGATCAGCTCGAAGAGCACGTCCCTCATACGTCCGACGTTCGCGGCGAAGACTTCGAGAACCTCCTCGTGGCCGACACCGTCACCGGTGTCCGCGCCGGCGTCCAGGTCTGTGACCAGGGTCAGCGATGTGTAGCAGAGGCCGAGTTCGCGGGCGAGCACAGCTTCCGGGTGCCCGGTCATGCCGACCACCGACCAGCCCTGTGCCGCATGCCAGAGCGACTCGGCGCGAGTGGAGAAACGAGGTCCCTCCACAACGACCAGCGTGCCGCCGTCGACGGCGTCCCATCCGCTCGCCCGGGCGGTGCTCACCGCCGCCTTCCGGCCCACCGGGCAGTACGGGTCGGCGAAAGTCACGTGCACGACATTCGGCACCTCGCCGTCTGCCCTGGCCTCGCCGTCGAAGTACGACTGGGCTCGCGACTTCGTACGGTCCACGAGCTGGTCAGGCACAAGCAGCGTGCCGGGACCGTACTGCGCGCGCAGCCCGCCCACCGCGCACGGGCCGAGAACCTGGCGCACGCCGACCGAACGCAGCGCCCACAGATTGGCGCGGTAGTTGATCTTGTGCGGTGGCAGTCGGTGGTCCCTGCCGTGCCTCGGCAGGAATGCCACACGCCTCCCGGCCACCCCGCCGATGAAGAGCGAGTCGCTGGCAGGACCGTAGGGAGTGTCGACAGTGACTTCGGTCACATCGTCGAGGAAGGAGTAGAAGCCGGATCCGCCGATCACACCGATCTCGGCTCGTTCCTGCGTCACATCGCTGCTGTGCACCATGGCGATCACCTTAAGCCGGATGGGGAACGCGGCGAACCTCCGTCGTGCGTACGACGGAGGTTCGTAAGATCTGCGGCCAAGCGGCTCGCTGTCAGGCGCCTCAGGCGGCCGACGAGCTGCTCGACGTGGACGAGGAGCCGGAGGAGCTCGAAGACGACCCGGGCGAGGTTGAACTCGACGAGGAGCCTCCGCTCGGCTTGCTGTCCGTGCTCGCACTGCCGCTCTTGGCGGCGGGGGCGCTGCTGGACGAGGAGCCGCGGCTGTCGGTCCGGTAGAAGCCGGAGCCCTTGAAGACCACACCCACGGCCGAGAACACCTTGCGCAGCCGTCCGCCGCAGTTGGGGCACACGGTCAGCGCGTCATCGCTGAACTTCTGCACCGCCTCAAGGCCCTCGCCGCATTCGGTGCACTGGTACTGGTAAGTCGGCACTAGCTCCTCCTGGCACTCTTACTCAATGAGTGCTAACGACGCTCAATAGTGCAGCATTTCCGTGCGTCAGTCCACCGCGACCGCCCGACGGTGACCGATCGCACCTGCCGCCCGCATTGCTCGCGGCGCCGGCACCAGGTGCCCGCGCAGTCCCATGAGCACCACGAATGCTGCAACTGTGCCGGTCAGCGGCACGGTGAAACCGGCATGGGAACCGGCGTGGTCGGTCAGCAGCCCCGCCGCGGTGACAGCCGCAGCCTGGCCGAGTGCGACGGCTCCCGTCAGCCAGGTGAAGGCCTCGGTCCTGGTGGCCGGTGGAACGAGCGCCTCAACCAGCGTGTATCCGGTGATCAGGGCCGGTGCGATGCACAGCCCCAGCAGGAGGCCGAGGCCACCGAGTAGCGGTAGGGCCTGTACGGCCCACAGCGGGGCGCAGGCGAGCATCAAGGCCGCGTACGCCGTCAGCAGGCGCCGACGGGGGCTGCGCCGCCATGCGATCGCGCCGTACGCCACGCCCGCCAGCATGTTGCCCGCCGCGAAGGTGCCGTAGACGATTCCGCTCAGGCCCGGGTGGCCGGCTTCCTTGGTGAACGCGGTGATGGGCACCTGCATACCGCCGAAAACGGCACCTATGCCGAGGAGGGCGATCACCAGCGCGCGCACGCCCGGCACGGACAACGCCGAACTGTGGCGTGCGTCACTTCCTGTCGCCCTGTGGTGTGGGCGAGGGGCGGTCTTCCGTTGCGCCGCGAAAAGACTTCCCCCCGCAAGTGTGAGCGTCGCCTCGGCAATGAGCCCGGCCGCAGGATGCACTCCCGCGCACAGCGCCGTGGCGAGAACCGGTCCGATGACGAAGGTGAACTCGTCGGTCACCGATTCGAAGGCGGCAGCAGTCTGCATGAGCGGCGACGGCCCCGCCGAAGGGCCGGTCAGGGCCACTGCCCAACGGGAGCGCACCATCGGCCCGACCTGCGGCACGGTCGCGCCAGTCGGCACTGCTGCGGCAAAGAGTGCCCAGACGGGTGCGTGGGCCAGCGCCAAGGCCACCAGGGCGCCCACGGAGGCGGCGTGCAGCGCAATACCGGGTACCAGGACTGCCCGCTGCCCGAACCGGTCGGCGAGCCGGCCGCCGCGCGGCGCGCACACGGCCATGGCCACCCCTGTGACCGCGGCGACGGAGCCAGCGGTCCCGTAGGAGCCGGTGGTGTGCTCGACGAGAAGGACCATGCTCATCGTGAGCATGGCGAAGGGCTGCCGCGCAGCAAATCCCGGAAGGACGAAGGCCCACACCCCTGGCGTGCGCAGCAGCTGCCGGTAGCCCGGTGCACGGGCAGCGTCGTGCTTCGAGGAGGAAGGTGACGGGGAGGGGGAGGTGGGCACCATGGATGCCACAGCCTGGTCTTTCTGCTGCCTGGTAGCGCGAACGCGACCAGGGGCCGCCACACCGCGCCGAGAACCGTCCGCTCAGCGCGGTGTTCCGCGCCGGCTCTGCATCAGACAGAGGTTGTACTCGACAATTACCAGACCATGGTACGTGGCGGCGCAGGCGCCAGGTCCTGGTCCGGTCGCCCCCTCATGCCGGGCGGTCCCCGTCTTGCTGCCCCAGCCAGCCCGCCAGCTTGCCGCCGCGTCCGACAGCTCGCAGGCGGTCCTCGGCGGCATCGCGCACCGGGTCGGTGGCGACCACGAGCAGCTCGTCGCCGCGCCGCAAGGTGGTCGACGGCAGGGGGACGAAGCTGGAACCGTCGCGGACTACGAGGGTGACGGCGGATCCGGCCGGGAGCCGCAGTTCGTTGACCTCGACACCGTGCATACGTGAACCCTCGGGAATGGCCACGGACAGCAGGTGACCGCGCAACCGCTCAAGCGGCGCCGATTCGATGCCCAGGTCTGCCGGGTCGCTGCTGGCGCCGAGGCGCAGTCGCCGTGCCAGCCACGGGAGCGTCGGACCCTGCACCAGAGTGTAGAAAATCACCAGTACGAAGACGATATTGAAGATCCTGCGGCTGTCGCCCACTCCGGCCACCATCGGAATGGTGGCCAGCACGATCGGCACGGCACCGCGCAGACCGGCCCACGACATCAGCGCCTGCTCGCGCCAGGGGATGCGGAAGGGCAGCAGGCTGAGCACGACCTCCGCCGGACGCGCCAGCACGGTCAGGAACAATCCGATGACCAGGGCGGGAACGACGTCGTCGCCGAGTTCGTGCGGCGTCACCAGGAGACCGAGCAGCACAAACAGGCCGATCTGGGCGATCCAGCCGAGCCCCTCCGCGAAGCCGCGCGTCGCCGGGCGGTGCGGGAGCTTTGCATTGCCGAGGATGAGCGAGGCGATGTAGACGGCGAGGAAGCCCGAGCCGTGGGCTGTGGCACCGGCTGCGTATGCGGCGACCGCGATGGCCATCACGGCGATCGGGTAGAGGCCCGACGCGGGAAGGGCCACGTGCTTGAGGCCGTATGCGCCGATCCAGCCCACTGCGATACCGATCGCGGCACCGATCGCCAACTCGAGCAGGACTTCGCCGAGCAGGTAGTACCACGAGTCGATCGGGCCGGTTGCAGAGAAAGCGACGACCATGATCACGACTGGTGCGTCGTTGAACCCGGACTCGGCCTCCAGGACGCCGGTCACCCGCTTGGGGAGGGGCACATTGCGCAGCACCGAGAACACTGCGGCGGCATCGGTGGACGACACCACGGCACCGATGATCAGTGCCTGCCGCCAGTCGAGTCCCACCACGTAATGTGCCGCGCCCGCCGTGATGAACACGCTCACAAGAACGCCGACCGTCGACAAGACGGCGGCAATCGGCATGACTGGCTTGATTTCATGCCATTTAGTACCTAGCCCACCTTCGGCGAGAATCACGACAAGTGCGGCATAGCCGAGTACTTGGGTCAGTTCGACGTCGTCAAAGGTGAAGCCGAACAGGCCGTCCTGCCCGATGGCTACGCCGATGCCGAGGTAGATGAGCAGCGTCGGCAGCCCACTCCGGGACGCCAGGCGGACGGCTACGACGGCGACGAGCAGTACTGCCGCGCCGACCAGCAGGATCTCGTTGAGGTGGTGGACAGTCAGGGGCTCGGTCCTTTCAACTTTGTTGCCTAGGCTAATATTTTACCCTCTCTTGACGTTGCATGGTCCACCTTATGGTCGGCCCGACGCCGCGTCGGAGGCCCTCAGGGGATGCGCCTATGGTTGCCCTTGCACAACGAGCACCTTGATCATCTGGTCCGCCCTGCCCCTCGAAGGACAGCGATGCCCGCACGGAAGAAGTCCCGCCGCGTCCGCTACGTCGTGATCACGATCGTGCTGCTGCTCGTGGCAGGCGCAGGCTTCGGCTCGTACTGGAGCGTCAGTACGGTGCGCGCCTCGTTCCCGCAGACGTCCGGCTCACTCAAGCTCGCCGGACTGTCGGCGCCGGTCGACGTCAAGCGCGACGCCTACGGGATTCCGCAGATCTACGCAGACACCCCGCAGGACCTCTTCCGCGCCCAGGGCTACGTCCAGGCGCAGGACCGCTTCTACGAGATGGACGTACGCCGCCACCTCACCTCTGGGCGGTTGTCGGAGATGTTCGGCAAGGGGCAGGTCGAGACGGACGCCTTCCTGCGCACCCTCAACTGGCACGGCATTGCCCAGGAGGAGTACAACACCAAGCTCGACGCGACCACCAAGCAATACCTGCAGGCCTACAGCGACGGCGTCAACGCGTACCTCAAGGACCACAGCGGTGCCGGGCTGTCCGTCGAGTACGCCGCGCTGAAGTTCAGCAACAACTACAGGCCCGAGCCGTGGACCCCCGTCGACTCGGTGGCCTGGCTCAAGGCGATGGCATGGGATCTGCGCGGCAATATGCAGGACGAGATCGACCGTGCCCTGATGACGAGCCGCCTCAGCCAGGCGCAGATCAAGCAGCTATATCCCGCCTACCCCTACGACCGGAATCAGCCGATCGTCGATGCGGGATCCGTCGACCCGGTCACTGGCAACTACACGCCGGCGAACTCGTCCGGTCCTCAAGGGCTGAGCAACAGCGTCGACAGCCAGCTCGCCGGTATCTCGCAGATCATCGACCAGATGCCGGCGATGCTCGGTCCGAGCGGCAGTGGTATCGGGTCGAACTCGTGGGTCGTCTCCGGCACCTACACCACCACCGGCAAGCCGCTGCTGGCGAACGACCCGCACCTGGCGCCGCAATTGCCCTCGCTCTGGTACCAGATGGGCCTGCACTGCCGCACGGTGAACAGCGCCTGCCCGTATGACGTGGCCGGCTACACCTTCTCAGGCATGCCAGGGGTAGTGATCGGTCACAACCAGGCCATCGCCTGGGGAATGACCAACCTGGGCGCCGACGTCACCGACCTCTACCTGGAGAAGGTGACGGCGAGCACCTACCTCTACGACGGCAAGCAGAAGCCGTTCACGACCCGCAAGGAGATCATCAAGGTCGCCGGCGGCAAGGACCGGGTGATCACCGTGCGTGGCACCAACAACGGACCCCTGATCTCCGACCGCAGCGACGAGATCCGCACCGTGGGACAGACCGCGCCGGTCACGGATGCGCCAGGCGGTGTCAACGCCGGCTACGCCGTCGCCCTCAAATGGACGGCACTCACCCCTTCGAAGACGATGGACGCGGTCTTCGAGCTCGACAGGGCTACCGACTTCGACCACTTCCGCGCCGCCGCAGCCGACTTCGCCGTGCCGTCGCAGAACCTGATCTACGCGGACACCAAGGGCAACATCGGATACCAGGCGCCCGGGCAGGTGCCGATCCGCCCCGACGGAGACGACGGCACCTATCCCGTGCCCGGCTGGGACTCGCACTACAACTGGGGCAAGAACATCCCGTTCAAGTCCATGCCGTACGAGTACAACCCGTCCCGCGGATATATCGTCACCGCGAACCAGGCGGTCATCGACCAGAGCAAGTACAAGTTCATGCTGACCCAGGACTGGGGTTACGGCACCCGCAGCCAGCGCATCAACAACCTCATCGCGTCCAAGATCAAGGACGGCGGCAAGGTCTCCATGGACGACATGCAGGCGATGCAGGGCGACGACTTCAGCGAGATCGCCCAGCAGCTGGTTCCCTACCTCCTGAAAGTCGACATCACCGACGACAAGAACAGCTACGTCCGCAAGGCGCAGAAGCTGCTCGAAGGCTGGGACTACAACCAGGACGCCGACTCCGCAGCGGCCGCGTATTTCAACGCCGTGTGGCGGAACGTGCTCAAGCTCGCCTTCGGCAACAAGCTGCCGAAGGAGCTGCGCCCCGAAGGGCAGTGCCTGCGCGTGCCTCCTGTCGGCCAGACCGGGCCGGTCGACAACCTCGACGGCAAGGGCGTGGTCACCGTGCAGGAGTGCGGTGAACGCGATGCTGCCGAGGCGCAGCCGGACGGCGGTGACCGCTGGTTCGAGGTGATGCGCAACATCCTTCCCGACGCGAACAACGCCTGGTGGACGATGTCCACCACCGCCTTCTTCGGCACCGACACGAACAAGGCCCACCACAGCACCCGCGACCAGCTGCTCGAGCAGGCCATGAAGGACGCCCGCTACGAGCTCACCGCCGACCTGGGCAAGGACATAGACACCTGGAGCTGGGGCCGGCTGCACAAGCTGGACCTGAAGAACCAGACGCTCGGTACGGACGGCCCCGGCGTGGTCAAGTGGCTGCTCAACCGGGGCCCCTGGCAGCTCAGCGGCGGCGAGGCGGCCGTGGACGCTACCGGCTGGAACGCCGCAGGCGGTTACGACGTCGTCTGGGTCCCGTCCATGCGGATGATCGTCAACCTCAAGGACCTCGACAAGTCCCGGTGGATCAACCTCACCGGTGCGTCAGGCCACGCGTACAACGCCCACTACACCGACCAGACCGACAAATGGGCCAACAACGAGCTGCTTCCCTGGTACTTCTCTGATGACCGGGTGGATGCGGAAGCCAAGGCCAAGATGGCGCTGACGCCGTAATCCGGCATATATGGCGCGCGAGAAGCGGCTCAGCCTAAAGCGCTGCGCCCTTGTCCCGGAAAACGTCAACCGCGGAAGCGGTGCACTCCCTGAGGGGTGAGTGCGGCGTCCACGAGGTGGTCGTGCGGTTCTGCAGGGACCGACGCGACCACCTCGTCCGCGTAGAGGACCACCACGAGCGCGGGGTGCGCGGCGGCCTGCCGGACACGGGCGAGCACCCGGTCGTACGAGCCGCCGCCGCGGCCCAGGCGCACGCCCCTGGCGTCAACTGCAAGGCCCGGCAGCAGAATCAGTCCGGCCTGTGCGACCGCTTCAGGTCCCAACCGCGGGCCGGTCGGTTCGAACAGCCCGCGCCCGGTGCGCGCCAGGGTGTCGGAGCCCTGGTATTCGGCCCAGTCCAGGTCGTTGTCCGGCAGCAGGACGGGCAGCAGCACCCTGGTGCCGGTCTTGCGCAAAGCATCGATGAGCGGGCCTGTCCCGGGCTCCGTACCCATGGAGACGTATGCGGCCACTGTGCCCTTGCCGGAGCACTCGGGAAGGCCGCGTACCCTCTCCATCAGCGCCATGGCCGCGGCCTTGCGCTGAGCGGCCGTCAACTCGCGCCTGGCACCCAGAATTCGTGCCCGCAGCTCCGCCTTTTGCGTTCGAATCCCGCTCATGCCATCCACTACTGCTGTATACCAGCTGTGATAAACCGGTTCTTCACCTTCCATACATACACGAACGCTATGGTGTAGCACATGACGCGCACACGTAGCCGGATCAGCAAGGCTGTCATCCCTGCAGCCGGTCTCGGCACCCGCTTCCTGCCGGCGACGAAGGCGACACCCAAGGAGATGCTCCCTGTGGTGGACAAGCCGGCGATCCAGTACGTGGTCGAGGAAGCCGTTGCGGCGCAATTGTCCGATGTTCTCATGATCACCGGTCGTAACAAGCGTCCGCTGGAAGACCACTTCGACCGCAACTACGAGCTGGAGGAGACGCTCACCCGCAAGGGTGACAAGTCGCGGCTTGCACGGGTGCGGGAGTCGAGCGACCTGGCCACCATGCACTACGTCCGCCAGGGCGACCCCAAGGGGCTGGGGCACGCGGTCCTGTGCGCCGAGCCGCATGTGGGGGACCAGCCCTTCGCCGTGCTGCTCGGTGACGACCTGATCGACCCCCGGGACCGGCTGCTCGCCCGCATGATCGACGTGCAGGAGCAGTACGGGGGAAGCGTGATTGCGCTCATGGAGGTCGCGCCCGAGCAGATCCACCTCTACGGCGCCGCCGCCATAGTGCCCACCAGCGACAGTGATGTCGTACGTGTCGCCGACCTCGTGGAGAAGCCCGAGACCGATCAGGCGCCGTCCAACTATGCGATCATCGGCCGATACGTCCTGGACCCCGCCGTATTCGACGCCATCCGGAAGGTCGTCCCCGGGCGCAACGACGAGATCCAGCTGACCGACGCGCTGCGCGACCTCTCCCACCGGGACGACACGGGCGGCCCGGTGCACGGCGTCGTCTTCACCGGGCGCCGCTACGACACCGGCGACCGCGGCGACTACCTCCGTGCGATTGTCCGACTGGCATGCGAACGTGAGGATCTGGGACCCGAATTCCGGTCCTGGCTGCGGTCGTTTGTCACGGAGGAGATGCAAGAGTGAGCCATGGCGCCGACCACGTGTGGTCCGTCACCGAGCACCTGGACAGCATCCTGGGTCAGTTGACCCCGCTGGAGGCGATCGAGCTGCAACTGCTCGACGCACAGGGCTGCGTACTGGTGGAGGACGTCACCGTGCCGGTGGCGCTGCCGCCGTTCGAGAACAGCTCCATGGACGGTTACGCCGTACGGGTCGCAGACACCCAGGCTGCGACGCGGGAGCATCCGGCTGTCCTGGAAGTGATCGGCGACGTGGCAGCGGGCAGTGACGCGCTGCCCTCGGTCGGGCCCGGCCAGGCCGCCAGGATCATGACCGGCGCCCCGCTGCCTCCCGGCGCCGAGGCCGTCGTCCCCGTCGAGTGGACTGACGGGGGGACCGGTGGTGGACCTGCCACCACCATGGCCGCGCACAGCCTCGATCCTTCCGGCGCCGGCGGCGAGGTCCGAGTGCACCAGGGGGCCGGCAAGGGGCAGTTCGTACGGGCACGAGGTAGCGACGTCGCTGCGGGCGAACTGGCGCTCGCGGCAGGAACCGTCCTCGGCCCTCCGCAGATCGGACTGCTGGCCGCCATCGGCCGCAGTGCCGTGACGGTCAGGCCGCGCCCTCGGGTCGTCGTCATCTCGACCGGCAGCGAACTCGTCCAGCCGGGTGACGAACTCGGCCCCGGACGGATCTACGACTCCAACAGCTTCGTCCTGACCGCCGCCGCCCGCGACGCCGGCGCCATCGCGTACCGCGTCGGCGCGGTCATCGACGAGGTCGAGACGTTGCGCGCGGCCATCGAGGACCAGATGGTCCGCGCCGACATCATCGTCACGACGGGCGGTGTCAGCGTCGGCGCATATGACGTCGTAAAAGAGGCGCTGTCGTCGCTCGGCGGCGCAATGGACCAAGCCGAGGACGGTCCGGGCGCAGCACAGGGCCACGTCGAGTTCCGCAAGCTGGCCATGCAGCCGGGCAAGCCGCAGGGTTTCGGCCGCATCGGCCCCGACTGCATCCCGCTGCTCGCCCTGCCTGGCAACCCGGTCAGCGCATATGTGTCGTTCGAACTCTTCGTCCGGCCCGCCATCCGGACGCTGATGGGCGTCGGATCGGTTCACCGGGACGTCGTAAGGGCCGCGTGCGTGACCGCGATCGACAGCTCGCCGGAAGGGCGGCGGCAGTTCCTGCGCGGCCGCTACGACCGGACGTCGGGCACTGTCACCCCGGTAGGCGGGGCGGGTTCGCATCTGGTGGCAGCCCTCGCGCACGCCAACGCCCTGATCGTCCTTCCCGAGGCCGTGACCTCGACGGAAGCCGGCGACGAGCTCGACGTCGTGGTGCTGGGCTAGCGCTTCCCGACGCAGCGCGCGGGGTCCCGGGGCGAGGAGCCGCGGCTGCCGGTACGGTGTCTGCCCTAGAGAGCGCACCGGGAGAACGATGAGCAGCCCGCAGCATCACCTCACCCACCTCGACGAGGCAGGCGCGGCCCGCATGGTCGACGTCTCCGCGAAGGACGTGACCGCCCGCAGCGCCCGTGCAAGCGGGCGGGTCCTGGTCAGTCCGGATGTCGTCGAACTGCTGCGCGGCGCCGGAGTACCAAAAGGCGACGCAATTGCCACGGCGCGGATCGCCGGCATCATGGGCGCCAAGCGCACCCCTGACTTGATCCCGCTGTGCCACCCCCTGGCCGTCTCGGGGGTCACCGTCGACCTGGAAGTCGCGGACGACGCAGTGGAGATCACCGCCACGGTGAAGACCACCGACCGCACCGGCGTGGAGATGGAAGCGCTGACCGCGGTCAGCGTCGCGGCCCTCACGGTGATCGACATGGTGAAAGCCGTGGACAAGGCGGCGGTCATCACCGACGTGCGGGTCGAGGACAAGACCGGCGGTAAGTCCGGCGACTGGCACCGGTCATGACCGGTGCCCCCGCCGCCATGCGGGCGCTCGCCGTCACCGCGTCCAACCGCGCCGCTGCCGGGGTCTACGAGGACCGCGGCGGGCCGCTGATCGTCGCCGCGCTGGAGGCCCTCGGCTTCGACGTCGACGGGCCGCAGGTCGTCCAGGACGGTGAGCCGGTCGGACGGGCGCTGCGGTCGGCGGCGGCTGCCGGTTACGACGTGGTGGTCACCACCGGCGGCACCGGCATCTCACCGACTGACCGCACGCCCGAGGAGACCCGCCAGGTGCTGGACTACGAAATCCCCGGTCTTGCCGAGGCGATCCGCGCCGCAGGGCGGGAGAAGGTGCCGACCGCAGTGCTTTCCCGCGGCATCGCGGGCGTCGCAGGCCGCACACTGGTGGTGAACCTCCCCGGGTCGACCGGGGGAGTCAAGGACGGGCTGGCGGTGGTCACCCCCCTCCTGGTGCACGCAGTTGATCAGATTCGGGGCGGCGATCATCCGACTTCCGCACCTTCGGAACCATCAGTCCCTGGGAGACCGAGCTGAACGGGTCCTGGCCGACGGAACTGGTGGACGGTGACATCACCCTCCGCCCGATCAGAATGCGCGACCAGCGTGCATGGCGTGAGGTCAACCGTCGCAACCGCGACTGGTTGCGCCCCTGGGAGGCGACCGTGCCGCCCGCACCGCCTGGCCACATCGCACAAAGGCCGACATATCGACAAATGGTGCGCCATCTGCGCGGTGAGGCGAGCGCCGGCCGCATGCTGCCGTTCGTCATCGACTACCAGGGCCGGCTGGCGGGACAGCTCACCGTCGCAGGCATCACCTGGGGGTCGATGTGCTCCGCGCACATCGGCTACTGGGTGGACGAGGCCGTGGCCGGCCGCGGAGTGATGCCGACGTCCGTCGCGCTCGCCGTCGACCACTGCTTCCGGCGTGTCGGGCTGCACCGAGTCGAGGTGTGTATTCGGCCCGAGAACGGGCCGAGCCGCCGCGTCGCCGAAAAGCTCGGCTTCCGGGAGGAAGGGCTGCGGCCGCGCTATCTCCATATCGACGGGGGCTGGCGCGACCATCTGGTCTACGCACTGACCGCCGAGGAAGTACCCGAGGGTCTGCTCAACCGCTGGCACCAGGCGAAGCCGAGCGCATCCCAAAAATAAGACAATTGTTCGAAAATGAAGCCTATCGCAAAAAAATCTCGGCTTATCAGCCAGATCGTGCGACACACCGGGCCAAATTCCGCATGGCGTGTCTCGATCCCCCCTACCGTGTAACGCGTGAGCAGTAGTGGCCTCATCTACGCAGTCATCGTCGGGGCCTGGGCTGCCTACCTGGTGCCGATGTGGCTCCGTAGGCAGGACGAGCTCAACGAAGCGCGTCCGACGGAACGCTTCAGCACCGCCATCCGGCTGCTGTCCGGGCGGGCGGCGATGGAGCGGCGCGTCGCCAAAGCGCGAGGTGAGAACGTCGAGCCCGGTAGCGGCGACGTCGAGGACGACCTCGACCCCGCGGACGTCGTGGACGTCCGCGGCCTTGCCGTGCCCGCGACCGAGGTGCGCCCCGCACCCGGCCGTGACCGTACGGCGGCACCCGGCCCGACCCGCCAGGACCCCCGCGCCCAGGTGCTCGCCCGCCGGCGGCGTACGACCACGCTGCTGTTCCTGGCGTTCACTGTCGGTGCCATTGCCGCGGCAGTCGGCGGCGTCGCGCTGCTGTGGGCACCCGCGATCCCGGCTGCCCTGCTGACGGTCTACATCGGCCAGATGCGCCGCCAGGAGCGCCGCCGCTACGAGGTGCGCCTGGACCAGCGCCAGGCCGCAGAAGCGGCGCGGCGCCTGCGCGCACGGCCCGACCGGCCGCGCCCGGAGCGTTCGCGTGCCGAACTGCCCGCCGCCCCTGCCGAGGAGGCGGCCCCGCCTGCTCCTGTGGTTCCCGCGCCGTCGCCGCGTACGGCCGACCGCCGCGCCCTGGTCGAGCAGACGGACCACGCAGAGTGGGTCGACCAGCAACGCGCCCAGCAGTCGGCTGACGACGGTTGGGACCCCGTACCGGTCCCGCTGCCCACCTACGTCACCGCGCCGGTCGCACCGCGCACCACGGACGGTGTGGACCTGGGCGCTGCCGACACGTGGAGCTCGGCGCGCTCGGGCACGGCAGCGACGCCCGAGTCCACCGCGCCGCAGGCGGTCCCCACGGCCCGTCCGCGACCGCGTACCGCCCGCACTCCGCTCTTCGACCAGTACGCCGACCCCGACCGTCCGCGTGCGGCGAACGAGTAGCCTTCCCGCCAGCCGATATCGCGTTCACGACCACCCGTGCCGGGGTGCTAGAGTTTTCCTCGTTGCAAGGGCCTGTGGCGCAGTCCGGTAGCGCACCTCGTTCGCATCGAGGGGGTCAGGGGTTCGAATCCCCTCAGGTCCACAACAATTCTGTTCCTGTAGCAGCATCAGGACGGTTGACGAGGTCCCGCTGGCCAATGTGGTCGGGCGGGGCCTTTGTCGTTTCCGGGGGCGGCGGCGTATTCGGCGGGTGAGGGAGTGGTTCGGGCCGTCAGGCCAGCAGGTAGGCGATCAACGACAGCGACGCCATCGAGAGCAGGGTGGACAGCAGCACGGTGTCGCGCGGCAGGTCGGTGTCGAGGTCGTATTCCGCGGCGAAGATGAACGCGTTCTGCGCCGTGGGCAGTCCGGCGCACATCACCACGGCGAAGAGGGCGTGGCCGGAGAGCCCGACGCCGTAGCGCGCGAGGACATAGGCGAGAGCGGGTTGCACGGCGACCTTCAGGGCCACCAGCAGGCGGCGTTCGGTGCGGCCCTCCGGGGTCGTGCGGGTGCGGGCGTTGAGGGACATGCCGAGTGCGAAGAGCGCCGTGGGTACGGCGGCACCGCCGAGCATCTGCAAGGGCGACGTCAACTCGCCGGGAAGGCTGTCACCCTTCCCGAGGGCGGCGACCACCAGCCCTGCTGCCGACGCGGCTATGACGGGGTTGCGGAACGGCAGCCGCAGCATGCGCGGCCATATGTCGCCGGTGCCGCGGTGGGTGTCGAGATCGATCAGCACGAGGATCAGCGGCGTGATGAACAGCATCTGGAAGAGGGCGGCGGCGATGATGAACGACGTGTCGTGCAGTACATGCACGGCGACGGGGATGCCGAGGTTCGCCGAGTTGACGTAGGCGGCGCACATCGCGCCGATGGCCTGATCGCCCTGGCGGCGGTGGAAGACCCAGCGGCTGAGTGCGAGTCCTGCTGCGAAGACGGCGACCAGACTCGTTGCGAAGACCCCGACGCCGGCCGTCGCAAGGTCACCGACATGGGACTTGGACATCGTCAGGAAGAGCAGCGACGGCATGGCGAAGGTGAAGGCGAACCTGCCCAGAACGTGCTGAGCACCGTCACCGAGGAGGCGGTAGCGGCCGCCGAGCCAGCCGAGCGCGGTGACGGCCCAGATGGGCAGGAATCCGGTCAGTACCGAATGCACACGCCCGCCCGCTCCGTGCCCTCGCTGACTGATCTGTCCATCGCGTCAGCATGCCTGAGCTGTGCGGGGCGCCGATGAGCGGGGTCGTATGAGCAGGCAGTCCGATGATCGCCCGCCTGTCGACCTCCGCTTCGCATAGGGCTGTTGGGCCGGACGTGTGACATGCGCCACGCCTGGGCGGGGAAATATTCCGGCAGCCGTAAGAGCTTGAGTTTTCAAGATCTTACGAGGGAGTCGACATGTCGGCAGACGCAAGTCCGGTGCCCGCAGTGACGTCCGCTGTACCGCCCGCCGCCGCTGTCCGTACCAAGGTGCGCGTTCCGCTGCGGTTCCCTGACGGCTGGGAGACCGTCGTGGACGTCTTCACCTTCTCCGGCCTCGCCGACGGCAAGGAGCATCTGGCGCTCGGCATCGGCGACTACGAGGCTGCTGCCGTGCCGCTGGTGCGGCCGCATTCCGAGTGCCTCACCGGTGATGTCTTCGGTTCCCAGCGGTGCGACTGCGGCCCGCAGTTGCGCGAGGCCCTGGAGCGTATCGGCGAAAGCGGCGGCTACCTGCTCTACCTGCGCCAGGAGGGCCGCGGTATCGGCCTGTACGCCAAGCTCGACGCCTATGCGCTGCAGGACGACGGCCTGGACACCTACGAAGCCAACCGCGCGCTCGGCCGCGGCGAGGACGAGCGCGACTACACCGCTGCCACGCAGATGCTCAACGCTCTGGGCGTTGGCGCGATCCGGCTGCTCAGCAACAACCCCGACAAGGCTCGGCAATTGCAGCGGCTCGGTACTGATGTCGTCGAGCGGGTGCCCACCGGGGTGCACATCTCCGATGCCAATGTCCGCTACCTGCGTGCGAAGGTCGAGCACACTGGGCACACACTCGCTCTCCCAGCCTGAGGGGACTGCGGGGCTGGTGGTGCGGTTGAGCGGCGAGTGAGTGACACGACCCACGATCGAAACGGTGGCGTTTCGATCGTGGGTCGTCTACGCTCTAGGTGTACGACATCGTTTCGATGACGACGTTGCGCACCGTAGCCGACTGTGCGGGCGGCTCACAGAACGAGGCCGTACGCTGTGCCCGCCAACCAGTGGATTCGGAGGTCAGGACAATGACGGCTCAGGCATCCGCCGGGCGCCGTACCCGCCTGTCCCCCGAGCGCGAGCGCGAGCTGTACGAGGCGGTAGTCGAGCTTCTGCGGGAGGTCGGCTACGAGGCGTTGACGATGGACGCGGTCGCCGCCCGTACGCGGTCGAGCAAGGCCACCCTCTACCGCCAGTGGAAGGGCAAGCCGGAACTGGTCGCCACCGCTCTGCGGCATTCCAAGCCGGTGTCGATCGCGGACATCGACACCGGGTCGATCGCCGGTGACCTGCACGAGCTGATCCGTTGCCACGACGAGAACGAGACCAAGCGCGACCAGGAGCTGATGCGCGGGCTCGCGCACGCCGCCTTCCGGAACGAGGACCTTTTCCGCGCGCTGCGGGAACTGCTGATCGAGCCGGAGCTGGACAGTTTCCGCGTCCTGGTGCAGCGAGCCGTGGACCGCGGTGAGCTGGCCGCGGACAACCCGGCGAGCGAGTTCATTCCACACATGCTGTTCGGCGGCGCAATGGCGCGTCCCATCATCGAGGGCATCGACGCCGATCCCGGATACAGCCACAGATACATCGACGCCGTCGTCGTCCCCGCGCTCGGTTTGTCGTAAGTCACACCGCGACGTCACACCAGCGGGACCGATCAGCCCACAAGCACACCGTCACGCCGGTCAGGCATGCCCCGATGCCGCCGCACATCCTTCGAGTCCCCCCATAGCCCGCCCCACCTGACACGCCGCTCTCGTCGTCGGGCTGGTTCCACACGCCCAATTCCGACCCCTCCTGACGGGAGCCCCTGCCTCCATGGCCACTTTCCTCTACAAGCTGGGCCGGTTCGGCTTCCGGCGACGGCGGTACGTCGTCCTCTTCTGGGTCGCGCTGCTCGCCCTCGCCGGTGTCGGCGCCGCGACCGCACCGTCCGCGCCGGCGGACAACTTCACCGTGCCGGGCACGGAGGCGCAGAAGGCCTTCGACCTCCTGCACGAGCGATTCCCCGGGACGAATGCCGACGGCGCGAGCGCCCGCATGGTGTTCAAGGCGCCCGGCGGCCAGAAGGTCACCGCAGGGCCGAACAAGGCCGCGGTGGAGAAGGTCGTCGCGGAGCTCGGGCAGAGCCCGCAGAAGGCTACGGTGGCCGACCCGTACACCGCTGACGCGGTCAGCAAGGACGGCACCACCGCCTATACGACGGTCACCTACCAGGCGAAGTCGGCCGAGATCACCGATGCCACGCATACGGCGATCGAGAAAGCCGCCCAGCACGGCAGGGACGCGGGGCTGACGGTCGAAGCGGGCGGCACTGCGTTGCAGGCGTCGCCGTCCACCGGCAACAGCGAGGTCATAGGCGTCGGTATTGCCGCGGTCGTACTTCTGATCACGTTCAGTTCGCTGGTGGCGGCAGGGCTGCCGTTGCTGACCGCCATCATGGGCGTCGGCGTCGGCATCGCGTCGATCACCGCACTGGCGAGCACCTTCGGCCTGTCGGCAACGTCGTCCACCCTTGCGTCGATGATCGGACTCGCGGTCGGCATCGACTACGCCCTCTTCATCGTCTCTCGCCACCGCCATGAGCTGATGGAGGGCAGGGACGGCGAGGACGCGGCAGGGCGCGCGGTCGGCACCGCGGGGTCTGCGGTCGTCTTCGCCGGACTGACCGTGCTCATCGCACTGGCCGGCCTGTCGGTCGTCAACATTCCGATGCTCAGCAAGATGGGCCTCGCAGCAGCCGGGACGGTGGCCATTGCCGTCCTGATCGCCCTGACGCTGATCCCGGCGCTGCTCGGCTTCGCCGGCCCGAAGGTGCTCACCCGCAAGGTGCGCAAGGGGCGGGCGGTCGCCGACGGCAAGCCGAACATGGGGACGCGCTGGGCGCGGTTGGTGGTGCGGCGGCGCGTTCCGTTCCTGGTGGCAGGAGTGGTCGCGCTGGGGCTTGCGGCCATCCCGATGAGCGGCATGCAGCTGGGGCTGCCCGACGACGGCTCGCAGCCGGTGAGCACCACCCAGCGCAAGGCCTACGACATGCTCTCCGACGGCTTCGGGGCGGGCTTCAACGGACCGCTCATGATCGTGGTCGACGGTGCGCACAGCGACAACCCCAAGGCGGCGGCACAGGAGGTCAAGAAGACGATCTCCGGATTCGCGGACGTCAAGACGGTGACCGAGCCGGCGTTCAACCCCAAGGGTGACGCCGCGACGCTGAGCGTGGTGCCGGTGTCCAAGCCGAGCAGCGCGCAGACCGAGGACCTGGTGCATGTCATCAGGGGCCATTCGGGTGAGTTCGCGAAAACCACCGGCGCCGAGGTGCTGGTGACCGGCACCACCGCGATGAACATCGACGTCTCGCAGCGGCTCAACGACGCGCTGGTGCCCTATCTGGCGCTGGTCGTCGGCCTGGCCTTCCTGCTGCTGATGATCGTGTTCCGCTCGGTGCTGGTGCCCCTCAAGGCGGCGCTCGGCTTCCTGCTGTCGGTGCTTGCTGCGCTCGGTGCGGTGGTGGCGGTCTTCCAGTGGGGCTGGCTGGCAGGGTTGCTCGGGGTGGAGCAGACCGGGCCGATCATGAGCATGATGCCGATCTTCATGATCGGCGTGGTGTTCGGCCTGGCCATGGACTACGAAGTCTTCCTCGTCACCCGAATGCGCGAGGCCTATGTCCACGGCGAGAGTCCTGGGCAGGCGGTCGTCACGGGATTCACCCATGGCGCGCGGGTGGTGTCGGCGGCGGCGGTCATCATGATCAGCGTCTTTGCCGGGTTCATCGGATCGTCCGAATCGATGATCAAGATGATGGGCTTCGGCTTGGCCATTGCGGTGGCATTCGACGCGTTCATCGTTCGTATGACCATCGTGCCGGCGGTGCTCGCACTGCTCGGGCGTGCCGCGTGGTGGCTGCCGCGACGTCTGGACCGCGTACTGCCCAACGTCGACGTGGAGGGCGAGCAGCTGCGCAAGAACCTCGCCGCCCAGCCGCAGTCGGCTGTCGAGCCCGAGCCGGAGCCGGCGGTGGTCTAGCCCGTACCTCACCCGTACGGGTGAGTGCCCTGCCGAGTGGTTCGCACCCCGTGTGCGGACCACCGGCAGGGTGCTCCTTGTTCACCTGATCGCCCGATGGCCGCAATCCTTCCGATGGGCGTACCTGCCTACGATCTGGCGACATCACCAGGCTCGTGCGCAGTGGGGGATACCGACCGATGGCAGTTCCGCAAATCCCCCTCGGCGCCGCCAACCGCTTGCGGGCCGCGGCGCTCAGCGCCTTCTCCGCGGTGCTGGCCTTCTGCGTCGGTGACGCATTCGCCGGCAACTACCCGTTCGGGAAGCACACCCGCAGCGTCAATGACCTCGGCAACCAGTTCATCCCCTTCCATGCGCACCTGTGGGACCTGCTGCACGGCAAGGCCGACGGTGGACTGCTGCTGAACTGGCAGTCCGGTTACGGCACCAGCTTCCTGCCGGACCTGGGCACGTACGTCTCCAGCCCGTTCGCCCTGCTGGTCGCGATCTTCCCGCGGGACCGGATCGACCTGGCGGTCTACTTCATCACCGTGCTGAAGATCGGTGCGGCGGCCGCGGCCATGGCCTGCCTGCTGCTGACGCTGCGCGGCGGGCGCTGGTGGGCCGCTGGGCTGCTCGGTGCGTCGTACGCCATGTGCGGCTGGACGGTCGCCACGGCGTCGTACAACACCATGTGGCTGGACGGCCTCATCGCCTTCCCGCTCTTCTGCATGGTGGTGGAATGGGCGCGGACAGGGCGGCGACCCTTCCTGTCCATCGCGGTGGTCGCGCTCGGCTGGACGGCGAACTTCTACATCGCCTACATGGCTACGCTCGGCTCGGCCCTGGTGCTGATCGCCCTGCTGCTGATGGAGCCGGATGCCACCCGGCGGCACTGGCTGACCCCCATCGGCCGCGCATCGCGCTCCATGGTGCTGGGCATCGGGTTGACCGCGCCGCTGCTGCTGACGATCGTCAAGGGCACCGGGCTCGCCTACCCGGGCGCGGACGCGGAGTTCCGGCCGTCTTCCTGGGCCGATGTCTTCCAGCGGCTGCTGCCGGGCACCTACACCTTCTCGACGCCCGCTGTGTACCTCGATTCCGCCGCCCTGCTGCTTGCCTTCGTGCTGCCCTTCCACCCGGATGTGCCGCGGCGTACGCGCACGGTGTGGACCGGTCTTGTGCTGGCGGTGACACTGTCGATGCAGTGGAAGCCGACGCACCTGGCATGGCATGCGTTCGCCACGCCCAACGGCAGTTCCTTCCGGCAGACATTCGTGCTCAGTGGTGTGATGATCATTGCGGCATGGCTCGGCCTTGCGCACGGTTTGCCGAAGCTACGCCAACTCGGCTGGGGCGCAGCCGTCATGGGTGTCGTCGCGGTGATCGCAGCGGTCGGCGCGGACGACAACGTGGCCAGCCCCGGGACCTACCCGATGCTCGTCGTCGGCCTGGCGCTGGCGGTCGGGGCGTTCGTGCTGCTCAGCCGCGCGGAGGTGCGGCGCAGTAGGGCGCTCGTGATCGCCGCCGTCGCCACCCTGCTCCTGGTGCAGGTCGGCGAGTCGGCCTTCACCAACGCCTGGACCGATCGCAAGCGCATCGAGGGGCTCGACGACTACGCCCCGTGGGGCAAGCGTGAGAACTCGCAAGTCGCGGCAATAGCATCGGCCGACAACTGGCCGACGTACCGCACCGACCCCGGCCGCGAGCAGACCGTCAACAACGACCCGTTGATGGTGGGCGGGCAGGGCGCCTCTTACTACAGCAGCCTGACGCCCGACGTCTGGGCCCGTACGCTGACCAAGCTCGGCGGTGGGTGGACCTCGCACGGCCGGGCGCTGCAGAGCCTCGACAGCCCGGTCACCGACGTGATCTTCTCCGTCGGTGCGCGGTCGCACCAGCCGCTCGACCCGCACGAGCCGAGCAACCCGCCGACGAAGGTCCCGTCGACCATCACCCGGCAGCAGGTGCCGCCGCTGGTCACCGTGCACCCCGACAAGCCCGCCGTCGGCTACGGCGACTCCCCGTACAGCAACCAGGAACTGCTGCTCGGCCACACCGTCTACGACGCCCCCGGGCCGATCACCCTGCATGACGGCAACGGGAAGCTCATCACACCGGACGCCGACGGCCGCCTGCACATGATCGGCGGCTACGAGGACCCCAAGCGGAGCACGTACAAGCTCGACGCCGTCTGCCCGGCCGGCGACCAGGTCTATCTGTACATGCCGGACGTCTACGCCCATGTGCAGGTGCCCGTCGGTCCGAAGATCCGATTCACCGGACGCCCGACGTCGCGGCGGGCCGCCGTTGAGCATGTGGGTGACGCGCCGGCTGACGGCCATGTGCCGCTGTCGATGCGGGTTCTGGAGAGCGGTGCCTTCCGTACCGACGCCGTCGGCTGCCTGAACATGGGGAAGCTCGCGGCAGCGGAGCAGCAGATCGCCGCGACCGCCGCGACCTCCGAGCAGGTGACCGACGACGGGCTCTCGGCGCAATTGCCGCGGGGTTCGCGCGGGTTCGCGGTCGTCGCCGCGCCGGCCATCAGCGGCTGGCAGTGCTCGGCGGGTAACGGCGCGGTTCACCCTGGCCGTCCGTATCTGGGCCTGCTGGCCGTGCCGCTGCCGGCCGACGGCAGCGCCACCTCCATCTCCTGCACCTTCACCCCGCCCGGGCTGCACAAGGGCGAAGCCGTTGCCGGGGTGTCGCTGCTCGGAGTGGTCGCACTGGCCGGTTACGGCTGGTGGCGGCGACGGCGTTCGGGTGGGGCGGCGAACGGTGGCGGCGACGGTGGCAGCGGGCTTGGCGCGTCACCCGAACCGGTGAGTGCCGCGCTCGCCGAGGGGTGAGCTGCGGGGCGTCGGGTTGACGCCCCGCCGGTCGGGTGACGGCTTCCTGGCCTGAAGTCAGGTCAGGAACGGCTGCTGGACGCGGCTTTCGAAGCTCAGCAGCCAGCGCTTGCGCTCCAGGCCGCCGCCGTAGCCGGTCATGCTGCCGTCGGCGCCGACCACGCGGTGGCAGGGGACGACGATGCTGATCGGGTTCTTGCCGTTGGCCAGGCCCACTGCCCGGGAGGCGGTGGGCCGGCCGAGGGCCGCGGCGAGTTCGCCGTAGGAGACCGTCTCGCCGTACGGGATGTCGCACAGCGCAGTCCAGACCCGGCGCTGGAAGGGCGTGCCCGATGTCGACAAGTCGATATCGAAGTCGGTGATGTCGCCGGTGAAGTACGCAGTCATCTGCTCAGCGGTACGGGCCAGGACCGGGATGTCGGTGACGGCGACCCGCGGGCCGAAGGTCTCCTGCGGCGGCAGGTGCCGCTGCTGGGTCATGTACAGGCCCGCGAGACCGCCCTCGCGGGTGACCAGGGTGAGCGGGCCGAGCGGACTGTCCACGATCGTGTGAGCGGATGCGGTGCCGGTCGCAGCCGTGGCCGTGCGAGCCGTCGTCGTCATCGGGAAGCGCCTTCCGGTTGAGGGTGATCGGTGGGCAGGACGTTGATCGGATGATCGCCCGTCGCCCACAGGTATTGCGTCGCATAGGCACGCCACGGCTGCCAGGCCGCCGCATGCCGGGTCAGGGCCGCGGGTGTGCCGGGCAGGCCGAGGTCGCGGGCGGCGTAGCGCACGCCCAGGTCGGTGGGCAGGAACGCGTCGGGGTCGCCGAGCGCCCGCATGGCGATCGTCTCGACCGTCCACGGCCCGAAGCCCGGCAGCGCCTCCAGCTGCGCCCGTGCGCGCTGCCAGTCACTGCCGACGTCCAGGTCGAGGTCGCCGCTGTCCAGGGCGTCCAGCAGGGCGGCCAGGGTGTTCCTGCGGGTCTGCGGCATCGCCAGCTCCGCCGGGTCGTGGGCGGCCAGCGCGGCCGGCGACGGGAAAAGGTGGGTGAGGCCGCCTGCCGGGTCGTCGACGGGCTCGCCGTAGGCCTTCACCAGGCGACCGGCGTGGGTACGGGCCGCTGCCGTCGAGATCTGCTGCCCGAGTACCGCGCGGACGGCGAACTCGGGGCCGTCGGTGACCCGCGGCACCCGCCGGCCCGGTGACTTGGCCACCAGGGGCGCCAGCACCGGGTCGGCGGACAGCAGTGCGTCCACCGCGAGCGGGTCGGCGTCCAGGTCGAGCAGGCGGCGGCAGCGGCTGATCGCCTGCGCAAGGTCGCGCCAGTCGGTCAGCCAGAGCCGGCACCCGATGTGGTCGGCCTCCGGCCGCAACTCGACGATGCCGGGTCCGTGGGGCAGCCGCAGGGTGCGGCGGTAGGCGCCCGCGCGCCACTCCTCGACGCCGGGGACCGCGGTCGCAGCGAGGTGGCCGAACAGGTTGTCCGGGGTGAGCGGCCTGCGGAAGGGCAGGCGCAGCGCGATGGAGCCGGCGGTGGCCGCGGGGCGGCCCTTGGCCTCACGTGCGCGCAGTTCGCCGGGCGCCAGGGCGAAGACCTCGCGAACCGTGCCGTTGAAGGTGCGGATACTGGAGAAGCCCGCCGCGAAGGCGATCTCGCCCATGGGCATGGTGGTGGTCTCGATGAGCAGCCGGGCGGTCTGGGCGCGCTGGGCGCGGGCCAGGGCGAGGGGTCCCGCGCCGAGTTCCGCGAGCAGTTGGCGCTCCACCTGGCGGGCGCTGTAGCCGAGCCGGGAGGCGAGCCCGGGAACGCCGTCGCGGTCCACCACGCCGTCGGCGATCAGCCGCATGGCGCGGGCGACCATGTCGGCGCGCTCGTTCCACTGCGGTGAGCCGGGGCTGGCGTCGGGGCGGCATCTCTTGCACGCGCGGAAGCCGGCTTGCTGGGCCGCGGCGGCGCTCGGGTAGAAGGTCATGTTCTCGACCTTCGGGGGCGCCGCCGGGCAGCTCGGCCGGCAGTAGATGCGGGTGGTCAGCACCGCCGTGAAGAACCACCCGTCGAAGCGGGCGTCCTTCGACTGGACGGCGCGTACGCAGGCGTCGAAGTCCGTATGCACCTCACCAGCATCGCTCCTCGTCACGGTGCCGGTCTGGCGAGAAAACGACATCACGGTGCCGAGTGGGGCCTGCGCGGTCAGGTGGCGCCGCGCGCGGATGCGCCGGTTATCAGTCGCTCACCTTGCTCTCCGGTACGAACTGCAGATCGTCGTACTCGGGGTGCCTGGCCATCCAGCCGGAGATGAACGGGCAGATCGCCAGCACCCGCAGTCCCTGGGCGCGGGCGTCGTCCAGGGCGGTACGGGCCAGTGCAGAGCCGATACCGCGGCCCTCGTAGGCGTCGCCCACTTCCGTGTGGATGAAGGCGATCACCTCGGGTGTGCGGATGTACGCGGCCGTACCGGCCAGGTCGTCGCCGGCCATGGCCTCGTAGCGCCGGGCCTGCGGGGCGTCGGCGACGGTCACCGCCGGGGCGTCGCCTTGTGCGCCGGGATTCGTCACGACCGGTAGCCCTCCACCGTCGAGGAGGGGCGGACGCGGGCGCCGCCGGGGTCCTCGCCCGCCTCTGTCAGGGCGCGGCGCTGCCGCAGCAGGTCCCAGCACTGGTCGAGTTCGTGTTCCAGCGCGGTCAGGCGCGCGCGTTCTTCGGCACCTTCCGGTCCGGCGTCGGCGAGCAGATCGCGGAGCGCCTTCTCGTCGGCGACCATCTTGCTGATGCGGCCGAGTATGGCCTGCTCCGCACTGGCGTCGTGGGGCTGTTGCACGGGGGACACCTCCCAGGGGTCGCTGCTGTCCACTCTTGCAGGTCGGCGGGTGCCGCGCTCGCGGTAGGGCGGTCTCAGCCGTCCTGTGCCGGCCGCTGCGGCTACTGCGGCACGTCGGACGGCCGGGCGGGTGGCGGCTCGGCCGCCGGCTCCTGGGCGGCCGCCTGGCGGCGCAGCCATGCGTCGATCTCGATGCGGACCCTGCGTTCCATGGCCAGGGACATCTCCGCGTCGACGATGTCCTTGGCCAACGGGCGCAGGCGCTGCATGGCGTCTGAGATGCGCTGGGCCTGCTCCGGCGGCACATCGTCGAGCGGGCCGAGGACATGGGTCTTGACGACCTGTGTGAACAGCTCGGCAATGGCGTCGACGTGGCCGCGCACCTCCTTGCCCGCGGCAAGGACGGCGGCCAGCGGTACGCCTTCGCGTACCAGGGCGGCCGACACGTCCAGGAGGCGGCGGCTGGTGTGCAGTGCGCTCCCGCCCGCAACGGAGATGTAGCCGATCTCCAGGGCCGCGGTCAGGTTCTCCGGGCTGGCGTCGTCGCCGAAGTAGTCGGCGAGTTCCTCGGGGGTCAGGACGACCGGGGTCTCGTCAGACCAGGGGGCGGCGAGCGTGCCGCCCAGGCCGAGCAGTTCGGCGACGCCGTTCAGGGTGCGGCCGTTTTCCCAGGCGGTGATCAGCTCGGCGATGCCGCCGAGGGTGTGGCCGCGCTCCAAGAGCGCGGCGATCGTCTGCAGCCGGGCGAGGTGGCTCTCGGAATACCAGGCGATACGGCCGTCGCGGCGTGGCTGCGGAAGGAGGCGGCGTTCGCGGTAGAAGCGCAGCGTCCTGACGGGTATCCCGGCGGCCTTTGCCAGCTCCTCCACGCGGTATTCGCGCGCGCCGCGTTGTCCGCCGGAGCGTGCGCCGGCGCTGTCCGCTGTGCTTTCGTCGTCCACGCGGTCGTTCACTCGTCCAGCCTATGCGCTGGCGTAAGAGGCCTCATCCTGGAGCGGCGGTCCTTACCCGGCGTCGGGTTGCCTTTATCCGCGCGGGCGGCGCACATTGCCGAGCCGTGCGCCGCCCGTGCACGGCGCACGGCAGGCGCGGTCGGCGCACACGCCGATGCGGCGGGACGGGGCGTGGCATGCGGGCGAATTCGACTCGCCCCCTACCGCAGGTAACCCGCCGTGCCCTACAGTCCCAACAGTGCCAGTGATTGATGGCAACGTGTGCGTGCGGTGGAAGGAAGGGCGGGTGCCATGGGCGACGACAACCGCGAACACGTGCGGGTGGCGGTGATCGGGTCCGGATTCGGCGGTCTGGGGGCTGCCGTACGGCTGCGGCGCGAGGGGATCACCGACTTCGTGATCCTGGAGCGGGCTGATGCGGTCGGCGGCACCTGGCGCGACAACAGCTACCCGGGCTGCGCCTGCGACGTGCCCTCGCACCTGTACTCGTTCTCCTTCGCGCCCAACCCGGAGTGGCCGCGCGCCTTCTCCGGCCAGGAGCACATCAGGGCGTACCTGGAACGCGTCACGGACGTCTTCGGGCTGCGTCCGCATGTGCGTTTCGGTGCCGAGGTGAAGCAGGCGCGCTGGGACGGTGCCGCGCGGCGCTGGGAGGTGACGACGGCGGCCGGCGAGTTGACGGCTGACGTCCTGGTGTCGGCGACCGGCCCGCTGTCCGACCCGAAGATCCCCGACATCCCCGGTATCGAGGACTTTCCCGGGCGGGTCTTCCACTCCTCGCGCTGGGACCACGACTACGACCTCAAGGGCAAGCGCGTGGCCATGGTGGGGACGGGCGCGTCGGCGATCCAGATCGTGCCGTCCATCCAGCCCGAGGTCGGCCGCCTGACCGTCATCCAGCGCACCCCGCCGTGGGTGATGCCGCGGGTCGACCGCCCGGTCAGCGGTGCGGAACGCTGGCTGCACGGCAGGGTGCCGAGCACAGCGAAGGCCAGGCGTGCGCTGCTGTGGCTGATCAGGGAATTCCAGGTCGGTGCGTTCGTCAAGCGGCCGCAGCTGATGAAGGCCGCCGAGCGCATCGCGCGCGGCCATCTGCGGCGGTCGGTCAAGGACCCGGCGCTGCGCGCCCGTCTGACCCCCGACTACACGATCGGCTGCAAGCGGATCCTGCTGTCCAACACCTACTACCCGGCACTTGTGCAGCCCAACACGGAGGTCGTGACCTCAGCTCTTGCTGAGGTGCGGGGCTCCTGCGTGGTCACCGCCGACGGGAGCGAGCGCGAGGTCGACGCGATCATCTTCGGCACCGGCTTCCACGTCACGGACATGCCGATCGGCGACCGCGTCATCGGTGCCGGCGGTCGCACCCTGGCCGAGCACTGGAAGGGGGGTATGGCAGCGCTTCGGGGCTGCACAGTGGACGGCTTCCCCAACCTCCTGCTCATCATCGGCCCCAACACCGGGCTCGGTAACAGCTCGATGATCCTGATGATCGAATCATCGCTCAACTACGTCGCCGACTACATGCGAACTTTGGAGCGGACGGGCGCCGCGGCACTGGACGCGAAACCCGCGGCAGTGGCCGCGTGGAACGAGGAGATGCAGCGCCGCGCCGCCCGCACGGTCTGGAACACCGGTGGGTGCAAGAGCTGGTACCTGGACGCCAACGGCCGCAACACCACGGCGTGGCCGGGCACCACGGCGGAGTTCCGGCGCGCGACCAGGCAGCTGAAGGTCTCCGAATACGATCTGATCGGCACCGCGGCAGGCGATGTTCCGCCGGTGGGCGACGATCGTACGATCCGGGCGGAGGTCGCGTCATGACGCTGCCCTACGAGGCCGTGCCCCCGCGTCGCACTTTGCAGGTGGTGTCGGCCGACGGAACACATATTCACGTCGAAGAATTCGGCCGCGCCGACGGTCCGGCTGTCGTGCTTGCGCACGGCTGGACGTGCTCGGTCCTCTTCTGGGCGCCGGTGGTGCGGCTGCTCGCCTCCGACTTCCGGGTGATCGCCTACGACCAGCGGGGGCACGGCCGCAGTGCGGCGCCCCGCACCCGTACGGGTCACGGCACGGGCGTACTGGCAGACGATCTGGAAGCCGTACTGCAGGCGGTGCTGCCCGAGGGCGAACGGGCCGTGCTGGCAGGGCACTCCATGGGCGGTATGACGATCATGGCGGCGTCCGGGCGGGCGGCCGTGCAGCGCCGTACGGCTGCGGTCCTGCTCGCGAGCACCGGCAGCGGGCGGCTGCTCGGGACGACCGAGGTGCTGCCGCCGCGGTTCTCCTCCCGGCGGCTGCGGCGGTTCTTCCACCGGCAGTTGCTGACCTCGCGGCTGCCGCTCGGGCCGGTCACCCCGCTGTCGCGGGCGGCCTTCGCGTACGGCGTGCTCGGGGTCGCGCCGACGCGTGAGCAGGCGGCCTTCACGGCGCGGATCGTGCACGCCTGCAAGGCGAAGCAGCGTGCCGCATGGGGGCGGGTGCTGGCCGTCCTCGACCTCGACGAGGAGATCGCCGCCCTCGCGGCGCCGACCGCCGTGCTGGTGGGCACCCGCGACAAGCTCACGCCGAGAGTGCACGCCCGCGGTATGGCGGAGGTGCTTCCGCACTGCGTCGGCCTGACCGAGCTTTCCGGGCTCGGCCATATGACGCCGATCGAGGACCCGGCAGCGGTGGCGGCCGTCATACGCGAGCTGAACGCGGTACACGCACTGCCGCAGAGCGGAGTTGACGCCGACGGCAGCGCCGCAGCCGACCAGGGTGGTCCCGTAGCCGAGGAGAAGAGCGCATGAGCCGATCGTCGTTGCAGGGCCAGGTCGTGGTGGTCACCGGCGCCGCACGCGGGGTGGGGGAGTTGCTGGCCCGCAAACTCGCCGCACGCGGCGCGCGGCTGGCGCTGGTCGGGCTGGAGCCCGACGAACTCAAGCGCGTCACCGCCTCGCTGGGCGGCGACGCGGCGTGCTGGACCGCCGATGTCACCGACCGCGCGGCCATGGCGCAGGTCGCGGGGGAAGTGATTGCTCACTTCGGACGGGTCGACGTCGTCGTCGCCAACGCCGGTGTGGCCACCGGCGGTCCGTTCCTCGACTCCGATCCCGACGCCTTCGACCGCGTCATCCAGGTCAACCTGCTGGGCAGCATCGCCACCGCCCGTGCCTTCCTGCCGGCGCTGCTGGACTCCCGCGGCTATCTGCTGCAGATCGCCTCGCTCGCCGCGATCACCCCGGCGCCCATGATGGCGGCGTACTGCGCGAGCAAGTCGGGGGTGGAGGCCTTCGCGCACAGCCTGCGCGCGGAAGTGGGCCAGCACGGCGTGGAAGTGGGGGTCGGCTACCTCAGCTGGACCGACACCGACATGGTGCGCGGGGCCGACGAGGACGACGTACTGCGGGAGTTGCGCGCCCGGCTGCCGTGGCCGACGAACCGCACCTATCCGCTGGAGCCGGCCGTGGACCGCATCGTCGCCGGGATCGGGCGCCGCTCGCCGCACGTATATGCGCAGTGGTGGCTGCGCGGCATGCAGCCGGTGCGGGGCGCGTTGCCGTCGCTGCTCGGCGGAGCGCTGGGGCGGCGTGAGATGCGTCGTTCGGCACCCGCACTGGCCCGCAGCGCAGGGGTGCGCCGCGGCCTGATGGGACGGGGCGGGGCCGCGGACGAGTCGGCCCGGGCCGCCGACCATCACGTTCCGTAACGACAAAGTGCCGCTGACCTGGGGCGATTGGCAATTGATTGCCCCAGGATGCGCGGGTTGTCGCCCCATGTAACTCTGATCGAGGCCGCATCCCCACACACTCCAGGAGGAGTAATCATGGGCGGTATGGACGACATCAGGAACAAGGCGAGCGAGTACGCCGAGAAGGCCAAGGGAGCCCGCCGTCAGGGCTCCGAGCAGGCCGACGAGGGCATGCAGCGCGCCGGGCAGGAAGCCTCGGAGCGCTCCGGCGGTCGCTTCGACGAGCAGGCCCAGCGTGGCCAGGAGCAGGCTCGTCGGCGTATGGGCGAGGACTCCAACGACGAGCCCCAGGACGACTGGAGCTGACGTCGCGCCTTGAGATAGTCGCGCGAATACCGTGACACAGGGAAGGGGCGCCCCCCGGGGCGCCCCTTCTCCCTTGCCCGGTCCTGCGCGCGCTCAGCGGGTGAGGGTGCGCAGGTGCTCCCGGCTGAGGTGGTCGGCCGCCCGGGTCGTCTCGGGCAGGCGGTATCGGCGGGCGAGCCGCAGGGTATGGGCGCAGGCGTGGTCCAGGCCGATCGCGTGGCCCACCGACACGAACACCGGTTTGACGCCCGGCTGGGTCCGCAGAGCCCGGCCCACCACCTCGCCGTCGTCCGACGTCAACGGGGCCGCGGCGCCGCGCTCTTCGCCGACGTCGCGGTGGCCGAAGACGAACGGCGTCTTGGCGACGCCGAAGCACGGCAGCCCGGTCAGCACGCCCAGGTGCACGGCAAGTCCGGCGCGGCGGGGGTGCGCCAGGCCGTAGCCGTCGCACACCAGCAGGTCAGGTGTGCGGGTGAGCTGTTCCAACGCCGCCATGACCGAGGGAAGTTCGCGGAAGGCCAGCAGGCCCGGCACATACGGGAAGGTCGCCGTGCCCTCGACCACGCGCACCTCGACGGTCTCCAGCGTCTCGGCGTCCAGGACCACGGCCGCTGCGACAAGGGCGTCGCCTTGTGTGGCGTAGGAGACGTCGACGCCCGCGACCATCCGTACTTCTCCGGGTGCAGGCCCCGGTGAGGTCAGGTCCGCCAGACCGCGCAACCGCTCCTGTTCGGCCAGCGCCTCGTCCACCGACCGGGGCCAGACTGCCGGCGCACCGCCACCGCTGCTGTGAGTGTCCATTGCCGGGAGGCTGTCATGCCGCCGGTGCCGGTGGCCGGCCGGGGCGCGGGAAGGGCGTCACAGGGGTGTGGGAGGCGTCCGCGGGGGCAGCGGCGGGCGGGCGCGGTCCGGGCGCGTGGAGAGGTCGGGAGGGGTCGCCGCGGGGTGCTGGGAGAGCAGCGTCAGTGCGGTGTGAACCGCGACGCCCAGCTGACCGTGGCGGCCTTCGGCCCAGTCCAGCGGGGTGCGCAGGCATTCGATGTCCGGCGGCACGCCCTGGTTCTCCACCGACCAGCCGTAGGCGTCGAACCAGGCGGCGTTCATCGGCACGGTGATCACGGTGCCGTCGCCCAGGCGGTGGCGGCCGGTCATGCCGACCACGCCGCCCCAGGTGCGCAGGCCCACCACCGGGCCGAGGCCGAGGAGTTTGAAGGCCGCGGTGATCATGTCGCCGTCGGAGGAGGTGGCCTCGTCGGCGATGGCGACGATCGGGCCGCGCGGGGCGTTGCCCGCATAGGAGACCGGCTGGGCATTGCGGGTGAGGTCCCAGCCCAGGACCGTGCGGGTGAGTTTCTCGATGACCAGTTCGCTGATGTTGCCGCCCGCATTGCCGCGGACGTCGACGATCAGGGCGTCGTAGGCGACCTCCTTGCGCAGGTCGCGGTTGAACTGCGCCCATCCCGAGCCGCCCAGGTCGGGGATGTGCAGATAACCGCACCGGCCGCCGCTGAGCCGGCGTACGACCTTGCGGCGCCGGGCGACCCAGTGCTGGTAGCGCAGCGGGCGGTCGTCGATGAGCGGGACGACCGCGACCCGGCGGGGTGCGCCGCGGCCGTCGGGCGGGCGGAAGGTCAGCTCCACCGTGGTGCCGCCGGCGCCCGACAACAGCGGGAACGGGCCTGCCTGCGGGTCCACGGGGCGGCCGTCGACGTGGGTGAGCACGGCGCCCTCGCGGATGCCGGTGCCCGCCAGCGGGGAGCGGGCCTTGGAGTCGGAGGACTCGCCCGGCAGGATGCGGATCACCGTCCAGGTGCCGTCCTTGTTGTGCTGGAAGTCCGCGCCGAGCAGGCCGATGGGACGCTGGTAGTGGGGCGGACCCTCGTTGCGGCGGGCGGCGGCGACATAGGCGTGGGAAGTGCCGAGTTCGCCGAGCACCTCGCGCAGCAGGTCGGCGAACTCGTCGGGCGTGGCGATACGGTCCACCAGCGGGTGGTACTGGTCGAGAACCGCCGGCCAGTCCACGCCGCACATGTCGGGCGCCCAGAAGTAGTCCCGGATCAGGCGTCCCGCCTCGGCGTAGGACTGGTGCCATTCGGCGCCCGGGTCGACCTCGTGCAGGATGCGGCGCATGTCGACGTAGACGGTGGTGTCGTCGTCGCCGCGCTCGGTGGCGGGGAGCACCGCCAGTTCGCCGTCGTCGTAGACGGCCAGGCGGCGGCCGTCGCCGCTGACGGCGTACCAGTCCATGTGGTGGACCAGTTCGGTCTTCTTGGACTTGCCGAGGCTGAAGAACTCCAGGCTCGGGCGGGAGGAGGGGTCGGTGGGGTTGACGAAGGTCTCGCCCAGGGCGCCGGAGATCGGCCAGCGCATCCAGACCAGGCCGCCCTGCACCGGTTCGAGCGAGGAGTACTTCGACGCCGGCACGGGGAAGGGCGTCACCCGGCTGGACAGGCCCTCCGCCTCGACGACGACCGGGCCGTCGCTGTCGCCGCCGCTCTCGCCGGGGTCCAGGCCGCTGCCGCTGGCGCTGCCGACCGGGCCGCCGTCGACCGGCAGGGCGAAGGGGGACGGCGTCGCCGAGTTGAGCGGCACCAGATACGGGCGGCAGCCCAGGGGGAAGGACAGGTCGCCGGTGTGGACGTCGTACACCGGGTCGAAACCGCGCCAGGACAGGAACGCGAGGTAGCGGCCGTCGCGGGTGAAGACCGGCTGCTCGTCCTCGAAGCGGCCGTTGGTGACGTCGATGATCGTCTGGTCGGACAACCGGGCGATCTTGACCGAGCGCAGGGAGCGGCCGACGCCGGGGTGCGACCAGGTCAGCCAGGCCGAGTCGGGGGAGAAGGCCAGGTCGCGGACGGGGCCGTTGGTGGAGCGGATCAGCTCCGTGACCGTGCCGGGTGGGTTCTGCCCGCCGCTGTTGACGCCGGCGTCGGTGTCAGCGTCCGTGTCGTCGTAGCGGGTCGCGCCGCCGCCGTCGGCGTCGGCCACGCCGGTGGTGACCAGCAGCAGCCGGCCGTCGTGCGAGGCGACGGCAAGGGTGCCGCCGTCGGGCGAGGACACCAGCTCCAGGACGCGGCCGAGCCGGCCCACCGCCAGCCGGGTGACCGCGTCAGAGGTGTCGCCGGGCGGCGGGGCGGAGCCGGCGCCGCCGCCGGCTGCGGGGGTGAGGACGCCGTCGACGTAGGCCACCCGGGTGGAGCCCGTCCTGGCGGTACGACCATCGCCCGGCGGGGTGTGATCATCGCCCTCCGGAATGCGATTGTCGCCCGGCGGAATACGATCATCGCCCCCCGCCGTACGCGACCGCCCGGCCCCCACCGGCGCCGTGTCGGCCGCCGCCTCGGCAGGCGGCGCGGCCGGTTCGACGGCCTCGCCGGACTCCAGGGCGACGGCCGTCGCCGCCGCCTCGGCGGGCGTCTCCGGGCCGCGACTGAGCGCGCGCATGGCGCGGCCGGGCAGATGTGCCAGTTCGAGACCGTCCTCGCCTTCCGCGTCGGTGACGTAGCCGACCAGGCCCGTGTCGCCCAGCATCTCCGGCAGCCGGACGCGGGCGCCCGCCGCGTCGGCGATGGCGCGGGCCGGGCCGTCGCGGTGAGTGAGCCAGTACAGACTTCCGCGCACACATACCGCGCTGGCGCGGCCGGTGGGGTCGATGGCCAGGCCGTCGACGTTGGAGGCGGCCGGCACCTGGTAGGGCCGGCGGCCGCTGCGCGCGCCGCCCAGGCGCATGTCGAGGCGGCGCGGCTCCGCGTCGGAGGCGGCCAGGTCCTCGACCAGCCACAGGTCGCCCGCGCACTGGTAGACGACGCGTTCGCCGTCGGTGGCGGCATTGCGGGCGTAGAAGTCCGCGTGGTCGGTGTGGCGGCGCAGGTCGGTGCCGTCGGGGAGGACGGAGTAGAGGTTGCCGATGCCCTCGTGGTCGGACAGGAAGGCGATGCGACCGGCGACGAACATCGGCGACGCGAGGTGCCCGTCGATGTCGGGCACCAGGCGCTCGCCGTGCAGCCACAGCCGTCCCGTCGCCCCGCCGCGGTAGCGCTTCCAGGCGTGCGGCTCGTGCGGCGGGGTGCCCGTCAGCAGCAGGGTGCGCCGCTCGCCGCCGTCGTCCTGCACCGCGATGTCGGACACCGGCCCCCAGGGCAGCGGGCCGCCGGGGCCGCACTCGACGGGAACGCTGTGCGCCCAGGTGAAGTAGGAGAACGGCTGCCCGTGCGAGGACACCGCCAGGACGTGGCCGTCGGGGGTCCACGAGCACACCCGGGTGTCGGCGCCGCCCCAGTACGTCAGCCGGCGCGCGGTGCCGCCGTCGGACGCCACCAGATACACCTCGGGGTCCAGGCTGCGCCAGTTGGTGAACGCGATCGTCGCCCCGTCGGGTGACAGCCGCGGCGGCCCCACCCGGATGCGGTCCGCCGTCACCCGCCAGGCGCGGCCGGGTGAGCCGCCGGGCGGCCCCAGCGGGGCGACCCAGACGTCGTCCTCCGCGGTGAAGCAGAGCATGTCGCCGTGCAGATGCGGAAACCGTAGGTACGCGCCGTCGCTCACCCCTCCCATGGTTCGGGGCGCCAGGACCGCCAGCAACTTTTCACCCCAGTGCGCCCCGGTATTGCCCCTGTGCCCCCGCCGGCCGTCGGGTCGGCGCGGGCAGGGCGTACGGTCCGTTGCACGCCCGGGCGGACCGGCTCCGGGCACCGCGGTCGGACGACGGGGGCACGGGATGCGGGCAGTGGACGCGGAGGTCATCGGGACGGAGCGGCTGACGCTGCTGCCGCTGGAGGTGCGCTATGCGGAGGAAATGGCCGAGGTCCTGGGCGACCCGCGGCTGCACGACTTCATCGGCGGCGCCCCGCACACTCCGCAGGGGCTGCGGGCGCGGTACGAGCGGCTGGTCACCGGATCGGGTGACCCCGCGGTGTCGTGGTGCAACTGGGTGGTGCGGCTGGATTCTGCGGACTGCCTGACCGGGACGGTGCAGGCGACCGTCGTCGGTGAGCGGGCGGAGATCGCCTGGGTGGTGGGGACGCCGTGGCAGGGGCAGGGCATCGCGACCGAAGCGGCGCGCGCCCTGGTGGCCTGGCTGGGCGCGCAGGGAGTCAAGGCAGTGGTCGCTCACATACATCCCGACCACCGGGCGTCCTCCGCGGTGGCTGCCGCGGCAGGCCTCACCGCCACGGACGAGTGGGACGACGGTGAGATGAGATGGCGGCTTGTCATCGGATGAGCGGGAAACACCCGCGGCATCCGGTCGTACGAACGGGAAACGCCCGCATATGCGCCGGCCTGCGCCCGCCGCCGCGCACAGCCGCCGCCGGCCTTGCGCAGGGGCGCTGACCTGGCGGGGGTGGCTCGCGTAACGTGCATTACCACTGAGTAGGCCGTGGCGAGCCGCGACAACGGGGCCGTGGCAACAGACACGTGGAGCTGGAGGCGGGCGGATGGCGCTGGACGCGGACGTCGTCGTGGTGGGTGCGGGTCTGGCGGGGCTGGTGGCCACCGCCGAGCTGGCCGATGCCGGGCGGAAGGTGATCCTGGTCGACCAGGAGCCGGAGGCGTCGCTGGGCGGGCAGGCCTTCTGGTCCTTCGGCGGGCTGTTCTTCGTCGACTCTCCCGAGCAGCGCCGGATGCGGATCAAGGACAGCGCCGAGCTGGCGCTCCAGGACTGGCTGGGAACAGCCGGTTTCGACCGGCCCGAGGACCACTGGCCGCGGCAGTGGGCCGAAGGTTACGTGGACTTCGCCTCGGGCGAGAAGCGGGCGTGGCTGCGCGAGCAGGGCCTGCGGCTCTTCCCCGTCGTCGGCTGGGCCGAGCGCGGCGGCTTCCTGGCGACCGGCCCCGGCAATTCGGTGCCGCGCTTCCACATCACGTGGGGCACCGGCCCCGGCGTGGTGGAGCCGTTCGAGCGCCGGGTGCGGGAGGCGGTCGCCCGGGGGCGGGTCGAGCTGCGCTTCCGGCACCGGGTGACCGGACTGAGCACGAGCGGCGGCGCCGTCGACGGGGTGACCGGCGAGGTTCTCGTGGCAAGCAGCGCGGCCCGCGGCAAGGCCAGTTCACGGGAGGTCGCGGGTGAATTCGCCCTCAAGGCGCAGGCAGTCGTCGTCACCAGCGGCGGTATCGGCGGCAACCACGACCTGGTGCGCGCGGCCTGGCCGCAGCGGCTCGGCAAGGCGCCGCGCAAGCTGCTGTCCGGTGTGCCCGCGCATGTCGACGGCCTGATGCTCGGCATAGCGGAGTCGGCGGGTGCGTCGGGTATCAACGGCGACCGGATGTGGCACTACACCGAGGGCATCGAGAACTGGAACCCGATCTGGGCCAGGCACGGAATCCGCATTCTTCCCGGACCCTCGTCCCTGTGGCTCGACGCGACCGGAAAACGGCTGCCCGTACCCTATTTCCCCGGATTCGACACGCTCGGCACGCTCGAACACATCATGCGTACCGGGCACGAATACACGTGGTTCGTCCTGACCCAGAAGATCATCGAGAAGGAGTTCGCCCTTTCCGGCTCGGAGCAGAATCCCGACCTCACCGGTCGCAGTGTGCGCGAGGTGCTCAAAAGGGTGCTGCCCGGCGCTCCCGGCCCGGTCGAGGCCTTCAAGCGGAACGGTGCCGACTTCGTCGTGGAGAGCGAACTCGGCGCCCTTGTGCGGGGCATGAACGCACTTACCGGCGAGGGCCTGGTCGACGAGGGCGCGCTGCGGCGCGAAATCGAGGCGAGGGACCGGGAGATCGCGAATACGTACACGAAGGACCTGCAGGTCACGGCGATTCGCGGGGCGCGGAACTATATCGGCGACAAGCTGATCCGCACCGCCTCCCCGCACCGGCTGCTCGACCCGAAGGCGGGGCCGCTGATCGCGGTGCGGCTGAACATCCTGACGCGGAAGTCGCTGGGCGGGCTGGAGACGGACCTCGACGGGCGGGTCCTTGCGCCGCCGTCGCCCGCCGGCTCCGCGGACGGGCCGGGTGGCGGTCGCGGCGAGCCGCTGGGCGGGCTGTACGCGGCCGGCGAGGCGGCCGGCTTCGGCGGCGGCGGGATGCACGGCTACCGGTCGCTTGAGGGGACGTTCCTGGGCGGATGCATCTTCTCCGGGCGGACCGCGGGAAGGGCCGCCGCGGCGGCCACCGCGTAGGCACCTCCGCCGGCACCTCCGCCGGCGCCCGCGCCGGCACCCGTGAGCGATGCCCCGCCGCCCAGGCCCCCGCCCCCGCCGCGCTGCCGCCCCGTCACTGCCCCGCCCCCGTGCGGCAGTTGTGGCGCGTGCGCGCGCCGGGGCTTCGGGCCGCGAAGCCGGGGCGGGCCGCGGCTGCGGGCGGCGGCAGTCGGGCGGCGCGGCCCGCCGCGCGCTGACCGGCGTGACCTGCGGCTACGCGGGAGTCAGGGGATAACTCACCCTGACCCGGGACGCCTTGTCGTGCTTCAAGCATTGACAGGAGCAGGACGGCTCCGCACTATGGGAGCGCTCCCACGTTAAGAGCGTGTAACCGACCAATGAATCACCGCACCACCTCCCATGACCTCTCGAAGCCCCTTCGAAGGCCCATCCCCCCTATGGAGGTTGTTCGCACATGGCAGTCCCGATAGTCCGACGCAGAACCGCGGCACTGGCCGCAGGTCTGATGGTCGTCGCGTCAGGCGGTGTGGCCGCTGCTCTCAGCACCTCGTCCGCCTCCGCCGCCACGGCCGGCTGCTCGGTCGCCTACAACGTGAGCCAGTGGGACACCGGCTTCACGACGCAGGTGACGATCACCAACACCGGCCCGGCTCTGACCAGCTGGAACCTCGGCTGGAGCTTCGCAGGCAACCAGCAGATCACGCAGAGCTGGAACGCCACCGTCACTCAGAGCGGGAAGGCCGTCACCGCGGCCAACCTTTCGTACAACGGTGCAGTGGCGACCGGCGGGACGGCGACCTTCGGCTTCAACGGGTCGTACAGCGGCACCAACACCTCGCCGACGGCGTTCACCCTGAACGGTGTCGCGTGCGGTGGCGGCACCGGCACCACTCCGCCCACCACGCCTCCCACGACGCCGCCGACCACGCCGCCGACGACGCCTCCCACCACTCCGCCGACCACTCCGCCGACGACTCCGCCGCCCGGCCAGAAGGTGGACAACCCCTACGTCGGGGCCAAGGGCTACGTCAACTCCGAGTGGTCCGCGCTGGCCGCCGGTGACGGTGGCCAGGCCATCGCCAACCAGTCGACCGCCGTGTGGCTCGACCGGATCGCCGCGATCAACGGCGTGAACGGCGGCATGGGCCTCAAGGCCCACCTGGACGCCGCGGTGCAGCAGGCCGCGGGCCAGCCGCTGACCATCGAGCTGGTCATCTACGACCTGCCCGGCCGCGACTGCTCGGCGCTGGCCTCCAACGGTGAGCTCGGCCCGACGGACATCGGCCGCTACCAGACCGAGTACATCGACCCGATCGCCGCCCTCGAGGGCAACTCCGCCTACTCGGGTCTGCGGATCGTCAACATCATCGAGCCCGACTCGCTGCCCAACCTGGTCACCAACGCGGGCGGCACCGCCGGTTCCACCGACGCGTGCGCGACGATGAAGGCGAACGGCAACTACGAGAAGGGCGTCAGCTACGCCCTCGCGAAGCTGGGCGCGCTCGGCAACACGTACAACTACCTCGACGCCGGCCACCACGCCTGGCTCGGCTGGGACAGCAACCTCGGTCCCTCCGCGCAGGAGTTCTACAAGGTCGCGACGACCAACGGCGCCAGCGTGGCCGACGTGCAGGGCTTCATCGTCAACACGGCCAACTACAGCGCCACCGTGGAGCCTTACTTCAAGGTGACGGACAACGTCAACGGCACGACGGTGCGCCAGTCCAAGTGGGTTGACTGGAACAACTACGTGGACGAGCAGTCCTACGCGGTCGGCCTGCGCAACCAGCTGGTCTCCGACGGCTTCTCCTCCAACATCGGCATGCTGATCGACACCAGCCGCAACGGCTGGGGCGGCTCGTCGCGTCCCACCGGCCCCGGCGCCACGACCAGTGTCGACACCTACGTGAACGGTGGCCGTATCGACCGCCGCATCCACGCGGGCAACTGGTGCAACCAGTCCGGTGCGGGCATCGGCGCACGGCCGACCGCCGCTCCGGCGACGAGCATCGACGCCTACGTGTGGGTCAAGCCTCCGGGCGAGTCGGACGGTGCGAGCTCTGCCATCAGCAACGACGAGGGCAAGGGCTTCGACCAGATGTGCGACCCGACCTACGGCGGCAACGCACGCAACGGCAACAACCCGACGGGCGCCCTGCCCGACGCGCCGCTGGCGGGCCACTGGTTCTCGGCCCAGTTCCACCAGCTGATCGCCAACGCATACCCGCCGCTTTCGTAGCACCTCGTTAGCGGATCCCCCCACCGGGCCCGTACGGGACCGCACCTGGTCGCAACCACCAGGACCGCGGTCCCGTAACGGGCCCGCCGCGCTTTCCGCGGCCCCGGCGTGCTTCACGCGCCGGGGCCGCTACCCGTTGCCCGGCTGTCACACCCCTCGTGCACCATGGAGGTGGAAGGGCCGCAGGGGCCGTGGTGAAGGGAAGGGGGGCGGGTCGATGGACGTCACCGAGGTGCAGGGGGCGGTGGAGCCCGGTTACGAGCCGGTCCGCGCCGCCTTCGCGGGGAATTTCGAACGGCGCGGCGACCGGGGCGCGGCGGTCGCGGTCTACCGGCGGGGGCGCAAGGTCGTCGACCTGTGGGCCGGCACGGCGGCGCCCGACGGGAGCGGCGGCCCGTGGCGGCAGGACACCGCGCAGACGGTGCGCTCGGCGACGAAGGGCGTGGCTGCGGCCTGCCTGCTGCTGCTCCACCAGCGCGGCCAGCTGGACCTGGACGCGCCGGTGGGGGCGTACTGGCCGGAGTTCAAGGCGCGCGGCAAGGAGCGGGTGACGGTACGCGACGTGCTCGCGCACCGGGCAGGGGTGCCCGCGCTCGACGTGCCGCTCACACCGGGGCAGGCGCTCGACGGGGTGAGCGGGCCGCGGGCGGTCGCCGCGCAGCAGCCGCTTTTCCGGCCCGGCGTGGAACACGGCTACCACGCGCAGACCTTCAGCTGGCTGGCCGGCGAGCTGGTGCTGCGCGCCTCGGGACGCTCGATCGGCCGCTTCGTGGCCGAGGAGATCAGCCGGCCGCTGGGCCTGGACCTGTGGATAGGACTGCCCGAGGACCGGGTGGGACAGGTCGGCAGGATCGCGGACACCGAGGTGCCGGAGCCCGCGGTGTCCGGCGGCCTGCGCACCCGCGCCAAGCAGTCCGTCCACGACGCCTACGCCGACCCGGTATCGCTCACCCGGCGGGCCTTCGCCGCGATCACCCCGCTGCCCGACGAGAACGACCCGGCCTACCGGGCCGGGGAGCTGGCGGCGTCCGGGGGCATCGCCACCGCCCGGTCGCTGGCCCGCTTCTACGCCGCCCTGGTCGGCGAACCCGCGGACGGGCCGCGGCTGTTCGCCCCCGCGACGGTGACCGCGGCCAGGACGGCGGAGTCGGACGGGCCGGACCGGGTGCTGGTGGTCAACACCCGCTTCGGCCTCGGCTACATGCTGCACGGCCCGGCGTCGCCGCTGCTGGCCCCCGGGTCGTTCGGCCACCCGGGACGCGGCGGCAGCCTGGCCTTCGCCGACCCCGCAGCCGAGGTCGGGTTCGGCTACGTCACCAACGGCATGCAGCGCAATGTCACCGCGGACCCCCGCGCCCAGGCCCTGGTCAGGGCGCTGCGCGAGTGCATACGCTGACCGGATGCGAGGACGCTTCCCGGACTTCTCAGTGATGGTCACTGGCGGGGCACGCGGCATCGGTGAGGCGACCGCCCGGCGGTTCGCCGCCGAGGGCGCCGGGGTGCTGATCGCCGACATCGACCTGGAGGGGGCCGAGCGGACCGCCGGCGCCATCCGGGCGGCGGGCGGGAAGGCCGAGGCGTGCCGCTGCGACGTCGCCGACCGCACCTCGGTGGACGCGGCCGTGGCGCGGGCGGTCGACGCCTTCGGGACGCTCGACGTGCTGGTCAACAACGCCTACCGGTGCGGCGAGCACCGCGCCGACTTCACCGACGAGGACGACGACGACTGGCGGCTGGACCTCGACGTCACGCTCGTCGGCGCGATGCGCTGCACCCGGGCCGCGCTGCCGCACCTGGCGGCGGCACCCGGCAGGCGCGGCGCGGTGGTCAACGTCGGCTCGGTCAACGGCCTGTCCTACTTCGGCAACCACTCCTACAGCGCCGCCAAGGCGGGCCTGATGTCGCTGACCCGCACGCTGGCCGTGCACGCGGCGCCCAGTGGGGTGCGGGTCAACCTGGTCGCGCCCGGCACCATCCGCACACCGGCCTGGGAGGGCAGGGACTCGGTGCTCGCCGCCGCGGCGCCGCTCTACCCGCTGGGCAGGATCGGCGAGCCGGCTGACATCGCCGGCGCCGTCACCTTCCTCGCGTCGTCGGACGCGGCCTGGATCACCGGGGTGACGCTGCCGGTGGAGGGCGGCATCCTGCTCAGCAACCCCGGATTCGCCGCCGCCGTCGAGGCGGCCGTCGAGCCGTAGCAGCGTAGGACGGAGACAAGGGCGGCGACGAGCAGCGAAGGGCAGGCCGCCCGCCGCGTGGTGTGCACGCGGCGGGCGGCCGCCCCGGGGGGCTTTTCCTCTGTGGCCTGCGGGCCTGTGGCGGCAGGCGTCAGTGGTTGCAGGGGTTGAGCGTGCCGCTGACCTTGACGATGCTCGGCGCGTAGACCCAGCCGGCCTTGCCGGTCGACGAGTTCAGGCCATAGATCCACTCCTGGCCCGAGGCGTTCCCGTGCCAGCAGTAGGCGTTGAAGATGTTGCCCGGGTTCAGATACCCCGTCACTCCGCAGGTGGTGTCAGCACCCGTGTACATGTTCTTCGTACCCGTGTTGGTGAGGTACGTCGCGCTGGAGTTGTCCGGGTGCGTGAAGTTCTCGCAGGCGTTCGGGGTGACGACGGAGCTGCCGGCGGCTTGGGCGCTCACCGTGCCCATGCCGGCGATCAGCGCGGCGGCACCGAGGGTGGCGGCGGCGGTCACTGCAAATCTCATGGCATCGCTCATTTCGTGTTGCAGGGTGACAGGCCGCATCACCGGTTTCCCTTTTCTGGAACACTGGGACGACGTCGGACATCTGTGGCGCCGGATGTCGTGTCCGAATTCCCGGCGGAAGCTCTGTTCCTGCCGCCGCGCGGGGCCTCGGACTGCTTGCGAACTGGGCCGAAGGGTTGCTCCGGCCGACTGTCGCGCCCAATCGTAGCGACGCGGTTGTTATGGATCAACGGTTCGCCGGCGATTATGCCGGTGAGCGGAAAACGATCAGGTGTATTCCGTTTCCGGAAAACACGAAGTTTGAGTTTCGTATCAATTGCCCGCAGGTCACCGCGTGCACCCCCGCCGCGCCGCCCGCCGTACCCCGGCCGTGCCGCCCGCCGTACGCCCGCTGCGCCGCTCCGCGGCCCGCGTCTGACGAGATGTCACAACTCCCTCACCAGACGGCTCTTGTACCCCAGACTGATGGCTAGGATGATCAGGCAATCCCTTCCCGTGGCGGGTGTGCGCGTCGGGTCTTGACCACGCCGACCGCTGTGCGCGTCCCGGTGCGTGCCCCATACGCGCCGGGATCCGATGGGCTGCCCCGGTCTGATCGGCCTCCCCGAATTCGTGAGGATCTGATGACTAGTCACATATCGGGAGCGGTGTTCTGGCCTGTCGCGGTCGTCGCGGTCACGGCCGTCGCGATGTGGGTGCGGCAGGCCGCCGCCGCGGCCGGGCTCCGCAAACGGCTCGCCGCCGCCGAGCAGGAGGTGCGCAGCCGCGAGGCGGACATCAGGGTCCGCGAGGCCGAGGTCGCCCATCTGGTCGACGTCCGGCTGCCGGCCGTGGAGCTGGGCGGCCGCCGCCCCCGGCAGGGCCTGCGGGACGAGCGGCTGGCGGGCACGGCGTACGGCGAGCGCATGGACCTGGTGGTGAACCGCTTCGTCGGCGCCGTCGAGAAGGCCAGGGTGCGGGCCGACCAGTCGGCCAAGGCCACCCTCAAGGCGGCGATGCGCTCGGTCCAGGCGCTGGCGAACGAGCAGCAGCTGTCCATCTCCGACATGCAGGACCGGCACGACAGCCCGTACGTGCTGCAGGACCTGATGGAGATCGACCACGCCAACTCGCAGTTCGGGCGGCGCGCGCAGGCCATCGCCGTGCTCTGCGGCTCCTGGCCGGGGCGGCAGCGCGCGGCCTCGCCGCTGATCGACGTGCTGCGCGGTGCCAAGTCCCGTATCCGCGACTACCAGCGGGTCGAGATCGGCCCCGGTCCCGACGTGGACGTGGTCAGCCGGGCGGTGGAGCCGGTCGTGCTCGCCGTCGCGGAGCTGCTGGACAACGCCACCCGGCACTCGCAGCCGAACACCTCGGTCGAGGTCACGCTGCGGCCCGCGCACAACGGCACCACGATCGTCATCGACGACGCGGGCGTCGGCATGGACGAGCTGGAGGTCTCGCTGGCCGTCGAGCGGCTGGGCGGCGGCGAGAACCTGGACATCAACCGGCTCGGCGACCCGCCGCAGTTCGGCTTCGCGGTGATCGGCGTGCTGGCCGCGCGCTACGGCTTCTCGGTGTCGGTGGACACCCGCTCGCCCTACGGCGGTGTGCGGGCCGTGCTCTTCCTGCCCAAGGCACTGCTGGTCACCGCCGGTACGGCGGCGGCCCCGGTGGTCGCCCGCGCGGCCCACCACCGCGCGCCCGCGCCGGGCGAGTTGCCGGTACGCGCCCCGGCCGGCCTGCGGCAGGCCCCCGACCTGCCGGCCGCGGCAGCCGGGCAGGGCACCTCGGCCGAGCCCGTGCACGAGCGCGCGCCAGGCGACGACGACGTACCCGAGACCCCCATCACCGGGGCCACCGCGGGCGGCCTGCCCAAGCGCCGCCGCCGGGAGGTCAGCGGGGAGCAGCTCGCGGCCCGGGCCGCACAGGCGCCGGCCGACGAGGACACCGGGCCGGTCCGCACCCCGTACGAGACCGCATCCCGTATGGGTGCGTTCGCCCGCGGCACCCGCTCCGGGCGCGCGGAATCCGCCGATGACGAAGGGACGACTCAGGAATGAACGACCACATGGCCAACGAGCTGGGCTGGATGCTCGACGAGGTCCTGAAGGTCCCCGAGGCGCGGCACGCGATCCTGCTGTCCGCCGACGGGATGCTCAGGGCGCACTCCCAGGGCGTCGCGCGCGACGAGGCGGAGCGCCAGGCGGCGGCCCTGTCGGGGCTGCAGTCCATCAGCCGCAGCACCGCGGAGTTCTGCGGCAAGGACGACTCGCCCTGGCAGCAGACGCTGGTGGAGTTCGCGGACGGCTACGTCTTCCTGGTCGCCGCGGGCGCCGGCGCCTACCTGGCGGTGTCCTCCACGCAGGACGTGGACATGGAGATGGTCACCTACCGCATGCAGAAGCTCGTCGACCGGCTCGGCAAGGAGCTGACCAGCCCGCCCCGCCACGACACGGCCGCCGCCACCCGACCGGGCACCACCGTTCCGTCATGACCCCGCCGCGCAGGCGGGAGCAGGGGCTCGTGCGGGCGTACGTCGTCACCGACGGCCGCGCCCACCCCACGCGCAACACCCTGGACATCGTCTCGCTGGTCAACGCCGTGACCAGTCGCCCGCTGACCGGGCTGACCCCCGAGCGGCGCGCGGTGATGGAGCTGTGCCGGGGCGGAGCGCTGTCCGTCGCGGAGGTCGCGGGCTACCTCCAGCTGCCGATCACCGTCACCAAGGTGCTGATCAGCGACCTCATCGACAGCGGCCACATCGTCGCGCGGGCCGCGATCCCCAAGGCGCAACTCCCCGACGTCCAGCTCCTGCAGGAGGTGCTCAATGGGCTCCGCGCCCGCCTCTGACCGCGCACCCGCCCCCGCTCCCGCCCCGCCGGGCGGCACGCCCTCCTACGTGGCGGACTCGGTCAGGACCGCCGCCAAGATCCTGATCGTCGGGCACTTCGCGGTCGGCAAGACCACCTTCGTCGGGACGCTCTCGGAGATCAGGCCGCTGCGGACCGAGGAGCCGCTGTCGCAGGCCGGCGCCCACATCGACGACCTGGCCGGTGTGCCGGACAAGACCGCAACCACCGTGGCGATGGACTTCGGGCGGCTCACCCTCAGCGACAGCCTGGTGCTGTACCTGTTCGGGGCGCCCGGCCAGAAGCGCTTCAGCCGGCTGTGGACCGACATGCTGCAGGGCGCGCTCGGCGCCCTGGTGCTGGCCGACACCCGGCGGCTCCACCAGTCCTTCGACGTGATGGGGCTGCTGGAGGAGTACGGCATGCCGTACGCGGTCGCCGTCAACCAGTTCGACGGGGCGCCGCACTTCCCCGAGGAGGAGATCCGCGAGGCCCTCGACCTGCTGCCGCAGACCCCGCTGGTCAGCTGCGACGCCCGCGACACCGCCTCCTCCACCAAGGCGCTGATCGCTCTGGTGGAACACCTGCAGACCCGCCCCGCCCCCGCCGACCAGGAGTCCTGAACCGGATGACGTCCCCCAGCGCGCCACAGCCCGCCCCCGCCTCCGAGCCTGCCGCTTCCCCCGCCCCGCCCCCCGGCTGCCCGGCCCACACCGGCGGCGGCGCCCTGCGGCTGTACGGGCCCGAGCACGCCGCCGACCCCAAGGCGACCTTCGAGGCGCTGCGCGCCCGGGGCAGCGTCGCACCGGTGGAGATCGCCCCCGGCGTCGAGGCCAGCCTCGTCCTGGGCTACCAGAGCGCCCTGGAGGTGCTGCGCAGCCCCGAGCGCTTCTCGAAGGACCCGCGCAACTGGAAGGCGCTCGCCGACGGTTCCGTGCCGGCCGACAGCCCGGTGGTGCCGATGATGATGTACCGGCCCAACGCGCTGTGGTCCGACGGCGAGGCGCACGCCCGCTACCGCGGGGTGATCACCGACAGCCTCAGCCAGGTCGACCCCAACGCGCTGCGCGGCTACGTCGAGGAGAGCGCCGACATCCTCATCGACCGGATCGGCGCGCGCGGCAACGCCGACCTGCTCGGCGAGTACGGGGCGCTGCTGCCACTGCTGGTCTTCAACCGGCTCTTCGGCTGCCCCGCCGACATCGGCGACAAGCTGGTCGTCGGCATGTCCGGCATCTTCGACGCCGACGCGGACGCCGACAAGGCCAACCAGATCCTCACCGAGGGCCTGGCGGAACTCGTCGCGCTCAAGCGCCGCGAGCCCGGCGCCGACGTCACGTCGTGGATGATGGCGCACCCGGCGAAGCTCGGCGACGAGGAGATGCTGCACCAGCTGGCCCTGCTGATGGGCGCGGGCACCGAGCCCGAGCAGAACCTGATCTGCAACGCGCTGCTCCTGCTGCTGTCCGACGACCGCTTCGCCGGCGACCTGGCGGGCGGCAGCATGCCGGTCGACGAGGCGCTGGACGAGGTCCTGTGGGCCGACCCGCCGATCGCCAACTACGCGGTGCACTACGCCCTGCAGGACACCGAGGTGGACGGCGTCGAGGTGGTCGCCGGGCGCCCCCTGCTGGTCAGCTTCACCGCGGCCAACACCGACCCGGCGCTCAGCGGCGAGCGGCGCAGCGGCAACCGCGCGCACCTGTCGTGGAGCGCGGGACCGCACACCTGCCCCGCCAAGAGCCCGGCCCGGCTGATCTCCGCGGTCGCGGTGGAGAAGCTGCTCGACCGGCTGCCGGACATCGAACTCGACTGCGAGGTCGACCAGCTGGAGTGGCGGCAGGGTCCCTTCCACCGGGCGCTGGTCGCCCTGCCCGTCGTCTACCCGCCGATCACCGTCACCGCGCCGGCTGCCGCGGACGAGCCCTCAGGAGTCACCGAATGGAAAACCGAGCCCGCCCCGGCGTCGCCGACGCCGGCACCGGCCCCCTCGTCATCGACCCCGCAGGCCGCGACATCCACGCCGAGGGAGCCCGTATCCGTGAACGCGGCCCCGCGGCGCTGGTGGAACTTCCTGGGGGGGTCCAGGCGTGGGCGGTGAGCGACCCGGCACTGCTCAAGGAGCTGCTGACCGACGACCGGGTCTCCAAGGACCCGCGGCAGCACTGGGCGGCCTGGGCCAACGGCGAGATCACCCCTGACTGGCCGCTGTTCACCTGGGTCGCGGTCACCAACATGTTCACCGCCTACGGGGGCGACCACCGGCGGCTGCGCAAGCTGGTGTCGGTGGCCTTCACCGCCCGCCGCACCGAGGCGATGCGCCCGTGGATCACGCAGATGGTCGCGGACCTGCTCGACGGCCTCGCGCGGACGCCGGCCGGCGAGGCGGTCGACCTGCGGGAGGCGTACTGCTACCCGATCCCGATCCAGGTGATCAGCCGGCTCTTCGGCGTCGAGGACGAGGCGACCGGCAGGGAGCTGCGGCGGCTGGTCGACAACATCTTCAACACCGCGATCAGCGCGGAGGACGCGGTGGCGACCTTCGCCGGCATCCACGAGGTGCTCAGCGGCCTGGTCGCGCTCAAGCGGGAGACGCCGGGCGACGACCTGACCAGTGTGCTGATATCCGCCCGCGAGGAGGACGGCTCCCGGCTGACCGAGGCCGAGCTGGTGGACACCCTGATCCTGATGATCAGCGCGGGCCACGAGACCACCGTCAACCTGCTCGACAACGCCGTCCACGCCCTGCTCACCCACCCCGAGCAGCTCGCGCTGGTCAGGGCGGGCAAGGCCAACTGGAGCGACGTCATCGAGGAGACGCTGCGGGTCGAGGCGCCGGTCGCGAGCCTGCCGCTGCGCTACGCGGTCGAGGACATCACCACCCGCGGGGTGCACATCGCCAAGGGCGAGGCGATCCTGGCCTCCTACGCGGCCGCAGGCCGGCACCCCGACCACCACGGGCCGACCGCGGACCGCTTCGACGTGACGCGGGTCGACAAGGAGCACCTGGCCTTCGGCTACGGCGTCCACCGCTGCCTGGGCGCGCCGCTGGCCCAGCTGGAGGCCGAGGTGGCGCTGCCCGCGCTCTTCGAGCGCTTCCCCGGCCTCGCGCTCGCGGTGCCGGAGGAGGAGCTGGAGCCGGTGGAGTCCTTCATCTCGCACGGACACCTGAGGCTGCCGGTGCTGCTGGGCTGAGGCCGGCTGCACCGGTCGCGTACGTGCGTGCCCCCGTCCGCGGTTCTGCCGCGGGCGGGGGCACGGTGGGTGTGCGGGACGGGGCCGCGCGGCTAGTCCGTGTTGCGGAAGTCCCGCCTGCCCCGCGACGCCTGGCACGCACGCTCGCTGCGTTGTCGGAGTCGTCCGAGCAGGCCCACTACGAGGACGACCCTCCGCCTTGCGATCGCACGCACCAGACGCCGCGGGGCCCGCCCTGTGGGCGGAGGGCGCTACTTCCAAAACACGGCCTAGCGGGCGGCGCGCAGGACGTCCGCGACGATCGGGCCGGCCGACTTGTTGCCGTGGTCGCCCTGCATGACCATCGCGGCGGCCGCCACGTCGCCGCTGTAGGCGGTGAACCAGCCCGTCGGCAGGTCGTTCTTGTTCTCCTCGGCCGAGCCGGTCTTGGCGCCGTAGGGCTGCTGCATCCCGGTCATGAGGCCGGCGGCCGTACCGTTGGTGGCGGTCAGCTTCATCATCGCCATCAGGTTCTGCCTGACCTGGCCCGGCAGCGGTGTGGCGTTCCAGGTCTGCCGGTTCTCGATGAGGTCCTTGTCCTGGAGTATCGAGGGCTGGTGGAAGCGCCCGTCGCGGACGGTGGCGGCGACCGAGGCCATGTTCAGGGTGTTCATCAGGATCCGGCCCTGGCCGATCATCTCCGAGGTCATCTCGTCGCCGGTGCCGCCGGGGATGCTGCCGTCGGTGGTGCCGGTGCCGGTGTACCAGGGGCGGCTGTCGCCGACGAGCCCGAAGTACTTCTCACCGGTCTTGGTCAGCGAGTCCGGCTCCAGGTACTTCGACAGCCGGATGAAGCCGGTGTTGCAGGACCGGGAGAAGTCCCAGGACAAGGTCGCGTCCTGCTTGTTCGGCGTGACGTTGTGGTACGGCTTGCCGCCGATGGGCGCGTAGCCGTCGACGCACTGCGAGACCGAGTCGGGCGTCAGGCGCGGGGTGTCCTTGGTGACCGGGGCCGTCATCAGCGCGGTCGCCGTCACGATCTTGAAGGTCGAGCCGGGCGGCTGCAGCGCCAGCGCGTAGTTCGTGCCGCCGGGCGGGTTCGCGGCCATGGCCAGGATCGTGCCGTCGCGGGTGTCAAGCGCGGTCACACCGGACTGGCCGTACTTCTTCACCGCGCTCTCGGCCGCCGCCTGGATGCGGGCGTCCAGCGTGGTCTTGAGCTTGGCGTTGGTGCCCGGCTTGACCACGTAGAGCGTCTTGACCAGCTCTCCGGCGTCGTTGGTCACATAGGTCTCGATGCCGGGTGTGCCGCCGAGCTTCGCGTCCTGGTAGCGCTTGCGCAGGTCGGTGAAGACGTCGGTCAGGCCCGGGTACTGCTCGGCCGTCATGATCTTGCCGTGCCGGTCGACCAGGTCCAGCTCCGGTGACGTGGCAAGGCCCGTGACCAGGGACAGCCCGTCCTTCAGGTCCGGCTCCAGGACGCTGGGCGCCCACTTGACGGCCGGGTCGCCCACGGTGTTGCGGCCGACGGTCAGGGTCGAGCCGTACGTCCACACCTTCGGGGCGAGGCCCTGGTAGGAGATCGTCGCCTTGACCGTGAAGGACACCACGGCGCCCGTCGGACCCGCGGTGGCCGTCGAGCCGGTCGCGCTGTCGGTCGGCTCCGCCGTGGCCGTCACCTTGCTGATGCCGGCCTTGTCGCGGTATTCGGCCAGCGCCGCGGTCGCGGTCTGGACCGAGTCGGTCAGCTCGGCGGCCTTCGCGTCGTCGCCCGACGACCACGCGGTCAGGAAGTCGGCCGCGGTGTCGGCGACGTCCTTCGCGCTGAGCGGCTCGTCCCTGCCGGCCACGGCGGCCGGCTTGGTGCCGGAGCTGCTGCCGTCGAGGTTCGAGTAGATGTTGTAGGCGCCGTAACCTGCGACGCCGAGCATTCCGGCGAAGACCGCACCGATGATGCCGGTCTTGACGCCCCGTGCCATGGGCATTGAGGCCCCCCTCTTCCCACCCCCTGAACGCGTTCAAATGAGCGCGCTCCCAGTCGCACTCTACCTGCTGCGCCTGTGGCCGCCGGGGGGCTCCCGCCGCGCTAGACCCAGGAGTCGAACCACATCCTGGCCTGCCACCCGCTGTAAGGGATGGTCATGCCGGTGTAGATGGGGAAGAAGTAGATGAAGTTCCGCCTGGTCGGAGCCGTATGGCTCCGACCAGGGATTCTAGTGATCGTGCGCCGGATCTCAGGCGGCGCGGGCCGTCTGTGGGCCGTGATCTTGAGAGACGGACGTTAGGTACACGCTCTCTACGGCCTTCCGCGTGCGTCCTTCGCTGCTCGGCATCAGGTGTGTGTACGTGCGCAGCGTGAATCCTGGATCGGCGTGACCAAGGTACTGGCTCAACGCCCGGATGTTCTCTCCGGCGTCCAGCAGCACCGAGGCGTAGAAGTGCCTGAGCGCGTGCATGCCGTGCTCGCGTGCGGACGCGTACCGCTCGCCCTTGCCGACTGTCGGGATGAGCCCAGCAACCGACAGGGCGGGCTTCCACATGAAGTCGTCGAAGTAGCTCACGCGAACGTGCCCCCCGCCCCGGCCAGTGAAGAGGAGCCGCTTCGTCACAAGCGGTCCGTCTGGGGTGCGCCAGGGGAGCGTCACCGCCACCGATGGGAACCGCTCCGAGTGTGCCCTTAGGGCCGTTCCTACGGCATTGGGGAGCGGCACGTCACGGACCTTGCCGCCCTTGGGCAGCGCGAAGACGTGCCGCCCGCGGATTCGCTTGAGCTGGTGGCCTACGGTGAGCCAGCCCCCGTCGTAGTCGAGTTCGTCTTCGGAGAGCCCGAAGATCTCACCCTGCCGCAATCCGCAACCGGCGCCAGGATCGACGCTTGCCTGAAAGCGTGGCGGTAGCGCGGACTGCACTTTGAAGACCTGCGCTGCGGTCCACGGGGTGACGTGCGGGTTGCCACGCTTCGGGAGCTGTACGGACCTGGCGTGGCACGGGTTCTTGGAGATCAGGCCGTCATCGACTGCTGCACTCAGCGCTGCCGAGACCGTCCCGACGATGATGCGGCGATGTGACTCGGCTGGCACGGTATTCTCCAGCCCGCTGATCCACGCCCTGATGTGCTCCGGTTTGAACGATCCGAGCGGGCGGGAACCGATGTGCGGAAAGGCGTGCAGGCGAAGCCGACGTTCGGCTGCCTCACGACTGTTGATCTCGCCTGGGTGCGACTGCACCCAGCGTTCCGCGTACTGGCGGAAGGTGGTCCGGCTGGCCTTCGGGTCGACGTACTGCCCGCGAGCCATGTCGGTTTCAGTGTGCGCGAGCCATTGTTCGGCGAGCCGTCGTTGGCGGTCGGGGAAGGACTTGCTCTTTTCGGTGCCGTCGGGTCCGATGTAGCGGGCGCGGTAGCGCATGCCGGTGCCGTGGCGGTCGGTTTTGGTGCGGGTGGGTTTGCCGTCGGTGCTGGTTTCGGTTTTGTACCAGCGGTCTTGGATGTGGCCTGCCATGTGGTGTGACTCCTTGGGCGCGGCGACGGCCGGTGGCGAGGGGGATGCTCGTCACCGGCCGTCGGGGTGTGGCGGGGGTCAGGCGGCTTGGGTGGTTTGCCGGTTGATCCAGGTGCGTACGGCGTCGGGGTCGTAGCGCAGGTGTTTTCCTGCGCGGAATCCGGGCGGGCCGGTGCGCTTCTTGCGCCAGGCGTAGACGGTCTCCACGCTCGGCAGCCGCAGCACGTCGGCGAGTTCTTCGGGGGTGAGGAAGTGCTCGGGGAGTGCGGACACGTGGGTCCTCCGGGGTTCGGGGCCTTCCGGCCCCTTCCTGTCAGGTCCGCTACTTCCGCTACCTCCGCTACCGCCCAGGTCAGGGGCTTGATCGAGGTAGCGGATAGGGGTGGAGGTAGCGGATAGGTCCGCTACCGGCTGGGTGGTGTGGTGGCCGGGCCGGTAGCGGATAGGGCGGTGCGGTAGCGGATCGGGTGCGGCTTGCCGCTACCTGATCAAGGGCTCTGAGCTGCGAGGTAGCGGAGGTAGCGGAAGTAGCGGACTTTCCGGGGGAGGGGGGCAGTACCGCTGCCAGGCGTCGTAGAGATCGGTGGCGTAGTAGCCCTTCATCACGCTGGTGCCGGACTTGATGTTGCGAGCGGCGATGGGGGCGTTGTCCGCGGTCATGTACTCGCGCAGCATCCGGGACAGGCCCCGGGCGTCCAGCGGCTTGCCGTTCATGTCGGCCCAGGGCGCTTCGTCCATCGCGTGCAGCCGGTCCAGGATGGCGATGGTGGGCAGGCGGTCGATGCCGTTGAACACGTGGTCGCGCAAGTCGGTCAGCAGCCGGATACCGACAGACCCTTTGTCATCGATCTTGGCTGCGTTGACCAGTTCCACGCACGCGGCCCGCGCCCGCTCCGGCCACGCTTGCCCGGCTGCGTCGGCGACCGCGAGCAGGGGTTCCCATACGTCGGCAGGCCGGTCGGTGACCTCCTCGGGCATCTCGGGAAAGGCGCCGTCGATGCGTTCCCGCACGGTTTCCGCCCAGGCGGTGAGGCGGTCGCGCAGAGCGTTGCCCTGGCTCTCGTGAATGCGCTGCCGGTAGGGCTCGACGTGCTCGTTCGGTGCCCGTCGGCGCATGCGGATGATGACGGACCGGGTCAGGATCGTGTCCGGGAGCGACCCGAGTCCCGCGACAGCAACTGCGCAGTATGAGGGGAACTCCTGTACTTGCTGGTTGGAGCCGTCACCGACGCACCGCCACATGCCCGCGCCGCGGCGGTGGCCTGCGTTGATGAAGCCGCGAAGCTGCTCGTTGTCGCCCCCGGCTTTGGGGTTGAACACGGTGTCGATCTCGTCGAACAGGATCGTGGGGCGGCTCTCCAGACCGCCGACAGCTCGGAAGAGCACCGACGCGGACGCGTTCGCGGCGACCATCGGGTGCGGTACGAGGGTCTGCACGATCTCCAGACCCCGGGATTTGCCACTGCCCGGTTCGGGGGACAGGAACGCAAGCCGGGGCGTGGAGTCGAAAGCGTCGAGTAGGTGCGCGTGCGCGTCCCACAGGGTCACCGCGACGTAGGCGGCCTCGGAGGGGAAGACGTTGAAGCGGCGGTGAAAGGCTTCTACCTCGTCCAGCAGCCGGGCGCCGTCCTCGGACGACACGGCGGGGTGGTCATTGGTCATGCGGCCTTCCTCCCGTCATTGGTTGCCCGCAGCGGGCACAGGGTGCGGTGTTCGGTGTGGGCGGCAATCAGGTCGGCGACGTCGTCGCACCCGAGCGCGGTGACGTGCCGGCCGCACTGGCAATGCGAGATCGCTCGCGGCACGACGCGCCAGTCGGACGGGGCGATGACGTGCAGCCACGCGACCGCGTAGCGCTGGTCTGCCGGGTGCGCGTCAGGGAGAAGAGCTGAAAGGGCGCCCTGCCGGGCGGCGACCTTCGGCGCGCTACGGCCGGACGCGGCGGGGGCCGGTTCGGCGGAGCGCTGCTGGTTCGGGGTGTGCGTGAGGCTTTTCAGGCGGGGGCGGGGTCCCGGGGTGGTCATCGCGTCTCCCGGGGTCGAACGGTGCGCAGGGAGTAGGCCAGGCCGCTTTGGATGGTGGTGCGGCACTCGGCAGCGGTGAGTCCGGCTGACTCGCCCCCCGCCTGAAAAGCCGCTTCTACGGTGGTGCGGTCGATGTCTCCCCAGGCCACGAACCGGCCCATGCGGATCACTGCGCGCAGCAACTCCTTGTTGCGGCAACCGACTTCGGTGCGGGCGGCAACGTCGGCAGCCTCGCGCTCCAGAGCGACCGCGGCACACCGGGTGGCATCCCGGACCGGCATCGGCCGGTACGGGCCCGTAGCGGGCTTCTCAGGGGCAGTCAGGGCGGCTTGGAGCCACGGGGGCAGTGCGGCAACCGATGAGGTGTCGAGCACTGCGTAGGTACCGTCACGGGTGACGCTGCCGGGGGCGACGACCTGCCCGCCCCAGGCGCGGGTGTCGATCTTCGGGGCGAGGCTTCCGGAGCTGCTCGGCAGCCGCGCCCCTGCCGGGGCGGCGAAGTACAGGTGCTCTCCGCCGCTGGGGGTCCGGGTGCGGTAGGTGGTGGGGACGGGCTGTCCGGCGCGCTCGCAGAGCGCCAGGAAGGATTCCGCGCCGGTAGGCGTGCCCTTCTTGTCCTTGGGCTTGAGCGTGTCGAGATCGACCACGACAAGCCCGGCCGGGCCGGTGGCGATACCGACGTTGAACGCGCCCGCGCTCCAGCAGCGCCGGATGCGTTCGGGGTCCGTGGTGGCGCGCTGCTCGAACGTGCGGTGCCCATGGGTGCAGTCCCCGGTGCGGGGGCAGCGCCGGTCACCATGGAGTGCCGGGATCTTGCTGCGCGGGTGCAGAGGGACGACGGGCCAGCCGCGTTCAGCCGCGGTTAAGGCTGCCGCGAGCAGCACGGTACGGGGTCGTTGCGTCATGCTGGGACTACTCCTGTTCCTTCGGGAATGCGGGTGAGCCGGGACGGCCGGTGTCTTTGGCGAGAGAGCGGCCGTCCCGGGCGAAGTCAGGCGTTTGCGGTGGGGAGTTCCGGCAGTCCCGCGCTAGCGAGCACGGCGGGGTCGTAGCCGGGGAGCGCGGCGCGGGCGGTGAGTGCCGCGGCGAGCGCGGTGGCGTAGGCGCCGCCCGCTTGCGCGGTCTCGACAGCCGCGCGGGCGCGGATAATCTCGATGGTTTCGACGTGGTGCTGTGTCTCGCGGCGGTCGATGGTGGCCCGCTCGTATGCGGTCGCCTCCCGCTTGTCGGTGCGCCAGTGCCGGTAGGCCAGCACGTAGGCCAGGACGGTGGCCACCGCCCAGAGGAGCAGCGGCAGGGGTAGGGCGTCGGTGTAGGCGGCAACTCCGGCGAGCGCGAAGGTTCCCGCGGCGGTGAAGCCGACCGCGGCGGCGACCGGTTCGCCGTTCTCGCCGCGGGCGAGCGCGTTGCCAGCGAACGCCGCACCCGCGGCGAGCACGCCCATCACGGACGCGTCGCCGATGCTGTGCTGCGCGCCGTTGGCGTTCCAGATCCGGGCCAGGATCAGCACGGTGGACGTGGCCAGCGCGGGCGCCGCCTTCGGGGCGAAGTCGGCTGCCCAGTGCCGGTAGGTGATCGGTTCGGTGGTTAAGGGCTGGTTCATGGGACGGTCTCCGATCCCGGTCAGGGGTGCCACTTGGCGACGGCTGTTGTGGTGCCGGTGATGGCGTGGTTGATCGGCTGCGCGGCGCCGGTGGTGGCGAGGAGGAAGCCGAACATGACCGCGACGAACGTGGTTCCGGCTTTGGCCGTGCCGGTCTTGAGGAGGAACGCGAGCAGCGCGCCGAAGAGCAGCACGAGGGAGACGGTCGCCATCATCGGCGGACCCCCTCACGCGTGCGGTCGGTCGCAGTGTTGACGGCCGGTGCGGTGCCTTCGCGGTAGAGGCGCTGGGCGATGTTGAACAGGTGGCGGCCGACGCGTATGCGGTGACCGGTGGTCTTGCAGCGGCGGCACGGCTTGCCGCGGCTGACCTTGCCGCGGCGGTTGACCTTGGTGGCGTAGCCGACGCCGTTGCACTTGCGGCAACGGCCGAACGGGCTTCCCGCACACACAGCCGCGTAACACATTGTGACGCCGATCAGGCAGGCGATAGCAAGGAACAGGAGGGTCATGACAGCCTCTCCGGGCAGGATTCAGGGGTTTTCGCAGGTCGGGTGCTACGTACTAGATCCCTGGTGGGGTGCTACATGGACCGCTAGCGGGGGTGCTACCGGTAGCAGGTGGCCCTGCTACCGGTAGCACCGATTCCCGGCTAGGCCGCACCCTTCTTTCCGTCACGCTCGGTGATGGCGGTGGTGAGGTCGGCACGGGTGATGCCGCGCCGTGTGGTCCGCGTCCCGTCGTCCGTCGTCCCCGCGATGTCGCGGGTGCGGATGCCGTAGGGCTTGATGGCCGAGGTGACGGTCTCGCCCTTCCATCCGGCGTAGACCTCGGGGCGCAGCTCGGCCAGGCGGGCGGCGATCCGCTCGTTCCACACCCGCTCTTCCGTGGTGGGCACTACCGCGGCGATGTCGGCGAGCAGGTCATACGACGGGCCCGCGGCGCGCTCGGCGTCCTCCCCGAGCGCGTGCCCGGACAGCGTGCCCTCGGCCTTGCGCAGGGCAAGGGCGCGCTGTGCGATGGCGTCGGTGGCCGGGTCGTCCAGGTACGCGGTGCGGACCACGACGGGCAGGGCGGTGGCGCCTGCGAGGTAGCCGTTACCGGCGTCGATCTCCGGGCGGAACTGCGTGGCGCGCACGCCGTTCTTGTAGGCGGAGGTGCCGAGGATCATGTCGTTCTCGACCTGGCCTGCGACCTTGAGGCAGAACCGGATGGAGACGTTGCCGCTGATCCCGGTCGGCAGCGACTCCTTGTCGGGGCGCTGCGTGGCGAGCACCAGGATCACCCCGAGCGCGCGCCCGAGTTTGATGATGAACTCCGCGTCCTCGCCTGCCTGCTTGCCGTACTCGGGGTGAGCGAACAGGTTCTGGCACTCATCGAAGATCGCCAGCAGCGGCCGGAGCTTGAGCGACTTCTTGTCGGCGATCTGCCGGGTGATGCGCTTGTCCGGGCACAGGTCCCGCGGCAGTGCCTTGATGGCAGCCGCCCGCCGCATCACCTCAACCCGCAGCAGCTTGAGCGAGTCGGCCGCGTACTTGACCGACTCGTCATCGATCCCGGAGACGAACCGGTGGGAGATGCACTCCAGCGCGTCCAGGTCGCCGGTGCCCTTGTTCTCGTGCAGCCACATTTCCACGGTGGGGTCCATGGCGGCGCCGCAGGCCAGCACGCGGATGCTGCTGGTCTTGCCCTGTCCGGGGAGCGAGCCGATCAGCACGTTGTGCTGGATCAGCGGCACGTACTGGGCTCGGCCGCGGGGGTCGATGCCGAACGGGATGCGGGCGAAGATGTCGTGCCGCTTGGCGTTGGCAAGTCCCCACTTGACCGCACCGGTCTTGGACAGGTCCCGGTCACCGACCCACAGCACAAGTCGTCCCTCGTGCTCGTTCGGGTCCGGGTCGGGCCACACGCAGCCCAGCGGGCGCCGCAAGGCGGACGCCAGCCGCGCGCGCCGGTCGGCGACGTCGGCGACCGTGACACCCAACGGCAGGTCGATGTCGGCGCGCCAGCCGGGCCCCTCGCGGGTGATCGGGGCAACGAACTTGATGCCCTCCTGACCCTTGGCAACGGCGTTGGCGATCTGCCCGATCCCGATGGACGCCATGGCCTTGACGACCATGTCAGAGGTGAGTTTCTGCACCTCGGTCTTGACCACCGCCCGCGACGAGATCGGCGCATCGGCCGGCGCACCGAGGTATCCGAAGGTGCCGACCGCCAGCATGGCGGCGAGGAACTGCGTGAGCGGCGACGCACCGAACGCCAGGTAGAGGGCGACACCGAGAGAGCCGAGTCCGCTGATCAGGGTGAGGGCAACGCGAAGCCGCACGCGGCGGTCCCGCTGGCGGGAGAGTTTCAGGTACAGCTCGGAGTTCTCGCGTCGGGCTTCGGCCTGTCGCAGCGGCTCGCCCTCCGCGTCGATCGACCACCGCAGCACGCGGGCGACGGTGCGGGCGAAGCCTGCCGGGGTGCGCAGGGCGAACTTGCCGACGTAGAGCGGGGAGCGGAACGCGTGGAACCACACGGTGTGCCAGATGTGCCCGCCGATCCACTTGGAGGCGTCGGTGAACTCCGCCCGGGAGGTGAGCCATACGGGAACGACGGGGATGCGCTTGGACCCCTTGATGCGGTCCAGGTAGCCGGGCCCGGAGACGGCCGGGGAGTCGGCAAGGACCGGCTTCGCGTCGTCCGACGCGTCCGGTCCCAAGTCGGCCGACCGGTCGGGGTGGGAGCCAGCCGACGCGGCGTCGGCCGAGTCGGGCCGGTCGGTGTCCGCGTCGGCCGACGCGGTACGGGCGGTACGGGCCTTGTCGAGATCGACCACGTCACCGCCGAAGTCGGCCGCGAGGTCGGCTTCGAGTCGGGCGAACAGGTCCTTGTCGTTGTTGCTGTCGTCGGGGTGCTTCACTGAACTTCCTTCCAGAAATGGCAGGGTGAGCGGGCCCGGCCGACGCTGTGAGAGGTGAACGGTCGGGCCCGATTCCAAGCGTGAAGATCTGAGAGGCCGGTAACTTTCACCAAGCGGTGAAAGTCAGGCGGCGGCGCGCTGTTCTTCGGGGTAGGCACACGGCACGCACGTGCCGAGCGAGCCGGGGATGACGTATCCGGCGTCGGTGCGGCACTGCGGGCAGGTCCGCCGTGCGGTCATCGCCGCGGCGTGCGCAGCCCACTTGCCGGGGGTCATCGGCCGGACCGGCAGCGCGAGGTCGATGCGGTAGAGGTAGGCGACCGCGTAGCCCGCTTTGCGGCGGCGCGAGCGGCGCATGATCTGCGCGGCGATCGGCTGCCCGCCCGGCCGCAGGCCCTTCGCGCGGAGCTGTCGGCGGGTCGCCATGCCGTCCGGGGCGAGCCGCCACGGGAACGTAGGGACACCCCAGGTGGCGCCGGTCGGGTCGTAGCACTGGCCGAACGTCGGCGACATCAGGCAGCCGCTCCCAGAGCCGTAGCGGGCGCGGCGGCACGTTCAGTCTTGAGCGCGTCGCGGAGGGAGCGGGCCTGCGCGGCGCCGCAGTGCAGCCCTTCCCGCAGACGGTCCGCGGTCAGGTGGGCATCGGGCCAGTCCGCGGTCAGTGCGCGCGCCTGGGCCATGAGGTCGTCCAGGGTGCGGCGGCCGGTCGGCGCCTTGCCCGCAGGCTTGCTGCGGCGCTGGCGCGGGACAGGCTTCGGTTCGGCCGGCCGAATCGGCGGCTCAGCGGGCGGACCGGGATCGGGAGCGGCGGGGGCGAGTTCCCCCAGCTTGAGCAGCACCCGCGTGCGGCGGTCGGTCTGCGACCGCCAGCGCCGTCCGTGCTCCTGCCGGAGGTCGGCGCGGATGAGTTGTCGGTCCCGCTCGCGGTTCAGTGCCTCGGTGTAGGAGGTGATCTCCCACAGCGTCATCCGCCGCCACAGAGCGAAGGTGGTGATCGGAGCGAGGACCCAGCGGGATCGGCGGATCTTCTCCATCCGCCGCCCGGTCACCGCACCGATCCGCGCGGCGTAGACGTGAGCTGCTACCTCGGACAGCGCCACCCACAGCATGGGCATCGTGCCGTGCGCGACCTTCGCCGACGCCGACGTGCCCGCGGCGATGTTCAGCCAGCACGTCACGAGCGTCAGCGCCCATGGCACGAACCGCACCCACGACAGCGCCATGTCCATCCGGATCAACAGCAGATTGATCACGGTGAACACCGGAATCGCGAGGTCGATGGCCAGCGGCAGCATCTGCGGAGTGGTGAACCCCCAGCGGGCACCCGCGGCCGACACGGTGTCGAACGACAGGGCCAGACCGACCCCGCCGACACCCACCCCGAACACCGTGGCGGCGCCAAGGAGGATTCGGTCTCCGCGCGCCAGCGGCGGCAGCTCCGGCCGCGCACTCCCGGCCGCGGTCATCGCGCACCCCCCGCCACCGTCACCGCGAAGGTCGCGATGAGCAGGGCCCCGGCGAGGCAGGTGAGGTCGATCGCGCGCCGCAGGTGGACGAACTTGGCCACCGCGATCCGCGACAACTCCGCGATGTGCTGCGGCCGGTCATCACTGGCCAGCTCCGCACGCAGCTCGTCCGCGGTCAGCGTGGCCCAGCGGGGAAAGCCCACAGGCCGGGCACCACCAAGGTTCGGACGGGCCGCACGCAGCAGCACACCCGCCACGGCCGCTAACAGCGAAACCCCCGCGCCACCCAGCACCTCGGCAGCGACGGGAAGGTGTCGGCCGGAGCCGACCGTCCACACCCCCGCGAGCAGCGCACCGACGAACGCCAGCAGCAGCGACACCTTCGCGTCCGTGCGGGCGATCTCCGCCTTCACATCAGCGCGCGCCGCATCCAGATTCGCCTCCGTACGTGACGAGTCGACCGGCCGCGCCACGCTGTCCGTGCTCACGCCGCACCCCCGGCCGGGAACTCCCGGGAGCTGTTGGCCAGGTCGCGGCGGGCGGTCATGAGCTTGTGCTCTGCACGGCGGATGCGCCGTGCGTCCAGCTCGTTCGGCTGCCGGTCCAGCAGCATGATTTGCGCGTCCAACAGGTCGATGTCGGCGAGGATCACGGGCATCTCCTTGTCGATCGCCGCAAGCTCATCGGCCGTCGGCTCACGGTCCAGGTTCGTGGTGGTGCCACGGTCGTGATCAGGGAAGATACTTCTCATGGGTCGTGCTCCCTCACAGGTGGAACGGCCCGAACAGCGCCCCCGGAGTTACAGCTCCGGGGGCGCGCGCCGTTGTGGTTGGTGGGTAGTTCAAGAACCAGCCGAAGCCGGTCGGTGGAGCAGGCGCGGAACGTCACGCGCAGACCGCCTTTTCGACTCGGGGAGGCGGCAGCCCGATATTCAGTTCTCAAGGAACGAGCGCTTCCATGGGGCCCCTTTCACCGGGCCCTCCGGGCGGCTCGCACGCCAGCGAGAGGGTCTTCCTCATAACTGGTGCGCACCAGAAGGTTGGCATCTGGTGCGCACCAGAGTCAAGCGATTCGCGTTGGCTACGTGCTTCGCTCGCCTCGCGGTGCATCTCCAGAACACCGCGGCAGAGCGGCTGTCGGTAGCCAACAGCCCTTAACTTGGATGTTGTTAACCCCTGTTGACCTGCGGCGATGTGGGGCATGCTGGTGAGAGTCAGTCAGTACCGAAGCGTCGGACGGTGACTTGTGAGTGACGGACTGCGGAGCATCAGAAAGGCGCGCGGCTGGTCGCAGGAGCGACTCGTTGGCGAGATCGAGCGCTACGCCCGGCAACACGTCACGGACGTTGCTTCGACGGCGAGCTTGAAGGTCTACGTGTCGGAGTGGGAACACGGCAAGCGGTCGATCTCGGACTGCTACGCGCTGATCCTTCGGGCACTCCTTGGCATCACGGATGCTGAACTACGCGGGGCCCCGAGCGATGCGGTCCCGTCTACGGCCGACGGGTACGACGACCTGTTGGCCCGCATCGACGCCGCGAGCAGCGTCAGTCATTCCCTGGTGAAGACGTTCAATGATCAGACCGAGTTGATTCGCACCATGGATCGTCAGATGGGTGCTGCTGGCTTGGTTGATCAGATGTCCGGGCACCTCAGTGCCCTTGAGGATGCACTCAACTTCGCCGTTCTGCCAGACACGCGACGGCCCGTCGCTCTCGCTTTGGCGGGAGCGTCAACTCTTGCTGCATGGCAGGCACTCGATACCGGCGCAGTGGAGCGGGCTTGGCGGCACTACGAGCTTGCGAAGCGCGCGGCTCAAGACGCGGACGCGCCCATGTACTTAGCCCACGCCATGGCAGAGCAGGCGTACGTGCTGTGTGAGGCTGGACGACCGGCGCTTGGGGTGGCCCTCGTACGCGATGCGCGGGAGACAGTCGGCCGCCGGGCCTCCCCGCGCCTGCTCGCCTGGCTGTACGCAACTGAGGCTGAGTTGTGCGCGCAAGCCGGGATGCCCGCGGAGAGCCGCCGCGCTCTCGATGCGGCAGCCAGGAGCATCCCGGATGGCTCCGAAGACCGGGACCCGGACATGTTGAGCATCTTCCTCAACGGCGGTCACCTCGCCCGATGGCAGGGGAATGTGCTGGCCATGCTGGGAGATGACGATGCGGTGGGCCGCCTGTACGACGCGCTCGAAGTCGTAGACGGCACCTTTGTGCGGGCGCAAGCGGGACTGCGCTGCGACCTCGCTCATGCCCACCTATCGCGTGGGGAGTACGACCAAGCGAACACCCATCTACGGCAAGCGCGCTTGCTGGCGAACCGCACCGGATCAGTACGACAGCGGCGTCGGATTGATCTGCTCAGCGCGCGGCTGTAGGCCCGTTTTTGCCGCGGTTGGCGAGGACGTGTAGCAACGCCACCAGCGTCCCGGACCCCATGAGGTCACCGCGTGCCATAAGACCGGGGATATCCGCGAGTGGCACCCATTCAATGTGTCCGGCTTCCTCAACGTCCGTCGGCGAACCAACTTGCTCAGCACCACGGCCCACGAAGATCTCGTGAGGCGAATCCACCATGCCGATCATGGGCTGAAAGGTCACGACGTGCTCCAGCGCTCGCGGGCGCCAGCCGGTCTCTTCCTCTACTTCGCGTAGAGCCGTCGCCTTGCCGTCCTCGCCAGCGTCGACGATCCCGCCCGGGAGCTCCCAGCCCCACTGCTGAGGCACGAAGCGGTAGCGCCAGAGCATCAGGACCCGGTCCTGATCGTCCAGTACAGCAGCAATGGCGACGCGCTGTAGCGTCACGACGTGGTGCTCGAAGCGCTCAACGCCGGGCGGCTCAACGTCCCACAGTTCTAGCTTGACCCAGCGGTTGTCGTAGAGGTCCTGCTTGCCATGGATCTGCCACGGCTCCAGGTCGCTCGGTGTCTCCACACTCACGCCACCGGGGACGCGGTAGGAACTCCGGTTATGCACTTCGAGCGCGCCCTCGGCAACTAGGCGGGCGAGGACCTGGCGCAGTGCGGTGCGACCGATGTTGAGCTTCTCCACCAAAGCTCGCTCTGAGGGCAGCCTGTCACCCGGAGCAAGCTCACCTTCGGTGAGCCAGGCGCGAATAGTCTCATAGACCTTCGCTGTCTTCGGGCCCATTATGAAATCCCTCGCTTTTCGGAAGTAGATTACTTTGGTTGAGTAGTTTGCGCCGTACGAGCTTTTATCGCACTATTAGCGATCTCCTTCTCCTTCTCCTTCTCCTTCGAATCGCGATATTATTGATTCCATCAGGCGGGCTTCTTTTTCCATGTCAAGTGTGCTGAGAACGGAATGCAGAGATTGGGTATCACTGGGGCGCATCTTGTACATCTTATAGATAATAGTCGCTGTGGTCTCAGGGTGGGAGTCTTGCAGTTGCGTGATTAGGGTAGGCATACTTTCTGGGCGCCGTTGGGTTGCGATGTAATCTACGAAAGTGTCAAAGTCTGAACCGCCGAGTGCGTCCATGGTCGCTTCGACGCCTTCAGGATCCTTACGAGCGGCAGCGCTGAGGAACATCTCGTCAACTTCTGATGTCATCCCATGGGCACGAAAAATCTCCAGCATTTTGAAGAAATCGTTTCCCGTCCTCTTTTGGGCGAACCACTGGAGTGCCTCACTTCCGAAGGCGCCCTCGGCGCCATATTCCGTGATGAATGTGAAAATCTCGGAGGGGGACCGGTATTTTGCCATCGCAATGAGTATCTGAATCAGCCATCTATTATTGGCGCTTCTCAGTGCTTTGAGTACCTCGACGAGTCTCCCCAGTGGGTACGAGCGGCCGATATCCTGGACAAGTCGGTGATTTGCAATCTGGTCAGCCCTCAAATCTGCCAGAAGAATGGTCTTTGTTACTTGCTGGGGGGTCAGATCGGCAACGTTTTGAAGCTGATCGGCTGCCGTGTGCGGGAAATTTGCAGCCTTAGGTGCCTCTGTGGATCGCAGGCGTGCTAATTCCTCCTTGAGAGCGTTCAGCTCGGTTTTTGCATCTTCGGCTTCCTTTTGAGCTCGTTCGAGGGAATCAAGGTCCCGAGATTCCGTGCCTGAATCAGCCGATGCTTCGGCTACTGCCAGACGTTCCTCTAGCTCGACGCACTTGGCTTCGAGGTTGGATTTTTCTGAGCGAGTTTCACCGAGCTCCTCTTTAAGGTATTCAATCTCCCCTTGTAGGCGCTGAATTTCAGATCTTAGATCTTTCTGTTCTTTTTGGAATTCATCCGCTGTTTGGATCCATTGCTTGCGTTCTTCCTGTGCCCTAGAGCCTAGCTCTAGCTGAGCGGTTTCGAGCTCTGCGATGCGCCGCTGTCGAATCTGCACCGCTTCTATCAGGGCTTGCTCGCGGATTCTGGCGCGTTGTTGATCCCGATCAGTCTCCTCTAGTTGGTCTTGGAGTATCTGGACCTTGTACATGTCAGTGTTGCTAGTCTGCAACGCAGCTCGGTGGAGTGACTTAACATGATCAAAAACTTCCGGTCGAATTGGCGTCTCATGCGCTTCGCTGACGTCCGCAATGAGCTGTCGAACGAATGACCACGGCGGTACTCGGCTGCCGTTCAGGTACCGCGAGACAGTCCCAGGGTCCCGGTGGCATCGCCCCGCGTACCTACGTACCGACACTCGCAGGCCAGAGAAGACATCGCGGAGCCCTTCGGCCAGTGCTCTTGCCTCTGGAGAGGCGCTGTCGCTTACCGGTAGCAGTTGTCCGTGCATCACAGATGCCCTCCACGACTAACGACCCAGACTGTTGCGAACTGTTGGCAACATGTGACAGTTGCGGCAACACCCAGGGCTCCAGCGACCTTGGAACTGCGCGGCCAGCAGGCCGTGTTCGAGTCCGAGTGTAGGGAGGAAGCCTTGCCCGCGCTTCCCAATCCATCTGAGCCGCCGACTCGCCTCTACGAGGGTGCGTTGTCGCTTATTGGCCTTGGAGTGAGTGGACTTGCCGAGTCGCCCACCACGCCCGGGAGTTGGCTGTTGATCGTCACTGGCCTGGCTTTGCTGGCTGCCGCACTGCTGTAGCGGGCCGTGCCTGGGCCGTCTGCGGACGGCCCAGGTCTACCGACAACGACCGACAACGACCGTGGGGCCCCGCGCCGGACTGCCGGTGTGGGGCCCCACGTCACGTCGCTGAACTGGTCAGACCCAGGAGTCGAACCACATCCTCGCCTGCCAACCGCTGTACGGGATGGTCATGCCGGTGTAGATCGGGAAGAAGTAGATGAAATTCCAGATGATCAGCAGCACCAGGGTGCCCGCGCCGACCGCGCCCCACATCCGGCGTCCCTCACCGGCCCCCGGCGGTCCGAGGAAGGCGCCCACCATCATCGCCACCGCCAGGCACAGGTAGGGCACGAATGAGACCGCGTAGAAGTAGAAGATCGTGCGGTCCTGGTAGTGCAGCCACGGCAGCAGGCCCGCGCCCACCGCGCACAGGATCGCGCCGGCCCGCCAGTCGCGGCGCAGCACCCAGCGGTAGAGCAGGTACAGCAGCGCGAAGCACGCCGACCACCACAGCAGCGGGGTGCCGAGCGCCAGGATCTCCTTCGAGCAGCCGCCGGCGCTGTGGCAGCCGTCCTGGCCCAGCTTGGGCGACTCGAAGTAGTACGACACCGGACGGCCCAGCACCAGCCAGCTCCACGGGTTGGACTGGTACGGGTGGGGCGTGTGCAGCGTCACATTGAACTGGTAGACCTCGTACTCGTAGTGCCACAGGCTGCGCAAGGGCGCCGGGATCCACGACCAGGTGCCGCCGCGGTTGTCGGCCCAGTGCCGGTTGTAGGCGTTGCTCGACATGAACCAGCCGGTCCATGTCGCCAGGTAGGTGAGCACCGTGACCGGGATCATGGTCAGCACCGACCAGCCGAAGTCCTTGCGCAGCACCGCGCGCAGCGGGTGCCTGGCGCCGGCCAGCCGGCGCGAGCCCAGGTCCCAGGCCAGCGTCATGACGGTGAAGAAGGCCAGGAAGTACAGGCCGTTCCACTTGCTCGCCGCGGCAAGGCCGAGGCAGACCGCGGCCGCGATACGCCACGGGCGCCAGCCCATGCCCACCCGGTCGCCCACATGCCGGTCGGGACCCGCCCAGCCGGACTCGTCCACCGGCAGCGCCCGGGCCAGCCGCGCCCTCGACCAGTCCCGGTCCACCAGAAGGCAGCCGAAGGCGGCCAGCGCGAAGAACATGATCACCAGGTCGAGCAGCGCGATGCGGCTCATCACGAACTGCAGCCCGTCCACCGCCATCAGCAGCCCGGCCAGGCAGCCCAGCGCCGTGGAGCGGAAGAGCCGGCGCCCGATCCGGCACAGCATCAGCACCGACAGGGTGCCGAGCACCGCCATCATGAAGCGCCAGCCGAAGGGGTTCATGCCGAACATCCACTCGCCCAGCGCGATCACCCACTTGCCGGCCGGCGGGTGCACCACGTAGCCGGGCGCGTCGGACAGCGGGATCGTCTGCGGGTGCCCCAGCAGGTCCGGGTTGGTGATCTTGGCGTCCGGCCAGGTGCCCTCGTAGCCGAGCTTGAGCAGCGACCAGGCGTCCTTGGCGTAGTACGTCTCGTCGAAGACGACCTCGCGGGGCGTGCCCAGGTGCCAGAAGCGCAGGCCGCCGGCGAAGACCGCCACCAGGATCGGGCCGAGCCAGCCGGAGAAGCGGGCCAGCAGGTGCGAGACCCGCTCGTTCGCGCCCAGCATCCGCCACATCCTGGTCCCCGGCTCGGGGAAGGGCGGCACCAGGCGCTCGCGGGTGTCGGTCCGCGGCCTCTCCGCATAGCCGAACCTGCGCAGCCGTTGCGCCCACGGGCTCGTATGCGGCTGGGCCGGAACAGCCTCGTCGGCCCGGTCCTGCGTCGCGGTGTCACTCGTCACCGGGCCATCGTAGGGAAAGCCTCTGAAAATGTGATGAGGGTCGGCGCCCGGCGCCCCTGTTTGTCCGCAAAGCCGGTCGTCGAACCCGGTCGTACCGGTGCCGGACGGCGGGCGCGGCGGCGGGTCCCGGTCAGTGGGAAGCTTGGGCGGTGACCACGCAAGCCGCAGGCGTCCTCGTACTGGCCGGAACCCCCATCGGCGACCCCGCGGACGCACCGCCGCGGCTCGGCACCGAGCTGACCGGCGCCGACGTCATCGCCGCCGAGGACACCCGGCGGCTGCGCCGGCTCACCCAGGCGCTCGGCATCGAGCCCGCGGGCCGCATCGTGTCCTACTTCGAGGGCAACGAGGCCGGCCGCACACCGGAACTGGTCGAGGCGCTGGCGGGCGGCGCGCGAGTGGTCCTGGTCACCGACGCCGGCATGCCGTCGGTCTCCGACCCCGGCTACCGGCTGGTCGCGGCGGCCGTCGAGCGCGGTATCACCGTGACCGCGGTGCCAGGACCGTCCGCCGTGCTGACCGCGCTGGCCGTCTCCGGGCTGCCCGTCGACCGCTTCTGCTTCGAGGGCTTCCTGCCCCGCAAGCCCGGCGAGCGGCTGTCCCGGCTGCGCGAGGTCGCCGCCGACCGCAGGACGCTGGTCTACTTCGAGGCCACCCACCGCATCGACGCCACCCTCGCCGCCATGGCCGAGGTCTTCGGTGCCGAGCGGCGGGCCGCGGTGTGCCGCGAGCTGACCAAGACCTACGAGGAGGTCAGGCGCGGCCCGCTCGGCGAGCTGGCCGCCTGGGCGGCGCAGGACGGGGTGCGCGGCGAGATCACCGTCGTCGTCGAGGGCGCCCCCGCGCCCGGCCCCGCGGACCTCGACCCGGCGGAGCTGGTCCGGCGCGTCGCGGCCCGCGAGGCGGCGGGGGAGCGGCGCAAGGAGGCCATCGCGGCGGTCGCCGCGGACGCGGGACTGCCCAAGCGGGAGGTCTTCGACGCGGTCGTCGCCGCCAAGCACGGCGGGGCCTGACGCCGGGCCTTCCGCGCTCGCGACGCGGGGCGGGTACTGACTTGCGCCGCTGCCGGACCGGGGCGGGCGACGGTTGCCGGACTAAACTGTGGGAGTGGCAAAGCAATCCACGCCATCTCTCCCATAGACCCCAAATCTGGTCCAAGCTTCGGACACGGCCCGTGCGGCGGCCGGAAACGGGGCGTTCGCTGGGGAGTGGAAGTCCCGGTCCGGGCACGGCGCCCGGAGGGCCTGCAGGAGCTGCACATGAGCGACACCATCGGAAGCGGACCGAAGCCGCGGGCCACCGCCGACCCCGGCGCGAACGTCGTGCACGAGGCGTACTCCTTCGCCTGCATGAACTGCGGCCACGGCTGGGAGCAGGCCTACGAGATCGAGCACCACGTCGACACCTTCGGGCGCTCCTACGTCACCTACCTCGCGGACGGCGCCCAGGTGCCGTCCCCGCTGACCCACCCCACCTGCGACAACTGCGACGGGCACCGGGTGCGCATCATGCGCGCCGGGCGGGTCGCCGGCGTGGCCGCCGCCTCGCCCGCGGCGCACCGCACGGCCGCAGCGGTGCCGCCGCCGGCCGCGGCAGGGGCGGCCGGACACCACCCGCACCACTGGCCGGCCCTGCACTTCCTGCACCGCGGGCACGGAGGCGGCGGGACGGGCGGGTGAGGGCCGCGGGAGCGGGGGACGGGCGGGTGAGGGCCGCGGGAGCGGGTCCCTAGGATCGCAGGTATGGCAGACAGGGACAGCAAGAAGCAGGCCGCACCGCCGGCGCCGGAGCCGCTGCGGGTCGCGGTCGCCGACTCCCACACCCACCTCGACATGCAGTCCGGCAGCGTCGCCGACGCGATCGCGCAGGCCGCGGCCGTCGGCGTCGACACGCTCGTCCAGGTCGGCTGCGACCTCGCGGGCTCGCGCTGGGCCGCGGAGACCGCTGCCGCCTGGGACACCGTGTGGGCCACCGCGGCGCTGCACCCCAACGAGGCGCCGCGCGTCGCGAACCGCGCCGCAGGCGGCGGCCGGGCCGGGCTCGACGCCGAGATCGACGCCATCGACGCGCTCGCCGCGCTGCCGCAGGTCCTCGGGGTCGGCGAGACCGGCCTCGACTACTTCCGCACCGGCCCGGAAGGCGTCGAGGACCAGCAGCACTCCTTCCGCCGGCACATCGACATCGCCAAACGCCACGGCAAGGCGCTGGTCATCCACGACCGGGACGCGCACGCCGACGTGCTGCGCATCCTGGCCGAGGAGGGCGCGCCCGGGACCGTCGTCTTCCACTGCTACTCCGGCGACGCCGAGATGGCCAAGGTCTGCGCCGAGCACGGCTACTACATGTCCTTCGCCGGGACCGTCAGCTACAAGTCCGCGCAGAACCTGCGCGACGCGGTCGCGGTCGCCCCGCGCGAGCTGCTGCTGGTCGAGACCGACGCGCCCTTCCTGACCCCCGTGCCCTACCGCGGCCGGCCCAACGCGCCCTACCTCATCCCGGTCACGCTGCGCGCCATGGCCGCGGCCAGGGGAGACGAGGAGGACCAGCTCGCGGCGGCGATCGCCGCCAACACGGCACGGGCGTTCGGCTACGACACATGAGATGAATGCGGCGTTTTGCGGCTTTTAGGCTTTAAGGTGCGGCGTCGTGGGCATTCACCTCGCCGGACGCGCACGCAGGCTCGTACCGCAGACGCTCGTCGTCGCGGTGCTCGCCGGCGGCGCGGGGACGTATGTCGTGGCCGACAAGACCGTACGGCTCACCGTCGACGGGCGGGCGCGCACCGTCCACACCTTCGCCGCGGACGTCGCCGACGTCCTGCGGCAGCAGCACATCGCCGTCGGCGGGCACGACATCGTGGCGCCCGCACCCGGCCAGCGCCTGCACGACGGCGACGCCGTGGCCGTACGCTACGGCCGCCCGCTCACCCTCACGCTCGACGGGCACCGTCGGCAGGTGTGGACCACCGCGACCACCGTCTCCGCCGCACTGCGGCAACTCGGCGTCCGCGCCGACGGCGCCCTCATCGACGCCTCGCGCGGCGCCGCCATCGGGCGGCACGGGCTCGCCCTGTCGGTGCGCACCCAGCGCAAGGTCACGGTGGTCGCGGACGGGCGCGCGCACATCGTGCGCACGCACGCGGTCACCGTCCGCGGGGCCGTCGCCGACGCCGGGCTCGTCCTCGGCCCCGAGGACACGGTCTCGCCCGCCGCGGGCGGCTTCCCGGCGGACGGGCTCGCCGTCACCGTCGTACGCGTCCGCACCGTGCAGGGCACGCGCCGCGAGCCGGTGCCGTACTCCGTCGTACGGCGCCGCGACCCGTCGCTGCCCCGCGGGTCCACTGCCGTGGAGGTGCCGGGGCGGGAAGGGGTGCGTGAGGTGCGGTACGCCGTCCGCACCGTGGACGGAGTGGCGCGCGCCACTCGCGTCGTGAGGTCCCGGGTCACCCGGGCGCCCGTTGCGGAAGTCCTCCGCATCGGAACGGCCGGGCCTGCCGGGCCGTCCCCCCAGGCCCCGCGGGCCTCGCGCGCCTCCGGCGGTCTGGACTGGCGTGCGCTCGCCCTCTGCGAGTCCGGCGGGCGCGTGCACGCGGTCGACCCGTCCGGGCGGTACGGGGGGCTCTACCAGTTCGACGCGAGGACCTGGCGGGGGCTCGGGGGGCGGGGGCTGCCGCAGAACGCGTCTGCCGCGGAGCAGACGTCCCGCGCCCGACGCCTCTACGCCGCCCGCGGCACCACCCCCTGGCCCTCCTGCGGCCACCACCTCCTGCGGTGACCCGCACCCCTGGTGGTTGCCCTCTCGCGCAGAGGGTGACCGTTTTCAGGGGCGCGGGGAACTGCGCGCCCAGCCCGAGGAATGGGAAGGCAGGCAACGCCACAGCAAGTGGCGCCCACAGAAGGGGCTCGGGGAACTGCGAGAACAGCCACCCGCGGGGGAAGGTCCCGGGACTGGCGTGGCCGGGGGGAGAGGGGGGCTCGATTAGCCTAGGGCGCGTGAGTGGCACTGAGAGCGACGCCCTTTTGGGCCCGGCGGACGTCAGGGAGCTGGCCGCGGCGCTCGGCGTGCGGCCGACGAAGCAGCGCGGGCAGAACTTCGTGATCGACGCGAACACCGTACGCAGGATCGTGCGGACCGCGGGCGTGCGGCCCGACGACACGGTCGTCGAGGTCGGCCCCGGCCTCGGCTCGCTCACCCTGGCGCTGCTGGAAGCCGCCGCTCACGTCACGGCGATCGAGATCGACGACGTCCTGGCGCAGGCGCTGCCCGAGACCGTGGCGGCACGGCTGCCGCAGAAGGCGGACCGCTTCGACCTGGTGCACAGCGACGCCATGGCGGTCACCGGGCTTCCCGGGCCGCCGCCCACCGCACTCGTGGCGAACCTGCCCTACAACGTCGCCGTCCCCGTGCTGCTGCACATGCTCGCGACCTTCCCCGGCATCGAGCGCACGCTCGTCATGGTGCAGGCCGAGGTCGCCGACCGGCTCGCCGCGGGGCCTGGCAGCAAGGTCTACGGTGTGCCGTCCGTGAAGGCCAACTGGTACGCCGACGTCAAACGGGCCGGCGCCATCGGGCGCAACGTCTTCTGGCCCGCGCCCAACGTGGACTCCGGGCTCGTCGCGCTCGTGCGGCGCGACCCGCCGCGCACCGCAGCCAGCCGCCAGGAGGTCTTCGCGGTCGTGGACGCCGCCTTCGCGCAGCGCCGCAAGACCCTGCGGGCCGCGCTCGCCGGGTGGGCCGGGTCCGCGGGCGCCGCGGAGGCCGCACTGGTGGCCGCAGGAGTTTCCCCGCAGGCCCGTGGGGAAGCTCTGACCGTCGAGGAGTTCGCCGCCGTTGCCGAGCACAAGCCGTAGCCGAGGAGCCCATACCGTGAGCGCCGTCACCGTCCGCGTGCCCGCCAAGGTCAACGTCCAGCTCTCCGTCGGCGGCCGGCGCCCCGACGGCTTCCACGACCTGGCCACCGTCTTCCTCGCCGTGGGGCTCTACGACCACGTCACCGCCGCGCCCGCGGAAGGGCTGCGGATCACCGCGGCCGGGCGGGACGTGGACCGCGTCCCCCTCGACGGCACCAACCTCGCCGCCCGCGCGGCCGTCGCGCTCGCCAAGCGGTACGGGGTCGAGCCCGACGTGCACCTGCACATCGACAAGGACATCCCCGTGGCCGGGGGCATGGCCGGCGGGTCCGCCGACGCGGCCGGCGCGCTCGTCGCCTGCGACGCGCTGTGGGGGCTCGGGGCGCCCCGTGAAGAGCTGCTCGCGCTGTGCGCGGAACTCGGCAGCGACGTGCCCTTCTCCCTCGCGGGAGGCGCCGCGCTCGGCACCGGGCGCGGGGAGATCCTCACCCCGCTGGAGGTCGGCGGGGAATTCCACTGGGTCTTCGCCGTCGCCGAGGGCGGGCTGTCGACGCCCGAGGTCTACCGCGAGTGCGATCGCCTGCGGCGGGCGGACGGGGGAAGTGACCTCGCCTCGGACCTTCCCGCGCCCGGCGCGGACGCGGCGCTTGTCGCTGCGCTGCGGGAGGGGTCGGCGGCGGGGCTCGCCTCGGCGCTCTCCAACGACCTGCAGGCCGCGTCCGTGGCCCTGCGGCCCGCGCTGGCCGACACCCTTGCCACGGGCCTCGCGGCCGGCGCCCTGGCGGCGCTTGTTTCGGGCTCGGGGCCCACGTGTGCCTTTCTTGCGCCCTCCGCGGGCGCCGCCACGACCCTTGCCGCTGCCTTCCCCGCGGCCTACCCCGCCCTCTCCCCGGCTCCCGGCGCCACCCTCCTCTGACCGGGGTCCCCCCGACCCTGCCCCTTGCGGTGGGCTCCGGGACCTTCCCCCGGTGGGTGGCTTGTCGCGCAGTTCCCCGCGCCCCCAGGTGATTGCCACTTGCTGTGGCGTTGCTTGCTTTCCGCCCGTCCGGGCGGGGCGCGCAGTTCCCCGCGCCCCTGAAAAACGCTCACCCTCTGCCCGAGAGGGCACCCCCCAGGGGCGCGGGGAACTGCGCGACCAGCCACGACGGCGGGAAAGGTGATCGCCCACCGCAAGGGGCAGGACTTGAAGGGGCGCGAGGAACTGTGCGACCAGCCACAACGCACCGAAAGGTGCGAGCCCACAGCAGGTGGCACCCACCGAAAGGGGCGCGGGGAACGGCGCGGCAGGTCCGGCGCCCGGGGGGACGGAGCGGGGCGGGCGGTTAGGGTGAGGGGAGGTTCGGGGAAACTTGGCGCTGGGAGAATGCAAGAGTGGCCGTCAACCTGGTCAACGTCGAAGCCGTCGGCAAGACGTACGGCACGAGGGCGTTGCTGGACGCCGTTTCGCTGGGGGTCTCGGAGGGCGACCGGATCGGGGTCGTGGGGCGCAACGGGGACGGCAAGACGACCCTCGTGCGGATGCTCGCGAAGCTGGAGGAGCCGGACGCCGGGCGTGTGACGCACCAGGGCGGGCTGCGGCTCGGGGTGCTGACGCAGCACGACAGCCTGGACCCGGCCGCCACGGTGCGGCACGAGGTCGTGGGGGACCGGGCCGACCACCAGTGGGCGGGGGACGCCCGGATCAGGGACGTGCTGACGGGGCTGTTCGGCGGTCTGGACCTGCCCGGCTTCCCGGCGGGTCTCGACACCGTGATCGGGCCGCTGTCGGGCGGTGAGCGGCGCCGTATCGCGCTGGCGAAGCTGCTGATCGACGAGCAGGACCTGATCGTGCTGGACGAGCCGACCAACCACCTGGACGTGGAGGGCATCGCCTGGCTGGCCGAGCACCTGCGGGCCCGCAGGTCCGCGCTGGTGGTGGTGACGCACGACCGCTGGTTCCTGGACCAGGTGTGCACGCGTATGTGGGATGTGCAGCGCGGCTCGGTGTACGAGTACGAGGGCGGCTACAGCGACTACGTCTTCGCGCGCGCCGAGCGCGAGCGCATCGCGGCGACGGAGGAGACCAAGCGGCAGAACCTGGTCCGCAAGGAGCTGGCGTGGCTGCGCAGGGGCGCCCCGGCGCGTACGTCGAAGCCGCGGTTCAGGATCGAGGCGGCGAACGCCCTGATCGAGGACGTGCCGCCGCCGCGGGACACCGCGGAGCTGATGAAGTTCGCGAACTCGCGGCTGGGCAAGACCGTCTTCGAGCTGGAGGACGTGACCGTCACCGCCGGGCCGAAGCAGTTGCTGCGGCATATCACCTGGCAGCTGGGTCCTGGCGACCGGGTCGGCCTGGTGGGGGTGAACGGCGCGGGCAAGACCTCGCTGCTGCGGGCGCTGGCCGACGCGGCGGCCAGTGACGGCGACCGGCAGCCGGCCGCGGGCCGGGTGGTGGTCGGCAAGACGGTGCGGCTGGCGTACCTGTCGCAGGAGGTCGCCGAGCTGGACCCGACATGGCGGGTGCTGCAGGCGGTGGAGGCGGTGCGGCAGCGGGTGGACCTCGGCAAGGGCCGGGAGATGACCGCGGGTCAGCTGTGCGAGAAGTTCGGCTTCACCAAGGAGAAGCAGTGGACGCCGGTCGGCGACCTGTCCGGCGGTGAGCGGCGCCGGCTGCAGCTGCTGCGGCTGCTGATGGACGAGCCGAACGTGCTGTTCCTCGACGAGCCGACCAACGACCTGGACATCGAGACGCTGACCCAGCTGGAGGACCTGCTGGACGGCTGGCCCGGGTCGATGGCGGTGATCAGCCACGACCGGTACTTCCTGGAGCGCACCACCGACCGGGTGTTCGCGTTGCTCGGCGACCAGAGCCTGCGGATGCTGCCGCGCGGGGTGGACGAGTACCTGGAGCGCCGCAGGGCCATCGCGGAGGCGGCCGCACCGCCGCCGCCCGCGGCCAAGGAGCGCCCGGCCGGCGACACCCGGGCGGCGAAGAAGGAACTGCAGCGCATCGAGCGGCAGTTGGACAAGGTCGGCGACAAGGAGAAGACGCTGCACGCGCGGATCGCCGAGCACGCCACCGATTTCGCGAAGGTCGCCGAGATCGACGCGGAGCTGCGGGCGTTGCGCGAGGAGCGCGAGGACCTGGAGATGCGCTGGCTGGAACTCGCCGACGACAGCGGCCAGTAGGCGGCCGGCGGGCCGCGGCGGCGGGTCGGGGAGAACGTGTAGCGGGCCGGTAACGGAACAGCGGCTGCCCTCGGGGGCAAGTGTGCCGGGTGATAGAAAGAATTTCCGCCAACCCGACCCCCAGCATGAGTTCGAAGAGGTCCCGCTGATGTCGCAGCCGCCCCCGCCGCCAGGCAACCCGCCCGAGTTCGGGAAGCCGTCCGACGGCGCCGTGCCGCCCCCGCCGGGTCCTCCGCCGCAGTCGCAGGCGCCGCAGACCCCGCCTCCGCCGCCCGGCTACGGCTACCCGGCGCAGGCCCCGCCGCCGCCCCCGGGCGGCGGCTACGGCTACCCGGCGCCTGGCCGGCCGCAGCCGGGCGAGAACCCGTACGCGCAGCCCGTTCCGCCGGCGCAGAACCCGTACGCGCAGGCGCCGACGCAGGCGGCCTTCCCGTCGCCGCAGCTGCCGCCGCAGGGCACCCCGCCGCCCCCGCCGTACGCGAGCGGCGCCCAGCCGCAGTACCCGGGGCAGCCGCAGTACGGGCAGGTGCCGCCGCAGGGCCCCTACGGCTACCCGGGCCAGCAGCAGTATCCGGGGGCTCCGGGCGGCGGGCGCTCGAACAACAAGCTGATGATCATCATCGCGGCGGCGGTGGCGGCGGTGCTGGTGATCGCCGGCGGTGTCTACTTCGCGACCAAGGGCGGCGGCGACGACCCCGGCCCCAAGCCGAGGGTCCAGGCCAGCAGCAAGGGGCCGACGTCCGCGCCGCACTCCACGCAGCTGCAGTTCGGCTGGGACAAGCCGGCCGACAAGGTCGCCGAGAAGGACAACCTCAAGACCGTCTTCGGGATCTGGTTCACCGACAAGTACGTGGTCAAGGGCGAGATCGACAAGGTCGTCGCCTATGACGAGGCGACCGGCAACCCGGCCTGGACGCTGCCCGCCGCCTCACGTGGCGACTGCGCGGCGGCCCGGGACACGTACCAGAACCTGGCGGCGATCCAGTACGGCCCCAGCTGCAACAAGGTGATGGTCTTCGACCTGACCACCGGGGTGCAGAAGTGGTCGGCCGACCTGCCGGGGGGCACCGGCGGCAAGACCGACTTCGACTACTCGCAGATGGCCGTCAGCGGCGACACGGTCGGCGTGGACTGGCTGAACGGCTCCATCGGCTACCGGCTGTCCACCCAGGCGGTGCTGTGGCAGGGCGGCAACGGCAACTGCGAGGACGACGGATACGGCGGCGGCAGCCAGTTCGTGGTGATCGTCAACTGCGACTACAAGACCTACAAGGTCCAGGTCATCGACCCGGACAACCACGGCAAGGCCAAGTGGACCTGGACCGCGCCCAGCGGCACCGAGGTCAACGCGATCGTGTCCACCGACCCGGTCGTGGTGGTGCTGGGCACCGAGAACAGCAACGCCACCGACGTCGTCACGCTCGCCGCCGGCCGCATGCAGTCCAGGATCTCGCTGGGCACCGACAAGTACGACGTCTCGCTCGGCGACAACGGCGCCCAGGACGTGCACAACGTGCTGGTCAGCAAGGACACCGTCTATCTGACGCTGCGCAGCCAGGGCGACAGCAAGGGCCAGGTGCTCAGCGGCATCGTCGCCTTCAACACCAGCGACGGCAAGCAGAAGTGGGTCGCCAAGCCCGAGGACAAGCAGGACATCCTCGCGATGGACTTCGTGGACGGCCAGGTGCTCGCGCTGGAGCCGCCGGACTACGACGTGCCGGGCCAGCTGGTCACCGTCGACCCGGCGACCGGGGCGATGAAGAAGTACGCCGGCTTCGCCGACGGCTCCAAGGACCACGTCGACCTGTCCGACCTGGAGAACTACCCCTACTGGCACAACGGGCACTTCTACCAGGTGACCCACACCGTCTACGAGGGCAACGACGACGAGATGTACCTGGTCGAGTTCCACTGACCGCCCGCCCCACCCGCGCGCCCCCTGTCGGCAGGCAGCCCGGAATTCCCGGAGATTCTGCCCGGTTGGGGGCGCGCGCGTGTGGGGCAAGCGTGTAACTTCGCGGCCTGGGCCCCTACCGTGCGGGGCTGCGGTTGGGACCGGCTCGGGCGCGGTATGCACAGGGAACGGGGGCGGCGGCGGAGCGGACCCCCGGGGGGATGGGGGATGGCCGACATGGGCGTACGCCTCGTCGTGGTCGACGACCACCGGCTGCTCGCCGAGGCACTGGCCTCGGCGCTCAAGCTGCGCGGGCACCGCGTGCTGGCCGCGTCCGCGCCCTCGGGCGGTGCGGCGGAGCTGGTGCTGACCCGGGCGCCCGAGGTGTGCCTGTTCGGCACGGCCGCGCCCGCCGAGCCCGGCGCCTTCGACGCGGTCGCCAGGATCAAACGCGAGCGGCCCGGGGTCGCGGTGGTCGTGCTCGGCCCGGTGCCCGACCCGCGCGGCATCGCGGCGGCCTTCGCGGCCGGCGCGTCGGGCTACGTACGCCACGACGAGCGCATCGAGGGCGTGGAGCGGGCCATGGCCAAGGCCAGGACCGGTGAGGTCGCGGTGGCGCAGCCGCTGCTGCAGGGCGCCTTCGCCGAGCTGCTCAACCCGGCGCAGCAGCCGGACGACGAGGGCATGCGGCTGCTGGAGCTGCTGACCCCGCGGGAGATCGAGGTGCTGGTCCGGGTCGCCGAGGGCGAGGACACCCGGCTGATCGCCGCCGGGATGCGGATAGCGCCGAGCACCGCCCGGACCCATGTGCAGCGGGTGCTGATGAAGCTGGGCGTCGGCTCCCGTCTCGAGGCGGCCGCACTGGCCGCGCGCACCGGTCTGCTGGACCGCGCGGCGGCCTCCGGACGGCGCTGAGCGGTCCGCGGGAGCCCAGCCGCGCTGGTACGGGCCGGTAAGGTCACGTATCTGTTCGGCTTTGTTTGGTTGTGCCCGAAACGGACTCCACGCTTCGTACAGCTTATGAACTCAACTTCACCTGCCCTCGCGCATTGACTGCACTGTTCTGTCATGATTCATTGTGTGCGGTTATGTTGGGTGATTGTGGTGTGAGGGGTCTGCAGGGTGAAGAAGACGACGACCCGGCTCGCGGACGGCCGCGAACTGATCTACTACGACGCTGAGGACACGGCCGACGCCGTCGTCCGCGACGCCGTCGACCGCCGTCCGCTGGAGCCCGTCGCCACCCACTCGGAGCTGCGCCACGACCGGCTGCTCGGCGACACCGTGGCCATCGCCTCGCACCGCCAGGGCCGCACCTACCACCCGCCGGCCGACGAGTGCCCGCTGTGCCCGTCCAGGGAGGGCAGGCTCAGCGAGATACCCGACACCGACTACGAGGTCGTCGTCTTCGAGAACCGCTTCCCGTCGCTGGCCGGCGGCGCGGGGCGCTGCGAGGTGGTCTGCTTCACCTCCGACCACGACGCCTCCTTCGCGGACCTCACCGAGGCCCGCGCCCGCCTGGTGCTCGACGCGTGGATCGACCGCACCCGCGAGCTGTCCCAACTGCCCGGCGTCGTCCAGGTCTTCCCGTTCGAGAACCGCGGCCGGGAGATCGGCGTCACCCTCGGCCACCCACACGGCCAGATCTACGGCTACCCCTTCGTCACCCCGCGCACCGCGCTGATGCTGCGCACCCTTGCCGAGCACCGCGAGCGCACCGGGCGCAACCTCTTCGATGACGTCCTCGCCGACGAGACCGCCGACGGCCGGCGGATCGTGCTCGCCGCAGACCACTGGACCGCCTTCGTCCCGCACGCCGCCCACTGGCCCTACGAGGTGCACCTCTTCCCGCGCCGCCGGGTGCCGGACCTGCTGGCGCTGGACGAGGACGCACGCGCCGAGTTCCCGCGGGTCTACCTGGAGCTGCTGCGCCGCTTCGACCGGATCTTCGGCCCCGACCAGCCGCCCACCCCGTACATCTCCGGCTGGCACCAGGCGCCCTTCGGCGAACCGTCGCGACGCGACTTCGGACTGCACCTGGAGCTTTTCACGATTCGCCGCACATCGGGCAAGCTGAAGTACCTTGCGGGGTCCGAGTCGGGCATGGGCGCGTTCATCAACGACGTGCCGCCGGAGGCCGCCGCGCTGCGACTGCGAGAGGTAGCGAGCCAGTGAGTGAGAGCCCCAGGAAGCTGCTGGTCACCGGTGGTGCCGGCTATGTCGGTTCGGTGGTCGGCGCCCATCTGCTGGCCGCAGGGCACCGGGTGACCGTGCTGGACGACCTGTCCACCGGTTTCCGCGCGGGGGTACCCGACGGCGCCGACTTCGTCGAGGGCCGCGTCCAGGACGCCGCCAAGGTGCTCGACGGCTCCTACGACGCCGTCCTGCACTTCGCCGCGTCCTCGCAGGTCGGCGAGTCGGTCGCGGACCCGGCCAAGTACTGGCGCAACAACGTCGGCGGCACCCTCGAACTGCTCGACGCCATGCGGGCGTCCGGGGTGCGCACCCTGGTCTTCTCCTCCACCGCCGCCACCTACGGCGAACCGGCGTCCGTCCCCATCACCGAGGACGCCGTCACCGCGCCCACCAACCCCTACGGCGCCACCAAGCTCGCCGTCGACCACATGATCAGCGGCGAGTGCGCCGCCCACGGGCTGGCCGCGGTCTCTCTGCGGTACTTCAACGTCGCGGGCGCGTACGGGAAGTACGGCGAGCGGCACCACCCCGAGTCGCACCTGATCCCGCTGGTCCTCCAGGTCGCGCAGGGCCGGCGCGAGGCCATCTCCGTCTTCGGCGACGACTACCCGACGCCCGACGGCACCTGCCTGCGCGACTACATCCACGTCGCGGACCTGGCCGAGGCGCACCTGCTCGCGCTCGACCACGCGGCGGCCGGCGAGCACCTGATCTGCAACCTCGGCAACGGCAGCGGCTTCTCCGTGCGCGAGGTCGTGGACACCGTACGCCGGGTCACCGGTCACCCCGTGCCCGAGTCCGTGCAGCCGCGCAGGGCCGGCGACCCGGCCGTGCTCGTCGCCTCCGCACAGCGCGCCCGCGACCGGCTCGGCTGGCAGCCCACCCGCACCGACCTCGCGGAGATCGTCCGCGACGCCTGGACATTCGCCCAATCCCTCGGGGAGGACGCACGATGACGGACCTCGGCATAGCCTTCAAGGACGTCTTCGGGCGCGCGCCCGAAGGCTGCTGGGCGGCGCCAGGACGGGTGAACCTGATCGGCGAGCACACCGATTACAACGACGGCCACGTGCTGCCCTTCGCGCTCCCGCAGACCACCAGGGCCGCGGTCGCCCGCCGGGACGACGGCCTGCTGCGCGTGCACTCGGCCGACATGGACGGCGGGGTCGTCGAACTGCGCGTCGACGACCTCGCCCCCGGCACCGGCGCCGGATGGGCCACCTACCCGGCCGCGGTGCTGTGGACGCTGCGCGAGGCCGGGCAGCCCGTGGGCGGCGCCGACATCCACTACGACAGCACCGTGCCGGTCGGCGGCGGCCTGTCGTCGTCGGCCGCCCTGCAGGTCGTCACCGCGCTCGCCCTCGGCGAACTGCACGGGGTGCGGACCGGCCGGCAGGAGCTGGCATTGCTGTGCCAGCGCTCGGAGAACGTCTACGTCGGCGCGCCCGTCGGCGTCATGGACCAGACCGCCTCCGCGTGCTGCACCGAGGGCCACGCCCTGCACCTCGACGTGCGCGGCCTCGAACAGCGCCAGGTGCCGCTGGACCTGGCAGGCAACGGCCTGACGCTGCTGGTCGCCGACACCCGCGTCAAGCACGCGCACGCCGACGGGGCCTACGCCTCGCTGCGGGCCGGCTGCGAGGCCGCCGCCGCGGCGCTCGGCCTGCCCTCGCTGCGCGACGTGCCCCACGACGGCCTGGCGGCGGCCCTCGACGCGCTCCCCGACGAGCGGCTGCGGCGACTGACCCGGCACGTCGTCACCGAGAACCGGCGCGTCGAGGACGTCATCGCGCTGCTGGACGCCGGGCGCATCCGGGACATCGGCCCGGTCCTGACCGCGGGCCACCTGTCGCTGCGCGACGACTTCCAGGTGTCCTGCCCCGAACTGGACCTGGTCGTGGACACGGCGCTGGACCGCGGCGCGCTGGGGGCGCGGATGACCGGCGGCGGCTTCGGCGGCTCGGCCATCGCCCTGGTCCCCGTCGAGTCCGTGCCCGCCGTCACCGAGGCCGTCCAGGCCGCCCTCCCGGCGGCCCGGATCTTCGCCGCCACACCCTCCCAGGGCGCCCACCGCCTGCCCTGACGGGGAAGCCGCGCACCGCCGCGCGGGCGGGTGCGTTGCCCGGATGGGCAAGTTCCGTCAAGAAGGCGCCAATGCGCGGCGGAACCCCTACGCTTTTCCCACGACGCCGGTGGGGGCCGGTGTCGATCAGGGGGCGAGACGCACGGGATTCGGCACCCGTGCCCGGGGCGGCGGCCCCGTGACCGGGTGCCGGATCCCACGCGAAATGGCCCCGCCACTGGGGGAGTGCCGTACAGCGGGAGTGGTGTCCGTGGGACGAATCCGCGTGCTCGTCGTCGATGACCATCGCATCTTCGCCGAGTCGCTCGCCGCCGCACTCGCGGCGGAATCCGACGTCGACGTATCGGCGGCAGGCAGCGGGCCCGCCGCCCAGCGCTGCCTGGACCGTGCCGCGGTCGACGGCCGGCGCTACGACGTACTGCTGGTCGACGCCGACCTGGGCTCAGGTCCGCGGGACCGGCCGCAACTGGCCGCGGTGCCACCGCTGTCCGAGCAGCGGCGCCCCGAGCCGCGCGACCCCGTCATCGACGGCCTCGCGCTGGTCGAGCGGGTCCGCGCCGAGCACGGCGGCACCCGCACGGTGGTGCTGGCCGAGCGGGACGACCCGCACCGGGCGGCCATCGCGCTGCAGGCCGGCGCGTCCGGCTGGGTCGCCAAGGACTGCTCGCTGTCCCGGCTGCTGGCCGTGATGCGCGGGGTGCTGCGGGACGAGACGCACCTGCCGCCCGCGCTGCTGACCGGGGTGCTGCGGGAGCTGACCGCGGCCCGCAGGCACCGCACGGAGAGCGAGCAGCTGGTCGAGTCGCTGACCCCGCGCGAGCAGGAGGTGCTGCGCTGCATGGTCGCGGGGCTCGGGCGCAAGGCGGTCGCCGAGCGGCTGTTCCTGTCCCCGCACACGGTGCGCACCCATATGCAGAACGTGCTGGGCAAGCTCGGGGTGCACTCCACGCTCGCGGCCGTGGCGCTGGCCCGGCGGGCGGGCGTGGGGCCGGTGGAGCTGGTCCCCTCAGGTGGGGACGTTGTCGAAAGGCGCGGTCAGCTGTCGTAGCAGCGCCGCCAGTTCGGCCCGCTGGGCCCGGCTCAGCTCGCCCAGGATGGCGCGTTCCTGGGCGAGCAGGCCGGCCAGCGCCCGGTCGGCGCGGTCCTGGCCTGCCGGGGTGAGCCTGACCAGCACACCGCGCCGGTCGGAGGGGTCGGGGAGCCGTTCGACCAGCCGCTTCTCGGCGAGCCTGTCGATCCGGTTGGTCATCGTGCCGGACGTGACGAGGGTCTGGGTGAGCAGCTGCCCGGGGGAGAGCTGGTACGGGGTACCGGCCCGGCGCAGCGCGGTGAGGACGTCGAACTCCCAGGGCTCCAGGTTGTGCTCGGCGAAGGCCAGCCGCCTGGCGCGGTCCAGGTGCCGCGCGAGCCTGCTGACCCGGCTGAGCACCTCGAGCGGTTCGACGTCGAGGTCGGGGCGCTCTCGGCGCCATGCAGCGACCAGCCGGTCGACCTCGTCCTCCATGGAGATCAGTGTAATAGGTCTGTCGATATGAAGTCTCTTGACATCAAGATATCCATGGGAGGAGCCTGGAAGTGGAGGGCAGAACGTGGCCCTCCGCTTCCGGCAGCGGTTCCGTACCACCCAGGGAGTACGAACGATGCACGCAGCACCGACATGGGACCCACACCAGTATCTCCGGCACGCCACCCACCGCACCCGCCCTTTCCTCGACCTCCTCACCCGGGTCGCCGAGCTGCCCGGCGGTGACACCCCCCGGATAGCCGACGTCGGCTGCGGCCCCGGCAACGTCACCGCGCTGCTCGCCGACCGCTGGCCCGCCGCCCGTATCACCGGCCTGGACAGCTCACGCGAGATGCTCGCCACCGCGGCGGAGTACGCAGGACCCACCCCGGGCGGCGGCACCCTGGATTTCCGCCGGGCCGACGCCGCCGAATGGACGCCGGACGAGCCGTACGACCTGATCGTCTCCAACGCGGCGCTGCAGTGGGTGCCCGGCCACGCCGACCGCTTCGGCGACTGGCTCGACCACGTCACCCCCGGCGGCACCCTGGCCTTCCAGGTGCCGGGCAACTTCACCGCGCCCAGCCACGCCCTGCTCGCCGAGCTGTGCGACACCCCGCAGTGGCGCTCGCGGCTCGACGGCCACGGCAGGCGCTACGTGCACATCCTCAGCCCCGCCGAGTACCTGGAGCGCCTCACCGAACTCGGCTGCCAGGAGGTGGACGTCTGGGAGTCCACCTATGTGCAGCTGCTGCACGGCGAGGACCCGGTCCTGGAGTGGACCAAGGGCACCGCGCTGCGGCCGGTCCTGACCGCGCTGGACGGCGACCCGGAGGCGGCGCGGGAATTCGTCGGGCAGTACCGCGACCTGCTGCGCAAGGCGTACCCGCCGGGGCCGCACGGCACCGTCTTCCCCTTCCGCCGGATCTTCGCCGTCGCCCGCACCGCGGGCGCCTGAGTCCGGCCGGTGCGACGTCCGCCCCCGTGCCCGCCGGGGCCGGGGGCGGACCCGCTCACAGCGTGAGGAAGGCGCCGGCCAGCAGCGCGGCACCGCAGGCCGCCGCCGCCCACGCCGTACGGCGCATCCGCAGGCCGCCGGCCAGCACGACGGCCGCCAGCAGCAGGGCGCCGCCCAGCGGCACCCAGGCGAAGAGGACGCCGCCCCAGCCGGCCCTGACGGCCTTGTCCGTGCCCGGCTCGATGGCGACGGGTATCTTCGCTCCGGTGTCGTGCCGGATCGGCAGGCTGATGGTGACCTTCGCGCGGGCCAGAGCGGTGCCCTTGGGCGTGAAGGGTCCCGTACAGGTCGAGTCGACGCAGGAGGCCAGCGTCATCGTGCCGTGCTCGCGGCCCTTGGTGAGCATCACGTGCTGCGCGGTCCGCCAGGAGTCCCAGGCGCCGGACACCAGCAGCAGCGCCACCACCGCGGTCACGCCGACCACCCGGGCCAGCAGCACCAGTCCCCAAGCGCCCTCCGCCATCCGGCGGGAACGGCTCCTCTTGACCATGCGGGCGATCTTTGGCCATGGCATGCCGTCCGGTCAAACCCGGCGGCGGGATGCGGCGCCGGACAGGACCGCCCGCGCGGTCAGCTGTTGTACGTGCTCTGCGCGCGTTCCAGGCCGTCCGAGATCAGCGCCTCGACGGCGTCGGCCGCCCGGTCGACGAACCAGTCCAGCTCCTTGCGCTCGGCAGCGGAGAAGTCCTTGAGGACGAAGGCGGCCACGTCCATCCGCCCTGGCGGCCGGCCGATGCCCGCACGCACCCTCAGGTAGTTCGCGCCCAGTGACTTGGTGATCGACTTCAGCCCGTTGTGGCCGTTGTCGCCGCCGCCGAGCTTGAGCCGCAGCGTGGCGTAGGGGATGTCCAGCTCGTCGTGCACCGCGATGATCTGCTCGGTCGGCACTTTGTAGAAGTCCTTGAGCGCGGTCACCGGGCCGCCGGACAGGTTCATGTACGTCATCGGCTTGGCCAGCACCACCCGGCGGCTCGCGGGTCCCGGCGGGCCGATCCGGCCCTCGACGACATGCGCCTGCGCTTTGCCCGAGCGCTTGAAGTGCCCGCCCATCCGCTCGGCCAGCAGGTCGGCGACCATGAAGCCGATGTTGTGCCGGTTCGCCGCGTACTCCGGCCCCGGATTGCCCAGCCCTGCCACCAGCCAGGGCGCTGTGCTCTCGCTCATCCACGTCTCCAGGTCTTCGGGGCCGCGCACCCGCACGGTGAACGCGACGCCGCCGCCGCACCCCGAAGGGTACGGCGGCGGCCGGGGGTCGCCCGCGGGCGACGCCGTATCAGGCCTCTTCTGCGGCGGCTTCCTCGGCGGGGGCGGCCTCCGCGGCCTCGCCCTCCTCCTCGGTCTCCTCCACGACCTCGGCCTGCGCGGCCACGACCTGGATCACGACGGCGTCCTCGTCGACGGCCAGCGTGGTGCCCTTCGGCAGCACGATGTCCTTGGCGAGGACGGAGGCGCCGGCCTCCAGGCCCTCGACGTCGACGGTGAAGCCCTCGGGGATGTGGGTGGCCTCGGCCTCGACCGGCAGGGTGTTCAGCACGAACTCCAGCAGGTTGCCGCCGGGGGCCGGCTCGCCCTCGGTGCTGACCGGGATCTCGACGGTGACCTTCTCGCCGCGCTTGACCGACAGCAGGTCGACGTGCTCCAGGAAGCCCTTCAGCGGGTCGCGCTGCACGGCCTTGGGGATGACCAGCTCGGACTTGCCGTCGATGTCCAGCGAGATCAGGACGTTCGCGGTGCGCAGCGCGAGCAGCAGCTCGTGGCCCGGGACGGAGACGTGCTTGGGGTCGGCGCCGTGGCCGTAGACGACCGCGGGAACCTGGTTGGACCGGCGGATGCGGCGGGCGGCGCCCTTGCCGAACTCGGTGCGCAGCTGGGCGACGATCTTGACCTCGGACATGAGGTTCACTCCTCGTGGTGGCAGACGGTACGGTCGCCCGGCCCCGACGGGCCGATCCACGAGTCCACAGGGACGAGGAGCGCGTCGATAACGGAGCCGGGTCCGGACGCAGACGTCCGGGGCCTCCCTCGCCGAGCAACGCGGACAGCGTAACCGGCGGGGAGGCCCCGGACGAAATCGATCTCTAGTGGGTGTCCTCGAACAGGCTGGTCACCGAGCCGTCCTCGAAGACCTCGCGCACCGCGTTGGCGATGGTCGGCGCCATCGACAGCACGGTGATCTTGTCGAGGTTCAGCTCACCGGGAGTGGGCAGCGTGTCGGTCAGGATGAACTCGCTGACCTTGGAGTTCTTCAACCGGTCCGCGGCGGGGCCGGACAGCACGCCGTGCGTCGCGGTCACGATGACGTCCTCGGCGCCGTTGGCGAACAGCGCGTCGGCGGCGGCGCAGATCGTACCGCCGGTGTCGATCATGTCGTCGACCAGGACGCAGACCCGCCCCTTGACGTCGCCGACGACCTCGTGGACCTTCACCTGGTTGGCGACGTCCGGGTCGCGGCGCTTGTGCACGATGGCCAGCGGGGCGCCCAGCCGGTCGCACCAGCGGTCGGCGACCCTGACCCGGCCGGCGTCGGGGGAGACCACGGTGAGCTTGTTGCGGTCGACCTTGGAGCCGACGTAGTCCGCCAGGATGGGCAGCGCGAACAGGTGGTCGACGGGGCCGTCGAAGAAGCCCTGGATCTGGTCGGTGTGCAGGTCGACGGTCAGGATGCGGTCGGCGCCCGCGGTCTTGAACAGGTCCGCCATCAGCCGGGCCGAGATCGGCTCGCGGCCGCGGTGCTTCTTGTCCTGCCGCGCGTAGCCGTAGAAGGGGACGATCACGGTGATACTGCGTGCCGAGGCCCTCTTCAGGGCGTCCAGCATGATCAGCTGCTCCATGATCCACTGGTTGATGGGACGGGTGTGGCTCTGGATCAAAAAGCAGTCGGCGCCGCGCGCCGACTCCTGGAACCGCACATAGATCTCGCCGTTGGCGAAGTCGAAAGCCCTGGTCGGCACCAGCTCGACGCCAAGTTCCCGTGCCACCGCCTCCGCCAGATCGGGGTGGGCGCGGCCGGAGAAGAGCATCAGCTTCTTCTCACCGGTCGTCTTGATCCCGGTCACTGCACCGTCTCCTTGGTGTTCGACTGGTGTTCGACACAGCGTCGCCCAGAAGCAGGCGTGCTGGCGGAATTGTGTGCACCCCACACGGTACGCCCCCTCCGGCGCATCTGTGCACCTCGGAGGGGCCGATGAGACGGCCCTCACTCACCCGTTCGACGACGCGCCGCGCCACCCCCGCGCGGCGCTCACTCGGGCTGCTTCGCCCGCTCCGCGGCCTGCGCCGCAGCGCTTCCCGGGCGCTTGCGCGCGACCCAGCCCTCGATGTTGCGCTGCTGCCCGCGGGCCACCGCGAGCGAGCCCGCCGGCACGTCCTTGGTGATCACCGAGCCGGCCGCGGTGTAGGCGCCGTCGCCGACCACCACCGGTGCGACGAACATGTTGTCGGAGCCGGTCTTGCAGTAACTGCCGATCGTGGTGTGGTGCTTGGCCTCGCCGTCGTAGTTCACGAACACGCTGGCCGCGCCGATGTTGGTGTGCTCGCCGATGGTCGCGTCGCCCACGTAGCTCAGGTGCGGGACCTTGGTGCCGTCGCCGATCGAGGCGTTCTTCATCTCGACGTACGTCCCCGCCTTGGCGCCCTGGCCGAGCCTGGTGCCGGGCCGCAGGTACGCATACGGTCCGACGTTCGCCTCCGCGCCGATCTCCGCCTCCTGGGCGACGGTGTTCGACACCCGCGCGCCCGCGCCGACGAGCGTGTCGGTGAGCGTGCAGTTCGGGCCGACCTCGGCGCCCGCGGCCACCCTGGTGCCGCCGAGCAGCTGGGTGTTGGGGTGGATCAGGCTGTCCGGCTCCAGCACCACGCCGGCGTCCAGCCAGGTGGACGCGGGGTCCACGACGGTCGCGCCGTCCAGCATGGCGCGGTGCAGCAGCCGGTCGTTGAGGACCCGGCGGGCCTCGGCGAGCTGCACCCGGTTGTTGACTCCGGCGATCTCCCGGTGGTCGGTGGCGGTGTACGCGCCCACCCGGTGGCCCGCCTCGCGCAGGATCGCCAGGGTGTCGGTCAGGTACTCCTCGGCCTGCGAGTTGTCCGTGGTGACCTTCGCCAGCGCCTCGGCGAGCAGGGCGGCGTCGTAGGCGTACACACCGGAGTTGATCTCGTCGATGGCCTGCTGGTCGGGCGAGGCGTCCTTCTGCTCGACGATCGCGACGACCTGCCCGTCGGCGAGGTCGCGCACGATCCGCCCGTAGCCGGCCGGGTCGGGGACCTTCGCGGTCAGCACGGTCACCGCGTTGCCGTCGGTCTCGTGCGCGGCCACCAGCGTGTCCAGGGTCTGCGCGGTCAGCAGCGGGGTGTCGCCGTAGGTCACCACGACGGTGCCCTCGGGGGCGGCGCCCTGCCGGGCCAGCTCCGCCAGGCCGATGCGGACCGCGTGCCCGGTGCCGTTCTGCTCCTCCTGCACCGCGGTCAGCGCGGCCGGGTCGGCGGCCGACAGGTGGGCGGTGACCTGCTCGCGCCCGTGCCCGACGACCACGACGAGCTGCGCGGGCTCCAGCTCGCGGGCGGCGGCGACGACATGGCCGAGCAGCGAACGGCCGCAGATCGGGTGCAGGACCTTGGGGGTGGCCGACTTCATACGAGTGCCCTCGCCCGCGGCGAGGACGACGACGGCAGCCGGGCGTGTGGCGCTCACAGGGGGGACTCCTGGGCTTCGAGTGCAGGACACCCGCAGGATACCGAGGGCTTCCCGGCCCCGACCACGCACTGCTCCGCCGCCAGGACTCGAACCCGGACTTAAGGCACCAAAAGCCCCAGTGCTGCCATTACACCACGGCGGATCAACTCGGCCTTTCCCGTGTCGCATCGGGAGCAGCCGGCTGGCCGTTCCCATCATGCCGTACCCGGCGGGGTGGACGCGACGGAGATCCGGGTAGGGATCGTTCGGCGGACGACGGACACGGTCCTGTCGCCCGCCGTGTGCCGCTGCAATACTTACGGCGGCGTAGGTTACGGACGTAACCCCAGATAACCGCCCCCCACTTCCACATCCGCGAGGGACAGACATGACCACACAGCCGGAAGTGATCACCGAGTCCCGGGAACCGGATCCCGGGACGCCAGGACAGGAGTCGCAGTTCAGCGCCACACGCGGCGGGGAGAGCAAGCGCTCCATCGAGCAGATCGCCCTGCTGCTCTTCATCTGCATCCCCTTCGTGGCGCTGGCCGCCGCCGTGCCGCTGGCGTGGGGCCGCGGCATGAGCTGGCTCGACCTCGGCCTGATGGTGGGGATGTACTTCCTGGGCTGCCACGGCATCACCATCGGCTTCCACCGGCACTTCACCCACGGTTCGTTCAAGGCCAGCAGGCCGCTGAAGATCGGCCTGGCCATCGCCGGTTCGATGGCCGTCGAGGGGCCGATCGTGCGCTGGGTCGCCGACCACCGCAGGCACCACAAGTTCAGCGACGCCGAGGGCGACCCGCACAGCCCGTGGCGCTACGGCGAGACGCTGCCCGCGCTGATGAAGGGCCTGTGGTGGGCGCACATGGGCTGGCTCTTCGACGAGGAGCAGACCCCGCAGGGCAAGTACGCCCCCGACCTGATCAGGGACCCGGCGATCCGCCGCATCTCCCGTGACTTCTGGCTGTGGACCGCGATCTCGCTGCTGCTGCCCCCCGTGGTGGGCGGCCTGGTCACCATGTCGTGGTACGGCGCCTTCACCGCCTTCTTCTGGGGTTCGCTCGTTCGGGTGGCTCTGCTGCACCACGTGACCTGGTCGATCAACTCCATCTGCCACGCGGTCGGCAAGCGCCCGTTCAAGTCCCGCGACCGCTCGGGCAACGTGTGGTGGCTCGCGGTGCTCTCCTGCGGCGAGTCGTGGCACAACCTCCACCACGCCGACCCCACCTGCGCCCGGCACGGGGTGCTGCGCGGCCAGATCGACTCCAGCGCCCGCGTCATCCGCTGGTTCGAGATGGCCGGCTGGGCCACCGACGTGCGCTGGCCCACCGCAGAGCGGATTGCCGCCCGGCGCCAGGAAGACGTCGGCGAAGCGGCATGATGAAGCGGTGAGCGACGGCAGAGACGACAGGGCGACGACGACCTCGGCACACTCCGCCGGATCCACCGCGCGCCGCACGCGCCGGGTCCGCATGACCGGCAAGGAGCGCCGCGAACAGCTGCTCGACATCGGCCGGACGCTGTTCGCGGAACGCGGCTACGAGGGCACCTCCGTCGAGGAGATCGCCCACAAGGCGGGCGTGTCCAAGCCCGTGGTCTACGAGCACTTCGGCGGCAAGGAAGGGCTCTACGCGGTCGTCGTCGACCGGGAGATGCGCCGGCTGCTCGACATGGTCACCGGCGCCCTCACCGCGGGCCACCCGCGCGAACTGCTCGAACAGGCGGCCTTCGCGCTGGTGGACTACATCGAGCGCTACACCGACGGCTTCCGCATCCTGGTCCGCGACTCGCCGGTCACCCAGTCCACCGGCACCTTCGCCTCGCTGATCAGCGACATCGCCACCCAGGTCGAGGACATCCTCGGCCACGAGTTCAAGCAGCGCGGCTTCGACCCCAAGCTCGCCCCGATGTACGCGCAGGCGCTGGTCGGCATGGTCGCGCTGACCGGCCAGTGGTGGCTGGACGCCCAGCGCCCGGACAAGGCCGAGGTCGTCGCGCACCTGGTGAACCTGTCGTGGAACGGGCTGTCGGGCCTTGAGCCCAGGCCCCGGCTGATCGGCCACCGCAAGAACTGACCCGGCAGCGCTCCCGCGCTGCCGAGTCGGTTCCTGCTTCGCTCAGCCGGTGTTGCGCAGGCCCGCCGCGACGCCGTTGACGGTCAGCAGCAGGGCGCGGGACAGCAGCGGGTCGGGCTCGTCGCCGCGGGCCGCCGCCGCGCGCTGCCGGGCCAGCAGCGTCACCTGGAGGTAGGAGATCGGGTCCAGGTACTGGTCGCGGATGTGGAAGGTCTGCGCCAGCACCGGACTCGCCGCGAGCAGCTCGGACTCGCCGGTCAGCCGCAGTACCTCGCGCACGGTCAGCTCGTGCTCGGCCTCGATCGCCTCGAAGACGTGCTTGAGCTCGTCGGGCACCAGGGTGTCGACGTAGTGGCGGGCGATCCGCAGGTCGGTCTTGGCCAGCGTCATCTCGACGTTGGACAGGAAGTTGCGGAAGAAGTGCCACTGGCCGTGCGCCTCTTCGAGCACCGAGTCCAGGCCCGCCTCACGGGCCGCCTTCAGGCCCGAGCCGACACCGAACCAGCCCGGGACGATCTGCCGGGACTGCGTCCAGCCGAACACCCACGGGATGGCGCGCAGGCCGTCGAGCCCCGCCCCCGAGTCGGGCCGCCGCGACGGGCGCGAGCCCAGGTGCAGCTCGCCCAGCTGGTCGACCGGCGTCGAGGCGAAGAAGTACGGCGGCAGGTCGGGGTCCTCGACCAGCCGGCGGTAGGCGCCGTGCGCGGCCTCGGAGACGATGTCCATGGCCGCGTCCCAGCGGGCCAGCGCCTCGTCCGACTGCCGCGGCGCGGTGTGCAGTGCCGAGGCCTGCAGCGTGGCGGCGACCGTCAGCTCCAGGTTCTCCCGGGCCAGCGAGGGGATCAGGTACTTGTCGGAGATGACCTCGCCCTGCTCGGTCACCTTGATCTCGCCCTCAAGGGTGCCCCAGGGCTGCGCCAGGATCGCGGTGTGCGAGGGGCCGCCACCGCGGCCGACGGTGCCGCCGCGGCCGTGGAAGAGCCGCAGCCGCACCCCGTGCCGGTGCGCCACGTCGCGCAGCCGGCGCTGGGCGCGGTGGATCTCCCACTGCGAGGTGGTGATGCCGCCGAACTTCGAGGAGTCGGAGTAGCCGAGCATGACCTCCTGCACGTCCCCGCGCAGCGACACCAGCCGCCGGTAGGACGGGTCGGACAGCATCTCGTCCAGCAGCTTGTCGGCGATCTTCAGCTCGTCGGTGGTCTCCAGCAGCGGCACGATGCCGATCCTGGCGACCCCCGTGTGCAGGTCGATCAGACCCGCCTCGCGGGCCAGCACCGCCGCGGCGAAGACGTCGTCGGAGCCCAGGCACATCGAGATGATGTACGACTCCATGACCTCGGGGCCGAAGCGCTCGAAGGCCTCCCTGATGGTGTGGAAGACGCCGAGCGTCTTGGCGCCCGCCTCGTCCAGCGGGGCCGGGGTCGGCGCCAGCGGGCGGCGCGAGCGCAGCTCCTTGGCCAGCAGCTTGCGTCGGTAGTCGCGCGGCATGTCGGCGTACCGCCAGGACTCCTCGCCGAGCCGGTCGAAGAGCTGGCCGAGCGCGTGGTGGTGCGCCTCGGCGTGCTCGCGCACGTCCATCGTCGCCAGCTGCAGGCCGAACGCCGACAGGGTGCGGATCGTACGGTCCATGCGTCCGTCGGCGATCAGGCCGCCGCGGTGGGCGCGCAGCGAGTCCTGGATCTGCTGGAGGTCCTGCAGCAGGCCCGCGGTGCCCAGGTAGTCGCGCCCCGGCACGTGCGGGGTGCCCGCGGCCAGCCGCTCGCGGGTGTTGATCAGCTTCTGCCGGATGCAGGTGGCCTTGAGCCGGTAGGGCTCCTCGGCGTTGAGCCGCTTGTAGCGCGGGCTGATCTCGGGCAGCGCCACCAGGTCGGTGGCCAGCGAGTCCAGCAGCTCGCTGCTCGCGCCGGAGTTGCGGATCGAGTTGGACAGCGCCCCGCGCAGGAAGTCCACCAGCTCCAGCGCGTCGGTGATGCCGTGCTCGTGCTGCAGGATCAGCACGTCCCAGGTGACCTCGGGCGTCACGTTGGGGTTGCCGTCGCGGTCGCCGCCGATCCAGGTGCCGAAGGTCAGCGGGCGGGTCTGCGGCGGCAGCGGCACCCCGACCCGCTCCAGCTCGGCGGCCAGGTCCTCCAGGACGTCGCCGACCGCACCGGCGTGCAGCTCGTCCAGGTAGTAGATCGCGTTGCGCGCCTCGTCCGCGGGCTCGGGCCGCACCACCCGCAGCTCGTCGGTCTGCCACAGCAGGTCGATGTTCTCGGCCAGCCGCAGGTCGGCGCGGCGCCGGTCGCCGCTGCTGCCCTCGCCGTTGCCGTGCCCGTCCTCCAGCAGCTCGGCGATCCGCCGCAGCTTGTTCAGCACCGAGCGGCGGGCCGCCTCCGTGGGGTGCGCGGTGAAGACCGGCCGCACGTTGAGGTTGCGGACCGACTCGCGTACGTGCTCGGGGTCGCCGTCCTTGAGCAGGTCGGCGGTCTGCGCGAGCAGGCCGCCCTCGACGGCCCGGCGCGAGCGCAGTTCGCGGCCGCGGTGCACCTGCTCGGTGACGTTGGCCAGGTGGAAGTAGGTGGAGAAAGCGCGGACCAGCTTCGCGGCGGTCTCCAGGTCGGTGTCGCCGAGCAGGGCGGCGGCGGCCTCGCCGTCGCTGCGGGTCAGTGCACGGACCTTCTCGACCAGGTCGAGCAGTTCCTGGCCCTCCTGCCGTACCAGGGTGCCGCCGAGCAGCTCCCCCAGGCGTCGGATGTCGGCACGCAGGGCGGTACTGCTGTCGGTACTGCTGTCCGGGGCGGTGTCGGCGCTGCTCACAGGTGCGGCTCCTTGTGCAGTGGAAGTGGACGGCGTACTCGCGGACCGCGCTGTCCGACCGTCCCAGGATAGGTCGCGGCCCGCCCGGCGAGACGGCCAGCCCACCAGGCGGACACCGCGCGCCGCCCCGGGCGCCGCCCACACGTCCGCCGGTCGACCTGCCGGTGACGCCGCGGTGCCCGGCTGGTATGCGCCCGGTGCACCGCGGCGCGCACCGCATACGCTGGACGCCATGAGTACGACGGGGGCGCACGTACCGGACGACGGCGCCGGAGGAGGCGCGGCGGTCGCCGTCGCGGTGGCCGGGCCGCGCCGCCCCACCTGGTGGTGGTGGCAGCGGCGGCGCAGCTTCGCCCTGGACGTCACCCTGGCCGCGGTCTCCGCGATCGAGTGCTCCTTCGAGGGCGCCACCTTCGCCGACCGCACCGGCATCCTCACCGGCGCGGGCGCGCTGCTCGGGGTGCTCGTCGGCGCCGTCCTGGTGCTGCGCCGCCGCTGGCCGGTCGCCGTGGTGCTGGTCAGCATCGCCATGACGCCGGCCCAGATGGGCTTCCTGCTGTCCCTGGTCGGCCTCTACACCCTGGCCGCCTCCGAGGTGCCGCGGCGGATCACCGCCGCGCTGGCCGGCATGAACGGCTTCGGCACCATGCTCGTCGCCTTCCTGCAGTTCCAGGACAACCTGCGCGACCCCGACAGCAGCACCTCGCTGCGGATGCCGCTCGCGCTGAGCGTCGCCGCCCTGATGGCGCTCGGCCTCACCGGCCCGCCCGTGCTGCTCGGCCTGTACGTACGCGCCAGGCGGCGGCTGGTGGAGAGCCTGCGCGAGCGCGCCGACGGCCTGGAACGCGAACTGGAACTCCTCGCGGAGAAGGCCGCGGAGCGCGCCGAGCGCGCCAGGGCGGAGGAGCGCACCCGGATCGCCCGCGACATGCACGACGTCGTCGCCCACCGGGTGAGCCTCATGGTCGTGCACGCCGCCGCCCTCAAGGCCGTCGCGCTCAAGGACCCGCAGAAGGCGTCGGCCAGCGCGGAGCTTCTCGGCGACATGGGGCGGCAGGCGCTCACCGAACTTCGCCAGATGCTCGGCGTCCTGCGGACCGCCCCGGCTCCGGTGCCCGCCCCGGCCGCCGTCCTCCGCCCCGACGCCGACGCGGAAGGCCCGAGCCTCGACCGGCTCGCGGCACTGGTCGAGGAGTCACAGGCCGCGGGCATGGGCGTCGAGCTGGCCGTCGAGGGCGCGGCCCGCCCGTGCGGCGCGCGGATCGAGGCCACCGTCTACCGCGTCGTGCAGGAGGCCCTCACCAACGTGCACAAGCACGCGGCCGGCGCCAAGGCCGTCGTCCGCCTCGCCTACCGCGACACCGAGGTCGCCGTCCTCATCACCAACGGCCCCTCCGACGGCTCCCCCCAGACCCCCCTCCCCAGCGGCGGCCACGGCCTCATAGGCATGCGCGAACGCGTCACCACCCACGGCGGCGGCTTCGCCGCCGGCCCCACCTCCGACGGCGGCTTCCGCGTCTCGGCCATGCTCCCCACCCCGTGATCATTGCCCAAGAGGGCACCCAACAGAGCCGTGCTGCGCGCGGAGAGCAGCCGTTTTTCAGGGCCGCGCTTTGCGCGCCGAGGGCAGGCGTTTTTCAGGGGCGCGGGAACTGCGCGACAAGCCACCCACCGGGAGAAGGTCCCGGAATCAGCGCCCGCCAGGGCGCGGGGTCACGACGACCCCCCTGGCTCGCGCCCGGTGAGTGACGCGAGCGTCGCACGCACATGCGCGAGATGAGATCGAATCTCATCGCGATGCTCTTCATGCGCCCGCAGCGACCGCTCACTCTCCCGCCGCACCCTCTCCTCGTGCAGCCGCGCCTGCGCCAGCATGGCGGCGGCCCGCTCCTCCGCCTCCTCCTGCTGCACCCGCAGCGCCTCTTCCGCGGCGGTGCGCTCCTTGTGTGCCGCGTCGAGCCGCCGTTCCGCGTCGGCGAGGAGGTCGGCGAGCCGGCTGTCGACCCCGGCGTCGCGCTCGGCGAGTTCGTGTTCGAGGGTGTCGAGCCGCTCCTGCCGCTCCTGGTCGGCCTCCGCCGTGGCGCGGTCGACGTCCTGCCGCATGGCGTCGAGTGTCTGGCCGGCCTCACCGCGTACGATCTCCGCCTCGGCGCGGGCCTGGCCGAGGATCTCGGCGGCGCGGCTGCACGCCTCGTCCAGCATCCGCTCCGCCTGGTCCTCCGCGGCGGCGAGCCTGGCGGAGGCGGCGGCGCGGGCCTCGTCCTGGAGGGTGCGGCGGGCGGTCTCGGCGGCGTCCCTGGCGTACTGCGCCTCGACTTCGGCGCGTTCGCGTACGGCGGCGGCCTCCTCCTCGACCAGCCGCATCAGCTCCTGGGCGCCGGGGCCGAGTGCCTCGAAGTTCTCCGGGGGGAGCGAGCCGACCTGTTCGCGCAGGGCGGCGCACTCGGCGTCCATCTCGTTGGCGAGGACGGTGAGCCGGGCGGCCCGCTCCCATGCGGCGTCGCGGTCCTCCGACAGCTCTTCGAGGAAGCGGTCGACCTGGTCGGGCCGGTATCCGTGGCCGCGCCCGCGCGCCTGCTCGAAGCCCGTTGACGATGCGGTCGTGTTGCTGCTCATCCGTCTGCCCCTTTTACCGCTGGCGTACCGCTGGCTGCCCCTCGCCGTTCCCTCGCATCTATTTATGGCTTATGACCGAATTGTACGAGCTACGACACTCCGACTGTTCTCCTACCCGGAAAACGCCGGAAGGCCGGGCGTCAGGGGGTGCACCCTGACGCCCGGCCCTCCGGCGCGGCAACTGCTGCGGCTACAGCAGCCCGTCCCACATCTGCTCGATCAGCACCGACCACCAGTTGTCCGGCGACGCGATGGCCGCCGGGTCCTGCGCGGCCAGCTGCGCCTGGAAGTCCACCGTCCAGTGGCCCGCCTGCTCGGGCGTGAGCCCGATCCGCAGCCGCCACATCCGGCCGAGCAGCGCCAGGCTGCGGGCGAACTCCGGCAGGCTGGAGTTCACGAACTGCGGTGCCGCGGGCGGCGAACCGGCGGGGGCCGCCTCCAGCGGCAGCGCCACGATGTGCGCGGTGCCGTACTGCACGCACAGCTGGCGCCCGAAGTCGTTGCCCATCACCAGGTACGAGCCCGCGTCCGCGGCCGGCTGCACACCGCGGGAGGCGGCCAGCTCGGCGAGCGTCGGCACCGGCTGGCCGGGCTGGGCCTGCGCCCAGAAGAACGGCCCGAAGTCCACCGGCAGCCCGGCCCACATCAGGGTCTGCGCCACGATGTCGGGCACCCCCTGCCGCGAGACGGCCCGCTGGTCGAACCGGAAGACCCCGGGCGGCCCGAAGGCGCCCGCCAGCTCCTGCCCGATCACGTCGAGCCCGACCGGCGGCACCCGCAGCACGGTGTGCGGGTCGGGCATCGGCACCCGCTGCGGCTGCGGGCGGGCGGGGGCGCCCGCCACCTGGTGCAGCTCGCCCTGGTGGGTGAGCAGGTGCTGTACGCCCTGGCGGCGGCTCGCGTGGTCCCGCCCGTAGGGCGCGGTGTGGCTGATCCGCACCTGCGGCCAGGTCTCCCTGATCATCCGGGTGCAGTAGCCGCCGGGCAGGTCGCAGGACTCCAGCTCGGTGTGCAGTTCGAGCACCTGCTCCGGGCGCACCCCTGCGGACCGCAGCTCGTGCAGGATCTGCCACTCCGGGTGCGGGGTGCCGGGCGCCGAGCGCCGGATGATCTGCTGCTCGCTGCCGTCCTGGCCGCGGTAGCGCAGCACCGCCATGTAGCCGGGTCCCACCGTCGGCACACCGGCCGGCGGCTGCGGGTAGCCGTAGGCGGGCGCGGGCGGCTGCGGTGCGGCGGGGGCGGCCCCGCCGGCGTAGGGCGGCGGCGGAGGTGTGCCCCCGGCGGGGGCACCCGCGAACGGCCCCGGCGGCGGAGGCGGCGGGGTGCCGCCCAGCGCGGGACCGGTGACCGCGGGTCCTGCCAGCATGGTGGCGGCGTAGTGCGGATCGCTGCTGGCCGGCGGCGGAGGCGGGGTGCCCTGGCCCGCGTAGGGCGGTGGGGGAGGCGTGCCCTGGCCCGCATATGGCGCGGGCGGCGGCGGGGGCGTGCCGCCGCCGGGTGCGCCCGCGAAGGGCGGCGGGGTGCCGGGTCCCGCGAGCATGGTGGCGGCGTAGTGCGGGTCGCTGTTGGCCGGGGGCGGCGGGGGTGTGCCCTGGCCCGCGTACGGCGGCGGAGGCGGGGTGCCCTCGCCTGCGTACGGCGGCGGGGGAGGCGTACCGCCGCCGGGCATACCGGCGAAGGGGACGTGCGGCTGGCTGCCGCCGCCGGGTCCGGCCAGCATGGTGGCGGCGTAGTGCGGGTCGCTGTTCGCGGGCGGCGGAGGTGTGCCGCCCTGCGGGGCGGGCGGCACGCTTCCGCCTACCGGCGGGGGCGTGTCCAGGCCCGGGCGTACCGCCTTGGCCGTCTCCAGGCCCGCGATGTCCGCGGCGCCGCTCGGCGAGTGGGCGGCGGCGCCGCCCGCTCCCAGCGGCGGGGGCAGCGAGACGCCCGGTCCGCTCGGCGGGGGATAGGCGGAGCCGCCCACGGTGTGCGGCACACCGCCCTGCGCCGGGGCGGGCGGCTGCGGTGCCAGCGGCTCGGGCGCGGCGCTGCCGCCGGGCAGCAGCTTGGTCCGCGCCTCGGCGGAGTCGGGCCGCGGCGGCCCGTCGGGCAGGTCGGCGCCGCTGATCGGCGGTGCGAAGACGGTGGCGGGGACCGGCACCGACTGGCCCTCGCCGGAGTCGCTGACCGTCTTGCCCGCCCAGCTGCCGCCTTCCTGCGGCGGTGCGCTCTGCTCGGGCACGGCGGGGCGGCGCACATAGTCCACGCCGCCGGAGGACCCGGACACGGCGGCGGCCGGGGCCGCGGCTGCGGGCTGCTCCGGCTCCTGCGGTGCGCTCTGCGCGGCAGCGGGCCTGCGGTAGTCGATCCGGCCCGAGGACTCGCCGGTGCCTGACGCCGTGTCCGCACCGTCGGAGCCCGCGGCACCGCCCGCGCCCGCGGCGCTGCCGCCCGTGCTGCCCGGCCTGCGGTCGGGCACGCCCATGCGGTCCGCCGCGTCCTGGAGCCACTGCGGCGGGCTCAGCAGGAAGGACGTCGCCTCCAGGTCGATGCGCTGGGGCGGCTCCGGTGCCGCGTCGTTCGGCACCGCGCCGTACTCCTCTTCGTAGCGTCGTATCAACTCGCCGATGGGCAGGGCGGGCCACAAGGTGGCCTCCCCGCTGTCACGGGCGATGACCACCCGCACGTCGCCGCCGTCACCGGCGGACGGGCCGCCCTCGCGCGGCTCCGACCAGATGACGAAGCCGAGTTCGAACTCGCGGACCCGGACCTCGCGGTGCTCGTAGGGCGGCACGTCGCCGTTGATCCAGTGCTCCGCGCGCTCCTGCGCCTGAGCGAAAGTCACCATGTCCGGCTCACCCCTCCACCGCGACGGCGGTGGCGAAACCGCCGTCGACCATCAGGTTCGCGACCGTCTCCAGCTCCGGCGGATTGCCCGCGAGCCGCAGCAGGAAGGCGTCGATCGAGTCGCCGCACGGCAGCAGCAGCTCCGCGACCCGGTCGGCCGGGGTGTCCCAGCGGTCGCCGTCGCGCGCGTCGTCGTAGGCGCAGAACCACACCGAGCCGGCGGCCTCGCCCTTGACCTTCACCGCGAGCAACCCGCCCTGCACATAGCCGATCGCCAGGTAGTCCTTGGTGAGGTGGTCCCGCAGGCACTTGTTGACGTAGACCACGTCGTTGGCCGCCGCGGTGTCGCGGACGGTGAAGAAGGGCTGGTCGATGAGCAGCCCCAGCTCCGGGTCGAGCGCCACCCCGCGGGGCGCGCAGCCGCCGGCCGCCTTCAGGAAGGTGCGGTAGGACCCGGGCAGCCGGTAGCCCAGCTCCTCCTCGACGTCCCGCACCTGCGCCTCGGTGACCGCCACCGGGTCCTTGGGCAGCGCGAAGTGCGCCGGCCGGGTCTCCTGCAGCGGCCTGGTGCCGCGCTTGGCGTGGTCGGCGACGGACTCCGCGAGCCCGCCGTGGTGCCGCAGCAGCGCCTTGACCTCGGCGGGGACGAGTTCGAGCCGGCGGCTGCCGGCCACGTGGTGCCAGGTCCAGCCGTGCGGTGTGGCCACCGGCGGAAGGCTGCCCCACAGCTCGTGGCCCGCCGCATGCAGCGCCGCGTTGGCCGACACGTAGTCGGTCAGCCGCAGTTCGTCGATGCCGAAGCCCTCCGGGGGCTCGGCTATCTCGGCCGCGGCGCGCGCGTACGGCGAGAAGTCGGGGTGGCCCTCGTCGTCGATCCAGACGCCCTGCGGGTGGCGGCCGGCCCGCAAGGGGTCGGGGAAGTGCACGACCTGCCCGGCATAGGCCGCGTTCGGCGGCGCGGTCCGACCCCCCGATCCGGGACCGGGAGGCGCCGCCCCCAGCCCTTGCCGACCTGTCGTCATGACTGCTGCCCCCTGGTGCGTGCGGGTGATGACGACAGCCTAGGGCCTGTGGTCGCGGCATGTCGCAGGTGAGCTGGCTGCCTGTGGATAACCGCTGGCCTGTGGACAACTGCCGCCCTGTGGACAACGGGACCCCGCGGACAGGGTCCCGCGCTCAACCGGCCTCGGCGGCCGTGCGGAGCTTGGCGACCTGCTTGACCGGGATCGTGCGGCGCAGGGACGCCGGCTTGTGGTCGGCGCGCAGCGTCTCGAAGGCCGCCGTCGTGTCGCCGGCCCGCACCACGGTGACCAGCACCTGGCCCGCGGCGCCCTTGGCGGTGTCGCCCACCGTGTACGACACCTGCTGGTCGCCCAGGCCCGCCTCGGCGGTCGCGGGCGCCACCGCGAAGTGGGTGGTCACCCCGCCGCGCACCAGCGAGTACTGGTGGCAGGCCGCCACCGCCGCCGCCAGCTCGTCCAGGACCGCCTTCGCGTCGCCGGCCTTGTAGGAGGCGACGACGGTCAGCGAGATGGTCTTGGCGCCCTTGTCCTTGTCCGTGGTGTCGGTGACCATCGCGCCGGTGTAGACCTGGCGCGGGTGCTTGGGCTGGCTGCTCCACTGGTCGACGATCGGCTGGCAGGCGGCCGTGTCGGCCTTCTGCGCGGCGCCGAGCAGCTGGTCCTTGCTGCCGGCCGGCAGCACCTGGACGTGCGGCACGTCGGAGGAGGTCAGCAGCGCGGAGGTCAGCTTGGCGATGGGCACCGCGCCGGACGCCTTGACCGGCCCCGGCCCCTCCTTGCCGCCGCCACCGCCGCAGGCGGTCGCGAGCGCGAGGGCGGGCAGCAGCACGGCGGCGGCCACGGCCCGCCTACCGGTCGGTAGGCGATGGTCTGCGCGTATCGGCATCGAAGCGATCCCCTGTGTCGTGTCCGTCCCCGGCGTCCCACGGGCGACGGCGTTCCCACGGGCGGCGGCCCGTTGCCGCGCGACTTTACGGCAACCGGGCCGCCCCTTCCGCTGTGGGGCTGCTCACAGGGCGGTGCCCGCCGCCCGGGGCGCGCGGGCCGCAGGCCCTGCTACTTCCGCGCCGCCAGGGCCGTCTTGAGCTTCTCGCTCTGCTTGCGCGCCACGTCGATGGGCAGCGGCCCGGCGCCGCCGCTGGACTTCACCGACACGTACGCCGTCACCGTGTCGCCGGTCTGCACGACGGCGATCAGCGCGGCGCCGGTCTTCTTGTCCGCGGCGTCGTTCATCACCCATGACACCGACTCGTCGCCGGTCGGCACCGCGGGCCCCTTGCTGATGGTGAACGGCGTCTTCGTCCCCGAGCTGTCGGTCGCGGTGAAGGCCGTGCAGCCGGCCAGCGCGGTCTTCACCGACTCGATGACCTTCTTCGCGTCGCCCGGCGCATGGCTGGCCACCAGCATCTGGTTGATCACCTCAGGCGTGGCGCCGCTGGTCTTCGTGGTCTTGGCGAAGGCCGCGCCGATGAAGGCCATCCGGTGGATCCTGGGGTTGCTGCTGGTGATGTCGGCGAGTGGCTGGCAGACCGGCTTGTCCGCGGTGAGCGTGGAGGTGTCGGAGGAGTCCGCGGTCTGCGAGGGCTGCACCGTGTAGCCCGGCACGTCGGAGTCCGTGATCAGCGCCCTGCTGAGCTGATCGGTGGTCAGCGGCGCCTTGCCGCTGAGTATGTTCGGCGTGCCGTCGGGGACCTTGGTGGAGTCCGCGGAGTCGGAGGACGAGCAGGCGGCGGCCAGCAGCAGCGCGGGAAGCGCGGCCGCGGCCAGACGGAGCCGGGTCTTGTGCATCGGTGTCACATTCCCTGGTTCGGCGGTGTGGGGGGACCCGCAGGTACGGGCCGACTGCCGATACTCCCCGCTCGCGGTGGCCCGCGTCCATGCCGGCCCGGACGCTGTGTCCGCGCTGTGCGCCGTCCCTGGGCACCCGGCTCGGCTGTTCACCGAGCTGTCGGGATTCATGCCTTCCGGATGTGACGTTCATGTGTTCGGCGTGTACGCACTGTGCCTGCCGTGTCGGCGTTCGGTCATCCGACGGTGACATGCCCCACACACAATGGGCGCGCAGACGCGTTCTGCTTCCCCATCTCGTGGCGCGTTTGGCACTCTGATCAACATACGGGGGATCGCCCGCTCCGGCGGGCGGACGGAGGGACGCACGTAAAACATGACAACTCACTTTCCGCCGGCAGGGGCCGCCGACCCCAGGCTGACCTGGAGCGCGCCCCGGCACCGTGAGGGACCGCCGCCGCTGCGGCACCGCAGGGACGGCATCCTGCCCGCGGTCGCCGCCGCGCTGTCCATCCGCGACGAGGTGCTCACCTGCACCGGCGCCAAGGGCGACCAGCCGCCCGTACTGCACCCGATCGTGCAGGACTTCCTCGACGCGCTGCCCGCTGCGCAGCGTGAGCGGTTCACCGGCCGGTGCGCGGAGCCGGTGCTCATTTCCCGCCACCTGGCCGCGGTCGAGACGCAGCGCAGCAAGCGCGCCTCGCGCCGCCCACTGACCCAGGGCGAGGCCCGCAAGGCGCTGCGCGGGGCGAAACTGACGGCCCGCTGGATACGCGAGGACGGCGACCCCGCGCACGGCGCCTACGCCCCGCCCTGCCGCTCCTGCACCCCGCTGCTGGCCCACTTCGGGGTAAGCGCGGTCGACCCGTCGGCAGAAGCAGAAGGGGAGTGAACACCCCGATGGCAGCCAGTGTGCGTTTCCCCGTCGGCGTCGACGCCGCACTGCGGGCCGGCGGCTGGGAGCCCGGCCGCTGGGACATCAAGCAGGCAGAGGAGTGGGCCGACCTGCTGCGCGGCCATGTGTCGCCCGGCGGCCACCGGCACGCCGTCTTCCCGGCGGCAGTCGAGGCGTGGGCCGAGTTCGGCGGGCTCACCTACCCCGCCGCCTCGGGACCCGGCCGGCAGGTCGCGCCCAGCGCCGTCACGGTGGATCCCCTGGTGGGCCTGCACATGGCGCGTACCTTCGGCGACCTCGGCCGGGCACTGGAGACCGAGGTCAGCCCGCTCGGCGAGGAGCCCGGCTCGGGGGCGCTGCTGGCCGTCGACGCCGAGGGCCGGGTCTACGGCATCGACCACGCGGGGGACTGGTACGTCGGCCCCGACATCGACCTGGCGCTGGCGACCCTGATCGGCGGCGGCCGCACCGTACGCCTCACCCTCGCCGCGGACTAGGCGGTACCGGCGGCGGCCGCCGCACCCTGTCCGACCGGCGCGGAACGGCGTGCCCCTTACCGCGGTATGACCCGGAGGCGGACGTCCCCTAGGGGGCGGCACCTACTTTGGGCGACCCCAGGTTCGTACCGGCGGATGACGTTCGCGCCTTACACGTTCCATACGGTCATAGGGCGGGGTGGGGATACCCCCACCACCAAGACGGAGACCTTCCCCATCGTGCGGCAGGGCGGCCTCCAGCAGGCTGATGTACACACAGCAGCCCGATCCACCCGACGACACAGGAGACACAGTGACAACGGCAGTGACGATTCCCAAGGCCGGGGGCAACGGAGGACGTTCGGCTGTTGCCGCTGCGGGGCGCTCGGTGACCAAGTCGTACGGCGCGGGCGAGACCCGCGTGGTCGCGCTGGACGCGGTGGACGTGGACATCGTCCGCGGCCGATTCACCGCGATCATGGGACCCTCGGGTTCCGGCAAGTCCACCCTCATGCACTGCCTCGCCGGACTCGACACGGTCACCGAGGGCCGCATCTGGGTCGGCGACAGCGAGATCACCGGCATGAAGGACAAGAAGCTCACCCAGCTGCGCCGGGACAAGATCGGCTTCATCTTCCAGTCCTTCAACCTCCTGCCGACCCTCAACGCGGCGGAGAACATCACGCTGCCGATGGACATCGCGGGCCGCAAGGTCGACCGCGACTGGTTCGACCGGGTCGTGGAGACCGTCGGCCTGGCCGGCCGGCTCAAGCACCGCCCCACCCAGCTGTCCGGCGGCCAGCAGCAGCGCGTCGCCGTCGCCCGCGCCCTGGCCGCCCGCCCCGAGATCATCTTCGGCGACGAGCCGACCGGAAACCTCGACTCGCGGGCCGGCGCCGAGGTCCTGGGCTTCCTGCGCCGCTCGGTCGACGAGCTCGGCCAGACCATCGTCATGGTCACCCACGACCCGGTCGCCGCCTCCTACGCCGACCGCGTCCTCTACCTGGCCGACGGCCGGATCGTGGACGAGATGGCCAACCCGACCGCCGAGTCCGTCCTCGAGCGGATGAAGTCCTTCGACGGTCGCGGGAGGACCTCATGACCGTCCTCAAGACCTCGGTGCGCAACTTCTTCGCGCACAAGGGCAGAATGGCCCTCTCGGCGATCGCCGTCCTGCTCTCGGTGGCCTTCGTCTGCGGCACCCTGGTGTTCACCGACACCATGACCGCCACCTTCGACAAGCTCTTCGGCTCCACCGCCTCCGACGTCACCATCAGCGCCAAGAAGGTCGACGACCGGCAGGCCACCGGAATGCCGGACGCCGTCCCCGCCTCGCTCCAGCAGAAGCTGGTGCACGTGGCCGGCGTCGCCAAGTCCGACCCCGACGTCACCAGCCAGGACGTCACCGTGGCGGACGCGAAGAACGACAAGATCAGCCCGTCGTCCGGCGCCCCGACCATCGTCAGCAACTGGGACCCCACCGAGACCAAGGCCGTGGAGATCTCCTCCGGCCACATCCCGCAGAGCGCCGACCAGGCGGTGCTGGACGCCGACACCGCCAAGAAGCACCACCTGACGATCGGTGACACGCTGCGGGTCATCGCGGCCCCCGGCGACTTCAAGGTCACCATCTCGGGCATCGCGACCTTCAAGACCACCAACCCGGGCGCGGCCGTCGTCTACATCGACACCGCCACCGCCCAGGCCAAGCTGCTCGGCAACACCTCGCAGTACACCGGCTTCGGCCTCACCGCGGCCGCCGGCACCACCGACGACCAGCTCAAGCAGAACGTCAAGGCGGCCATCGGCAGCGGCTACACCATCGACACCGCCGCCGAGACCAAGAAGAAGGACCAGGACGACCTGGGCGGCTTCCTGGACTTCATGAAGTACGCGATGCTCGGCTTCGCCGGAATCGCGGTCCTGGTCGGCATCTTCCTGATCGTCAACACCTTCTCCATGCTGGTCGCCCAGCGCACCCGGGAGATCGGCCTGATGCGGGCGCTCGGCTCCAGCCGGCGCCAGGTCAACCGGTCGGTGCTGATCGAGGCGGTGCTGCTCGGCGTCACCGGCTCGGTCCTCGGCATCGGCGGCGGCATCGGGCTGGCCATCGGGCTGATGAACCTGATGGGCAAGGTCGGGATGAAGCTCGACACCTCCGAGCTGACCATCAAGGCCACCACCCCCGCCATCGGCCTGGCCATCGGCGTCATCGTCACCGTGGTCTCCGCCTACATCCCGGCCCGCCGGGCCGGCAAGATCTCCCCGATGGCCGCACTGCGGGACGCCGGCACCCCGGCCGACGGCAGGGCGGGACGCATCCGCGCCGCGATCGGCATCCTGGTCTGCGCGGCCGGCGCACTGGCCCTGATCGGTGCGGGCCAGGCCGACAAGGCCTCCTCCGGCGGCAGCCTGCTGGGCCTGGGCGTGGTGCTCACCCTGGTCGGCTTCGTGATCGTCGGCCCGCTGCTGGCCGGTGTGATCGTACGGGCGGTGAGCGCGGTCGTCCTGCGCTTCTTCGGCCCGATGGGACGCCTGGCCGAACGCAACGCGCTGCGCAACCCGCGGCGCACCGGCGCCACCGCCTCCGCACTGATGATCGGCCTGGCCCTGGTGGCCGGCATGTCGGTGGTCGGCTCCTCCATGGTGGCCTCCGCCAACGACCAGCTCGACAAGTCGGTCGGCGCGGACTTCATCGTCCAGGTCGGCAACAACGGCAGCCAGCCGCTCACCCCGGCAGCCGAGAAGGCGCTCACCGCGACCCCGGACATCGAGCACTTCACCCACTACACGATCGTCAACGCCAAGCTCACCCTGCCGTCCGGCAGCACCGTCAAGACCGACCTGAGCGCGGCCGACCCGACCTACCCGCAGGACCTGGAACTCAAGACCGTCCAGGGCAAGCTCGCCGACGCCTACGGCAAGGACGCGATGTCGCTGCCCGAGGGCTTCGCCAAGGACCACCACGTCAAGCTCGGCGACGAGCTGACCGTCCTGATGACCGGCGGCCGGCCCGCGCACCTCAAGGTCGCCGCGATCACCAGCGACGACACCGCCATCGAGCACGGGTCGATGTTCACCAACATCGCCACCGCCCGCACCTACCTGCCCGCGGACAAGATGCCCGGCGACTTCATGCTCTTCGCCAAGGCGGTCGACGGCAAGGAGAAGCAGGCCTACGCCTCGCTCAAGGCCTCGGTCAAGACCTACCCGCAGATCGACGTCCGCGACCAGGCCGACTACAAGGACCTCGTCCAGAGCCAGGTCAACCAGCTGCTCTACATGATCTACGCGCTGCTCGGCCTCGCGATCATCGTCGCCATCCTGGGCGTGGTGAACACCCTGGCCCTGTCGGTGGTGGAGCGCACCCGGGAGATCGGCCTCATGCGGGCCATCGGCACCTCGCGGCGCCAGCTGCGCCGGATGATCCGCCTGGAGTCGGTCGTCATCGCCCTCTTCGGCGCCCTCGTGGGCCTCGGCCTCGGTCTCGGCTGGGGCGCCACAGGACAGCGCGTCCTGGCCTCCCAGGGCCTGGGCATCCTGCAGATCCCCTGGGCGACCATCGTGATCGTCTTCGTGGGCTCCGCGGTCGTCGGCCTCCTCGCCGCCCTCCTCCCGGCCTTCCGGGCGGGCCGCATGAACGTTCTCAACGCCATCGCAACGGACTAGCGCCCGTACGCGGAGATCCGGCCCCGGCCCCGGTACGCCCTCCCGGCGTATCCGGGGCCTTCCGCCACCCCGGGGTGCCCCCTTTGCATAGGGCGGCGCTATACAGCGGCGCGGGGAACTGCACGCGCAACCCTCCACCGGCCGGTGGTCCGCCTCCGACAGCAAGAGCCCCATTCGGACGGTGACGACCCGCGCGCCCGGTGGGGGGTGGCGCGCAGTTCCCCGCGCCCCTGGAGCGGTGGCGGTTTCGTCGCCACACGACGGCCGGTGGGTGGTTGCGCGCGCAGATCCCCGCGCCCCTGGGGTTGCCCCCTTGCCGAATGGGGTGCGGTACGGCCACCACGGCCGGGGGGAGGCGTACCGGGAGTGGACCCCGGCCGGAGGCCGTACGCTGGAGGCACCCCCGGCACGTGACACGTGTCGGGCGGTCGGCGTTGCCCGTACGGTCTGGCGCGACGCCCCACGACGCAACCCCGGGACGGAATCCGTATGAGTCTCAACGGTCTGGTCGACGCCGCCGTCGCCGACACCGCACTGGCTGAGGCGGTCCAGGCCGCGGTCTCCGGATCGCGGCCGCATGTTGACCTGGTCGGCCCGCCTGCCGCCCGCCCGCTGGCGGTGGCGGCCCTCGCCGCCAAGGCGCAGCGCACCGTGCTCGCCGTCACCGCCACCGGGCGGGAGACCGAGGACCTGGCCGCGGCGCTGCGCTCGATGCTGCCGCCCGACGCCGTCGTGGAGTACCCGGCGTGGGAGACGCTGCCGCACGAGCGGCTCTCCCCGCGCAGCGACACCGTCGGCCGCCGGCTGGCGGTGCTGCGCCGCCTGGCGCACCCGCGGGCCGACGACCCGTCGGCGGGCCCCGTGCAGGTCGTCGTCGCGCCGATCCGCTCGGTGCTGCAGCCGCAGGTCAGGGGGCTGGGCGACCTGGAGCCCGTGGCACTGTCCAGCGGGAGCAGCGCGGACCTGGGCGCGGTCGTCGACGGCCTGGCGGCAGCCGCGTACGCCCGTGTGGAGCTGGTCGAGAAGCGCGGCGAGTTCGCGGTGCGCGGCGGCATCCTGGACGTCTTCCCGCCGACCGAGGAGCACCCGCTGCGGGTGGAGTTCTGGGGCGACGAGGTTGAGGAGATCCGCTACTTCAAGGTCGCGGACCAGCGCTCGCTGGAGGTGGCCGAGCACGGCCTGTGGGCGCCGCCGTGCCGTGAGCTGCTGCTCACCGACGACGTCAGGGCGCGGGCGGCGGAGCTGGCCGTCGCGCACCCGGAGCTGCGCGAACTGCTCGACAAGATCGCCGAGGGCATCGCGGTCGAGGGCATGGAGTCGCTGGCGCCGGCGCTGGTGGACTCCATGGAGCTGCTGCTCGACGTACTGCCCGCCGGGTCGATGACCGTGGTGTGCGACCCGGAGCGGGTGCGTACCAGGGCCGCTGACCTGGTGGCGACCTCGCAGGAGTTCCTGGAGGCGTCCTGGGCGGCGTCCGCGGGCGGCGGCGAGGCGCCGGTCGACCTGGGCGCCGCGTCGCTGTGGCCGATCGCGGACGTCCGGGAGCGGGCGCGCGAGCTGGGGGTGCCGTGGTGGTCGGTGAGCCCCTTCGCCGCCGACGAGGCGGACGACCTGGACGGCGACACCCTCAAGCTGGGCATGCGCGCTCCCGAGCTGTACCGCGGCGACACCGCGCGGGCGCTGGCCGACACCAAGGGCTGGATCGCCGAGGGCTGGCGGACGGTGTACGTCACCGAGGGCCACGGCCCGGCCTCCCGGGTCGCCGAGGTGCTGACCGGCGAGGGCATCGCGGCCCGTCTGGACGTGGAGCTGACCGACCTGGCGCCGTCCGTGGTGCATGTCGCGACCGGCTCGATCGAGCACGGCTTCATCGACCCGGCGCTGCGGCTCGCGGTGCTGACCGAGACCGACCTGTCGGGGCAGCGGTCCTCCACCAAGGACATGGGGCGCATGCCGTCCCGGCGCCGCAAGACCATCGATCCGCTGACCCTGGTCGGCGGCGACTACATCGTGCACGAGCAGCACGGCGTCGGCCGCTATGTGGAGATGGTGCAGCGCACCGTCCAGGGCGCCACCCGCGAGTACCTGGTCGTCGAGTACGCCCCCGCCAAGCGCGGGCAGCCCGGCGACCGGCTCTTCGTGCCCACCGACCAGCTGGAGCAGATCACCAAGTACGTCGGCGGCGAGGCCCCGACGCTGCACCGGCTGGGCGGCGCGGACTGGACGAAGACCAAGGCGCGGGCGAAGAAGGCGGTCAAGGAGATCGCGGCCGACCTGATCAGGCTGTACTCGGCCCGGATGGCCGCCCCCGGCCACACCTTCGCGCCCGACACCCCCTGGCAGCGCGAGCTGGAGGACGCCTTCCCGTACGCGGAGACGCCCGACCAGCTGACCACCATCGCCGAGGTCAAGGAGGACATGCAGAAGTCCGTGCCGATGGACCGGCTGATCTGCGGCGACGTCGGCTACGGCAAGACCGAGATCGCGGTGCGGGCGGCCTTCAAGGCGGTGCAGGACGGCAAGCAGGTGGCGGTGCTGGTGCCGACCACGCTGCTGGTGCAGCAGCACTTCGGCACCTTCTCCGAGCGGTACGCGCAGTTCCCGGTCAAGGTGCGCGCGCTGTCCCGCTTCCAGAGCGACACCGAGGCCAAGGCCGTGCTCGAAGGGCTGCTCGACGGCTCGGTGGACGTCGTGATCGGCACCCACCGGCTGTTCTCGTCCGAGACCCGCTTCAAGGACCTCGGCCTGGTGATCGTGGACGAGGAGCAGCGCTTCGGCGTCGAGCACAAGGAGCAGCTGAAGAAGCTGCGGGCCAACGTCGACGTGCTGACCATGTCCGCCACCCCGATTCCGCGCACCCTGGAGATGGCGGTCACCGGCATCCGGGAGATGTCCACCATCACCACCCCGCCCGAGGAGCGGCACCCGGTGCTGACCTTCGTCGGGCCGTACGAGGAGAAGCAGATCGGCGCCGCCATCCGCCGTGAACTGCTGCGCGAGGGCCAGGTCTTCTACATCCACAACCGGGTCGAGTCGATCGACCGGGCGGCGGCCCGGCTGCGCGAGATCGTGCCGGAGGCGCGGATCGCCACCGCCCACGGGCAGATGGGGGAGGCGGCCCTGGAGTCGGTCGTGGTCGACTTCTGGGAGAAGCGGTTCGACGTGCTGGTCTCCACCACGATCGTGGAGTCCGGCATCGACATCCCCAACGCCAACACCCTGATCGTGGAGCGCGGCGACACCTTCGGCCTGTCCCAGCTGCACCAGCTGCGCGGCAGGGTCGGCCGCTCGCGCGAGCGCGGCTACGCCTACTTCCTCTACCCGCCGGAGAAGCCGCTCACCGAGACCGCGCACGAACGGCTCGCCACCATCGCCCAGCACACCGAGATGGGCGCGGGCATGTACGTGGCCATGAAGGACCTGGAGATCCGCGGCGCCGGCAACCTGCTCGGCGGCGAGCAGTCGGGCCACATCGCGGGCGTCGGCTTCGACCTGTACGTGCGCATGGTGGGCGAGGCCGTCGCCGACTACCGCTCGGCCCTGGAGTCGGGCGGTGAGCCGGAGGAGACGCTGCTGGAGGTCAAGATCGAGCTTCCGGTCGACGCCCACGTCCCGCACGACTACGCGCCCGGCGAGCGGCTGCGGCTGCAGGCCTACCGTGCCATCGCCGCCGCCAACTCCGCCGAGGACGTCACCGCCGTCCGCGAGGAACTCGTCGACCGCTACGGCCCGCTGCCCGAACCCGTGGAGAACCTGCTGCTGGTCGCCGGCCTGCGCATGCTGGCCCGCAAGGTGGGCGTCACCGACATCACCCTGCAGGGCAGCAACGTCCGCTTCGGCCCGGTCGACCTGCGCGAGTCCCAGGAGCTGCGGCTGTCCAGGCTCCACCCGCGGGCCGTCCTCAAGCCCGCCACCCACCAGGTCCTGGTCCCCCGCCCGTCCACCGCCCGCATCGGCGGCAAGCCGGTGGTGGGCCGGGAACTCCTCCAGTGGACCGCGGACTTCCTGACCACCATCCTCGACACCTGAGCCCCCTGCTCCCTGGCCCCCGGCCCTGTGCCCGCCCAGGCCCCGGCCGGGGGCCGCCGACCCGCCGGCGGTTACAGTGCCCGCGTGACGATCACCGGTGCGGGGACGAACGTACGGCCGCTGGCCCCCGGGCAGCGCGCCCGGCTGCTGGTCGGCGACATCGACGGCGGCCGGCCGCGGCTGGTCCACGAGACCACCGGCAGCGCTCTGGAAGCGCCGAACTGGTCCCCCGACGGCCGCTGGCTGGTCTTCAACCAGGACGGCCTGCTGCTGCGGATCCCCGCCGACGCCGCACCCGGCGACGGTGTCCCGCCCGAGGTCATCGACACCGGCGGCATCACCGACGCCAACAACGACCACGTGCTCTCGCCCGACGGCGCCACCGTCTACCTCTCGGCAGGCGACGGGCACATCCACGCGGTGCCCTTCGCCGGCGGCCCCGCCCGCCGGGTCACCAACGACCGTGGCCCCGGCCCCTTCCGGCACTTCCTGCATGGCGTCTCACCGGACGGGCTGACCCTGTCCTACGTCGGCGTCGAGCCGTACGGCGGTGACGAATGGGGCTACCGCAACATCTTCACCCTCCCTTCCGCGGGCGGCCCCGACACCCGGCTGACGGACAGTCCGGCACCTGCCGACGGCCCGGAGTTCACCCCGGACGGCGAGTGGATCCTCTTCAACTCCGAGCACGGCGCCACCACCCCGGGCCACGCCCAGCTCTTCCGCATGCGCCCCGACGGCTCCGGCCTGACCCGGCTGACCTCCGACGAACGCGTCAACTGGTTCCCCCACCCCTCCCCGGACGGGCGCCACATCCTCTACATCAGCTTCCCGCCCGGCACCGAGGGCCACCCCGCCGACCGCGACGTGCTGTTGCGCCTGCTGGACCCGGCCGGCGGCGCCCCCCGCGACCTGCTCGCCTTCTTCGGCGGCCAGGGCAGCCTCAACGTCAACAGCTGGTCCCCCGACAGCCGCCACTTCGCCTACGTCGACTACCCGGTCGCCGGCTAGCCGCCGCTCGCCGGGGCTAGGCCGTGTTTTGGAAGTAGCGCCGTCCGCCCACAGGGCGGGCCCCGCGGCGTCCGGTGCGTGCGATCGCAAGGCGGAGGGTCGTCCTCGTAGTGGGCCTACTCGGACGACTCCGACAACGCAGCGAGCGTGCGTGCCAGGCGTCGCGGGGCAGGCGGGACTTCCAAAACACGGCCTAGCCGGGCCAGCCGGGGCTAGTTGCGGCGCAGGACCACATAGCCGTCCTGGTTGGCGAGCATCGTGTACGTCGATCCCGGGTGCAGCTGCGACCCGTAGTTCATCGGGTCGGGCACCCAGCCGGTGGAGTTGTCGATCGCGATGTACTGCGGCACCACACCGTTGGTCCCGCCGACCCAGTAGACGGTGGTGCGGTCCACCAGCCAGCTGACCGGCCCGACGTTGGCCTCCACGGTGGCGCCGTCGGGTATCAGCTTCAGCACCTTCTGGATCTCCTTGGCGCGAGCGTCGACCTTGTAGGTGGCGGTATGGCCGAGCGAGGCCAGCGGCAGCGACAAGGTCAGGGCCATCGCCGCACCGACCGCCGCCGCCGGCACCCCCGAGGCGTACGACCGCAGCCACGGCTGCCTGCTGTGCCGCGACCTGTCCGCCGCGTCCACCAGGGCCAGGAAGACCACCGGCATCAGCACCGCGCTGTAGTGCCAGGCCGTGCCCCAGTTCTCCGGGTAGTGCGACAGGAAGCGCCAGCCGATCGTCGGCAGCGCCGCGACGAACAGCGGTGACCGCAGGGCCAGCAGCCCGCTGGTCGGCAGCAGTATCCACAGCAGTGTGCGCACCGCGGTGCCGAACGGGATGTGCCCCGTCATCGTGCCGTCGCCGTTGATGTGGTTGAAGGCGTCGTACCCGGGGCCGTGGAAGGCCGGGATCACCACCGCAAGGGCCAGCGCGGACGCCGCCACCCCGAAGCCGATCAGCCCGATCGCCCACGGCCCGTACCGCTCTGCGTCGCTCAGCGGCGCTGCCACCTGGTCACCCCCTCCCGTGGTGCCGTCCTGCCCTTGCCCGTCCGGGCCGGCCCCGTCGCCCGCGGCCGCACCGTCCGCCTGCTGGCCCTCCCGCGCCGCCTGCGCCGGGACGGCCGCCTCCTGCTCCGCACCCTCCCGGGTGCGCCACCACACGATCGCGCCGATTGTCGCCGCCGTGACCCCCAGGTCCTCCTTGACCAGCACCAGGGGCAGCGCCCACCACAGCGCGGGAGCCCAGCGCCTGCGGACCACCGCCTCCAGGGAGAAGGCCAGCAGCGGCATCGCGAAGGCGATCTCGTGGAAGTCGAAGTCGACTGCCCGCTGCACCCCCCACGACAGCCCGTAGGCCACGCCCACCGCCAGCCCGCGCCCCCGCCCCAGCAGCAGCCCCGCACCCCGGGTGACCGGGATCACCGACACCCCGAACAGCAGCGCCTGGGCCACCAGCAGCGTCACCGGTGTCGGGAAGACCCGGTAGAAGGGCGCGATCAGCGCGGTCACCGGGCTGAAGTGGTCGCCGAGCGCGTTGAACCCGGGACCCTTCAGCTGGGTGATCGGCGCGTGCAGATGCGCGTAGCCCTTCACGGCCTGCTCGAAGATGCCCAGGTCCCACGACATCGTCAGCATCCGGCGGTAGCGGACCAGCGACAGCAGGAGGTAGGCGACGAAGAAGGCGGTCGCCAGCAGGTAGGGGTCCAGGCGCGCCCCGGCTATCCGTTCCCGCAGACCCGCCAGGCCGGTACTGCCCGGCGAGGCGGCGCTCGGCTCGGCCTCACCGCTCTTGTGCGGTATGACGGCCTCGGCCCTGTCCATCGTCGTCCTCCCGAGGAAGCGGGGTCGGGGTCTGCGGGAAAAGATACGGGACAAGCCTGTCCGCGCGGGACCCATGGGACGGACGAGCCTGCCCGGCTCAGCCGGTCTTGGTCCAGGTGCCGCAGCCGGCCGTCTTGAAGTAGGCGTCCTTGGCGGTGATGGTGACCACGCCCTGACCGGTGACGTTGTCGTTGGCCAGTATCGAGTCCACGTCGTGCAGCGCGTCCTTGGTGCGCTCCCAGTAGCAGGTCTCCCCGCCCTTGGCCTTGTAGGTGCCGGCGGCTATGTCCGTGCCCACCTTGTACATGCCGTCGCCCATCGACGTCTTCGGTGCCCCGGGCTTGTCCGCCCCGGCCGCGAACCAGTCCTTGCAGTCCGTCGAGGTGAAGATCTTGTCCGTCGGCTTGATCGTCACATAGCTGCTGCCGGCGACCGTGTCGTTGGCCAGGATCGAGTCGGTGTCGGCCTTGGCGTCCTTGTCCCGCTCCCAGTAGCACATGCCGTCGTCGTTCCCGCTGGTCTTGTAGGTGCCGGGCTTGATGTCGCTGCCGACCTGGAAGGTGCCGTCCCCCTTGAAGGCCGCCTTCACCGCCGGCTTGTCCTCTTTCTTCTGTGCGGGCGTGGACGCGGACGCGGAGGCCGACGGGGCGGTGCCCGCCGTGCTGCCAGTCGCCCCGGCTGTCGTGCCGGACTTGCCCGCCGAGGAGGCGGAGTCGTCCGACGGACCGCAGGCAGCGGTGCCGATCGCGAGGACAGCGACGACGGTGCCTGCGGCGGCGAGCCGGGCGAGAGACATCGTGGACATGGGAATTCCCCCCAGTTGTTCGGCGGGCCTCGCTGGCCCTGTGAACCGTTGCCACCATGACAGCACTCGACTGTGAACCGAGTCAACACCAATTCTCGAACGAGTGAAGTTCACATCGTGAAGGAGTCCGTGCACCGGGTCTGGGTATGCTCGCCACCACGAACACCGGCAGGTGTCGCGGACGACCGGGGGAAGGAGAGGATCGTGCCCGAGCACGCGAGTGAGGTGACGGCGGCGGGGATCGCCAGGCTGGCCGGAGTCGGAAGGGCCGCCGTCAGCAACTGGCGCCGGCGCCACGACGACTTCCCCAAACCCGTCGGCGGGTCCGACACCAGCCCCACCTACGAGCTGTCCGCGGTCGAGCGCTGGCTGCAGGAGCAGGGCAAGCTCCCCTCGGTGCCGCTGCACGAACGGCTGTGGCAGCGGGCCGACAGCCATCCCGAGGGCGTGCCCGCGGCGCTGCGCGTGGCGGGGTCCCTGCTGATGCTCCTCCAGGGCGACCCCGCCATCTCCGTCAGCTACAGTGCGGACACCGACGACGAGTTCGCCGCCCGGCTGCCGGCCGAGATGGAGACGGTGCTCACCGCGCGGTTCGGCCCCGAGCACCCGGTGCGGATCCCCGACCGGCTCGACGACGCGGTGCCGTTGCTGCGCACGGCAGCGAAGTTCGCCGAGGACACCGGTCCCGCCGAGACCTACGAGTTCCTCTTCGGCCGCTATCTCGACGCCAATTCGCGGCAGTTCACCCTCACCCCGCCGGGGCCTGCCGAGCTGATGGCGGCCCTCGCAGGTGAGAGTCCCGGCAGCGTGCTCGACCCCGCCTGCGGCAGCGGCGCCCTGCTGTGCGCGTCGGAGGCCGCCGAGTCCGTCCACGCGCAGGAGATCGACCCCGAGCTGGCCGCGCTCACCGCGCTGCGGCTGGCGATGGCCACCGACCCCGCCGTGCGCGTGCGTGTCAGGTCGGGGGACAGCCTGCGCGAGGACGCCTTCCGCGAGCTGGCGGTGGACGCCGTCCTGTGCCACCCGCCCTTCAACGACCGCAACTGGGGCCACGACGAGCTGGGTTACGACGCGCGCTGGGAGTACGGCTTCCCTGCCCGCACCGAGTCGGAGCTCGCCTGGCTGCAGCACTCGCTGGCCCATGTCCGCGACGGCGGGACCGTCGTGATGCTGATGCCGCCCGCGGCGGCGTCCCGCCGCAGCGGCCGCCGGGTCCGCGCCGACCTGCTGCGCCGCGGCGCGCTGCGCGCGGTGGTGGCGCTGCCCGCGGGATCCGCGCCCCCGTACGGACTCCCGCTCCACCTGTGGGTGTTGCGCAAGCCGGACCCCGAGGGGCGCCCGCCGGGGGACCTGCTGGTCTTCGACGCGGCCGGAATACCCGGGCACGGCCCGGAGCGGACGCCCTGGTACGCCGTCAGTGCAGCGGTCCTCGACACCTGGGCGGCCTTCGACCGGCACGGTTCCGTGCCCGATCGTCCCGGGCTCAACCGCACGCTGCCCGTCGTCGAACTGCTCGACGACGAGGTGGACGTGACCCCCGCGCGGCACCTGCCGCCGCCCACCGCCGAAGGCGGCGCCGCCGCGCTGGAGTCTGTGCGGGACCGGCTGGCGAGGACCCTGCGGCGCACCGCTGAGACGGCCCCCGTGCCCCCCGCGGCGGGCGAGCCGGCGCGCTGGCCGACCACGACGGTGGGCGAACTCGCCCGCGCCGGGGCGCTGCTGATGCGCCCCGGCGGCGGCGGAACCGCCCGGGCTGACGGCTCGGCGGCGGCCCACGCCGTGCTGACCGAGCACGACGTGGTCGTCGGCGGCGCCCCGACCGGGCTGCTCCCGCCGGGCCGTCCCGACGGCACCGTCGAGGAGCCGGTGCTGGTCGAGGAGGGCGACGTGGTGGTGCCGGTCCTCGGCGGCGGCGCCGTGGCCCGGGTGGTCGACGGCGCCTCGGCGGGCGCGGCGCTGGGCCGCAACGTGTACCTGCTGCGGCCCGACACCGCCGCGCTCGACCCGTGGTTCCTGGCCGGCTTCCTGCGCGGCACCGCCAACAACCGCCAGGCCAGCAGCTTCGCTTCGACATCCACCCGGCTCGACGTGCGCCGCCTGCAGGTGCCGCGGCTGCCGCTGGCCGACCAGCGGCGCTACGGCGAGCGCTTCCGCACCCTGGCCGCGTTCGAGGAGACGCTGCGTCAGGCGACCGCGCTCGGCGACCAGCTCATCCAGGGCCTTTACGACGGGCTGACGGACGGTACGGTGCGGCCCGGATAGTTATCCACAGGCCGTCGTCGAAGGGGCGCCGCCTGTCCGTTGCGGCCGATACGCTCTCGACTAGCCATCCGCTTCGACGACCAGGAGCACCAGATGTACGGCCCCGGCATCGCCCCGCCGCAGCCCCGACCCGCGGGTCGGCCGGCAGTGATCTGGCTGCGCGTGCTCTTCACCGCGCTGCCGGTGCTGTCGATCGGCTTCCTCGCGTGGGGCTCGCTGCTGCGGCTGGCCATAGTGCGGCGGAATCCGCTGGACTGGGTGCTGATGGTGCTCGACATCGTCGCGATCATCGTCGGTTACACGCTGATCGGGATGGCCAACGACAACACCGACAGCTGGCAGTCCAACGTGGGCACGCTGACCGTGCTGGTGTGCATGCTCGGGACTCCCGCCTACTACCTGGTCACGGACCTCAGGCGCAAGGACACTCCTCCCGCCGGGTACGGGATGCCGGCCGGCTACCCGCCGAACCCGTACACGACCGGGTACGGCCCGATGCCCGGGCCGATGCACACCGGTCCTGCGCACGGCGGGATAACCGCGACGGCGCCCCTGCAGACCCAGGCGCCGGTGCCGCCGCAGACCTCCGTGCCGCAGAACCCGATGAGCCAGAACCCGGTGCACCACAGCCCCGTGCCGCAGAATCCGATGCCGTCGCACACCCCCGTGCCCATGCCGTCGCAGACCCCGGCGCCCGCGCCGCGGATCGACCAGGTGCGAGCCGAGCTGGACGAGTTGAGCGACTACCTCCGCAAGGAGGAGGGCCGGTGATCGGTCGGCTCATCGCCGGCCGGTACGAACTGGCCACCGTCATCGGCCAGGGCGGCATGGGCCAGGTGTGGACCGCCTACGACCGGCGGCTGGACCGCCGGGTCGCGGTGAAGCTGCTGCGACCGGACAAGGTCGCCGGCGGGGACGAGGCGGACGAGCTGCGCCGGCGCTTCGACCGGGAGTGCCGGGTCACCGCCCAGGTCGACCACCCGGGCCTGGTGACGGTCCATGACGCGGGGGCGGACGGCGACGAGCTGTATCTGGTGATGCAGTACGTGGAGGGGGCCGACCTCGGCGACCACCTTGCCGAGCACGAGCCCTACCCGTGGCCGTGGGCCGTCGCGGTGGCCGCACAGCTGTGTGCGGTGCTGTCCGCGGTCCACGCCGTGCCGATCGTCCACCGCGACCTCAAGCCGCGCAATGTGATGGTGCGGCCCGACGGCACCCTCACCGTGCTCGACCTGGGGGTCGCGTCGGTGATGGACACCGACACGACCCGGCTGACGCACACCGGTTCGCCGATCGGCAGTCCGGCGTACATGGCGCCGGAGCAGGCGATGGGCGGCGCGGTCGGCCCGCGCACCGACCTGTACGCGCTCGGGGTGCTGCTGCACGAACTGCTCAGCGGGAATGTGCCGTTCGCGGGCACCACGGCGCTCGGGGTGCTGCACCGGCATCTGCACGAGGCGCCCGTGCCGCTGCGCCAGCTGCGCCCGGAGGTGCCGGAGCAGCTGGAGTCCCTGGTGCTGCGGCTGCTGGCCAAGGACCCGGAGCACCGCCCCGCCGGTGCGCAGGACGTCTACCGCGAACTGGCCGCGCTGCTTCCGCCGCCGGGCTCCGCGCACCGCACGCCCGGTCCGCTCGACCCCACGAGGCCCTTCCTGCGCCCGCAGGCCCCCTGGCCCGACCAGGCAGCCGCGCACGCCCAGGCACCCCCGGTGCCCGCGCCGCCGCCCCCGCGGCCGGCGCACGAGCCGAAGGGGGCCGACCTGGCGGCGGCGGTCGACGAGGTGAAGCGGCTGCTCGACGCGGGCCGGATCACCCAGGCCGTCGACCTGCTCGGCGGGATAATCCCGGCGGCGGCTGAGAAGCACGGCGAGCACTCACCGGTCCTGCGTGCCCTGCGCAAGCAGTATGCGGCGACGCTGATGGAGGACGGGCAGTACCGCAGGGCGCTGCCGGAACTGCGCCGGCTGTCGGAGGAGTTCGCCTCGCAGTACGGCGGCGCCGACCGCCAGGCGCTGCAGTTCCGCTACGAGGCGGCGCAGTGCCTGGAACACCTCGGTGACCCACGGGCCGCGCTGGCCGAATACCGGGTCCTGCTGCCCTATTTCGAGCAGTACTCCGCCACCAGCCCCGGCACACCGCTGGACATCCGCCGCAGGACCGCCCACCTGCTGCTGTCGGTCGGCGACCGGGCGGGCGCCCGCGACGTCCTGACCCGGCTGCTCTACGACGCGGGCCGGGTGCACGGCCCGCACCACCCCTTCCCGGCCGAGATCCGCAGGACGCTCGCCTGGCTGGGCCAGGTGCAGGGATAGGGGCAGGCGGCACCGGCGGCGGGCGCGTCAGCCGCGGCGCAGCACCACGTAGCCGCCGGCGTCGGCGACCGTCGTGTAGCGGGCCTCGGGGTGCAGTTGCCGGGCGTAGCCGACCGGGTCCTGCAGCCAGGTGGAGCGGTTCTCGAAGGCCAGGTAGTCGGGCGTCAGGCCGCCTGTCTGGCCGACCCAGTAGACGGTTGTGCGCCGCACCAGGCGGCTGAGCGGGCCGACGTTCGCCTCCACGGTCGCCCCGTCGGGGATGACGTCGAGCGCCTTCTTGGCGGCCCGGGTGGGGCCGTCGACCCGGTAGGCGTCCCGGTGTGTCAGCTCGGCCAGCGGCAGTTGGGTGCACAGGGCGAGGGCCGCGCCCAGCATCACGCCCGGCAGCGCCCGGACGAGCGGGCGCAGCCACGCGGGTTCCCCGCGGCGCAGGCGGCCCGCAGCGCCGACCAGCGCGGCGCAGTCGACGGCCGCGAGGAAGACCACGGGCATGAGCACGGCGTTGTAATGCCACGCCGTGCCCCAGTTCTCCGGGTAGTACGACAGGAAGCGCCAGCCCAGCGTCGGCAGCACGACGAGCGCGAGCGGTGAGCGCAGGGCGAGCAGACCGCCGGCCGGCAGGAGGATCCACAGCACCGTGCGCAGCGCGGTGACCGGCGGGACGTGGGAGGTGAGTGTCCCGTCGCCGTTGATGTGGTTCAGCGCGTCGTAGCCGGGGCCGTGGAAGGCGGGGATCAGCCAGCTGACCTCCCAGGCGGACGCGGCGGCGCCGAAGGCGGCCAGGCCGAGCGCCCAGGTGCGCACCCGGCCGCCGCCCTTGGCGCCGCGCAGCGTGGCGTCGCCGGCCCGCAGCCACACCACCGCGCCGATCATCGCGACCGCGGCGCCCATGTCCTCCTTGACCAGCACCAGCGGCGCCGCCCACGCCATCGCCGTCCGCCAGCGCCGCCGCAGCACCGCGGCCAGGGAGAAGGCCAGCAGCGGCACGGCGAAGGCGACCTCGTGGAAGTCGAAGTCGACGGCCCGCTGCACCCCCCACGAGAGCCCGTACGCGGCCCCCACCGCCAGGCCGCGCCCGCGGCCGAGCAGCCGCGCCGCGGTGCCGGCCACGGGGACGACCGACAGCGCGAACAGCAGCGCCTGGGCCGCCAGCAGCGTCACCGGTGTCGGGAAGAGCCGGTAGAAGGGGGCGATCAGCGCGGTGATCGGGCTGAAGTGGTCGCCGAGCACGTTGAATCCCGGCCCCTTGAGGTCGGCGACGGGGGCGTGCAGATGGGCGTAGCCGCGTACGGCCTGCTCGAAGATGCCCAGGTCCCAGGACATCGTCTCCATACGACGGTAGCGCGACAGCGACAGTGCCGCGTAGATGGCGAGGAAGCCGGCCGCGAGCAGCCACGGGTCCAGGCGGGCCGGCAGCGCTCTGCGCCGGGCGGCGGCAGCGGGTGCCCCACCGGCCGCGTCCGCGGCGTCCGAGGCGCCGACCGTATCGACAGCCGCCGCGCGCCGCGGCACGGGCGCGGCGATGTCCCGCGGCCCGGGCTCCTGGGTCGGCAGTACGGCCTCCGCACTGTCCCTGTCGCCGTCCATGCGTGGGTGCTCCCTTCGCGTCGGCGGCCCCGCCATACCCCACGGCTCGCCCGTTTCACCCCACTTCGGGGTGATACCAGCTTGACGACGACGTGGGCCGTCCCGACCGCGGCACGCCGGGATTGGTCCGGTCGCCGCAGCCCGCGCAAGGAGCGGCGCCTGCGGAGCCGTAGTCTCCGCAGGCGGGGGAAGGAACCTGACGAACCGTTCCTCCGGACACCGCACCCCGGACGACCCCTGAGAGGCGCAGATGGCCCAGTTGGCGCAACCGAACACCGGGACCGCCCGCACCCTGGTCGGCGCGGCGGCCCTCGCCGTCGCTCTGGGCGGCACCCTGGCAGGCTGCAAGGACCCGACCGTCGGCGCGGCGACCGGCAGCGCCACTCCTCCCGGCACGAGCGCCCCCGGCGCGCCCGGCGGCGCCAAGGGCAGCGCCCTTGCCGCGGTGGGCGGCCTGACCGTCAAGGGCCGGGCGCCGAAGACCGGTTACTCGCGGGACCGCTTCGGCCCCGAGTGGTCCGACACCGACCACAACCACTGCGACACCCGCGACGACATACTCAAGCGCGACCTGACCGGGACGTCCTTCCGGGACGGCGCCAAGAAGTGCATCGTCACCTCGGGCACCCTCAACGACCCCTACACCGGCACGCGGATCACCTACACCCGCGGGGCGAGCAAGGTCGACATCGACCATGCCGTCGCACTGTCCGACGCCTGGCAGAAGGGCGCGGCGCAGTGGACGGACGACAAGCGCCGCGACTTCGCCAACGACCCGCTCAACCTGCTGGCCGTGGACTCCTCCACCAACCGCCGCAAGAGCGACGGCGACACCGCGACCTGGCTGCCGCCTAACACCGCCTTCCGCTGCGCCTATGTGGCGCGGCAGGTGGCGGTGAAGAAGAAGTACGGCGTGTGGGTGACCTCGGCGGAGCGCGACGCGATGCGCACGGTGCTCAACGGCTGCCCGGCGCAGCCGCTGCCGGCCGGCTGAGGTGCCGCCGCCCGCCCGTGATGCGCGGCTGGGCGGCAGCTGTGCGGATCCTGTTGGCCGTAGTGCTGGAATTCGGTGGTGCTGGATCAATATCCTCGTGCTCGATCATCACATCAGCATCGCGAGGCTTGTTCCCAGCCGGGAGGCACCCATGGTCCGCCGTCGCACCGCCGTCTCGATCGCCGCAGCCGCGCTGCTGCTGGCGTCGCCCGCCCTCACCGCGTGCGGGTCGGGACCGGCGCAGCCAGGTGCCGCGGCCGTGGTCGGCGGCCAGCGGATCACCGTGTCGACGCTGCAGGACAAGGTCAACGAGGTGCGGGCGGCGCAGGCCGCCTCGCCGCAGGCCCAGCAGCTGATCTCGGCGAGCGGCAAGCTGTCCACGCAGACGCTGAGCATGCTGGTGCAGAACACCGTCATCGAGCGGGCCGCGGCCGATGCGGGTGTGACGGTCAGCGACGGCGAGGTGCAGCAGCAGCACGCGGCGGCGCTGCAGCAGTTCAGCGGCAGCGAGCAGGCGCTGGACGCGGCGCTGCTGCAGCAGTACGACATCGTGCCGTCCGGGGCCGACAGCTTCTTCCGTACGAACGCGCTGGTCGGCAAGCTGATCATGAGCCTGGGCTTCCAGCCGGGCAGCGACGGCGGGCAGACCGCGGTGGTCGACGCGATCTCCAAGACCGCGGACAAGATGGGCGTGAAGATCAACCCGCGGTACGGCGCCTGGGACTCCAAGAAGGCGATCATCGGCGACGCCACCGACCCGTGGGTGGTCACCAAGACCCCGGGTGAGGCCGCACCGGCGGCATGACGCCGATGTCCGGCCCCCGCGGTACGTTCGAGGGGTGAACGATCTCCACGACACCGACGGCGGCACCGACGGCGGACCCGGCCGGCTGATCCTGCTCACCACCAGCCACCGGATCGCGCCCGGCCAGCTGTCCTGGCCGGCCTGGCGGGCGCTGCAGGCGGCCGACCGGGTGCTGTGCCCGGACCCGGGACACCCGCAGCTGCCCTTCCTGCGCGAGGCGGGCGTCACCGTCGAACTGGCGGCGCCCACGGGCCGAGAGCTGGCGGAGGCCGCGTCCGGCGGCCGTACGGTGGTGTATCTGCCCGCGGGCGGCGGCGAGGGCGACCGCGCGGTCACGGACGAGCTGGCCAGGCTCGGCGGCTCGGGGCTGGTGGCCATGCCCGACCTGGAGCTGCTGCCCGGGTCGTACGACCTGCCGGGCGCGCGGCTGCTCGACCTGGTGCAGGTGATGGACCGGATCAGGGCCGAGTGCCCGTGGAGCAGCCTGCGCACCCACGAGGACCTTGCCAAGTACGGCATCGAGGAGATGTACGAGCTGGTCGAGGCGATCGAGGAGGGCGACCGGGAGGCGGTGCTCGAGGAGCTGGGGGACGTCCTGCTCCAGGTGGTCTTCCACGCGGCGATCGCCGAGGGCGACCCGGACGAGCCGTTCGGGATCGACGACGTGGCGGCCGGCCTCGTCGCCAAGCTGGTCCACCGGCACCCGCACATCTTCGGCGACGAGGTGGCCGAGACGCCCGAGCAGGTGCAGGCCAACTGGATACGGCTCAAGGGCGTCGAGAAGTCCCGCGAGTCGGTCACCGACGGCGTCCCGCTGGCGTCGCCCGCACTTGCGCTGGCCGCCAAGCTCGCGGGCCGCGCCCGTGGTGCGGGACTGCCGCTGCCGGTCACCCCGCCCGCCCCGCTCTACGACGACGAGGCCGCGCTCGGCGACCACCTGCTGGCCGAGGCCGCCGCGGCCCAGTCGGCGGGCATCGACCCGGAGGCGGCGCTGCGGCACGCGGCCCGCCGCTACCGGTCCGCCATACGCGAGGCGGAGGCCGGCGGTGGAATTGGGCAGGCGGGTGAGGCGGAGGCCGGGGGCGGCGCACGGGAGGAGCCGGAGGAGTAGGCCGGTTCACGTACCGTCGGGGCATGACCGACCGCGCCGCCATGCCCGAGCTGTTCACCTGGGAGTTCGCCACCGACCCCTACCCGGCCTACGCCTGGCTGCGCGAGCACTCCCCGGTCCACCGCACGACGCTGCCCAGCGGCGTCGAGGCCTGGCTCGTCACCCGCTACGGCGACGCCCGCGAGGCGCTCGCGGACCCGCGGCTGAGCAAGAACCCGGTGCACCATGCCGAGTCGCCCGGCGCGCGGGGCAAGACCGGCATCCCGGGGGAGCGCAGCGCCGACCTGATGACGCATCTGCTCAACATCGACCCGCCCGACCACACCCGGCTGCGCCGCCTGGTGTCCAAGGCCTTCACCCCGCGCCGGGTCGCGCTCTTCGAGCCCCGGGTGCGGCAGCTGACGGACCGTTTCGTGGACGGCTTCGCGGCCCGCGGCGAGGCGGACCTGATCCACGAGTTCGCCTTCCCGCTGCCCATCTACGCCATCTGCGACCTGCTGGGGGTGCCGGCCGAGGACCAGGACGACTTCAGGGACTGGGCCGGGATGATGATCCGGCACGGCGGCGGCCCGCGCGGCGGCGTGGCCCGCTCGGTCAAGCGGATGCGCGCGTATCTGGTCGAGCTGATCCACCGCAAGCGCGCCGAGCTGACCGCGGGGGACCCGGCAGGCGCGGACGGCGCTGCGGGGGCCGGTACGGGCAGCGGTGCGGGCGACGACCTGATCTCCGGTCTGATCCGGGCGAGCGACCACGGCGAGCACCTGACGGAGAACGAGGCCGCGGCGATGGCCTTCATCCTGCTCTTCGCGGGTTTCGAGACCACGGTCAACCTGATCGGCAACGGCATGCACACGCTGCTGACCCACCCCGGCCCGCGCGTGGAGCTGCAGGCCTCGCTGGCCCGCGGCGAGAGCGCCCTGCTGGAGAGCGCGGTCGAGGAACTGCTCCGCCACGACGGCCCGGTCGAACTCGCCACCTGGCGCTATGCGACGGCCGCGCTGACGATCGGCGGGCAGCCGGTCGCGGCGGGCGACCCGGTCCTCGTGGTGCTGGCCGCAGCCGACCGCGATCCCGCGCGTTTCACCGAGCCGGACACCGTAAACCTCGCACGGGCCGACAATCCGCATCTGGGGTACGGACACGGCATCCACTACTGCCTCGGTGCCCCGCTGGCCCGGCTGGAGGCAAGGACAGCGCTGTCGACGCTGCTCACCCGGCTGCCCGACCTGCGGCTCGCCGCGGATCCCGCTGACCTGCGCTGGCGCGGCGGCCTGATCATGCGCGGACTGCGGACCCTGCCGGTGGCCTTCACCCCCGGTGCGGCACAGGCGAACTGAGTACCCGTCAAGGCCGTGACCGCGACGTGACGAGCGCTACATCGACTTGTGATCCCCCCGTCAACACCGCTACGTTCTGCGGTCAGCGCGAGGCACGTACGGCTCGCGGGACGCGCCGCTCCCCACGCAGCGCGGCACTTGCCGGTGACGGCGGTCCGCGCGGGCGCGTAAGGCTGTGAAGAAAGGCGACCGCATGCTCTCGTCAGGGAACGGCAGGCACCGACGTCCCCGCCAGGCCCCAGCGGCCATGGTGACGGTGGCGGCGACCGGCGCGGGACTCGCGCTGCCGCTGCTGGGTGCGGGAGCCGCGCACGCCGGTGAAGCCGGCCCCTGGGACAGGGTCGCGATGTGCGAGACCGGCGGCCTGTGGAACGCAGACACGCACAACGGCTTCTTCGGCGGGCTCGCCATCACCGAGGACACCTGGCGCCAGTACGGCGGCACGGTCTACGCCCCGCTGCCCGACCTGGCCTCCAGGGCGCAGCAGATAGCCGTGGCCGAGAAGATCCTCGCCGACCTCGGCCCCGACGCGTGGCCCGGCTGCGAGCCGAGCCCGGGCGCCGCCAAGCACACCGGCGAGCCGCAGGACGACCAGGGCGACGACGGCGGCGCGACGGCCACCCCCGCGCCGGCCACCACGGCCGGTACCGGCACCTCCTCGGACACCGGAAGCCCCGCCGCCACCGGGACGCCGACCACCCCCACCGACCCGTCGGCCACGACCACGCCCACCGACCCGTCGGCGACGGGCACGGGGACGGCGACCACCCCGCCGCCGGCGGCCGGGACACCGACCGCCCCCGCGACGGGCACGGCGACTCCCGCGCCCACCGACCCCGGCACGCCCGCTGAGGGCACCGCTCCGGCGACTCCGACGACCCCTCCGGCCGCCGGTACCCCCACCGAGGGCAGCGGCCGCCACGCGCGCCCGTACAGCCCTTCGGACGAGGCGCTGGCCGCGGCCGACCGGGCGACCCGTACCGAAACCACCGGGCTCACCGCGAACACCCCGGATGCCAACGACCCCGGCAACACCGGCAATACGGACACGAGCGCCGTCACGGATCCGGGAAGGTACAAAGTGGGCGCCGGCGACTCGCTCTCCGGGATCGCGGCCGATTTCGACGTCACCGGCGGCTGGCACCGCCTCTACGACGTCAACCACCAAGTGATCGGCGACAATCCAAACCTCATCAAACCCGGACAGATCCTCGACCTCGGCTGAGCCGCGGCACTCGGGAAGCCGAACGGCCGTGCCGCGCAAGCCCGGTGACAAAACGGACGTACGGTATTTCCGTGCCGCGCGGCGATGTGACAAGGCTCTCGCCGAAGCTGTGACCGGCTGCTCGCTCCCTGCTGAAATGCGGCCGTCCGACCTGCGGGTTCTCCCAGTCGCCGAATCGCTGACGGCAGTTGGCGCCCGAAACGCGAGTGTTTGTTCAACGGGGTCCGGTGTGCTTAACGTCTAAGCGCTCGCCACAGCGGGCCCCGCCGGAGCGGAACGCCGAGTCCTGCCGCCGCGCCCGACGGGAACAGTCGACGCGAAAGCGCCGCAGGCAGGAGCGGGGGACCCACGGTCTTCCGCCGGACCACAGGCATGACGCCGCGCAGCACGGACAGCACCTCGCTGCGCGCGGCACGCCACCGGTCCGGCTCGGGGTGAAGCCGGGCATCCGCGTCCTTGTCGCGGTGCCGGCCGGGCAACTCACGTCCGAACCCGACAGCTGACCTCGTAGGCGTCGGTGAGGGACACACACATGGGTAAGCACCGTCGTGCCTCGAAGATGGTCCGTTTCGCCACGTTTGCCGGTGTTGCCGGCACCGCCGTCGCCGTTCCGCTGATCGGCGCCACGTCCTCCTCGGCCGCCTCCGTGGCCACCTGGGACGCCGTCGCCCAGTGCGAGTCCGGTGGCAACTGGTCGATCAACACCGGCAACGGCTACTACGGCGGCCTGCAGTTCTCGCAGTCCAGCTGGGAAGCGGCCGGCGGCCTGCAGTACGCCTCCCGCGCCGACCTGGCCACCAAGGACCAGCAGATAGCGGTCGCCGAGAAGCTGCTCGCCATGCAGGGCCCCGGCGCCTGGGCCTGCGCCTCGGCCGGCGGCCTGACCGCGGGCGGCCCGTCGCCCGACATCAACCCCGGCGGCTCCTCCACCCCGGCCAAGAGCACCTCTGCCAAGAGCACTCCGGCCAAGAGCGCTCCGGCGAAGAAGGCCGCCAAGCCGGCCAAGCACTCCGCCTCCGACTGGCAGCGGCACTCCGGCCGCAAGGGCGACTACACCGTCGTCTCCGGCGACACCCTGTCCGGTATCGCCAAGAGCCACCACGTGTCCGGCGGCTGGCACAAGCTCTTCGAGCTGAACAAGGACAGCGTCAAGGACGCCGACCTGATCTACCCGGGCCAGCACCTGCACCTCGGCTGACCGCCCGGCGGAACCTCACCGACCGGCCGGGTACGCGGCATGCCCCCGGGGCGCCGCGTGCCCGGCCGGTTTTCCGTCTCAGGGGCCGGGCCGGGAACCGGTACGGGCGCCCGAGGCGGTTAGGCTCGTCCCGGAAAAGACGAGAAGACATCATCTGAAGGAGACAACGTGCCGTCCATCGACGTCGTCGTAGCCCGGGAAATCCTCGACTCGCGAGGCAACCCCACCGTCGAGGTCGAGGTCGGCCTCGATGACGGCAGCACGGGCCGTGCCGCAGTTCCGTCCGGCGCCTCCACCGGCGCCTTCGAGGCCCTCGAACTCCGCGACGGCGACAAGAACCGCTACCAGGGCAAGGGCGTCGAGAAGGCCGTCCTCGCCGTCATCGAGCAGATCGGCCCGGAGCTGGTCGGCTACGACGCCACCGAGCAGCGGCTGATCGACCAGGCGATGTTCGACCTGGACGCCACCCCGGACAAGTCCTCGCTCGGCGCCAACGCCATCCTCGGCGTGTCGCTCGCGGTCGCGCACGCCGCCTCCGAGGCCTCCGACCTCCCGCTCTTCCGCTACCTCGGCGGCCCGAACGCGCACGTGCTGCCGGTCCCGATGATGAACATCCTCAACGGCGGGTCGCACGCGGACTCCAACGTCGACATCCAGGAGTTCATGATCGCGCCGATCGGCGCCGAGTCCTTCTCCGAGGCGCTGCGCTGGGGCGCCGAGGTCTACCACACCCTCAAGGGCGTGCTCAAGACCCGCGGCCTGTCCACGGGTCTGGGCGACGAGGGTGGTTTCGCGCCGAATCTCGGCTCCAACCGCGACGCGCTCGACCTGATCATCGAGGCGATCAAGCAGGCCGGCTACACCCCCGGCCAGGACATCGCGCTCGCCCTGGACGTGGCCGCCTCCGAGTTCTACAAGGACGGCAAGTACGAGTTCGAGGGCAAGCAGCGCTCGGCCGCGGAGATGACCGAGTACTACGAGGAGCTGGTCGGCGCCTACCCGCTGGTCTCCATCGAGGACCCGCTGTTCGAGGACGACTGGTCCGGCTGGAAGGTGCTCACCGACAAGCTCGGCGGCAAGGTGCAGATCGTCGGCGACGACCTCTTCGTCACCAACCCCGAGCGCCTGCAGAAGGGCATCGACAATGCCACGGCCAACGCGCTGCTGGTGAAGGTCAACCAGATCGGCTCGCTGACCGAGACCCTGGACGCGGTCGAGCTGGCGCAGCGCAGCGGCTACAAGTGCATGATGTCGCACCGCTCCGGCGAGACCGAGGACGTCACCATCGCCGACCTGGCCGTCGCCACCAACTGCGGCCAGATCAAGACCGGTGCGCCCGCCCGCTCCGAGCGCGTCGCCAAGTACAACCAGCTGCTGCGCATCGAGGAGATCCTCGACGACGCCGCGGTCTACGCCGGCCGCAGCGCCTTCCCGCGCTTCAAGGGCTGACGCAGCAGGCGGTCCGCGCCGCCGCAGGCGCCGCTGTGCCCGTACGTCCCCGTACCCGGTCCCGTACCGCGGGCGGGGACGTACCGGCGTACGGGAGGGCGGGGCAGTATGTTCGTGCCGTGGGACGTACGTACGTCCCACCGGAACGCACGAGGGGAGCGACGGCGTGGGGTCCGACCGGTTCTCCACCGCGGCCCGGCTGAAGGCCATCGGGCAGGAGGCGCACGCGCGGGTCTACCGTGCCGCCGCGGCCCGGCGCCCGGCCCGCCGCAACAAGCTCACCGGGCGGGCGGCGCTGCTCGCGCTGGTGCTGTGCTCCCTGGTGATCGCGCTCGCCTACCCGATGCGGCAGTACATCGCCCAGCGCGCCGACATCGCCGACCAGCGCCGCGAGGCGCAGCAGGCGCGGCAGAAGGTCGACGAGCTGCGCGAGCAGAAGGCCCGCTGGCAGGACCCGGAGTACGTCCGCACCCAGGCACGCAAGCAGCTGCACTATGTGATGCCGGGTGAGGACGGTTACTCCGTGGCCCGCCCCGCACCCACAGCGGGCGCGCAAGGCTCGGCGCACAGGAGCGCCGGCAGCCCGGGCGACAGCGGCAGCCAGGCGGACGCGGCAGCCCACCGGCCCTGGTACGCGAACCTGTGGGACGGCGTCGACCATGCGGACGCCGCCGCGCCGCCGCGGCACTGACCCCCGCGTCCGGCCACCGGACGGCCGGAGACGGCCACGAGACACAGAACGGCACATGAACTCCTCCCAGCACAACCCCGCCCCCGCCACCCCCGCGGACGCCGCCGCCGTCAGGGCGCAGCTCGGCCGCCCGCCGCGGGGCCTGCGCGCGGTCGCGCACCGCTGCCCGTGCGGCAATCCCGACGTGGTCGAGACCCAGCCCCGGCTGGAGGACGGCACACCCTTCCCGACGCTGTACTACCTGACGTGCCCGCGGGCCGCCTCGGCGATCGGCACGCTGGAGGCCGACGGCGTGATGAAGACGATGACCGCGCGCCTGGCCGAGGACCCGGAGCTGGCGGCTGCCTACCGCGCCGCCCACGAGGACTACATCGCCCGGCGCGACGCCGTCGAGGTGCTCGAAGGCTTCCCGAGCGCGGGCGGCATGCCCGACCGGGTCAAGTGCCTGCATGTGCTGGTCGGCCACTCGCTGGCCGCCGGACCCGGCGTCAACCCGCTGGGCGACGAGGCGCTGGCGATGCTGCCCGACTGGTGGGCCAAGGGGCCGTGCGTGCCCCTGCAGCAGGACGCCGCGGACGCCGCGGACGCCGCGGGCGCCGCCACCGACGACACCGCCGGGGCCGGCCCGGCCGAGGAGACCTCATGACGACCCGGGTCGCCGCCATCGACTGCGGCACCAACTCGATCAGGCTGCTGGTCGCCGACGTCGACCCGCGCACGGGCACGCTGAAGGACCTGGACCGGCGGATGCGGATCGTCCGGCTCGGCCAGGGTGTCGACCGCACCGGGCGCCTTGCGCCCGAGGCGCTGGAGCGCACCTTCGCCGCCTGCCGCGAATACGCGGCGGTGATCGCTGAATACGGCGTCCCCGCATCCCGCGTCCGCTTCGTGGCCACGTCCGCGTCGCGCGACGCGGACAACCGCGACGACTTCGTGCGCGGTGTGGTGGACCTGCTCGGCGTCGAGCCGGTGGTGATCAGCGGCGACCAGGAGGCGGCGCTGTCCTTCACCGGCGCGACCCGTGAACTGACCGGGGAGCACGGGCTGCTGACGCCGTATCTGGTGGTGGACATCGGCGGCGGGTCCACCGAGTTCGTGCTCGGCTCCGACCGGGTGAGCGCGGCCCGCTCGGTCGACGTCGGCTGCGTGAGGATGACGGAGCGTCACATCGTGTGCGACGGCGTCCCGGTGGACCCGCCGACGCCCGGGATCGTCGCGGCGATGACCGCCGACATCGACGCGGCCCTTGCCGAGGCGGCCGTGACGGTGCCGATGGACCAGGCGCGGACCCTCGTCGGCCTGGCGGGGTCGGTCACCACGGTGGCCGCGATCGCGCTCGGCCTGCCCGCCTACGACCCCGCCGCGATCCACCACGCCAGGATCGGCATCGACCAGGTCAGGGCGGTCACCGGGCGGCTGCTGGCGGCCACCCATGCCGAGCGCGCGGCCATTCCCGTGATGCACGAGGGCCGGGTCGACGTGATCGGTGCGGGCGCCCTGGTGCTGCTGCGGATCATGGAGCGGACGGGGGCGGCGGAGGTCGTGGTGAGCGAGCACGACATCCTCGACGGCATCGCTTTCGCCGCGGCCGACGGGTCCGCGGAAAAAGCTTTGTGAAACTCTTCACATGAAGTTCCCGCTCTGCGGCCCAATTTTCCCAGGCTCGGCCGTGGCGGGACCCGCAGAATCCTTGGTCGCGCTGTGTTTCAGCGGTGTGACGGACGCCCTGCCGGCCATTGAACACCGGACGATCCGTGCTGCTCAGCGCCCGGGGCAACGGTGCCCGGCGCTGTGTCACGGGTACGGGTCACGTCGTGCCTGGTCGCGAAACCGCGCAGGATAGCACAGGGTGTCCAGCACCTTGTGAAGGGGCTCACGAGGTACCCCCCTGCGGGTGCTGGATACTCGATGCATGAGCACCACGGAGCGTCCACGGATCCTCGTAGTAGGCGGCGGTTACGTCGGCCTGTACGCGGCGCGTCGCATCATGAAGAAGATGCGGTACGGCGAGGCGACCGTCACGGTCGTCGACCCGCGCTCGTACATGACGTACCAGCCCTTCCTTCCCGAGACGGCAGCAGGCAGCATCTCCCCGCGTCACGTCGTCGTCCCGCTGCGGCGCGTGCTGCCCGGGGCCGAGGTGCTGACCGGGCGGGTCGTCGACATCGACCAGGACCGCAAGGTCGCCACGGTCGAGCCGCTGGTCGGCGAGTCCTACCAGCTTCCCTTCGACTACCTGGTGATGGCGCTCGGCGCGGTCTCCCGGACCTTCCCGATCCCGGGCCTGGCCGAGAACGGCATCGGCATGAAGGGTGTCGAGGAGGCGATCGGCCTGCGCAACCACGTGCTCGAGCAGCTGGACAAGGCCGACTCCACGACCGACGAGGACATCCGCCGCAAGGCGCTGACCTTCGTCTTCGTCGGCGGCGGCTTCGCGGGTGCGGAGACCATCGGCGAGGTCGAGGACATGGCGCGCGACGCCGCCAAGTACTACCCGAACGTCAAGCGCGAGGACATGCGCTTCATCCTGGTCGACGCCGCGGACAAGATCCTCCCCGAGGTCGGCCCGCAGCTGGGCAAGTGGGGCCTGGAGCACCTCCAGGAGCGCGGCATCGAGGTCTACCTCAGCACCTCGATGAAGTCCTGCGTGGACAAGCACGTGGTCCTGGCCAACGGCCTGGAGATCGACGCCTCCACCATCGTGTGGACCGCGGGCGTCAAGCCCAACCCGGCGCTGGCCAAGTTCGGCCTGCCGCTCGGCCCGCGCGGCCACGTGGACACCGCCCCGACGCTCCAGGTTCGCGGCACCGACTACATCTGGGCCGCGGGCGACAACGCCCAGATCCCCGACCTCGCGGCCGGCGAGGGCGCCTGGTGCCCGCCGAACGCCCAGCACGCGCTGCGCCAGGCCAAGGTGCTCGGCGACAACGTGATCTCCGGGCTGCGCGGCTTCCCGCAGCAGGACTACAAGCACGCCAACAAGGGTGCGGTCGCCGGCCTCGGCCTGCACAAGGGCGTCGCGATGATCGTGGTCGGCAAGGCCAGGATCAAGGTCAAGGGCCGGCTGGCCTGGTACATGCACCGCGGCTACCACGGCATGGCGGTGCCGACCTGGAACCGCAAGATCCGGGTCTTCGCCGACTGGACGCTGGGGATGTTCCTCAAGCGCGAGGTCGTCTCGCTCGGCGCCATCGAGAACCCCCGCGAGGAGTTCTACGAGGCCGCCCGCCCGGCGCCGGCTGCGGCCGTCGTCCCGCAGCCGAAGGCCGCCGAGACCGAGAAGGCCGGCGCGGCCTGACGCCGCGGGGCGGCGCGAACCGCCCCCTTTCCGACGCCGTAAGGGCGCCCGCCATCCGTGGTGCGGGCGCCCTTACGGCGTTGCGGCACCGGGGCAACCGCCGTCCGGGCGAAGTGCGTGTATCCGCAATGTAGATTTGCGGGTCAACGGCGGTTTTCAGTCGTACGCTCAGAAGCATGGCTGACGCGGCTCATCGCATCTTCGAACTCGCCGAACACGCCCTCTCCAGACCGTTCCCGCTGCGCGTACGCGCCTGGGACGGCAGTGAGGCCGGGCCGTCCGGCACACCTGTCCTGGTCTTCCGCCGGCGCCGCGCCCTGCGCCGGCTGCTGTGGCGCCCCGGCGAACTGGGCCTGGCCCGCGGGTGGGTGGCCGGTGACCTCGCCGTGGACGGCGACCTCTACGAGGCGCTCGACCGGCTGTCCGGGCTGCTGTGGGAGCGGGACGAGCCCGACCCGGCAGCCGCGGGCGGCATGGTGCGGACCGCCCGCCGGGTCGCCGAGCGGCTGGGCGACCCGGCCAGCTACCGCCTGGTCCGCGAGGCGCTGACGCTGGCAGGAGCCGGGCTGCCGCCCGCACCGCCGCCCGAGGAGGTGCGCAGGCGCACCGGTATCGCGCACACCAAGCGGCGCGACAAGGCGGCCATCGCGCACCACTACGACGTCGGCAACGACTTCTACGCGCTGCTGCTCGGCCCGAGCATGGTGTATTCGTGCGCGGTGTGGCCGGATGAGGACACCACCCTTGAGGCTGCGCAATATGCCAAGCTCGACCTGGTCTGCCGCAAGCTGAGCCTGCGCGAGGGCCAGCGGCTGCTGGACGTCGGCTGCGGCTGGGGCTCGATGGTGCTGCACGCGGCCGAGCACTACGGGGTCCGGGCGACGGGCATCACGCTGTCCGTGGAGCAGGCGGCCTTCGCGCGCAAGCGCGTCGCCGAGGCGGGCCTGACCGGCCGGGTCGACATCCGGGTGCAGGACTACCGGGACGTCCCCGACGGCCCCTACGACGCGATCTCGTCCATCGGCATGGCCGAGCACGTCGGCAGCGAGAGGTACCTGGAGTACGCGCGCACGCTGTACGGCCTGCTGCGGCCGGGCGGACGGCTGCTGAACCACCAGATCGGGCGGCGGCCGATGCGCGACGAGGAGGCGTACCGCATCGACGAGTTCATCGACCGCTACGTCTTCCCCGACGGCGAACTCGCCCCGGTCGGCGTGACCGTGGCCCGCCTGGAGGAGGCCGGCTTCGAGGTGCGGGACGTGGAGGCACTGCGCGAGCACTACGCGCGGACCCTGCGCGCCTGGGTGGCCAACCTGGAGGCGCACTGGAACGCGGCGGCCCGGGCGACGAGCGTCGGCAAGGCCAGGGTCTGGCAGCTGTACATGGCAGCGTCTGCACTCTCGTTCGAGCGCAACCGGATCGGCGTCAACCAGGTGCTCGCCGTGCGCACGGACACCGGCGGCGCGTCCGGGATGCCGCGCACCCGCAGCGGCTGGCTTTCCTAGAACCGGCCATGACGCGCCACCGCAGTGGCCGCCTTGGTGTGTTTGTCGTGGTTGGGGGAGCGATTTCACGTCACTTGTGCGGGGCAACTGTGGACGCGGTGTTGACGTCCTGGACAGCCGGGCTTGTCCGAAGGGGCCGCTGATCCGCTGTCAGGGACCCCTAAAATAAGACAACATGACAACTGAGGCGCCCTGTTGCGATGCGCCGTCCCCGATACGCTTTTCTCTGCGCCCCGCCGGCCCGGATGGTGGAACGCAGACACGGCGAGCTTAAACCTCGCTGCCCCACAGTGGGCGTGCCGGTTCAAGTCCGGCTCCGGGCACCCACCCCAGGGTGGCTGGTCCGCGAGAAGGGCGGGAAAGGGCGTACAACGCCCCGGAACGCCGGGCGACGCGGCCGCACCGTGGCAGTACCGGCTCTTCCGCACCACCGGTTCGACACCGCACAGCCCAGCACAGCACGGCGTCGTATGACGCGCTGTTCCCGGCAGAGTCGGCCGGCCGTTCGCGGCCGGCCGCGCGGCCCGCGAATGCCGCCGCCGCAGCCCCCGTAGCAGGCGCCGGGCGGAGCTTCCCCTTACGCCCGCGACATATGGCGAACGATCACGTGTAACTCCGCGCTGCCACAGTCCCCTGCGCCAGTAGTGAAAGGGGACATGACAGATGACCCAGTTCAATCGACGTGCCTTCCTGCGTGCCGTCGGCGCGACGGGCGGGGCGGGCGCCATGCTCGCCACGATGGGGGCACTCGGCCTCACCCCCACCGCGCAGGCCGCGTCCAGCGAGGCGGCCTTCCGCGCGCCGCGCAGGGGCGACTTCACCCTCACCGGCCGGGCCGCCGCCAAGGTGGTCGTGCTCGGCGGCGGCATAGCCGGCCTGACCACCGCCTACGAACTCGGCAAGGCGGGCTACGACTGCACGGTCCTGGAGGCGCGCGACCGCCCGGGCGGCCGCAACTTCACGGTCAGGGGCGGCGACAGCACCACCGACCTGTACGGCAACCACCAGACCGCACGCTTCTCCGACGGCCAGTACATGAACGCGGGACCCGCCCGCATCGCCCAGTGGATGGTCACCCTGGACTACTGCCGCGAACTGGGCGTGCCCATCGAGGTCTTCACCAACGTCAACGCCGACACCTACCTCTACAACGAGTCCGCCGGCATGACGGCGCCGATGCGCTACCGAGCGGCGAAAGCCGACGTCTTCGGCTATGTGACCGAACTCCTGGCCAAGGCCTCCGACCAGGGCGCACTGGACCAGGCGCTCACCTCGGCCGACCGGGAACGCCTGATGGAATTCCTCAAGGACTACGGGGACCTCGGCAATACCCTCGAATACACCGGCAGTTCACGGCGCGGCTATTCGCAGTGGCCGGCCGCCGCCGGTACTCCCGGCGTGGTCAACGGCGACGTGCCCAGCGCCTCGGACATTTTCGCCTCGGGAGTCGGCCGGTATTTCTCCTTCGAGTTCGAATTCGACCAGGCCATGCTGATGTTCCAGCCGGTCGGCGGTATGGACCGGATACCGCACGCGCTGGCCGGCGCGATCGGCAGCCACAAGGTCCGCACCGGCTGCGCCGTCACCCGGATCACCGACCAGCCGCACGGCGTGAGCGTGACCTACACCCAGGGCGGGCGCACCAGGGTCCTGGACGCGGACTACTGCGTGGCCGCGATGCCGCCCAACATCCTCGCCAAGGTGCCGCACAACCTCGGCGCCGACGTCCAGGCCGCCCTGCAGGCCATCACGCCGTCCTCGGCCGCCAAGATCGGCCTGGAGTACCGTTCCCGCTGGTGGGAGACCGACCACCGGATCTACGGCGGCATCACCGAGACCGACCTCGACGTCACCCACATCTGGCACCCGTCCTACGGCTTCCACGGCGAGCGCGGTGTGATCATCGGCTACTACAACACCGGCTCGCACGCGGACTCCTACGCGCCGCTCACCCCCAAGGAGCGCGAGGCCCGGGCGGTGGCGGCGGGCGTCAAGATCTACGGCGAGAAGTACCGCAGCGAACTGGCCACGTCCTTCTCCCACCACTGGCGCCAGTTCCCCTACCAGGAGGCCGCCTGGCACAGCACCCCCGGCGGCCCCGACCACGCCAGGTACAAGCCGCTGAACGAACCCACGGGCCGCGTCTACTTCGCCGGCGACTGGCTCAGCTACATGGACGCATGGCAGCACGGGGCGTTCAGTTCGGCGCGCAAGGCGGTCACCGCGCTGCACCAGCGGGTACTCGCCTGACGGCGCCCTGAGGCCTCTCAGGCGCCGCTCCGAGGCTGTTCCGCGGCGCCTGAGGGCATCCTCCCGCCGGTCCTGCGGGCATGTCTCCGCCTCAGGCGTGCGGGGCGGCCCGCAGCCGTCCTGCCGACGCCACGGTGGCGGCGGCCTCGCGCTCGCTCAGGCCGGTGTGCACCGCGGCCGTCACCAGGGCCGGTGCGAGGGCGTCGCCGAGACCGGCGTCGTAGGCCCGGCAGGCGGCCCAGAACAGCCGCCCGTTGCGCTCCCCCTCGCGGGAGTCCAGGACGAAGCGCACCAGGGCTGCGGCCCGCTTCTCTGCCGGATGGCGCGGACCTGCCGCGTGCCGGGGCTCGTGGTCGTACGGCGAGGGCGGCGGAGCGGCGAGCCGCAGCAGCTGTGGGGGAGCCGCCGCGAGCGGGAGGTCGGCGCTGCCCGGGGCGAGCAGATAGCGCCCCGCGACCGTGCGCGACCCCGGGCCGACCACGTAGCCGCCCTCGCCGCGTACGTCGATGCCCGGGCCGAGCCGGCCCGCCGAGTTGGGCACCGGGCCCGGTGCCGTCAGCCACAGGTGGCGGCCGCCGCTGGGGGTGAGCACCGTGACGGTGGCGGGCACGGTGAAGCGGTGGGTGTCGGCCAGTGCCTGGAGCGCGCCTACGCCGTCGGCGCCGTGCTTGACGTCGAGGTCGAGCCCGATCAGATGCAGCGGCCCGCGCCCGCACGCCACCCCGTAGCCGGTGGCCCAGGGAGCGACGGCGAAGAGGGCGCGGATGCGCTCGGGGTCGGTGGTCGCGTCGTACACGCCGTGCCCCGGCCTGCCGCATTCGCCGCGGCACATGGCCGCGGAGCGCGGCTCGTCGCGGTGCGGGGAGCGGACGGCGGGCAGCTTCGTACGGGACAGCGGGATGACGGGCAGACCGCGGGCGGCGGTCAGCAGGGCCGCGTGCAGGGCGCGGGTGTGGTCGGGGCGTGCCATGGCCTGCTCCCTGATGTTCGAACGCATGTTCGTCTGCACCCTTCAGTGATACCGCGCCCGAGCGCCACCGTCCACCGCGTATCGCTCCCGGGCGTGGCGCGCGACGGCGCTCCCGGGCGCACGGGGAGGCGGGCATATCGCCACGGGGTGCGTGCGAACCGGCATCCGGGGAAGATCACCTTCCGGAGGCCAGTCGTCTTTTTGCCAAGCCATTACTCTTGACGCAGAGCTGCAGGACGCGGCCATGGAGGAGTGAGATGAGGAGCAGCAACCCGGTCTTCTCCCGGCGGGGTTTCACCCGCGGGAACGACTACGCGGGCTTCGAGGCGCAGGGCGCCCGCGGCGCCCAGGGGGTGCCCGGCGGCTTCCCGCAGGGCGGCAACCCCTACGCCCAGGCGCCGCGCAACCCCTACGACCAGCCGCAGCCCCTCACCGCCGAGGGCATGGAGCAGATGTACGCGGCCCCCGCCGCGGGACCCGCGCAGACCGGCCGGATGACGATCGACGACGTCGTCACCCGCACCGGCATGACGCTCGGCACGGTCGTGGTCGGCGCGGTCCTCGGCTGGGTCGCGATTCCCGACAACGTCGGCCTGGCCGTGGGCGCGGCCCTGATCGCCTTCGTGCTGGCCATGATCCAGGCCTTCAAGCGCCGGCCCGTACCCGCGCTGATCCTCGGCTACGCCGTCTTCGAGGGCGTCTTCCTCGGGGTGCTCAGCCGGGCCTACAACGAGGCATGGCAAGGCGCCCCGGTCCAGGCGGTGCTGGGCACCATGGCGATCTTCGCCGGCATGCTCATCGCCTACCGGGCGCGCATCATCCGGGTCACCGCCCGCTACCAGCGGATCGGCCTCGCCGTCGCCATCGGCTTCGTCCTGGCGATGCTGGTCAACCTGCTCTTCGCCGCCTTCGGCAGCTCCGACGGCCTGGGGCTGCGCACCGGCCCGCTCGGCATCGTCTTCTGCCTGCTCGGCATCGCGCTGGGCGCCTTCTTCCTGTCCCTGGACTTCAAGCAGGTCGAGGACGGCATCAGGGGCGGCGCCCCGCAGCAGGAGTCCTGGCTGGCGGCCTTCGGGCTGACCCTGTCGCTGGTGTGGATCTACCTGGAGCTGCTGCGGCTGATCGCGATCCTGCGCGACTGACCGGGCGGGCCGCACGGCCCGCTGCACGGCTCAGCAGGCATCGCCGGACGGGCTGCCGGGAAGCGCCGCTTCCCGGCAGCCCGTCGGCGTGGTGTGGGGTGCGGGCGGGCTCAGAGCAGGTTGCGGGCGGCCCGCCGCAGGTCGTACTCGTGGACGATGGCCTTCGCGTGGCCGTAGGAGAGGTCGTGCTCCGAGCGGAGCCAGCTGACCTTCTCGTCGAAGCGGAAGAAGGACGGCCCGTCGGCGAGGGCGGACAGCCAGTCGCTGACCTCGCGGCCGGTGCAGTGCGGGATGCGGTCGAGCAGATTCCGGTGGGTTTCCTCGGAGAAGTGCGTTTGGGACATCGGCGCCTCCGGTATGTGGTCCGGTCACCCCACCGTGCCCGAGAGGTCGTGCGTTGGCAACCATCGCGGACGTGCGGATATGGGTGCGAGGCTGACTCCCGTACCCCGGTAGGGTCGCGTCATGCCGGAGCGCAGCGACCAGAACGCGGACCAGGACCCGGGCCGCAACGGCAGCCCGCACCACGATCCGCACGTCGACCCGCGCGCCGATCTCGACTCCGCGGTCCAGCGGCTCGCGGGGCGGCTGCGCGCCCTTCCGCAGCGCAGGCTCCGGTCCGGCGCCGCGGCGACGGGTCTGGAACTCGCCCGCTGGCTCGCCCGCGAGGCGCAGCTGCTGGAGTTCCCCGGGCGCGAGCCGTACGTGATGCCCGACGACGGCGTCTTCGTGGTGGGCGACCAGCTGGCCCTTGCCGGGCGGGAGCTGGTCGCGGTGGCGCGGCTGCCCCAGCACCGCGGACTGCTGGCCGAGGCGCGCGAAAGGGTGGCGCGGGCGGCCAGGGCCGTCGACTAGCCGGCCGCCGTAAGGAGAGGGCTACAGGGAGGCGACGACCCGGTCGGCGAGCACGTAGACGCTCTCCTCGCCGAAGGCGAAGGTCAGCGCATAGGCGCCGGCTATTGCCGAGCCGCCGCGCAGCACGGGTATGTCACCGCGGTCCAGGGCGTCGCACAGCCGCAGCGCGGTCTCGCGGTGACCCGGCGTCATGCACAGCGTGGTGCCGTCGGCGAACACGTAGACGTCGAGGGTGCCGAGTGGTCCGGGCCTGACGTCGGAAAGCGGCACCCTGGCGTCGGCGAGGTCGGCGAGCCGTTCCGCGGTCTGGTCCTGGGAGGCGACGACCGGAGAGGGCGCGTAGTCGGGGCCCGACGGGTGCGGGATCGCGCCCGGCGCGGACAGCGTCGCCTCGGGGGCCTCGGCTGCGTCGGCTTCGAGCGCGGCCTCGTAGGCGGCGTCGAGACCGGCGAAGTCGGCCTGCCGGGGCAGGTAGGGCAGCACGGGCGGCACCTCGTAGTCGGCGCCGGCCGTCGGGGCGTCGGCGCCGGTGCCGTAGAGCCCGCCGCGGAAGAGCGGTGTGTCGCCCGCGGTCTCGCGGGCCTCCTGCTCGGCCCAGAAGGCGCGGGCCTCGGCGAGTTCGCGCTCCCGCTCGTCGGCCAGTGCGTCGGCGACGGCGGCCCTGATGTCACCTGCCGTGGCGCGCTGCTCCGGCAGGCGCAGGCCCGCCAGATCCTGGCGCAGGGCCGACAGCTCGCGGCGTACGCCACGGGCGGAGAGCAGAGCGGCGGAACCCGCCGCCACGGCGAAACCCGCGGCGACCAGCAGGACGGTGAAGTTGGCACTCACTGACGTTCTCCCGACTGACGCGACCCGAGCAATGCCCACCTGAACAGTGGACGAAACTTCCCCCTCACATCACTGTGCCGGTAAACCCCTGGCCTCTGCAGTGCGGAAAGTCATGAGTTGGGTGGTTCTGGGATGCTGTCCTGATTTTGTATGCGGGGTCTGACCTGCGAAAAAGCGTCGCCCCCGGGAAAAATCACATCCCGGGGGCGATTTGATTGCGACTTACGTCACAACTCTGCGTTACGGAGTCAGCCGGTGGCGGAGGGTCACGAAAGGCGCTCGATGACCATGGCCATGCCCTGGCCGCCGCCCACGCACATGGTCTCCAGGCCGAACTGCTTGTCGTGGAACTGCAGGCTGTTGATCAGGGTCCCGGTGATACGCGCGCCGGTCATGCCGAAGGGGTGGCCGACGGCGATGGCGCCGCCGTTGACGTTCAGCCGGTCCAGGTCGATGCCCAGGTCGCGGTAGGACGGGATGACCTGCGCGGCGAAGGCTTCGTTGATCTCGACCAGGTCGATGTCGCCGATCGACATGCCGGCCCGGCGCAGCGCCTGCTGCGAGGCCTCGACGGGGCCGTAGCCCATGATCTCGGGGGACAGCCCGGAGACCCCGGTGGAGACCACCCGGGCCAGCGGGGTGATGCCCAGCTCGCGCGCCTTGGTGTCGGACATGACCACCAGCGCCGCCGCGCCGTCGTTGAGCGGGCAGCAGTTGCCGGCCGTGACCGTGCCGTCGGGCCTGAAGACCGGTTTGAGGCCCTGGACGCCCTCCAGGGTCACACCCGGTCGCGGGCCGTCGTCCGCGGCCACCACGGAGCCGTCAGGCAGCGTCACGGGGGTGATCTCGCGCTCCCAGAAGCCGTTCTTCAGCGCCTGCTCGGCCAGGTTCTGCGACCGGACGCCGAACTCGTCCTGCTCCCGGCGCGTGATGCCCTTGGCCGCCGCCAGGTTCTCCGCCGTCTGCCCCATCGCGATGTACGCGTCGGGCAGCAGCCCGTCCTCGCGCGGGTCGTGCCAGCCGGCCCCGCTCTGCTCGGCCCGCTCCGCGGTGCGCGCGATGGCGTCGCCGAACAGCGGGTTCATCGTGTCGGGGAGGCTGTCGGAGTTGCCCTTGACGAAGCGCGACACCATCTCGACGCCCGCGGAGACGAAGACGTCGCCCTCGCCGGCCTTGATCGCGTGCAGCGCCATGCGGGTGGTCTGCAGCGACGAGGAGCAGTAGCGGGTGACCGTGCAGCCCGGCAGGTGGTCCATGCCCATCTGCACGGCGACGATCCGGCCCAGGTTGAAGCCCTGCTCGCCGCCCGGCAGGCCGCAGCCCAGCATCAGGTCGTCGATGTCGTGCGGGTCGAGCTGCGGCACCTTGGCGAGCGCCGTGCTGATGATCGTGGCGGCCAGGTCGTCCGGCCGCAGGTCCTTGAGCGACCCCTTGAAGGCGCGGCCGATGGGCGAACGGGCGGCTGAGACGATGACGGCTTCGGGCATCGCGACACTCCTCGGCGAGCTGCGGGCGGGGGTGGTGCTGTGGGTGCGTGCGTGCGTGTGTGGTGCGTGCTGCGGCGGCTCCGCGGACCCTCGGGAAAGTTACCGGTACGTACCGCAGCGAGTCACCAGCCTGCCGCTGTGATGCGGGCTACTTTCTGAGCGCTTGCTTACCCGATGCTACGCCCGTGCCCCGCGGATGCGGCAGCCACGCCGGGCGGTCGTCATGCCGTGCCGGCCCGCGGGCCGGCACGGCAGAGCGATGCGCTAGGCCGAGCGGTGGGCTGCGCTCTCCTCGCCCGCGGCGTCCCCCGCGGCCTGCTCCGGGTGCTCGTCCGGCAGCAGCCGCCTCCTGCGCCGCTTGATGAGCACCCAGCGCCCGCGCGGCCCCGACACCGCGTCCTGTGCCGCGGTGACCTCGGTGCCGCCCTCGGCCGCCGCCTCGGCCGCCGCCTGCGCGACCGGCAGGAAGCCCTCGCCGCGCCGCACGTCGGGCCGCTCGTCGGCCAGCGGCCACACGCCGAGCGCCGCACACAGCGTCGGCAGTACGGCCATGGCGGCCGTCGCATACCCCTCGGCCGAGGGGTGGTAGTTGTCAGGGCCGAACAGCTCGCGCGGCCTGGCCTCGAACTCGGGACCCAGCAGGTCGCCCAGCGAGACCGTGCGGCCGCCCACGCCCACCACCGCGATGGTCTGCGCCGCGGCCAGCTGCCGGCTCATCCTGCGGGCCAGCCAGCGCAACGGCTGGTAGACCGGCTCGACGGACCCCAGGTCGGGACAGGTGCCGACGACCACCTCCACGCCGGCCGCGCGCAGTCGGCGTACCGCGTCCGACAGCAGCCGCACCGACGTCGCGGGCGGCATGCGGTGGGTGACGTCGTTGGCGCCGATCATGATCACCGCCACGTCCGGCGGCGGCACCGCGGGGTCGAGCACCAGCTCCACCTGGCGCGGCAGGTCGTCGGACTGGGCGCCCGGCAGCGCGACGTTGACCAGCTTCACCGGCCGCTCTGCCACCGCCGCCAGCCCCGAGGCCAGCAGGGCGCCAGGGGTCTCGCGCGCCCGGTGCACGCCCTGCCCTGCCGCGGTGGAGTCGCCGAGGAAGACCAGCCGCAGCGGCGGCTCCCCAGTGCGGTGCGCGAACGCGGACCCGTAGCGCCCGTCGGCCCGCGGCGGAACGTCGGCGGAACCGCCCACGACCCGCTTGGCCAGCCGCACCTCGGCCAGCACCAGGCCGACCGCCGCCCCGCTCAGCAGGCTGATCCCGCCACCGCCGAACGCCGCCGCGGTCGCGATCCGCCGTGCCACCCTCGCCCTCGCCATCGAGCCCGCTCACCTCCTGTCCACCAGCCGGTACAAGAACCTGTTGCCCCGAACAACACCCCCGGCAACGTCAACGGTGTCCGCAACGTCCACGTTTCGCTCCGGTTGCCGCGCACCACCTAGGCTGACCCCACCATCACGGAGAACCCGGAGACACTACGGTGCAGTTTCACGACTCGATGATCAGCCTCGTCGGCAACACCCCGCTGGTGAAGCTCAACAGTGTGACGGCGGGCATCCAGGCCACCGTCCTGGCCAAGGTCGAATACTTCAATCCCGGCGGTTCTGTGAAGGACCGCATCGCCCTGCGGATGATCGAGGCCGCCGAGCGCAGCGGCGAGCTCAAGCCGGGCGGCACCATCGTGGAGCCCACCTCGGGCAACACCGGTGTGGGCCTGGCCATGGTCGCCCAGCGCAAGGGCTACCACTGCATCTTCGTCTGCCCCGACAAGGTCTCCACCGACAAGATCAACGTCCTGCGTGCGTACGGCGCCGAGGTCGTCGTGTGCCCGACGGCCGTCGACCCCGAGCACCCGGACTCGTACTACAACGTGTCCGACCGCCTGGTGGCCGAGACGCCGAACGCCTGGAAGCCCGACCAGTACAGCAACCCCAACAACCCGCTGTCTCACTACGAGTCCACGGGACCCGAGCTGTGGCAGCAGACCGACGGGCGCATCACCCACTTCGTGGCGGGCGTCGGCACCGGCGGCACCATCTCCGGCACCGGCCGCTACCTCAAGGACGTCAGCGAGGGCCGCGTCCAGGTCGTCGGCGCCGACCCCGAGGGCTCGGTCTACAGCGGCGGCTCCGGGCGGCCCTACCTGGTCGAAGGCGTCGGCGAGGACTTCTGGCCGACGGCCTACGACCGGGACGTCGCCGACGAGATCGTCGCGGTCTCCGACAAGGACTCCTTCCAGATGACCCGGCGGCTCGCCCGCGAGGAGGGCCTGCTGGTCGGCGGCTCGTGCGGGATGGCGGTCGTGGCCGCGCTCAAGGTCGCGGAACGGCTCGGCCCTGACGACGTGGTCGTCGTCCTGCTGCCCGACAGCGGCCGCGGCTACCTGTCGAAGATCTTCAGCGACGAGTGGATGAGCTCGCACGGCTTCCTCGACGAGGGCGAGGGCGAGGCGCGCGTCGCCGACGTCCTGGCGCACAAGGACGGCGGCCTGCCGCAACTGGTCCACATGCACCCGGACGAGACGGTCGGACAGGCCATCGAGGTGCTGCGCGAGTACGGCGTGTCGCAGATGCCGGTTGTCAAGCCCGGCGCCGGCCACCCCGACGTCATGGCCGCCGAGGTGATCGGCTCGATCGTGGAGCGCGACCTGCTGCACGCGCTGTTCACCAAGCGCGCCACGCTGGACGACCCGCTGGACAAGCACCTGTGCCCGCCGCTGCCGCAGGTCGGCTCCGGCGAGCGGGTCGCCGACCTGATGACGGTGCTCGAAGCAGCCGACGCGGCGATCGTGCTGGTCGAGGGCAAGCCGACCGGCGTCGTCAGCCGCCAGGACCTGCTGGCGTTCCTGGCCGGGCACACCGGGGCCTGACGCGGTACGCACGGCGCCCGCCCCGCGGCCGCCTGCCGCTCCGGCCGGCTCCGGAGCGGTGGGGATTCGCGGAACTGGTACACCCGCGACACGTACGCGCAGCACGGGCTTAACAAGCGTCCGGCAGATTGGGTGATGTCGAAAGGGCAGGTGGTCAACCGGCCCGGACGGCACACATACGGCGCCAAGGACCTCCGGAGCGGCTCCCGGACTCCATGGTGACCCGGACGCGCCCGCCCGGTCCTGACCCGGCCCGCGTCCCTCGCGGGGACCGCCGTCGTCCCGCCCTCCGGACTCGCTCCGGGGGTGCGGCGGTCCCCGCGACCAACGTCCTAGGCCTTAG